>JAMOUJ010000005.1 GCA_027068075.1 Candidatus Aminicenantota bacterium | reverse complement strand
TGTCAGGAAATTTCTTGTGCAATACCTTCGTTATAGCCGCAGTCAATGTGGTCTTCCCATGATCAACATGGCCTATCGTACCCACATTCACATGGGGCTTCGTCCTTTCAAATTTAGGCTTAGCCATGGCTACCTCCTATATGCATATCCTGCCATCATTTCCTCCATAACCTCAGGAGGAAGGGGCTCGTATTTATAAAAATGAAGGGAATATGTGGCCCTTCCCTGCGTAAGGGACCTAAGCCTGGTTGCGTAACCAAAGGTCTCGGAAAGGGGAACGAACCCCTTTATTGCCCGGATGGAGGAAGTTATCTCCTCCACCCCCTCCACCTTACCCCTTCTGGCGTTCAGGTCAGATATTATATCACCAAGATAGGTTTCCGGTGAAATTATTTCTATCTTCATTATGGGCTCCAGGAGAATGGGCCTGGCCCTCTGCATGGCCTTCTTGAAGGCCTGGGAAGAGGCTATTTTGTAGGCGATGTCGGAGGAATCCACCTCGTGATATGAGCCGTCCACCAGGGTCACCTTAACATCTATCACCGGATACCCCATGAGAACCCCCACATTCATGGCTTCCTTTATGCCCTCCTCTATGGCGGGGAAGAACTCCTTGGGGATGACCCCGCCCTTTATCCGGGTCTCAAACTCAAAGCCACCTTCGGGGTTGGGTTCCACCTCTATCTTCACATGACCGTACTGTCCCCGCCCTCCGGTCTGCTTTATGTACTTGCCTTCGGCCTCTGCCCGGGCGGTTATGGTTTCCTTGTAGGCCACCTGGGGTTTCCCCACATTGGCGTGGACCTTAAACTCCCGGCGGAGGCGGTCCACTATTATCTCCAGGTGAAGTTCCCCCATGCCGGATATTATGGTCTGGCCCGTCTCTTCGCTCACCTTCACCCGGAAGGTGGGATCCTCTATGGTGAGTTTTTTGAGGGCCTGGGCCAGTTTCTGGTGCTCCACCTTGGTCTTGGGCTCTATGGCCACGGAAACCACGGGCTCGGGGAACTCCATGGTTTCAAAGACTATGGGATGCTTCTGGTCGCAGAGGGTATCGCCGGTGGTGGCCTCCCGGGGTCCCAGAGCCGCCACTATGTCCCCGGCGTTGGCGATCTTTATCTCTTCCCTCTTGTTGGCATGCATGAGGAGGAGTTTTGAGATTCTTTCCCTTTTGTTTTTGTTGGAATTGTAAACGGTCTGGCCCACGGAAACTGTGCCGGAGTAAATTCTGAAGAACACCAGTTGTCCCATGTGGGGATCCGACATTATTTTAAAAACCACCGCGGAAAAGGGATCTTCATCCCTGGGATACCTTTTCTCCGTCCTCCCTGTTTTGGGGTTCACGCCCTCCACCGGGGGAAGGTCCGCCGGGGAAGGCAGGTAATAAACTATGGCGTCCAGCAGTGGCTGAACTCCCTTGTTTTTAAAGGAAGAGCCGCAGAGGACCGGCACTATTTCAAAGGAAAGGGTCTTTCTCCTCAGGGCGGCCCTTATAAAATCCGGGGTTATTTCGTGACCCTCGGTATAGGCCTCCATAAATTCCTCGTCGGTCTCCGCCAGGGTCTCCAGCATGTACTCCCTCCAGTGCTCCGCCTCCTCCTTCAATTCATCCGGGACCTCGCTGACCCTGTAGCGGGCCCCCAGAAGGTCGCTGTCGTAAATGTAGGCCTTGCACTCCACCAGGTCCACCACCCCTATGAAGTTGTCCTCCACCCCCACGGGAATCTGAATGGGAACCGCCGTGGAACTGAGCCTCTCTTCCATTTCCTCCACCACCCGGAAGAAGTCGGCCCCCACCCTGTCCATTTTGTTGACATAGGCTATCCTGGGAACCCTGTACTTGTCCGCCTGACGCCAGACGGTTTCCGACTGGGGCTCCACCCCCTCCACCGCCGAAAAGATGGCCACTGCCCCGTCCAGAACCCTCAGGGACCGCTCCACCTCCACGGTGAAGTCCACATGGCCCGGGGTATCAATTATGTTTATCCTGTGGTCCTTCCAGAAGCAGGTGGTGGCGGCGGAGGTTATGGTTATTCCCCTCTCCTGCTCCTGCTCCATGAAATCCATAACCGCGGTGCCCTCGTCCACCTCACCGATTTTGTATGTCTTGCCAGTATAGTAGAGTATTCTCTCGGTGGTGGTGGTCTTTCCGGCATCAATGTGGGCCATGATGCCGATGTTTCTTACCTTTTCAATGGGGACACCGCGGGCCATAGCACCTCACCACCTGAAATGGGCAAAGGCCCTGTTGGCCTCAGCCATCTTGTGGGTATCCTCCCTCTTCTTAACGGATGCTCCACGGTTGTGGTAAGCGTCCATGATCTCAGCCGCAAGTTTTTCCGCCATGGATTTCCCACTGCGCTTGCGGGCAAATTCCACTATCCAACGGACGGCCACGGAAATCTGCCTGTGGGGAAGAACCTCCACGGGAACCTGATAGGTGGCTCCTCCCACCCTCCGGCTCCGGGTTTCAATAAGGGGTTTCACGTTGTCCACCGCCTTCTGAAGAACCTTCAGGGGATCTTCCTTCATCTTCTCCTTGATTATGTCCATGGCGCCGTAAACGATTTTTTCCGCCAGGGTCTTTTTCCCGTCCCACATGACCTTGTTTATGAACTTGGTCACCAGGGTGGAGTTGAACTTCCAGTCCGGGGACAACTCCCTTCTCTTTACATATCCTCTTCTGGGCATTTTACCCTCCTACCTACTTGGCTTCCTTGGGCCTCTTGGTCCCGTACTTGGACCTTGCCTGACGCCTTCCCTCAACCCCTGCGGCATCCAGGGCTCCCCTGATGATGTGATACTTAACGCCCGGAAGGTCCTTGACCCTGCCGCCCCTCACCAGGACATTGGAGTATTCCTGAAGGTTGTGGCCTATACCGGGTATGTATGCGGTAACTTCAATTCCGTTGCTGAGTTTCACCCTGGCCACCTTCCTCAAGGCAGAGTTAGGCTTCTTGGGCGTTGTGGTGAAGACCTTGGTACAGGTCCCCCGCTTCTGGGGACATCCCTGAAGCGCAGGGCTCTTGCTCTTCTTCTTTTTGGGTTTCCGCCCAAAACGCACTAATTGATTAATGGTTGGCAAGACATACCTCCTTGTTTTTTTCAAAAGCCCGAGAATTTTATCAAAATAGGCCGTTGCTGTCAACGCTTTTAGTGGTAAAATGGTTTTCATGAGGGAAAAATTTGAATTAGGAGAGCCGGTTTTCCTCTCCAACATGATGGTTTATCCCATTCTGGGGGAAGGCCGGGAGGTAGAGGTGGCCACCCTGGAAGAGGAATCCCGGGAGGGCAGGGTGGAGATAATGGAAACGGGCGATGTTAATTCCCTGGATGTGGACTACCGGGGAGGTAACGAACTCCTGATAATCCAGGGGGAGGAAATAGTGGGGGCCATGCAGAACCGGATATTCGCCACCTCCATGCTTCTTCCCCGGGGAAGGGAAAATGTCCCTGTCTACTGCGTGGAAGAGGGGAGGTGGTCCGGTGAGGGCAACCTCCGCCCCAGCGGTTACATAGCCTTTCCATCGGTGAGGTCCATAATTTCTCAGGGGACTCCGGAAACCCAGGCTTCGGTCTGGAAGGAGATCTCCCGCAAGCAAACCACCCTGAAAATCCAGTCCAAAACCAGGGCCATGACCGAAAGTTTCCGCCAGAAGGAGGAGGAATTAAACTACTATCGGGACTACCGGCCCCTTCCGGAACAGGTGGGCTTTGCGGTCTTCTCCAACCTCCGGTTCCTGGGTCTGGAAGTCTTCTCCAACCCCGGAGTATTTCAGGCCTTCTTGGAAAAACTCCTGCTCTCCTACGGTCTGGACGCCCTGGAGGACAGGATGAAGGAGGGGCAAGAAAGGAGGGTGAAACCGGAGGAGGCCCTTCAGGCCCTGGATAAAACCCAACTTAAGGAGAGAAAAAACCCTGGCGTAGGCCGGCTCCTGTCGGGCTTCACCCGGCTCCTGGTGATAAGGAAACTGGTAAAGGAGGGGGTCCTTCTTCACGGTTCCGTTTTCCTCAAATGATCGCTTCCAGATTCGGAAGATTTAAGATAAAGAAGTGGCTGGGGGGTGGAAGGTTCGCCGATGTCTATCTGGTGGAAGACCCCTTAATCGGCAAGGACTTCGCCCTGAAAATAGCCCGGGGCAAGGAAGAACACCTGAGGGAACTCATTGAGGAGGTGAAACTTCTGGCAGAACTTTTACATCCCCACATAGTCAGGTTTTACTCCATAGAAAAGGAGGGGGAGAGGGTGGGGATAGTCCTGGAATACATAGAGGGGGAAAGCCTGCGGGAGGTTATAAAGAAGGAAGCCCCCCTGAGCCCCTCCAGGGCCTTCTTCCTTCTGGGACAGATGGCCGAAGCCATTGACTACGCCCACGGAAAGGGAGTCCTCCACAGGGATCTTAAGCCCGAAAACATATTGATATCCCGGGGTTCCGTCAAGATCGCTGACTTCGGCCTGGCCTTTTTCATGGAGGGAGAAATGACCCGCTCGGTGGCGGGAACTCCTCCCTACATGGCCCCGGAAACCTGGAAGGGAAAATACTATCCTGAAAGCGACATCTTCTCCCTGGGCGTTATCGCCTACGAGATGCTCACGGGAATGAACCCGTTTTTCTCGGAGAGCATAGAGGAAACCCTCAAAAAAATAAAACGGGGGATAAAGCCGGGACAAATTCCCCCGCACCTGGGAGAGAAGACGAGGGAGGCCATACTGAGGGCCACCGCCCGGGACCCCCGGGACCGCTTCGCCAGCGCCATGGAGTTCCTGAAGGCCCTGACGGAAAACTACGATGAAAGCGTAATAGTTCTTCCGGGAAGGCCGAAAAAGAAGCGGGCGGAACTCTCCCAGGAACAACTACAGGCCGCCCACTCCCCCTTCCGCTACACCCTGGTGGTGGGAGGCCCGGGAACCGGGAAAACCCAAACCCTCATAGAGAGAATTTCCCATCTTCTGGAGCGCGGAGTGGAACCCGAGGGGATAATGATCACCACCTTCACCAACAAGGGAAGGGAAGACCTGGCGGAAAGAATAGCCCGCCACCACAGGGATGTTCTTGACTCCCTGTGGCTGGGAACCTTCCACCAGGTCTGCACCAGGATCCTGGAGGCCAACCTGGACCTCATAGGCTACCCCGGAGGATTCGTGGTGGTTCCCCCCAGGGTTTCCGAGGCCAAACTCAAAAAAATCATGGAGAGGCTGGGCATTAATTACAGCGCCAAGAACTTCTCTGCTCTCATTTCCAGGGTTCTTTCATCCCTTACCCCCATAGACCAACTCCGCCTGGGGAGGGAAAAGAAAAGGGCCCTGAAAAAGGTTCTGGAGGCCTATCTGAAGGAAAAAAGAAAGGATGGGATAATGGATTACGACGATGTCCTCTACTTCACCTACCGCCTCCTGAAGGAAAATCCCCTGGTGCGGGAAGATTACCAGGAATTTCTCACGGACATCATCGTGGACGAATTTCAGGACCTCAACAACATCCAGTTTCAAATAATAAAACTTCTCCTGGGGGAAAAGGGAAGGCTCTTCGCCACCGGCGACGACGACCAATCCATTTACGAGTGGAGGGGGGGCAGGCCGGAATTGATAAGGGAATTCAAGAGGATATTCCCGGAGGATTCCAGTGTTTACATGCTTACCAGGAGTTATCGCCTGGGTCAGGGAATCATAACCCCTGCCCAGAACCTGATCTCCCTCAACAAAAGGAGGCTGGAGAAGGTCCTGTGGAGCGACAAGGAACACGGAACCCTGGTGGTGGAAAACTTCTCTTCCAGGGCGAGCGAGGTGGAATTCGTGGCCTACGAAATATTCAGGGAAATGTCCAAGGGGAGGAGTTTCAACGAATTTGCCATCATTTCCCGATACAACTACCCGCTGAGGAGTTATGTCAGCGCCCTGGCGGAAAGAAACATTCCTTTCTCCATAATGTTCGCCCAAAAACTCATGAGAAAAAGGGAGATTTCCTTCCTCCTGGGATTCCTTGAATTCCTGAACAAGCCCACCAAGAACGCCTTTCTTCTCTACATTAACCTGGGAGACAACCTGGTGAAGAAGGACGAGGTTAAGGCGAGGAAAAAATATGTGGACGAACTGAAGGAACACCAGAACCCCCTGGTAAGGGAAAGGGCGGCCTTTCTTTCCTCCCTGCTGGAAAGGGGCGGTGAACTCCCCCCGGCCACGGCCCTGAAACTGGCGGTGGAATACACCGGCATACTGAAAAGGGGACGCCCTGCTCCCCGGGGAAACATCCCCCACGGGGACCCAAACGAAGGAGGAGCAGGTCCCCATTCCAGGATAATAAGGAGTGAAACCGTAGGGGCATTTTTGGACCTGGCCCAGGACTTCCAGGAGAGGAACCCCCGGGCCACCGTTTCCAGTTTTCTGGAATACATCAAACTCCTGGAGGGTCAGGGGGCCTTCCAGGCCGAAGAAGGGGTGAAGATCCTTTCCGCCCACGCATCCAAGGGCCTGGAGTTTCCGGTGGTCTTCATAGTGGACGCCTACGAAGGGGTCTTTCCTCCGTATTCCACCAACATGAGCCAGAGGAGGCTGGAGGAGGAGAGGAGGCTTTTTTATGTGGCCATGACCCGGGCCACGGAAAAACTTTACATCCTTTACCCCAGGAAGGACAGGAACAGCCCGGTGGAACCCTCAAGGTTCGTAAAGGAGATTCTGGGATTTGTGCTGCTGGTTTAAAAAAATAGTCCCTCTCCTGCTGGCGTTGCGCCTGTTTCCCCTGGACCTGGCCAGGGTAAAGGGAAGGATTGAAACCCTGGGGGCGTTGAAGTTCAAAGAGTTTCCCAGGGTGGTTTACCTGGGAAGGGAGGACATCAAAAAACTGGTCCTGCGGGAACTTAATTTCAAAGAGGAAGAATTCCTCCTTCCCCTGGGAATAATAAAGGACAGGAACTCTTACCGAAAGAGAAAAATATCCCTTTTTGCCGGAGGCGGGGTGGGCTTTTTCTCCCCTTCCTATCCCCGGAGGGTATTCGTGGCCAGGGACTGGCCGGAGTTTTATCAGGAATTGGCCCTGGTCCACGAACTGCGCCATTATCTCCAATGGGAACACTTCCCTACCCTCTTCGCCAGGCTCCAGCAGGGCTTTCTGGGAGAAGACACCGCCACGGCGCTGCTGGCCGTTCTGGAGGGGGACGCCACATGGCTCACGGAAAGGTACTTCTCCCGGGAAGACCTCCAGATCTTTCCGGAGATCCTCTCCGGAAATTTCCTCACCGGCATCGTGTCCTTCGTCTACCGCCGGGGCTACGACAGCGTTGAAAGGGCCTGGAAGGGGAGGGGGCTGAAGGGGGTTCTTGGACTTTTGAAAAACCCTCCCCGGCACACCGCCTGGTTCTTCGGCAGGAAGTACCGGGAAATACCCTGTATCTGTCGGGGAGAGAAGGTCTCCCTGGGCATGGAAACATACTCCTTCCTTCTGGGCCAATGGGCCCTCCACCTGGAGGGGGACTGCCTGTGCCGGGAAGGCAATGATCTAAAGGGCATCCTGGAATTTGACTCCCCCCACTCCTCGGCCCTTGCCATGAAGTTTATTTCGTATAAAATAAAGAGGAGGATTTCGGAAAAAATAATTTTTCAGGTGGAGGTAAAGAATGATTCCCGTAACCCAGGTAAAGAAGGGAATGACCCTTAAAATGGACGGAGAACTTTTCAAGGTGGTGGATGTTTTCCACCACACCCAGGGAAGGGGATACGCCATAGTGAAGTTAAAACTCAAAAGCCTCAAGGACGGGAGGCAAATTGAAAAAAGAATGCAGTCCGGGGAAAAGGTGGAGCAAGCCTACCTGGAGCGGGTTCCCATGACCTACCTTTACCACGACGGGAACCTGTATTATTTTATGAACAACGAAACCTACGAACAGATCCCCATACATCAGGAAATGATAGGGGACGCCGTGTACTTTTTAAAGGAAGATGTGGAGTTTGAAATTGAAATGCACGACGGGAAACCCGTAGGGGTGATCCCTCCCAAGACCGTGGAACTGGAGGTGGTGGAGACGGAACCCTACCTCAAGGGAGCCACCGCCGCCGCCAGCAACAAGCCGGCGGTGCTGGAAACCGGACTAAAGATTTCCGTCCCCTTCTTCATTGAAAAGGGGGATGTCATCAGGATTGACACCGAGGAGCGCAAATACATTGAGAGGGTCCGGCAAAAATGATAAATTATTTTTGAAATGGACGAGGAAAAAGGGAAAAAACGGGGGGAGCAGCATCCCTTTCTTACGGTAATCTGGGGCACCAATTTTGATTTCGGACGGGAAATGAAACTGGGGGAAAAGCCCATCCTCATAGGGAGAAGCCGGGAGGCCAGTTTTCGTCTCACCGACAGGATGGTCTCCAGAAGGCATTGCGTCATCCGACCGGTAAGGGAGAAGAACGAGGTTTACTATCTGGTGGAGGATGTGGGTTCATCCAACGGGACCTATGTGAACGAGGAGAGGATTCTGGACAAAAAGATTCTGACCTCCGGGGATAAAATCAGGGTGGGGGAAACTATATTAAAATTTCACTTCAAGGACGAATTTGACACCCTGTTCTTTCAGAAACTCTACAAAATGGCCGTTTACGACGGGCACACGGGCCTTCTCAACAAAAGTTTCTTCATGGACGAGGCCAAGATACAGTTTGAAATTGCCTCCCGACAGAACCTGCCCCTTTCCCTGGTTCTTTTTGACCTGGACGACTTCAGGGCAGTGAGCGAGAGGTTCGGCCACCCCGTGGGGGACATAGTCCTCAAGAAGGTGGCGGAGATAATAACCACCTCTAAAAGGACCCAGGACATAGCCGGAAGGCTGGGGATGGAGGAGTTCGGGGTTCTACTCCCTGCCACGGACATCAACGGAGCGGTGGCCCTGGCGGAGAGGGTAAGGGAAAACGTTGAAAAAACCCCCATAAAGGCTTACCACGAAATAGTGAAGGTAACCATAAGCGCCGGAATATCCAATTATCCCACCACGGCCTCCAGCCTCAGCGAACTGATGGGTCAGGCGGAACAGGCCCTTTCCCAGGCCAAAGGGATGGGGAAAAACAAAGTTCTCACATACTTTCCCATTGCCCGGGAAGGGAAATAACCCTTCTCCCCTCCTTGTAAACCGCAGTCAGCCTGGGTTCCGAGAAGTAATAGAAGATTTTGCGGTAATCATCCAGGTCTAAGACCAGGAAGTCGGCCTTCTTCCCGGGCTCCAGAGTCCCGACCTCCCTGGCCAGGCCCAGGACATGGGCGGAGTTCAGGGTGGAAGCCGTCAGGGCCTCCTCCATGCTCATGCCCATTTTGAAGACCGCCAGCCACAGGGGAAAGAACATGGACAGGGCCGGGGAACTTCCGGGGTTGAAATCCGTGCCCAGGGCCACCGCTCCTCCCCGGTCTATGATTTCCCTGGCCGGGGCGTACTTCTCCATACGAAGGAAGAAACTCACCGTGGGCATAACCACCGCCACCGTCTCCGAGGCGGCAAGTTTCTCTATGTCGTCGGAGGAGGCAAACAATATGTGATCCACGGAGACCGCCCCCAGGTCCACCGCCATGGGTATGGCCCCGGTGTGGGTAAATTCATCGGTGTGGAGCCTCAACTTAAACCCCGCATCCAGGGCGGCCCGAAACATAACCTCCACCTCCCGGGGGGTGTAGACCCCCTCCTCGCAGAAGGCGTCAAAATAACGGGAAAGCCCCTCCTCTGCCACCCGGGGGATTATCTCCTGGGTCAACCTCTCAATGTAATCCTCCTTTCTCTCGTCGGGGGGAACATCGTGGCCCCCAAGAAAAACCGGAACCACATCCAGGGGGAGAACTTCTCCCAGGGCCCTGCCCACCTGCAGTTGTTTTATTTCGTCCTCCAGGTTCAGACCGTAACCGGACTTGGCCTCGGTGGTGGTGGTCCCGTTTCTCACCATCCAGAAGGCCCTCCGTCGGCTCACCTCCAGGAGGTCTTCAAAACCGGCTTCCCTGGTGGCCTTCACCGTGGAACGGATACCTCCACCGGCCCTGGCGATCTCCATGTAGGAAAGCCCCCTCAACTTCATCTGAAACTCATCCACCCTTTCCCCGCCGAAGGGGAGGTGGTTGTGGGCATCCACCAGGCCGGGGATGGCCGTTTTGCCGAAGAACTCTTCTGTGTAATCCGCCTCTGAGGTCCTGGAGCCCACCTCCAGAATTCTTCCGTCCTCCACCAGGACTTCTCCGGGCTCGTAAACCACCAGATTTCCCATGGCCTCCCCCCTCAGGGAAGAAGACCCGGCGGGGGTTACCACCTGAGAAAACTTAAATTTTTTCCTCATCCTCTTCCCCATCAAAGAGGACTCCCCCTTTTCTGAAACTCTGGGGAATGCGGATTTTCTTCTTCCTGGGCGGGGGAGTGTAGGGCAGGTCTCCCTCCTCAAAGGTGGCGGTGAAATCCGTCTCCTCCGGCACATTTTCCTGCTGGGCGGTGCTCATGGGGCCGGGGGCAGCGGTGGCCTTCACCACCTCCTTTTCGTCCATGGTCTTAACCACCTCCTCCTCGTTCTCCTCAAAATCCGTGGCTATTACGATGAGGCGAATCTTTCCCTCCATATCCTCGCTCTGGAGGTATCCCATTTTGAGGTCCGGAGTTATCCGGGGCGATTTTTCCCTGGCCTCGGCAATAACCGCCTCCACCAGGGAAAACATGGTTTTCAGGTCCGTATCCGGACCCAGGGCTATGTGGAGAAGTATGGACTTTGCCCCTCTTATGTTGGTCCGCTCAAGGATGGGGGAATGAAGGGCCCTCTCCAGGGCTTCCTCCACCCGGTTCTCCCCGCTGCCTTCCCCCACTCCGATGATGGTCTTTCCCTTGCCGGAAAGCCTGGCCTTGATGTCAGAAAGGTCAAGCCTCATGTCCGAGGGCTTGAGGATGACATCCCGGAGGGCCATAACTGCGTTGTAAAGGAGGTTGTCAATTTCCCGGAAGGCTTCCCGGGGGGGTCGGGTAAGGTCCCCGTGTTTTATGTTGGAGTTGAGGGCCACCATGATGGCGTCCACCTTTTCGCTAAGTTCCTCCCTCCCCATTTCGGCCCTCTTGTTGGTCTGGGGCCCTTCAAACATGAAGGGCATAATCACGAAGGCAATGGTGAGGATCTTGTTTTCCCTGGCTATGTCCGCCACCACCGGGGAGGCGCCGGTGCCGGTTCCGCCACCCAGTCCTGCCACGATGAAGAGGATGTCGGTGTCCTCCAGGGCGGCCTGAATTTTGTCCGAATCCTTCTGGGCGGCTTCCCTCCCCTTCTCCGGATCGCCTCCGGTTCCCCCACCCCGGGTCATGCTTTCGCCGATCTGGATCTTCACATGGGCCCGGGAGGATGCCAGGGAATAACTGTCGGTGTTTATGGCCACCAGTTTTACGCCCTCCACCTGTTTCTCCGCCAGGATATCTATGGTGTTGCATCCGGCTCCCCCTACCCCCACCACGGTGATTTTTGGAGAACCCTCCTCGTATCCCACGGAAATGTCCAGTTTCTCTTCCATGTTTCCCCCCTTTTATTTTTTCCTGAAAAGACTCCCAAGTCTCTGGATGAAGGATTCCCCCCTGTCTTCCCAATCCTCCATTTTCCTGGTGAAGTGGAGGAGTCCCGCCAGGAGGGAAAACTCCGGCCCCCTGTAGTCCGGGGGAAAGTCTATTATCCCCTGAAAATTCCTGGGGCCCGAAAGCCGTACCACCGAAGAGAAATACCGGGCCATGTACTCCCTCAAGCCCTTGAGTTGGGACCCTCCGCCGGTAAGGACGATGCCGTTGGTCCGGGGGAGTTGCCACCCCACGGACTGAATATCCTGTTTTATGGCGGCAAAAAGCCTCTCCGCCCGGGGAAGGATGGTGCTGGTCAGATCAGAATAGGTGAGAATCCTCTGGCTCCCGTCTATGAGGCTCACGGAAATGCTGCCGCTCTCGTCCTCCTCGTCCAGCAGGCTCACATGCTTTATCTTCATCCTCTCCGCTTCCTTCATGGTTATGCCGAATTTCACCGAAATCTCCTTGGTGAAGTCTCTCCCCCCCACCTCGTAGGTGAATATCCTGTAGAGCATCTTCCGGTGGATGAGGGCCACATCGGTGGTCTCAGCCCCCATGTCCACCACCATTATCCCGGCTTCCCGGTCCTCCTCGCTTATGAGGGCTTCGGGAACGGCCACATGGTTCAAGACGATCTTTCGGGGGAAAAACCCCACCCTTTTGATCAACTGCTCCAGGTTTCTCAGGGCTATATTGCTGTGGGTCACTACCTGAACCTTTACATCCAGGGAATTACCCAGCATCCCCTCGGGTTCCTCCACCTTCATGTCGTTGACGATGTATACGAAGGGCAGAATGTGAAGAACCTCTCTATCCGGGGGAAGGCTTACGGCCCCGGCGTTTTCCACGGCCCTTCTTTTCTCCCTTTTGCTTATGGCGTTGCCCACCACATAGGTTCTGCCGGTGCCCTGGATCATCTCGGCGTCCTTGCCGCCGATGTTTATGTAAACATCGTTGACCTGAAGGTCGCCGTTTCTCTCCGCCTCCTCCACCGCCTCCTTCAGAACATTGGAGGCCTCCAGAAGGTTGACGATCCTCCCCCTCTCAATCCCCCGGGAGGGCTGATGATGAACGGAAAGGACCCTGAGTTTTCCGTCCTTTTGGCGGCGGACTATGGCCACCGCAATTTTCTTGGACCCCAGATCAACTACGGCGAAAATACTCATCTTAAATAAAGTTTACCCTCTGTTCTTAAATCCGCCAAGGAAAAATTTTCCTCCCCATCCAGCAGGGGAAGAACCTCCTCCAGGAAGGCAAGCCTCTGGGCGAATTCCTTCAAGGGAAGCAAAACCCTCCACTTCCTTCCGCGGATCTGCCCCTCTACGAAGAAGGGAGAACTCACCTTTACCCAGGAAAATTTTTCAAGGGCCCGGGCGTTTCTCTCCATGAACCCCATCTGAAGGTCCAGGGGAACCTCCGAGGCCTTAAAATAAATGTTCACCCCGGAACAGCCTTCTTTTATGGATTTCCCCTTCCTATCCACCAGAATCTGTTTTTTCCCTTTCAGCATACATGCGAAGGGCTTTTTTCTATAAACCCTTACCAGAAGGGTGTGGGGGTATATTTTCTCCACATCCACATGGCCCACGAAGGGATCCGAGGAAACCAGGGCCAGGACCTCCTCCCCGGTTATCCTCCGCAGGTCCCTGCCGTAGAGGACCCGGAAGGCATCTCCGGGGCCACCCACCACTTCAATTCTCTTGATCTCAAAGGTTCCCTCCTTGCCGGTGGCCGAAACCCCGGAGTAGATGAAAATACCCCCCGCCAGAAAAACCAGGAAAACCTCAAGAATTCTTCTCTTCATCCAACTCCTCCTTGATTTTCTCCACATACCGCGTAATGCTTCCCGCCCCCAGGAGAGCCACCACATCCCCCGGCCGGGTCACCTGCCTCAGCAGGGGAGGAAGTTCCTCCAGGACAGGGCAGAAGAGGACTTCCCTCTTTATCGCCTGGAGGGTTCTGTGGAGAAGTTCTCCACTTATCCCCTCTATGGGTTTCTCCCCGGCGGGATAAACCTCGGTGATCACCACCTCGTCGGCCCTGGAAAGGACCAGGGCAAACCTTTCGTTCATCCTGGCCAGCCGGGAATAGCGGTGGGGCTGAAAAACCACCACCAACCTCCGGGAAGGGTGAATCTCCCGGAGGGTCTCCATAACGGCCTTTATCTCCGTGGGATGATGGGCGTAGTCTTCGTATATTAACCTCCCTCCGGCCTTTCCACGGAAGTCCAGCCTCCTCCTCACCCCCCTGAAGTCCTCCAGGGCCGAGGAAATTTTCTCCATGGGGATGCCCAGGGTGGAGGTCAGGGCCACCGCAGCGGCGGCGTTGTAAACATTGTGTATTCCGGCCACCCTGAGTTTGAAGTCCGTGTTTCCCACCCTGAAACGGGTGTAACCCTCTTCCCTGCCCAGAAACTCCACCCGAAACTCCGATGGTTCCTTCAGGGAATATCCCACCCTGTACCTTTCCATGGCCGGCTCTATTTCCCGGATGGCGGGATCGTCCCTGTTTATCACCACGAAACCGTAAAAGGGAAGGTTCCCGGTGAACCTCAGGAAGGCCTCCTTTATGGCCCGGTAATTGGGGTAATAGTCCAGGTGGTCCTCTTCAATGTTGGTGATAACTTCGGCGGAGGGGTAAAGTTTGAGGAAGGAACCATCGCTTTCGTCCGCCTCCGCCACCATGAACCTTCCCCGGCCCATTTTGGCGGTGGCTCCTATCTGGAAGGGGATGCCTCCCACCACCACGGTGGGATCAAGTCCCGCCTGGGACAAAATGAGCCCAATCATGGAGGTGGTGGTGGTTTTCCCGTGGGTCCCGGCCACGGCGATGGAATACTTCATCCTCATAAGTTGGGCCAGGGCTTCGGCCCGGGGAATCACCGGAATTCCCAGTTCCTGGGCCCTCTTCACCTCCACGTTGTCCTGCCCTATGGCCGAGGAGATTATGACCACCTGGGCCCCCTCCACATTTTCCGGACGATGACCGAGTTTTATGGGAATCCCCAGGGATTTTAGCCGCCGCACATTCTCTCCCTCGTGGATGTCGCTGCCGCTCACCTCAAAGCCCAGGTTAAAGAGGATCTCGGCGATGCCGCTCATCCCACTCCCCCCTATTCCCACCATGTGAACCCTTTTCACCACGGAAAGTTCAGGTATCATTTTCCCTCCTCCAGACCCATAGGTGGATCAAAAGGGAGACCTGGATCAGGGATGATACCATGGCGGTCCCCCCGTAACTCATGAAGGGCAGGGGCATACCCTTGGTGGGGAAAAGGCCCACATTTACCGTGAGGTTTATCAGGGCCTGAAAGACCAGGGAAAAGGTGAGGCCGTAGGCCACAAGCGAGGCCTGGGGATGGTTCAGGGAAGAGGCGATGGAAAAACCGGAGTATAGCAGGAGAAGGAAGAGGAATACCACCGCCGAGGTTCCCACGAATCCCAGTTCTTCGCCCAGGATGGAAAATATGTAGTCCGAATGGGCCTCCGGCAGGTAAAAGAATTTCTCTAAACTCTCGCCGGGACTGCTTCCCGTAAGGCCCCCGGAGCCCAGGGCCACCAGGGCCTGGTATGCCTGGGTGGAAACGGCCCGGGACTGCTTTTGAGAAAAGAAGTTCTTTACCCTCTTTCTCACATGCCTGCCCTTGGGGGTGAAAAGAATCAGAAGGCTTATTAAAAGAAGGAGCATTCCTCCCCACCGGAGGAGTTTTTTCAAGGGAAGGCGCCCAAGAAGCATCAGAAAACTTCCCAGGATCAACAGGAAAAAGGAGGTGCCTATATCGGGCTCCAGGGCCACCAATCCCACCAGGAGCGTCACATAGGCCAGGGTTAAGTTCTGCCAGAAACCCGTTCTCTTGTGGATTAAAAGATAAGAAAGGGTTAAGATGAGGACTATTTTGGCCAGTTCTGAAGGCTGAAAGGTGAAACCCGCCACCTCCATCCACCGATGGGCCCCGTTTCTGGCGGGGAACAGGAAAACCGCCAGTAAGAGCGGAAAAAGAACGAGATTGGCCGCCACCACCAGCCAGCCTTTGAGATAAAATTTGCTCCTTATATTTATAAGGAAGTAACCGGCGGTAACCCCCACCAGAATGAAAAGAACATGTTTAAGAAAGAAGGCGTACTTCACCGAGGGAAACCTCAAGTAAAGTAGCATGGAGGCGCTGTCAGCGGCCAGGGCCCCCAGAAGTATCAACAACACCACCGAAATTATGGTTCCCCGGGGAAACTTCCAGAAAACATTATCGGTCATCGCCCAACCTCCTTAAGACTTCCTCTTTGAAAATCCTGCCCCTTTCCTCAAAATTGGAGAACATGTCAAAACTGGCGCAGGCCGGGGAAAGGAGAACACCCTGGGCCCCGGCCAGATTCTCCAGGGAAACCTTCACAGCCTCCCCCATGGAGGAGACCACCACCACGGGGACGACTGTGCCCAGTTCCTCCTTAATCCTGGGGGCCTCCTCCCCCAGGGCGACGATCAAACTCACCCTTTCTTTAACCAGGGGAATTAAACCCCTGTAGGTTTCCCCCTTCCCCCTTCCTCCCATGATAAGGACGAACTGTCCCTCCAGGGCCTCAAGGGCCCTCTTTACCGAATCTACATTGGTGGCCTTGGAATCATTTATAAAAACCTTCCCGTTCTTCTCTGCAAAAACCTCCATCCGGTGCTCCAGGGGACGGAAGGAGTAAAGCCCCTCCCGAATCCTGTCCTCCGGAATCCCGAGGCCCCGGGCGATCAAAAAAGCCGCAGCGGCGTTTTCCATGTTGTGAAGACCCAGGAGTTTCATCTTTGCCGCTTCAAAAACCCTCCTGTTTCCCATCCATCCCCCATCCCTTTCCACCTTCAGGTCCGCTTCTCCCCTGGAGGAAAACCACACCCCATGAACCCTGAGTTTCGCCTTCCAGACCCGCCACCGCTCGTCCCCCCGATTCAACACGGAAAACCCCTCCTCCTGAAGTTCAAGGAGCCTCTCCTTGGAGGAACAATAGAGTTCAAAACTTCCGTGTCTGGCAAGGTGGTCCGGGGAGCAGTTGAGGATGGAAGAGATCAGAACCCGGGGAGAGTTGGCCTCCAGTTGATACGAACTCAACTCCACCACCAGGTAATCGTAATCCCCGTGGGCAAAATTTATGAGGGGAGACCCTATGTTTCCGCAGGCCTCGGCCTTGAGCCCGGCCCCCTTCAATATGTGGGCGGTGAGGGCCACCGTAGTGCTTTTCCCGTTGCTCCCGGTGATTCCCACCAGATTCGCCCTGACGAATTTTAGGGCAAAGTCCACATCCCCCATGACCCTTTTTCCCCTCTCCCTGAGTTCCTCCAGGAAGGGAGCCCTCCAGGGAACCCCCGGAGAAACCAGGATCAGGTCCGCCCGGGCCAGAAACTCCGGACTGTTTCCTATTTCGTATTTCACCCCCAGGGAACGCAGCAGGTCCTCCCTGGCGGGGTCCGCCTCGGATATAAACACCCGCCGGGCCCGGTCTTTGAGAAAATTCCACAGGGCCCTGCCGGTTCTGCCGAATCCCACCACTGCCACATCCATCCTGCTCAGGTCCATTTTCTAACCTCCCTCCACAGGCCGGTGCCGTGGGAGCCTTTGAAGAAAAGGACCTCCTTTCCCTTTAAGAGGCGGCGGAGGACTCCTGAGACCTCCTCGGGACTCTCTACCCAGTAAACTCCTTCCCTCTTCCTGGAGGCCTCTTCAAAGGCGAACTTCATCATGGGACCGACGAAAACGAAGACATCTATGGGAAGCATGGAAATTTTTTTCCCGAATTCCCGATGCTCCTCCTCGGGCTGGTCCAACTCCAGCATGTCCGCCAGGACCGCCACCTTCCTCCCATCCAGGGAGGCCAGAGACATCAGGGAAAGCAGGGCGGCGGAGGGATTGGAGTTATAACTTTCGTCAATTACCCACAGGTCCCCCGTCCGGTGCACCTTACCTCTGCCTTCCAGGGGTTCCACCCCTTCCAGAGCCGGTTTCCGGCGGAGGAAAAAGGAGGCTACGGCCAGGGCCGCCAGGAGGTTTTCCAGAAAAACCGGGTTCCAGAAGGGAAACCTCAAGGATAACTCCTCCCCCAGATAATCCACATCCACCGCCAGTTCACCCAGGTTGATCCTTCTCCAGCCCCGGAGGAATATATCGGCCTCCCGGGAGCGGGAAAAGGTTCTGATTTCGCCGCCAAAGTCCTTGAGAAGGGAAACCTGATGCGGATCGTCCAGGTTGAAGGCCGCCCGGCGGGCGCTGGAGAGTATTTTTCCCTTTTCCCTGGCTATGTTCTCCGGCCCCCCCAGGGTTTCGGTGTGAACCGGGTAAATCCTGGTTATCACCGCCGTAGTGGGCCGGGCTATGTTCACCAGGGCCTCCATTTCCCCGGGGATGCTTATTCCCATCTCCACGACCAGAAATTCTGCTCCCTGGCGGTTTAAAAGGAATGTGGGGACCCCTACGAGGTTGTTCCAGTTGCCCGGGGAAGTTTCCACGGGAAATTCCCGGGCCAGGAGGGAGTGGGTAAGAATTTTTGTGGTGGTCTTCCCGGCGCTTCCCGTTATCCCCACCCTCTCCTCGGAGCCCAAGGTGGAGGAGGCCAGTTCCCCCAGGGCCTTCAGGGAATCGTCCACCACGAACTGCGGGAAATCCCCCACGGCCCTTTCCACCACCGCGGCGGAGGCTCCCCGGTCCAGGGCATCCTCCACGAAGAGGTGCCCATCCCTCCTTCCCCGGAGGGCGAAAAACAAACCACCCTCCTCAATAAGCCTGGAGTCAAAGGAAAAATTGGTAAACACCCTGTTTCCGGGCCTCAATACCCTCCTGGGCCTCAGGGTCCTGACCACATGCTCTTCACTCAGCCTCATTCTTCCCCTCAAAAAATTCTTTCACCACTTCCTGGTCGGAAAAATGCCTTCTCAGGTTCCCGATTATCTGGTAGTCTTCGTGGCCTTTGCCGGCTATGACCACCACATCCCCGGGCCTGGCAATCTCCAGGGCCTTGAAAATGGCGGCCTTCCTGTCGGGTATCTTCATGTAAAGGGAGGTTTTCTCCCTGATCCCCTCCTCAATTTCCCTGATTATTTTCACGGGGTCCTCGCTCCGGGGGTTGTCGCTGGTGATAATGGAGATATCCGCCAGTTCTCCGGCCACCCGGCCCATCCGGGGCCTTTTACTCCTGTCCCGGTCGCCTCCGGCGCCGAAGACCAGAATTATCCTACCCTGGACCAGTTCCCGGAGGGAGGAAAGAAGGTTCTTCAGGGCATCGTCGCTGTGGGCGTAGTCCACCACCGCGTAAATTTCCCCGAAGCGGAACCTCTCCATTCTACCCTTAACCCCCCGGAACTCCCTGATCTTTTCTTCTATTTCCTCCCGGGGTTTCTTTAACACTATGCCCACCCCTATGGAGGCCATTATGTTGTAAAGGTTGAACCTCCCAGCCATGGGGGAATCCACCGTGATGTCCCCCACGGGGGTTCTCACCCGGGCCTTTATTCCCTCCATGGAAAAACTCGCCTCCAGGGGGTATATGCTGGCTCCGGATCCCATGCCGTAGGTAAGAACCCCACAGTTCACCGTATCCAGAAGTTTCCTCCCGTAGGGATCGTCCACATTTATTATGGCCCAGCGGTGGGACCCTTCCACCATTTTGAAAAGCAGGGCCTTGGCCTGAAAATACCTTTCCATGTCCAGATGAAAATCCAGATGGTCCCCGGAGAGGTTTGTGAAAACACATACATCAAAATCAATCCCGTCCAGCCTGTGGAAATAAAGACCGTGGGAGGAAGCCTCTATGGATGCGTATTTCAGCCCCGCATCCACCATTTCCCGGAGCATCCTCTGGATGTCCACGCTTTCTGGGGTGGTGAGAACCGAGGGCAGGGGTCTGCCGGTGAAATTTCCCACGGTGGAGATGTAACCGCCCCCCAGGATCCGGGCGGTGAGGTGAACCACCGTGGTTTTGCCGTTGGTGCCGGTGACCCCCACCATCTTAAGTTCCCGGGAAGGGTGGCCGTAAAAATTGTCTGAAATCCTGGCCATGGCCCTCCTCACATCCAGAACCTGGGCCCAGGCCACCTCCCCCTGGGGAGGCTGGGAGGAGACCACGGCCACGGCCCCCCTCTCCACGGCGTCCTTTACAAATTCATCTCCATCAAAAAACCTTCCCTTCAACGCAAAAAACAAACTCCCCTTCTCGGCCTTCCGGGAGTCGTAGCAGAGATGGGTCACCTCCACATCTTCGCCCCTTACATCCACCACATCCACCCCCTTCAAAACATCCCGAAACTTCATTTCACCACCACCGGATAGAGTTTTCTTTCCCTGGAAAGTTGAAGGGCAATCTCTCGGAATACGGGGGCCGCCACCTCTCCGCCGTAATGCTGACCCCTGGGTTCGTCCACCACCACCGCCGCCACGAACTCCGGGTGGGGAAAGGGTAGAAAGCCCACGAAGGAGGAGGTATAGGCCCTGGACTTGCCCTTTATTTTTTCGGCGGTGCCGGTTTTTCCGCCCACCTGTATCCAGGAGAGGGAGGCCCTCCTTCCGGTTCCCCGCCGGACCACCTCCACCATCATCTCTCCCACCTTCCGGGCCACCTCCCGGGTCAGAACCCTCCGACCCCGGGGTTTAGACCTCACCAGATGGGGCCTTTTCCACCACCCTCCGCTGGCTATCACCAGGGTGGCGGAGGCCATCTGAATGGGGGTAACGGCAAAACCCTGACCTATGGAAAAATAAGCCTTGGTGGCGGGCCTCCACAGATCGGGACGGGGAACCCATCCGCTCTCCTCGCCCACCAGTTCTATTCCGGTCCTTTCCCCCAGATTAAAGGCCTTGAGGTAAGAGTAAAAAACCCTGTCCTCTATTCTCTGGGTAATCTTTATTATCCCCACATTGCTGGAGTGGACCAGAACATCCACCAGGGGAAGGACGGAGAAGGGCTTGTGGTCCCTGATCACGGTTTTCCCTATGCGGATTCGGCCACCGCCGCAGTCTATTTTTTCCGAAAGTTTCACCTTTCCCTCTTGAAGGGCCATGGCCATATCTATGAATTTGACGGTGGAGCCGGGCTCGTAAACCATGGATATGGCGCTGTTGTGGAGCCACGCAGGGTGGCGGGAAAACACCCTGGAATATTGGGAAGGATCGTAGCCGGGATAGGAGACCATGGCCAGAACCTCTCCCTTCATATTGAGGACCACCGCCGCCGCCCGGGGGGCCTTCATCCTGCGGGCCTGCTCAAAAAGGGCCCTTTCCGCAACCCTCTGAACCCGGGCATCCAGGGTGAGGTAAACATCCTGCCCCGGGGTGGGGGAAACTATGGTCTTTATGTCCATGGGAAAGCCCCGGGCATCCCGGAGAACTTCCAGTTTACCGGGTTTTCCCCCCAGGACCTTCTCCAGGGAAAATTCAACCCCTGCCAGACCCTTGCCGTCTATCCCCACTCCGCCTATTATGTGGGCCGCCAGGGTCCCCTGGGGGTAAACCCTTTTGTAATCGGGCAGGAAACCGATCTTATCTATCCCCAGGGCCTCTATTTTCCGCTTTTCGTCCTCAAGGATCTTCCTCTTTATCCAGGTGAATCGGTTCCCCTTCTCCCACCTCTTGAGCATGTACTTAATCTGAGTTCTGGTGAGCCCCAGAACCCTCCTCAGCCTCTCCAGTTCCTCCAGGGTGAGGGCCCTGCGGGCGTAGGCAGAATAGGCGGGAACGCTGATGGCCAGAATCCTGCCCTCCCGGTCGTATATGGTTCCCCTTCTGGGCTCCGTGGTCTTTATAATTCTGCTCTGCCTTATCTTCAGTCGGGAAAAAATGTCGTGCTTCAGGATTTGAAGTTCAAACAACCGAGCCAGAAGAAGGCCTGCCCACAACATCATCCCCCACTTCACTACGGAGGCGGTTCTTTTATCTGGGATTCTCCACATTCTTCCTCCAACGCCAGGTGTCCCCTTCCTTTATCAGGGCCTCCACCTTGAGGGGATCCACGGGAACAAGACCTTCCTTTCTGGCATAAGCCTCCAGGCTGGGGAAGGAAAGAAGACGGGCTTTCTCCATCCGCAGGAGGGTAATCTCCTCCCGGAGTGCCTTTTCCTTTTCCATCAGGAGGGTGAGTTGTCGCCTCCTCATGCCCACCACATTGTGGACGAAGATATAGATAAGAACCAGAAACTCCACCAGAAGAAGCCACTTAAGGTTTGAAAAAAACCGTCTCCTTTTCTTCAGCATCGCTCTGCCACCCTCATCTTGGCCGAACGGGCCCTGGGATTCTTCTTTATCTCCTCCGGGGTGGGCTTCAAAACCCTGGGGGTCAGGTTCTTTAAAATCCCATCCTTAAAGGCCCTTTTAAGGGCATTTTTTACCAGCCGGTCCTCCCCCGAGTGATAGGTGAGAAATATCATGCGGGATCCCCGGGGTATCTTCCGGGCCAGTCCGTAAACAAAATCCTCCAGACCCTCCAGTTCCCGGTTAACCCCTATTCTTATGGCCTGAAAGACCCGGGAAAGTAGTTCGGGTCCTGCCTTTCCGTAAACCCTCCTCACCACCTCCACCATCTGTGAGGTGGTGCGGGGCCTGGTGCGGAGAACCTCCCTGGCCAGGGCCTCTCCCCGGCGGAGATCGCCGTAGTCCCTGAACATCAAAACCAGTTGTGAAAAGGGGGCGGTGCGGAGAAATTCCCAGGCCGCCCTTCCTTCTTCCCGGTTAAACCTCATGTCCAGTTCCTCCTCCCTCTGGTAAGAAAAACCCCGGGGGGAGGAAAGTTGGAAGGAGGACATCCCCAGGTCAAAAAGCAGGGAGGTCACATTTTCCCAGGGAATTTCCATCTCCGGAAGGTATCGGTAATCCCCCACTATAAATTTAACCCTTTCCCCGAACTCCGCCAGCCTTGAGCGGGCTACCTCCAGGGATTCGGGATCCCGGTCCACGCACACGGCCCTCAGGTCAGGGTACCTGGAAAGGAGGAAAAGGGTGTGTCCACCCGTTCCAGCGGTGGCGTCCACCAGAACTCCGTCCCCCTTTACGAATTGGGCTACCTCCTCCACCATAACCGGTTCGTGAAGCATCATATGCCCAACTCCGCCAGCCTTTGGGCGTCTTCGTCGGTGAAGGGATGGGCCTCAATTTCCCTGCGGAACCTCTCCAGGTTCCAGACCTCCAGGTGATTGAGTTTGCCGAGGATAATGAGTTCTCCCTCCAGGAGGGCCGTCTCCCTCAGAACCTGGGGAATGAGCAACCGGTCCTTGGAATCCAGGGCCTCCACTTTGCCGTAATAACTGGTCAGGGCAAGGTATTTTTTTACCGAGGGAAACATGGAAGGGGCCAGGAGCAGTTTTTTTTCAATTTCCTCCCACACCTTCAAGGGATAGACCAGCCCAAAATCACCGGTGACGGAGGTGAAGAAAACCTCCCGACCGTAGGACTCCACCATGGGCCTGGCGAAGACCGCAGGGAGTTTTAACCTCCCGCTTCCATCCACCCTGACCCTGGAATGACCCCTTAAAATCCCAAAATTTTCCATTTTTTCCCGTTTAATCCCATAATAGTCAAAAAGGCCCAAAAAGTCAAGGACCCGGCGCAGAAAATTCCTGTAACCGCCGAAGGTCAGGAATGGAAATTTCCATGGACCGTGGGTTGGGGTAAAATTTCTCCGATGACGGGAATAAAAAATAAGAACCCGGCGGAGATTTACCTGGCCCTGCCCCCCCAAAATCCCAGGTACTACCTTCCCCTGAAAAACCGCTCCATTTTTTTTAAATCCCTCTTCCTGTATCGTCCGGCATCCCCCGGGGCAGTGTTGAAAAAGCGCCTTCTGTCGTGGTTTTATCCCATCTTTCCCCGGGGATTTCCCACCACATCCCTGGAACGCCTCACCGCAGAATACGATCTGGAAGGCCTCAGGAACTCCCTTAAGGCCCTGGGAACCTGGGCAGGAGTTTACATTCCCCCTGGCGGGGACAAGGCGATAATACAGGTTTTAGATGAAAGAGAAGAGCCCGCAGGGTTCTTAAAAATAGGTTTAACCCGGCGAGGTGGGAAACTTATTAAAAGGGAGGTGGAAGTTCTGGGGTTCCTTTCTGAGACCTCACCCTCTTCCTTTTCCTTTCCCCGGGTCCTTTCCCGGGGGGAAGAAGGTGGTAAGTTCTTCGCCTTCCTGAGCACCCCTCCCCGGCTGGCTTCCCCCTCCAGGATTCCTCTGAACCTCGTCCTTCCGGTAATCCGGGAGGTCTTTTCCCTCTGTCCCCGGAATCTTCCCCTGGCCTCTTCTTCCCACGGTAAGAAGATTCTGGAAAGGGCTGCACTCCATCCCTCCCTGGGGGAAAGGGCCCGTCTTCTGGCCGCCTCCATGGGGAAAAGGGAATTGCCTCTGGGATGCGCCCACTACGACTTCAAACTGTGGAACATCTTTCTGAGGAAGGAAACAGGAAAACCCTTCGTAATAGACTGGGAATTTTTCAAAGAGGAGGCCCTGCCCCTCTGGGACCTCTTCACCTTCCTCCTCATGCCCCGGGTCCTTAACTCCACCGGAGGAAAAATCTCCCCGGGTAAAATCATCCCCGCCCTGGAAAGGACCTCGGAGACCCTGGGCTTCAGGGGCCTGCCCTTTAAGGAACTCCTGGGCCTCTACCTCATAGACACGGCGCTTTTCCTTAAAGAATACGGCCACAGGGACTCCAGAACCTCCAAAACCGCGGAAAAACTGCTGGCAATCCTGGAGGATTTATAAGCCCAGGTCCCCTGCCTTCAATCACCCTTTCCCACCAGGGAAACTATCCTGCTCCTTACCGCCCTCAGCAGAAACTTATCCTCCTCCTCCAGGCCCAGGAGAAAAACCGTTCCCAGAACCAGGGCACCGCTCACCGCCGCCCCCAGGGCAGCGTAAAGGGCACCTTCCCCCAGAAGCCTCTTAAGGATAAGGAGGCCCACCGCCCCCACCACTCCCCCCGTCATGGGTTTAAAAAACTTCCCGTTGTAGGGAAGCATCTTCATCACATACCAAACCTCCAGGGTCTTGGCCAGGTTCACCGCCACCAGGGCCAGGGCTCCCCCCAGGGCCGCCCCCGTGGCCCCGTATCGGGGTATCAGGACCATGTTTACCCCTATGTTCAACAACGCCACGGCCACCCCATTGAAAACCTCCCACTTCTGATGCCCTGACATAGAAAGCATCAGGCCGTTGGGACCCACCGCTGCGTTCACAAACTGGCCAATGGCCAGGAAAATAAGGACCCACTTTGCCGCTGCAAACTCCTCCCCAAAAATGGAAAGGATGCTCCGGCTGTAGACCAGAACCCAGATGAAGATGGGCAGGGTGAATATCCACACCAGCCTGGTCACGGCGGAATACATTTTTGCCAGGGTTTCGTGCTGTCCCCGGTGGTAGAGTTCTGAAATCAACGGGGCAAAGATCAGGTTGAAGGAAATCAGAACGAATATGATGACCCCTGCCACCACATTCCCCACCGAGTAGAACCCCACCTGCCTGGAGACGGAATACATCCCCACCAGAAGATTGTTCACCTGGTTCATGAGGAAATAGGTAAAGCCCACGAAGAGGAGGCTGGCGGAATACAGTAGAAACTCCCTCTTACGGGCGGTGGGAAACAGGGGCTTTTTCCAGAGGAAGGGAAAACGCCGAACCACCCACCTCCCCGCCAGAAAAACCGTTAAAAAGGAGGCGAAGACCTTGGCCCAGGAGGCCCCCAGAAGTTTCGTCCCCAGGGTGAGATAGAAAACCAGAAAGAAGGAAACCGAAGCCAGATGGTCCAGAACATACCTGAAGGTGATAAAAACATGGGCCTCCCCTTCGGCCTGTATAACGCCCCCCAGGATGGCCCCCAGGGAATAGAAAACCAGGACCAGGGAAAAGAGGGGAAGTATCCCTGAAAGCCTGGGCTCCGAAAAGACCGAAAGGGAGACGAACTGCCGTCCCAGGTAAAGGGCCAGGGCCGCCGCCACGGAAAGGAAGAGACCCAGGGAAAGGGCAAAATTTACCGTACCCTTGAGGTCATTCATTTTCCCGTCGGCCTTAAATATGGGCAGATAACGGATGAGGCCCGGGCTCATTCCGAAGGCCGCCAGGAGGGAAAGGACGGAAACCGCGGTAATGGCCAGTTGAAACACGCCGTAGAGGTCCGCCCCCAGAAACCGGGCGTAGACCACCCCGGCGGTCAGGGCCGCAATTTGGGAAAGTATTCTCGCTGCGAAAACCTTACCGGCCCGACCGGTGGTCTTCAGAAGGTTCCTCCGGAGGGCCTCCTCGGAATCCCCCTCCGGCGCCGCTCCCTTTTCGTGGTAAGGCTCCATCCGTCTATTATAACCGGATGAGTTCACGAAACGCCCACCGGAATATATAATAACTTTCTGAAGACATGAAAAAACTGGGAATCATTATCCTCAACTACGGGGGATGGGCGGACACCGTCCGGGCTCTGGAGTCCCTTAAGACCTTGAATTACCCCCACTACACCGCCATAGTGGTGGATAACGGCTCCCCGGATTCCTCGGTGAAGAAAATAAAGGAATGGGCCCGGGGAAAACTCAGGCCCCGGGACGACCACCGAGAATACCGGCCTCAATGGAAGCCGGTTTTTTACGCAGAATACGACCGAAGAACCGCCGAGGCCGGGGGACTACCGGAGGTGGAGAAAAAAATGGACGGGCTCCCATCACCCCGCCGCCTGGTAATCATAGAAACCGGGGAAAACCTGGGCTTCTCCGGGGGGAATAATGTGGGGATTAGGTATGGGTTGAGGAGGGGTTTTGAATTTCTGATGATATTGAACCCGGACACCGTGATCCAGCCGGACTCCGACATGAAGGGAGCCGTGGAATACCTGTCCCACCACCAGGAGGCGGGCCTCGTGGCACCCTTGGTCTACGACCCTCATCTGAATTCCCCCCACAGCCCCTATTACTACATACCGGTGGAACCCTCCCCCTTCAAGGAAGCCCTGGCTTACCTGTTTCCTCCCCTCTCCCGGAGGATTTTCTACAGGAAGATCAAGAAACCCAGCCTTCCCCTGGAAATAACCAAGTTTTTCGGTTGCTGTTTTCTCACCCCTGCCCGCCTTTGGAAAAAGATAGGGCTTATGGACGAAGGAACCTTTCTCTATGTGGAGGAAGCCATCCTGGCCCACAGGATGAAGGAGAGGGGGCTGAAGGCAATCCTATATCCAGACCTAAAAATACTTCACCTGCACAGGGGAAATTACAAGAAAAACCACCTTGAAATTTGGATGAGGAGCCGCCTCTATTATCACAAGAAGTACAGAAAATTCAACGGTTTTCAAAGGGGACTTATAAAAGCCGCCATGAACTTCTACAAATTTTCCCTGGAAGTGAGGCACCGATGGAAGCGCTGATTTTATACCTTCTCTCCCTGGCCCTGGTGCTCACGGTCCTGATCCTGGTTCCCCCCGGAAAAATCTTTTATTTGACCATCGCCTCCGTCTTCACCACCGAATTTCTATGGATTCACCTTGGCGGTGGGATCTTCAGGATTTCCTACTTCCTTTCATTGCTCACCCTGGCCGGATTCCTGCTCTTTCACCTGAAAAAAACCCTACCCTTCCTGGCCAGGTCCAGGTTGCTGCTTTACATGCTTCTCTTCCTGGCCTATAACCTCTCCATCATACTGCTCAAGGCCCCGGACAAGGCCAGGTCCCTGTTCAGTTTCGGTCTTTTCATAATTATGGTGAGTTTCACCTTCAATTTTTACCTTTTCCTGAAAACCTACCGGGACGAGGCCTCCATGCTGAGATGGCTGGCCGCCTTTTCCCTTATGGCTGTCCTCTTTGGCCTCCTACAATTCTCTGCCCTGATATTCTGGGGAAAGGCCCTGGCCTTTACTCCCTCCCAGAAGGCCAACATCCTCCTGGACAAAAGGATAACCTCCTTCTTCACCGAGGCCGACACCTTCGGGAAAAACCTGATGGTGGTGGTTCTCTTGCTTCTTCCCTTCGCCTACGGGGTCAGAAAGGGAGGGGATAAGACACGGAGGGAGTTCAGGTGGTCCCACCTTTCCCTCACCCTCTACCTGCTGGTCCTGGCGCTGAACGCCACCAGATCCGCCATGGCCGGACTCCTGGCCGGTCTCCTGATTCTGGTCTCCTCCGTTTTAAGGAACAGGAAGGCCCAGGCGGTGCTCCTTAAAATTGCGAGGAATTTCTTCGTCATCTTCGCCCTTATATCCGTCACCGTATCCCTGGCTGGCCACTCTTCTCTGATTACCAGGAGGGTTTCTTCCCTTTTTCACATACGCCACACTATACGAAGGGACTCCTCTGCCTCCGTGAGATACAAGAGCATAATGACCTCCCTGAGAAAGTTTACCCACTCCGGCCCGGTCAACATTTTGCTGGGCTCAGGCTGGACCACCATAACCACGGAATTCGGTGAAACCCGCCTGGAAGGAACCCCCAACATCTTCGTAACCATCCTGGTCTATTCCGGAGTTTTCGGAACCTTCCTCTTCCTCCTGGTCCTGTTCAGGGCCTTCAGGGTCCTTTATGTGAAGTACAAACGGGAGAACTCTCCCCTGGCCCTGGGGGCACTGGCTTCCCTCGCCGGGGCCCTGGTGGCCTCCCAGATGGCCCCCATGATGCTGGCCCCGGAATTCTGGATGCTCTTCGGAATATCGGCTTACCTGGAGAAGGGAAGATGAAGAGGGCTAAGAACACCCAGGAGTTCGTGGAGGCCTTCCTTAGGAGACTCCGGGCCCGGGGGATAAAATTCTGCCTTCTGAGGAACTACAACCGGAAAACCGCCAGGCTGGAGGGCCGGGATGTGGACATCCTGGTGGAGGGGAAGAAAACCGGTCAAATCCGAAAGGCCGTCAAAGAAACCGCAGAAGACTTCGGCATGGAAACCCTCTTCAAAAACAAGGGCTTCTCCCACCAGTATTATCTTTTAAAAGATAACCGGGAATTCATAGTTCTGGACTTGCTGAAGGGAATATACTGGTGGGGAAACCAGGTAATTCCCTCGGCCTATCTACTGGAAAAGGCCGTGCAGGACGGGAACTTTACCATCCTGAAGGGAGGTCATCAGGCCTTCGTTAACTGGGTGTTTCCCTTCCTTTCGGGGGGGACCCTGAAGGAAAAATACCGGAAGGAGGTGGCGGGACTTAGCCCCACGGAAGAATTCCGGGAATTTGCGGAGGTGGCCTTCGGACCTGGACTGGCCGAAGAGATAATAACCCACCTGGAAAGGGAAGACTTCGCCGGCCTGAAAAACCTCAGGAGAAGGGCCAGGTTAAGGGTCCTCGCCAGAAACGCCAAGAACCCTACGGGGCTGGGAGGAAGGTTCGTCTCCACCCTGTATTTCGTCCTCAGGGAAAAAATCCGCCCCAGGGGGGTGTGGGCGGCGGCGGTGGGGCCGGACGGAAGCGGAAAAACCACCCTTCTTCAGCACCTGAGGGAAAACCTGGAGGGAACTGTCTTTCCCCGGGTGGTTCTCTTTCACTGGAGACCATCCCTTCTCCCCTCCCTGAGCCAGTTGTTCACCGGAGAGGATTCCGGCTCCAGGGAGGAAAACATCAAAAACCCCCACGGGGCAAAGCCTGCGGGGCCCTTATCGTCCCTCTTCAGGCTCCTGTACTACTCCATGGACTTCCTCCTGGGCTATTTTTTCCGGGTCCGGAGGAAACTTTACCAGGGCAATCTGGTTTTGTTTGACCGTTATTTTCACGACCTCATGGTGGACCCTGAACGCTCCAGGATATCAATACCGTGGATACTTCCCGGGATAATCGCCCGCCTTCTCCCCCATCCCCAGATAATCTTCTACCTGGGAACCGATCCGGAGGTGGTCTACAAAAGGAAGGGGGAACTTCCCCGGGAGAAGATCCGGGAAATGACGGAAAAATACGATAAAATATGTCGGAAATTCAAATACTGCGTAAAACTGGATTCCAGCAAAAGGCCTGAGGAATTGGCCAGATTGGCGGAAAAGAGGATAGTGGAAAAATGGAAGAGGAGGTTAAAGGCCCTGTGAGCGGTTTCCCCGTGTCGGTAGTCATGCCGGTATACAACGCAGAAAAATATCTTCCCCGGGCCATAGAAAGCGTTTTGGAGCAAACCCACGGGGATTTTGAACTCGTCATCGTGGACAACATGTCCGAAGACTCCTCCCTGGAAATTGCCACGGACTACGCCAGAAGGGACCCCCGCATAAGAACCCTAACATGCCGGGAAAGGGGGTTTTCCCGGGCCCTGAACCTGGGGGTGAGGGAAGCCCGCCATCCATGGATTGCCCGGATGGATGCCGACGATGTAAGCCTCCCTCAGAGGCTGGAGGTTCAGATCAACTTCCTCAAGGAAAATCCCGGCCTGTCAGCCCTGGGCTCCTACGGCTACTACATGGACGAAGCAGGGAGGAGAAAACTGGGCAGGATAAAGGTGGGCCCCACATCCCTGGAGGAATACAGGGAAATAGTGCGAAAGGGAAAACTCCTGTTCATGCTGAATGTGAGCATGATGATAAAAAGGGAGGTATTTCTGGCCCTGGGAGGATACAGAAACCTACCCGTCTTGGAAGACCTTGATTTTAACTGCAGGATGGCCCAGGAGGGCCACCTGGCCCTGGTTTTGCCCGAATACCTGGTTATGGTCCGGAAAACCTCCTCCTCGGAGACCTCCAGAAAATTCTTCCTGGCCCAGAACATCATGCGTTGGCTGAAGTATTCCATGGAGGCGAGAAGGAAGGGGGACAGGGAACCCACCCTGGAGGAATTTCTGGAGGGCCTAAAGAGACAACCGTTGGTTAAGAAAATTAACCGATATAGAGAGGACCTGGGAGCCCTTTACTTTAAAAGGGCAGGACTGGCCCTGAGTTACAGAAAACCCGCAAAATTCATGTTTTCCCTGGCCCTATCCCTCATGCTTAGCCCCGATTATGCGGTAAAAAAATTGAGGAGCATACTGCGATGAAGGTTCTCCTCTCTGCCTACGCCTGCGAGCCTGGAAAGGGTTCCGAACCCAGGCTGGGATGGATGTGGGTAAAACACCTCTCCCGCCACCACGAAGTCTGGGTTATAACCAGGGCCAACAACAGGGCCAGGATAGAGGCTGAACTGAAAAGGAATCCTTCCGTAAAGGCCACCTTCCTTTACTACGACCTTCCCCCATATCTTTCCTTCTGGAAAAAGGGGAGAAGAGGATACCACCTCTATTATTATCTATGGCAGGTGGGAATATACCTGAAATTCCGCCGCCTGATAAAAAAAGAAAAATTTGATGTGGTCCAACACATCACCTTCGGGAACAACTGGCAGCCGAGTTTCCTCTCCCTGGCCTCGGAAAACTTCGTATGGGGTCCTGTGGGGGGAGAGAACACGCCCTGGCCCATATTTAAATCCCTGCCCTGGAGGCACAAAATTAAAGAAGGGCTCAGGGAAACCATAAGATTCCTGGGGCAACACCTTGACCCCTTCGTAAGGATTACCGCCTGCAGGGCCCAGGTAATCCTGGAAACCTCCTCCCCGGGGGCCCACCTTCCCTACTCCAGGAGGAGCAGGCGGAAAATAGTAAAATTCCCCCAGAACGCAATTTCCCCCGAGGAGATCCCGTTTTCCTGGGAGGAGATAAAAAAGGCCAAGGAAGGGGAAAGATTCGTCATCGCCTACATAGGGGAATTCGTTCCCTGGAAGGGCATCCTCTTCGTAAAGGACGCCCTGAAGGAGTTTGCTGAAAATGCCGAGAAGGACTGGGAAGCGGTCCTGGCGGGCTACGGTCCGGAGTACGAAAGGGTCAAGCGGGAACTTTCCTCTCTGGGAGAAAGGGTTAAACTTCCGGGGAAAATCTCCATGGAGGAGGTGTGGCGGATTCTAAAGAGGGCCCATGTTTTTCTCTATCCCTCCTTTCATCACGGACAGTCTACGATTCTAATGCAGGCCATGGCCTGCGGCCTGCCTGTGATCTGCCTGGAGGGAGACGCCACGGCCCACACAGCGGAGGATGCCGGAGTGGCGGTAAAGCCGGGCCCCCGGAAGAAGGTGGTCCGGGAAATAAGCCTGGCGTTGCGGAGGCTTTACGAAAACAGAGCCCTGGCCCGGGAAATGGGGGAAAGGGCCCGGAGGCTCTTAATGGAGAAACATCTCTGGGAAAACAGGATTAAATCCATAAACTCCCTTTACCATAAGGTCGTACAGAATGAGGGTCCTGATAGTACATAATTTCCATCGTCCCAACTCCGCCAGCGGCGACGATGCGGTGGTGAAAAGGGAACATCAGTTGCTGAAAAGAAGGGGACACGAAGTCAGAATCTTCCGGAGGGAAAACTCGGAAATATACCGGGCCAGGGCCCTGCAAAGATTAAGGATGGCGGCGGAAATACCCTGGTCCAGGGCAAATTACCTCGCCATGAGGAGAGAGATAAAGGAATTTCAACCGGCCATAGTGCACTTCCACAATTTTTTCCCCCTCCTCTCCCCCTCCGTTTACCTGGCGGCCCATCACGAAGGAATCCCCACGGTTCAGTCCCTCCACGACTACCGCTTTTTCTGCCCGGCGGCCTTCCTCTTTCGTAAAGGTGAAATCTGCCGGAAATGCCCGGAAAGGGGGTTGCACCGGGCGGTTTTCCACCGGTGCCTGCGGGGTTCCCTCCCCCAGAGCCTCCTGGCCGCCCTGGCCACCGCCAAGGCAAGGAAATCCCTTGGTCTTATAACTTCTTTCATCGTTTTTTCACCCTCCTCAAAGGATAGGATGGCAGAAATGGGAATTGAAAGGGACCGCATCTTCGTAAAGCCCCACTTCCTTCTTCCCGAAGAAGTTCCAACCCCCAGGGCCACGGAAAATTACTTCCTGTTCGCCGGCAGGCTGGGGGAAGAAAAGGGTTTGAAGGTCCTACTGAAGGCATGGGAAAGCCTGGACCTGCCCCTTAAAATAGCCGGAAGCGGCCCCCTTGAATCCCTGATGAAGGACCTTCCACCGGGGATTACCTACTGTGGATTTCTGGAGAGAAAACGCATGCAGGATGCTATGTCCAGGGCCTACGCCCTGGTGGTCCCCTCCCTGAGCCCCGAAACCTTCGGCCTGACGGTGATGGAGGCCTACGCCGCCGGGGTTCCGGTGTTAGCATCCACCGCAGGAGCCCTCCAGGACCTGGTGGAGCATGGGGAAACGGGTCTCCTTTTTGAAAGGGCCAACCCCTCGGACCTAAAGGAAAAGGTCCGATGGCTCCGGGACCATCCCCACGAGAGGGAAAGGATGGGAAGGAAGGCCCGGATGGAATTTGAAAAAAAGTTCACCTCTGGAGAAAATTACAGAATCCTGATGGAAATATACGAGAAGACGCTCAAAAACCATGAAGGGAATTAAAATTGCCATAGTGGGGTCCCGGGGGATCCCCGCCAGATACGGAGGTTTTGAGACCTTCGCCGAGAGACTGGCCCAGGGCCTTGCCCGCCGGGGACATCGGGTGGAGGTCTATTGCAAATCCTCCCTCAAAACCCTGCCCTACCAGTTTGAGAGGGTGGAGAGGGTATTTCTCCGGTGCCCCTCCATGAAGTCGGTGGAAAAACTATGCCTAAGCAACCGGGGAGTTCTCAAAGCCCTTTTCAGAAAAAACCGCGTGATCGTTCTCCTGGGGGTTTCTGGGGTTCCCACGGGGATTTTTGCCAGGGCCCTGGGCACCAAAATAATCCTCAACCCCGACGGCCTGGAGTGGAAGAGGGGTAAGTGGAATTCCCTGGGCCGGTGGCTCCTGAGGCGCCTGGAGGCCTGGGGAGCCAGGATTGCCCACGCCCTGGTGGCCGACTCCCGGGCCATCCAGGATTACCTCCGCAGGACCTACGGGAAACCCGCCGTCTTCATACCCTACGGGGTGGACCCTCCCCAGGAGGACCCGGAGGCCTGGGAAGACCTCCGTCGCAGGTTCTCCTTGGAAGAATACGGGTACTACCTGGCGGTGGGAAGGGATGTTCCGGAAAACAACTTCCCCATGATCGTGGAGGGATTTCTTAAATCCCCTTCCCGGAGAAAACTGGTGGTGGTAAGCGATGCCGGGGAGAACTATCGCAGGTTTAGGGAAAGGGAAGGGGTGGTCTTTACAGGGCCCATATACCGGAGAAGGGACCTTTACGCCCTGAGGCTTCACGCCTTTGCCCACATTCACGGCCACAGCGTGGGGGGCACCAATCCATCCCTCCTGGAGGCCGTGGCCTGCGGTAATCCGGTCATAGCGTACGATGTGGTTTACAACCGGGAGGTTCTGGAAGAATTCGGCCTCTACTTCTCCACCGCCGAAGAACTGGCGGAAAGCATAGATATCATGGAGAGGGAAGGGGAAAGAATAAGGAAAAGGGCCGGGGAGTACTATGAAAAAATACTCCGGGAAAAATACAACTGGGAACTGGTGGTGGAGGCCTACGCCGGGCTGGTGGAAAAAATTTCCAGGGAGGTTTAGAATAAAGCCATGAAAGGTCTCATCCTTAGCGGAGGGAAGGGCACCAGACTGAGGCCCTTGACCCATTCTCTTCCAAAGCAACTGGTCTCCGTGGCCAACAAGCCCATAATCTACTATGTGGTGGAAAACCTCCTGGAGGCGGGAATTGAGGACATCGGGGTGATAATAGCCCCGGAAACCGGCGAGGAAATAAAGAGAAGCCTCCTGGAGGGGGGATTCCAGAGGGTCAAATTCACCTTCATACTTCAGGAAGAACCCCTGGGCCTCGCCCATGCGGTGAAAACCGCCTCTCGGTTTCTGGGGGACGAAGACTTCGTCATGTACCTGGGCGACAACTTGATAGGTTCGGGCATAAAGGATTTCGTGGAGGAATTCCGAAGAACGGCCCCATCCGCCCTCATCCTGCTTAAGGAGGTGGAAAATCCCCATCTCTTCGGCGTGGCGGAACTGGGGGAAGGTGGTCGGATTCTGAGGCTGGTGGAAAAACCCCGGGTCCCACCCTCCAACCTGGCCCTGGTGGGGGTTTACCTCTTTTCCCCGGAGATCCACCGGGCCATTGATAGGATAAAACCCTCCTGGAGGGGAGAACTGGAAATAACCGACGCCATCCAGGAACTCATAAACATGGGCCTGGAGGTCAGAGCCCACATCCTCCAGAGGTGGTGGCTGGATACGGGGAAAAAGGACGACATGCTGGAGGCCAACCGGGTGGTCCTGGACCAACTTCAGGAAACCATCCTCCTGGGAGATGTGGACGAAAACTCCAGTATCAAAGGTCGGGTGGTGGTGGAGGAAGGGGCCAGGATAATTGGAAGCAAGATAAGGGGACCGGCGGTCATCGGGAAAAATACCGTGGTAGAAAACTCCTTTATAGGCCCCTACACCAGCATTGGGAAAGGATGCAGTATAAGAAACTCCTGCGTTGAGTATTCCGTCATACTCCCCGAAACCGAAATTCTGGATGTGGAGAGGATGGAGGAATCCCTGGTGGGCAGAAGGGCCTCCATCAGGAAGGGTTCCGAAGTGAACAGAGCACTGAAGGTTATGATAGGCGACGATTCCAGCCTTGAAATATGATTGCGAGGTGAACCGTGGGAAAATTCAATCTAATTCCCTTAGAAATTCCTGACCTTCTCCTCATAGAACCCACCGCCTTTGGAGACCAGAGGGGATTCTTCATGGAAACCTACAACAGAAGAGAATTTGAGAAACTGGGTCTTAAAGACGACTTCGTCCAGGACAACCATTCCCGGTCGGTGAAGGGGGTAATTCGGGGGCTCCACTACCAACTACGGGAGAGGGCCCAGGCTAAACTGGTGCGGGTCATAAGGGGAGAGATCTTTGATGTGGCGGTGGACCTGAGGGAAGGTTCCCCCTACTTCGGGAAATGGGTGGGGGTGCGCCTTTCGGCGGAAAACAGATTAATGCTCTACATTCCGGAGGGTTTCGCCCACGGCTTCGCCGTCCTTTCGGAGGAGGCGGAGGTCCTATACAAGACCTCGGATTTCTACTCCCCCCAGCACGAGAGGGGAATTATCTGGAACGACCCCGAAATAGGCATATCCTGGCCCGTTCAAAATCCCATCCTGTCTGAAAAGGACAGGCACTGGCCCCCCCTCAGGGAGGCGGAAAGGAATTTCCTCTATTCTCCCTCTGGACATCCTTGAAGTAACCCAGAAAGGAAAAGAAGAGAATTCCCACGAGGAAACTTAGGATAATCACCAGAAACCTAACGCCCCCCTCCACGAAGTTGAGGGCGGTGCCAATGGCGGAGAAAAGGGCCGATATCCCCACCAGGGTCAGGGAGGCGTGTCTGTGGAGTTTCAGTCTCCTCAAGAGCCGGTGGTGGATGTGATCGTCGTCGGCTCCGAAAAGGGGCTCCCCCCTTCTGGCCCTCCTGCATATGGCCAGGAGGGTGTCAAAAATGGGAATGAACAGAATTATAACCGCCACCGAAAGGGATACATAAAGGTTGGACTTTTGAGAACTCTTCAGGGTCAAAGTGGAGAGAAGAAGGCCTATGGTCAGACTTCCGCTGTCGCCCATGAAAATCCTGGCCGGGTTCAGGTTGTAGGGCAGAAACCCCAGGATGGCCCCTATGAGCCCCGCCACCACCGCCGCATAGGAAACCTGCCCGTGAACCACGAAGATAATGAGAACCGACAGGGAAGCGAAGAGGGCAATTCCCGCCGCCAGCCCGTCCAGGCCGTCAATGATGTTCATGGCGTTCATCACCCCCACTATCCAGAGGAGGGTGACCAACGGGGCCAGAATCCCCAGTTCAAGACCCCCTCCCCACGGCAGAGAAAGCCTCTCAATCCGGAATCCGAAGAAGTAAAGAAGAAGGGCCACGGCGAACTCCACCGGAAATTTCTGATAGGCGTTCAGGCCCTTCAGATCGTCCAGGAGACCCAGGCCGAAGATAACCAGAATGGAGAACAGATAGGCGGCGAAGGTCCTCCAGTTATTGGGCCTGATGAACATTTCCCTTAGAAGAACCTCCCCCAGGAGGATTCCGGAAAAAAGGCTTAAAAATATGGCCACTCCGCCGATGCGGGGAACATTCCGGCTGTGAACCTTCCGCTCCTCCACCTTATCAAAGACATTGAACCGGTGGGCTAACTTTAGAACGAGATGGGTGAAGATAAAACTTAACACCGAGGTAAAAACGACCAAGCCTAAAATAAGGTCCAGCCTAAGGTCTCTCATAATCCGACCACAAAAATCCTTTAAAAAAATTCCTGCCCTAAAAGGCCCTGCAAAGGAAATTTATTTTACTAAAATAAAAAAGGCTTTTCCAAATCTAAAGGGGTTACGAATCTAAAGGGGTTATGTTCCAAAGGCACCTGGAAACCTCTGGTCCTCACCGATTCAGAAGAAGTTTGACTTTCAAGCCTTTTTTTCTTATCCTTTCACCTTTAACTCACAGGAGGAAAAAGAATGAAAAAACTGGTGAATATCGCATTAATGCTCCTTTTATCGTCCTTTGCCTTCTCCGCTGAAACGGCCCACGGAGCGGAAAAACTGGGGGAAATACTTCCCCTCTGGTCCGTCCTACCCTTCGTGGGAATACTCCTCTCCATAGCCATTTTCCCTCTTGTGGCTCCTGAATTCTGGCACCACAACTTCGGAAAGATTTCCGCCTTCTGGGGTCTCCTCTTCGCCATTCCCTTCGTCATAGCCTTCAAACACGGGGCCATACACAGCCTGCTGGACATTTATCTTCTGGACTATATACCTTTCATCCTCCTTCTATGGGCGCTGTTCACCGTGGCCGGTGGAATCCTCCTGAGGGGAACCCTCAAGGGAACCCCGCAGGTCAATGTTCTATTCCTTCTCCTGGGCACCTTCCTTTCCTCGTGGATAGGAACCACCGGCTCGGCCATGGTCCTCATCCGTCCCTTCATAAGGGCCAACATGCATAGAAAGCACAAACAACACATGATAGTGTTCTTTATATTCCTGGTGGCCAACATAGGGGGCTCACTGACTCCCCTGGGGGACCCTCCCCTGTTTTTAGGATTCCTCCACGGAGTACCCTTTTTCTGGACCTTCCACCTGATCCCCCACATGGTGGTGGAATCCCTGTTTCTCCTGGGGCTTTTTTATTTGATTGACAGGCATTATTACAAAAAGGAAGACCTCCCTCCCCAGGAAGACGAAGAAAAGGTCCCCCTGAAGATAGTGGGAGCCCACAACTTTCTCTTTCTCCTGGGAATTGTGGGGGGAGTTCTCCTCAGCGGATACTGGAAGGCAGGTAGTTTCTCTTTCCTGGGGGTGGAACTCACCGTTCAGGACCAGGTGCGAAATTTCATCCTCATCCTCATGGGTCTCCTTTCCCTCCTCACCACCAGGAAGGAGGTGAGGAAGGAAAACGAGTTCACCTGGTTCCCCATAAAGGAAGTGGCCATACTCTTCGCCGGCATATTCGCCACCATGGTTCCTGCCCTGGCCATTCTCAGGGCCGGGGAACACGGAGCCCTGGCCGGCTTCATAAGGAGCATCAAGGAACCCGCCCACTACTTCTGGGCCACGGGAAGCCTATCCAGTTTTCTGGACAACGCCCCCACATACCTGACCTTCCTTAATTCCGCCCTGGGAAAATTCTTCCCCGGACTTCCCGAACACCAAGCGATTCACAACCTCATCCTCCACAAAAAGATATACCTGGAAGCCATATCCGCCGGAGCGGTCTTCATGGGAGCCAATACCTACATAGGAAACGCTCCCAACTTCATGGTGAAGTCCATCGCCGAGGAATACGGTATAGAAATGCCCTCCTTCTTCGGCTACATGCTCAAGTACTCCCTCCCCATCCTGGTAACCTCCTTCGTGGTGATAACCCTGATCTTCTTCCTATAGGTCCAAGCGAAGTCCTGCGGAAAGCCATCGGCCTTCAATTTTAACCCCGGGGATTTCTTCTATTACCGTGTTAAACAAATTGCTGCCCTGGAGAAAAACGCGGATTTTCCCGGGCAGGCGGAGGGAAATCCTGGCGTTCAGGAAAATCCCCTTCTGACCCAGGACCATCTCCCTGTAAGAAAGGGCGGAGGAAAATCCAATCCTCCCCAGGTAAAAAATCAGGGAAGAACTTAGTTTGAGTTTATCCAGGGCCAGGGCGTATTTCGGGGTTTCCTCCATGCGATAATGTAAGAAGGTCCTGAGAAAGCCCAGGGAAAAGATTCCCCTTCTCCACCTCCATCCCCAGGAAAACTCCAGGCCGAACCTCTGGATGGGGGCAAGGTTGGCGGCCCTCCAGGGGGAGTGTATTCCCGTCCTCACCCAATCCACCAGGTCCCGATCCCTTCTCCAGAATAAAGAGACCGTCCCCCTCCCTGCCACCGTTCTGGTCTCCAGGCTCAGGTCTGCGCTGAGGGACTTCTCCGGACGAAGGTCAGGGTTCCCCACATTGGCCGGGGACGAGTAATAGAGTTCCGTAAAACTGGGAAGGCGAAAGGAATTTCCCACGGAGGCCGAAATCAGAAACGCCTTGCCCAGACTTTTCTGATAGCCCAGGTAGAATCCGTAAAAGGGTTTGCCTGCGGAGAAAACCTCCGCCCTGAGTCCCAGGTCCAGGGAGAAACCTCCTCCAGCCCTGGTGAATTCCCCCACCAGGGCCAAACTTTCCCGGTGATGGTTCCCCAGCCTGCCGCTCCTTATCCCCTCGGAATTCCCCTCCAGGCCCAGGGTAATCTCACCCCGGGGAAGGGAAAACCTCTTCGCCGCCCGGAGGGAGTGGAGGAAGTTTTTATGGCGATTTTCATACCAGAGAGGCCTTTCCCTATCAAGGACGAAATGATCCCGCAGGGTGCGGGAAAGCAACCCCAATTCCACCCCCCCAAGGCGAAGATTGCCCGAGAGAACATACCTTCCGATTCTCTCCCAGGAGGGATAGGGGGCGTAAAAATTGGCCTCCCCCATCTCCTTGACCCCGGCTCCGAAAAAGAGTCGGGCCTTCTTCCCGGTGTATTGGGCGCTCACATCCCGAAGGTCAAATTCCCTTCCCGGGTAATATCCCCGGCTTTTCCGGGAAGAAAGACCCAGGGAAAAATTTCCCAGGGAAGCGGAGGCGGCGAAGCCGAAAAGTCCCTTTTCACCGGCCACCGCCGAGAGGGTATTTCCTCCGGAGGAGGTCACTATGTTTATGCCCCCGGCGGCGGATGAACTCCCGTAGAAGGTGGAGGTTCCCCCTTTGAAAATTTCAATTCTTTCTATCTGCTGGAGGGAGATGGGTACCTCCATGTTGAAGTGCTCGCTCTGGGGATCGTTTATCCTCATACCGTTAAGGAGAATCAAAGTTCTCTTGGGGGAAGCCCCCCTAACCGAAAGGTCAAAACTGGCCTGGCTCCTCCTCACCACCGTAAGGGAGGGAAGGAACTGAAGGATCTCCGCCAGGGTGGTGAAGGGCATCTTCTTTATATCCTCGGCGGTAAGAACCGTGACCACGGCGGTGGTGGGGAGAAAACTCGCCCGGGGAGCCTTTCCCTCCACCGTCAGGTAATATCTCTTAGTCTCCTGAGCCAGGGAAAGGGATAGGGCGAGAACGAAGAAAACTATCTTCCTCATGGTGGAAGATTTTATCAACTCCCCCTGCCTTGTCAACATGCCGGGAAGATCACTGTTTCAGCAATAGCCCCAGCCAGGTCCTGCGGCGGAGGGGCTGGTTGTTTCTCACCGCCTGTTTCAAGGCTTCAAAATCCCCCACCAGACCCACATATCGGCGCGCCCTGGTGATGGCGGTGTAAAGAAGATTCCTCTGAAGCATAATCCAGTGGGTTTTCACCAGGGGTAAAATCACCGCCGTATACTCGCTTCCCTGGGCCTTGTGTACGGAAACAGCGTAGGCCAGGGTGAGTTCCTTCACATCCTCTCCGGTGTAAATCACCCTTTCTCCGTAGAAATCCACCCACAGTTCCTCCTCACCTCCTTCCACCACCCGGCCTATTTCCCCGTTGAAGACCTCCTTGGAGTAGTTGTTGACCGTCTGCATAACCTTATCCCCGAGCCGGAAGGTTTTGCCCCCCACCTTAACCTTCCTGCCTTCCGGGTTGAGTTTCTCCTGTAGAACCCGGTTCAAATTCTCCACCCCCAATTCCCCCTTGTACATGGGGGAAAGGACCTGGATTTCCGTGGTCAGAGCCGGAAGGTTGAAACGGCGGGGCAGAACGGTGGTGGCCAGGTCCACCACCCGGGCAAGGTAATCGGTGGAGGAGAAGAACTCAAATTCCCCGTCCTTTTCCACGAAGGGAATAAGACCCCGATTTATCCTCTGGGCGTTTCGGGCAATGAGGCTTCCCTCCCTCTGGCGATATATTTTTTTAAGTACCACCAAGGGAAACAGTCCCGAGGAAATGATGTCAGCCAGGACATTACCCGGACCCACCGAGGGCAACTGGTCCTTGTCCCCCACCAGAACAAGCCGGGTTCCCGGTGAAAGGGCCCTAAGCACAGCCCTGAAAAGCCAGGCGTCCACCATGGAAACCTCGTCCAGAACAAGAAAATCCGCATCCAGGGGTCTGGAAACATCCCTCCGAAAGGCGCCGGTCTCCGGGTCAAATTCCAGGAGCCGATGGATGGTGGAAGCGGGAAAACCCGTGGCTTCCGTTAGCCTCCGGGCGGCCCTTCCCGTGGGGGCGGCAAATTTAATTTTTAACCCCGAGGCCCGGGCCACCATTCCTATGAACTTGATTATGGTGGTCTTTCCCGTCCCAGGACCGCCGGATATCACCATCATGCGGGAGGAAAGGGCGGTCTCCACGGCTCTTCTTTGGTCCCCGTCCAGGGTTATCTCAAAACTATCCGCCACGGAGGAAAAAACTTCCGATAGATCCTCCAGAGGAAGAAAGGAGGCCTGCCTCCTCTCAAGAAGTCTCCGGGCAATCTCCGACTCCCACATGTAGTATTTTCTCAAACCCACCCTATCCCCGGAGGAGTAAAACATGGGATCCTGAAGGCCCTTCCGGGCCGTCTCCTCGTCAATGCCCAGGAAGGCCAATTTTTCAAGAAGGTCCCCGGTGAACATGTAGGTATGACCTGCGGCCGCCTCCTTCTCCAGAAAATAATGGGCCGCCGCCGAGGCCCTGGCAGGAGAATTGACGGGAAACCCCAGCCTCCGGGCCATGGCATCGGCCCTGGAAAAACCTATTCCCGAAAACTCCAGGGCCAGCCTGTAGGGATTTTCCTTAACCGCCTGGACGGCAGAGGGGCCGTATGCCTCCACCACCCTTCGGGCTATCCCCACCGGAAGACCAAGTCCTATAAGGAAAACCAGGGCTTCCCTTTCCTTTCCGGCCTTTACGAAAAAGCGGTGGAGGGCCTCCGCCCTTTCCCGGGTTACCCCGGAAACCTCCTCCAGCCTCCGGGGTTCCTCAAGGATAATCTTCACCGTTTCGTCGCCGAACCTTTCAACTATTTTCCTGGCGGTAGCCTTTCCTATGCCCTTTACCGGGGAGGAGGCAATGAATTTTTCCAGGGCCCCTATCCTCCTTGAAAGGACCTCCTCCACAAAAAACTCCCGGCCGTAGGGCCCCGTCCGCCACCTTCCCCGGAGCACCACCCTTTCCCCTTCCTGGAGATGGGCGATGGGTCCGGAAACCTTTACTTCTTCTCCTGAGGCGTTAATGAGGAATACCCCGAAATCATCCGAGGAAAAAATCTTCTTCTCTACTATGCCCTCTATTTCCACGGAAGGGCTTATTTCCCCTGGAGTTCCTTGAGTTTCTTCAGGACCTCCTCCACATGTCCCGCCACCTTGACCTTGGGCCAATGGAAGCGAACTATTCCCTGGGGATCTATCAGGACGGTGGACCTTATCACCCCAGGTTTTTCCTTCCCCCGGCATTTCTTCATGGCCCAGGCTCCGTATTTTTCCATCACCTGATGCCCTGGATCCGAAAGGAGGGTTATGGTGAGGCCCTTCTTCTCCCGGAAGTTCCTGTGGCTTTTGGGAGAATCGGGGCTTACCCCCAGGATCACCGCCCCCAGTTTCTCAAACTCCTCCTTGAGGGCCGTAAAACCCTGGGCCTCCCGGGTGCAACCCGAGGTGTTGTCCCGGGGATAAAAATACAGAACCACCCATTTCCCCCTGTAATCTTCAAGACAGTGCTGGACCTCGTCCTGATCCACCAGGCAGAAGTCCGGAGCGGCCTTTCCCACCTCAACGCTCATTTATCCCTCCTTGCATTTTTCTTCCAGTTCACCTATTTTCCCCAGCCTCTGGAGGTGCCTTCCACCTTCAAAGGGGGTTTCCAGCCATGTTTTAACGAACCTTTTCCCCTCCTCCGGGCTCTCCACCCTTCCACCGAAGGTGAGGATGTTGGCATCGTTGTGCATGGCCGCCATCCTGGCGGTGTATTCGCTGTGGACCAGGGCTGCCCTGATACCCTCCACCTTGTTGGCGGCTATGGACATGCCGATCCCCGTTCCGCATATGAGCACCCCCCTTTCCGCCTCTCCCCGGGCCACCGCCCGGGCCACCGCCTCGGCGAATTCCACATAGTTAACGGAACTGGTGGAGTGGGTTCCCAGGTCCATAACTTCGTGACCCAGTTCCCTCAAATATTCCTTGATAATTTCCTTCATGGGGAAGCCTGCGTGGTCTGAACCTATGGCTATTCTCATGGTTCTATAATATCAATTATTTGCAGAATTTTTCCAGAATCCTTCCGATTATGTCCGTGGTGGAATTCACCTTGCTCCCGCCCACTACCACGGTCTTCGTCCCCACCTTCACGGCCACATCCCTCTCCGGCACGCTCTCGGGAGTGTAATCCCCCCCCTTGGCGTGGTAGTGGGGTCTCATTTCAAGGATTATTCTCCGGACATCCTCCTCCTCAAAAAGGAAGGCGTAGTCCACGGGTTTGAGGGCCTCCACCAGGGCCAGCCTCTCATCTTCCCCCAGGATGGGTCGGCCTTCTCCCTTTATTTTTCTCACCGATAAATCGCTGTTTACCGCCACGAAGAGAACATCTCCCAGTTTCTTGGCCTCCTCCAGGTAGGCCAGGTGACCCCGGTGAAGGAGATCAAAAACTCCGTTGGCCAGCACCACCCTCCTGCCCTGCCGGCTCAGGCGGAAACCCAGTTCTACCGCCTGTTTTCTGGTAAGGATTCCCATTTTTCTATGCCCTCCAAAAGTTCCTCCGGGGTTACGGTGGAGGCCCCCTCCTTCATTACGGAAATTCCCCCGGCTATGTTGGCCAGGGTTGCGGCCTGGGAAAAACTGGCGCCGGCGCTGAGGGCCAGGGTGTAGACCGCCACCACCGTGTCCCCGGCCCCGGTAACATCCACCACCTGTTCCGAGCCGAAGGGCGGAACGAGAATGGGTGGCCTGTCCTTTTCAAAAATGCAAAGTCCCTTTTTCCCCAGGGTAACCAGCAGGGCCTTTAACCTTAACATGGCCCTGGCCCCCTCCCCTTCCCGGAGAACCTCCTCCACCTTCATAAAGGATTTTCCCAGGAGGGCAGAGAACTCCGGAAGATTAGGGGTGGCGGAGGTGGCTCCCTTAAACTCCTTCAGGCGGTTTCTGGAGTCCACCACCGTCAGAGGAAGTCTTCCCTTCAAAACCCTGAAACCCTCCGGGGAAACGGTCCCGTATCCGTAATCGGAGATTATCCCCCCGTCAAAACCTCCGGAAACCTCCGGAACTACCGCATCAAAACCGTTGCCCCAATCAACCCTGGCCACCTGTTGCCTCTTGGTAAACTCCCCCCCGGCCAGAATCCTCATCTTTCTCAGGGTCCTTCCACGCCGCACCACACTGGGCTTAATTCCCCATTGGGAAAGGAGGGAGAGAAGTTTTTCCCCTTCCTCATCTTCCCCCACGGCACCGGCCACCACCACATCGGCTCCCAGGGCAGCCAGGTTTTTGGCGGCGTTGGCCGCTCCCCCCAGTTCGTATCTTTCGCCTTCAAAGTTCAGAATAGGTATGGGAGCCTCCCGGGAGATCCTCCGGGCATAACCGTAGAGGTAGTGGTCCAGAATGAGGTCTCCGTAAACCAGGAGCCTTTTCCCTTTAATTTTTTTCAAAACTTCCTTTAATCCCACCCCTCTATGATATAAAATTTCTCAGGAGGTGAAAAATGGAAAGAGAGGAACTGCTCAGATCGCTGACGGTGAAGAACGAGAAGAAAATCCTCCTGGTGGTCCTGGACGGGCTGGGAGGAATCCCTAATAAAGAAGGAAAAACAGAACTGGAGGTAGCCTATACCCCTAACCTTGACCGGTTAACGGAGGAGTCCTCCTGCGGCCTGGCCATCCCCGTCCTTCCCGGCATAACCCCCGGGTCCGGACCGGCCCACATGTCGCTTTTCGGCTACGACCCGGTAAAATATCAAATAGGAAGGGGTATCCTTGAAGCCCTGGGTCTGGACATGGATGTAAGGCCCGGGGATGTGGCGGTGAGGGGAAACTTCGCCACCCTCAGGGACGGGAAAATCGTGGACCGGAGGGCGGGAAGGATTCCCACGGAGAAGAACCGAGAACTCATAGAAAGAATTTCCGAAAAAATCAGGGAAATAGAAGGGGTTGAGATAATCCTTAAGCCCGGAAGGGAGCATCGCTTCGCCATGGTGCTCCGGGGAGAAGGCTTGAGCGACAGGGTATCCGACGCAGATCCCCAGAAGGAGGGGTTACCTCCAAAACCCCCCAGGGCCCTCACTCCGGAGGCGGAAAAAACCGCCCGGGTGGCCGAGGCCTTCATACAAATGGTAACAGAACTTCTGAAGGACGAGCCCCGGGCCAATACCGTTCTTCTCAGAGGTTTTTCCTCCCATCCTTCCCTCCCTCCCATGCAGGAGGTCTTCAAACTCAACCCGGTGGCCATAGCCTCCTATCCCATGTACAGGGGCCTGGCCAAACTGGTGGGGATGGAGGTAGCCGAGACCGGAGAGGAAATAAGCGACGAGATAGAAACCCTGAAGAACTCCTGGGAAAAATACGATTTCTTTTACCTCCACATCAAGAAAACCGACAGTTACGGGGAAGACGGGAATTTTGAGGCCAAGGTGAAGAAAATTGAGGAATTTGACTCCTACCTACCGGAACTCCTTTCCCTTTCCCCGGATGTCCTGGTTATAACCGGAGACCACTCCACCCCCTCTAAATTGAAATCCCATTCTTGGCATCCGGTTCCCTTTCTCCTCCACTCCCCCTACACCTTCAGGGACGGCTTGAGGGAGTTTTCCGAGGTGGCCTGCCGGAGGGGAAGTTTGGGGACTTTCCAGGCGGTGGACGGTATGGCCCTTATGCTGGCCAACGCACTGAAACTAAAGAAATTCGGGGCCTGATTTGTTATAATCTTAAGTGATGGGAAAATCGCTGGATTTCAGGGAAAGGGAAGTTCTGAGAATCATCGTGGAGAACTACACGGATACGGGGCACGGGTCTAACTCCTTCTTCGTGGCCCAGCACCTGCCCTTTGAGGTCTCCCCTTACACCGTCCGAAACATCATGGCTTCCCTTCAAGCCAAGGGGTATTTGAGGGGAGAAGGGAAAAGGGGAAAATTCCCCACGGACCGGGCCCTGAAGGAGCACATTGAGCGACTTTTAAAGGTAAAACCCTGGAAGCAAACTCAGGAGGACTTGAACATAGAACCCCAGGGAAACCTGGAGGACTTTCTCCGGGAGGCGGCCAGGAACCTTTCCACCTTCTCAGAAAGCCTTTCCCTGCTGATTTCACCCTCCATTTTTCACATACCCTTTTCCCACATACGGCTCATAAGGGCCGGGGAAAACACAGTCCTTATTCTCCTAAATACCCCCTCGGGGCTTCTCTTAACCCAGGGAATCCGGACCCCCCGGGATTACACCCAGAGGGAACTGGACGGCGTGGCCGAGATGCTCAATCGGGATTACCGTTTCAAAACCCTCCAGGATGTGATCGTGAATCTCAAATTAAGGATGGACAACGAAGGCAGGATGCTCCGGGAGATTTTGGAAAACTTCAAATTCCTCCTGGAGCGCATGGACATCCTGGTGGAGGGAGAATCCCTCCTTCTGGGCAGGCTGGAGGGCAGTCTGGAAAAGATACGGGAAATTTTGAGAATTTTTGAGGAAAAGAAAAAACTTCTTGAACTTCTGGAAAACTTAAACCTGGGGGACGACATCCAGGTGGTATGGGGAGAAAGCCTCCCCTTCCCTTACGGCGAAGGATGCGTTCTTCTCCTATACCCTTACAGCCAGAGGGGGCTGGCGGCCGTTTTTGGCCCCAAGCACATGAAATACAGCAAAGCCCTGGCAGCCCTGGACCTTACAGGTCAAACTCTTAAAAAAATTCTCTCGGCGGAGGTAAATTATGCAGGACAATGAAAAAAAGGAAAAGGAAGGAGAAATTGAGGAGGGAAAGGCCATCCAGAGTGCCAGCACCCTGGAGGAATGCCTGGAACTGGTGAAACACCTGGAAGAGGAAAAACTTGCCTTAGAGAAGGAAAACGCCGAACTTCTCAACAAATACCTGAGAAAACTGGCGGATTTTGACAACTTTCAGAAGAGAATGAAACGGGAGATGGCGGAATTTCGGGAATTCGCCCTGGCGGATTTCATAACCAGACTTCTGGAAGTAATAGACAATTTTGAAAGGGCCCTCCAGGGCTACAGTGAGGAAAACTCAGAAAGTTTTTATCAGGGTGTTTTGCTCATTTACAGACAACTCAAGGAATTATTGAGAAAGGAAGGGGTGGAAGAACTGAACATGACCGGGGAATTTGATCCCAACTTCCACCAGGCCGTGGACAAGGAGGAAAGGGAGGACATAGAGGAAGTTAAAATTGCAGAAGTTTTGCAAAAGGGGTATCTTATGAAGGGAAGGCTTCTAAGGCCTGCTCTTGTTAAGGTATATGTGCCAAAGGAGGTAAAAGGCAATGGGGATAACGGTGGGGATTGACTTAGGGACCACCAATTCGTGCGTGGCCCATTTTGAAGGAGGAAAACCCAAGGTAATACCCAACAGGGAAGGAGGGAGGGTAACCCCCTCCATAGTGGCGTTTTTGAAGAACGGGGAAAGGCTCGTGGGACAACTGGCCAAGAGGCAGATGCTCCTCAACCCTGAAAACACTATTTCCGCCGTCAAAAGGCTCATGGGAAGGAAGTTTTCCTCCCCGGAAATTCAGCAGATCAAGGACAGGATTCCCTACAAACTGGTGGAGGCAGAAAACGGGGATGTGTGGGTGGAAGTGGATGGAAAGATTTACGCTCCCCCGGAGATCTCAGCGTTGATTCTCCGCTACCTGAAGGAATGCGCCGAAGAATATCTGGGAGAGGAGGTGGACAAGGCGGTCATCACCGTGCCTGCATATTTTGACGACGCCCAGAGACAGGCCACCAAAGACGCCGGTAAAATAGCCGGCCTTCAGGTTCTCAGGATCATAAACGAGCCCACCGCCGCCGCCCTGGCCTACGGCTTTGAAAAAGCCACCAGCGAACTCATAGCGGTATACGACCTGGGGGGAGGGACCTTTGATGTGACCATCCTGGAGGTGAGGGAAGGGGTCTTCAATGTTCTTTCCACCGCGGGAAACACCTTCCTGGGAGGAGAGGACTTTGACGCCCGGATAATGAACTGGCTCATTGACGAATTCCGGAGGGAAACGGGAATAGACCTCTCCAGCGATAAACTGGCCCTCCAGAGGCTCAAGGACGCCGCAGAGAAGGCGAAAATAGAACTTTCCTCCCTGGAGGAGACGGAAATAAACCTCCCCTTCATAGCCACCGACGAAACCGGGGTCAAACACCTGGTGAGAAAACTCACCCGGGAAAAACTGGAGGAACTGGTGGAGGACATAATCATAAAAACCCGGGAACCCATGGAAAGGGCCCTGAAGGACGCTGACCTGGTGCCCGACGACATATCCAGGGTAATCCTGGTGGGAGGACAGACCAGGATGCCCAGGATAATTCAGGAGGTTCGGGAGTTCTTCGGCAAGGAACCCTACAGGGACATAAACCCCGACGAGGTGGTGGCCATGGGAGCCGCCCTCCAGAGCGGAGTTCTTTCCGGAGAGGTCAAGGACATCGTCCTTCTGGATGTAACCCCCCTCTCCCTGGGCGTGGAAACCAAAAACGACACCTTCACCGTGGTGATTCCCAGGAACACCACCATACCCACCAAGAAGTCCATGATCTTCACCACCACCGTGGACAACCAGACCAAGGTCAGGATCCATGTCCTCCAGGGGGAGAGGGAAATAGCCTCCGCCAACAAGAGTTTGGGCTATTTTGACCTGGTGGGCATAAGACCCGCCCCCAAGGGCATACCTCAGATTGAGGTGACCTTTGAGATAGATGTGGACGGGATCGTAAGGGTAACTGCCGTGGACAGGGATACCGGCAAGGAGCAGTCCATGGAAATACACCCCTCCTCGGGCCTCACCCCCCAGGAGATAGAGCGAATGATGGAAGAGGCGGAAAAATACCGGGAGGAGGACAGGAAGCGCAAGGCCCTCAACCAGAAGAAGGCGGACATAGAAGCCCTGCTCAACTCCCTGGAGACATCCTACAACAAGTTCAAAAACAGGCTTTCCTCGGAGAAGAAAATAGAGATAATGGACGCCCTTTCGGACACCAAAATGCTCCTGAAGGAGGAGGACATAGACCTGGAAAAACTGGAGGAGGTTTATCAGGAACTTTCGGCCCTAAGAGAATCCGTTGAGAAGGAAATACTCACCATCCTGGAGAAGGAAAATGCATGAGGAAGGATTATTATGAAATTCTGGGAATTCCAAAGGGTGCCTCTCAAGACGAAATAAAAAGGGCCTACCGCCGTCTGGCCCTGCAATACCATCCCGACCGGAACCCGGGAAACAGGGAAGCCGAAGAAAGGTTCAAGGAAATAGTGGAGGCCTACGCCGTTCTCTCAGACCCAGAGAAGAAAAAACTTTACGACCTCTACGGGGAGGAAGGCCTCCGGAGTTCCGCCTCCCACGACCCCCGGGAAGGTTTTTCCAGCATTTTTGACCTCTTTGATTCCTTTTTCAACCTGGGAAGGGAAGAGGCCACCCGGGGTGCCCATGTGGAAAGAACCGTGTGGATAAGCCTGAAGGAGGCTGCCCTGGGAACCAGAAAGGAGGTGGAAATTGAAAGGGCAAGCCTCTGCCCCCACTGCCGGGGAAGCGGGGCAGATCCCGAAGGTGGCTGGAGGAGGTGTCCCCTCTGCGGAGGCTCCGGGGAAGTGGTCCAGGGAAGTTTCTTCTTCAGAATAGCCAGAACCTGTCCGAGGTGCGGGGGGCGGGGCTACATTCCCGTGAAAACCTGTAAGATCTGCGGAGGCAGGGGCTTCGTCAGGGAGAAGAAAAAAATAACCCTGGAAATACCTCCGGGCGTGGAGGATGGAACGGTCCTGGTGGCCAGCGGCCACGGTCACGCCGGGGGAAGCACCGGCGCCAGGGGGGATTTAAGGATCACCATCAGGATCAAGGAAGACCCCAGATTCAAAAGGAGGGGTCCCCATCTGATCTCCGAGATCAAGGTGGATTATCTCACTGCCCTTCTGGGAGGAAGCGTGGACTTTGAGGACCTCCTGGGGGAGAAACTAAGCGTAAAAATTCCGCCGGGAACCCAACCCGGGGATGAGATAAAAATTCCCCGGAGGGGAATGCCCCTGGCCCACAGGGATAAAAGGGGAGATCTCTTCCTGAAGGTCCGGGTGGAAATCCCCAGGAAACTATCCAGAAAGGAGAGGGAACTCCTGGAAAAAATCCGGAGGCTCCGCTGATGCACGGAATCTTCCTGGAGGAGTTGAAGGAGGGGGTAAATTCCATTACCGGCGAGGAAAACCGCCACCTGAAGGTGAAACGGATAAATCCCGGGGAAGAGGTCTTCCTCACCGACGGCAGAGGGAATTACTGCATAGGAAAAATTTTAGAGAGGAACAGGGAAACATCCAGGGTCCTCTGTCCCCAGGTTAAAAGGGCTGAAAAAAAGAAAGTCCTGGCCCTTTTTCCGGCGATTTTTGAGAGAACCAGGATGGAATGGGCCGTGGAAAAGGCGGCGGAACTCGGAGCATCCTTTATCTTTCCCTTCCCTTCCGCCAGGTCCCAGTTTGAAAAACTCAACATAGATAGATTGAAGAAAAAGGCCGTGGAAGCCATAAAACAGTCCCACAACCCCTTTCTACCTCAAATTTCCCTTCTGGCCTCCCTTCAGGAAGCCCTGGAGCGGGCAGAAGATTTCGCGGGAAAGTTCTTCCTTCATCGGGGGGAAGAAAAACTGAGGAAATTCCCCCCGTCCTCCGCCTTTTTTATAGGCCCCGAAGGTGGTTGGACCGGGGAGGAGGTGGAGGTCTTCCGAAACCGCTTCCTCAGGGGCGTGGGCCTGGGGGAAACCGTCCTGCGGGCGGAAACCGCCTGTGTATCCATTTCCTCCCTTTTTATGCTAATATAGTTCTGTGATCCTTCCGGGAAACAAACTGGGACGCTACAAGATCCTCAAAAGGCTGGGGGCCGGGGGATTCGGCACCGTTTACCTTGCCTACGACCCCTGGCTGGACCATGAAGTCGCCATAAAGGTCCCCCACCGCCAGGAGGAAGGCTTTTCAAAACTGGTAAAGGAAGCCCGACTTCAGGCCCTTCTCCGCCATCCCCACATTGCCACCCTGCTCACGGTGGAAAGGGATCAGGGGATTTTCTACCTGGTGATGGAGTATGTGGACGGCCCAACCCTTTCCAAACTAATAAAGAGCCGGGGAAGGCTATCGGTCAAAACATCCCTGAATTTCTTGACCCAGATCCTTGAGGCGGTAACCTACGCCCACTCCAAAAATGTCCTTCACCGGGACCTGCGCTCCTCCAACATCCTCATTTCCCGGGAGGGCACCGTGAAAATCACCGATTTCGGCACCTCAAGGCTCCTGGAGGGCACCTTTGCCTCCACCAGGATAGGGTCCCCCCCCTACATGGCACCGGAACAGTTTGAGGGGAGGGCCACCTTCGCCTCGGACATATACTCCGTGGGATGTATCGCCTACGAAATGCTGTCGGGAAGGGTTCCCATTGAGGGCGAAGACGCCAGAACCATCTACTCCCGGGCCAGGGAGGGTCTCATAACCCCGTTGAGGGAGGTGGCCAGGGATGTTCCCCCGGAGGTGGAGGAGGCGGTGATGAGGGCCTTAATGAGGAAGCCCGAGGACAGGTATTCCTCCGCCGGGGAATTTCTGGAGGCCGTCAAAAACCTCCGCTCCCTCTCCCATCCCCGCTCCGGGGTTCACCGTCCCGCCACCACCACCGTCCGATGCTGGAACTGTGGTAGAATAATCCCGGGGGACGCCAAAAGGTGCCCTTACTGCGGCGAAATCCAATAGGAGGAGGCCATGCATATAAACGATATTTTAAAAATTGCGGTGGAGAGGAACGCCTCCGATGTCCACCTCAAGGTGGGGAATCATCCCATCCTGAGGATCAACGGACACCTGGTCCCCCTGGTGGAACTCAACAAGAGGCTCATGCCCGACGACACCCTGGCCATGGCCCTTTCCATAATGAGCCCTCAGCAGAAGGCAAAATTTAAGGAGGAAAGGGATCTGGACATGGCCTACAGCATACCCGGAGTTGGCAGGTTCAGGGTCAATGTTTTCTACCAGAGGGGAAGCGTGGGTCTGGTTCTCAGGGTTATCCCCACAAAAATAAGGACGGTCAAGGAATTAAACCTTCCCCCGGTTATAGAAGAAATCGCCAACGAAGAGAGGGGGCTCATCCTGGTGACGGGAACCACCGGTTCGGGAAAATCCACCACCCTGGCGGCCATGATAGAACACATAAATCAAACCAAAAGAAGGCACATAGTAACCATAGAAGACCCCATTGAATACCTCTTCCGGGACAAAAAATCCATAATAAACCAGAGGGAAGTGAACCACGATGTCAAAAGTTTTCTCCACGGGCTCAGGGAGGCCCTCCGTGAGGACCCGGATGTGATCCTGGTGGGAGAAATGAGGGACCTGGAAACCATAGAGACGGCGCTCATGGCCGCTGAAACCGGTCACCTGGTCCTTTCAACCCTTCACACCCTGGATGCCCCGGAAACGGTAAACCGAATCATAGGAATGTTCCCCCCCAACCAGCAGAGGCAGATAAGGATCCAACTGGCCTCGGTGCTGAAGGCGGTCATCTCCATGAGGCTGATCCCCATGAAGGACGGCAAGGGCCGGGTGCCGGCGGTGGAAGTCATGAGGGTTACTCCCTTCATCAAGGACTGCATCCTCAACAAGGAAAAGACCTTCCTCATCGCCGATGCCATATCCAAGGGAACCTCCCAATACGGCATGCAAACCTTTGACCAATCCCTCTTCTACCTTTATCAAAAGGGCTTCATATCCCTGGAGGAGGCCATGCGCTGGGCTTCCAATCCCAACGAATTTAAACTCAAACTCATGGGAGTGGCCTCGGCGGCGGACATTTCCAAAGAAGAGATGGAAAAGAGGCTCATGGAGGAACAGGGCCTCCTTCCCGATGACGAAAGGAAGGATGAACCTGAAATTGAAAGATTCGGAGAATAAAATAAGAAACAGTTCCCTGCGATTCCTGGCCCGGCGCCAACATTCGGAGAGGGAACTTAAACAAAAACTCCGACGGAAAGGGTTTTCCCCGGAAGAAATAGAGGAAGAAATAGAGGAACTCCGACGCCTGGGCTTGCTCAACGACAGGGAATTTGCCCTCCAGTGGGCAGCGTCCAGGAGAAGGAGGTTGTACGGCAGCGTTAAAATCCGCTGGGAACTCCGGCTCAAGGGAATAGACCGACAACTCATAGATGAAGCCCTGGAGAAGGCCGATGCCGTCATGGAGGAGAAAGAGGCCGCCAGGCTCCTCATGGAAAGAAAAAAATTCCGGGATTCTTCCAGGGCCTACCGCTTTCTCATACAGAGGGGTTTCTCCCCGGAAATTGCCCAGGAATTAGCCACGGAGGTAAAGAATGAAGTCCCACGAGATCAGGGTTAAATTCCTTGACTTTTTCGCCCGGCGGGGTCACACCGTGGTGCCCAGTTCCTCCTTAGTGCCCACCGGGGACCCCACCCTTCTCTTCACCAACGCTGGAATGAACCAATTTAAGGATGTGTTTCTGGGCCTGGAGAGAAGAAGTTATACCAGGGCCGCTTCGGTGCAGAAGTGTATGAGGGCCGGCGGCAAGCACAACGACCTGGAGGTGGTGGGCCACACCCACCGTCACCACACTTTTTTTGAAATGCTGGGAAATTTTTCCTTCGGAGATTACTTCAAGGAAAAGGCCATAGAATACGCCTGGGAACTCCTGACCGAAGTCTTCAAACTTCCCCCGGAAAGACTTTGGATAACCGTTTACAGGGACGACGACGAGGCCTTCAAAATCTGGAACGAAAAAATAGGGGTGCCAGAGGAAAGGATCAAAAGGATGGGGGAAAAGGACAACTTCTGGGCCATGGGGGATACGGGACCCTGTGGGCCGTCCTCGGAGATACACTACGAACTTCGGCCGGAACTGGATTGCGGCCTGGAGGACGAAAACTGCGAAAGGTTCCTGGAACTGTGGAACCTGGTCTTTATGCAGTTCAATCGGGACGAGGCCGGAAACCTTCATCCCCTTCCCTCCCCCTCCATAGACACCGGAATGGGCTTGGAGAGGATAGCCTCGGTGCTGCAGGGCAAATTCAGCAATTTTGAGATTGACATCATAAGGCCCATCATAGGAGCCGTGGAGGAAAGGACCGGACTGGCCTACGGAAAGGACCCCCACCTGGATGTTTCCTTCAGGGTGGTGGCAGATCACATAAGGGCCATAACCTTCCTCATCACCGACGGCGTCCTACCGGCCAACGAAGGGCGGGGGTATGTTCTGAGGAGAATAATAAGAAGGGCCTACCGCCACGGACGAAAACTGGGTATATATCAGCCCTTCCTGTACTCCCTGGCTCCGCTGGTGGCAGAACTCATGCACCAACAGTATCCGGAGGTCCGCCAGGGCCTTGAACTTGTGGAAAAAATTACCAGGATGGAGGAACAGCGCTTCCACAGAACTCTGACCACGGGTATGGAGAAATTTGAAGAACTCATACAGAAGACCCTTGATAAGGGGGAGAAAATCATCCCGGGCGAGGAGGTATTCACCCTCTACGACACCTTCGGATTTCCCCTGGATTTTGCCCGGGAACTGGCCGAGGAAAGGGGTCTCAAAATAGACCTGAAGGCCTTTGAGAAAAAAATGGAGGAGCAAAGAAGGAGGGCCAGGGATGCGTGGAAGGGATATAAGGAGGCGGAGGCCCGGAGAAAATACGAGGGATTCAAAACGGAATTTACCGGATACGATGAAGAGGAAGGTCCGGGGAAAATACTGGCCATCTTTAAGGGGGAGAAGAAGACTTCCTCATTGAAGAAGGGGGAAAAGGGGGAGATAATCCTGGATAGAACCCCCTTTTACGGGGAAGCCGGAGGGCAGGTGGGCGATACCGGATGGCTGACCTCCTCCTCAGGGAAGGCCAGGGTCTACGACACGAAAAGACCATCCCTGGACACTATCGTTCACCTGGTTAAGGTTGAATCCGGGGAACTGAAGGAAGGCCAGACCGTGAAGGCGGAGGTGGACAAAGACAGAAGGGCCGCCATAAGGAGACACCACACCGCCACCCACATTCTTCACAAGGCCCTGAGGGAGGTCCTGGGTCCCCATGTCCGCCAGAGCGGTTCCGTGGTGGATCCCGAAAGGCTCAGGTTTGACTTTACCCACTACGAAAAACCATCCCTCCAGGAACTGGAGGAGGTGGAAAGGATGGCCAACCGGGCGGTGCTGCGGGATTATCCCGTCATCACCGAGGTGGTTTCCTTTGAGGAGGCAGTGAAGAAGGGGGCCATGGCCCTTTTCCACGAAAAATACGGGGAGAAGGTGAGGATGGTTTCCGTGGGGGACTTCTCCAGGGAACTTTGTGGAGGAACCCATGTCAAAAGGAGCGGGGAAATAGGGATGATAAAGATAATCTCCGAGGAAAGCGTCTCCGCCGGGGTGAGAAGAATTGAAGCGGTGGCGGGCCTGGCCGCCCTTAACTGGGCCCAAGGTCTGGAAGAGAAAATAAGGGAACTTCAAAACAAAATAGGGGTCCCCCTGGAAGCCGTGGCCGAGCATGTGGAAAAACTCAGGGCCCAGTTGAAGGAAGCCCGGAAGAAAAAATCGCCCACGGACATAAAGGCAAAACCGGAGGTGATAAAGGGGGTAAATGTATTCACCGTCAGAATAGAAGGAGGAAGGGAAGAGGCCCACAACCTGGTGGATGCTCTGCGGAAGAAGCATCCGCCGGCGGCGGTGCTGGTGGCCTTCCTCAAGAACGGGAAACCCTCCCTGGTCCTCGGGCTCACTCAAGACCTCACCCAAAAACTCAAGGCAGGGGACCTCATAAGGGAAGTGGCCCGGGAAATAGGAGGGGGTGGGGGCGGAAGACCCGCCTTCGCCGAGGCAGGAGGGAAAAACCCCGAGGGCATAGAATCGGCCTTTTTAAAATTCAAGGAAATACTGAGGGAAAAACTTTGAGAAAGGTTGCAGTCCTTTTGATGTTTATGCTCCTTCTCTCCGGGGAAATAATAACCTATGTGGACGAGAACGGGAAGGTGGTGGTAACCAATGTCCCCTCCAAAAAACCCAGAAAAAGGTGGAAAAGGCTGGTGGAAATAAATTCCTCCGCTTACCGGGACCTTATCTCAAAAATAAGCCGCCGCTACGGAGTTGATCCGAAACTCGTCAGGGCCCTTATAACCGTAGAATCGGGCTTCAACCCCCGGGCGGTCTCCAGAAAGGGGGCCATGGGGCTCATGCAGTTAATGCCCGAAACGGCTAAAAGATACGGGGCCCGGGATCCCTTTGATCCCGCCCAGAACATAGAGGCAGGGGTGAAGTATTTGAAGGAACTCCTGAGGCGGTTCCGCCGCACCGACCTGGCGGTGGCCGCCTACAACGCCGGGGAAAACGCCGTGGAAAGATATCACGGGATCCCCCCCTTCCGGGAAACCCGAAGGTTCGTAAAAAATGTAATGCACCTTTACAAAAGGCGGCGTTCCACCCCCATCTACCGTTGTGTGGGGAAAAACGGCTCCGTCATAGTTTCCAACTCCCCTCCCCTGCCCCAGGAATGCGCCGGACCCATAGAAAAAATAAAATAATCTTGACAAATTTGGTAGTATTTTTTAAAGCAATAGAAACAAAAGGAGGGAAATATGGGCTTTTTAAGCGACCAGGATAAACAGGAAATCACCAAGATGCTCCAGGAGATGGAGCAGCCCGTAAAACTAATAGTCTTCAAAAGCGACGCCAACTGCACCTATTGTCAGGAAACCGCCATGCTGATGGACGAAGTGGCTCAGTTAAGCGATAAACTGTCCCTGGACATAATAGATGTGGACCAGGAAAAGGACAAGGCCCAGGCCTACGGAATAGACAAGGTCCCGGCCCTGGTCATAGAAGGAAGCAAGGACTACGGGATAAGGTTCTTCGGAATCCCCGCAGGTTACGAATTTTCGGCGGTGTTGGGGGACATAATTGATGTCTCCAAGGGGGATTCCGGCCTGGCGGAGAGGACAAGAAAGGAACTGGCCAAGATAAACATCCCCGTGAGGATACAGGTCTTCGTCACCCCGTCCTGCCCCTACTGTCCCACGGCGGTGAGGATGGCCCACAAATTCGCCATTGAAAACGAAAACATCCGCGGGGAGATGGTGGAAGCCCAGGAGTTCCCCGAACTGGCCCAAAAATACGAAGTCTACGCAGTGCCCAAAATAGTGGTCAACGACGAAGTGGAGTTTGAAGGGGCCCTTCCCGAACCCCACTTCGTAAAACAGGTTCTGCGAATTCTTAAATGAGCCCATGGGACATTCTTCTGGTCCTTCTGGCTCTGGTCATCCTTCTGCTGGTGGCCCTATTCCCTTCCCGGTTGGGTTTCGGATGCTGGAGGACCAGGAGATGGAGGCGGGCGAAAAAAAAGGGGGAAGGCGAAGGTCCCCGGGACTACGGGTTCCGGCTTTAATTCTCCTTCTCTTCCTCTCCTCCTGCACTCCCCATCAAACCCCCCGGGGATTCTCCGGATGGTTTTCCGCTTCCTCCCCCCAGGGAACCTTCAAGGGAAAATTTCACTTCCTCCCAGGAGAATTTCTCCGGGTGGAGGCCGGAGGCTGTTCCTTTATAATGGGGTCCTCCACAGTTAAAATTTACGACCACAGGAGGAAGGAACGGTGGGAGGGTCCCTGGGAAAAGGTTAAAGACAGGTTCCCCGCCCTTCCTCGCCTGGAGGAAATGGAGGAAATATGGAAGGGGAGGGGGGTGATAAGGAAATCCCCCCGGGGATGGCCCGTCCTCTTCCTCTTTCGTCAATGGACGGTTCGCCTTATGAAGGTAAGGAGAGGGGCGATGAGGCCCGAAAAACCACCCTACAAAAAAGTGAGGTTCTTCAGAATATGCTCAAGGTTAGTCCGGCGGCAAAAATAAACCTTTATCTTCGGATAAGGGGAAAAAGAAGCGACGGGTACCACCTCGTAGAATCGGAACTTCAAACGGTGGACCTGAGGGACGAACTCACCGTTGAAAGGAGCCCCCGGTTTATCCTGGCCTGTAGCGGAGAACCGGTGCCCTGCGGGGAAGAAAACCTGGTGGCCAGGGCCTTCCGCCTCTTCAGGGAAAAAATCGGGGCGGAACCGGTGAAGATCCACCTCCACAAGAGGATTCCCCCGGGGAGGGGCCTGGGAGGTGGAAGTTCAGACGCGGCGGCCACGCTTCTTGCCCTCGGAAAACTCTTCGCCCCGGACCTGACCATGGAAGTCCTCCTTTCCATGGCGGTGGAACTGGGGGCCGATGTTCCCTTTTTTCTCCTGGGGGGTAGGGTAAAGGTGGAGGGCATAGGAGAAAAACTCCAGCCCTTGAAGGACCTTCCCGGGGTAGCGGTGGTGGTGGACCCCGGCCTGGAAGTTTCCACTGCGAAAATTTACGAAGAATACGACAAATTGAGAGAAAAAGGCTTTGACTTTACCCCCTACTCCAACCACCTTCTCCCAGCCCTGCTCTCCCTCCACCCTGAACTCCACAAGTTTCGGGAATGGGGAATGGAATTGAGCGGGAGCGGGTCATGTTTTTTCAAAACCTTCGCTGAAGTATCCGAAGCCAGGTCTTTTTATGGTAAAATTTCCTCCGGGAGGAAGTGGGTGGTTAACTTCGTCCCCTTTGTAGAATATCAATCCACTTTAATTGGGGAGTAGCCAAACAGGCAAGGCAGCGGACTTTGGATCCGCCATTTGGAGGTTCGAGTCCTCCCTCCCCAGCCACAAAAAAACATGGAAAACCTCGTGGTCTTTTCCGGAAGTTCCAACCTTCCCCTGGCCAGGAAGGTGGTGGAAAACCTGGGTATAAACCTGGGAGAGGTGGAACTTACCAGGTTTAAGGACGGTGAAATTTATGTTCAGATCCGGGAGAATGTCCGGGGAAAGGATGTTTTCTTCATCCAGTCCACATCCAGGGACGCCAACTTCCACATAATGGAAACCCTGTTGGCCACCGATGCGCTGCGCAGGGCCTCGGCCAGACGAATAAACCTGGTAATCCCGTATTTCGGATACGCCCGCCAGGACAGAAAGGACAAACCCAGGGTCCCCATATCCGCCAGGGTGGTGGCGGACCTCATGGAAAAAATGGGGGCCTCCCGAATCATCACCGTGGACCTTCACGCCGGCCAGATTCAGGGGTTCTTCTACATACCGGTGGACCACCTCACCGCCCTGCCCCTTTTCGTAGATTACTTTAAAAACCACAAGGACATAATGGTTATTTCGCCGGACGCCGGGGGAGCCCAGAGGGCCATGGAAATGGCCAAGAGGCTCTCCGCCCCCTTTGCCATACTCTTCAAAAGGAGAAAGAGGGCCAACGAGGCGGAAATAATCCAGGTGGTGGGAGATGTGGAGAGGAAAAGGGCCATTATAATTGACGACATAGTGGACACCGCTGGAACCCTGGTAAAGGCCGCCGAGGCCATCCTCAGGGCCGGAGCCTCGGAGGTTTACGCCGCCATCACCCATCCCGTCCTGTCCCCTCCGGCGGTGGAAAGGATAAAAAATTCCCCCATAAAAAAACTGGTGGTTACCAACACCATTCAACTCTCCAGGGAAGCCCAGGAATGTGGTAAAATAGAAGTTCTGGACATAGCTCCCCTGATCGGGGAAGCCATCATAAGAGTTCATCAGGAAAGGTCAATAAGCGAACTTTTCCGTTGAGGAGGGAAAAATGGAAAAATTGCCAATTAAGGCCCTACCCAGAAAGGAAAAGGGCAAGGAAAAAGCGAAGAAGGCCAGAGCCCGGGGCCTTATACCAGCAGTTCTATACGGAAAGGGGCTCAAGGAGAGCAAACTTCTCTATGTGGAGCACAAGGAGTTCACCACTAAGGTCTACAGAAGCGACATCAAGGGTATGATTCTGGAACTGGATGTGGACGGGAAAAAGCACAACGCCATATTGAAGGAGATACAGTTTCACCCCGTAACCTACGAGCCTCTTCACATAGATTTTCAGGCCATCAGAATGGACCAGCCCGTGGAAGTCACCGTGGCCGTTAAACTGGTGGGCGAACCGGTGGGCGTCAAGAAGGGCGGAGTCCTGGAATTTGAAACCAGGGAACTGGACATAAAGGCCTTACCTCATGCCATTCCAGAAGCCATAGAGGTGGACATCTCCGGACTGGAAGTGGGCTATTTCATAAAGGTCAAGGACATAACCCCGCCGGAGGGCGTGGAGATCCTGGAAGATCCGGAAACCGTGATAGCCCTGGTGGCAGCGGAAAGGATGGAAGAGGAACTGGCGGCGGCAGAAGTTGAAGAGGAAGGTGAAGAACCGGAGGTTATAGGCAAGAAGAAGGAAGGGGAAGAAGGAGAAGGCGAAGGCAAAGAAGAGGAAAAGAAGGAGGCCGAGGAGAAGTAGTGTGGATTTTCGTGGGCCTTGGAAATCCAGGGAGACAATACCGCTTCACCAGGCACAACGCCGGATGGATGGCGGTGGAGGAATACGCCCGGAAGAAAGGCCTGCGGTGGTTGGGAAGGGACTCCTTCGTTTACGCTCAGGGTGATGATTTCGTGCTCGTAAAGCCCGTAACATACATGAACCTCAGCGGAAAGGCCGTAAAACAGGCCTTCTCCCTCTGGGGGGAAGACAGGGAAAAACTGGTGGTCATCCACGACGACATAGACTTGCCCCTGGGAAGCGTCAAACTCAAACTGGGGGGAGGAACCGGTGGCCACCGGGGCCTGGAGTCGGTGATGGAAGCCATGGGAACTTCGGTCTTCGGCAGAATCAGGATCGGAATAAACATAGGCTTCAAACCGGCCAAACTGGCGGACTTCGTCCTTCAGGAGTTCGGGGAAGAGGAAAGGGAACCGCTTCTCTGCGCCCTGGAGAGGACGAGCACCGCCATGGATGTTCTAATGGAAAAAGGATGGGAAAGGGCCATGAACGAAATAAATGGCCTTACTCCTTGCTCCTTCCAGGAGAAAGGGGCTAAAAAACCACAAGGAGGTGAAACATGGAATTAAGGGAGTATGAAACCGTCTTCATCATCGCTCCCAACCTTTCCGAGGAAGAAACCCAGGCGGTCATGGACCGCTACCGGGAGATAGTGGAAAAAAACGGGGGAAAGGAAGTGGAGTTGGAGGTGATGGGAAAGAGAAAACTGGCCTACGAAATTCAGAAGTTCACCGAAGGCTTCTATGTGATTCTCCGCTACAAGACCGAAGGCGGAACCGGAACGGTGGCGGAACTGGAAAGGCGTATGAGGAACGACGAACGGGTCATAAGGTTTCTCACGGTTCGCCTGGACAAGGAACTGAAGAAGGCCAGAAAACTGGAAGAAAAATGGAGAAAAAAGAGGGCCAAACTGGAAGAAAAGGAGAAGGCCCAGGAAGAAGGAGGTGAAGAATGAGGGACCAGAGGTCATCCCAGGGAAGAAGGTTTTCCTCCAGGAAGAAATACTGCCGGTTTTGCGCCGAGAAGGTAGCCTACATTGACTATAAAAACCCAGAGGTTCTCTCCAGGTACATCACCGAGACCGGAAAAATCCTTCCCAGAAGGGTAACCGGAACATGCCACTACCATCAGAGACTTCTCACCAGGGCCATAAAAAGGGCAAGAATCCTGGCCCTGCTGCCCTTTACCGTAAGATAAGGAGGGAAAGATGAAGGTCATCCTCAAGGAAGATGTGGAAAGGCTGGGAAGGAAGGGGGATATAGTTACCGTAAAGGACGGATACGCCAGAAACTACCTGATTCCCCGGGGCCTGGCCCTTCCGGTAACCCGGGGAAACCTCCGGATGATTGAAGAGGAAAAGAGGCGTCTTCTCCGCCAGAGGGAAAAGGAGGCCAGAACGGCCCAGGAACTGGCGGAAAAACTTTCCCAGTTGGAACTGGAGATTTACAAAAAAGCCGGTGAAAACGATGTCCTTTACGGTTCTGTTACCACCCAGGACCTGGCAGAAGCCCTGCGGGAAAAGGGATTTGAAGTGGACAAGAAGGACATCATGCTGGAGGAACCCATAAAGAGACTGGGAGTCCACTATTTTGAAGTGAGGGTCCACCACGATGTCAAGGCCCGGGTCAGGGTGGTGGTGAAGAAGGAAGAAGAGCAGGAAGAAAAAGGGGAAAGTTGATGTGACAATAAACCTCCCCTACAGTCCGGAAGCGGAAAGGGCCCTTCTGGGGGCCATCCTGCTGGACAATTCCAACCTGGATAGGGTTTTATCCGTCCTCAGTCAGGACCATTTTTACCTGGAGGCCCACCGGTTAATTCTCAAGGAAATGGAGGACCTCTCCAGGCGAGGGGAATTTGACCTGATAATTCTAACGGAAGCCCTCAAAAGAAAGGGACTCCTTTCCAAGGTGGGTGGAGCCCAATACATAGCCTCCCTGGTGGACGGCGTGGCCCCTCAGCAGGACCTCACCCCGTACATTGAGGTGGTGCTGGAGGACTACAAAAAGCGCCGGATCATAGAAGAAATAGAAAAAATAAAGAAAAAAATAGGCACAGACCTTGAAAGTGCCGACCTGGCGGTGAGCGAACTGGAGGAGAAACTCCTCTCCATTACAGGGGACATCCCCCGGGGCTTCTTCCACATTGAGGAAGCCGGGGACGAAGCCCTGGAGTTCGCCGAAGCCGCCCGTCAGGACACCGGACTCGTCACCGGGGTGAGGTCCGGCCTCAGCGACCTGGACAGGGTGACCACCGGATTCCACAAGGGGGAACTCATAATCATCGCTGGAAGGCCCGGCATGGGAAAAACCGCCCTGGGCCTCACCATCGCCCTGAACGCCGCCACCCGATCCCGGGAAAAGGACCCCGAACCCGTGGCCGTGGCCTTTTTCTCCCTGGAGATGTCAAGGCTCCAACTGGGAATGAGGCTCCTTTCCATAAAATCCGGGGTTGCCATGGAAGACATAAGAAGCGGGAACATAAACAGGGAAGACATGGATAAACTTATAAGGGCCCAGGAAAAACTGGCGAAACTCCCCATTTATGTGGACACCACCCCGGGCCTCACCACCGCGGAACTCATGGCCAGGGCCAGGAAAATAAAGAAGGAGCGGAATGTGGGCCTTATAGTGGTGGATTACCTCCAGTTGATGAGGGTCCCCTGGGCCAGGGACAACCGGGTGGCGGAGGTCAGCGTTATCTCCTCCAGCCTCAAGGAACTGGCCAAGAACCTGGATGTCCCCGTCATAGCCCTGAGTCAGCTCAACAGAGAACCCGAGCGGCGCCACGCCCTGCCCAGGCCCAGGCTATCGGATCTGAGGGAAAGCGGCACCCTGGAGCAGGACGCCGACACCGTCCTCCTTCTTTACCGGGACGACTACTACGACGAGGAACCCACCGCGGCCAACAAGGGTGTGGCGGAGATTATCGTGGCCAAACAGAGGAGCGGACCCCAGGGGATAACGGTCCTGGTTTTCTTTGATAAAAAATTCACGGAATTCGTAGACCTGGAGGTGGAAGCCCAGGTAAGATACCGGGAATACATGGAAAGGGTAAGGGAAAGCCGGTTTAGAAGGAGAAGAAGGACGGAATAATGAGACCCACCCTGGCCCACATAAACCTGGGGAACCTCAGGGAAAATCTGAGGAATCTGAGGAAAATATCCAGGGCTCCCCTTCTCATGGGGATAATAAAGGCCCAGGCCTACGGTCACGGAGCCCCCAGGGTGGCGGAGGCAAGCCAGGACCTGGTGGACTACTTCGGGGTGGCCACCGTATCGGAGGCCGTGGAACTGCGGAAAGCGGGGATAAAAAAACCCATTGCCGTCCTGGGAGGTTTTTACCCCGGGGAGGAAGAGGCCCTGTTAAAATACGACCTGGAACCAGCCCTCTTTTCCGAAAAACAGGCGAAACTGCTGGCCTCAGCGGGGAGGAGGCGCGGGAAACCCGTAAGGGCCCACCTTAAAATAGACACCGGCCTGGGGAGGCTGGGATTTCCCTGGGACAAACCCCGTTTTCCGTGGGAGGATGGGGTGGAGATAGTTTCCGCCTTCACCACCCTATCCGCCGCCGACGGCCAGGGAAAACCCACCGTGGAAGAACAACACCGCAGGATGATGTCCGCCGCCGAGGCCCTGGGTTTAAAAAGGAGGGGGATCATGATATCCATAGCCAACTCCGCCGGCCTCCTTCTCCATCCCGAAATTCACCACGACCTGGTAAGGCCCGGGATACTCCTTTACGGGGTTCCACCCTTTCCCCGGGAACTCCCCCATTTCAAAATGGTCATGAGCGTAAGGACCAGGATAATAAACCTTAAAACCGTTCCCGCCGGAACCCCACTGGGATACGGAGGTGGCTTCGTTACCCAAAGGAAAAGCCTTATAGCCACAGTCCCCATGGGCTATTACGACGGAGTCCCCAGGTCTCTTTCCAACAGGGGCTGGATGTGGGTCCGGGGGGAAAAGGTGCCCATAGTGGGAAAGGTGAGCATGGACCTTACCCTCCTGGATGTTAGCGAAGTGGAGGGGGTTCGGGAGGACGAGGAGGTTACCTTCTTCTCCACCCAGGAGCAAGTATGGGAAACGGCCCGGGTGGCGGATACCATTCCCTACGAAATTCTCTGTAAAATAAGCGAACGGGTGGTAAGGATTTATCATGATTAGCGGGTTTCTCAGAGAACTGGGGGCGGTGGCCCTTCTGGGCTGGGAAACCCTGAGAAAATTCGTAAAAGGGGAAGGGGAACTGGCGGAAATACTTCGCCAGATGGAACTCATAGGGGTGAAGAGCGTCCCGGTGGTGACCCTGACCACCGTCTTCGCCGGGATGGTCCTTTCCCTCAACACTTACATAGGGTTTTCCCGCTTCGGAGCCGGTCAATACACGGGCTCGGTGGTGGGAGTGGCCCTGGCCAAGGAACTGGTCCCCGTCCTGGCGGGAATAGTCATCGCAGGAAGGGTGGGGGCGGCCATGGCGGCGGAACTGGGAACCATGAAGGTGACGGAACAGATAGACGCCCTCTACACCCTCAACGCAGATCCGGTGGCCTTTCTGGTACTGCCCCGAACGGTGGCCTCCACGGTGATGCTGCCGGTGCTGGTTCTTTTCGGAGACGGGGTGGCCCACATAGGGGCCTACGCCGTGGCGGTGGGCCTCATGGGGGTTAATCCCAGGATTTACGATTACTACCTTTTCATGTACATGGAGCCCTGGGACATAGCCGTGGGCCTAATAAAGGCCCTGAGTTTCGGAATAATAATAGCCCTGGTGGGCTGTTACAAAGGACTGAAGGCCGAAGGCGGAGCCGAGGGGGTGGGAAGGGCCACCACCTCTGCGGTGGTTCACGCCTCCATAACCATACTCATCGTGGACTTCATCTGGGGAAAACTTCTTCCATGGACGCTGAGATATTGATAAGGGTTGAAGGGCTAAAAAAGTCCTTCCAGGGAAAGGAAGTGCTCAGGGGAGTGGACCTATCCATCAGGGAGGGGGAGGTATTCATAGTGCTGGGAAGAAGCGGCGTGGGGAAAAGCGTCTTACTGAAAAATATGGTGGGGCTTATGAGGCCGGAGGCCGGCAGGGTCATCTATCGGGGAAAGGACCTCGTCAGGGCAGAGCCGGAAGAGTGGAAGGAGGTAAGGCGCGAATTTGCCGTGGTTTTCCAGCATTCGGCCCTCTTTGATTCCCTATCCGTGGGGGAAAATGTGGCCTTCGGACTCAGAAGGATGACCCGCCTTTCCGAGGAGGAAATCCGGGAGCGGGTGAAGGAATCCCTTTCCCTGGTTGGGCTTGAGGGCATTGAGGAGGCCAGGATTTCCCAACTCAGCGGAGGCATGCAAAAAAGGGTGGCCATAGCCAGGGCCATTGCCCTGAGGCCCAGGGTCATATTCTACGACGAACCCACCACCGGCCTGGACCCCATAATGGCCGCCACCATAGCCATGTTGATCCTCAAGATGAAGCGGGAAATCGGCTCCACCTCCTTCATAATCACCCACGACCTGAAACTGGCCTTCCGGGTGGGAACCACCCTGGCCATGCTCCACGATGGTAGAATAGTGTTTATGGGAACCCCTGAGCAGTTCAGGGAATGTTCCAATCCGGTGGTTAAAAAATTTGTGGAGGGAATTCCCGATTGAGTAGAGAAACGAAAATTGGACTTCTTATTCTGGCCGCCCTGGCGGTTCTGGTTTACTTCCTCATAAAAATGGGAAGCCTTTCGTCCCTGTTTGAGCCCAGGGGCTACCAGATAAAGGCTTATTTCCAGAGCACCGCCGGGCTGGAGGAAAGGGCTCCGGTAAGGCTGGCAGGGGTAAAGATAGGGTATGTGAAGGAGATAAAACTATCCCGGGGGAGGGCCCTGGTGGAGATGAAAATCTTTGACGAATACCGGATAAGAAAGGGCTCCCGGGCAGCGGTGACCTCCATGGGAATAATGGGTGAGAAGTACATTGAGATTTTTCCGGGAGAAGGCGAGGAATTCGTAAATCCCGGGGAAACCATAGAGGGGATCCCTCCCCTCTCCATAGACCAGTTGGGAACCATGTTCTATTCCATAGCCCAGGATGTCAAGAAGATGAGCAAAACCTTCAGCGATGTCATCGGCGGGGAGAAGGGAAAAACCAGCCTCACCACCATCCTGAAGAACCTGGACAGGATAACCACCAGGCTTGACCTGCTCCTTAGGGAAAACTCCAGGGTGGTCTCCGCCTCCACCCGGGAAATCCTCGCCACCATCAGGGAGATAAGACAGGCCATCAGTGATTTCTCCCGGGCTTCCCGGAAGGTGGCGGAGTTAGCCCACCGTTTCGGTGATAAATCCCAAAGGTTGGAAAGGGCCCTGGATGAATTTGAGAGGATATCGGCCAGCCTCACCGCCCTCAGCGAAAAATTGAGGGAGGAACTCCAGGCCGTGGGGGAGGGCTCCCTGGGTAAACTTCTCAAGGATGAGGAAATATACCGGGAGACAAAAGAAATCGTTAAGGAAACCTCCCGAACTCTGAGGAAAATAAACCGCACCATGGAAAATTCCCCCTCGGTAAGCCCGTATCTTTTCTATTCCTCCGAGGGGCTGGGAAAGGCGGGGGTGGAATTATCCTCCGGCCAGGACTGGATGAACCTTTCCCTCGTGAGGCTCCCCGAAACCACCACCTACGACCTTGTTTTCGGAAGAAGGTGGCGAAATCTCTCCTTGGGGGCAGGGATGATAGAGGGAGAATTCGGGTTCAGGACCAGAATAAACCTCCAAAAGGGCTTTTTCCTGGGTGGAGAGGTTTATCAACCCCGCCACTGGAAGTGGAGGCTGCTCTTCGGAGTGGCCCGGAGGAACCTCGCCCTCTTCGGAGGGTACTCCGGGGAAAATCGCTCCCTCATCTTCGGCCTTTCCTACGGCCGGTAAATTTACCTCAGAAAAACCCCCAGGAAAACCCTCCAGGCGGGAAGGGAAAGAAGGTCCCTTTCCTGGCCGTCTATCCTAGTTCTCCACAGGGAGTTTTTCATAACTCCGTGTGCCTCCAACAGGACGCCTCCCCAGGGAAGGTCGTAGGATATCCTGAGGGCCCCCATGGCGTTGTAGTCCCCTTCGCCCCTGGACACCAGAATCACCTCCTGGGCCTGGGAAAGCCCCGCCACCTGGATAAATTCCAAGGAAGGAAAGTTCGGGAAAAGAAAGACGAAGCCCTGAACCCTGAGCCTCCACGGATTCCAGGAAACATAGGAAAGAAGGGAAGGGCCATTGCTCTGGGGAAGGGCTCCCTCCATTTCCCTGCGGAAGGAAGGCTCCCAGTTCCTGTCGTTGAGAACCTCCGTTGAATAAAGAAATATCTCCCCGGGCCGTGGGGAAAGGGGAACGAGGGGGTATGTTCCCCGGGAATAATCGTAGGAGAGCCTTAAATATCCCCCCAGGCTCCTCCACCGAAATCCGGCCCCGGCGAAGACCCCTCCGCTTTGGCGCCACAGGCTGGAGAAATTACCGTAAAGGTACCCCTGAAAATCCCGGGAAAACCACACCGGAAAGGTGGCCTCGCCGAAGTAAACCCTCATCTCTTCCTGCTCTCCCCACAACCCCCGGTCCTCGGGTAGCCTCCAGTCCCGAAGGAAGTAGAAGCCTCCGAAAAGGGAGGTGGGGGTTCCCAGGAGGAGGCTCATTTTCAGGCGGGTGAAGGGCCGAACCTTCCCCTTCCAGGCAGGAGGCTGAAGGGAGGAGGAGTGTGCCCAGGCTCCGTCCCAGGTGTAGAGCCTACGGAGACCTCCCCTTCTGCCCAGGCCCCTCAATCCCTCCACCGGCGGTAATATGCCCTTCAGAGACATGAAAAAACTCAGCCTGCTGCGACGCAGAAAAACATAACCATAGGGATGGATCCACGGACTGGTCTGGAGAAATCCCAGTTGGAAACCCAAACCGGCGTCAAGCCCCTCCCACTTCCCCTTAACTCCTCCATCCACCTCCAAGGAAAGGGGTAAATAGCGGGCATCCTCCACCTCCACCTTTAAAAAGGGTTCATTCCCCAGTTTAAAAGTGCGGCTATAACCCTCCTCCACTCCGTAAAAGGCGTCAAAACTGCCCCGAACTTCCCAGAAAAAAAGCCCCTTCAGGAAGCCCTCCCTCCGGAGCCATCCCCCCAGGTTTAACCCGGAAAAACCGCCGGTTCCCTCCAATCTGAAGCCCCGGGCGTAAATCCCTCCCCTGGTCCTGCTCCAGGAAAGGACGAACCAATCCTCCCACCTTCCGGTAAAGACCCCCTTCCTCCTCCCGCCGTCCCAGTAAAAGAGGCCCCCTTTCCCCTCCTTAAAACCCGTTAATCTGAAAAACCTTCCCCTTTCCCGCCCAAAGGTATCCACCGTCACACCCCAATTTTCCTTCAACCAGCGCAGGGAGACATCTCCCCGGGAGCCTACGGCAAATTCCCTTTTCTCCCTTGAAAGGGACCAGAACTTCCCCGCCCGATCCATCCTGTAGGGAAAGGGCAGGAGGGATGGGGTGATGTGGAAAAGCGGAGGTGGAACGGCCCTTCCGTTCAAAAAGAATTCCCCCCGCCCGTCGGCGGGATAAAGAACGGAAGGGCTGAAACCCAGGAAGGGATATTGGAAGAAGAAATCCAGCATCCCTCCCCGAAGGAGAAGGGCCGAAAGCAAAAGGGTGGCAAATCTCAGGACCATATTATTCTCTCCACCCGGCGATAATTTAAAGCCTCCATGAGGTGTGGCAGTTTTATCTCATGGGAACCTTCAAGGTCGGCAATGGTCCTGGCCAGTTTTAAAACCCTGGTTACTGACCGGGCCGAAAGTTCCAGTTTCTCGCCGGCTGTTTTTAAAAAATTCTCCCCCTCCAAGGGAAGGGAACAGAACCTTTTTATGTCCCTGGAACTCATCCTGGAGTTGGTCAGGTATTTCTTTCCCTGGAACCTTCTTTTCTGAATCTCCCGGGCCTGTATTATCCTGTCCCTCATGGCCTCTGACTCCCGGGGAACTTCCCCCTTCCTCAAAACTTCCCCTATCTCCACCCGGGGAAGTTCAATCCATATGTCTATCCTGTCCACCAGTGGCCGGGATATTTTTGAATAGTACTTCTTCCTCTCCGCCGGACTGCATTCGTAAACCTCAAGGCCTCCGTACCGGTCCTCGCACCGGTTCATGGCCGCCACCAGCATGAAGTCCGACGGGAATTCCACAGAATATCCAGCCCTGGTTATCACTACCCTCCCTTCCTCCAGGGGCTGACGGAGCCCCTCCAGGGCCTGTTTCTGAAACTCGGTAAACTCGTCCATAAAAAGAACCCCCCGATGGGCCAGGGAAATTTCCCCGGGCCTGGGATATCGTCCTCCACCTATGAGGCCCACCGGCGATATGGTGTGGTGGGGAGAGCGGAAGGGACGGAGGGTTATGTACCTGTCCTTCACCAGACCTGCCACGCTGTATATTTTGGTAACCTCTTCTATTTCCTGCCTTTCCATGGGGGGGAAAACCGTGGGAATCCTCTGGGCTATCATGGTTTTTCCAGCCCCCGGAGGACCCACCATGGCCATGTTGTGCCCCCCGGCTACACCTATCTCCACCGCCCTTTTGGCCACCCGCTGACCGGCCACTTCCCCCATGTCAACTTCGTATTCAAATTTGAACTCCACTTTCCCCTCCTCGGCCCGAGGAAGGGGCTCCCCCTGAAGATAGGCGATTATCTGCTGGAGGTTTTCCACCATGTAAATGGGAATCCCCCTCAAAAGGGAGGCTTCCCGGGCGTTACCCCGGGGAAGAACCACCTCTTCTAATCCCTCCCTTCTGGCAATCTCCGCCATGGGAAGGGCACCCCTTATGGGCTTTACCTCCCCGTAAAGCCCCACCTCCCCGGCCAGCAGGAGTTTTTCCCTTATGGGAGCGGCAAGAAACCTGGAAAGAAGAACCGTTACTATGGGAAGGTCAAACCAGGCGCCCTCCTTGCGGAGGTCCGCCGGAGAAAGACTCACGGTTATCCTTCTGGGGGGAAGGGGATAGCCTATGTTCTTTAGGGCCGCTCTTATCCTCTCGGAACTCTCCTTGATGGTGGTGTCGGCCAGGCCTATTATCTTGAAATCCGGAAGACCCCGGGCGAGGTCCGCCTCCACCTCCACCAGAAACCCATCTATGCCCATGAGGGAGGCAGCATAGACCTTCATCTGTAAATTATGAGTTTCTGACCGGGCCTTATCAAATTTCTCCGCAGGCGGTTCCACCTCTTGAGCCTCCTGACGCTTACCCCGTATCTCCTGGCTATGCTGTAGAGGGTATCCCCCCGCCTGACGGTGTAAATGATGGCTCCCCGGGATCTGGACCGCCTGACGCTTCTTTTCCTCGCCTTTTTGCTGGAAGTTTTCCTTCGGGGGTAGGAATAGGCGTAACTCAGGGGGATGAGAAGCCTCTGTCCAGGCCTAAGTTTGGTGCTTCTCATGTTGTTGGCCCGCATTATGGACCTGATGGAAACCCCAAATTTCCTGGAGATCCTGTAAAGGGAATCCCCCCGGCGGACCCTGTACCAGGTCCACCTCAACCTTTCCTTGGAGGAAAGTTTGGCGAACTCCCTCTGGAACCGCTCCTTGGTTCCCAGGGGGAGCCTTACGGTGTATTTACTGATGTTTCCCGGGGTGGTAAAGCGGAGAAGGTGGGGGTTGTATTCCTTCAGGGTTGAATAGGTTATCCCTGCGCATCGGGCTATAACCCTCAGGTCCGTGGGGGAGGGAACCTCCACCTCTTCGTATCGGAAGGGGGGAAGGGGCTGATAAACTATTCCGTAGTCGGCAGGATTGGAGGCTATTATAACCGTGGCTATGAAGGCGGGAACATAATTGGCCGTTTGTTTTTTGAGGTATTTTTTAATCTTCCAGAAATTGCGGCTTCCGGCCCGGCGTATGGCCCTCTCCACCCTCCTTTCCCCACCGTTGTAGGCGGCCAGGGCCAGGTTCCAATCCCCGAACCTGTCGTAGAGGTTCCGGAGATACTTGGCCGCCGCATAGGTGGACCTTATGGGATCCAGCCTCTCGTCCACCCACCAGTCCACCCGCAATCCGTAAAGCCTGGCCGTGGAACGCATGAATTGCCATATTCCCCGGGCCCACATCCAACTCCGCGCCCTCTCCCTGAAACCGCTTTCTATGATGGGAAGATAGGAAACTTCCCGGGGAATCCCGTATTCCTTGAGAACCTTTCTTATGAAGTCTATGTACTTCCCCGAACGGGTCAGGGAGGCCTCCATGAATTTCTTGTAGCGGGTGGAATAGGCGTAAATATACCTTTTGACCAGATCGTTGACCTCCACGGGGTATTCAAACTTTTTTATTTCCTTTTTTAACTTCTTCTCAAGAACCTGGGCCTGCTCCCGGGATATTTCCGGAACCTCCTCGGGCACCGGAGGGGAGAAATCCTCGGGGAGAATCTGGGGGGGAGGGAGATCTTCCACCTCCTGAAGAACCTGGGGGGTGAGAACTGCCTTTTTGCCTCCGCCGCAGAAACTTAATACAAAAAAGGGCAGAATTAATACAATGGTTTTAAATCGCTTCACTTGGCTATAAATTTTAGGAAGAGTTTCAAATTAAGAATGTCGTATCCCCTGTCCTTCAGGGGAATCTTTATTTTCCTCTCTTCCTTTCCTCCTTGAAATTTAAAGGAAACTTCCAGGAAATCCGCCTCCTCCATTTCCCGCCGGGGAACATCAAATTGTTCCTCCCTTTTCACGGTCTTTTCCTTCCTCAATACTTCCCTGAAAACCTCGTTGAGTTCCTTCCTCTCAAGTTTGCCTATTTTTCTAGAGGAGGCCCTGGTCTCCCCGAGGATGGCCTTGATCAATTCGTCCAGTTGTTGACCAGCCCTTTCCCGGGAAACCTTAACCTTCCGAAAATAGACCTTTTCCTCCGCCGGTTTTTCCTCCTCCACGGCGAACTCCACATCCACCTCCTGGCGGGGAGAAGCGGCGGAAACTTCTTTCCTTTCTCCAGGCATCACCACGGTGGTTTTACCCACATCTTCCCGCGCCTCGCCCTGGACTTCGCCGGTAAGGACCGCTGTCCTGGCCTCCTCTTCCTCCTCTTGAGCAGGGATTGCTTCTTCGCCCCCTTCCTGAAGTTCCAGGTTCTGAGCGATTCTGGCCAGGGTAAGCCTGGATATCCCCTTCAGGGTTTCAAATACCCCTATCCCCCTTATGGCGATGGCCTCGTAATGGGGGACGGAGAGTTTGTTCAGGTGCCTCTGAAGTTCTTCCACCGGGAGGATGTTGGGAAGATCCCTTTTGTTGTACTGGATGACCAGGGGAACATCCTCCAGTTTCACATTGTAATAGGATAGGTTTTCCGCCAGGTTTTCAAAACTCTCTATGTTGGAGTCCAGAACGGCCCTCTGGGAATCCGCCACGAAAACTATGCCGTCCACCCCCTTGAGGACAAGTTTCCTGGTCTCGTTGTAGTGGACCTGCCCTGGAACGGTGTAGAGTTGAAACCTCACCCTGTACTCCTTGAGGGTTCCCACCTCCATGGGCAGGAGGTCAAAGAACAGGGTTCTATCCGCCCCCGTTTCCAAACTTATGAGTTCGCCCCTTACCCGGGGATGGGTCCTTTTATAAATAACCTGAAGGTTGGTGGTCTTTCCGCTGAGACCGGGACCGTAATAAACTATCTTTGCCGCTAACTGCCTGCTGGCGTAATTAAAAAAGACCATGCTTTTATTTTAACATCCATCTCTTTATTTTCAAGCGGGAAGAGGGGGGCGAAGCCCCCCTCTTTTATGTCAAACTACCCCGTAGGCAAGCATGGCCCTGGCGACCTTGAGGAAGCCGGCGATGTTGGCACCGGCCAGCAGGTCGCCTTCCACGCCGTAGGCCTTGGCGGCTTCCAGGGCGGTCTTGTGGATGTTCTTCATGATCTCCAGAAGTTTCCGGTCCACTTCCTCCCGGGTCCAGGAAAGCCTCATGCTGTTCTGAACCATTTCCAGGCCGGAAACCGCCACTCCACCGGCATTGGCGGCCTTGGCAGGACCGAAGAGGATGCCGTTTTCCTTGTAAACTTTGATGGCCTCCAGGGTGGAGGGCATGTTGGCACCCTCGGCCACGGCCACGCATCCGTTCTTGGCCAGGGCCTCAGCGTGGTCCTTGTGAATCTCGTTCTGGGTAGCAGAGGGAAGGGCGATGTCCACCTTAACGCCCTCGTCCCGTATCACATCCCAGACGGATTTTCCTTCGTAGTAGGGAATGTTAAATTTTTCGGCGTATTCCCTTATCCTTCCCCTCTTTTCGTTCTTAAGCCACATGAGGAATTCCCACTTCTCTCCCTTTATTCCCTCTTCGTCCAGAACGGTTCCGCTGGAATCGGAGGCGAAAATGACCTTTCCGCCCATGTGGTTAACCTTCTCTATGGCATACTGGGCCACATTTCCAGAGCCGCTCACCGCCACCACCTTTCCGTTGAAATCCATTCCCTTGGTGGCCAGCATCTCGGCGGTGAAGTAAACCAGTCCGTAGCCGGTGGCCTCGGGGCGGATGAGGCTTCCGCCGTATTCCAGGCCCTTTCCGGTGAGAACGCCGGTGTGCTCGTTCTTTATCTTCTTGTAGTAGCCGTACATGAAGCCGATTTCCCTTCCTCCAACTCCGATGTCTCCGGCGGGAACATCGGTGTCCGGGCCTATGTGGCGGAAGAGTTCCCTCATGAAGGCGTAGCAGAACCTCATGACTTCACGGTCGCTCTTCCCCTTGGGGTTGAAGTCGGAACCTCCCTTTCCTCCTCCCATGGGAAGGCCGGTGAGGGAGTTCTTAAAGATCTGCTCAAAGCCCAGGAACTTTATGATCCCCAGGTTGACGGAGGGGTGAAACCTGAGTCCACCCTTGTAGGGCCCTATGGCGTTGTTGAACTGGACGCGGAATCCGCGGTTCACATGAATCTCGCCCTTGTCGTCTTCCCAGGGAACGCGGAACATAACGACCCTGTCAGGCTCCACTATCCTTTCGTAGATCTTGGCCTTGACGAATTCAGGGTGTTTCTCCACGGTGGGCTCTAAGGTGGTCATAACTTCGGTGACCGCCTGGATGAACTCAGGCTGGTCCTTATCCTTTTCCTTAACCTTGGCGATAACTTCCTCAATTACGGACATATTAGACCTCCTTTAATTTAGTCCTTTACAGCGAAAAATTTACAAAGTTTTTCTGCGATTGTCAAGTTTATAACATTTTGAAATGTTTTCTGTGATAAAATTCCCTCATGAGCAAAACACATAGTTTGAAAAAGGAGGGCAGGAGGCTCAGAAGACTAACCCACAGGGCCTTTCTCTACGGAACAGCCGGCGCCATTGTGCTGGCTCTGGTCTTCCTGGCCGTGCTCTTCAGGTTCTCCCCCCTGGATAAAATCTACCTTTACCTGCTGGCGGGATTTTCCGCCCTGGTCATCTCCTATCCCCTGGCCTTCAGGAGTCCATCCCGGGAGATAAAGGGAATTTATCAGTCGGCGGAGACGATAAAAAACGCCTTAGAAAAATTGGGGGAAGGGGACTTTAAAATTGAAAACAACCCTCCTTCCCATCTCAAGGAAGTCTGGGAAACCCTCCTGGTGAGCGGGGAGAACCTCCGGAACAGGGTGGTGGCCATCTACGATTCCCTCCAGAGAATAAGGGCCAATGTGGAGGAAGGTCAGTGCCAGAAGGCCCGGGAGGAACTGGAGTCACTCCAGGCCAACATTGAACAGGATTTTGAGTTGTAAAAGGGAAAGAAGTTCTTTTTCCAAAAAGTTCTGAGCCCTCTTCCCCAGGGTTACAAACAATCCCAGGGAAATTTCTTCCTGGATGAAGCGGGCCATGGGCAGTTTAAAAATTTCCCTCCGGGGGAGTCCCTTTTCCACCGGAAAACCCTCCATTTTCAAAATCCAGAACAGGAGGTAGGTGGAAACCTGAAGGGGGGCCTCCCTGAGTCTCACAAGGCCCCGGTCAAGGAGGTCAAACACGCCCCTTCTGGGAACCTCTACGGGCAGGATGTTTAAAAGAACCTCCTGGATTACCGAAAGGAAGGGGTAAAAAGACGGATGGGACATCAGGGGGTATCCCGGCCTCAGAATTTCCAGCCCCTCCAGGGTGAGCCCCCCCTTCCAACTTTCCCATACGGTGGCCTCCACCTTTGTGAAGGGTTCCAGGGAAGAACCGAACCTGTTGGGAACCTTGGCTCCTCCCCTTCCCAGGGTGATGAGTTTTCCCCTTTCCCTGGTGAAGAGTACCACCTCCCGGTCTATCTCGTAGGCATAGGAGGAATTGAGAACGAAGGCCGTAAAGATAAGCCTGGGCATCACATAAGGTGACCGATGAGGAGGGTGGCCAGCCCGAAGAGGAGAAGATAGCCCACGGCATCGGTGAGCATGGTGAGAAAGGTCCCCGGACCGAAGGCAGGATCAAGGCCTATCTTCTTCCAGATTATGGGGATAAGGGTCCCGGCCACGGCGGCTATAAACATATCCCCCACAAGGACCAGAAAGAGGATAAGCCCGATGACGGGCTTCCCCGTGGTAAGGTAGCCCAGGATACTCACCACAATTCCGAGCCCCAGGGCATTGCCCATGGCCACGGCGATTTCCTTGAAGAGGGCCTTCCTGGCGTTCTCCCAGGTAAGTTCCCCCAGGGCAAGTTCTCTAACCATGACTGCGATGGATTGGATCCCGGCGTTTCCCACCAGACCGGTTATGGGCATAAAGGCGGCTATGAGGGCGTATTTTTGAATGGTTCCCTTGAACAGGGAAATAACCGAGGCCACTATGGCCGCCGTTATGAGGTTTACATAGAGCCAAGGAAGCCTTCTTTTTATGGATTTCACCGGGGGCGTGGTTATCCTGTCCACCTCCTCCAACCCAGCCATTTTCAATAAATTTTCGGCGGCCTCCTCCTCAATTATGTCTATGATGTCGTCCACGGTGATTACGCCCTTGAGTTTTCCTTCGTGGTCCACCACGGGAATGGCCACCAGGTTGTAGGCGGAGACCATGCGGGCCACCTCCTCCTGGTCCATGTCCACCGTGGCGGAGATAACATGGGGATTCATTATGTCCTTTAATTTGGTGGAGGGGGGGTTCAGGATGAGTTGTTTCAGGGAAACCACCCCCACCAGTTTCCCTTCGTCATCCACCACATAGAGGTAAAAACCCGATTCCACCTCCCGGGAAAGTTGAATGGCGGTTATGGCATCGGAAACCGTGGTGTCCTGGTGGAGGACATAGAAATCGGTGGACATTATGTGTCCGGCGGTTTCCTCCCCGTAGGCCAGAAGTTCCCGGACCTCTTCGCTCCTCTTGGGGGCCATGAGGCTCCTGACCTTTTCGGAAACATCCTCGGGGAGATGGTCAAGTATGGAAACCAGATCGTCGCTATCTATGTGGCGAAAGATTTCCACCATTTCCCGGGGGGAAAGTTGAGCCTTTATGAGAAGGTCCGCCGCAATGTCGGGCTCCAGTTCCGCCAGAACATCCGCCGCCTTTTCCACATCGTGGGAATATATGACCTGAAAAAGGGTTATCCTTTCGTTGGGAAAAAGCCTCGCCATCACCGCCGCGATGTCCGCAGCGTGAACTTTCTTAGTAAGGTTCCAGAGACGGGAATAGGCCTTGCTTCTTATGAACTTGGTAATGCTGCTGAAGAGCATGTTCAGGGATTTTTGATTCATCCTTAAAAGATATCACAGAGGCCTAAAAAAAGAAAGGTTTTTATTGGAAAATCAGGGTGATAAAATTTACCCAGGAGGTGAATTATGGCCGAAGAATGGGTCCGGGTAAAAATTGATGATCTCTTTGATGTGGTGACAAATGTCTTTAAAAAACTGGGGGTCCCCGGGGAGGACGCAGAGATCATAGCGGATGTCCTTATAGCCGCCGATCGGCGGGGAATATCCTCCCACGGCGTGGCCCGTCTCCGCCGCTATGTAAACGGCATAAAACAGGGCGTGATGAAGGCCAGGACAGAGATCACCTATGTGAAGGAAACCCCCGTCTCCCTGGTGGTGGACGGAGGGGGAGGCATGGGCCAGGTGGTGGCCTATCGCACCATGAAGAAGTGCATCCAAAAGGCCAGGGAAAACTTCATCTGTCTGGCCACCATAAGGAATTCCAACCACTACGGCATAGCAGGCTATTACTCCATGATGGCCCTCAAGGAGGGACTCATCGGCTTATCCATGACCAACGCCGCCCCCCTGGTAATTCCCACCTTCGGCAAGGACGCCGTCCTGGGAACCAACCCCATTTCCGTGGCGGTCCCCTCCAGGGAGGAAAGGCCCTATGTTCTTGACATGGCCACATCCACCGTTCCCAGGGGAAAACTGGAGGTTTACAACCGCATGGGCAAAAAAATACCCCTCATGTGGGCCACGGACGAAAACGGCATTCCCACCGACGACCCCGCCAGAGTATTGAAGAACCTTCTGGAAAGGCGTGGGGGAGGTCTTCTTCCCCTGGGAGGAGCCGACGAACTCACCGGAGGCCACAAGGGCTACGGTCTGGCCCTGCTGGTGGACATATTCTCCGGGGTGTTTTCCTCCGGAGCGTGGGGCACCAGGGTTTACGGAAGAAAGGGAGAACCCGCCGGGGTTTCCCACTTCCTGGGAGCCATCTCCCCGGAGGCCTTCGTGGGCCTGGAGGAGATTTCCTCTAACATGGACGACCTCATCCGCATGGTCAAGGGAGCACCCAAGGCCCCGGGCAAGGACCGGATCTACATTCACGGAGAAAAGGAATTTGAGAAGGAGGAAGAAAACCGGGAGGAGGTTCCCCTCTATCACAAGGTGTATGAGGACATAAGGGAAATCTCCTCAGACCTGGGGGTCCCCTTCAAAATATAGGTTCAACCTTTTGAGTTTTATCTTTACCCCGGCCTCCCGGGCCCGGCGATGGGGAGATGGGGTGTCCAGGCGGTGGAAAAATTTTAAGCCGTCCCCTTCCTTCTGAGGAAGAAAGCCCAGTTGGCGGATCTTTTCCTCCTCCTCCACCGGTGCCCAGTAAAGGGCGAACTTCAGCCGAGATATTTCCTTTTTCTCTATCTTCTCCAGGGAAAGAAACCTCAATCCATCTATGGAGGAAGCATTCCACCTTTCCAGAAAGCCCTCCTCCAGTTCCTGGACCACCTCCACCTCCAGAACTTCCCTTTCCCCCTCCACCCCCACGGGAAGCCCCGGGCCCATGCTTATCCTGGGCTTGGGATGGAAACCGGAGGAAAAGGCCAGGGGAGTGGCGGTCCTGCGGAACAACCTTTCCAGGGTTTTAAGGAGTTCGGTCTGGGTGAGAAAACTGGCGGTGCCCTTCTTGGTGAAGTAAACACGGTAGAAAAAGCGACCCACCGGGTTGCGGGGAGGAAGGCTCTCAGTAAGTTTGACCTCCCGGGTGAACCTTTTCCTGGCCACCTTCCAGTAAATACATCCCTTACACCGGCCGCACAGCAAATCAAGGCAGGAGGGGGTTCTCTCCTCCCTAAGGGCCTTCTCCCGCTCCGCCAGAAGATAAGTTTTAACGGGACCGGCCTCCATGTGGTCCCAGGGCAGGGGTTCCTCCAGGGGGAAGGGACCGGTAAAGAGTGCAGGTTCCGTACCCTCCGCCTCCAGGGCCTTCTCCCACAGGTTAAATCGGAAATGTTCCTTCCAGGCCTCCAGCATCCCCCCCATTTTAAATACCCTCTCCAAAACCCTTCCCACCCTGAAATCCCCCCGGGACAGAAGGGCCTCCAGAAAACTCTGTTGGATTGAATGAAAATTCACCCTTATGTTCCGGTGTCTTCTTATTAGGCCCAGGACGAAGGCCTGTTTCTCCCTCAGGAAGGACTCCTCCTCAAACCCCTCCCATTGAAAGGGGGTCCAGGGCATGGGGACGAAATTTGATATGGAAGCCACCAGGGTGGGTCTGTGGCCCAGGATTTTCCTGCCCAGGGAAGATATGTTCACCAAAAGCCGCCCTATGCCCCTCAGGTCCTCCTCCCTCTCGGTGGGAAGACCCACCATGAAGTAGAACTTGAGTCTTTTCCATCCGAGGCTGAAGGCAACCTCCGCCGCCTTCATTATTTCCTCCTCGGTGGTGGCCTTATTGATTACCCTTCGGAGCCTTTCCGTTCCCGCCTCGGGGACTATGGTGAAGGAGGTCTTCCTCAGACCGGCCACCATGTTGAGCACATGGGGCTGCTGGAGGAGGGAAGGCCTCAGGGAGGGAAGGGACACGGAGATGGCCCATTTTTTAAATTCCGGATAAAGCGCCCCCAGTAGGACATCAAAATGGGGAAAATCCGCCGTGGAGAGGGAGGAGAAACTGACCTCCTCGTAACCGGTCTTCCTGAGGCTCCTTATCACGGAATTGGCCACCTGGTCTATGTTCCTGGCTCGGAAGGGGGAGTAGAACTGGGTGGCCTGACAGAACCGACACTTCTGGGGACAGCCCCTGGATATTTCCCATCCCTGACGGTCAAAAACCGATTCGGCGTGGGGAAGGATGGCCTCCTCTGGGAAGGGATGGGCGTTCAGGTCCGTGAGAATGGCCTTTTTCACCCTGGGTTCCCTGACGAAATAATGCCCGTGGGAGGTCCTATCCCGCCGGGCTTTCTCCGGCAAATACACCCCGGGGATTTTTCCCAATTCCTCCAGCCTTTCCCGGCGGTTCCCGGTGCCGAGCAGTATGGGGACTGCCCTTTCAAAAAAAACCTCCCCATCTCCGAAGAAGACGAAATCCAGAAATTCCGTCAGGGGCTCGGGGTTTATCACATTGGGTCCTCCGGCTCCCACGATTGGATCGCCCTGGCCCCTCTCTTCCCGGCGTAGGGGGATTCCCCCAAGGTCCAGCATGTGAAGGAGATTGGTGTAATTCAATTCGTAAAGGAGAGAAAAGGCCACCAGGTCGGTTTTTCCCAAAGGGGTTCTGCTCTCCAGGGTGAACAGGGGAACGCCCCTCCTTTTCATTTCAAGGTGAGCATCGGCATCGGGCATGAAGACCCTTTCGGCGGCCACCTGCGGATGGGAATTTATCAGAAAATAAAGGATCCTCAACCCCAGATAACTCATTCCCACTTCGTAAAGGTCCGGGTAGGCCAGGGCTATGCGAACCTTAGCATCGGGCTTGGAAATGGACCCGAACTCCCCCCCGATGTACCTGGAGGGCTTCCTGACCTTGAGGAGCCACTCCCTCATTCCCATCTCCATGCCAGGGTGCTGTTTATTATTCCCAGGGAAATGTAGGTGGCCAGTAGGTTGGATCCCCCATAACTAAGGAGGGGAAGGGGAAAACCGGTCACCGGAAAGAGCCCCACGGCAATCAGGAGGTTAAAGACGGTCTGGAAGGCCATCCAGGAACCCAGGAGCACCACCAGAAGAATGGCCTCCTCCTCGGCAAGATATTCCACCGCCGAAAATATCCGGTAGAAAAGCAGAAAATAAAGCAGAAGCACCGCCGCCACCCCCAGGAAGCCGAAGCCCTCGGCGATGACGGAGAAAATGAAGTCCGTATGGGCCGCCGGAAGGAACCGCAGTTTTGCCTGGGTCATCTCCCTGAGCCCCTTCCCGAAAAGCCCGCCGGAACCTATGGAAATCTTGGACTGATACACCTGGTAGGCCGCCCCCCGGGGATCCTCCGATGGGTTAAGAAAGGAGGTGATCCTTTTTTTCTGATAACCCTCCAGGAAGAAAAACCAGGCCGCCGCAAAGAGGAAAATCCCCGCCAGAACCAGAAGGTTCCTGAGCCGCCTTTTCATCCCGAAGACCAGGTAAAGACCCAGGGGAAAGGCCAGGTACACGAAGGCGGTCCCCAGGTCAGGCTCCATGGCCACCAAGACCATGGGAACCCCCACCACAGCCCCGGTAAGGGCCAGGTTTCCCAGCGAAAGGGGAAAGGTAAGCCTCTTCTTTACAACCCTTACCAGAAATAGGGGAATGATAAACTTTCCCGCCTCCGAGGGCTGAAACCAGAAGGTTCCCAATCTCAGCCAACTGGATACCCCACCGCGGAAGGCCAGGGGAACCAGCACCGCTATAAGCCCTGCGTAAAGCCAGGGGGATAGGTTCACCAGTTTCCGGTAGTTTATGGAGGAAAACAGGAGAAAACCGCCGAGGGCCAGAAGCAGACGGAAGGCCTGGCCCATCAGGTAGTGGGGACTCCCCAGGGAAAGCCAGATCCCCACAAATCCCACCAGGTTCAGGGAAAGGGCCCAGAGGAGCATCCCCTTATCTATTTCTCGCAGCCTTCTCATGAAAAATCCTCCTTAAAATTCTACCGGCCATGGGGGCGGCGGTCTTTCCCCCGGCCCCCCCATGCTCCACCAGGACCAGAATGGCCACCCGGGGGTTGGAGCAGGGAGCAAAGGCCGCAAAAAGAGAATGGGGTTTTATTTTCTTGCTTTTCTCAAGCCTAACCACCTGGGCGGTTCCGGTTTTTCCGCACACGGATATCCCTGGAACGGCGGCTCCCCTGGCGGTCCCCTCCTCCACCGCCAGCCTCATGCCCCGGATCACCCAGCGGAAAACCGAAGGGGATAACCCCGTGGGAATTTTAACCGGGGGAATGTCACCCTTAAGGTGGGGAATCGGGTACCACCCCCTGTTGGCTATGGCCGAAAGAAAAAGGACCACCTGAAGGGGCGTGGCCACGAAATAACCCTGGCCTATGCTCAGGGAGAGGGTCTCGCCAGGATACCAATCCACGCCGAACCTCTTTCTTTTCCACTCCGGACTGGGGAGTATGCCGGCCCTTTCCCCGGGCAGGTCCACTCCGGTTCTGCGGCCGAAGGGGAACTTGCTTACCACCTTCACCATTCTCTCTATGCCGAGTCGCTTTCCCACCTTGTAGAAATAGACATTGCAGGAATCTTTTATGGCCATGGGGAGATTTTCCCATCCGTGGCCGGCGGAGGTCCAGCAACGGAAAAGCCTTCCCCCAAAGGGGAAAAATCCCGGACAGAAAAGCCTCTCGCCGGGCTTAACCACCCCTTCGCTCAAAGCCGCTATCGCCACCGCCAGTTTGAAGATGGAGCCTATGGGATAGGTGCCCTGGATGGCCCTGGTAAAGAGGGGTTTATCGGGGGAAGTCATTATTTTTACCTTCTCCCGGCCGGAAAACCGGGAGGACATAAGGTTGGGGTCAAAGGAGGGACTGGAAACCATGGCCAGAATCTCCCCGGTGGTGGGGGAAACGATAACCACCGCCCCCCTTTCCCCGCCCATCTCCTCCCGGGCTATCTTTTGAAGGTCCAGGTCCAGGGAAAGTTTGAGATCCCTTCCCGCCCGGGGTAAAACCTCCTTTAAAACCTTTATGGGATTGCCCAGACTGTCCCTGAGCACCTCCACATATCCCTCCTCCCCCCTCAACTGGGCATCGTATTCCTTCTCCACCCCCTTTTTCCCCACTATTTCTCCGGGTTTCAATCCCATCCTTTTTACTTCCCCCAAACTCACCTCCCCCACATATCCCACCACATGGGCGGCCAGTTTCCCGTAGGGATAGAACCTGGAGGGTTCGGCCTCCACCAGAATTTCCGGGAAAACCTCCCGGAGGGCCTCCAGGCGAGAAACCTGTGAAATGGAGAGATTATCCGCCAGGGCCACCGGCTGAAGTTTGGGCAGATACTTCTGCTCCTCCAGCCTCCCCTTCAGAACTTCCACCGTGGTCTCCAAAATCGGGGCTATGATTTTCAGGGTTTTCTCAAGGTCCCTGGAAAAACCCCTCACTATGTAAAGGGAAAAGGTTGCCCTGGCCTCGGCCAGAACCCTCCCCTTCCGGTCAAGAATCATCCCCCGGGGCGCCCGGCGGGGAAATTTCACGGTCCTGTTCCTCTCCGCCAGACGGGAAAACTTCCGGTATTGAAGCACCTGAAGTTGAAAACTCCGGACCAGCACCACCAGGACAGCCAGTCCCACGAGGAACAGGAATTTAACCCTGGAGGCTTTAAGTTTCTCTAAACTTTCTTTCATTTTTTATGTAAATGGGATAATAGGCCAGGAGGGTGAGAAAATATCCCAGAATGGAGGGAGTCCAGCGAATGGAAAAGGCCGAAAGGATTCCCAGGGCTATAAGGTCCTTCACCGCCAGATAGAGAATCAGGAAGATCACCGAAGCCCTGGGGGTAAGAAGAACCTTTCGGGATAGTTCGGAAAAGAGGAATGAGGCGGCAGTCAGGGAAAACCCGAAGACTCCCAGGGGAACCCCCAGGGCTAGGTCCAGAAGCAAACCAGAAAGGATGGCCACCCAGGGACCGTCGCCGGCCCTGTGCCGCAGAAAGGCCACCATGGGGAGGAATTGAAAGGGAAGAAAGCCGTAGACCGGGGAAGCGGTCCACAGGAAGGAAAACATCAGAGCCAGACCTACGAAGAGGATCACCACTTTCTTATTATCCCAACCCATTTCAAACTCTCCAGGGAGAAATTGGCCCTGACCTTTATCTTCAAAAACAGCCCCGGGGTTCTTTTCACGGAAACCACCTTGCCCAGGGGGATGCCCGGTGGGAAAACCCCATCCAAACCTGAGGTATAAACTTCCTCCCCCGGACTTACCGAAGAGGTAGGATATATGTAGTCCACCTCCAGAAGGTCCTGACCCGTGCCCCGGGCTACCCCGTAATACTGGCCGATGACCACCCCGGTGGAGGACATAGGATATGTTATGGGCCTTACCCAACAACTGGCGTAGAGGACGGGACCCACCACCTTACCCACGGCGTTGCCTTTCATGTCCACCACCGGCATAAATTCCCTTACGCCCTGACCCCAGCCGGCCGCCACCGAAAACCTCAGGTGGAGGCTTACGGGGTTCAAAAACACCGTTCGGGCAAAGTAAACCGAAGGATACGGAAGGGAGGGCTGAGTTTTTATCCTTTCCAGTTCCTGGCGAAGACGGGTAACCTTAAGTTTTTCCTGCACCAGAGCCCGCCGGAGGCCTTCGTTCTCCTCCAGGACTTCCCGGGCCCGGGAGATGGCCCGGATCTTCTTCCCTGCGGAGTGGTAGGCTCCGGAAATAAATGCTCCGACCCCCTCCACCCTTAAAACCAGGGAATAAATGGCATCGCCGATTCTCCTGGCCACGGAGCGCTGGGAAAGGAGCAGGAGCAAATTTAAGGCGAGAAAAACGAGGTATACTCTCCTTGCTTCCTGCAATTTAATCCACAGAAACCTTCCTCAGAAGGTCCACATCGTCCAGAATTTTGCCCACGCCCTCTGCCACACTGGAAAGGGGGTCCCTGGCCACTTCCACCGGGAGTTTTATTTCCCTTTCAATCCTCTTATCCAAGTTTTTCAACAGGGCGCCGCCGCCGCTTAGGACGATTCCCCTTTCAAAAATATCGGCGGAGAGTTCCGGAGGGGTGGTCTCCAGGGTGTCCATTATGGCGTTTATTATGGCCACGATTACCGGCTCCAGGGCCTCCTTTATGTCCAGTTCGTTGACTACGATGTTCCTGGGAAGGCCCTCCCTCAGATCCCGCCCCTTAACTTCCTTTTCCCTGGGGTCCTCGGTTTCCATGGCGTTGCCTATTTCTATTTTTATCTCCTCGGCCGTCCTCTCCCCTACCAGTAGATTGAACTTGTTTTTCAGATAGTTCTTGATGGCCTCGTCCATCTCGTTCCCCGCCACCCTTATGGTCTTTCCCTTAACCACCCCGGCCATGGAAATCACGGATATGTCGGTGGTTCCTCCCCCTATGTCCACTATCATGCTTCCGGTGGGCTCCTGAACCGAAAGGCCGGCTCCGATGGCAGCAGCCATGGCCTGCTCCACCATGAAGACTTCCTTGGCCCTGACCCGGAGGGCCACATCCTTGACGGCCCTCTTCTCCACCGGGGTAATCCCCGAAGGGATGCCGATAACCACCCGGGGCCTGACCCAGGAGATCCCCCTCATGGCCTTCTTGAGGAAGGTTTCCAGCATCTTTTCCGCCGCCTCAAAATCCGCAATTACCCCATCCCTCAGGGGCTTAACGGCCCTGACCCTATCCGGGGTCTTCCCCAGCATCCTCTTGGCCTCGTTGCCGGTGGCCAGAACCTTCCCGGTGGCGGTATCAATGGCCACGATGGAGGGTTCCCTCAGGACTATGCCTTCACCCTTCTTGTAGATCAGGGTGTTGGCCGTTCCCAGATCAATTCCGAGGCTCGGAGCCTCAAAGATGGAAAAAATGTTGTTAAATTTAATCCCCATAGATCACCACTTCCTTGGATTTTCTATTTATGTTACCTGCGGAGTCCACCGCCTCCACCACCACCCGCTTGGTGCCAGGAGTCTCAAACTCCAGGGTGTGGAAAAACTTCCCCGAGGCCTCCACAGGAACCTTTATTCCATTAACGAAGACCTTTACCCCCGTCTCGGTTACCCCACGAATTATAACAACCCTCCCCTTGGGGGTTATGGAAACCTCCAGGGTAGGGGGGGTTTTATCTATGACCCTCAACTGAGGCCGGAGGTCTTTTACAGCCATGGACTGAGGCCTGGAACACACACCTCCGACACAGGCCCTCAAATGATAGACTCCGTTGCCCGGGCGGAGGGTTCGGTAGGATGATACGCTAAACTTCACAAGGTCTTTTACGAAGAAGGGGTCGGTGCTTACCTCCAGAACGAAGGGAAAACTTCCCCCCACCGAGACCCCCGAAGGGATCTCCTTAATTTTCAGGACGGGAATTCTGGCCTTCTTACTCCTCTTTCCGTCGTATTCCCGCCCCTCCTCCACGCCGCAGGCCTTACCCTTCGTAACCACCGACCTGGTCTCCAGAAGGACACCTTCTCCCTGGAAGGCGCAGGGAAAACCCCTGTTTTTGAAGTTTCCCTGGCCGAAAAATTCCATGCTTCCCCGGATTAGATGGCCTCCTTCCCTGGAAAATTCCGCCCGGGATTTCTCCCTCACCAGAAAAACCGCCTCCCCCAGGCTTATCAGAACCCTTCCGGTTCTGGTCTCCACCCTTAGGTTCTTCCCCTGTTCCTTTACGGAAACCCTGCCCCGGGTTTCCAGCACCTTTCTATCCCGGAGGTAGTGGGGTTTTCTGCTGTGGTTCCAGCGGTACATCTCCAGGGCGAAGATGAAACCCACCACAAAAAGCACAAAAAGAAAGCCAGGTATTATTCTCTTCACAGATTATAATTTACCAGAAAAACCTTTCCTTGTTAAGTTTGATAACCTCTTTATAATAAAATTTTCCGCTGCCTACAACAACCCCCTACGGGGCTAAAACTCCCGCCGGAACTACCTAACCAGTCCCTTGGTGCCGAATTTTTTGCTCCACAGGTCCAGGTACGCGCAGGATTGATAAATGGAGGAATAGGTTCCCACTATAACCCCTATGAACATGGTGAGGGCAAAACCGTGGATAACTTCTCCACCGAAGAGAACCAGGGCCAGAAGGGCCAAAAGGGTGGTCCCGGAGGTGAGGATGGTCCTGGATAAGGTCTGGTTTATGCTCAGGTTCAGAAGTTCGGAAAAACTCATACCCTTCCTTTTTCGGAAGAGGGGAAAGTTCTCCCTCACTCTGTCGTAAACCACTATGGTATCGTTGATGGAATATCCCACGATGGTAAGGAGTGCCGCCACGATCTTCAGGTCAAATTCTATGTTCAGGAAGTAAATGAAGGCCAAAGTCACCAGAACATCGTGGGCCAGGGTAAGGACCGCAGAAAAACCGTAGAGGAGACGGAATCTGAGGGCTATGTAAATCAGCATTCCCAGGAGGGCCCACACGGTGGCCAGGACGGCCTTGTGCCTGAGCACCTTTCCAACCTGAGGCCCCACATACTCCACCCTCATGATGGCCACCGAGCCCAGGAAAGCCTTTTCCTTGAGGTAATTCAACGGAGCAGCAGGGATCCCCGCTTCCTTTAGTTCTTCAAAACTCTTTATAATCTTCCTTTCTTTCTTCAGGTCGGCTATTTTTTGAGCCCAGATCTGGGCCTTTTCCTCGGGGAAGGCCCGGGCCAGGAGGTCCCTTATTTCCGCCGTGGACATGAGGTTCAGATTTAACTTCTCCTTGGACAGTTTTTCTTCATCCGGGGACATGAAAAGGTGAACCAAGCGGTTGGCAATTTTAAGATGCTCTTCCTCCTCTCCGGTGCCCATTTTTTCCACCCTGATGATGTACTCGTCCTGGGAGTTTTCCACCGCCTGGATGATGGCGTTCTTGAATCCCGACTCCTTAAGTTTCGCCCTGAGTTCGTCTATCTTCACCGGATGGGAAAATTTTATCTGAAGGAGAGTTCCGCCCACGAAATCTATCCCGTAGTTGAGCCCGTTTTTCTTGATGAAGATCAGGCCGGTTATTATTATGGCCAAAGAGATGGCGAAGGCTATGTATTTGGCCTTCATGAAGTTTATGTTCGGTCTTTTAAAGAATCGCATCTCCCCTCCTTAAATGCTGATTTTTTCCACTTTTTTCTTCCCGAAGTAAAGGAATTCAAAGATGGCTTTGGAGACGAAGACCGCCGTGTATATGGAAGCGATGATACCCAGAATCAAAGTGACGGCGAATCCCTTTATGGGGCCGGTACCGAAACTGAAGAGAAAGATGGCGGCAATGACCGTGGTGATGTTGGCATCCAAGATGGTCACGAAGGCCCTGGAAAATCCAGCGTCAATGGCCGCCAGGGGACTTTTTCCAGCATCCAGTTCCTCCCTTATCCTTTCAAAGATGAGAACATTGGCATCCACCGACATTCCTATGGTTAGAACGATTCCTGCAATTCCCGGCAGGGTCAGGGCTGCATGGAATAGGGCCAGGGAGCCCAAGATTATGATCATGTTCAGGATCAGTGCCAGGGTGGCGTTGACTCCGGCCAGACGGTAGTAGAAAATCATAAAGCCCATAACCAGTAGAAGGGCCAAGAGGGAGGCCCTCAGCCCCTTCCTGATGGAATCCGCACCCAGGGAGGGTCCTATGGTCCTTTCCTCCACGATCTTTATTCCCGCCGGCAAGGAACCGGTCCTTAATACCAGGGCCAGGTCGTGGGCACTTTCCTGGGTAAACTGCCCCTCAATCCTTCCCTCGTAGGATATTCTGGCGTTTATGGTGGGTGCGCTCTGAATGACATCGTCCAGGACGATGGCTAAGCGTCTTCCGATGTTCTCGCTGGTCACCTTTTCAAACTTCCTGGCCCCCTCGGCGTTGAGGGTGAAGCAGATGGCAGGGAGGTTATACTGGTCAGCGCAGGTGCGGGCAGTTTTCAGGTCCCTGCCCGTCACCGCCGCCATTTTCTCCACTATGAAATAACCCTGCCCCTTACTGGGAAGAATCTGAAGGTCCGAGGGAAGGCTCCCTCCGTATTTCTTCAGGGCCTCCTCCTTGGTGGGGAAGGGTCCATCCTTCACCAGTTTAAGTTCCAGAAGGGCCGTGTTCTTCAGAAGAGCCCTAACTCTCTTGGGATCGTCCACTCCGGGAAGTTCCACCACTATTTTGTCTCCGTGAACCCCCTGACGCTGGATAACCGGCTCGGAGATTCCGAACTCGTCTATCCTCCGCCTTATGGTCTCCAGGGCCTCTTCCACGGCGTTCTCCCTGAGCATGGCCTCGTACTTTTTCTTCATGGTCAACTCGGCCCTTCCGTTGACTATTCCGGAATAATCCCAGTTGACGGAGAAATTGCTGGCAATCAGGGCATCAAAATCCCTTTCCCGATCCCCCGGTATTCCCTCCACCACGATGGCGTTTATCCCCTTTCCGTAAACCCGGGCCACCTTGATCCCCTCGTCCTCCAGCAGAGACTTCAGGTGGAGGATCTCCTGGTCCCTTTCCATCTTCACCGCATCGTCGGTCACCACCTGAAGAACCAGGTGCATCCCTCCCTTGAGGTCAAGGCCCAGTTTTATCTTCTCGGAAGGGGGGATCATAAAGTAAAGGAATAGAAGCAGGGAGCCGATAATTACGGCGAACTTCCAGCCCACCTTTCTCTTCATTATTTCACCTCTTCTTGTTTACTGCGGTTATGTAGTTTTTCACCACCTCAAGTTTGCTTCCCAGAGAATCAATCTCCACCCTGTCCTCGTATACGGCGGTGACCTTCCCCACTATTCCACCGGCGGTCACCACCCCGTCCCCCACCTCAATGGAATTTATCATCTCCTGATGCTTCTTTTGGCGTTTTTTGGCCGGAACGATAAGCAAAAGGTAGAAAATCACGAAGATTATGGCTATCATTATCAGGGACCCAAGAAAACCTCCCTGTTGCCCTGCCTGGGCTGAAGATTGGGCGTAAAGCATGTTGATCATTTCTCCCTCCAAGTTTTTTCTAAATCCCTCAGAAATTCCCCAAGGGAATTGGCCTTAATATATTTACGAATTTTCTCCATTATGTCAAGAAAGAACCTGAGGTTGATGAGGGTGTTGTAGAGGGAGGAATTTATGTGCCCAGAGGAGTAGAGGTGGCGGAGGAGGGCCCTGGAAAAGGGGTACTCGGGGTGGGCCGGGCGGGGATCCCGGGCGTATTCCCTCCGCTTAATCCTCAACAAACCCTCCGGGGAAAAAACCTGCCCCCTTCTCCCGTTTCTGGTGGGCAGAACGCAGTCAAAAAGGTCCACCCCCCTCAGCACCGCCTTCACCATCTGGACGGGGTGGCCTATGCCCATGAGATAGCGGGGCTTTTCCTCGGGGAGGTTCGCCACGGTTTCCTCCACGGCCCCCATCATTTCCTCTTCCCCCTCCCCCACCCCCAGACCTCCGATGGCGTAGCCGTCAAAGTCCATGGCGGCCAGTTCCCGGGCAGCCCTCCTTCTCAGGTCGGAATAAACTCCTCCCTGAACGATCCCGAAGAAGGCGGTGGAATTTTTCCTTTCCCTTATTCTTCTGGCCGCCCTTTCCGCCCAGCGGAGGGTTCGGAAGGTGGCCTCCTCCACCAGGGCCCGGGGAGCGTCGTTGGATACGAAGTGGTCAAGAACCATGGCTATGTCCACCCCCAACCTCCTCTGATAATCCACCACCGCCTCCGGGGAAAGGAAATGGGAACTGCCGTCAATGTGGGAGGAGAACCTGATCCCCTCCTCCTGAACCTCCACCCGGGAGGAAAGACTGAAGGCCTGGAAACCTCCGGAATCGGTGAGAAGGGCCCCATCCCAGGCCATGAACCTGTGGAGCCCCCCCACCTCCTCTATGACCTCAATCCCCGGTCTGAGGTAGAGGTGATAGAGGTTGGAAAGGATCAGTCGGTATCCCATAGCCCGGAGTTGCTCCGGGAAAATCCCCTTCACCGCCCCCTCCGTTCCCACGGGCATGAAGGCAGGGGTGAGGACCGGGCCGGATTTGGTGTGAATGATTCCCACCCTGGCCCGGGAATTGCTGTCTTGCCACAGGATTTCAAATTTCATCTATTGAACTTTATGTTGAGAACATCCCCGTCCTTAACCCTGTAATCCTTCCCCTCCAGGCGAATCTTTCCTTCCCTGCGTAGCCCTGACCATCCTCCGGCCTGGACGAATTCCTCCCAGGGGGCCACCTCCGCCCGGACGAAGCCCCGGGCCATGTCCGTGTGAATCTTACCCGCCGCCTCCAGGGCGGTGGAATCCCTACGGAGGGTCCAGGCCCTGGCCTCCCGGGAGTTAGCGGTAAAGAAAACCAGAAGGTCCAGAACCCCGTAAATCCTTTCAACGAACTTCTCCGCCTTCCGCTCCACTATTCCGAACTCCTCCATTAGTTCCCGTCTCTCCTCCTCCCCGCTTTCAAGGAGTTCCTTTTCGGTGAGCAGATCCATGACCACCACCGCCCTCCCCTTTCCCTCCGCCTCCAGCCCCCGCAACCTCTCCAGTTCCTCAAATCTCGCATTTACCACATGGATGATGGGCTTGAGAGAAAGGAGCCCAAGGCCTGAAAACTCCTCCTGCTCCTGGTAAAATGTCTCCCTCAGAGGTCTTCCGGCCCTCAAAACCTCCAGGGCCTTTTCCAGGCCGGAGATTTTCCTCTCCAGATTCCTGGTCTTCTGTTTGGAATACTGCTTCTTCGCCTTCTCCAGGGTTCCCTCCAGGGTTTCAGCGTCCTTCACCAGAAAATCCTCCTCCACCCTCCTTATTTCCTCCCCGGGTGTTTCCGACCTGACCACATGGATAAGCCCCTCCGCCGCCCTCATCTGGCTGACCATTTCCCTGGCTGGAGGGTCCAAAAAGCCTATGTGCAGGTAGGTAATCTTGGAGGAACCCTCCGCCTCCCCTACCCTTTCAAGCCGTGGGTCGCGAACCTCCACCATGGCCATGTGCTTCACCTTCTCCCCCATGCCGGTGAGAAGGTGAAAAAGTGTGGTCTTCCCGCTCTGGGGTTTCCCGAAAATGGCCAGGTTCATCTGACCATGGAGCCCGGGGGCACCTCGTCGGGAACGATGAGAAGGTAAGGCTTGCCGTTCACATCCGCCGCCAGGAGCATCCCCTGGGATTCGTGTCCCCTGATTTTGGCGGGCTTGAGGTTGGTTACCACCACTATTTTCTTACCCAGAAGTTCCTCCGGGCTATAATACTGGCGGAGTCCTGCCACCAGATTTCTCTGGTGGTCCCCCATGTCCACCTTCAAAAGGTAAAGTTTGTCGGCGTTGGGAGCCTCCTTTACCTCCACTATCTTCCCCACCTTGAGGCCCATTTTGAAAAAGTCCTCAATGGTGACATAAGTTTTTTCCTCTTTTTTCTCCTCCATTTTTTCCTCCTTGAAGAATTCGGCCTTGTCCACCCTGGGGAAGAGGTGGTCCAGCCTCTCTATCCTTCGGTTTTCGTTGTAGGCATCCCAGGAAAATTCCTCGGGACCGGAAAGGGCCTTCCTTATCTTCTCCCCTGCCTCCGGCATCACGGGAATTATGAATTTCAGGGAGGCGTGAAGAGCCTTAAAGGATGTGAGAAGTATCCTGGAGGTTCTTTTCGGATCCCTGGTTCCACTCCTCCAGGGTTCTGTCTCCACCAGATATTTGTTGATTCCCCGGAGGTAACCCCACAGGAGGGAAAGCCCCCGGGAAAACTCGTAGTTCTCAAAGGCACGGTCAATAAGGGGTTCCAACTCCCTCCACTGCTCCTCCATCTTTCTGTCCACTTCCAGGGCCGGCGATGGGGAGGGAAGGTTCCCTGAAAAATACTTAACCGCCATGGCGGTGGTCCGGGAAACGATGTTTCCCAACTCGTTGGCCAGGTCTGCGTTGTATCTTTCTATGAAGCCCTCGTGGGAAAAATTCCCGTCCTGGCCGATGGGGGTCTCCCTCAGCAGAAAATACCTCACAGCGTCGGAACCGAAACCTTCTATGAGAATGTGAGGATCCAGGACATTTCCCAGGTGTTTGGACATTTTCCTCCTGTCCACCAGCCACCACCCGTGGGAAAGCACCGTCCGGGGAAGGGAATAACCCAGGGCCATGAGGAAGGCCGGCCAGTAGACGGCGTGGAAGATGATTATGTCCTTGCCTATGATGTGAAGGTCCGCAGGCCAATATTTTTCAAACTGATCCCGAAGACCCGTTATGTAATTGAACAGGGCGTCAAACCACACATAGATTACATGTTTTGGGTCCGAGGGCACCCTTATACCCCAGTTGATGGTGGTGCGGGTTATGCTGAGGTCCCGAAGACCCTGCTCCACGAAACTGACCACTTTGTTCATCATAAACCGGGGCTTTACGAAATCGGGGTTTTCCCGATAAAAATCCAGGAGGGGTTTTTGGAAGGCCGAAAGCCGGAAGAAATAGTTCTCTTCGGTGATAAATTCTCCCTTTCCACCGCAATCGGGACATATCTTCACCCCGTCCTCCTCCTCGGCGTCGTCGGGGATGTAGGCCTCGCAGTTGTAGCAGTACCAGCCGCTGTAAGAGCCCTTGTAGATGTGGCCCCTCCTCTTGAGTTCCTCAAATATTTCCGCCACCTTCCTCTCGTGGAAGTCCATGGTGGTTCTTATGAAGAAATCGTATTCTATGTTCAGGGCCTTCCATAGGTTTTTAAAGTGGGGGACCATTTCGTCGGCCAGTTCTCTGGGACTCTTCCCCAGGGCCCTGGCGGCCTTTTCAATCTTTCCACCGTGTTCGTCGGTGCCGGTGAGGTAGAAGACATCGTAGCCTTTTATCCTCTTGTATCGGGCTATCACATCGCCTATGACGGTGGTATAGGCATGCCCCAGGTGGGGTTTTCCGTTGACATAGTAAATAGGCGTGGTGAGGTAAAACTTCATTTTTCCCTCCATCGGGCCAGGATTCTTCTGCAGGCCTCCTTTATGGATATTTTAAGTTTTACCGCAAGTTCTTTACAAGAGGAAAACTCCGGTGCCACATTGACGGGCCTTCCGTCCCGATAGGCCACCTTCACCAGGGCCCTTTCCCCATCCACCTCTACTTCCTCAAGTTTTCTTTCCAGTTCCTCCCTTTCCTTAAGGGAAACTCTAAGCCCTATGGTGGAGGTATTTTCAAAAAGAATTCCCTTCACCTGCTGGAGGTTTTCCGCCGTGGCCAGGATTTTAAGGAGAACCCCGGGCCTGCCCTTCTTCATGTAAACGGGAATCATCACCATGTCCAGAACCCGGCCCTCCAGAAGTTCCCAGAGGTTTCCCAGCCACTGACCAGGACTGTCGTCCACCTGAAACTCCAGTTCGTAAACCACAGAACGGGAAGGCCCTCCCTCCAGGGAAAGAACCCGAAGGTAATTGGGAAATCCTGAAAATTTTCTGGTGCCGAGTCCCCTGCCCTCCCCGGAAAGCCGCCCCGGGGGCAGCGGGGAAGGACGGGCGAAGGTTTTCAGGATGGCGGCTCCGGTGGGGGTGGTGAGTTCCGCCGAAGGCCCGGCGGAAAACACCTGCCTCCCCCTCAAAAGCACCGCCACCGCCGGGGGGGGCACGGGCATAAGACCGTGGGCCGAAGAAACCACACCGGCCCCCAGGTTTACGGGGCCGTGGAGGACCTCCGCCGGGGCAAGTTCTTCCAGAAGCCAGGAGGTGGCCAGCAAGTCAAATATGGCGTCCCAGGCCCCGGCTTCGTGGAGGTGAACCCTCCTCCAGTTCACACCGTGGGCCTCTCCCTCGGCCCTGAAAAGGGTTTCAAAGGCCTCCAGGGCCTTCTCCTTAACCTCCTTCCTCTCCTCTATTCTTCCGAGAATGTCCCTGATATCGTCAAAGAAAACCTCCGGCAACCTGTCGTGGATCTCAATCCGAAGGTAAAGGCCGGGAAAATCCCCCCTCCTTTCCTCCTCCAGGGCCACCTCCACGGGAATGTCCCAGGAGGCCACCTTTTTCCTGAGTTCCAGAGTGGTTACGCCCCCCAGGTGAGAGAGGGCCGCCACCGTCATGTCCCCGGCAATTCCCATAAAGGGTTGAAAATAAATCTTCATCTTTAGATTTTATCACTTCCTCTTCCCCGTGTTTTTCCCGGGGGGAAGCCTCCTGAGGTAAAATTTCCCTATGAAGAAGATAGGACTTATAGGTGGAATGAGTTGGGAATCCACGGTGGAATATTACAGGATAATGAATCGGGCCGTCATGGAAAAACTTGGAGGCCACCATTCGGCGGAAATCATAATGTATTCGGTGGACTTTCAGGGGATACACGACCTCCAGTTTGAAAACCGATGGGATGAAATGGGGCTAATTCTGGGGGATATAGCCGAAGTTCTGGAGAGGGCCGGGGCGGATTTCTTAGTGATAGCCACCAACACCATGCATAAACTATTTCCGGAAGTTCAGCGAAGGGTAAAGATCCCCTTGCTCCACATTGCCGACGCCACCGCTGAGAAAATAAAGGAAAGGGGCCTAAGGAGGGTGGGCCTCCTGGGAACGAAGTTCACCATGGAGATGGATTTTTACCGGGAAAGGCTGGCCCGCCACGGCATAGACATCCTGGTTCCTCCAGCCCGGGAAAGGGAATACATAAACCGGGTAATATACGAAGAGTTGGTGAAGGGTATCCTCCGGGAGGAATCCCGGCGAAGGTTTCTGGAAATCATCAAAGCCCTGGAGGAAAACGGAGCCGAGGGCATAGTTTTAGGTTGCACCGAGATACCGCTTTTGATTAAACAGGAACACACCGAACTTCCCCTTTTTAACACCACGGAAATCCACGCCAGGGCGGCGGTGGATTTGGCCCTTCAGGACTGATCCTGTTCCTGAAGATACTGCATCCAGGTCAAAATCGGCCTGCGGGCAGCCCCCACCTCGTCCAGTCTGCCCACCGGGGTTTTGTGGGGAGCGGTCTTGACCACCTCGGGTTCCCTTTCTGCCTCCTCCAGGATTTTTTCCATGGCCCCGGCAAAGGCATCCAGGGTTTCCCTGCTTTCGGTCTCCGTGGGCTCTATCATGAGGGCGCCGTGGACTATGAGGGGAAAGTAAATGGTGGGAGGATGAAATCCGTAGTCCAGCAACCTCTTGGCCAGGTCCAGGGTGGTGATTTTATCCCTGAAGGTCTCGTCGGAAAGGACGAATTCGTGGAGGGTCTCCGTGGGGTACGAAACCTTAAATTTCCCTTCCAGTTTTTTTCTGAGATAGCGGGAGTTCAAAACCGCGATCCGGGAAACCTCCTCAAGCCCTTTGCCCCCCAGTTCCTTTATGTAGGCCAAGGCCTTCACCATGACCAGGAAATTTCCGTAGAAGGACCTTATCCTTCCCAGCCCCCCTGTCCAGCGAAGTTTCCCTTCCTTTTCTACCAGCCGGGGTCCCGGAAGGTAGGGGGCCAGTTTTTCCACCACCCCCACGGGTCCGCTGCCGGGTCCTCCCCCGCCGTGGGGAGTGGAAAAGGTTTTGTGAAGGTTCAGGTGGATCACATCCACCCCCAGATCCGCCACCTTAACCTGCCCCAGGAGGGCGTTCATGTTGGCCCCGTCCATGTAAAGGAAGGCACCCACCCCGTGAAGCAAGCGGGAGATTTCCTTAATGTTTTCCTCAAAGATTCCCAGGGTATTGGGGTTGGTAAGCATGAGGGCCGCCACCTTGTCGTTGAGGGCGGCCTTGAACTTCTCCAGATCTATCATTCCCTTTTCGTCCGATGGAATTTCCACGGCCCGAAAACCGGAGAGGGTTGCGGTGGCGGGGTTGGTTCCGTGGGCTGAGTCCGGAATCAGAACCACCTCCCTCCTTTCCCCCCGGGCCTCCAGGTAGTTTTTCACGGTGATGATCCCGGTGAACTCCCCGTGGGCTCCGGCGGCCGGGGCCAGGGTAAAGGTGTGGAGACCGGTGATTTCCTTCAGGGCCTCCTCCAGATCCTTGAAGATCCTCAGATACCCCTGGACCATCTCCTCGGGGAGAAGGGGGTGGGCCTCCGTGAAAAGGGAAGCCACCAGTTCGTTCACCTTGGGATTGTATTTCATGGTGCAGGAACCCAGGGGATAAAAGCCCCAATCCACGGAATAATTGAGGACGGAAAGGCGAAGGTAGTGGGAAACCACCTCCCTTTCGCTCACCTCGGGAAGGACCTCCACCTCGTCCCGGATGAGGTCTTCGGGAAGAAGGTCTCGCCCCTTTTCCTCCTCTATGTGGAAACCCTTTTTCCCTTCCCTGGAGTACTCAAATATGACCTTCATTTTAAAGCCTCCATTTCTTTCACCAGGGCCTTTATGTCCTCCCTGGAGGTCATCTCGGTAAAGGCCAGCAGAAGGTGGTTTTTAAGGTTCGGATAATCCCTTCCCAGGGGATATCCTGCCACGAACCCCTTTGACAAAAGGCTACGCCTGAATTCCTCAGCATCCCTGCCCAGGTCCACGGCAAATTCATTGAAGAAGGGGGAGGAAAAACTGGGCTTGAAACCGGCCTGCCGGAGAAGGTCCAGGGCGAAAACCGCCCGGCGATGGTTCAAAAGGGCCAGATTCCTAAGGCCCTTCTTCCCGAGAAGGGAAAGGTAAATGGCCACCCTTATGGCACACCAGGCCTCGTTGGAGCATATGTTGGAGGTGGCCCTCTGCCGCCTTATGTGCTGCTCACGGGCGGAAAGGGTGAGGACAAATCCCCTTCTCCCCTGGGAGTCCCTGGTCATCCCTGCCAGACGCCCGGGCATTTTCCAGACATATTTTTTCAGGGTGGCAAAAAATCCCACATAAGGACCACCGTAGGCCAGGGGAAGTCCCAAACTCTGGGCCTCGCCGGCGGCTATGGCGGCGCCGAAGGCTCCGGGAGGTTTTATCAGGGCCAGGGAAAGGGCTTCCCAGGTGGAGGTCACCAGGAGGGCCCCCTTTTCCTTCAGGACCCCCTGAATAGCATCCAGGTCCTCCACCACCCCGAAGAAATTAGGATATCCCACTATGAAGGCAGAAAGGTTATCAAACCTCCTCAGATGCTCAAGACGGGTTTTGCCGTCCTCACCGAAGGGCACCTCCACTATGTCCACGCCTTGTTTCTCCAGGTATGTTTTCAAAACCTGACGATACTGGGGATGAAGGGAGGAGGCCACCGCTATGTTTCCCCTTTTTATCCTCAGGGCCATCAAGGCTGCCTCCGCCGTGGCCGTGGCCCCCTCGTACATGGAGGCGTTGGCCACCTCAAGACCCGTAAGGGCCGCCATGTAGGTCTGAAACTCAAAGGTGGCGGTTAAGGTCCCCTGGCTGACCTCCGGTTGGTAGGGGGTGTACGGGGTCAAGAATTCCGACCTGGAGGAGAGGTAATCCACGGCGTAGGGGATGTAGTGGTGATAGGCCCCACCTCCCAGGAAAATTCTTTTGTCCTGGAAGGTGTTGTCCCTGGAAAGGGAAAGGAAGTATTCCCTGAGTTCCGCCTCCGAGTTGATGGGATGGATGTCAATGTCTCCCTTTCCCCGAAGGTCCGGAGGAATGGAGCGGAAAAGTTCCTCTTCGGACTCCAGGCCCAGGGCCTTTAGCATCTCCTCCCTATCCCTGGGGGTGATAGGGATGTATCTACTCATTCCTCAACTATCTCTTTGTATTTTGAGGCGGGAAGAAGGGAGGAAATCTCCCCGGGATCCTCTATTTTGATGACCACCAGCCAACCTTCCCCGTAGGGATCCTTGTTAATCAGTTCTGGCTGATCGTTGAGGGCCTCGTTAACCTCTACGATTTCCCCGGAAAGGGGGGCGTAAACCTCGGCGGAGGACTTCACCGAATCTATGCTACAGAGAACATCCCCCTTTTTAACCCTTTTGCCCACCTCGGGAAGTTCCACATAAACTATGTCCTGAAGTTCCCTCTGGGCAAAATCGGAAATTCCCACCGTGGCCCTTTCCCCCTCAACCCTTACCCACTCGTGGCTCTCGGTGTAATAGAGTTCATCGGGTATCATCGCTCACCTCCTATTTTTTTCTCCTGTAAAAGGGTCTGGGAACCACCCTGGCCCTGTGGAGTTTTCCCCGAATTTCTATCTCAAATTCCTCCCCCTCTGCGGTTTTCTCCATGGGGAGGTAAACATTGCCTATGTTTTTCTTAATGTAAGGAGCGTAGCCTCCGCTGGCCACCACTCCGTATTCCTTGCCATCCACATAAACTTTGTAGCCGTGGCGGGGAATACCCCTGTCCACCATCTCAAACCCAACGAGTTTCCTGCGAAGTCCCTCTTCCTTCTGTTTCACAAGGGCCTCCTTTCCCAGGAAATCCTTCTCCCATTTTACGATCCACTCCAGGTCCGCCTCCAGGAGGGTGGTGGTCTCGTCCATGTCGTTGCCGTAGAGGTTCATGCCGGCCTCCAGGCGGAGGGTATCCCTGGCGCCGAGACCTGCGGGGAGCATCCCGTGCTCTCTTCCCAACTCCATTATGGCATCCCAGAACTTCCTGGCCTGGTGGGAGGGGCCGTAGATTTCAAAGCCGTCCTCCCCGGTGTAGCCCGTCCTGGAAAGGACCACCTCCTCTCCCAGGATTTCCACCATTTTGAACCGGTAATACTTTATCCCCGAAAGGTCAATATTCACCAGAGGCTGGAGTATTTCCTGGGCCCGGGGCCCCTGGAGGGCCAACTGGAAGTATTCGGCACTCAGGTTCTCCAGTTTCACATCAAAATCTCTGGCATGCTCCACGAGCCACTGAAAGTCCTTGTCTATGTTGGCTGCGTTTACCACCAGCATGTAGTGGTTCTCCTCCATCCTGTAAACCAGAAGGTCGTCCACCACGGTGCCCTTTTCGGTGGGGAAGGCGTTGTAACGGGCTCTTCCCACCTTCATCTTCTCCACCTCGTTGCTGGTTACCCACTGGAGGAAGTCCACCGAATCCGGTCCTGAAACGAATATCTCCCCCATGTGGCTTACATCAAAAAGGCCGGCCCTCTCCCTCACCGCCATGTGCTCTTCTATGATGGAAGAATACATCACCGGCATTTCAAAGCCGGCGAAGGGGATCATTTTGGCCCCCAGGGCTTTGTGCACCTCGTATAATGGCGTTTTTTTCATGAAAACCTCCTAAGGGGAATAGTTTACAAAAATTAGGCTCCGAAGGAAAGGGAAAGGAAGTTTTGGAGGACGAAATTCCTCCCCTCGGGGGTCCTCTCTGGATGGAACTGAACCCCAAAAATCCCCCTTTCCGGATCCTGAAGGGTTTCAACCACCTGGGGATTCTCCCTGTTTACCGCCACCACTTCCAGGGGACCTTCCCCCTCCACGCACTCGTAGTGGGATTCGTCCATCTGAAAAATCCGGGGTAGGCCCCGAAGCAAGGGGCTGTCCTTCGTTTTAACTATGAACTCCGGCCCCCGGTGCTTTCCGCATTTTACGACCCCGTGGCCGTAGGCTTTCCCTATGGCCTGATGACCGTAACATATTCCAAGAAGGGGCCAGGAAGTCTCCAAAACGAAGTCAAGGAGTTGCTGAGAAACCTGGTCCTCCCCCACCATCCTTTCGGAACCAGTTATTATGGCCGGGCCGGATACTGTCTTCAGTTCCCCCTCCTCCACCACCTGGAGGCCACCGTCAAAAAGGAGGGAAAGGGCTTCAATGTATTTACGAACCTTTTCCTTCTTCCTGTAAACATTTATTAAAAACAATTTTTTCATGGAGCCAGGGTCTTCAAATTGAGGAGGAGAAGGGTAAGGATGACGATCCTTTGGTGGAGGGAAGCCAGGTTGAGAAACTCATCGTCGGAATGGGCCCCTTCGCCTTCGGGTCCCCAACCGTCAATGGCAGCCATTCCCCACCGGGAAAACCATGAAGCATCGGCTCCCCCGGGGGAGGATGTCTCCTCCAGTTCTATTCCGTGGGAGCGGAAAAATTCCCGCAGGCGGGCGTAAAGTCTCCTCTGGGCGATATTGGGTTGAAGGGGGGGCACGAAGGAATTGAAACCCATCCGAACCAGGGCCCCCTTCTTGAGGGGACCCACTTCCCCCATGTAGGTCTGGAGTTTTTCCCCGAAGCCCTCGTCCTTAAACCTTATGTCCACCACTGCGAAGGCCTCCCCGGGGATCACATTGGGCTTCTCCCCACCTCCAATTATCCCTATGTTGAAACTTCCCTCGTTGACCTTCACCCATTCCCTCAACTGATGGAGTTGACCTATGAGTTCATCTATGGCGTTTATTCCCTTTTCCGGGGCAAGACCTGCGTGGGCCTTCCTTCCCCGGGTCTCAATTTTAAGGGTGATAACCCCCTTTCGGGAGGTTTTAAGTTTCCCTCCGGGAGAGGAAGGCTCCAGGCCGAAGCAGTATTTGAATCCGTTGGCCAGCCGCCTCATGTTGTCCAGGGTGTGGGCAGAGCCCCTCTCCTCCTCGGTGTTCAGTATGAGGGCCAGAGGGGGAAGGTCTCCCAGGGCCTCTGCAAACCTCAGGGCGAAATAAAGGGCCACTATCCCCCCCTTCATGTCCAGGACCCCGGGCCCGTAAACCTTTCCTTCCTCCACCCGGAAGGGATTTCTCTTCAAACTTCCCCGGGGATGGACAGTATCAAGGTGGCCCAGGAAGACCACCCTGGGCTCCTGCCTGGAAAACCTATAAACCCTGTATTCTTCTCCCAGGACCTTTTTTTGAGGAAGGAAGGGGTAGAAGAGTTCCGCCGCCATCTCACCCAGGGCGTGAACCGCCTCCCTGTCCTCGGTGGGGGACTCCAGTTCCACGAAGTCCCTAAGAAGGGAAAGGATTTCCTCCTGGTTCTCCCTTACTAAGGCCTCAATACCCTCTCTTTGAACCATGGCAAAGCCTCCTTAAGCCCTTCCTCCAGGCTATAAACGGGGCTCCAGCCCAGAAGCCTCCGGGCCTTTTCTATGTCGGGCCTCCGCCGCCGGGGGTCGTCCTGGGGAAGGGGTCTGAATTCAATGGGGGAGTCGGAATCGGTCAGTTCTCTAACCAGTTTTGCCACATCAATTATCTTCCACTCCTGGGGATTTCCCAGGTTAAAAACCTCCCCCGAGATTCCATCCTCCGTGGAGAGGGAATATATGCCCTCCACCATGTCGTCTATGTAGCAGAAGGAGCGGGTCTGGGTCCCATCGCCGAAAACCGTCAGGGGCTGGCCCAGCAGGGCCTGTTTTATGAAGGTGGGGATAACCCTGCCGTCGTCGGGATCCATCCTGGGGCCGTAGGTGTTGAAGATCCTGGCTATCCTCACATCCACCCCGTGCTGGCGAAAATAGGCCATGGTCAGGGCCTCGGAAAACCTCTTGGCCTCGTCGTAAACCGAACGGGGTCCTATGGGTGAGACATTGCCGTTGTAGGTTTCCTTCTGGGGAATCTCCAGGGGATCCCCGTAAACCTCTGAACTGGAGGCTAAGACGAACCTGGCCCCCTTCTCCTTGGCCAGGCCCAGGGCGTGAAGGGTTCCCAGGGAATCCACCTTCATGGTGTGGATGGGGTGGCGGAGGTAGTGGACGGGGGAAGCGGGGCAGGCAAAGTGGAGAATCAGGTCAAGTTCCCCCTTGACATAGAGGAAGTTCGTAACATCGTATTTGATAAATACGAAGGACGAACTGGAAAAATAATCCTGAAGGTTCTCAATCCTCCCGGTAAGGAGGTTATCCAGACCCACCACCTCCCATCCCTCCTGGAGGAACTTCCCCACCAGGTGGGAGCCAATGAAACCTGCGGCTCCAGTTATGAGGACCTTCATCAAAACCAATTTATCACAAAACCCCGGTTTATCAAAGGTTGAAATCCGAAGGGTTTTTATGATTTACTTAATCTATAGCCAAATAAGTTCAAGGAGAGTGGAGAATGAGCAACGGATTTAAACCCTTCGTTCCAGAAAAAACCGACCTTCCTGAATTTACCTTTAAGGCGGTTTTCTTCGGAGCCATTTTTGCGGTGATCCTGGGGGCTGCCAACACCTACTTAGGACTCAAGGCGGGAATGACCGTGGCAGCCACCTATCCGGCGGCGGTGATGGCCATGGTCATCCTCAAGCCCCTGAAGGGCTCGGTGCTGGAGGAAAACATCTTCAGGACCACCGCGGCGGTGGGAGAAGCCCTGGCCGCAGGAGCCATATTCACCATCCCGGCCTTTCTTATTTCGGGCCTCTGGGACAGGCTCCACTACTTCATCAGCACCATGCTTATGCTGGTGGGAGGCGTCCTGGGGGTACTCTTCGTTATTTTCCTGCGAAGAACACTCATTGAAGACGCTTCCCTGCCCTTCCCCGAGAGCGTGGCCACGGCGGAGATAGTGAAGGCAGGACAGAAGGGACAGAGCGGAGCAGGATATGTTTTCGGAGCCATGGCCCTGGGAGCCGTCATAGAATTCCTCAAAAACTCCAGGGGACTTCAGATAATCCAGTCCTTCGTAAACGGCTTCATCAGTTTCGGAAAGAGCACCATCCAGACGGGAAAATTCTTCACCAGGGAATTTACCGGAGGGTTTTATGTGTCCAGCCCGGCGGCCTCACCGGCCTTCATGGGAGTGGGCTACATTATAGGAGCCAGGCTTTCGGCGGTGGTCTTTTCCGGAGGGGTCTTCGGATGGCTCTTCCTGGTGCCGCTTCTTTCTTTAATTAACTCTGGGATGCACACCCCGGAGGCTGGAAACTGGGTGGCATTCAGCGAGGCCATATGGAAGTACCAGGTAAGACCTGCGGCGGTGGGCGCCATGATCGTGGGCGCCTTCTACACCCTTTACAAAATGAGAAAATCCCTGTGGGACGGGATTGCCAGGGCCTTCCGGGACATCAGCCACGGAGCCATATCCCAGGCAGAAAAGTCCAGGCTGGAAAAGGACCTTCCCTACGGAGGAGTCCTGGTTGCCATTCTCATTCTCCTGATCCCCATTACCATAATTTACTACTACTTCACCCACAACTTCTGGGGAGCGGTCCTCTCGGCGGTGATAATGACCATAGCCGGCTTCCTCTTTGCAGCGGTGGCGGGTTATCTGGTGGGGATGATCGGTTCCTCCAACAACCCTATTTCCGGACTTACCCTCTCCACCCTTATAATCGCCGCCCTTCTCATGGTGCTCATCGGTATCAAGGGTGACCCCGGTGTGGCGGCGGTCCTGGGGGTGGCGGCGGTGGTTTGCGCCTCCTCCGGGGTGGCCGGAGACATCATGCAGGACCTCAAGGTGGGGCACATCCTGGGAGGAACCCCGTGGAAGATGGAAATCGGGGTCATCATCGGGGTCATTACGGCTTCGCTGGTTTTAGCCATCCCCATGCAGTGGCTTCACCAGGCCTCCCGGGGAGGAATAGGCGGGGCTGACCTTCCTGCCCCCCAGGCGGGACTCATGGCCATGCTTTCCAAGGGAATAGTCAGCGGGGAAATGGCCTGGGGATTGGTTCTGGCCGGAATGCTTTTCGCCGTGGGGCTTATCCTCATAAATTCCCCCTCCCCCATGCTCATCGCCGTGGGCATGTATCTTCCCTTTGAGACCACCTTTGCCATCTTCATAGGTGGGCTTATCAGAGCCCTGGTGGACTCCATCCTCAAGAAGAAGAACCTCACCCAGGAGCAGAAGCAAAGGGCCGAAAACACCGGAACCCTTCTGGCCTCGGGCTTCATTGCCGGGGAAGCCATCACCGGCATAATCCTGGCAGGCCTCTATGTGGCCAAGGTCAAACTTCCCAACTTCGTTATGGAAACGGCCTGGGGAAGGGCCCTGGGGCCATGGATGGGTCTTCTGGTCTTCCTGGTGGTAGGATTCGCCCTGATTTATTACCCCAAGAAGAATGCTGAAAGATCCTGAGAGGATTTATCCTCTCAGAAAGGGTAAATGGGAGATTGAGGGGGACCATGTGGTCCTCCTCAAGCCCAAATCCCGCTTCAAAATTTTGAGGTTACTCTGGGGGGAAAACTTCCGAATTCACCTGGACGAAAGGGGAAGTTTCGTCTGGAACCTCCTGGACGGAACCCTCTCGGTGCAGGAAATCGCCCGGAAACTGGGGGAAAAATTCTCCCTGGAGGACCCCCTGGATAGGACCGAAAAATTCCTTTCCACCCTTTACCGGGGAGGGTTCGTGGAGTTCATGGAAAAAATTGAAGGCGAAACTTAATTGAACTGAACCTGTTTTTTTGTTAGAAATAGACCTATGAGAGAAGATATTACCCACATCACGGCTTTTTTCAAGGAAGGGGAGGTGGAGACCAAGGACAAACTCCTGGACTCCTTCCTCAGAGAATGCGAAGAAAGGGCCCTTCTTCCGATACTCTTTGAGTGGGAAATGCTCATAAGATCAGTTCTCCTCTTCCCCGTAATAAATTTCCACATGCTCTCTGAAGAGGTTAAGTCCTCCCTCATCAGAAAGAATTTTCTGCCCGAACTGAGGGCCCTGGAGGATGCCGTCAGAAGGGCGGCCCTGCTTTCCATAAGACTGGAAAACAGAAACACAGAATTTTACTCGGAGTTTGAGGACTTCATAGAAGAATACTTCATGAGGAAGTACGGGGTCATGACCCTGGAACTTCCCAAAAGGGGGAAGGGAAACTACTGGGGTATGGTCTCCCAGGTGACGGAACTCTTCCTTGACTGGCGGCATGTTCTCTCCCGGGTAAAGGAGGCCCCGGAAATCCCCTACATCGTCTTCTTCTCCACCACCCGGAGGATCGTGAGGGAGTTGAAGAGGATCCCCCTGATGGATACCTATCTCAAAAAAAGGTTTAAAAGACCTCTGGACAGGGTGGCGGTGCCGGAAATCAAGGAAACCATCGCCTCCATAAAGGAAAGAACCGAAAGAAGGCGGGTAGCCCTGGTCTTTCTCATGATTTCAAAACTCATAAAATACCTGGACTACCTGGAAAACCTCCTGCGTCAGGCCCAGATTCCCATGAGGTTTTATCCCATTCTCATACTGATAAAATACGACTTCGCCCTTCTCATAAAGGTCCTTCAAACCAACAGAAAAACATTGCCTAAACTCAAACCCCTCATGGAGAAACTCCTGCAATCTCTGGAAGGCGAATACAAAAAGGTCTTCTTCGGAGAACTCCTGAACATCAGTTTTCTATCCCTGCCCTCGGCCATGAAGGAAAAACTGGGGAGATCCGTTTTCCTCCTGAAGTCCCTCCTCAAGGACATGGTGGTGGAATTGGTGGGGTTCTACAGGAGGGGGGTGGAAAAGAAAACCCTCTTCCCGTCCCACATCGGAAGGAAGGAGCAGACGAAGATGCTGCTGAAGAACCTGGATGCGGCCCTGTTCCAGTTGGACTTCCTCCTCTCCAAGGGCAAGGTGGAGAGGTTTGAAGCGGAGGAATTGATTTCCGATCTGGAAAAGAAGGTAATTCACCTGCTCCTTTACAAGGATTGGGAGGCCCTGGAAAAGGCCTTCGCCGACATAAGAAGGGCAACCACCACCCGGGACATATTCTTAAAACTCTCCAACCTGAAGAACATATTGCTCTACATCCGGGAAGAGGTCAAGAAGAGGGAGTTCAGTAAAGAACCTTCAGAAGAAAAAGCCCCTGGGGAGGGGCGGTAGGACCTGCCAGGGTTCTGTCCCGGGCTTCCAGGATGGATTTGAACTCCGCCGGGGTAATTTTTCCCTTCCCCACCTCAATGAGGGTGCCCACCATAATTCTCACCATGTATTTCAGGAAACCGCTTCCCCGCACCCGAAAATAAATTATTCCTCCCTTCTTCCAGACCTTGAAACTTTGGATTTTCCGCACCCGATCCTTCCTGGAATCCTCCGATGCGAAGGAGGAAAAATCCTTCTCTCCAACCAGATAGGCGGCGGCTTCCTTTACGGCGTTTAGATCCAGGGAAGGCCCCCTTACCTGGGCGGTAAAGCGCTGGATGTGGGGAAGCAAAACCTCCCCCTCAAAGAGCCTGTATTCGTAGACCTTGCCCCGGGCGTGAAACCGGGCGTTGAATTTCTCCCCCACTATCTCGCATTTTAGAATCCTTATGTCCGGGGGGAGCAGGGAGTTCAGGGCTCTCCTCATGGAATCCGTAGGGATGGAAAGGCGGGTGTGAAAATTGGCCACCTGCCCCAGGGCGTGGACCCCGGCGTCCGTTCTTCCGGCTCCGTAAATCTTGGGTTTTCTTTTGGTAATTATTTGAAGGGCCCTGTGGATGGTTCCCTGCACCGTCCTCTGATCCGGCTGATACTGCCATCCCTTGTAGGCGGTCCCGTCGTAGGCTATGGTGAGTTTGTAATTAGCCAATTCCCATCTCCCGCAGGATCTTCGCAAGATAAGCCCTGGCAATGGAAAGATTCGCCCGATCCCATACGGAACCAATTTTATCAAAGGCCCCAAGAAAATCCCCCAGGCGTTCCGGAGGAAGTTTAAGTTTCTTCACCTCCTCCACGGGGAAGTGAAGGGGCTCCTCCCCCTCCCTCCAGGCCATCCAATCTCTGAGGAGAAGGAGGGCATTGTGGACGAAATTTTTCAGGTCCTCCCGGGTCTTTATTCCGGAGGGATCCCCCAGCCTCCTGGCCTTCCTCCCCTCCCGTCTGTTCCACGAAAGCCAAAGACACCTGGAAAGGACCGTGGAGGGAAGGGCCGAAGGGGAAGAGGTAAGAAGAAGGAAATAGGTGCTTTCCGGGGGCTCCTCCAGGGTTTTCAGCAGGGCGTTGGCGGCCTCCGCCGTGAGGCTATCCGCCTCCTCTATTACCACCAACCTCCAGGGGGCGGCGAAGGGCTTCAGCGAAACCCTATCTATGAGGTCCCTTATCTGGGCAATCCCTATGCTTCTCCCCTCGGGTTTTATCCTTATGATCTCGTTTAAGTAAGACGGATCGCTACACTCCCCCCGGCAGATAATGTACTTGGCAAAAACCCCCACGGCCCTCTCGTCCCCCCCCTCCAGTAGTATGCTGTGGTGGAGTTTTCCCCTTTTCAGGGCTTCCTTCAGGTATTCCTCGGTTTTCAAAAAAGCACCTCCCTTAAAAACCTCCCGGTGTGGGTGGGAGCCCTGGCCACATCTTCGGGCCTGCCCCGGGCCACTACCCTTCCGCCCATCTCACCACCCTCGGGTCCCAGGTCTATAACCCAATCGGCGCTTTTTATGACATCCAGGTTGTGCTCTATTATTATAACGGTGTTTCCCTGATCCACCAGACGGTTCAGAACCCTGAGAAGTTTCCCCACATCGTCAAAATGAAGGCCCACGGTGGGCTCGTCCAGTATGTAGAGGTTGGAACTGGCGTTTCTGGTAAGTTCCCTGGCGATTTTTACCCTCTGGGCCTCCCCTCCAGAAAGGGTGGGGGAAGGCTGACCCAATTTTATGTAGCCCAGGCCTATTTCGTTTAAAACCCTAAGTTTCCTCTTCACCGGGGGAACATCCCGGAAAACCTCCTCCGCCTCCTCCACGGTCATTTCAAGGACATCGTAGATGCTGTACCCCCGGAACTTCACTTCCAGGACCTCCCTTTTATACCTCCGGCCTCCGCATTCCCGGCACCGGACGAAAACATCAGGAAGAAAATGCATCCTTACCCTTACGGTTCCGGCTCCTCCACACACCGGACACCTGCCCTCCCTAAGGTTAAAACTGAACTTGGAGTGGGAAAACCCCCTTTTCCTGGCCTCCGGGAGGGATGAAAACAACTTTCTTATGTGGGTGAAAACGCCCACATAGGTGGCGGGGCTGGACCTGGGAGTTTTCCCGATGGGCTTCTGATCCACTAAGATGGGTTCCTTCACCTCACCGTGGCCCTCCATGGCGTCCATGGGCACCTCTTCCCCCTTGAGGGCCCGGTAAAGGGTGTCTATCACCAGGGAACTCTTTCCGCTTCCGCTCACTCCGGTGATCACCAGAAGAACCCCCAGGGGTATTTCCAGATCTATGTTTTTAAGGTTATGGGTTCGCACCCCCTTCATCCGGATAAAACCCCGGGGCTCCCTTCTTTTGGCCGGGACCTTCAGGGAAATTTTTCCGGAGAGGTATTTGCCCGTGAGGGAGTGGGGATTTTCAAGGATCTCCTCCAGGGTTCCCTGGGCCACCACCCTTCCACCTTCTCTTCCGCCGCCGGGTCCCATGTCCACGATGTGGTCCGCTGCCCGAATGGTCATTTCGTCGTGCTCAACCACTATCACCGTGTTTCCCTGGTCCCGCAACTCCTTTAACCTTTCTATTAACCTGCTCTGGTCCCGGGGATGAAGACCGATGGAGGGTTCGTCCAGAACATACAGGGCACCCCTCATCCTCAAACCTAACTGGGCCGTAAGCCTGACCCTCTGGGCTTCCCCTCCGGAGAGGGAGGAAACCGGACGGTTAAGGCTTAAATATCCTATCCCCAGGTCCTCCATTACCCGGAGCCTTTCGTCTATTTCCTCCAGGATTTTCTTTCCCGCAGGATGGGAAAAAATCTGCGATAGGGAGGAGAGAAATCTCCTCAACTCCCCTGCTTCCATGGCGGCGAGGTCCCCTATGTCCATACCGGATATTTTAAAGGCCAATGCCTCCTTCCGGAGCCTCTTTCCCCTGCACCGGGGACAGGGCTCTCCATCCACTTCTCCGCTTCCACCGCATACGGAGCAGGAACCGTAGGAACTGTGAAAGGAGAAAAGGTTTATGTCTGGGGAGGGAAGGGAAATTCCGCAGTAGGGACAATGAAGGGCGGTGGAAAAAAGAAAGTCCTTCTCCCCTATGGAAATCACCACATGGGGGGAGGCAATCTCCAGGGCCCGCTCCACCGCCCTCCGGAGCCTTGCCCCCTTCAGCCTTCCCTCGTCCACCAGAACCTCTATGTGGTGAACCTTGTGCCGCTCTAACTTCAAATTCGGCCTTAACTCCAGCACCCTGCCGTCCACCCTGGCCCGGAGATACCCCATCTTCAAAATCCTCCGGAAGACCTCGTTGTGCTCCCCCTTCTTCCGGCTCACCACCGGAGCCAGCACCCGGAGGAAGGAACCCGAAAACCTTGCCTCCACCGCCTCGGCTATACCCTCGGGGGGCAGGGCCTGGAGTTCTCTTCCGCAGGAGGGGCAATAGGGGGTGGAAAGGGTGGCGAAGAGAAGGCGGAGGTAATGGTAGATTTCGGTAACCGTTCCCACGGTGGAGAGTGGATTGGAGGATACGCTGCGCTGGTCCACCGCCACACCGGCCCTCAACCCCTTTATTTCCTCCACCTCCGGACGGGAGACCTTTTCAAGGAAGCGGCGGGCATAGGGGGAAAGAACCTCCAGAAATTTCATCTGGGCCTGCTGAAAAACGGTGTCAAAGGCCAGGGAACTTTTTCCGCTTCCGCTCACCCCGGTGATCACCACCAGGTTGTCGTGGGGTATTTCCAGATCTATGTTCTTGAGGTTGTGCTCCCTGGCTCCCCTGATGCTTATATACCTCATTTGCCCCGGAAGAGGAGGTTAAGCAAAAGGGTTAAAAGAAGGCTCAGCAAAATGGAGGTCCCCAGGGGAATGAAGATGGTGAACCTGCCCCTTCTTAAAACGATGTCTCCCGGGATTCGGGGAAGGCGTGGGAAAAGGATGAAGAAGATGCCCAGAAGGAATAGGAAGAGGGAAAGAAGGATCAGATAAAGGCCCACCTGCTTCACCGGTCCTTAACCTCCTCCCATATTTCGTCCATTTCCTCCAGGGACATGTCCCTGAGGCTCCTACCCCTGTTTTCCGCTTCCCGCTCTATCTTGCCGAACCTTTCCCTGAACTTGCGGTTGGCCTTTTTCAGGGCCAGTTCTGGATTCACCCCCAGTTTTCTGGCCAGATTCGCCACGGCGAATAGAAGGTCCCCCAACTCCTCCTCCACATCGCCCCTCCCCTCCACCGCCTCTTTAAGTTCACCTATTTCCTCCTGAACCTTTTCAAAAACCCCTTCAGGCCCCTCCCAGTCAAAGCCCACCCGGGCCACCCTTTCGCCTATGAGATAAGCCTCTAAAAGGGCCGGGGAAGAGGAGGGTACACCCTCCAGGAGGTTTTTCTTTTCCTTCTTTTTGAAACTATCCCAGTGCTGGAGAACCTCCTCGGCGCTTTCCAGTTTCTTGTCTCCGAAAACATGGGGATGACGGGCAATCAGTTTATCTCCGATGCCCCGGGCCACATCCTCTATGGTGAATTGGCCCTTTTCCCTGGCTATCTGGGCCAGGAAAACCACCTGAAGGAGAAGGTCCCCTAACTCCTCTTTGAGTTTCTCAGGATCCCCCTCCTGGACGGCATCCACCACTTCGTAGGCTTCCTCCAGAAGATATTTGAGCAGGGATTCTTCCGTCTGTTTCCGATCCCAGGGACACCCCCCGGGAGAACGGAGTTTCTCCATGATCTCCACCAGGCGGCAAAAAAACCTGCAATCTTTGTTTTCCATCTCACTAATTATTATAATTTAACCTATGGAGAAGAAGGAAATCTTGCCCCCTCTGGAATTCTCCTCCCTGATAATGCCCTTTTACATAGGGGCCATGGAGGCCATGGAGAAAGGCCAATATGACCTAGCCATGAGGATGATAGACCTCATAGACCTCCTACAGGAGAAGACCAGGGGGAATTTAACCGGGGAGGAAAGGGAGTTCTTGCTCTCCACGGCCACCAACCTCAAACTTATGTACCTCAAAAAAACCGGTGGAGAGAAATGAGAAGAAAACTCCTCCTTCTTCTGGTTCTGGCTTCCCTGGTGGTGGGAGAAGGCATAAGGGACGCATCAAAAAAATTGGCCCTTTTCTACAGTGCTGGAAACACAGCAGCGTTTGAAAGGGAAAAGGTACACCTCCTACAGGTCATGAAATTCCGGGGAAGGGATCAGACCCGATGGCCCTCGGAGTTCATCCTGAAGGAGGCCGAAAACCGGGGGGACCTTCAAACCCTGGGTTTCCTCTCCAGACTGGACCGGGAAAACTACCGGATTCCCCTTTCCATGGCCAAACTTCACCTCTCCCGGGGAAGGGTTCTTAAGAGTTTCTCCCTTCTTACCACCGCCTCGTCCCTTTACCTGAGGAGTGCCGAGGGTTTTTATTATTCCGTCTTTTTCTTCTCCAGACTACTTCTTCTGGGCATCATAGCCTTCCTTTTCTTTCTCTCCCTTAACCTCATGCTTAAATACTCCCCCCTGCTCTACCACGACCTCAAGGAAACATGGGGTGAAAGGGTTCCGGGCCTTCTCCTCTTTATAGCGGCCCTCGCCCTTCCTCTGGTGTTCTTCCCCGGATACGGGTTCCTCGTTTTCTTCATCCCCGCCCTCTTCGCCCTTTACTCCGGGGAAAATTATTCCAATTTCCTGGGAGTTCTCCTCCTCGTAGTTGCGATTTTCGCCTCCCTGGCCCCTGCCACGGGCAAAGCCAGTCTCTCTTCTCAATACAGAGCCATGAAAAGGCTTTTCTTTTACGATGAGGACACCCCCACCCTGAAGAAGGCAGAGGAAGCCCTGAAGGAAAACTGGGACAACGACCTGGCTTATTACCTGGGTTATTCCTACGAAAGGCGGGGGGAACTGGCCCGGGCGGTAAAGTTTTACGAGGAGGTCGTCAGGAGGGATCCCCGCCACATAAAGGCCATGGTTGCCCTGGCCAAAATAAGGTTCATGTCCCAGGAATACCCCAGATCCCTGGAACTTCTCAAACGGGCCTATGCCAGAAGCAGACACATAATACCCCTATACGACCTGGCCTATGTTCTGGAGAGTATTGGAAACCTATCCGAGGCGGGTAAGTATTCCGACATGGGCTGGAAGGAGTTCGGCCGGCGGTGGGGTGAACTCAGAACCCGTTCCACGGGTTTTCTGGATCTGGGCTGGAATTCCAGGGAGGTTTTCTGGAAGGCCTTCGGGAAAAATGTAGGAGGCACATCCCTCCCCCCAATCCTCCTCGCCCTTTACTTCCCCTTTAAAAAACCGTCGGTAGTCTCCCCCTTCCTACCAGGGCTTTTGATTTTTCTCATAGGCCTTCTGCTCTTAAAGAAGATCCCGCCCAACATAGGCAGTGCCCGATATTGTCAGGGCTGCGGAAAGCCCATCTGCGAAAGGTGCTCCGAATATTACTACAAAGGATATTGCGAAGACTGCATGAACATGATCCAGTTGACCCGGGGCGACATGTCCTCCTCCATGACCATGGGAATACTCCGCAAAAAGAGAAGATACGAATTTTTCACCCAGAAAATCCCCGCCCTTCTCTCCTGTTTGTTCCCCGGGGGAGAACTCTTCGCCTCGGGGAAGTTCACCGGATGGGCCATTTCTACCCTCTCCTTCACCCTTCTGTTGGGCGGTTTTCTGTCCTGGAAACTCTCCCTTCCCTTCTTTCTTCACCTCCTTCTGGCGGGACTGGTGATAAATTTAGCGGCCCAGGTTTACATTGAAATGAGAGCCTGGAGGTAGCCATGGGAAAGGATTCTGTGAAAATGGAAGGCATAGATTTTACGGGAATCCTTCAGACCTTAGGGATGCAACAATCCACCGGAACCCTCAGGGTGGACGGGGAAAACGATACCCATTATTTCATCTACCTTGACCGGGGGAGGATAGTGGGGGCCGACGCCTTCCCCAAGAGGGTGGACGAGAGGCTGGGCAACATCCTGGTGGTTCAGGGTTACATCACCAGGGAACAACTTCTCAACGCCATTAAACTTCAGAAGGCCACCAAAAGGAAACTGGGACAAATTCTGATAAAATACGGATTCGTAAGCCCGGAGGTGGTGGAGGAAGCCCTCCGAAGGCAGATTATGAGAATTTTCTTTAAACTCTACACGGCTCCCATCAAAAAATATGTTTTTGACAGCGCCGAGAAACTGGACGACGAAAACCGCATGATCCCTCCCATCCCCGTGGAAAACTTCCTCCTGGAAATAGCCACCATCCTGGACGAACTTCCCCTCATAAGGAAGGACATACCCCGGGAGGACATCGTTTTTGAGGTTTCCCCGGATTTTGACCCCTCCAGGATTGAAATCGTGGGAAGCCAGGAAGAAAGCGAGGGTTCCCCGTATAAACTCACCAGCCTTGAATACCACATCCTGAACCTGGTGGACGGGGTAACCCCCGTGGAAAGGATTTTAATCACCAGTAGTTACGACGAATTTCAGAGTCTGAAGGCCCTCTGGAACTTGAAGAAGAAGGGCATCATACAGCCCACCAGGGAGGAGGAAGAGATCCGGGAAGCCCTCCAGAAGGTTGAAGTATCCCGGGAAAGAAACTGGAAGTTGGTGGTGGGTGTAGGCGCTGGAATAATACTCCTGGCCCTTCTGGGGCTTTTCTTCTCCCGTCTCCACCCTTTTTATACCTATTTTAAAGACTTCACCGATTATTTCTTCTTCAGATGACATGGAGGTACTCCGCCATCCCCTTCCTCTGCCGGCCAGCGTGGTCACCGTAGGAAATTTTGACGGCCTCCATCGGGGCCATCTTTTGATACTTCAAAAGGCCAGGGACAGGGCCCTGGGCCTGAGGGTCCCCCTGGTGGTTATAACCTTCTGGCCCCATCCGGCATCGGTGCTGAGGGGCCGCTCCCACCTCATCCAGACTTTAAATCAGAGATTGAATTCCCTCAGGGAATTTGCCCGCTACACCCTCCTGCTCCCCTTCCAGGACTATCGGAACATCCCAGCGCTGGATTTTCTGGCCATACTGAGGGACGCCCTAAACCCAAGAACCATCCTGGTGGGGGAGGAGTTCCGATTTGGAAGGAACAGGCAGGGAGACGCAAACCTGCTGAGGGCCACCGCCGACCTCTGGGGCATTGAAGCGGAGGCCGTGAATAAACTTCAGGACCATCGGGGCAAGGTCTCCAGTTCCAGGATAAGGTCCCTGCTAAGGGAGGGCCGGGTGGAGGAAGCCTCCCGTCTTCTCTCCAGGCCCTACTCGGTGGAGGGGGTGAGAATCCAGGGAGAGGGAAGGGGCAAGGCCCTGGGCTTTCCCACTCTGAACTTTAAACCCCTCAACGAAATACTCCCGGAGGGGGTTTATGCGGGTCTTTTAAAGTACCGGGGCCAACTCGTTCCGGCGGCGGTCTATTCCGGGAGGAAACCAACCTTCGGCGGTAAGGGAAAAGTTCTGGAAGTTCACCTTTTGGGCCCCGGAAGGGAGCCGCCCCCGGGGGATGTGGCGGAGGTCATTTTCCTTGAAAAAATCCGGGGGGAGGAAAAATTTCAAAGCCAAGAGGAACTGAAAAAGGCCATAGGCAGGGATGTGGAAACCGTAAGGGAGTTTTTCAGAAGGGGCGAAATTTGAGGTTCTCATATTCTCAACCTTATTTCATCCCTTATCCAGGCCTTTTCCTCAGAGCCAGGGCCTGCGATGCCTTCGTACTCCTGGACGAGGTTCAATTCCCCCGGGGCTTTACCTGGCTCAGGAGAAACAGGCTCAAGGGAAAGGATGGGGTTCTATGGCTCACCGTGCCCATAAGGCGAAAGGGAATAGGCTTTTCCCCCATATCCCGGGTAAAAATTTACTACGGCGAGGACTGGATAAGAAAACACCTCCTTTCCGTGAAGCATTCTTACATGCACTCTCCCTATTTTGACCACCTTTATCCGGCCCTGGAAAACATCTACGGTAAGAGGCCCAGCCGACTCCTGGACCTCAATCTACTCCTGCTCCACCTCCTCAGGGAAAGTTTTGGTCTGGAGGATAACTTCCTTCTTCAGTCAGAAATAAAGGCAGGGGGAAAGGGGGAAAACCTCCTCCTCTCCGTGGCCGAAAAACTGGGGGCCGACGAAGTCCTCCTTCCCCCGGGGGCCAAGGCCCACCTCAATCTGGAAAAACTGCGGAAGGAGGGCCTGAAGACCTCCTTTTTCCCATATCGCCCGGCGGTTTATCCCCAGTTATGGGGCGAGTTCATAAAGGACTTGTCTTCCCTGGACATCCTTTTTAACCTGGGTCCAATGGCTCTGACCCACCTCCTCAAGTTTCAGCCGTCAAAGGAGTCCCCTGCCGGTGGTGGCAGGGATTAGTTTGTAGAACAGAACCCCCTTCATGGTGCCCAGTTCCGATGCTATTTCCTTTACCCGGCACGGCTGCCCCTTTATCACCACCACCTCCAGACAATGCCGCTCGTCCATGTGAATGTGAAGGGTGGAGATTACCTCCCGATGATGCTTGTGTTGGTGGGAGGAAACCTTATCGGAAATCTCCCGGGTGTGAAGGTCGTAGACCAGAACCAGGACCCCCACCACCTCCGGAGAATCACAGTCCCATTCCTCCTCCAGAACCAGCCGTTCCCTTATGAGGTCCCTCACCGCCTCGGAGCGGTTGGTGTAGCCCATCTCCCGAAGATAAGAATCAAAGCGCCTGAGCAGGGAAGAGGGCATGGACACGCTGAACCTTTCGGTTTTTTCCATCACTCCCACTCTATGGTGGCGGGCGGCTTGGAAGATATGTCAAGAACCACCCGATTAACTCCCCTAACCTCGTTCACTATGCGGCTGGAGACCCTGGCCAGAAAATCCCTGGGGGGATAAAACCAATCGGCGGTCATACCGTCCACGCTCTGAACCAGGCGCAGGGCTATGACCTCCTCGTAGGTTCTCTCGTCCCCCATAACCCCCACGGTCCTGAGGGGAAGCAGCACGGCAAATCCCTGCCACAGTTCACGGTAAATACCCTCCCTCTTCATCTCCTCCTCCAGGATCTTATCGGCCTCCCTCAGTTTCCTCAGCCTTTCCGGGGTAACCTCCCCCACTATCCTCACCGCCAGCCCCGGTCCCGGAAAGGGATGCTTCCCGATAAAATGGGGATCCACGCCGAGCCTCTGGCCGATTTCCCGAACCTCGTCCTTGAAGAGTTCCCGGAGGGGTTCCAGGAGTTTGAGTTTCATCCTCTCCGGCAACCCTCCCACATTGTGGTGGCTCTTTATCACCGCCGCCGGCCCCTTCACCCCCGCCGATTCAATGACATCCGGATATGTGGTTCCCTGGGCCAAAAACTCCACTTCCCCTATTTTCTCCGCCTCCTCCTCAAATATTTCAATAAAGAGGTTCCCTATAATTTTCCTTTTCTCCTCCGGGTCCCTTACCCCCTCCAGGGCCCGAAGAAACCTGAGGGAGGCATCCACTCCCTTCACATTTAGGTGGAGTTTCTCCCGGAACATCCTGAGGTTTTCCTCAAATTCCCCCTGCCTCAGAAGGCCGTTGTTGACGAAGATACAGTGAAGTTTATCTCCTATGGCCCGGGAAATAAGCACCGCCGCCACGGTGGAATCCACTCCCCCGGAAAGGGCGCACACCACCCGGCCGTCTCCGACGGTTTCCTTTATTTCCTTGATTTTCCGCTCTATGAAGTCGCCCAATTCCCAGTTCCTGGGGATACCGGAGAGATCTACAAAATTGCGGAATACCTCCTGTCCTCCCAGGGTGTGGTGAACCTCCGGATGGAACTGAACTCCGAACCAATTTCTCTTCCGGTCCTCCATGGCGGCCACCGGGGTGTTCTCCGTTCGGGCGGTTACCTTGAACCCCTCCGGAGCCTCCTCCACCACATCCCCGTGGCTCATCCACACCCTCTCCCCCACCCCCCGAAGAAGACCAGTGGGGTCAAGGATCTCCAGCCGGGCGAAGCCGTATTCCCTGGCCCGGGCCCTGGTTACCCTTCCCCCCAGAAGCCTGGACATAAGTTGATGGCCGTAGCATATGCCCAGCACCGGACGGCCCTCCAGAAGGGAGGGGTCCATGGTGGGGGCATCCTCTTCGTAGACGCTGCGGGGCCCTCCGGATAGGACGAGTCCGTGGGGATTCCTCCTTCCTATGGCCTCCTCCGCAGAGAAGAAGGGAACTATTTCCGAATAAACCCCCAGTGCCCTTATCCTTCGGGCGATTAACTGGGTATATTGAGACCCGAAATCAATTATTAAAATGCCGCCTATCATCTCTTAAAAATATTTTCTGGGATCCGTTATTTTTCCTTCCACGGCAGAGGCCGCCACCGTGGCCGGGGAAGCCAGGTATATTTCCGCCTCCCGGGAGCCCATTCTGCCCTTGAAGTTGCGGTTGGATGTGGAAAGGGCCCTTTCCCCGGAAGCAATAACCCCCTGGTGGGCGCCCAGGCAGGGGCCGCACCCCGGGTTCATTATAACGGCTCCGGCCTCGGCCAGGGTCTCTATATAGCCCCGACGGAGGGCCTCCACATACTCCCTCCAGGAAGCGGCGAAAACCAAAAGACGGACATTGGGATGAACCTTCCTCCCCTTCAAAATACCGGCGGCCACCGCCAGGTCCTCCACCCTCCCGTTGGTGCAGGTCCCTATAAGGCCCTGATGAAACTCAAGGCCCTCCAGTTCCTCCACCGGTTTAACATTGTCCACCGTGTGGGGAGCGGCTATCCGGGGTGAAAGGGAGGTTACATCAAACTCCAGGACCTTCTCGTATTCGGCGTCCGGGTCGGATGACACTACCTGGAAGGGAGCCCTGGCTCTTCCTTTTAGAAATTCCAGGGTTTTTTCGTCAGGAGGGACATAACCTGCCTTGGCTCCCATCTCGGCGGCCATGTTGGCCAGGGTTATCCTGGAAGCGATGGAGAAACCTTCCACCACCGGTCCCGTAAACTCCACCGCCCGGTAGGTGGCCCCGTCGGCCCCTATTTCCCCGATTATGTGAAGGACCACATCCTTGGCGTAAACCCCCTCGGGAAGTTTTCCCTTCACCACGATCTTTATGGTCTGGGGGACCTTCATCCACAGTTCTCCAGTGGCCCAGATGGAGGCCATTTCCGTTCTCCCTATTCCCGCCGAAAAGGCCCCCAGGGCCCCGTAGGATGTGGTGTGGGAATCGGAGCCCAGGGCCAGGGTGGAGGGCAGAGCGAAGCCCTCCTCAATGAAAACCTGGTGGCATATCCCCCGGTTTATGTCGTAAAAATTTTTTATTCCTTGCTCTTTGACGAAATTCCTTATAAATTTGTGGTTTTCGGCGTATTCCACCGTGGAAGGGGGAACCACATGGTCAAGTATGATAACGATTTTCTCAGGGATGGCCACCCTCTCCAGACCTATCTTCATGAAATGTCTGGCGATGGCGGCGGAGTTATCGTGTGACATTACGAAATCCGGCCTGGCCATCACTATATCGCCGGCCCGGGCATCGGTGCCCGATTTCGCCGAAAGTATTTTTTCCGCCAGGGTTTTCCCCATGTCATCCCTCCCTGAAGGGCTCAAAATTGGCAAAATCGCAGTGGTAAACCACGAAGGCCTCGGGGGTTCTCTTCACATGGTCCCCCTCTTTGGAATGGGCGGCTATGATGTGACACACCTCCTCGGGAATCCCCAGGGACCAGGCCAGGGCGGCCCCGGAGACGGGATGGCGAAGAAGTCTTCCCCGCCGGCTCTTTACGAACCTCCCCTCCCTCTTTTCGTATTCCAGAAGTTTACCCACATCGTGGAGTATTGCCCCTGCCAGAAGAACATCCCGGTTCAGAGGGTTGAGCCTACCGTATATCTTTTGATAGGCATCCCACACCCCCAGGGCACAGAGGGTAACTGAACGGGTGTGCATAATTAGGTTTATGGGGGTGTCGGGAATGAGGAGGGTGAAGGGAATGGTCTTAAGGTCCTCCTCCGACCACCCTCCCAACAAGATGGCCTTCTTCCAGGCCTCTGCCACCTTTTCCCTCAGACCTCCATCCTCAATCAACTCAATTTCAGGGATAAGGGTTGTTATAGCCATTGGGCCTCTCCTTTTAAAGGATTCGGAAAATATTTTATCAAGAAAGGAGGCATAAATAAAACCCCCCCGTTAGGGGGGGTTGAGGGGATGGTGGGAGCTTTGGGAGAAGGTGAATGAGAGAGATGTGTGATTGGGATAATTATAACACATGGGGCAAAATTTCCAAGATTTTTTTTGTTTTTAGGTGAGAAATTCTTAGAATTTTATTAAATCTCCTTAGAGAGGTGAGCGATAATGGTAAAAATCAAGAAGGTTGAGAACCGAAGGGACCTGAAGAAATTTATAATGCTTCCCTGGAAGATCTACCGGGGAGACCCCAACTGGGTGCCACCTATTATTTCCGATGTAAAAAAACTCCTGGATAGAAAACGCCATCCCTTCCACAAGCACGCCGAGGTGGAGTATTTCCTGGCCCTGAAGGACGAAGAGGTGGTGGGGAGGATAGCCGCCTTCGTAAACTTCCGCCACAACGAATACTGGAACGAAAAGACGGGTTTTTTCGGTTTCTTTGAGTCCATAAACGACAAAGAAGTCTCCCGAGCCCTCTTTGAAAAGGCGGAGGAGTACCTCAGGGAAAAGGAAATGGACAGGATGAGGGGTCCCATGAACTTCTCCACCAACGAAACCTGCGGCCTTTTGATGAAGGGCTTTGACTCCCCGCCGGTGATTGAATACACCTACAATCCCAGATATTATCTGAACCTGTTTGAAGACTATGGGCTTTCCCTGGTGAGAACCCTCTACGCCTATAAACTCACCAAGGACCAGCCCATCCCGGAGAAACTGAAAAGGGTGGCCGAGGCCAGGCTAAAGAAGATAAATGTGAGGAAGGCCAGAATGAAAGAATTCAGGAAGGAGATTGAGAGGTTCAAACTTATTTACAACGAAGCCTGGGGAAAGAACTGGGGATTCGTTCCCCTGACCGACGAGGAGATAGAGCACATCGCCAAGGAACTCAAGCCCGTCATAGACCCTGACCTGGTATTCTTCGCCGAAATCAACGGCGAGCCCGCCGGCGCTTCCCTTTCCCTTCCTGACTTCAACCAGATTTTAAAATACGCCAACGGCCGCCTCTTCCCCTTTGGGCTGATCAAACTCCTCATCCACAAAAAGGAGATATACCGACTGAGGACCTATGCCATGGGAGTTCGGGAAAAATTCCGACTCCGGGGCCTGGAGGCCCTCATGATTTACCGGACCATCCAGGAGGGACTGAGGAAGGGATACCGGGAGGCGGATCTGGGATGGATCCTGGACAACAACTACCAGATGAACAAAATCCTCCTGGACATGGGAGCCCGGAGGTATAAGGAATTCGGGATATTTGACAAGGAATTTTGAAATTTGAAGGAAGGGGGGAATTTCCCATGAAAAAATTGCTCGCCCTGGCGGTCTTCTCCCTTCTCATAATGGGAGGGGAGTTCCAGACCAAACTTAAGAAACTTAGGGATTTTATGGAAAAGGAAAAACTCTCCTCGGTCCTGCTTTCGTCTCAGAGGAACTTCTCCTGGCTCACCGGCGGGGGAACCAGCACGGTGGTCATAAGTTCGGAGCAGGGGGCGGTATCCCTGCTGGTGACCCCCGGGGCGTTTTTCCTCATAGCCCCCAACGACGAGGTGCCCAGGTTCACCCAGGAAGAACTCAAGGGTTTTCCCGTAAAGGTCCTCAGTTATCCCTGGTACAAGGGGGTGGAGGGGGACGAGGTTCTGAGACTGGCCCGGGAATACGGAGGCCCCAAAATAGGCTCAGACCTCCCCAGGGAAGGCACTGTTTTCGTGGGGGACAAATTGAAGAGGCTCAGGTATCAACTTCTCCCACAGGAGGTGGGAAGGTACAGGGAGGTAGCCCGCCTGGCGGCGGAGGCAGCGGAGAAGGCGGCCCGAGAACTAAAGCCAGGGATGAGCGAAGAAGCAATAAGGGCCCGGGTGGCCTACGAACTTTTCAAAAGGGGATTAGTTCCCACGGTTCTCCTCATAGGCGTGGACCAGGGGATAATGAAGTACAGACATGTTATACCCCGGGGAAGAATCCTTCGCAAATACGCCCAGATAAACATATGCGCCAGGAAATACGGTCTGGTGGTGGCCCTCACGAGGCTGGTCCACTTCGGTCCCCTCCCGGAGGAAATAAAGAGGAGACAGGAGGTGGCAGAGAAGGTATACGCCGCCTTTTTATACGGTCTCACCCCTGGCTCAAACCTTTCGGAAGTCTTCACCCGGGCAGTGGCCCTTTACGAGAGGCTGGGCTATCCCGGGGAGTGGAAGAACCACCACCAGGGAGGGGGAATCGGATATGCGGAACGGGAATTCATAGTGACGGGTAATAGCCGGGAAAGGGTCCACTTGAACCAGGCCTTCGCCTTCAATCCCACCCTGGCCGGGGCCAAGGTGGAGGATACGGTCCTGGTAACCGAAAAGGGGGTGGAGGTCTTGACATATACGGGCAGGTGGCCATATCATTTTGTGGAATTTAGGGGCAGGAAATTTCCCGTTCCTGAGATACTGGTAAAATGAAGGAAGTCTTAGCCCAGCATGTGGACCTCTTCCTGATAATAGTTTATCTGGGCGCCATATTTCTCTTCGGAGTTCTCTTCCGCGAATATGTCAAGAGCACCGAGGACTACTTCCTGGCAGGAAGAGCCCTTCCCTGGTGGGTTATAGGCATGTCCATCATAGGAACCAATATAGGGGCCTACGATTATGTGGGGGCCGCCGGAGGGGCCTACCGATTCGGAATAGCCCAGGCCAACTACGAGTGGCTGGGGGCAATCCCCGCCATGATAGTCTCCGCCCTGGTGATAATTCCCTATTACTGGAAAAACAAAGTTTACACCGTGCCGGAATACCTGGGCAAAAGATACAAGGAGGCGGTGAGGGTCATTGAGGCGGTAATTTACGGTGTCTTCCTGGTGATGCTCCTGGGGATTTTCTTCTGGGCTTCGGGAATAATGCTCCATACCTATGTGGGATGGTCCATAGGATTTAGCATAGTGATAACCGCCATCGTGGTGGGTTTTTACACCATATCCGGCGGATTGGCGGCGGTGGCCATAACCGATGTGGTCCAACTGGGAATAATGTTCGTGGGGGGTTTTGCCGTGGCGGCGGTGGGCTTTGCCAAGGCCGGAGGGGTCCTCAAATTCTTCGCCGCCCTCAAGGCCGCCCATCCCCAGCACCTTCAGGTTTTCCTTCCCCTGGACAATCCCGCCTACCCCTGGCTTGGTATGATCCTGGGCCTGGGTCTGGTCCTATCCCCGGCCTGGTGGTGCGCCAACCAGTCCATAATCCAGAGAACCCTGGGGGCAAGGAGCGAATGGGACGCCAGGGCAGGGATGCTATTTGCCGCCTTTCCCAAAACCCTGATTCCCATACTGGTGGTCCTGCCCGGGTTCTTTGCCCTCATGTTCGCCCCTCCCGGGACCATAAAAAACCCAGACCAGGCCCTGCCCTGGGTTGTTAAAAACTTCCTTCCCCCGGGAATTGGAGGCCTCGTCTTTGTGGCCTTTATAGCGGCGCTCCACTCCAGCGTGGACTCCACCCTGAACTCCGCCGCCACCCTCTGGACCAGGGATATTTATCAAAGGTACATCAAAAGGGATGCTTCGGATCGGCATTACCTCCTGGTGGGAAGAATTTTAACCTTTGCCTTCATAGTCTTCGGGGTAATTTTTGCTCCGTTTACGGAAAAATTCCCCGGGATATATGTGGCCATGCAGACCCTGCTTTCCTTTTTCCAGGGCCCCACCCTGGCCACCCTCCTGCTGGGGGTCCTGTGGTGGAGGGCCACCGGATGGGGAGGCCTGGTGGGGTTGACCTCCGGGGTGCTTCTGGCGGTGTTCCTCTCCGTGCTGAAGGTGAATTTTCTTTATGTGGCCTGGTGGTCCTTCGTTTTCTCCCTCGTGGTCAATGTGGTGGTAAGTTACCTTACACCCCCGGAACCTCCCCAGAAGTTGAGGGGACTGGTGTATGGTTATCTGGAAAAGGACGAGGATTTCAAAAGGGCCGTGGAGAGGAGGATAAATGGGTGATTTTTTCAGGGGACTTCCCCTTTACTGGGCCAAGGTAATCGCCGCCCTCCTCTATCTGCTGCTGGGCTTGTGGGTGATAACCCGACCCCGGGACTTCATCTTCCGGGGAACGGAGGATAAAAGCCGGTGGAGGGACCTCAGGCTCTGGGCCCTGGTTCTCATAGGGATTCAAATAATTCTTTATTTTCTGTTCTGAGGTAAAACATGAAAAAATTAAGGGCCTTCGCCATCGTCGCCGCCTTCTGGGGGACCTTCGGGCTCATAGTTTTCCTGTCGGGTTTCCTGGTGGATGAGAAGATCTCCCGGGCCACCAACATGATATCCGGAGCCGTTCTCATGGCCATGGCCGGGTTGTTTTTCTACCTGGACCACCGGCGGAAATGAAGGTCATACTTCCTTCGGCGGACGAGGGCAAAAAAACCCCCTCTTCCTACCTGAAAAAGGAGGTAATCCACCTGCCCTTTTACCTTTTTGCAGCGCATTATTCCACCGGAAGAAAACTCCTTTACATGGTGGACGCCCTCAGGGGAAAAACCCTCCGGATAAGCGACTCCCTCTTGCGACAAGCCCGGGAAGCCAGGGAAGATTTCCCGGCGAAAATTTCCCCCTCCAGAGCCAGGGAAATCCTCATGCCCGAGGCCAGGTTTCCCCTGAGCCTCTTCTTCAAGGCCAGATTGATGCGGCTGGAGTTCCTGGAGAGGGTGCTCTATCCCTTCATCGTTTATTACAGGAGAAAAAATTCCGGCTACTCCCTGGATGTCTTTGATGGGGTGACGGGGAAAAAGGAAAATCTTTTTGCCAGAGAGATGATAATAGACTTCATATTAAACCAAACGGGGGAAATCCAATGAAAAAGGCCTTGGTTTTCGTGATTTTCATTATCTACTCCATGGCGGCGGGTCTTGAAAACTTCGTTTCTATGGTCCTCAGGGATTCCAACGGAGACGGCTTATACGACGCATCCCGATATTGTTTTTCCCTTCAGCCGGAGGACCTGGTCCAACTGGCGGTGGCTTCGGAGGTGGCCTACAAACTCGGTCTTTACTCTGGAGAATATGTGGATTTCAACCAATGCCAGGATAAAGCCAGAATAATCCTCCGCAGAAACAGGGAACTTCCCCGGGGGGTGGGGGCGGTAAGACTGGAGGGAAGGAACATTTTGATTGAGGGAAACGACAACCAGGGCCTGCTGGCGGCCCGGGAATTCTTCTGGAGATGGCCCTATCTCTGGAAGGTGGAAGGGGCTGGAAGCCTTACATGGACCCGGGCGATAAAGAGGATGGAAGGGGAACTTCGGAAAGAAGGGATCGGGGTAAAGTTAAGCCTCAAGTGGGTGAAGATAATCGGACAAGTCTCTCCCACCTTCTCCACCTACCAGAAAAGGGGGGAAGTGCTGGAGGCGGCCTTCCAGGTCAGGGGTAACTTCAGGAAACTTGAAAAATACCTTAGAGAACTATCCCGGGATAGAAGGCGGGGAGAAAATCCCCATGCCCTCAATTTTCCCTACATAAGAAAACTCACCTTCATCTCCGGAAAGAACAGAGTTTCCCTGGAGAGGTGGGGGAGTCCCGAGGAATTTTTGAAACCTTCCTACGGGGTCTTTCCCGGCAAAAAAAGGAGAAAGACTCCGGAACTGGAAAGGCTCTTCTCCTCCCCCCTGGCTCTAATCCTGGAAAGGAAAGCGGGGAGGGGAGCCATAGATTTTGCCTTCCGGGCAGGGCTTTCAACAACCGAAGCCCACTTCCCCTTCGTTTATCTCTCGGAGAAAAACCTCCCCCCGGAAAGGACCGCCGTGGTTCTGGGGATGGGCAGGCTCACCGAAATTCACAGGGCGGTGGAAGAAACCCACGGCCTATGCCTGGAAAGGGGAAAAACCTTCTGGTTTCTTCGGCCGGAATGTGCAGAGAACTTCTCCTCTTCCTTCCTTTTTCCGGCTCTGAGAAAGGAAAAAAATCTGTATTTTTCAAGGTTCTTCCTGGAGAAAATGAGGTTCGCCCTGCCCCCGGCGGCCCAAAGGGCCATGCTGGGAGAGCACATCGGAAGGCCTTATATTTCCGGGGAAACCTACGGAAAGGTTCTGGTCTATTCCCGGGAAATAGAGGAGAAGGACGAAGGGGAAAGATTGAAGGAGATCCTGAAGGGGAAAAACTACACAAGAGCCCTGGCCTACCTGAGCGAATCCCCGGAACGGAGAAGAAGCCTGGAAAGGGAATTTGGGGGACGGGTGAAGATACGCTCGGCCTACAAAGCCGGGCTCTTCTGGATTCTGGAGGAGGTTTTGCCGAAGATAAAGGGGGCGGACCGCATCGTAATCCATGTAAAAAGGGTTAAGCCAGGCCGGGGGGGAGAAATCACCTCCTCGCCCAATCAATTCCTCTACGAACTCTACCCCGTGGACGAAATCCTGTCCAAAAGGCTGGGAATCCCCCTGGAAAGGATAGAATTCGTCCTGGAGGACAGCGGCCCCCTTTATGCGGTGGAGGCCTTCACCAGAGGAAAATCCATGGGAAGGTTTGAACTTGACCCTCCCGTGATGAGGGATCCCTTTCCCCGGGTGGAGGGATGGGTTACCGCCTGGCGGGGAAAGTCCACGGTGCTTTCCAGGCGGATAAAAACCGATCCCGAACTGGCCTGGGAATTTTACAGGCAGAAATTCCTCCCCTGGCTCTGGAACTTCATAATGAAAAGGACCCGGGGAAACCCCACCTGGGACAAACAACCCTTTTTCTCCTACATTGAAATGGATTTTCAGGCTCCGGAGCCCGACATGAAACTCGGTCTGGGGCAGGAACTGGTGAGCACCACGGAGGCCCTCCACGACGAACTGTACTTCTTCACCTTATACTTCGTCTCAAAAATGTTGAAGCCCACGGAGGAGGGAGGAAAACTCAAGGAACACATCTTCCCCGGGGCCATCCTTCCCTATGCGAAAACCTCCCCCCGGGGAATGAAGTTCTCCATTAAGGTTTACGATTACCGAAAACCCGGGGTTTACCTCAGGGAAAGGCAACTTTCCAGGTTCTATCCCCTGGGAAGGATTAAACTCCAACTCCTTGGATGGGGACCACAAAACCTGTGGGCAAGCCTTGAATTTGAAAAGGAAGAGGATTTCGTCCTCTACGGCCGGGGATTTTCCAGGATAAAAACGGTGGAATTCCCCACAGACATCATCCTTACCCTGAAGTTCAGGGAGAGAACGAGGAGTTTCTCCCTGAAAGGAAAACTTAAAAAACCCACCTGCTCCGGAGCAAAACCCCGCTGGGAGGCTCCCCTTTCCCCGGACCAGGCCCGGTGTCTTGCGGAGAAGGCGGGCTTCGCCTATCCCATAGCGGAAAGTTTCCTGGGAAGATGGATTGTGGCCGTAGAAAGGCTCACCGCCATCGGCCCCAGATACTCCCCCTCCCACTTCAACCTCCAAAAACCCACCCTCCTGCTGAACGCCCGCCAGCACGCCAACGAAGTTTCTTCCACCTCCTATCTTCTGAGGTTCCTCATGGGCTCCCCTCCCAGGGGTGTGAACTACGCCGCCATTCCGGTGGAAAATCCGGACGGCGCCCAACTGGCCCTGGAGATGATGGAAAGGGAAAGTCCCCTCCACTCCCTCCACGCCGGCAGATACAACGCCCTGGGTACGGACATCGGATACCACACCGAAGAATTCTTCCCTTACGCCCCGGAGGGTTACGCCCGGGCCACCATCCAGGAGAGGTGGAAGGCGGACATATTCCTGAACCTCCACGGCTACCCATCCCACGAATGGGTCCAGCAGTTCACCGGCTACTTGCCCTTTCCCTACAGAAACTACTGGATACCCCGGGGACATTTCTTCTACTTCTCCTCCCGGGAAAACCCTCTGAACAGGGAATTTTCCACCAGGAGCATGGAATTGCTGAGGTTCCTGGCGAAAACCCTGTCTTCGGACCCGGAAATAAGGCGGTTCAACCGAAGGCTTTACGGAAGGTATTACCGCTGGGCCCAGCGGTGGAATCCCCACGCCTTCCGCGTGGAAGTTCTGGAGAACTACAATGTTTACTGGAAAGACGGCAGGAAGGTGGAGTTGAAATCCACCGTTCCCATTTCCCGGGAGGTTCCGGAATTCATGGACGAGACCGCCTCCGGCGATTTTCTCCGCTACCTTATCCGTTGCGGGTTAAAATACCTGAAAGCCCACGCCGATTTTCTCCAGAGGCATGGGAAGAAAACCATGGAGATATTTCACCGAACTACCTTTGAAATAACCCAGAAATTGATAAGGCCCGCGTGGTAGAAAACCACACCGCCAATTTATATAATTTCCCTATGAGAAAATTTGAATTCACCTTTCCCACCAGGATAATCTTCTCCAGGGGGGCCTTTGACCGTGTGGGAGAAATAATTTCCCCCTTGGGCCACAGTTTCCTCCTGGTAACCGGCAGAAACTCCGCTAAAAAACTTGGGTTGGTGGACCGGTTGAGGAAACTCCTGGAAGGCAAAAAAATCGTTCACTTCAACGGAATAACCCCCAATCCCAAAGTGGAAGAAGTGGAAAGGGGCGTGGAACTGGCCCGCCGGGAAGGGGTGGATGCGGTTATAGCCCTGGGTGGTGGCTCCGTCATGGACGCCTCCAAGTTCGTAGCGGCCCTGGTCCCAAGCGGAGGAAGGCCCTGGGAATATGTGACAGGGGAAAAGAAATTTTCAACTTCCCTTCCGCTGGTGGCCATCCCTACCGTGCCGGCCTCGGGCTCAGAAGCGGATCCCTTTGCGGTGCTTTCCAATCCCGAGATTAAGGAGAAAAGAGGGCTCTTTTCCCCGGCCTTCTGGCCCAGGATAGCCGTATGGGATCCCCTCCTCACCCACACCCTTCCCTCCTCCGTCCTAAGAGATGGGGTGGTGGACATTATCTCCCACGCCCTGGAGGGCTACATCTCCGGAGATGAAGCCACCCTTCAGAACGGCTTTACCGAAGTTATCGTCAAAACCGTCATGAAATCCTGGGAAAGGGTATCCCGGGGGGATAAGGAAAGCATGGACGACCTCTGCTGGGCATCCACCCTGGCCATATCCCCCTTCCTCTCGGCAGGAAGGGGCGGCCACTTCGTCCTGCACGGCATAGAACACGCCCTTTCGGGAATTTACGACCACATAAGCCACGGAAGCGGACTGGCGGCCCTTCTCATTCCTTACCTGAAAATCGTAGCGGAGAAAAGGCCCCGGAGGGTTTCTTCCCTCACCAAGGCCCTGTTTGATGTTTACCATTGGAACACAGGGCTGGGGGAGTTTGAAAAATGGATGAAGGAATGGGGGCTTCACAAGACCCTGAAGGAACTGGGTGCCCGGGACCTGAAGGCGGTGGAGGGAAAGGCCTGGGAAACCAGTCACCGCCGCCTGGAAAGCGTTGACCTTTCCCGGGATGATCTGAGAAGAATTCTGGAGGCGGCCTATGATTGAATGGCTCCGTCCCCAGTATCCCGCCCCCTATCCTCTGGTAGTGGTGGTCTCCGGCAGGAAGCCCAATCCCTCCACCTACATTTTCTTCGGCCAGTTCAACGAGCATCCACCGGTGGTGGGGATCGGGATAAAGGAAAAAAGACATACCTACCGGATGATAAAGGAAACCGGAGATTTTTCCGTAAACTTCGTGGATCCCCCCATGCTCCGCCGGGCGGACGCTGCGGGGCTCTTAAGCGGAAGAAGGCACGATAAATCCGACCTTTTCCGGTGGGAACCCTCCTCCACCATAAACTCCCCCAGAATTGCCGATGCCCCCCTCTCCCTGGAGGTGGTTTACCTGGAAGAGGTAAAATTCACCGATCACATCCTGATCCTGGGAGAGGTCAGGAAGGCCTGGGCCAGGGAAGGGGCAACCCCCGAAGATTTCGTGGTCAGTTCCTACAGTTCCATGGGATATTTTTCGGTGGGTAAGAAATTGGAAAGGTGGGGATTCTCAGGGGGGAAGCCTTGAACATTCCCGTAAAAATTCTGTTTTCCCTTCTGCTCATAACCTTTTTGATAGTGGTGGGCAAGAAGGTCCTCAGGATGGAGAGGGCCACCTATCCTATGATGGTCATCTTCTATGTCCTGGTGGGCTTCGCCTTCTATCCCCTTCTAAATGGGAAAATGGAGGTGTTGTCTCCCTTCTTACTTCTTTCCCTGGGGGTGGTGGGATTCTTAGAAGGGGCTGCCCTGGACCTCGCCAGGCTCAGGGCCAGGGTGGACTTCCGAAGACCCGTCATCTATTTCTTCCCCACCCTTTTCTTTTTCTTCTTGGTATCCTGGTTGTTGACAAGGGCCCTTCTCCCAGCCCTTGCCCTGGGGCTGGCCCTATCCCTGGTCTCCCTTTACGGGGTAGACGAAGAAAAGAGGGCCATGGTGGGTTTATGGGAAATCCTGGGTATTCCCTTCTTAGCCATCATATTCTCCCTGGCCAGGGGGGATTTTTTCACCTCCCTGGTTTATCACCTGGGTCTGGCCCTGATTTTCGGAGCCATAGCCTACATTTCCCTGGGTATAAAGGCCACCCCCGGTGAGGTAAACGCCCTGCTCCTGGGGCTTCTCCTGTTCTCCTCCGGCACCTCCTCCTTCCTCCTTCTTTCCCCCATCTTCGTGGGGTTCGCCTCGGGACTCCTCTACGCCAACCTGCCCAAACTGGTGGGAACGGAAAGGATGATCCCCAGGTTAATTCCCATGGAAAAACCCATCTTCATCTTCCTGCTGCTCTACCTGGGCTTTACATCCTTCCCCTACTTAACCTGGAAGGCCCTGGGGTTGGCCCTGTTATTTTTCGCCCTTAAAACCCTATACGGAGTGGTTTTGGGGGAAAAGGGCTTCCTATCCCTTTCCCCCCTATCTGTGGCCATGATTTTGAGTTTCAGCGTCCACTTCCCCCAGCATTTCCCGAAGCAATACCTGGCCGCCTTCAGTTTGGTCCTTCTCCTGCTGGAAGCAGAAGAATACCTACTGGGTGTACGAGAAGTTAGAAGAAAGTCTTATGTGAGAAGATAAAGCATCCCAGCAGAAGCCCCGGCCTTACCCAGAGCAAACAGGGTAATTCCGAAAACCTTGGCCAGGATGAAGCCCACGATGAGGCTGGCCACGAAGGCTATGAGCCATGCGATTATGGCCTTGCCCCAATCGGTGTTGAACACATACTTGATAATGATGATGTAGGCAATTATTCCCAGGAGCCATCCGATGGCCGGAACCAGACCCAGAATAAGCCCGGCTACCACTCCCAGAAGAGCCGCCAGAAACGCCTTTCCAAAGGTGGCTCCGGCTATTTTAGCGACCTTAGCCCCTACCCAAAGGAAAAGGGCTCCTATAAGAAGAAACACCACCAAAAAGATAATCCCTGTTGCCGTAAAGATCCCCGCACTCATGTTTACCTCCTTTTTTGGTTTTTTCTATTATAGGCCTTTAACCTATCCTTTACAAATCTTAAAAGAACTTCCAGGGTTTCTTCAATCCCCATCCCCGTGGTATCCACCACCAGGGCATCCGGTGCCCTGCGGAGGGGGGATGCCCGCCGGGAGGAATCCCTCCGATCCCGCCTTTCAATCTCCTCCCTTATCTCCTCCAGGGGCCTGGGGTCTGAAAACTGGGCCTTCCTCCTCCGGGCCCGCTCCAGGGCAGAAGCGGTGACGAAAAACTTGACCTCGGCATCGGGAAGAACCACCGTGCCTATGTCCCGGCCCTCCATCACCACGGGGTACCTCTCCCTCATGGATCGCTGAAGGGCCACCAGGGCCTCCCTAACCCGGGGGTCGGTGGAAATCTTGGAGGAAAGTTCGGATATTTCGGGGGTGTAAAGTTTATCGGTAACATCCCTTCCCTCCACCAGAATCCTATCCCCTTTCATGTCAAATTCAAGGTTTCGGGCGATCTCCACCGGATCGCCTCCCCTCTCCTTCCAGAGGAGGGCTACGGCCCTATACATGGCCCCGGTGTTTACATAAACGAACCCCAATTTTTCGGCCAGCAATCTGGCCAGGGTGCTCTTTCCCGCGCCGGCGGGCCCGTCAATGGCCACTGCAGGATTAGCCGCCAAGGACATCCTCCAGGTTTTCAATAAAGATTCTGTTCTCCTCCGGTGTTCCAATGGTCACCCTGAACCCCTCGGGGGCATCAAAGGCCCGGGTATGCCTGACTATAATTCCCCTTTTGAACAAGGCCCTCACCACCTCCCTGGCATCCCCAAGGGGAAGGATAAATATGAAGTTGGTCTGGGTGGGGATGTATTTGAGCCCCAGGCGGCGAAGTTCTCCGTAGAGGTACTCCTTGCCTGCCAGGTTGTTCTCAAAACTCCTTTTTACAAAATCCTCGTCGTCCAGGGCCGCCTCCGCCGCCTTCTGACCCAGAAGGCCCACGGGGAAGGGAGGAACAACCTTCCATACGGCGTCCTTCACCGCCCTCTCCCCGAATAGGGCATATCCAACCCTCATCCCCGCCATCCCGTATATCTTTGAGAAGGTTCTGAGAACCACCAGATTGGAAAACTCCTTCAGAAGTTCCTCACCCCTGGGGTGATGGGGAGATTCCACATATTCCCGATAGGCTTCGTCGTAAACCACCAGGACATCCTCCGGGATGTTCTCCATGAATTTGTGAAATTCCTTCTCCTCTATGTGGGTTCCCGTGGGATTGTTGGGGTTGGCTATGAAAATTATACGGGTCCGCGAATCCACCCGGGAGAGGATGCCTTCCAGGTCGTATCGGTAATCCTTGGCAGGAACCTTTATAAGTTCCGCCGGGGTCTCCTGAACCGCTATTTTGTAAATTAGAAAGGTCTTGTCCGAGGTTATCACCCTGTCCCCCTCCTCCAGAAGGGCCCGGGCTATCCACTTGGCTATGACCGCAGAGCCGGGTCCCACCAGGACCTGCTTCGGAGAAACCCCCAGAAAAGATGAAATCTTCCGGGAAAGATAATAGGAACCTGAATCGGGATAAAGGCGAACCCTGTCCATCCACCTCCTTATGGCCTCCAGGGCCCGGGGAGAAGTCCCGATGGGGTTTTCGTTGGAGGCCAGTTTTACGACCCTCTCCACCCCCAGTTCCCGCTGAGCCTCCTCCAGGGGCTTTCCGGGAACATAGACCTCGTATTTCTCAAGCCTCTTGGGAATTTTTATCATTTAAAACCTCCTTGTTATAAGCAAAGGGAAGTGATACGATGATCAAAAAGGCTATCTTTACCTCGGAATCGCCGAAATTGTACTCAAAGAATCCAGAGGTCAGAAACCCCAGAACCACGGCCAGGGCCGGAAGGGCCAGGGCCATCCCCTTTCTCCTCCACAATTCCCTGAGGGCCAGAAATACGAAGGCCAGGAAACTCAAAATCCCCAGGAGTCCCCTTTCCACCGTTATCTGGAGGTATGTGTTGTGAAGATGGGGAATCTCCTCAGGGGGTTGGCCCTTTATTCTGTATGAGGGGTAAACCCTGGAGGCCATGTTCTGGCCGATTCCCAGCAGAGGACGGAGTTTAGCCATTTTGAGCCCCACCCGCCACATGTTTATCCTCTCCACATTGGTGGGATTGCTCAGGGAGAAAATGGATAGGGCCCTCTCCTTAATTTTAGCGGGAGAGATGAGAAACACCATCAGGACCGCAGGGATGAACAACCCTGCCAGAAGTTTCTTCTTCCTGTAGAGCAGGAAAAGGGCGCCCACCACCGCCCCTACCCAGGCGCTGCGGGTGAGGGTAAGGAGTAGGGCCACCAGGATAAAAAAGGCCGAAGCGAGGTACTCCCACCTGAAATCCTCAAATAGAAGAACCCCCAGGGTAAAAATCAGGGCCATCATCATGAGCCCCCCTTCCGTCATGTAATGCCCTACGAACCCCGTAAGCCTCTCCTGCCTCACGAAGACCTCCCGGACAATTCCCAGGAAGGAAGCCAGGCCCGCCCCCAGAATTACTCCCTTCTTCAAGGCCCCGGGGGCACAGGAAACCACCACCAGGGGTATCAGGTAGAGGAACAATTCCCGGGTGTCCCGGAGGCTAATTCCCCGGTCCAGGGAAAACAGCGCCGAAAGGAAGGAAAAAACCGCAAAGAGAGCGAGGGCCCAGAAAAAAACCGGGGGTTTTATCTTCTCTCCCCTTAGCAGACGATAGCCGGTCCACAGGGCTCCCAGAATTACCAGGCCCTCGGCCAGGGTTATGGAAAAGAAGGGTGAAAGGGAAAATAAAAAACAGAAGATTTCCTTCATGAACTCCCCAGAAGCGAGAAGAGAAGAATGGCGGAAAGAACTATGGGCACGAAATACTTGAGGTCGTAGATCCAGAGGTCCTCCCCGGGAAACTTTCTGTGTTTTTCAGGCCTGATCTCCAGGGCAGCCTTCTCCGCTCCCCAGATGTATCCCACGAAAACGGAAAGGAGAAGGGCCCCCAGGGGGAGAGAAATATTGGCCCATATGTAATCCATCAGATCCAGAAAACTCTTTCCAAAGGCGAATTTTGAAAAGACCGACGAAGAAGTGGATAGAGCCGAGGGAATTCCCAGAAGGACGGCCACCGCACCCACCAGGAAGGCGGCCCGGGGCCTGGAGAACTTCCTTTCGTCCACCAGGTAGGATGTGGCCACCTCCACCAGGCTTATGGTGGAAGTCAGGGCGGCTATGGCCAGGAGGAAGAAGAACAGGGGACCGAACAACCTGCCCAGGGGCAGTTTGGAAAAGGTGAAGGGCAGGGTCTTGAAAACCAGGGCGGCGCCTGCCCGGGGGGAAAGACCGTAGGTAAAAACGGTGGGAAAAATTATTATCCCTGCCAGGAAGGCCACCAGGGTGTCAAAGGCCACCACCTCAATCCCCGAGGCAAAGAGATTGTCCTTTTTAGACAGATAACTCCCGTAGGTAATCATGGCCCCCATGCCCAGGCTCAGGGAAAAGAAAGCCTGTCCCACGGCGCTGAGTATCATCTTCAAACTCACCTTGGAAAAATCGGGTTTCAAATAAAATTTAAGCCCCTCACCGGCACCGGGTAGGGTAAGGGAATACACTGAAAGAATTAAAAGTATGAGAAAAAGCAGGGGCATGAGAATCCCGGTCCACCTCTCTATCCCCGAAGAAACGCCCCGGGATACTATGAAGCATGTCAGAAAAATAAAAACCACCAGAAGGAGAACTGTGAGGAAGGGATTGGAAACAAAGACGGAGAAGACTTCATCTATCTGGGCCTCGGTGAGTCCTTGGGAGAATTTCCCCAGGGAAGAGATGTAAAAATAATAGAGGGTCCAGCCGGCTATGACCGAATAATAGGATAGTATGCCCACGCCGGTAAAAACCCCCAGAAAACCCACCGCCTTCCAGGGGGAGCCCGGTTTTATTCTCTCAAAGGCCCCCACGGGGTTCCTCTGGGTGGCTCTGCCCAGGGAAAGTTCCGCATACATCACCACCAATCCCAGGAAGACCACGGCCAGTATGTAAAAGAATAAGAAGACCGCCCCCCCGTTCTTGCCGGTTACATAAGGGAACCTCCATATGTTTCCAAGGCCCACGGCGGAACCCGCCGCCGCCAGGACAAAGCCCAGGGTGGAATTCCATTTACCCCTCTTTGCCATGGAGGGATTATATTTAAGTGCTCTCCTGGCTGTCAACCTTGTCCCGGGGGGAGGCAAGCCAACTTACCAGAACCCCTATAAGGTAAAGAAGAATAAAGGGCCCTGCCACTATGGTCTGGGTGATGGCGTCGGGGGTGGGGGTGATTATTCCGGCGGCCACGAAGGCAAAAAGCACCGCATATTTAAGGTTTTTTATCATGAACTTCGGCGTAAGAATTCCCAGCCTGGAAAGTATGAAGATAACCACAGGTAGTTCAAAGATTATGGCAATCCCCAATATTATCTCAATGGCCAGGTTGAAGTATTTGTCTATGGTTATTATGGGGGTGAAATCGCTTCCCAGGTGGAGAAAAAACCGACAGGTAAAAGGAAAAACCACGAAGTATCCGAAGGCACCTCCCAACAAGAAGAAGAAGGAGGTGGAAAGAACGAAGGGAATCACATATTTTTTCTCGTGGGGGTAAAGGGCGGGGGCTACAAACTTCCAGACCTGATAAGCCACAAAGGGGGAGGCAAAGAAAAGGGCCGCCAGGAAGGCCACCTTGAGATAAACCATAAAGGGAGTGGTAAGGGAAGTAAAGGCCAACCTCTGTCCCGGGGGAAGGTATTTAACGATGGGTCGGGCTATTATGTTGAAGAGGTCCCTGGCGAAGAACCAGTTGACCACGAAAACCACCAGCACCGCCACCAGGGAATAAAAAACCCTCTTCCTAAGTTCCTCCAGGTGGTCCAGGATGCTCAGGTCTTCATCCTGCTTTTTTTTCTTCATCTACCGGCTCGGGCTCCTTCTCCTCCACCGCCTTCTCAATCTCTTCCTTCAGGTGTTCGGAACTCTTCCTGAACTCAGCGATGGCCCTACCGATGGACCGCCCGATCTCCGGGAGTTTCTTGGGGCCAAAAATTAGCAGGGCTATAAAGAAGATAAGAAGGAGTTCCTGCCAGCCCAGACCGAACATTCTCAGGTTCCCGAAAGGAAAGCGAGGACGAAACTGAGAAGGGCAGCGCTTTCCCTGGAAGGCTTAAAGTCCAGTCCCAGGACTATGGCCAGAAAGATCAGGATGAAGAGAAGAAGAAAGATGACAATTTTCCTCATATACATATTTTACTACAAAGGGGCAAGGTGGTGGTAAAATATTCCCATGCTGGAGATAAAAAAATACGGCGAGAAGGTTCTGAGGGAAAGGGCCCAGGAAATAAAAGACATAAACGGTGAGGTGGTGGAATTGGCCCGGGCCATGGTGGAAACCATGTACGACGCTCCGGGCATAGGACTGGCTGCCCCCCAGGTGGGCTACTCCCTGAGACTCATCACCGTGGACCTAACCGTGGGGGAAGACCCTTCAAAACTTTTCATCCTGGTGAACCCCGTTATCCAGGAAAAGGAAGGGCAGGACCTGGACGAAGAGGCCTGCCTCAGCGTACCCGGAATAAGCGAGATGGTGGAAAGGCCCTTCCGCGTTCTGGTAAAGGGCTATGACCTGGAAGGAAAGGAGAGGGAAATTGAGGCGGAAGGTCTTTTAGCCAGAGTATTCTGCCACGAGGTGGACCACCTGGACGGAGTACTCTTTATAGACAGACTAACTCCCTTGAAGAGACGACTGGCGCTGAAAAAACTCCGCAAACAATTATCCCGGGTGTGAACGCCACCTCAGAGGTTGGAGGGCCTGAGGGATAGGATGGTCTCCAGGTTCTCCTTGACTATCTGCCTCATGCTGTTGCAAATGTTTTCCACCGAGGAATGGGCCAGAGAGTAATATATGTGCTGTCCCCTTTTGCTGAACTTCACCAGTCCCTTCTCCTTCAATATTCTCAAATGCTGAGAAAGGTTGGACATGGAAACTCCCAACTCCAGGGAAAGTTCCGACACCGTCTTCTCCCCCTCCCTCAGAAGGAAAATAATTTCCAGCCTGGTTACATTGGACAAAGCGCTACAGATGTCCGCCTGTAACTGAAGAATTTTTCTCATTTTCTCATCAATCATAAATTTTATTATATACTAAAAAATCGTTAAGTCAAGCCCTGGGATGGTACTTGTCGTAGACGCTCCTCAGACGGGCCAGGTCCACATGAGTGTATATCTGTGTGGTGGTGAGGGAAGCGTGGCCCAGAATGGCCTGAATGATCCTTAGGTCCGCCCCGGCCTCCAGCATGTGGGTGGCGAAGGTGTGCCTCAGGATATGAGGCCACACCTGCTCTTTCAGACCGGCTTTTTCCGCATAGGCCTTTATTTTTTTCCAGAACCCCTGCCTGGTCATGGGGCGACATCGCCTGGTAAGGAAAAGAAAAGGGGAGGGCTTATCGCAAATTTCCTCCCTTTTTTCCAGGTAGTGCCTCAACCACATGGAAGCCCTGCGGCTGAAGGGAACCACCCTTTCCTTGTCCCCCTTTCCCTTCACCTTCACAAATCGTTCCTGAAGGTCCAGGTCCTCCAGCCTGAGGTTTACCAGTTCGGATACCCTCATCCCCGTTGCGTAAAGAAGTTCCAGCATGGCCCTATCCCTTATCTTCTCCGCCTTATCCCCCATCACGGCCTCCATGAGCCTCTCCACCTCTTCGTGGGTAAGGAAACGGGGGATGGAAGGGGGAATTTTCGGCAGGGTCAGGGTGGGGGTGAGGTCTTCCTCTATCCTCTCGGTAACCATCAGGAAGTTAAAGAAGGAGCGGAGGGAGGAGATCATCCTGGCGTAGGAACGGGGGGAAAGGAGGGGGGAAATTTCCCTCACAAAATCTCTTAAACATTTTTTATCGCTGTAATTGCGGCAAAACCTGAGGAACCTTTCCACATCCCGGAGATAACCGTCCATGGTGTTGCGGGAAAAGCCCCGGGAAAGCAAAAAATTCCTGTAGGCATCCAGAATCTTCACTTAAAATATGGACAACTTAAAGTATTTTTTGGGGTTTTTTCTGATGTCCTGGATCAGGGCTTCCAATTCCTCCAGGAGTTTTTCGGTCCTATCCAGAAGTTGCCTTTCCTTCAATAAAGCCCCGGCGGTTCCCTGCCCCCTGTTAAGAGAATCCAGGGTTTTATTGAGGTTCTCCGCGGCGGCCTTCATCTGTTGGGAAGCATCCTGAATAGCCTTCAAAGTCTCCTGAAGTTGTTTAAGGTCCGCCCCCAATTCTCCCCGGTTTTCTTCCACCAGTTTTCTGAAGGCCTCGGCGGCCCTCCCGAGTTTCTCAATGCTTTCCCTGGCCCGGGAATTCGCCACCTGGGCCTTGAGGTTGCCAAGGAGAGAATTCACATTGTTCAGGATTGAATAAACCCTGTCTACCACCATAGGAAAGTTCTCCTCCAGGGGTTTCCTGAGTTTACCAAGGAGGGCCTGGGCCTCAAACATGATGTCCTTGTTAACCCCCACCATCCTATCCCGGTTGGAAAGGTAAGATGTATGGGGAGGAGGCGGTGGAATTATCCTTATGGCCTTTTCTCCCAGGATGTTCAGAGCGAAGATCTCTGCCCGGGAGCCCCGGGGGATGGGATAATGCTTGTTAATATCCGCCCTGACCAGCACATGGTCCTTTTCAAACTTCACCCCTTTGACCCATCCTATCTTGTAGCCTCTCATGAAAACCGGAGACATCCTCTTGAGGCCGGAGACATCTTTGAATTCAATGTAGACTATGTAATCCCTGGTGAAAAAGATGCGGCTTTCCGCCAGCCATATGACGGTAACGAAAAAAATGAAAAGGGCCGAAAAAATTGCCGCCCCGAATATGGATGCCATTTTCTTATATTCCATAGGACTCCTCCAGTTTGTATAGATAATCCAGATATTTTTCCTCCACCTCTTCCTTCTTCCCCACGAAGAACATCTTTCCCTCCTTCAGCAGAGCCACCTTGTCCGCCACGGTTTCCATGCATTCTATGTCGTGGGTGACCACCACGGAGGTTACGCCGTACTGGTCCTTCAATTTATTTATTAAATTGTTGACGGCCCGGGCATTGGTCCTATCCAGTCCGGTGGTGGGCTCGTCGTACAAAATGTACTTCGGAGAGGAAACCACGGCCCTGGCTATGGCCACCCTTTTCTTCATTCCACCGCTCAGTTCCTCGGGATAAAGGTTTTCGGTGCCGGAAAGCCCCACCACCTTCAGTGCTTCCCTCACCTTCGCATCTATCTCTTCCTCCTTCATCCTGGTATGCATCCGGAGAAAAAGGCCTACATTCTCCTTAACGGTGAGAAAATCAAAGAGGGCCCCTCCCTGGAACACGAAGGAAAACTTCTTCCTTATCTCAAAGAGCCTTTTTCTGGGGACCCGGACTATGTCCTCTCCGTCTACCAACACTTCCCCCCGATCCGGCTTCAAAAGCCCCACCAGGGTTTTCAGAAGAACGGTTTTCCCCTGCCCGCTGGGCCCCAGGATAACGGTGGTCTGACCGTCCTCAATGCTGAGATTTACACCCTTCAACACCTCCTTATCCTCAAACCTCTTCCACAGGTCCCTTATTCGGATCATAGCAAAAGTTCCCCCAGAAAATAGTCAAGGATCACTATGAGGACGGCGGAGACCACCACCGAGGTGGTGGAGGCTATCCCCACGCCCTTGGCTCCTCCCCTGGTTCTGAGGCCGAAGAAACTTCCGCTGAAGGTTATTATGAAGCCGTAGATGGAGGGTTTTATAAAATTCCCGAAGTAAAGTTCAAAGGCCTTGAACCCCATCTTCATCCCCGAAACATACTCTCCGGGGTTTATCCAGTGAAGGACCGCGGTGGACATGAGAAAGGAAGAGAAGATGGCCAGGAAATTGGCGAATATGGTCATTACCGGAAGCATTATTATCCCCGCAAGCACCCTGGGCATCACCAGAAATCCCACCGGGTCCAAGGAAAGGGTCTCCAAGGCATCTATCTGCTCGGAAACCTTCATGCTCCCGATCTCTGCCGCCAGGGAGCCCCCGATTTTGCCCGCCAGGACCAGGCTCAAAACGATAGGGGTTAGTTCTATTATGGTGCTCTTAAAGATCACATTGGCGGTAAAATACCGGGGGGTGAGGGCTGAGGTCTGATAGGTCCCCTGAACCGTAGAGCCGAGGCCTATAAAAATGGCAATGAGGCTGGTTACGGGAAGGGTGGAAACCGTAAGGGAGTAGAACTGCTCTATAATCTGCCTTCTGTAGAAATAAATTCTGGGAAGTTGCTTCAGGGTTTCTGCGAATAAAACCGCCGCTTCGTAAACGGCCACGAAGAAATTTATGCCCTTCTCCCCCAGGGATTCCAGAAAACCCTTTTTTTCCATACAGGGTATTTTATCACCTCGGGAATCTTTTTATAAGGTATTCAAGATAACCTATCATCCTCTTCCCCACCTCCCTGCCCCGCGCAATTATCTCCCGGGCCCTGTAGTACTCGTTGGAGGAAAAATCCGAGGTGTCCACATGGATGAGAAAATCCGGGGATGTAATTTTCAGTTTGGACCGGACGATCTGCTCCTGCATTATATCCACCACATAGAGGAAGGTGCTGAGTATGTGGGGCGGTCCCTTCTCCTCCCCCACGACGAGTTTTAAAATGGCCCGTTTTACCTTCTCTGCGAAATTACCCTCCTCCTCCGGTTCTTCCTCCTCCGCCCTCCGGGCTTTCCAGTTCATTACATTAACTGCCACCACGAAATCGGCCCCCAGGGACCTGGCCAGTTCCACCGGAATGGGATCCACCACGCCCCCGTCCACCAGATAAGTGTTTTTCATTTTGACCGCCGGGAAAAATCCGGGAATGGCCGAACTGGCAAGAAGGGCATCCACCATGGGGCCGGAGGTGAAGTGGACCTTCCGCCCGGAAAGAATATCGGTGGCCACGCAGCCAAACTTTACGGGAAGTGCTTCTATCCTCTGGTTTCCCAGGACCCTGCGAAAAAGTTTCTTTATCCTGTGGTTGTCCACCAAGTGGGTGAGGGAAGGTCTCCGGGGAAGAAGTTTTTTAACCTCCTCCTTGGTTATGGAGGTGGCCATATCTTCCATTTTGTCCAGGCTGAGCCCCGATGCGTAAAATCCGCCGATGACGGCCCCCATACTGGTTCCCGTCACCACCTCGGGCTTTATCCCCGCCTCTTCCAGAACCTGAAGTATCCCTATGTGGGCCAGCCCCTTGGCACTCCCGGCTCCCAGGGCAATTCCTAATTTCATCTCGCCTCCCGGGTAATTATCCTAATTCCTCCTACTCTTTTCAAGGTACAACCCTGGAAACCACCCGAATCCTCCGTTGATTTAAAAGGAGATCTATTATAAAATATAGTTCAGATGTGGTGAGCGTAGCTCAATGGCAGAGCATTGGACTGTGGATCCAAGGGTTGGGGGTTCAAATCCCCTCGCTCACCCTTTTTTTATGAAAAAAAGCCTTTCTCTTTTGAAAAAAGCCCTGAGGAAGACCAGGGAAAACCTTTCCCTCCTGGAAGGGAGAGTTTTTTCCTGGGAAGACGCCGAGGAAGCCCTCCTCCTTGCGGATTTCGGTCCCCAATTCACCCAGGAACTCCTCGCCTCCCTGAGGAAAGAAATGGGAGGGGAAACCATGGGCTTAAAATCCGCCCTGAAGGTGAGGATAAAGGAAATTCTCTCTCAGTACCCGGCCCCGGCCCTTTCTCCTCCGAAGATAATCCTGATGGTGGGGGTCAACGGAAGCGGGAAGACCACCACCTGCGGCAAACTTGCCCTGAGATTGAAAGAAAAAGGAAGCGTCCTCCTGGTGGCGGCGGACACCTTCCGGCCGGCGGCCAGCCAACAACTCCAGAAACTGGCGGAGGCGGTGGAGGTGGACTTCTTTTCTCCCACCGGCTATTCCGACCCCGCCGCCGTGGCCTACGAAGCCTCGCGTAAGCCCTACGACTACATAATAATTGACACCGCCGGAAGGCTCCACACCAGGGAGAACTTGATGAAGGAAGCGGTGAAAATCAAGGGGGCGGTGGAGAAGGCATCGGGAAGAAAACCCACGGTAATCCTGGTGCTGGACGCAACCATAGGCCAGAATTCCATAGCCCAGGCCCGGGAGTTCTCCAGGGCCATGGAGGTGGACGGGCTGATAATGACAAAACTGGATGGAACCGCCCGGGGAGGAGCGGTGGTCCCCATCGTGGAGAAACTCAAAATTCCCGTCCTCTTCGTGGGAACGGGGGAGGGCATGGAGGACCTGGTCCCCTTTGAACCCACCGCCTTTCTGGAGGCCGTATTTGGATGAACATTTCATGAGGCTCGCCCTTTCCCTGGCCAGAAAGGGAATGGGAAGGACCCACCCCAACCCCATGGTGGGAGCGGTGGTGGTGAAGGAAGGACGGATAGTCTCCACGGGATATCATAGGGGCTTCGGCCTTCCCCACGCCGAGGCGGTGGCCCTGGAGAGGGCCGGAGAGCGGGCCCGGGGAGCCACCCTCTATGTTAACCTGGAGCCCTGTTGCCACCAGGGCAAAACACCACCCTGCTGTCAGGCCATATGGAGGGCGGGCATAAGGAGGGTGGTGGTGGCCGTCCAGGACCCGAATCCCCGGGTAAACGGCAGGGGAATAGAATTTCTCCGCTCCAGGGGCATTGAGGTCCGGGTGGGGGTTCTGGCCAGGGAGGCGGAGGAACTAAACAGGGCCTTCCTCCACTTCCACCGCCGGGGCAAACCATGGCTTACGGGCAAAATGGCCCTGACGGCGGACGGAGCCACCGTCTGGAAGGAAAAATACATATCCTCGCCCCAGGCGCTTCTCTTCGCCCACTGGTTGAGGGCAAACCACATGGGGATAATGGTGGGTATAAACACCGTCCTGAAGGACGACCCACTGCTGAACATACGCCATCCCCGGTTTAAGGGGAAAAAAATCGTTAAAATAATTCTGGACTCCTATCTAAGAACCCCTTACCGGGCCAGACTCTTTACCACCGGGGACCCGGTGCTGATTTTTACCTCCTCCCCAAAACCCTTTGACAATCCCCAGGCGGAAATCGTCAGAATACCAGGAAAGGAGGGAAAACTATCCCTCCGGGAGGTTCTAAGACAACTGGCCGAAAGGGAGATAATCTCCGTCCTGGTGGAAGGCGGCCCATCCCTGATGGGTAGTCTGGCGGATGAAGGCCTTTTGAACGAACTCTATCTGGTCCACTCTCCGAAAATAGGCGGGAAAAGAAGGCTGGAGATTTCCCCCACCTCCGTGGATTTGAAGAAACACTGGTGCTCTTCCCAGGGAGAGCATTACATACAATTCTCTTTTAAGGAGGAAAAAAATGCCCTTTAAAAAGTATTCCACGGCCCTTCGGGAAAGAACCCTAAAATGGCTCAGCAGAATAAAGGAGGTGGACATCCTGGTGGGGATTCCCACCTACAACAACGAGGACACGGTGGGCTATGTGATAACCCAGGCCGGCGTAGGACTCCACAGGTACTACAGGGATCTAAAAACCGCCATCTTCGTCTCCGACGGAGGCTCCACCGACAACACCCGGGAAAACGCCCTGGTGGCCGAGGTTCCCTCCACGGTGGAGAAGCATGTGGAAATCTACCGGGGAATTCCTGGAAAGGGAACATCCTTCAGGGCTATCTTTGAGGCCGCCGTGAGTTTAAACGCCAGGGCGATCCTGGTTATGGACTCGGACCTCAGGAGCATAACCCCGGAGTGGATAAAATTCATGGGGGAACCCGTCCTTAAGGATGGATACGACTTTCTATGGCCCTTTTACAAAAGACATAAATTTGACGGCACCATTACGAACATGATCGTGTACCCCATGACCAGGGCGGTTTTCTTCAAGGACATAAGACAGCCCATCGGAGGTGATTTTTCCTTTACCCGGAGGATGGCGGAACTTTTCATCTCCCGGGATGTGTGGGACACCGATGTGGCGAAATTTGGGATAGACATCTGGATGACCTCTATTGCCATCCACGAGGCAAGGAAATACGCCCAGGTCTACCTGGGAACCAAGGTTCACAACGCCAAGGACCCTGCCCAGGACCTTTCCGCCATGTTCACCCAGGTGGTCTCCACCCTCTTCTACATGATAGGAGAATACAAGGAAGCCTGGATGAAAAAACAGGAAACCGAACCCGTCCCCATACTCCCCACGGAGGCCAGGGAAAAACCTCTGGAGGACATCAGGGTGAGCGTGGAAAAAATGGAACTGGAATTCATGGAGGGATTCAAGCATTTTGAACCTTTCTACAAGGCCATCCTCTCGGCCCGGGCCTTTGAAGGACTTTCCCAGAGTTATCTGGAAAGGGCCTCCGGGGACCCCCTGAGGTTTCCTCCCCAGTTGTGGGCCAGGATAATATACGATTTCGCCGCCACCTACCAGACATGGAGCAGGAACAGAAGAAGGCTCGTCAACATCATGGTTCCCCTTTACTTCGGGAGAACGGCGGCATACTCCAGAGAAGTCATGGATAAACCCTGGGAAGAGGCAGAAAAACTCATCCAACAACAGGCCTCCATCTTTGAGGAACACAGGGACTACTTCAAGGGGAAATTCAGCAAAAAACTGGTGGACTCCGGGATATTATTTTAGCATCGGTTTGACAGCCCCCTGAGTTTCCCTTAAAATTCACCACATGAGCGAAAAGGAAGTTTTAGAAAAACTCTGGAAAAGGGGGAGGGAATTTCTGGGGGTCCGTTACCCCATAATTTCCGGAGCCATGACCTGGATATCCGACAGCGGTCTTGTCTCGGCAGTCAGCAACGCCGGAGGGTTCGGGGTGCTGGCGGCGGGAAACATGCCTCCTGAACTCCTGGCGGAGGAAATTGACCGAACCCGTCAACTCACCGATAAACCCTTCGGTGTGAACCTGATAGTGATCGCCCCCAATTACCCCCAACACCTCAGGATAGTCAAAGAAAAGGGGGTTAAGTTTATCGTCTTCGCCGGGAGTTTTCCTTCGGACAAGGAAGTAAAGGAACTCAAGGAGGCCGGGGCGAAAATAATCGCCTTCGCATCCAACGATGTTCTGGCCAAGAGGCTCATACGCAAAGGCATGGATGCCCTGGTAATAGAGGGGAGCGAGGCCGGGGGCCACATCGGCTATGTCTCCTTGGTGGTTCTAATTCAGCAGGTATTGTTTAACTTCAGGGATGAGGTTCCCATCTTCGCCGCCGGGGGAATAGCCACCGGAGAAATGGCCGCCCACCTTCTCATGGCCGGAGCCTCGGGCATACAGATGGGGACCATCTTCGCCGTCTCCAAGGAGAGCAAAGCCCATCCTGAATTCAAAAAGAGATACCTGAAGGCCAAGGCCCGGGAAGCGGTTTTCACCCCTCAAGTCCATCCCGACCTCAAAATCTATCCCGTCAGAGCCCTTAAAAACAAAGGAATGGATGAATTTCAGGAACTTCAAATAGAACTCCTCCAGAAGATAAAGGCCGGAGAAATAACCAAGGAGGAGGCCCAGTTGAAACTTGAGGAATTCTGGATGGGAGCCCTGCGGCGGGCCGTCCAGGAGGGAGATCTGGAAAGGGGATCCCTCATGGCGGGCCAGAGCGTGGGCCTCGTCAAAAGGGAAATGAGCATCCCGGAAATTATGGAATACATGGTGGAGGGGATGCTGAGGGAAATTAAGAGGGTCCGGGAATCCATTTGCCCATGACCTACCTTACCGCGGTAAGGGACTTCATCTGGGGAGCCCCCCTGATAATCCTTCTCCTGGGAACGGGAATTTACCTCACCGTCAGGCTCAGGGGCCTTCAATTCACCAGGTTGTTTCCCGCCCTTTACCTGGCCCTCATAAAAAGGAGGGAAGAGGCCGAGGGGGATATAAGCCATTTTCAGGCGCTGATGACGGCCCTGGCCGCCACGGTGGGCACGGGGAACATCGCCGGCGTGGCCACCGCCATAGCCGCCGGAGGTCCGGGAGCCCTCTTCTGGATGTGGATCACCGGGCTCTTCGGCATGGCCACCAAGTATTCGGAAGCCCTCCTGGCGGTAAAGTACAGGGTCAGGGATAAACTGGGCACCATGAGCGGAGGTCCCATGTACTACCTCTCCCTGGGACTGGGAGCCCGGTGGCTGGGGGTGGCCTTTGCCGTTTTTGCCGCCTTCGCCGCCTTCGGGATAGGCAACACGGTCCAATCCAATTCCGTGGCCGACGCCGTCCACTCCTTTCTGAAAATTCCCTATTGGGCCACGGGCCTGGCCCTGGCAGCCCTCACCGGACTGGTGATAATTGGCGGCATAAAATCCATTGCCAATGTAACCTCGGTTCTGGTGCCCTTTATGATTTTAGTCTACTTCACCGCCGCCCTGGTGGCCCTGGCCATGAACATAGGGAAAATCCCCCAGGCCTTCTCCCTGATTTTCCAGGGAGCCTTCAGCGGAACCGCTGCCGCCGGGGGATTCCTGGGAGCCGGAGTGAAGGAAGCAGTAAAGATGGGGGTGGCCCGGGGACTCTTTTCCAACGAAAGCGGACTGGGTTCCGCGCCCATAGCGGCGGCGGCTGCCCAGACGAAAAACCCTGTAAACCAGGCCCTGGTCTCCATGACCCAGACCTTCATAGACACCCTGGTGGTGTGCACCATGACCGGATTGGTAATCATAACCTCCGGGGTCTGGACCAGCGGTCAGACCGGTGCCCCCCTTTCTTATTCCGGATTCAAGGCCATCTTTTCCAGGGTTCTGGGTCCAGCCCTGGGAGATACCCTGGGAGGAGCCGTGGTGGCCCTGGGGTTGGTCCTCTTCGCCTATTCCACCATACTGGGATGGAGTTATTACGGCGAGAAGTCCATTGAATTTCTCCTGGGGGAAAAATCCGTCCTTCCTTACAGGGCCCTGTTTACCATCTTCGTCTTCGTGGGAGCCATTTCCTCCCTGAAATTGGTGTGGACCCTTTCCGATGTGATGAACGGCCTCATGGCCTTTCCCAACCTGGTGGGACTCCTGGGCCTCAGCGGGGTGATCGTGGCAGAGACGAGGAAATACCTATGAGAACTCCGGTGGAAAAAATAATCCTCAATGTGGAAAGGGTCTTCCGCGGGGAAAGAAGGAAGGTGGAACTGGCCCTTTTATCCCTTCTGGCCGACGGACATCTTCTTATAGAGGACATTCCCGGCGTGGGTAAGACCCTACTGGCCAGGGCCCTGGCCGTTTCTATAAACGCCTCCTTTTCCAGGGTTCAGTTCACCTCTGACCTGCTCCCCTCGGACATCCTGGGAACCCTGGTCTTCTCCCAGAGGAAAGGGGAATTTTATTTTCGCAAGGGTCCCGTTTTTACCAACATCCTCCTGGCAGACGAAATAAACCGGGGTTCCCCAAGAACCCAGAGTGCCCTCCTTGAAGCCATGAACGAAAGAAAGGTGACCATAGAAGGGAAAACTCTGCCGCTCCCGGAACCCTTCCTGGTAATAGCCACCCAGAATCCCGTGGAACTTCACGGCACCTATCCCCTTCCCGAATCCCAGTTGGACCGATTCCTCATAAGCATGTCCCTGGGGTACCCGGAAAGAAGGGAGGAGAGGAGAATAATCCTTGAGCAGAGGGGAAGGGATCCCCTGGAAAAACTTTCTCCGGTGTTGGAAAAGGGGGAAATCCTTGAAATGCAACGGGAAGTAAGGCGGGTCCGGGTGGCGGAGGAGATCGCAGACTACATAATAGACATAAGCGAGGCCACCAGAAACCATCCTTCCCTCCGGCTGGGGGCCAGTCCCAGGGCCAGTCTTTATCTCACCAGGGCTTCCCAGGCCAGGGCCTACATGGAAGGAAGGGATTATGTGGTCCCCGACGATGTTAAAAAGATGGCCGTGCCGGTGCTGGCTCACAGGATATTTCCCCGGGGAGAAAGGGGAAGAAGGGACCTGGAGATAATCCTCCGGGAAATCCTCCGGAATTTAAAGGTTCCGGGATAACCCCCGCTTTTCCCCGGTTAGGAGAGAAACGAGGATGGCCAGGCCCATGGCCACGAAGAAGGTAACAGCCCGGGCGGTTATCACCTTCTCCAGGCCGGTGACCATCCACACTACCGTGGTAACAAGGCCCGCCACCAGGGCGGTTATCACCCCCTTGGAATTGAACTTATCCCAGTAGAAGGATAGGAGAACCGCCGGAGCAAAGGAGCATCCTATGCCGGCCCAGGCGTAACTAACTATGGTGTAAATCAGTTTGGAAGTGGTAAGGGAAAGGGCCAGGGCGAAGAGACCCACCCCCAGGGTGGCGGCCCTGGAAATGGCCAGAACCTTCCTCTCGTCTGCCCTTCCCTTTTTTATTATGCCTTTGTAGACATCCTCGCTCACCGAGGAGGCGGCCACCAGGAGCATGCTTTCGGCGGTGGATATCATGGCGGCCACGGCTCCTGCTAAGAGGATTCCCGCAAGCCACGGAGGAAAGAGATGGGTAAGGACATGGGGCAAAATCATCTCCGGGTCCTTCACCGCCGAACCTCCGAAGAGGACGAAGGCCCCAACGCCTATGATGAAGGCCCCGGAATAGGCCAGGATCGTCCAGATAACTGCGATATTTCTCCCCAGCCTGACATTGGCGTCGTCCTTCATCCCCATGAACCGGGCGTTGAGTTGGGGTTGCCCCCCTAAGTAGCCGAAGAACCACGCCAGGTTGTTGAAAATCAAAATCCCGGCGGCAAATCCCGAAAGTCCCCCCGTCAGAGAGGTATAACCCGGCGGGGCCGAGGCCAGAACCGCCCCCACATCAATGTGGGAGGTGAGTATTTTCACCACCATGATTATGGGGGTTATCACCAGGGTCGTAATCATCAAAAGGGCCTGAAAGGTATCCACCGCCACTATGCTTACGAATCCACCCAGGGTGGCGTAGGTCAGGATAATGACGGCGGCAATTATCTGGCCCCACAGGGGAGACAAGCCGAAGGTCTGGTAGATGGTTTTTCCGGCCCCGGAAAATTGGGCTCCCACATAAAAGACGAAGAAAAACACTATTATGAGGGTGGAAAGAATCCTTATAGTCACGGCGTCTCCGGGAAATTTGGCGGAGAAGTACTCCGGCATGGTGAGGGCGTTATATCGGGCCGCTTCCTGGCGGAATTTTTTGGCCAGAACCACCCAGGCGGTGATTATACCCAGCAAGCAGCCCACCGCCACCCATATTCCGGAAAAACCCCTGGCGAAGATGAACCCCGTAAGACCTAAGAGAAGCCAGGCGCTTTCCCCGGTGGCCCTCTCCGAAAGGGCCAGCATCCATCCAGGGAGTTTAGAACTTCCCAGGACGAAGTCGGCCTGGGTCTTCGTTTTTCTCGCCTGCCACAGACCCAGAATCAGAGTGAAGGCCAGATACACTACGAAAACGCTCAGCATCTCCTCTCCTCCAGGTCAATTTAGGATAATTTTATCTTCAAGGGCGGCAAAGGGCAATGCGAATTTTCCACAAATAAAAAAGGGGGGCGGCGTGCGCCGCCCCCTTAATCTATTCGCTTAAAGCCTTTATTCCCCTACCGATATGGGCATCTTCACTCCAGAGGAGGAAAGCCTGTAGAGCATGAAGTCGTAGCCGCCGTAGGTGAAGGAATTGGTGGAACCGAACACATAGATGTGGCCGTTGGAATCCACCACCACGGAATAGGCTTCGTCGTTGTTGGAGCCTCCGTAGTGCTGCCCCCAGTTTTTCTTCAGGGTGTCTGACTTGAGGGAGTAAACCACTATGTCCTCGCCGCCGTTGGTGTAACTGCTGGAATATCCCACCACTACTATGTCTCCGCTGGAGGAATTGTAGGCGATTCCGTATCCGTAGTCGGCAGAAGTGCCTCCGAAGTGCCTGGCTTCCTGGCGGGAACCGTCGCTGGGCTTTATCTTGTAAACCACTATGTCGCTGTTTCCGTAGGTGTAGGAAGAACTGGAGCCCACCACATAAAGGCTGGAACCCACTACCACGGCATCGTATCCAACATCGTCGTTGGAGCCGCCGAAGTGAACTCCGTAAACCCTGGCTCCGCTGGAATCCAGTTTCCACAGGGCTATGTCCTTCCCTCCGTAGGTATAACTGCTGGTTTCACCCACCAGGTAGGCGTTGTCGGAGGAGTCCACCGCCACTCCGTAAACCACCTCGTCGTTGGAACCTCCCAGGTGTCTGGAGGACATCACCGTGCCGTCCTGGCTCTTCAGTTTGTAATAGACGGCATCGGAGCCACCATATGTATAGGATGTGGTATAACCCACCACTATGGGGTTGCCGTTGCTATCCAGGGCCAGACCGTAGGCACCGTCATCGCCGCTTCCGCCCAGGGTCTTGGTCCACTGCTCCACTCCTCCGGAATTGAGTTTCTTGACCAGGATGTCCTCCTGATTACCGTCGGAAACATAACCGGCTATGAAGATGTTGTCGCTGGAATCCACCGCCACCGCTTCACCGGATTCGTTATGAGAAGAGCCGTAGTTCTTGTGCCATTCCTTGGTTCCGTTGGGGTTAACCCTGTAGAGGAGTATGTCCGTTCCTCCGTTGCTGACGGAATTGGTGCTTCCCACCATCAGAAGGTCTCCACTGCTGTCCATGGCGATGTCTTTACCGTAGTCGTCGCCGGAACCTCCCCAGTGGGTTCCGTATCCCGGATGGACATTGACGGTTATGCTCTTGTCGCCGGTCTGGTTGGCGGTGTCGTAGGCGATGGCCTTGAGGGTGTGGTTGCCCACGGAGACGGTGGTGGTGTCCCAGGTCCAGACGGCGTCGCAGGTGGTGGCGCTGTTGCAGTTCTCGGTGTGTTTCAGGGTGTTGTCCAGGTATATCTCTATCTTGTCAACCCCGTGGTCGTCCTCTCCCCGGACCCTCACCTTTATGACGGAGTAGACGGCGCTTCCATCCTGGGGATAGTTGAAGGTGGCGGTGGGAGCATTGTCCGGGGCACCGAAGAAGAACTCCAGGTATTTGTCCATGATGTCGGAGCGGTCGGAACTTCCGGCACCGCCGAACTCGTGGGAGGCCGCTATGGTCTTGTAGCCGGAGGTGGTGTTGTCCCGGGCAACCCCCGTGTGGTAGGACGGATTGTTGTTGTCCCATATGTTGAAGGAATCGTTCTGGTTGGCCCCTATGTGGTCCACCCACTTGTTGTCCCCGCTGTAGTCCCAACTCATACCATCCGTAAAGGTATTTGAAACTCCGTTTATAGTGGATAGATCTCCGCTACCATCACTACATCCATTATCCCCCTTGAGCCAGGTGCCGAAGTAAGAATGTACCGGGGTGGAAGTGTCGTAGCACCAGGTGTCCCCTCCTTCCATGTAGAGGTTTCCACCCGAGTCAAGGTAGGACTTCAGGACATTGCCTTCATCCTCGGAAAGGACATGGTTCTGATTGTACATTCCCAGGCAAACCCAGACCGCAGGAGTCCCATTGGGTATCTCGGAGGGCATGGAGGTTTCGTAATTCACATTGTAGCCCTTGTTTTCCAGTTGGGTCTTTATGACATTGCAACTGTTGGTGTTTCCGTCCAGGTCCACCACCACCATGGGGGCCGTAACCCCGTTGTCGGTGGTGACGGTGATCTCGTCCTGGGCGGTCTGGCCGTCGGCGTCGTAGGCCACCGCCTTTATGGTGTGGTCCCCGTCTATCACCGAGGAACTATCCCATGTGTATTCGTAGGGGGATGAAGTGTCGGTGCTCTTAAGTGTGTCGTCTATGTAAAATTCCACCTTGGTCACCCCCACATCGTCGGAGGCGTCGGCGGTTATACTGACATTCCCGGACACGGTGTCGCCGTTGGAGGGGTTGGTGATTTTAACCGTGGGTGGATCGCTGGTGTGGAGTTTAAAGGCCCCTATTCTGGTCTGCCAGTTGGTTCCCGTGGTGGCGTAGTATTCCGTGGTGTACCAGAAGGTATAGTTGTCGTCGGGGTCTATGGTCAACATGGAGTAATCTCCCCAGCGGTTAGTTTGCCTCTGGGAACCGCTCCCGGCTTGAAGGGTAGCCTCGCCCTGGGAAAGTTCGCCCAGGGGGTCCGAGGCCAGCCTGCCGGCATACCTTATGCTGGGATATACATTGGAAGAGGATATGCTGTAGCCTATGGCTATGTTTCCGTCGGCATCGCAGGCGGCGGAGCCCATCCACCGGCTGTTGGTATCCGGGGCATAGGTCCCCTGCTGATAAACCGAGGGGCTGTTTCCGCCGGGGTTCCGGAGTTCGTACCACCGGACGCCGGCGTGGTCGTTTCCGTCGGCATCCACCGTGTGGGCCACCACTATGGTTTCGTGGTTTCCGTAGTTCCAATAAAAGGCGGAATTCATTAGGCGGCTGGCCAGGGCATCCAGTTTCTGGTTAACTCCCCTCTGGGAAATACAATTCTGGTTGTAGCCGCACATATTGGAATCAAAGGCCGCCACATTCACCACCGTGGGACCGGTAAGGGTGGAGTTCGCCGTGTTGTTCCAGTCCACATGGCACCTGTAGATGGCCAGGGAGTCGTTGTTCACATTCCCTCCCCAGGCGTCGTCCCCCATGGAAATCAAATAATTGGGGGCACCGTTGGGGGGAGCCGTGGGTCCCTTGGAATTGGCCGGAAGGAGGGACCAGGCGTAGTCGTCGTTATTTGCGTTAAGAAAGAAACTCACCAGGTTGATCTGCCCGCCAGCCATGGAGTTTTTGTCCAGGGCCCAGACGGTAACTCCTATGAAGGAACCGTTATTGGCCATGTCAAAATCGTTGAAGGTGAAGTAATATCCATCCCTCCATACGCCGCCCTTGGGGTAATCGCCTAAAACATTGTTGGAAGTATTTACCCCGTCGTTCTCTTCAAACCTCACGCCCCACATGTACCAGCCACCGTTTACAGGGTCGTTGGTCCTGCTCATGGCAATGCATTCGTAGTGGGGGGAGGAAGTGGAACTCTGGAAGGCGAAGTCGGTGATTATCCAGCGGTCCAGGTAGCGGTCGTAGAGGACTATGGGATCCCCCATGTTGTGGCTGTCGCAGTCGGTGTTGGTACCGTCAAAGAAGTCGTCAAAGGTGAAGGCCGCCACCCGGGTTCCGTCGGCCTTGTTGAAAATTCCGATGGAAGTGTTTACGGTCTGGATGTAATACCCGGTATTGTTGTTGCCTACATTGCTCCTTCCCACATCGCCGTTGGTGTCCGGGGGCCAGCCTGCTCCCCAGTTGTTCTGGTCCAAACCGGCGAAGGAGATAATGGGATTGGCTATGAGGGGTCGGATGGGAAGACTTCTCTGGACCACGGGATCGTAATCGCCTTTCTTTATGAACCGGAATTCCTTCTCAAATTCCGGCATCTCCCTTCTTTTGGACGCCCACCGGGGAAATTTTCCCGGAGGGATTCTTCTCAACCTTCTTAGATCAATATTCCTGACCACTGCCTTAAGCCCCCTGAGGATCTTCGCCGGGCGAAGAACCCTGGGCCGGGAGGTGGCTCCAAACAGGGGGGAAAAAACAAGAAGGAAAGACAGGGTAATCAGGAACACCCATCTTTTCTTCTTCCTGGCTTCTCGCATACAAGTACCTCCTTTAGTTTTGGATAGATTGTGTTTTAAATTATTCTAAATCTTAATCTAAATTTCTATACTTTTCAAGTAATTTCAGGAATTCCTCTTCGGTGAGAATTTTCACCCCCAGTTGGAGGGCCCTCTGATATTTGGAGCCGGGGTTTTTCCCCACCACTACATAATCGGTTTTTCTGGAAACGGAGGAGGACACCCTCCCTCCCAGGGATTCCACCAGGGCCGAAGCCTCAGCCCGGGTGTAAGTTTCCAGTTCCCCGGTGAAAACGAAGGTCTTGCCCTCCAGGGGCCTGGGACCTTCCTCCTTCTTTCTCCTGCTCTTGAAATTAACGCCGGCCTTCCTCAGTTTCTCAATCATCTCCCGGTTGTGGGGGTCCTTGAAAAAGTGGATTATGCTGTAAGCCACCTTGGGGCCTATCTCCGGAATCTTTATGAGGTCCTCGTAGGAGGCGTTCATAAGTTCGTCCAGGGAGGAGAAATGCTCCTCCAGGATTTTGGCGGTCTTCTCTCCCACATACCTTATCCCCAGGGCATGGATCAGGCGCCACAGGTCGTTTTCCTTGCTCTTCTCTATCTCATCCAGAACATTCTGGGCACTCTTGGGTCCCATCCTCGCCAGTTTTATCAGGTCCTCTTTCTTTAGGTAGTAGAGATCGGCGGGATCCTTGATGAGGCCCTTCTTTAATAACTGGTTAACCAGGGCCTCCCCTATGTGCTGGATGTTCATGGCGTTTCTGGAGACGAAGTGAAGTATGGACTCCTTGACTTTGGCGGGACAGGCGGCGTTGGGACACCTCCAGATGACCTCCCCCGGAGGTCTGTAAAGTTCGGCTCCGCAGACCGGGCAGCGCTTGGGCATGACGAAGGGTTTTTCCTTGCCGGTCCTGCGGGATTTTATCACCGCCACCACCTTGGGGATGATGTCGCCCCCCTTCTCTATGACCACCCAATCCCCTATTCTTATGTCCTTCCTCTTTATTTCCTCCTCGTTGTAAAGGCTGGCCCGGGAAACCGTGGTCCCTGCCAACTGGACGGGCCTCAGGATGGCCACCGGGGTCACCGCTCCGGTCCTGCCCACGGTGAGTTCAATGTTGATTATCTGGGTAACCGCCTGCTTTGGGGGAAACTTAAAGGCTATGGCCCAGCGGGGAAATTTGGCCGTCTCCCCCAGTTTTTTCTGCTGTTCAATGGAGTTTACCTTCACCACCAGGCCGTCCACATCGTAGGGTAGGTTATCCCGTCGGTCCTTCCAGTCCTCCCATATCTTCAAAACCTCCTCCGGGGTCTTACACAACCACACATACTCGTTTCTCTTGAAACCCAGTTCCTTGATGAGTTGAAGGTTTTCCCAGTGGGTGGGTCTGGGGTACTCCCTCTCTATGAAGATGTAGTAGAAAAAGATGTCCAGTTTTCTGCGGGCCACCTCCCGGGGGTCCAGAAGCCTTATGGTGCCGGCGGTGGCGTTTCTGGGATTGGCGAAAAGGGGCTCCCCCCGTTCGGCCCGCTGGCGGTTGAGTTCCTCAAAGGCGGCCCGGGGCATGAAAACCTCCCCCCTTACCTCCACGAACCTCTTTTCTTTTATTTTCAGGGGAAGGCTCCTGATGGTTTTTATGTTCTCGGTGACCACATCCCCCTTGTATCCATCCCCCCTGGTTATGGCCCTGGTGTATATTCCGTTCTCGTACTGGACGGCTATGCTCACCCCGTCAATTTTCATCTCCACCACATACTCCACCTCTTCCCCGGCAAGGAGTTTCTGGACCCTCCGATGGTATTCCAGAAATTCCTCGTATGAATAAACATTCTCCAGAGAAAGCATGGGAGGATGGTGCTCCGCCGTGGGGAACCCTTCCAGGGGTTTTTCACCAACCCTCTGGGTGGGAGAGTCGGGGGTTATTAGTTCCGGAAACTGGGCCTCCAGTTCCTCCAGCCTCTTCATCAACATGTCAAATTCGTAGTCTGAAATTTCGGGCTGGGCTTCTACATAATACTTGTATTCGTGGTATCTTATGAGTTCTCTAAGGCGCTCTATCTCCTTTTTGGCTTCCTCTAAGGTGAGGGACTTCTTCTTATTTTCCGATTCTTGCCCTGGCATCGGCTAAAATCTTCTCCAGGGAAGGCTTATCCTTGGCGTTGAGATATCTTCTCTCGTAGAAGGGTTTGAGCATTTTCATGGCGGCTTCGTATATCTTCTTCTGTTTGGGGTTATTTTCCAGGAGAACCACCGCCTCCGCCAGGTATTTTATGGCCAGGTCTGCGGTCTTGGGGTCCACCACCTTGGTTCTCTTCTCGTCCATGGACTTGAAAAGATAATACTTGCCAAGTTTATACGCTATTATCCCGTTCTTTTTCTTCTTGTAGGCCACCTCGTAAAGGTGAATAACCTTTTCCTGGGGGGCATTAAGTTTCTCGTTGGAACGGGCGCACAGGATGTAAACCTCGTAGAGGTCCATCTTGGGGGAGAGTCCGCAGAGAATTTTCTCTGCATGGACATAATCACCCTTGGCGTAGAGTTTCTTACCTTCTCCCACCATGAACTTATAGAGAAGGTCCGCCATTTTCTTTCCCTTGGGTCCGAAGGTCTCGTAAAGTTTGGCGGCCTCCGTCATGTTGGCCATACCCTTGTCTACTTTGCCCATGTTGAAGTAGCAGAAACCGCTTAGACGAAGGTCGCTGGCCAACAGGACTTTATACTTGGTAATCCTAAGGTTCTTGGGTGGATTGGCCAGGATTTTCCTCAAAATTTCTATGGCCTTCTCAAAGTTCTCCGTAGCCTTCTCGCAATCCTTGGCCTTCCTGTAACAATCGGCTATTTTTGAGTAAATGAAGGGTTTGTCCAGGTCGGACTGGGCATATTCTATGGCCTTGGGCCCGTATTTTATTATCTTATCGCATAGTTTAAGTTGTCTGGCGGCGTCGTAAAGTCCCAGGTAAACGAAGGGCAATCTATCGGCAAATTTTTTCTCGTTGCCAAAGAGTTGAAGCCATTGCTCCAGCAACTGGAGCCTCTTGGCAGGGCTCTGTTCCGTTATGGCCTGAACATAAAGTTTGTTGGCGTTAACGGCTAAAACGGGAACGGTTAGGGACAGGATAAGCAAAATTCCTGCGATTTTTTTCATCTTCCTCCTCCTGTTGAAATCTCTTTAATTTTATTAAACTCAAGGTAAAAGTCAAGCCCGGAAAGGGGTTTGAGTGGAGACGCAAGTTCCCGGGGAAGAACCATGCTGGCAGGGAAGTGGCCCTTGCCCTGCATGGCCACCGTGGAAACCCTCCACATGGAGGACATTACCCTATCAAAGGAATCCATTTTTTCAATTTTACCATCCCGGCCTATTTTTATTCCTCCCCGGGAAAGGAGGTAGTTCAATTGGACCAGAGCCGGCTTCTTCCCCCGGGCGGAATAATAAAGGAGGGAAGCCAGGTAAGAATGAAGAACGGCCTCACTTAAATCCCCATTCCACGTTCCCCCTTTTTTCAATATTTCAACGGCCCTTACGGCCCCGGCATCGGCGAAAATTTCCTTAACGAAACCCGAACCCTCCTTCATGGTGATGTTGAGGAAATGGGAAAGGTCGTGGAGGGCAAGGTAACGAAGATATGCCCTGAGGCTTCCCTTCCAGCCCCGGATCATCTCCCCGGCCTTGGCCAGGGCGTTTTCAAACCGGGCCTCCATGACATTGAGGAAGAGGTACTTCCTGGCCCGGGTAGGAAGGAAGGGCGGAAGGACGGCAAAGGAAGTCGCCGGCGGTGCCCGAAATTTTCCGTAGGCCTGAAGAAGCCTGGCCAGACGGATGCCGGGATATGGGAGGGGTGAAAGATTCTTCCAGGGAAGGGGGAGTTCCCTTTGAAGACGGGGAAGCAGAGGGGAAAGGGAATCGGCGAATTCCCAGGGAAGGACCTCAAAGACCACCCCACCGTAGGCCATTTTCACCCCTAGATAGGGATCCTCCACCTCGGCGGGTCCAAAGTAAATCTTCAATTCCCCGTTTATTTCCAGCCATAGTTTATCCCCCTCCTCAAATCTATCCGTCAGAACCTCCCGGGCCCTGAGGTCAAGATAGGACTTAAGGGAAGGGTCCGAAGTCTCTATTTTACTCAATTGTTCGGAAAGTTCCTTAAGTTTATCCCCGTAAAACTGATGATAGGGAACGACCCTGAACCCCTCTTCCCCCTGGACCACCACCGTCAGAGGAGAGTTCACTCCGATCCTCAGTTCCCCGGTCCTGTCCTCCTTCATCGCCTCCCGCAGGGCCTGCAGGTCCAGATTAGGAGGATAATTGCCGCATCCAGGCAGGCAATGGCATTCCTCCAGAAAAAACTTCCCCGCGATTCTGGAAAGGGGGCCGAAATTGAAGAGAAAAAGCCTCCTCTTCTTTTCGTCCAGGCGGGGAAGAAGTTTCAGGCATGGGCCGGCGGCCTGGAGGAGGTAGACTTCGTCCACCGCCTTACCGGCCCCTGAAATTCCCTTCGGCGGAGAGGAAAGGTACACGGGGAAAAGGGAAAGCAAAAGAAGCAAACTCAGGGTTTTCATTCGTAAAAGGTATTTTATATCATTTGAAGGTGAATTGGAAAATACGTATGAAATTCCTCCTGCCCCTTTTCCTGGGCCTGGTGTTTTTCTTCCTCCCCCTTCCCGTGGGAGGAAAGCCCTCGGTTCCCTTTGACATACTGGTGAGTTTTCTGAGGAGGAGATTCCCCCTTCAGGCCGGGATTTATACCTTCGCCATCCTGGAAATGGGGGCCTTACTATCGCTGCTGGCACCCTTTACCCACAGGCTTCACCGCTTCAGGACATCCCCGGCGGTCCTCCTTCTCAGAATTGTCGGGGCGGTGGTGGCGGTGTTCTTCTTCACAGGTAGGGGACCCTCCCTCCTTCTGGAAGGGGAAACCCCCGGGTTCATGATGGGGGTTCTTCTCCCTTCGGTGGCCATAATAATCCCCATAGGGGCCTCCATAATCAACATGCTTACCAGCACCGGAACCCTGGACTTCGTGGGAACCCTGGCAAGGCCTCTGATGAGGCCCCTTTACAGGCTTCCCGGAAGGGCCGCCCTGGACATTTTAACCTCTTGGGTGGGTAGTTACTCCGTGGGGCTCTACCTCACGAGAAATGTTTTCGCCAAGGGTGGATATTCCAAGAGGGAGGCCTTCACCATAGCCACATGCTTCTCCACGGTGAGCATAGGTTTCGTGGGGGTGGTGGCATCCACCCTGGGGATTTTAAACCTCTTTCCCCTGATATTCCTGGGGTATTTTCTGGGGATTTTCGCCACCGCCGCCCTTCTGGTAAGGATCCCACCCATATCAAAAATTCCCGAAGAATACATCGCCATTCCCCGGCCGGAGGCTGAGATAAAAAAGGACCTCTTTAAAGAAGCGGTAAACCAGGCCCTGCTCACCGCCAGGGAAAGCCCTCCCCTGGTCAGGTTGTTCTTCCAGGGCCTCTGGGACGGACTTCTCCTGGCGGCCCTTATTCTAAGTACCATTGCCTCGGTGGGGACCGTGGCCCTGGTCCTGGCCAAACACACTTCGCTTTTCCAGAGCCTGGCCCTCCCCTTCGTTCCCATCTATAAGGCCCTGGGCATGCCCCAACCCTTGAAGGTGGCTACGGCCACGGTTATAGAGGTGGCGGAAATGTATTTACCCGCCATCGTGGTCAAGGATTCTCCCCCGGCGGTTAAGTTCTTCGTGGCGGTCCTCAGCACCTCTCAATTGATATTTTTCTCCTCGGTGGGTCCCATGATAATAGACATGTTCCGGGAAATACCGGTGAAGTTTTCCCACCTCCTGGTCCTCTTCCTTGAAAGGACCCTGATCCTGATTCCCCTGGTCTGGTTTTACCTCAAAATCCTGGAACTTACCGGGGTTTTTTGAGGACTCTGGTCCCGGGGGAATCCCCTTTCTTCCTTGCTAAAAGCCCTATTAAAGGGTATAATGAAATTATGGAGAAAGAAAAGGATAGGAAATATACCGAGGATTCAATAAAGGTTCTGAAGGGACTGGAGGGGGTCCGGAAGCGCCCCGCCATGTACATAGGCTCCACATCCTCCGAAGGCCTTCATCACCTGATATGGGAACTGGTGGACAACGCCATAGACGAAGCCCTGGCGGGATACTGCGACCGCATAAAGGTGACCCTCCACGCCGACGGTTCCGTGAGCGTGGAGGACAACGGCCGGGGAATTCCCGTGGGGATTCATCCGGAGGTGGGGAAACCCGCCGCCGAAGTGGTTCTTACCATGCTCCACGCCGGAGGAAAATTTGACCGCAAAAGTTACACCATTTCCGGAGGGCTTCACGGCGTGGGGGTCTCCGTGGTTAACGCCCTGAGCAAAAGGTTGATCCTGGAGATAAGGAGGGAGGGGTTCGTCTGGACCCAGGAGTATTCCCGGGGCGTTCCCGTAACCCCCCTGAGGAAGAAAGGGAAAACCAAAAAAACGGGGACCAAGATAACCTTCTGGCCCGACGATGAAATCTTTGACACCGTAGAATTCAACCCGGACATCATCTCCCGGAGGCTGAGGGAACTGGCTTACCTGAACAGCGGCCTCCTGATTGAGTTCTACGACGAGCAAAACGACCGGGTAAAAACCTTCCAGTACAAGGGGGGTATCAAGGAGTATGTCAAACAACTCACCAGGACGAAAAAGCCCCTCCACGATGTAATCCACATCAAGGGGGAAAAGGAGGGGGTCCGGGTGGAAGTAGCCCTTCAATATACGGATTCCTACGGGGAAAACATCCTTAGTTTCGCCAACAACATAAACACCGTGGAGGGAGGAACCCATCTTTCCGGGTTCAAAACCGCCCTCACCCGGGCCATAAACAACATAATCAAGGACAACAAGGTCAGGATCACCGGCGACGATGTGAGGGAGGGGCTTACGGCGGTGATCTCCGTCATGGTGCCGGAGCCTCAGTTTGAAGGCCAGACCAAATCCAAACTGGGTAACAACGAGGTCAAGGGCATAGTGGATTCCATCGTTTACGAGGCCCTCACCCTCTACCTTGAAGAAAACCCCGCCGTGGCCAGAAAAATAGCCGACAAGGTGGTTACCTCCGCCAGGGCCCGGGAGGCGGCCAAAAAGGCCCGGGAAATGGTAAAACGCAAGGGTCTGCTGGAAAGTTCCACCCTTCCGGGAAAACTGGCGGACTGCCAGGAAAGGAACCCGGAGGAAAGCGAAATTTTCATAGTGGAAGGTGACTCCGCCGGGGGCTCCGCAAAACAGGGAAGGGACAGGAGGTTTCAGGCCATCCTACCCATTAAAGGGAAAATTCTCAATGTGGAAAAATCCTCCATGCACAAGATATTCTCTTCCCAGGAAATAAAGGCCATCATCACCGCCCTGGGCACCGGGGTGGAGGAAAACTTTGACATCAACCGCTTGAGATACCACAAGATAATAATCATGACCGATGCGGATGTGGACGGAGCCCACATAAGAACCCTGCTCCTCACCTTCTTTTTCCGCTACATGAAACCGGTTATAGAGGGTGGATATCTCTACATAGCGCAACCACCCCTTTACCGGGTAAAGGACGGCAGAAAGGTTCAATACCTCAAGGACGACAGGGAATTCAACCGGTTCATAATAAAGAGGATCAAGGACAAGTTCTCCATCCAGGCCCGGGAAAGGGAGTTCAGCGGAAAGGAACTAGAAAAACTCCTAAAAACCCTCATGACGAAGAGAAGCGTTCTATCCTACCTCGGAAGGAAGGGTTTCAAAAAGGAAATTCTGGATTTAATCCTTGAATCCGGAATAAAAGACCAGGAGGACTTTCTCTCCCGAAAGGAAGACCTGAAGGAAGCCCTGGCGGAAAGGGGATATTCGGTGAAGGAAGTTTACGACGAGGAGGAGGATTCCCCGGCCCTCCTGGTGAGTTATGAAAGGGACGGCTATCCCATCACGGTTAAAATAGACCCGGATTTTATATCCTCTCCGGATTTCCTGAGTTATTCCCAGGAAATAGAGGGATTCCTTCCTCCATTTAAAATCGGAGGCGAGAACAGAGAAATACGCAACGAAATGGAACTTCTGGAGAAAATACTCCAGCGGGCCAAGAAGGGCCTTCACATCCAGAGGTTCAAGGGCCTGGGGGAAATGAATCCCCAGCAACTCTGGGAAACCACCATGGATCCCCAGCAGAGAAGGCTTCTTCAGGTGAGGATTGAGGACGGGGAAGAGGCCGACGAAATATTCTCCATCCTCATGGGAGAATCCGTGGAGAAGAGAAAGAACTTTATAGTGGAAAATTCCCTGGAAGTCCGAAACCTGGACCTTTAAAGTTTATCTATGGTGGAGATGAACTCCTCGTTGTTCTTGGTCTTTCTAAGTTTGTTCAGGAGCAACTCCATGGCCTCGGCGGGATCCATTTGAGAAAGGACCTTTCTGATGAGCCATATCCTGTGAAGCCAGTGTTTGGGAAGGAGGAGTTCCTCCTTTCGGGTTCCGGATTTGTTGAGGTCTATGGCAGGGAAAATTCTCCTGTCGGAAAGATAACGAGTCAGGTTTATTTCGCAGTTTCCCGTGCCCTTGAACTCCTCAAAGATAACATCGTCCATGCGGCTTCCCGTTTCTATGAGGGCGGTGCCCACTATGGTCAAGGAACCCCCTTCCTCTATGTTCCTGGCGGCCCCGAAGAATTTCTTGGGCTTATGAAGGGCGCTGGCTTCCAGACCACCGGAGAGGACCTTCCCTGAAGTGGGAATGAGGGCGTTGTAGGCCCTGGTCATCCTGGTGATGGAGTCCAGAAGAATTACCACATCCCTTTTCATCTCCACCAGGCGCTTGGCCTTTTCCAGGACTATCTCCGCCACCTGGGCGTGCCTCTTTGGGGGCTGGTCAAAGGTGGAGTGAACCACCTCCCCCTTCACCGAACGGTCAAAGTCGGTGACCTCCTCGGGTCTTTCGTCTATGAGCAAAACGATGAGGTATATCTCCGGATGGTTTTGCTCTATGGAATGGGCGATGGTCTTCAAAAGGGTGGTTTTTCCGGTTCTGGGGGCCGCCACGATTAGGGCCCTCTGTCCCTTCCCTATGGGGGTAAAGAGGTCCATTACCCTGGCGGAAAGGTTGTCCGGTGTGGTTTCCAGAACTATCCTCTCCTCAGGAAAAAGGGGAGTGAGTTTCTCAAAGGTCACTCCCCTCCTCATCTTTACCGCCTTCTGGGGAGGGACGAAATTTATGGCGTCAATCCTTACCAGGGAAAAGAACTTCTCGTCCCCCTTGGGCTCCCTTACTATGCCTGAGATGGTATCCCCGGTCCTGAGGTCAAACTTTTTTATCTGCGAGGGGGAAACATATATGTCCTCCGGGGAGGGGGTGTAACTATGGTGAGCCAGTCGGAGAAATCCTTTGCCGTCGGGAAGAACCTCCAGAACTCCTTCTGCGAAAATCTGCCCGTTTTTTCTGGCCTGGGCGGCCAGGATGTTGAAAATCAACTCATCCTTCTTCATGGTGGTGGGACTCTGAACATCCAGGGTCCTGGCCAGTTGGACGAGTTCCTGAAACTTCATTCCTTCAAGTTCTTCTAAGGTAAACATTTTTCACCTCTCTCTAATTTCTCTATGCACGATATAAGTTCCTTTCTTCCCTCACCCGTTTTGGCAGATGTAGGGATAGCCGGTCTGGAAAACCTCTCCGCTATTTCCCTGACCAACTTCTGGATTTGCTGTTTTTTTGCCTTATCGGCCTTGGTTAAAATGAAGGCGAAATCTTGGCCCAGAAATTTTAACCAATCTATAAGTTGCAAGTCAAGGGGAGTTAAGCCTATCCTTGAATCAATTAGAACAAAATTGGTCCTTATCCCCCTCTGGAGGCGGAAGAAATCCTCCATGAGGGAAGCCCATCTTTCCCTTTCGGCCTTGGACCTCCTGGCGTAGCCGTAACCTGGAAGATCGGCCAGAACAAGACTTCCATCCACCAGGAAGTAATTGATGGAGGCGGTTTTACCGGGACGGGAACTTACCTTGGCCAGTTTTCGGTTGAAGGCAAGAAGGTTAATAAGGGAGGACTTGCCCACATTGGACCTTCCGCAGAAGGTAAAAACCGGGTAAGGAAAATGGAGGAATCCCTCCTTTGAATAAACGGATTTCAAGAATTTCACCTTTTTCCAGTCTCTTCTCAATTGGTAGCCTGAGGAAGGTTGAACTCTCTGGCCACCAGGGGCCGGTCCAGGACCTTTTCCAGCACCTGGTCTATGTCGGATACCAGAAAAACCTCCAGTTTCTCCTGAACTTCCCCGGGGAGTTCCTCCAGATCGGCCAGGTTCTCCCGGGGCACCACCACCCTGGTAATCCCGGCCTGATATGCCGAGAGAAGTTTTTCCTTTATCCCCCCCACCTTGAGGACCTTTCCCTTTATGGTGACCTCCCCCGTCATGGCCACATCAAGTTTCACCGGAATTCCGGAAAGGAGGGATATGAGGGCCGTGGCGAGGGTTATCCCTGCGGAGGGACCCTCCTTGGGAACCGCCCCCTCGGGTATGTGCACATGTATGTCGTAATCCTTGAACCCAGAAAGGTCCACCCCCATGGAGGAAAGTTTGGTCTTCACCAGGGTGAAGGCTATCTGGGCGGATTCCTTCATCACCTCCCCCAACCTTCCCGTAAGGAGAAGTTGCCCCTTTCCCTGGCTAAGGGCCGTTTCTATGATCAGGATGTCCCCTCCGTATTCGGTCCAGGCCATGCCCGTGGCGGCCCCCACCTCCTTCTTCCCCTGGACCGACCTCCGAAGGTATTTCTCGGGACCGAGATATTCCCTGACCCTTTCCGGAGTAATTTCCTCAAAATACTTCTTACCCTCCTCCGCCACCCTCCGGGCAACCTTCCGGCATATGGCCCCTATCTCCCTCTCCAGTTCCCGGACCCCGGCTTCCCGGGTGTAGGACCGGATTATGTAGTAAAGGGCTTCCCTGGTGAAGTGTATGTTTTTCTCCTTTATACCGTGGGCTTTTATCTCCTTGGGAACCAGGTAATCCCTGGCGATGTAATACTTCTCCACCTCCGTGTATCCGGGAATCTCTATGAGTTCCATCCGATCCAGAAGGGGACGGGGAATGCCCTGTTTGTAATTGGCGGTGGTGATAAAAAGAACTTCAGAAAGGTCAAATTCCACATCCAGGTAGTGGTCCAGGAAGGCAGAATTGTGGTCCGGGTCCAGAACCTCCATGAGGGCGGCGGCAGGGTCTCCCCGGAAGTCCGCACTCATCTTGTCTATTTCGTCCAGGAGGAAAACGGGGTTTTTGACCCCTGCCTTCTTGATCCCCTGGATAATCCGGCCCGGATAGGCCCCCACATAGGTCCTCCGGTGTCCCCGGATTTCCGCCTCGTCCCTGACTCCCCCCAGGGAGACCCGGACGAATTTCCTTCCGGTGGCCTGGGCAATGGCCTTGGCTATGGAACTTTTCCCCACCCCGGGAGGACCCACCAGACAAAGGATGGCTCCCTTGGGTTTTCGGATGAGGGTTCTTATGGCCAGGTACTCTATTATCCTCTCCTTAGCCTTCTTCAAGCCGTAATGCGAAGAATCAAGAACTTTCCACGCCTTCTTTATGTCCCGGTTCTCCCGGGATTTCTTCTTCCAGGGCATGGAAACCAGCCAGTCCACATAACTGCGGATGACAGCCAACTCTGCGCTCATGGGGGGCATGTGCTGTAGCCTCTCCACCTCCTGGAGGGCCTTTTTCTTTACGGTCTCGGGCATCTCGGAGGTGGCGATTTTGTATTTCAGTTCCTCCACCTCGTTGCCCGGTTCAGGGGGAGGGGGTATTTCAGCCTTTCTGCGGCCCCGCCGTCCCCCCAGTTCCCTCTCAAGAATGTAGGAAAGGAAGAGCAATCTTTCCTCAGGGTTTATTATCTCCAGGAGGGTCTGCTTTTCCCATATGGGAACCTGAAGAAGGGCCGCCACGAAGTTGGAAAAATAGGAGGGGTTCATCACGCTTACCGCCGGCAGAACCAGGGGCCTTTTTCGGTGGGTCTCCTTGTATTTATCAAAGAGTTCCTTTACCCGCCCCACGAGCCTGGAAAGTTGTGAGGAGGAGACCTCCAGGTCCTCCACCTGGTTGACCCCCACGAAGAAGTAGGGATTAGAAAAGACGAATTCTGCTATTCTGGCACGGTAAAGCCCCTCCACCATCACCTTCAAACTTTTGGAAGGGGTGGTAATTATCTCCTTGATCTCCACCACCACTCCGGTGGTGAAAATATCCCCGGGGGATGGGTCCGAAATTTCGCTGTCCCTCTGGGAAGCGAGAAACAGCAATCCGTTGGAATTCCTCGCCTTCTCCAGGGCCTTGAGAGATTTCTCCCTCCCCACGATAAAGGGGAAGTTCACCCCGGGAAAGGCCACCATGTCCCTCAGGGGGATTAGAGGCAAGTATTCTAATTCTATCCTCATACCGCCTTTTTCAACCTCTGAAGGGAAACCTCTCCCTTCAGAACATCGTCCTCGTCCACTATTATTTTACCCTTTATTCCCAGGGCCGGCACCTGGTACATGAGGTCCTCCATGAGTTCTTCCATGATGGACTTGAGGGCCCGGGCCCCCAGTTTCCTTTTCTGGGCGATGGAGGCTATGGCCCTGAGGGCCGCCGGGGTAAACTCAAGTTCAACCCCGTCCAGGGCCAGGAGTTTCTTATACTGTTTTACCAGGGAATTGGCCGGCTCGGTTAGAATTCTTACCAGATCCTCCTGGGTGAGTTCGTGGAATACCCCCACCACAGGGAACCTCCCCACCAGTTCCGGGATCAATCCGTATTTTATGAGGTCGTCGGGGATAACTTCCCTTAGAAGTTGAAACTTCTCTTCCTTGGAGGGCATGGGCTTGCCGTGAAATCCCATGGTGCTCCTTCTAAGCCTCTGGGCTATTATGTCCTCAAGACCCACAAAGGCTCCCCCCGCTATAAAGAGGATGTTTTTGGTGTTCATGCGGATGAATTCCTGATGGGGATGCTTCCTGCCCCCCTGGGGAGGAACATTGGCTATGGTCCCCTCCACTATTTTCAGAAGGGCCTGCTGAACCCCCTCACCGGATACATCCCTGGTGATGGAAGGGTTCTCGGATTTTCTCGTAATTTTGTCTATCTCGTCTATGTAAATGATTCCCTTTTCCGCCAGTTCCAGGTCCCCATCCGCCGCCTCGTAGAGGCGAAGGAGGATGTTTTCCACATCCTCACCCACATAGCCGGCCTCGGTGATGGTGGTGGCATCGGCGATGGCGAAGGGAACGGAAAGAATCTTGGCCAGGGTCTCGGCGATGAGGGTCTTTCCGGTCCCGGTGGGTCCTATGAGAAGGATGTTGGTTTTCTGAAGTTCCACATCCCCGGTTTTTTCCCCGTAGAGTATCCTTTTGTAATGGTTGTAAACGGCCACGGCGATCTTCTTTTTCGCCTCCTCCTGGCCGACGACATATTCGTCCAGGGCCTCTTTTACCTCGTGGGGCTTTAGTAGTTTTATTTCCCGGTTCTTGGGCTTGGGCCGCGGAAGGAGGAACCTCTGATAGATTTCCTCCACGCAGTAGGAGCAAATGCTGCCCCCGGTTCCGGTGAAAAAGGCAGGGGCTTCCCCCTCCTTCCTTCCGCAGATTATGCAGCGTTTTTCCTTTCTCATTCCCTTTTTTCAAGTATTTTATCTATTATGCCGTATTCAAGGGCCTCCTTGGGGTCCATGAAGTAATCCCTCTCCGTATCCCGCTCCAATTTTTTCTTGGGCTGGCCCGTATGCTTGTGGAGGATGGAGAGGAGCATGTCCTTGAGCCTCAAAATTTCATCGGTCCATATCTTCACATCCGGGGCGTGGCCCTGATAGCCTCCCATGGGCTGGTGGAGCATTATCCGGGAATGGGGAAGGGAAAACCTTTTACCCTTGGTCCCGGCGGCCAGGAGAACCGCCGCCATGGAGGCCGCCTGTCCTATGCAGATGGTCACCACATCGGGTTTTATGAACTGCATGGTGTCGTAAATGGCCAGGCCGGCGGTTATCTCTCCCCCGGGGCTGTTTATGTAAAGGTAAATGTCCTTTTCAGGGTCCTGGGCCTCCAGGAAAAGAAGTTGAGCCACCACCAGGTTGGCGGTGGTTTCGTCAATGGGAAAGCCCAGAAGAATAATGTTGTCCTTCAGAAGGCGGGAATAAATGTCGTAGGCCCTTTCCCCCCTTCCGGTCTGCTCAATTACATAGGGTATGGGTATATATGTCATTTTTTCTTCCCTTTCTTGGTTCCTTTTTTCGTTCCTTTGCTATCCTTGGTTTTTCCTTTTCGGGTCTTTTTCTCCTTCTCTTTAATTATAGCATGCTCCTTCACATAATTGAGGGCCCTTTCTATGAGAAGGCTCTCCTTCAAGTCCTCGTCGGTTATGCCTTCCTTTTTCAACAGTTCCCTCATGCGCTTCTGGGTTATTCCCCTGGCCGATGCCATCTCCTTTATTTTCTCCCTGATGTCCTTTTTTTCCACCTGAAAGCCCTGTTTTTCACCTATCTTTAAAAGTATAAACCGGTCTCTAACCCTCCTTTCCGCCTCCTTCTTTATCTGAGGGCTCATGGCCACCCACTCCTCCTCGCTCACCCTTCCTCCCCTGGCCGTTATGTCCATGAGGGTGGAGGTGGCCAGTTTTCTGAACTCCTCATCCACCAGGACCTCCGGGAGAGGGATGGGGTTTTTCTCCCTTAATTTCTTCTTTATCTCCTCTTCTATCCTCCCTTCCCTCATTTCCTTAATCTGCTCCTTCGCCCGCTTCAGAAGTTCTTTTTTCATCTCCTGGAGGTTTTTGTATCCGTACTTCTTGGCGAACTCGTCGTCCAGAGGAGGAAGAACGGGCCTTCTCACATCCAGGACCTTAACCTCGTGAACTATCTCCTTCCCAGCCAGCCTCTTCACCGGATAATCCTCCGGGTAGGTCTCGGTGTAGGAAAAGGTTTCTCCGGCCTTTTTCCCTATCAAATTGGAGGGTAAACCCTCCTGGTCTGAAACTTCCACCATGTATTTTTCCAGTGGAAACCGCTTTTTGGTGTTTTTATCCATCCTCTGAAGGTGAATGTACACCTGGTCGCCCACCTGGGCCGGTTCATCCTTCTTTTCCAGCACCGTGTTCTTGCGGCGGAGGTCCTCCAGGGTATTTTCCACCATTTTTTCCGGGGATGTATCTATTTTCTCCACCTCCACCTCAAGTTCCTCGTATCCCTCCACTTCGTATTCCGGCATCTCTTCAAACTCCGCCTCCAGATCCACCCCCTTCTCCCTGTCAAAACTCCAGTCTTTGAGGAGGGGATTCCTCACGGGTTTAGCCCTCTTGAGGATTTCCTCCCTGAGAAGCGGAATGAGTTTTTCCTCCAGGAGCCGGGCCACCGCCTTTTCGTGAAATAACCTCTCCGCCAGGGAAAGGGGAACCTTCCCCCTTCTGAACCCAGGAACCTTGGCATTTTGGGCGTAAAACCTCAGAATCCTTCTGTAATCGGGGAGCACCTCCTCGGGCTCCAGATGCATAGAAATTTTCCTTTTGGTTTCGCTGATTTTTTCCAGATGGATTTGCATAACCTTAAATGCGAAAGGGGGGACTCGAACCCCCACGGGTTGCCCCACTGGATCCTAAGTCCAGCGCGTCTGCCAATTCCGCCACTTTCGCAACCTTGGATATTTTGCCACAGGCAGGCCCTTTAGTCAACCGAACCGCACCGGAGAAGGGCCTCCAGAAGTTCCTTCCCCGAGGGGAACCTTTCGGAAGGATCCTTGGCAAGACAGGTCCCCACAATCTCCTCCCAGCAGGGTGGAACCTCCACGAACCGGGAAAGGGATGGGGGAGGCACCGTAAGGATCCAGGAGATCATGATGGAAAAATCCGAGTGGTGGAAGGGGTATTTCCCCGTGAGCATCCAGAAAAGAAGAACCCCGAAGGCGTAAACATCCGAGGCAGGGGTTATGATTCCGCTCTTGAGGGCCTCCGGGGATATGAAGTGGGGGGTTCCCACTATGTTGGCGGTGGATTCCTGAAAGGCCTTCAGGGTCCTGGCGATGGAAAAATCGGTAAGTTTTACATCCTCGCTTTTAACCCCCTCCAGGTCCTCAAAACGGCCCTCAATCAGTATGTTGGAGGGCTTTATGTCCCTGTGGACCACATTGTGCCTGTGAAGATAGGAGAGGGCAAGGCCGGTGCCCAGGGCCACCTCCTGTACATCCGCCAGGGCGAAGGGAGGGGGAGTGCTGGAGGCAATGGCGGACAGGGAACTCCCCCTGATGTATTCCATGGCTATGTAAAGGGTAGTTCCCTCCTGGCCGCTGTCCAGAAAGCGGACTATGTTGGGATGGGAAAGTTTCTTCAGTATTTCGGCCTCCTCTATAAAATTCCTCAACTCCTGGGGGCTGGCTTTTATCCCGTCCATGACCTTTAAGGCCACCTTGTTTCCCGTCTTTATGCTTCTGGCCAGGTAAACCACCCCCATCCCTCCCCGACCCAGTTCCTTGACGATTTGATACGAACCCAGAACATCCTGCTTCATTCTGTGCAGTAGGAAAAATCCACCTCCCACCGAAAGCACCAGGAGAAGGAAAAGCCCCGCCATTATCCCGGCCACATTCATGGAGGCCTTGCCGAAGAGGGTGTATATTTCCATGGTGTTCTTCAGAAATTCGTAGCGAACCTCCCGGGTGGGGAAGTCCTCCAGCCTCATACTGGAGGCCAGGCGTCGGGCCTTCACGATGTAAGGGTAGGCCCTCAGGGAATAAATAACCCAGGGGATTAAACCCCTTCTTCCCAGGGAAGAAAGGGTTTTATACAGTTCTAAGTAAATTTTGAGTTTGTCCCGGGGGGTAGGGGCATAGGAAAGGGCCTCCCTCGTCTTGGCCGCTGCCTTAGAATAATCCCCCATCCGCTCGTAGCACAGCCTTTCCAGTTCCAGGCTGGAAAAAAGAAGTTCCCTGTCCCCCTTCTTCCTTCCCACCGCCTCCATTTCCTTTCCAATGCTCAGGGCCTCCCCCACCCGACCCTTGCCCAGGTAAGCCCTGGCCAGGGCCAGCCTGGAGGAGTAGAGGGCCGTGGAGAATCTGTATTTTTTCGCCTCATTCTGCCCGAGTTTAGCGTAGCGTTCAGCCTCATCCACCCTGTTCAGTTTCACCATGACCAGGGCCAGGAGGGAATAAACATACGCCCTTTTATAGGAAGGGTATTTCTTCAATATATCCAGGGCCTTTATCAGGTCTTCCCGGGCGGCCTCGTAAAGATAGTTCTCGTAGAACAAATAGGCCCTGGAAATGAGGACATCCACCACGGCCTTCCTCTTACCGAAGGTCCTGTAGAATTTAAGCGTTTCGTTAAATTTTTCCAGGGCCTTGTTGAATTGCCCAAGTTTTCCGTAACTGGTGGCCAGCATCCTCTTATAAAGGTTGTGCAGGTCCAGGAGATAGAGTTTTTCGGTCTCCCGGGTGGCCTTCAAAATGTAAAGCAGGCGCTGGTGAGGCTTTTTCACTATGACATAGTAATAATGGAGGAGAAACCAGAAGGGATATTTAAAGGGACTTTTTTTCTGCCAGGACTCTATCATAGGAAGGGCCGAGGCCGCCCTTCTTTTTATTAAAAGGGAATTGAGGTACCAGAAGACGAAGAAGAGGGAAACCTCCCGTTGGCGGTGGCGGGAAAACCTGGTGTAAAACCACTCTGCCTCGGAAAGGGAAGGAAATCCCCTACTCAAACTCTTCAAATAGGCCGATGTTCTGGGATCCACATTTCCCTTGCCCTCCCATCCGGCTTCAAAAAGGTCCTTGAGGATAAAGGGATTGAAAGGTGGGTTCTTGATTCGGGGAAGAAGGTCCTGAACCGACCTGGAAAGATCCCTTTTATAGAGGAAGAGAAGAAATTTGTGTTGAAAGGACCCCGGGGAAAAGGGAGTGGAAAAACCCAGGCCCCCATAGGCCATTATCCCGGCGGAGGAGGAGTAGGCATGGTAAAAATCCCCCCTCTCTTTCAAGATTTCAAAAAGCCCCTCCAGTTTCCGCTCCAGGGGAGCGGAGGAAAACATGAGGCGATAATAGTCCTCCACCACGGCGGCCCGCAGGGAGAAGATCAGAAAAAAACATATAAATTTCTTCGTCACACCTCATTATATTTTAAACTAATAAAAAACTATTTCCACCTCCTCATCCTCATCCTTGAAATAGGCGAATTTCAAAGGACCTATGTATCCCCCCACATACTGCTCAGGATGTTTTAAAAACTTGAAAAACCCCCTGACCAGAGCCTCCTCTCCGTGGGTATCCCCCTCCATATCCACATGGGATGCGAACCACATGAAGACCCTCAGCAGCCAGAGGGGGATGTTTATGCTCACATCGTCCTCCCCCCGGACCCGGAGGCGCATTTTTCTGTAGGCTCCGGAGGAGGGGTTCTTAAGGTTTAAACGGAAAGGCTCCACCCAGATTTCAACCTCCGAATCCCGGTCCTTAATCTGAATTCTTCTCCGGGCCTTCAATTCCCCCAGGTCCACTTCCCATCCCTTTATCTTCATCCGTTTTCCTCTGACGAAAACCTCCTCGGGCGTCAGGAATTGGAAACTCATTTCTCCGCTCCTGCCCTTGATCCACCACAATCCCCGGGCCTGAAGAAGGCTTGAAATTAAGAATAGAAAGATTACGAATTTCCTCATGGACCACCTCCTACATCTTTTTACGATGGGAAAGCAAAAAATCCTCATTTGCATGGCGGGTTTTACCGTCTTAAAATAAACCTTGTGGAAGTTCTCATGGATGCGAGAAAACTCAGGGACTACGGAATAGGGGTCTACATTCAGAACCTGGTGGAAGGGCTCCAGGGAAAAATTGAAATGGGGTTCCTATGTTATCCCGAAGATCGGGGAAAACTTCCCGGAAGGTGCTGGACCGTAAAGAGTCGTGGATATTCCCTGGGAGAACAGTGGGAAATATGGCGCCATTTAAAAAAAATCCATCACCGCATTTTCCACTCCCCCCACTATGTTTTCCCCCTACTGTACCGGGGAAACCTGGTGGTAACCGTCCACGACATAATTCACATCCTCTTTCCCCGATTCTTTCCCCGGGGGGCATCCGCCTACGCGAAATTCATGATGTCCAGGGCGGTGAAAAGGGCCAGAACGGTGATCACAGTATCCTCCCGCTCGGCCCGGGACCTTTCCACGAGGTTCCCCGCAGCCCGCGACAAACTTCGGGTAATCCACAACGGCTTGAGTCCCGTGTTTTTCACTCCTCCCTCGCCGGAAAGGGTGAAGTGGGCCCAGGGGTTTTCACCTTACATTCTGGCGGTGGGAAACAACAAACCCCATAAAAGGTTCCCTCTGCTGATAGAAGTTTTCCAGAAAATCAGGAAAAAATTTCCACAACTGACCCTGGTGATTGCGGGATGGAAAGGGGATGTGCCCGAGGGGGTGGAAACCCTTGGGAAAATTCCTCTGAAGGCCCTGGTAGCCCTGTATGCCAGGGCGGAGGTTCTGGTCCACCCCTCCCTCTACGAAGGATTTGGCTTTCCACCCATGGAGGCCTCGTGCTTCGGTGTGCCGGTAATAACCACCCGGGTGGGGGCGGTGGACGAAATCCTTGGGGAAGAAGTTTATTATTTTGAAGAAAGGGAGGACTTGGAAGTTCTCCTGGAAGAGGTCCTAAGAAATCCAGAGCGGGCCAGGGAAAAGGCCCTCAGAGCCAGGGAGCGGGTGAAAGACCTCACCTGGGAGAAGTCCGCCCGGGGCCACCTTGAGGTTTACAGGAGATTGCTATGAAGGTAGCCCTGGTTCACGACTGGCTCACCGGAATGAGGGGTGGGGAATTCGTGCTGGGGGAGTTGATACGCATTTTTCCCGAATCGGAGATCTTCACCCTGGTTTACCGCAGGGGAAAACTCAACGAAGAAATAGAGGGCAAAAAGATCCACACCAGTTTCGTCCAGAGACTTCCCTTTTCCCGCAGGTTTTATCGGCACTACCTCCCCCTTTTCCCCGCCGCCGTGGAGGAGTTCAGGTTTGAGAACTTTGACCTGATATTCTCCTCCAGCCACTGCGTGGCCAAGGGAGCAATTCCACCGCCTGGGGTTCCCCACATCTGCTACTGCCACACCCCCATGAGGTACGCCTGGGACCTTTTTCCCGATTATTTCGGCCACTACAGGGGGATGAGAAGGATAATGGTAAACCTCCTGATGAAATCCCTGAGAAATTGGGATGTGTCCTCCTCCGTCAGAGTGGACCTTTTCCTGGCCAATTCCACTCTGGTGAAGGAGAGAATTCGTCGGTATTACCGGAGGGAGGCGAGGGTAGTACATCCTCCGGTGGACACCGATTTCTTCCGGTGTGAAAGAAGAGAACCCCGACATTTCCTCGCCGTATCTTCCCATGTTCCCTACAAAAGGCTGGACCTGCTCCTTCAGGCCTTCTCATCCCTGGGGGACTCCAGACTCATCATAGTGGGGGACGGCCCCCTGTATAAAAGGCACCGGAAGATGGCCGGGAAAAATGTTGAATTAATACCTGCCGTAACCAGAGAAGAACTCCGGGAACTATACTGTGGAGCCCTGGCCCTCATACATCCCGCCCGGGAGGACTTCGGCATGGTCATGGCGGAAGCCCAGAGTTGCGGGGTCCCGGTTATAGGCTACAGGGAAGGCGGAGCCCTGGACATCATTACGGAGGGCACCGGGGAATTCTTCTACCCCCAGACCAGCGGAGCCCTCCTGGAGGTCCTTGAAAAATTCCAGGCGGATTCCTACGATCCCCAGAAGATAAGAAAAAACGCTCTGAGGTTTTCCAGGGAGAATTTCCGCTCTGCCATAATAAAGGCGGTGGAGGAAGTTCTGAAATGATCAAAAGAAAGGAATTTGTAAGCGGACTTTACCTTCTGTTCTCGGACATTCTCCTGGTCCTCACGGCCTTTTACCTCTCCTTCTGGCTGAGGTTCTATTCGGGTCTTTTGCCCGTAACCAAAGGCATCCCTCCCCTCCGGTATTATCTCTGGTTTTCCCTTCTCTTCCTCTTCCTTCACCTGCTGGCCTTCTCCCTGATCAGACCCTATTCCCGACAACTCATCTGGAGGAGGTCCGACGAGACCCTGACCCTGTTTTTCGTGAACCTGGTGGTGGTCTTCCTTTCCCTGGGGATAATTTCCTATCTCCGCACATACCTGGGCCTTTCCCACGAAATCTCCCACCTCTTCCTGGCCACCTATCTCGGAGTGGCCTCGGTGCTGGGCCCCGTGTTCCGGGGAGGGATAAGGGCTATTCTGAAGAAAAAGTGGAAATGGCAAAAGACCCGGGTGGTCATCGTGGGGAGCGGGAAAACCGTGGGGAGTTTGCTTTCCGCCCTGGAAAGGTTTTCCCCCCTGGGTATAGAGGTGGTGGGGATTTTCGGCGATTTTCCCTCCCCAAGAACCCTGGGGGGTGAAAGGGAAGTGCTGGACTTCGTGGCCAGAAACAGGGTGGACGAAGTATACATACTCCATCCCCTGCGGGAAATGGACACCATGGAACTCATAAAAGCCCTCTCGGAAAATGTTCTGGAAATAAAGGTGGTGCCAGACCTTCTGGGCTTCGTAATCCTCCACCACAGCCTGGAGGAACTGAACGGGGTGGCCGCCATAAACATAACCCATGTGCCCCTCCAGGGATGGAACCTTATAGTAAAAAGGATTTTTGACATTCTGGTTTCCCTGGGAGCCATCGTGGTCTTCCTTCCGGCTTTCGTAATAATTCCTCTCCTCATCCTCATAACCTCCGGCCCGCCGGTAATCTTCAAGCAGAGAAGAATGGGATTGGACGGGAAAGAGTTCGTCATCTACAAGTTCAGAACCATGCTTCCCGGGGCGGATAAATCCTGGGCCGCCCCGGAGGATAAGATGACTCCCCTGGGGAAAATTCTCAGAAGGTGGAGTTTGGACGAACTCCCCCAACTCTTCAATGTTTTAAAGGGGGACATGAGTATAGTGGGACCCAGGCCGGAAAGGCCCGAATATGTGGAGAAATTCAAGAAAATGATCCCCAAATACATGCTCCGCCACAAGGTAAAGAGCGGACTGACGGGATGGGCCCAGGTTCACGGCTTAAGGGGAGACACATCCATAGAAGAAAGGATAAATTACGACCTTTACTACATTGAAAACTGGTCCCTGTGGCTTGACCTCAAGATAATAATCATGACCCTGTGGAGATTCCCCCAGCCCTGATCACTCCATCTCCAGAAGACCTTTGTATATGTAATAAATCCCGGAGATTATAGTGATAATACCCGTGGCCCAGAAGAGTGTGGACAGGTAGGGAAGGGGAAATTTGCTCATGTTGACGAAGAGGACTGCAATGGCGGTTATCATCTGAAGGGTGGTGGTGAGTTTTCCCAGCCAGTGGGGCTTCAAAACCCGCTGGGGGTTCATCAAGTAGAGAATGGAAGCGCCTATGAGGATTATGATGTCCCGGGAAACCACGGCTATGGCGATCCACTGGGGAATGTGAACAGTAAGGTCAAGGTTCTTGAGGGAAAAGAGTATGTAGGTGGAATCCATCAGGAGTTTGTCTGCCAGGGGATCAAGGATGTAGCCTACCCGGGAGCGCTGGTTGAAGGCCCTGGCCACGAAACCGTCCAGCAGGTCGGTAAAGGAAGCCAGAAAAAGTATTCCCAGGGCCACCTGAATCTTTCCCTTGAGGAAGAAGTGAATGAAAAACGGGATGAGTATTATCCGCACCAGGGAAAGGAGATTGGGAATTGTTATCATCTCCGGTTCTCCCTCAAAAGCCTCTGGAGGGTCTCCAGGGCCCGGGAAGCCTCTTTAAAACTTACCGTATTATAAGGGTGGAAAAACCCATCCCTGGCCTCCATAAGACCCGAACCCACTGCAAAAACAGCGTACCGGCTGGAAGTATCTCTTAACCTCACCGGGGCAGGTTTAAGGTCCAGGCCCAGGGTCCTCGCAAGTTTGTAAAGAACCCTGGCCAGAACTATCCTCCTTACTTCCCCGTCGGGCTGGAAGGTGTGGTTGGGATACACGCTCATTATTCCCAGGGCAGTGACCTTCAGAATGGCCTTCATCTGACCGCTTCTGTAGAGGTCCACTATAATCGGTGGCTTTTTATCCGGCAGATATTTACCCAGATAGGCATCTATCATAAGGGCCAGTTCTCCCCGGGTAATTACCGGTTTTCCCTCCAGGGGGGAAAGTTTTTCCCTCACCCTTTTCTTTTCCACCTCCTCTTCCAGGACTTCCACCTGCCTGAGGTTTTCCTGTGTGGGGTATCGGGCATAAATTCTCCGGGCTACTTCCAGGGCCTTTTCCAGGTTCCCCTCCTGCTCGTAGGAGAGTTGAAGGAGTTTCAGAAGGGCCTCGTCCTCCCCTATTTTTTCTATCCCCTTGGTAATGTAAGCCCGGGCAAGAAAGGGCTTTCCCTGACGAAGATAATAATTGCCCAGGGCCAGGTAAACTCTCCTGTCCTCCGGGGCTATGGCCAGACCATCCAGCAACCTCCGGGGATCATCGGAGGAGAGGATCTGCTGAACGGCCCTCTCCTTAATCCTCTCTGCCCTGGCAATGGCCAGGGGATGCCCCGAGTGGAGGTAGTGCAGGTAGGCCTCCGGGAAATTTCCCAGGGCCTCCTCCACCATACCCAAACCCAGATGGGAGAATTCCTCCTCTCCCGCCTCCAGGGCCGTCTCAAATTCCTTCCTGGCCTCCTCCAGCCTTCCCAGCCTGTAGAAGGCAAAACCCCGGGCTACCCGGTCGTAGACATCCTGGGGCTCCCTCTCCAGGACCTTCTCCGGGGACTTCTCCACCAGGGACCACAGGGAAGTCGGGGGGTGGGGTTCCAGGAAGGGTTCCCGAAGGGAAGGAGCGCAAAAACCCAAAAACAAAGACAGGACGATTAAAAGATATTTTTTCATTTAGGCCTTCTCCTGGCGAGTTTCACCCGTATCCCATCCTCCTCGTTTCTTCTCTCTAAAATTATACTTTCTCCGGAAAGATTTTCCCAGGGGATTTTTTCGGAATAGGGATAAAAAACCGTCTCTATTTCGTAGTTCACGAGGAGTTTTCCCTCTATCTTTTCCAGGAGGTCATCCACTCCCCAGCCCTTTTTTGCCGATATGTAAACCTTATCCTCCGAAAGGGAATTCCTTTCAAGAAACCTTCCGGGATCCTCCATCAGGTCTATTTTGTTGTAAACCTTAATCAGGGGCTTGGCGGAGGCCTCCAGTTCCTGAAGGGTCCTTTCCACCGCCTCCTCCTCTTCCCGGTAATCCTCCCGGGAAAAATCCACCACATGGAGAAGAAGATCCGCCTCCACCGTCTCCTCCAGGGTGGCCCGGAAGGCAGTCACCAATTCCACCGGCAATTTCCTTATAAAGCCCACCGTGTCCGATAATATGGCAGGAAGGCCGGAGGGAAGAGTTATCCTCCTTAAAATGGGGTCCAGGGTGGTGAAAAGGGCTCTGGAAACCTGAAGATTCTCCCCGGTTAACCTGTTGAAAAGGGTGGTTTTGCCGGCGCTGGTGTATCCCACCAGGGCCACAGTGGGTATGCTGGTCTTCTTCCTGTGCTTTCTCTGCTGTTCCCTTCTCTTCCTGATTTCCTCAATCTCCGTCCTTATACGCTTAATCCTCTTTGCGATCCTCCTTCTGTCGTATTCCAGTTTCTTTTCCCCAGGACCGCGGGTGCCTATTCCACCCCCCAGACGGCTCATTTTTTTGCCGATGCCGATGAGCCTGGGAAGAAGGTAGTTCAACTGAGCCAGTTCTACCTGAAGTTTTCCTTCCCGGGAAATGGCCCTCTGGGAAAAAATGTCCAGTATCAACTGGGTTCTGTCCAGAACCTTGCAGGGTATTACCTGGTCTATGTTGCGATGCTGGGCCGGAGAAAGGGTCTCGTCAAAGAGCACCAGGTCCGCCTGGAGTTCTTCGGCCATGTGGGCTATCTCCTGAATTTTCCCCCTACCCAGGAGAAAGCCGGGGTCAAATTTCGGTCTTCTCTGGAGGACCCACCCCACCACCTCGGCACCGGCAGAGGCAGCCAGTTCCTCCAGTTCCCGGAGGGTCTCCTCCGCCATGGACTTCTCCTCCTTTCTTCTGTATATCCCCACCACAATGGCTCTTTCCCTTTTCACGAGACCTCCTTGAGGATGCGATGAACCTCCCCCGGCCTTATCCACACCAGGTTTTCCTCCTTTCTGAGCCACATGATCTGCCTTCGGGCGTATTCCTTGGTGTGTTTTTTCACCAGTTTCATGGCTTCCTCCAGATCAATTTCTCCCCGGACGAAGGCCAGGGCTTCCCTGTAGCCGATGGCCTCAAAGGGGGGACAATGGGGAGGGTATCCGGAGCCCAGGAGTTTCCTCACCTCCTCCACTAATCCCCTTTTGAACATTTCTTCCGTCCTCCTCTCTATTCTCCGGTAAAGTTCCTGGCGGGGAAGGTTTATGGCGAACTTCAGGAACCTTGCCCGGGGAAGGGGTGGGCGGGTAAGGGCCGCCGCCTCGCTCATGTTCCTTCCGGAGAGATAAAAAACTTCCATCAACCTCACCATTCTTTTGATATCGTTGGCCCCTATTTTGATGTAATACTCCGGGTCAAGTTCCACGGTCCTGCGTAGAAGTTCCCGGGGGTATCCCCACCAGGCCTCCCTGAACTCCCTCCCTGCAGGACCGTAGGGGAACAGGCCCCTTTCCAGGGCCCTGAAGTAAAGGAGGGTTCCACCCACCACCACCGGAAGTTTTCCCCGACGATGGATATCCTTTATTATCCCGGCGGCCATCCTGGCATAATCCGCCGCCGAAAACCGACGGCAATCCGAAACCACATCTATCATGTGATGGGGAATCCTCCTTCTTACTTCAGCAGAAACCTTGTCCGCCCCTATGTCAAATCCGCGGTAAATCTGGACGGAATCGCAACTTACTATCTCTGCTGGAACCTTCCCGGCTATTTCCAAAGCAAGTTCTGATTTCCCGCTTCCGGTGGGTCCAAGGATGGCCAGGACCTTCATCAACCCGGGGTGTTTATCCTCCTCTGTATTCTGGAGAGTAATTTCATGTTTATGTAGTGAAGGATGTTGACCACATCCTTTCTCAACTTGGTGACATAGCGAGAAAGGTGGTTTTCCGCCTCCCCACGGGCCCTGAGTTTGTACTCAAACTCCCGGACTTCGTCGTGGAGTTCCACCAGCATGTGCTTGACCTCCATAAACCTCATGGTGGCCTCCCTCAACTGCTCCAGGGAGGCCTCATCCACGCAGAAGTCCATCCTGTTCTCCTCCCAGGTGATGAGGGAATCCCCCACCAGTTCCCCTATTTCCACCAGGTAATCCCTCACCAGGGGATTTCTTATGTTAAACTCCGAAACCTTGTCCTTTAGGTAGGAGAATTCGTTGTCCAGGTAGGGAATGAAGTCGTCAAGGCCAAAATACTTCCTCTCTTCCTTTAAATAAAGAAAATCCTGGCCCAGATAAATTTTATCCTCGTAGTTGGTAAGTAGTTCCCTTACTTCGTGGGTGTAGAACTTCAACCGGTAAATCCCCTCGCCGGGATGAAGGGTGATTCTGGCCAGAAGGAGGTAATCGCTCTGGGCTATGAAATAACTGTTGGCCTCCAGAAGGGCCGTGAATTTTATTATGCTCTCCAGGATAAGCCTCTTCAGGGAATAAAGTTCCCGCTCCCTTTTTATTATTTCCCTCTCTACCTCTTCGTTTTTGCCGGGATAGGCTATTCTAAGAGAAGGAGAAAGCATAAAGAGGGTGTCTCCCACGGGAATTTCCAGATAGGTATTATCAAAGACCATCTCCTGGAATGGGTCCAGGGGAAAGTTCTCCGGAGATTTCCCGTAGGTGAGAAGTTCAAAGCCCTCTATTCGCATAGAGAAATTCTACCAAAAAAAGGATTAGTTGAACATAGCGGGGTGAATGAGTTAAAATTTTCCCTTAAATTCATAGCAGGAGGAAGAAATGCTGAAACCGAAGTGGTTTTATCCTTCCTACAGGAAGGATGTGGGGGAGTGGGCCTGGATTCTTCACCGACTGGGAGGCCTGGCTCTCATGCTTTACCTTCTCCTCCACATCTTCGTCACCAACAGACTGGCGGCGGGACCGGAGGCCTTCAACTCAACCATGAAGGCCCTTTCCACCCCCACCTTCAAGTTTCTGGAATGGGGACTGTGGGGGGTCATACTTTTCCATGCCTTCAACGGCATCAGGCTGGTTCTCATAGACTTTGCCGGGGCCTCTAAATATCAGAAAACCCTCTTCTGGATAGCCTTCGCTTTGTTCCTGGCCCTCTGGATACCGGCAGCATGGAAGTTTTTCCTTTAAGGGAGGTTAAAAATGATAGCCAGCAAATCTTTGATTAAAAGAAACAGGGGAGCCCTTGCCTGGTTTTTCCAGAGGATAACCGCCATCTACCTCTTCGTCTTCCTCATCGGCCATTTCGTTATGATGCATTTTGCAGGTAGCGGTGAAGTAACCTACGAAACCGTAGCCCCCCGGCTCTCCTCGCCCCTGTGGAAGGCAGGGGACCTCCTTTTTCTGATATTTGCCCTTTACCACGGAATAAACGGTCTATGGCAGGTTCTGGAAGACTATGTGAGAAACCGGGGACTGCGTCTGTTTCTCTTCGCCGTTCTGTTGACCCTGGCGGTGATTCTATTCACCGTGGGAGTAGTTACCATTTTCTCAGTAAAATCTTGAGGAGGTAAAAATGCAGATTGAGAAATACTATCACAAATCCGACGCCCTGGTGGTGGGAACGGGGCTTGCAGGCCTGCGGGCGGCCCTGGCCCTGGCCGATGCGGGCATTGACACCATAACCATTTCCAAGGTTTACCCCACCAGGTCCCATTCGGTCTCTGCCCAGGGGGGCATAGCGGCGGCCATCGGCCACGCCTCCGACGACTCCACGGAACTCCACATGTGGGATACGGTCAAGGGAAGCGACTACCTGGGAGACCAGGACGCCATTGAAATGTTCGTCAACGAAGCCATAAAAACCGTCTACGAAATGGAGCACATGGGGGTGGTCTTTTCCAGGATGCCCGATGGGAGAATAGCCCAGAGGCGCTTCGGAGGACACTCCAGGCCCAGAGCGGTTTACGCCGCCGACTACACAGGGCATGTTCTCCTCCACACCTTATTTGAGCAGTGCATTAAAAAGAAGGTGAGGTTCTTCAACGAATTCTTCGTCCTCAAACTCATTCTGAGAGAAGACGGGGTGGTAAGCGGAGTGGTGGCCTGGGACATAAGAAACGGTGGACTTCACATATTCAACGCCAAGGCAACCCTCTTTGCCACCGGGGGCTTCGGCAGGGCCTTTAAGATAACCTCCAATTCCTTCACCAACACCGGCGACGGGCTATCGCTGGTTCTCAGGGAGGGCCTCCCTATTGAGGACCTGGAATTCGTCCAGTTTCATCCCACCGGACTTTACAGGCTGGGAATCCTGGTCAGCGAAGCGGCCAGGGGAGAGGGGGGATACCTGATAAACGGTAAGGGTGAAAGATTCATGAAGAGATACGCCCCGGAGAAAATGGAACTGGCACCCAGGGATGTGGTGGCCCGGGCGGAGCAGACGGAAATAAACGAAGGAAGGGGTATTGACGGGAAGGATTACATATACCTGGACCTCCGTCATCTGGGGGCCGAAAAAATCAAGGAAAGGCTCCCCCAGATAAGGGAACTGGCCATGAACTTCCTGGGGGTTGACCCCATCAAGGAACCCATCCCCATCCAGCCCACGGCCCACTACCAGATGGGAGGAATTCCCACTACCAAGAGGGGGGAGGTTCTGGGTGACGGAAAGAGCCAGGTGGTTCCAGGGTTTTATGCCGCCGGGGAGGCGGCCTGCGTCTCCATCCACGGAGCCAACCGTCTGGGAACAAACTCCCAGCAGGAGGCCATCACCATGGGCAGGATTACCGGCCTGGCCATGGCGGAGTTCGTGAAGAAGGCGGACCTTATGCCCGTTCCAGATAAAGCGGTGGAGGAGGCAGAGGCCCATGTAAGGAGGTATCTGGAGGGCAAGGGAAGCGTAAGACCCTTTGAACTGCGGGAAAGGCTCCACGAAATCATGACCAACAAGGTGGGGATTTTCCGAAACGAAAGGGACCTCACCGAAGCCGTGCGTCAGGTAAGGGAACTGGAGGCTGAAATACCCAACATACATGTGGAGGACAAGGGGGTGAGGTTCAACCTGGACCTTCAGGAGGCCCTGGAAACGGAAAACCTCCTGGTCTTCTCGGAGGTGATAGCCGCAGGGGCCCTCAACCGCAGGGAAAGCAGGGGAGCCCATTACCGGGTGGATTATCCCAAAAGGGACGACGAAAACTGGCTCAAGCACACCCTGGCGTGGAAAACCCCTGAGGGCGTAAAATTTGATTACAAACCTGTGGTTATCACCAAGTATCAGCCCCAGGAAAGGAAATACTAAGGAGGGCCGAAATGAAGAGAAAATTCAGAATCTTTAGATATCAGCCGGACAAGGACAAAAAGCCCTACTACAAGGAATACGAGATAGAGATAGAGGACGGCTGGACCGTTCTGGACGCCTTAAACCACATTCACTGGTATGTTGACGGAACCCTGGCCTACAGAAGGGCCTGTCGCTCGGAGATCTGTGGCTCCTGCGCCATGCGAATCAACGGGAAAAACCGCCTGGCCTGTAAAACCCAGATAAAAACCCTGGGAAGCGGAACCATAAAAATAGAGCCCCTGCCCGGCCTTCCCATAATCAAGGACATGGTGGTGGACATGGATCCCTTCTTCCGCAACCTGGAAAAGGTAAAGCCCTACTTCATAAAATACTCTCCCCTGCCGGAAGAAGAGCAACTCCAAACCCCGGAAGAGCGTGACCTCATCAACGAAGCGGCCATGTGCATTCTATGCGGCGCCTGCACCACCTCCTGTCCTTCCTTCTGGGCCAATCCTGACTACCTTGGACCGGCGGCCCTTCTCAAGGCCTACCGCTTCATATTTGACTCCAGGGACGAAGGGGGCAAGGAACGCCTGGAGATAATAAACGACCGAAACGGCCTCTGGCGGTGCCACGCCATCTTTAACTGCACCGAAGCCTGTCCCAAGAACATAAACATCACCCACTACATCAAAAAACTCCAGAACCTGGCGGTAAATAACCAGTTCTGAGTGGATAAAACCATCACTCCCTTCCTCCGGGGCAGGGTAAAAATAGCCCAGCCCCGGAGGGGTTATCGTTTTTCTCTGGATGCGGTTCTTCTGGCCTCCTATGTGGAGGGAAAGGGATTCGCCCTGGAACTGGGCACGGGATTTGGCCCCGTGGCCCTCATGGTAAAATCAAGGCTTCCTGATGTAAAAATCCTCGCCCTGGACATCCAGGAAGATTACCTCGGCCTTCTCCGCCAGAGCATTGAAATCAACGGTTTTTCCGGGATTTACCCGGTCCTGGGCGATGTGAAAAAGCCCCCCCTCGGGAAAAAATTTGACCTCGTGTTTTCCAACCCTCCCTATTTGAGCCCGAAAAGGTTCCGGATAAGTCCCCGGAGGGAGGTGGCGGTGAGCAAATGGGAAATTCTGGCTTCCCTGGAAGACTTTTTAAGGGCGGCCTTTGAAAACCTCAAGGATGGAGCCCCGGCCTATTTTATAGTGGGAACCGAAGCGGAGGAGTTCTCCATCCGGGCCAACAGGGCAGGCTTCGGTATGGAGGAGGTGGTGAGGATCACCGAGGACGGGAAGGAGCGCTTCCTCATGTATTTGCTTAAAAAAGGGAAGGGCAGGGGGCGAGTTTACACCTTTCCCATGAAAAGGAAGGGGATTTACACACCGGAAATGGAGGAGGTCCTTTCGGGCAAGCCCATCAGGCCATATCTAAAATAAATTCCGGTATGTCCCAGATATTCTTAGGCGCCGCCTTCGCACCGAAACTTTCCAGCCTCTCCGGAGGAATAGAAAGAAAGGCCTCCACCACCCTGGGATCAAACTGGGTTCTGCTGTTTCTCCGAATTTCTTCCCGGGCATCTTCTATGGAGATGGCCCTGCGGTAAACCCTGTTGTGAATCATGGCGTCAAAGGAATCCGCCACGGCGAATATCCTGGCCCCCAGGGGAATCTGCTCCTCCTTCAGACCCTGGGGATATCCCTTTCCATCCCACCTTTCGTGGTGGTAGAGGACTATCTCCGAAGCCCCCTTGAGAAAGTCCACCATGGAGACGATCTTATATCCTATGAGTACATGCTCCTTCATAATTTCCCATTCGGAGGGGCTCAATTTTCCCTCCTTACGCAGAATTTTGTCGGGAATACCTATCTTGCCTATGTCGTGGAGAAGGGCTCCCAGACGAAGGTCTCTTAGAAAGTCCCGATCCGTAATTCCCATTTTCTCCGCAATCTTCAGAGACAGGTCCACCACCCTTTCGGAATGACCCTCGGTCTCCACATCCCGGGCGTCCAGGGTGGTAACCAGAACCTTCAGGATCTCAAGGTAGGAATTCCTCAGGGCCTGGAGGGCGTATTTTAATTTTTTGGTCCTTTCCTCCACTAACATTTCCAGATGTTGTCTGTACTCTATGTTCTGAAGTCTGAGCCTCCTTCTCTCCAGGGCGTTTTTTACGCTTGAGAGCACTTCCTCCAGGTAAAAGGGCTTTAGCAAATAAGAGAAGGCTCCGGCCTTCATGGCCTCTATGGCCATGGTGATGTCCTTTATGGCGGAGATAACTATAACCTCTATGTGGGGATTTATGGTCTTGGCCACCCTGGCCAGGTCAAGGCCGGATTTTCCCCCCATCCTAATGTCCGTAAGAAGTAGGGCGAATTTGCCCTTCCTAAGTTTGCTCTCCCCCTCCTCGGCGCTGTGGGCCACCTCCACCTGATATCCTTCCCTCTCCAAAAACTCCCCCAGGACGCTCGACACCTCAGGGTCGTCGTCCACAAGCAGTATCTTATCCATGCCAATAGCATACTAAGGGTGTGGAGAAAAAGTCAAACTTTTTAAGTTTTAAAAGTTGAGAGACCGCCGCAAAACGGGTAAAATAAAGGGATGGGAGGTATTGTCATGGAAAAATTCTCTATGATTGAAGCCCTGGAAACGGCCATAGAAACCGAAAAATTGGGGATTGAATTTTACGGCAAACTGGCGGACTACGCCAGGGATAAAGAGTTGAAGGACTTCTTCAACTGGCTGAGGGGGGAGGAGGCTAAACACCTGGTGAAATACACGAAATTGAAACAGGAATACGAAAAAAGGGAACGCCCGGTGAACCTGGGGGAAGAGGCCCAGACCCTGCTCAAGGCCCTGGCCGAAGCCGAAATATTCAAGCCCACCGGGTGGGATTTTGAAAAAATCCCTGAGATGGACATCAAGGAAGCCGTGAAGAAGGCCCTTGAGTTTGAAAAACAGACCCTGCTCTTTTTCTACTCCCTCTGGGATTCGGTGGAAAGGGAACACGCCGACATACTCCGGGAGATAATTGTGGAGGAGAGGAAACACATAATCAAACTACAGGAAATACTGAGCAAACTCTGAGGAGGGGGGCTTATGGAAAAGACCACCCTTAAACTCTACAACACCCTTTCCGGAAAGGTGGAGGAATTCGTTCCCCTGGAGGAGGGGGTAGTGCGGCTTTACACATGTGGTCCCACCGTTTACGATTACGCCCACATAGGAAACTTCAGGAGTTATGTGGCGGAGGACCTACTCAAAAGGTTTCTGAAGTTTCTGGGATACAAAGTTATTCATGTGATGAACATAACCGATGTGGACGACAAGACCATAAAGGGAGCCCGGGAGGAGGGCGTAACCCTGCGGGAGTTCACCAGAAAATACGAAAAGGCCTTCTTTGAAGACATAGACACCCTGAAACTGGACCGGGCCGACTATTACCCCCGCGCCACGGAGCACATCCCGGACATGATAAAAATAATCCAGGGGCTTTTGGAAAAGGGGCACGCCTACATAAAGGAAGGCTCCGTCTACTTCAGGATATCCTCCTTCCCAGAATACGGAAAACTCTCCAAAATAAAACCCGAAGAACTCAAGGCCGGCGTAAGGGTGGAGGCGGACGAATACACCAAGGAGGATGTAAGGGACTTCGCCCTTTGGAAGGCCAAAAAGGAGGGAGAACCCTCCTGGCCCTCTCCCTTCGGCGAGGGAAGGCCCGGATGGCACATAGAATGCTCCGCCATGAGCATGAAATACCTGGGAGAAACCCTGGACATACACGCCGGCGGGGTGGACAACATATTCCCCCACCACGAAAACGAAATAGCCCAATCGGAAGCCTACACCGGAAAGCCCTTTGTCCGCTACTGGTTCCATGTTCAGCACTTGATAGTGGACGGGGAAAAGATGAGCAAGTCCCGGGGCAATTTTTACACCCTGAGGGACCTTCTGGCCATGGGATTCTCCCCCAGGGCCATAAGGTATCTTCTTCTGACCACCCATTACCGCAAGACCCTGAACTTCACCTTTGAGGCCCTTTACCAGGCCACCACTTCCCTCAAGAGAATTACGGATTTCCTCTACGAACTGGAAACCAGAAAATTCCCCGAAGGAGAAACGAAAGAGGCCGCGGAGAAAATTGAAGAGTGCCGGAGGAATTTCACCGCCGCCCTGGCCGACGACCTGAACATCTCCGGCGGGATGGCAGCCATCTTTGAACTTATAAGGTGGGGGAACAGGGCGATGGAGGAGGGGAAACTCCTCAGGGGAGACGCCCAAAGGGCCAGGAACCTCCTCTACGACCTGGACAGGGTTCTGGCGGTGCTTCCCGAAAGGGTGGTGGAGGAACTACCCGAGGAAATAATGAGGATGATAAAGGAAAGGGAGGAGGCGAGGAAAAGAAAGGACTACGCCACCGCAGATAGAATCAGGGACGAACTCTTCAAGCGGGGAATAATCCTTGAGGACACTAAAGAAGGAACCCGATGGAAAAAAATAAAAGAATAGAACTGGGCAGAAAGGGAGAACGGGAAGCGGAAAAATACCTGAAGAAAAAGGGTTACAGAATTCTGGATAGAAATTTCCGCATCAAGGGGGGAGAACTGGACCTGGTGGCGGAAAAGGACGGGGAGATCGTTTTCGTGGAGGTGAGGACCAGGGAAAGGGACGATTTCATGGACCCCATCTTTTCCATCACCCCCAAAAAAAGAAGGAGTCTGAGGAGGGCGGCGGAGGTCTATCTCCTCTCCCGGGGCCTTGACCTGGCTCCATGCAGGTTTGATGTAATAACCCTGGTCAGGGAAGGCAACTCCCTAAAAATAAACCACTACGAAAACATATTCATATGAGTGAATTCAGAAGGGATTATGTAAAGGAAAGATGGGTGATCTTAGCCCCCCACCGGGGCGAAAGACCCCTTCAGTTCTCCGAAGACCTTAAATACCGCCCCCGGGGAAATCCCACATCCTGTCCCTTCTGTCCCGGAAACGAAGGAGAAACCCCTCCGGAGGTCTTCTCTATTCCCGGAGAGGAAGGGGAAACGGGATGGAAGGTGAGGGTGGTTCCCAACAAATACCCCATAGTGGAAGGTCAGGATGGGGTTCACTGGGTCATCATTGAGACTCCGGACCACTATGCCACCGTGGGTACCATGTCCCGGGAGCAGGTTCTTCTGATCCTGAAAACATACAGGGAAAGGCTACTCAGCCTGAAGGGAAAATTTCCCTTTGCCCTGGTTTTCAAAAACCGCGGCCCTGAGGGAGGAGCCTCCCTCTCCCATCCCCACTCCCAGTTGATAGCCCTCAGGATGGTCCCGGATGCCGTCCAGAGGGAATTGAAGGTTTACGAAGGGAGATGTCCGGTGTGCCTTCTCCTTGAAAGGGAGGGGAAAAAGCCCAACCTGGTTCTTGCCAGCGAAAACTTCACGGTCCTCTGCCCCTCCTTCTCTGCCTTTCCCTTTGAAACCTGGATTCTCCCCAGGAAACACCTCCTCAGTTTTGAAGAGAGTTCCGATGAGATCCTGGAGGAACTGGCCGAAGTTTACCGCAAAACCATGGCCGCCCTGGACCGGGCCGTGGACTTTCCCAGTTACAACATGATTTTAAGAAGCAAGCCCTTTTCTGTGAATTCCGATTACCACTGGAGGATGGAAATCGTGCCGAGACTTACGAAACCGGCGGGCTTTGAGTGGGGAGCCGAAGTTCCGGTGAACATCGTGGCACCCGAAAGGGCAGCGGAAACCATGAGGAGGCATCTTGAGTAAACTCATCCTCTGCGGCCAGGACCTTTCCCTGGAAGAAATCCGAAATTTTGCCTTAAATCCCTGGACGAAGGTGGAACTCTGCCCACAAACGCTGGAAAGGATCCGCCGGGGAAGGCAACGCCTGGAAGCCAGGATGGAGGAAAGGATATACGGAGTAAACACGGGCTTTGGGGAACTGGCCTCGCTTAAAATATCCCGGGAAGATGTGGAAAAATTACAGGAAAACCTGATAAAAAGCCATCACGCCGGCGTGGGGGAACCTGTGCCCCCCCAGGTGGCCCGGGCCGCCGTTTTGATACGGCTTCACACCCTTACCACGGGGTTTTCGGGAATTAGACCGGAATTGGCCCTGGCGGTGGCCGATTACCTTAACCGCGGCCTTTCCCCCTGCATGAAGGAATACGGCTCCGTGGGCGCCAGCGGAGATTTGGCCCCCCTGGCTTCCTTCGCCCTCTCCCTGAGTTTTCCGGAGGAGGTGGAAGTCTTCCTCTGGGAAGGAGAGTGGAAAAGGACGAGGGGCGACGAAGCGGTGAGAAAAACCGGCTTCCATCCCATCCCCCTCAGGGCCAAGGAGGCCCTTTCCCTGATAAACGGAACTCCCTTCTCTTCGGCCCTGGCCCTATTTGCCCTGTTGAGGGGGGAATACCTCCTGCGGCTTTCGGACCTGGCAGAGGCCATGAGCATGGAAGCCCTGGGTTCTCCGGATTCCTTCCTGTTTGAGGGCATCCATCGGCTGAGAAGGATCCCGGAACAGGCCCTCCGGGCAAAGAATGTGGCGGAGATGGTACGGGGATCCTCCCTGGTGGGGACCTCGGGGGAGGTCCAGGCTCCCTATTCCTTAAGATGCTATCCCCAGGTGGCCGGGGCGGCGGGGGAAGCCCTGAAGTTTGCCCGGAGAATACTGGAGGGGGAAGTTAACTCCGTCACCGACAACCCCCTGGTTTTTGAGGAGGGGGTATTTTCCGGGGGAAACTTCCACGCCCAGCCGGTGGCCCTGGCCTCGGACAACATCTCCCTGGCCCTGACCTACCTTTCATCCATCTCCGAAAGGAGGCTCTTCCGATTGCTTGACCGCAAACTGAACAACGGTCTTCCGCCCTTTCTCTCCAAAAATCCGGGACTCAACAGCGGATTCATGATCGTCCAATACACGGCGGCCTCCCTGGTGAGTGAAAACAAGGCCCTGGCCCATCCCGCCTCGGTGGACTCAATACCCACCTCCGCCAATCAGGAGGACCATGTGAGCATGGCTCCCCTGGGGGCAAGGAGGGCTTTAAAGATAGGGGAAAACACCCATTATGTCCTGAGCGGAGAAATCATGGCCGCCGCCCAGGGGATGGAGTTAAGGTCCATCCTCGTGGGTGGAAGGCCGGGAAGGGTTACGGGAAGGGCCCTGGCCCTCATCAGAAGGACCATACCCTTCGTGGAGGAGGACCGCCCCCTTTCCCCCCTGCTGGAAAGGATGAAGGAATTTTTAAGCGAGGAGTTTCTGAAAAATGTCCTTGAAGGTTGAATTAATCGCCATAACCCCGGAGGCCGAAAGGGTCATAGAGGAAGCGGGAAGGACCGCATACCTTTCCTTTGACAGGTTTACTCCGAAGCCCATTTTGAGACTCTCCGGAAGAAGGCAACTTCTATACACGGAGAACCATCCCGAACTGGAAAAAGCCCGGGTGGGAGATAGGGTAAAACTGGAGGGAAAGGAATTTTTAGTGGAGGAAAGATGGGAAAACTCCGCGGAAAAATTCATAAAAATGCTTATAAGGAGCGGCCACCTCTCTGTCCTGGAACACGCCTCCGCCAGTTTCCGCATAAGGGGAGGCTCCCGGAGTTTCACCCACCAACTGGTTCGCCACCGCATGGCCTCCTTTACCCAGCAATCCCAGAGGTATGTGAACGAGGAGAATTTTCACTTCGTAACCCCACCTTCCATTGAAGGGAACCCCGAAGCCCTTAAGGTTTATCGGGAGTTCATGGAAGAAGCCAGGAGGGTTTACGCCAGGCTAAGGGGTTTAAAGATAAAAAAGGAGGACGCCCGCTTCGTCCTTCCCAACGCGGTCTTTTCTGAAATCGTAATAACCGCCAACTTCCGGGAGTGGAGACACATCTTAGAACTCCGGGGCTCCAGACACGCCCAATGGGAAATAAGGAGGATGGCGGTGGAGGTTTTGAGGATACTTCAGGAAAAGGCCCCTTCGGTTTTTCACGACCTGAGAATAGAGGGGGACTACATCGTCAGGCGGGCATGAAGAAACTTCTTTTCCTCAGCGGAGAGGAATTCCCAAATCCATATCTTTCCCTGGACCTGATTTTTAACCACTACCTGCGGGCTAAGGGAATTCAAACCCTATGGGTTATGCCGAGCAGAAAAACCCGAAAGATATACACATCAACCTGGAAGGAAAATCCCCTGATACTCTTTCCGAAAATCTCATCCCTTCATCCCCTGTATCCCCTGAGGCTCCGCTCCCTCCTCCAGAGGGCCTTAAATCAAATTTCAGGGGAGCACCTGGACGGGGTCTGGGTCAGGGACAACCCCGTCATGGCCTGGGTGGGGTATAAACTGGCCAGGGAAAGAAAAATCCCCTTTTTCTACAGAATCTCCCACCTGAAGGAGGAGGAAAGCCTCCTTTACTCCAGGATGGGTCTGGGCCCCCGCCTCCCCAACTGGCTGCGGGGGAAGACCGGAAGGCTAATGAGGGATTTCTTTTTGAAAAGGGCAGATTTGGTTATCCCCATAAGTTCCAAAATGGAGCACTACTTCCGAAAGCGGTTAAATTTAAACAGCACCTTTCTCCTTCCCGAAGGGGTGGACGGCGGGATTAATCCCGAGGATTACGATTCCGCAGCCCACCGATGGAAAGGAAAAATAGCCCCGGGAGGGGAAAGGATCGTGTCCTACATAGGGGTGCTTTCAAGGTTTCGCCGGAGCGAATTTCTCCTGGAGGTCCTATCCCTGCTTCCCCGGAACTATGTCCTGGCCATAGCAGGTTGGGAAAGGGACCCGGGGTATACGGAAAAACTCCTGAACAGGGCCCGGAGGATGGGCCTGGATGGCCGGGTGAAATTCCTGGGCTTCCTTCCCCGGGAAGAGGTTTACGCCCTCATCAGGGCCTCCTGGGCCGGCATATCCCCCTTTCCTCCCAACCCGGTCCTAGTCCACAATTCCCCCATAAAACCCATGGAATTTATAATGATGAAAAGACCGGTGGTTTCAAGCCAGGTGCCGGATTCGGAGGAAATTATAAGAAAAACCGGAGGCGGAAGCGTTTGTCCCTGGGATCCCCGATGCTTCTCCGAAGCCCTTCAGGGACTGGAGGGCCTACCCCTGGACAAAGCCAGGGAAGTTCTCGTTGAGGAAAGGGACCTGGGGGTCCTGGCGGAAAAACTATACAGGAGGCTCTCCCTTGTTGTTTAAACTTTCCCTCCTTTCCGTGGCCGTCTCCTCCCTTCCCTACCTGGTGTTTTTCAAGGGACAGCCCCCCTTCTACATGGCATCAGGCCTTATTCTCCTGACGGTGGCCCTGGTGGGGACCTGGAAGGGCCTTCTCCCCTCCAGAAGGCACTTGCCGCTTTTGCTCTACCTATCCTACCTTCCCCTGGCCTATTTTCTCTCGGGCTCATCCCAGGGCGTTTTCGCCCTCAAGACGGCGGGATATTTCCTGGGAGCCTATACTTCGGTGGTCATCATGGGAAGGGTTCTGGGGGAAGAGAGGGGCCTGAAAATCCTGGCCAATTTCCTTTCTTTCTTTTCCGCTGCGGGGCTGTTTTTCCTGGCCCTGGACCTTTTCGGGATGCGGAACTTCGCCGTAATGTCCGGGATGAAGATCCCTTATCTCGGAATTCACCCCATAAGGTCTCTGGTTTTCGGTCCCAATTATTTTTCCATTCTGGCCCTGATGGGTTTTGCCCTTTCCCTTTATCTGTTCAATTCTGGAGAGAGGATTTACCTTCTTCACACCTCCCTTAATCTCCTGGGAATCGTCCTCTCATTTTCCCGGGCAGGGTACCTGGCCCTGGGTGTTTTCCTTGCGGTGTATCTGATAAACCGAAGGGGAACCCGGGCCCTTCTCTTCATCCTCCCCGGCGCAATGGCGCTGTTTCTTTTGCCCCGTTTTCTTCAAATAAGCAAAGGCATGACCGGCAGGGAGGCCATATGGCCCCTGGCCTGGGAACTGATAAAGGACTTCCCCGTGAGCGGATGGGGTATGGGGGTGGAAAAAATATTCGCCGCCACGGGAATAAAATGGGGAAGTGCCCACAACACCTTTCTGGATGTGGGCCTCATGTTCGGCCTGGTGGGCCTTATCCTCTACGCGGTCATGTTCCTCTACACCCTGGCGCTGGTCTTCAGGGAAAAATCCTGGAAGAGGGAACTCCTTCTTCCTCTTCTACCCTCCCTACTCGTCCTGTCCTTTTTCACCACCTTCGTGGTGGGGGGATTCTCCCTGGGCTCCCAGTTGGCCGGAATTTTCCTGGGAATGGGAATGAAGGAATGAAGATTTTGCAGGTGGTTACCCTTTCCCAATGGGGCGGAGCCCAGAGAATAGCCCTGGATTACTCCAGGATTTTAAGGGATTCGGGCTACCGGGTAGCCCTTTCCTCCTCCCCCGGGGGAGAACTGGAGGAAAGGGCCGGGGGCGAAAAAATAACCTTTTACCCCCTAAGGATGAAGAGGAAAATCTCTCCTCTGTCGGATCTGAAGAGCCTTTTAGCCCTAAGGGAATTGGTGAAGAAGGAAGGCTTCCAGGTCCTCCACTCCCACTCCACCAAGGCAGGACTCCTTTCCAGAAATCCCGCCGTCCCCGGGGTGAAGATTTTCACCGCCCACGGGTGGTGTTTCACCCCGGGAGCCCGCAATAGGGCCTGCAAGTTCCTGGAGAAGATAGCCGCTCGTTTTTCCTGGAAAATAATATGCGTTTCCCTGTTTGACCTCCGGTTGGCCCTGGATGCAGGGATAAAAAGGTCAAAACTCGCCTACATTCCCAACGGGATAGGGGATGTGGAAACCATATCGGATCCGGCCCTGAGTCCCGTGATCGTCTCCGTGGCCCGATTCAGCCCCCAGAAGGACCACCGGACCCTGCTGAGGGCCCTGGCAGGCCTCCCCGGGGCAGAGGCCTGGCTGGTGGGAGAAGGCCCTCTTCTGGAAACCGTCCGGAAGATGGCCGAAGAAATGGGAGTTTCCCGTAGGGTTAAATTCATGGGATTTCGCCGGAACATTGAGGAAATCCTTTCCCGGGCAGGGGTTTTCGTCCTCTCTTCCAGGTGGGAGGGATTGCCCATTTCCGTGATTGAGGCCATGAGGTCAGCCCTGCCGGTGGTGGCCACCCGGGTGGGCGGGCTGGAAGAACTGGTGGTGGACGGGGTAAGCGGCTTCCTGGTCCCTCCCCAAAACCCCGCGGTTCTTCGGGAAAAACTCAGGGTTCTCCTGGAGAATCCTTCCCTCCGGAGGGACATGGGAATGAAGGGACGGGAAATCTACCTTTCCAGATACACCCTGGAAAAAATGAAGGAGGGCCTCCTTGAACTCTACCGATCGCTACCTCTGTGATATATGCGGGGAACCTGGAAAAAGGTGGGCAGAAGGGGATGGATTTGAAGTTCTCCGCTGTCCTAAGTGCGGACTTTTGTGGGTGGATCGGGTCAAATTAACCTCAAGGGGATATTGGGCCGACGAAATCTACCTCAAGGTGGAGGAAAGGCTCCGGAGAAGGTTTAAGAGGATGTTGAAGTTTATCCTCCAATTTGCTCCCCCGGGCATAGGCCTGGAGGTGGGCTCCAGCACCGGAACATTCCTGGAGGTGGCCGCTGAGGCCGGCTTTGAAATAGAGGGCTGCGATACCTCCCCCCGGGCAGTTCAGGTGGCAAGGAATAAGGGGCTAAAGGCCAGAATGGGAACCCTGGACGAAAACTACCCCTCCTCCCACTTTGATTTCGTATTTGCCTTTAATCTGATAGAACACCTCCCCTCCCCGGCGGCCTTTCTGAGGGAAGCCAGGAGGGTTCTAAAACCCGGGGGGCTTCTGGTCATTGAAACCCCCGTTCAGGAGGCCTTGTTCCACCGGCTCTCCAGACTTGGTTATTTGATAAGCGGTGGGAGGATAAAACTTCTCGGCCTTTCCCCCGGGGACCATCTTTTCAGGTTCTCCAGAAGGACCTTTAAAGAACTGGAAAGATTTGGCTTCCGCCTTCTCAGGGTCAAAACCTTGCCCTCCCCCTGGGGGGAGATATGGGAAAAGTCCAGAACGGTGGAAATCCCTCACAGAGCCCTGTACCGCCTCCTTCTTCCTCCCCTCTGGCTGGTCTCCAACCTGCCCGGCCTGGGCAACAGGGCGCTGGCCATCTTTTCTGCCCGGTGATTGTGTTAGAATTTTCCCTATGAACCTCCTGGAGTCCTTAGAGCGCAGGGTTTTAATTCTGGACGGTGCCATGGGCACCGAGGTGGTCCGTAGATACGGGGGAAAACTCCCCCTGGTGGAGATTTTGAACCGCCAGCGCCCCGGGTTAATCCTGTCCATACACAGGGACTACATTGAGGCCGGAGCGGACATAATAGAAACCAATACCTTTTCCCTTAACAGGATAAAAGCCGAGGAGGCGGGTCTGGAAGGGGATTTTCTGGACCTGCTGAAAAGGGGAATATTCCTGGCCAGGAAGGCCGCCGGGGACGGGGTCTTCGTCTCCGGGTCCGTGGGACCCCTGGGAAAACTTCTCCAGCCCCTGGGAGAACTTTCCTGGGAGCAGGCCTACGAAGCCTACCACGAGGTCTTTTCCACCATGGCCCGGGAGGGGGTGGACATCATCCAGGCCGAGACCATGGTGGATCTGGAGGAGGCCAAAATAGCAGCCATGGCCGCCGAGGAAGCCGCCCCGAACATCCCCATGATACTGTCCATGACCTTTACCGAGGATGGAAGAACCGTAACCGGCTCGGATCCTGAAACCGCCTTCGCCGTGCTTTCCAGAACCCACGCGGAGGTGCTCTCGGCCAACTGCGGGAGGGAGGTGGAGGAATTTCTTGAGATAGCCGGGGTCCTTTCCCGGACGGGAAAACCCTTTGCCATTTACCCCAACGCCGGCCTTCCAATTAAAAAGGGAGAAACCCTCCTTTACCCCATGGCCCCCGGGGAATTTTCAGAATACGGAGAAAAATTTTACCGCCAGGGAGCCTCCATAGTGGGCGGATGTTGCGGGACCACCCCGGAACACATAAGGGCCCTGGCCCAAAAACTCAAGGGAAAATCCCCCCGCCGAGAAGGGTCTCCCTCCCGCTTTTTCTTCCTGGCCTCAAGGACGAATCTGCTGCCCACAGGAACGGGGTTTCCCTTCCGGATGGTGGGCGAGAGGATAAATCCCTTCGGAAGCAAAAAACTGAAGCCCCTGATAGAAACCCGGGACATTGAAGCCATTGCCCAGGCCGCCGTTCAACAGGAAAGGCAGGGGGCCGAAGCCTTGGATGTTAACCTCGGCCGTGAAGGGGAAACATCCCCGGAATTCTTTTCCGCCGTTCTCAGGGAAATAACCACCCGGGTGAAAATCCCGATTTTCGTAGATGTGAAGAACCTTAAGTCCGCCGAAACAGCCCTGAAAACCACCCCGGGAAGGGCGGCTTTGAACTCCTGCACCGCCGAGGAAGGAAGGATGGAGGAGGTCCTGCCTCTGGTAAAAAGATACCGGGCCGCGGTGGTGGCCATAGCCATAGACGAGGAGGGAGTGGCGGAAACCTCTGAAAAGAAACTCCGGGCCCTGGAAAAATTCCTCAGGAAGGCGGAAGAAACGGGGCTTTCTCCCCTGGACATAATTTTTGACCCCGTGGTTCTTTCCCTCTCCACAGGCTCCCGGGGGATCCGGGAAACCCTCCGGGCCATAGAGGAGGTGAAGAGAAACTTTCCGGTTCCCATAATCCTGGGCCTTTCCAATGTCTCCTACGGGATGCCGGGGAGAAGGACTCTGAACCGGGCCTTCCTGGCCATGGCCATAGAGCGGGGGGCCGACGCCGCCATAATGTCCCTGGGGGAAGAGAACCGCAAGACCGCCATGGCTTCCGAACTCCTCATAGGCAAGGCCAGCAGGTTCATGGACCTCCTCTCCAGGGGCCCTCAGCCCCTATCTTCCGCAAGGCCATCCCCAACCTCCCCCGAGGAAGCCCTGAGATACGCCATAACCGACGGCAATAAAGCCCAGGCCCACACCCTGGTGCTGGAACTCCTGGAAAAGATGGAGCCCATGGAAATAATGAACAAAATCCTCATCCCCGCCATGAAGGAGGTGGGGGAACTCTACGAAAGGAAGGTTTACTTCCTCCCCCAACTCATCGCCTCGGCGGAGGCCATGAAAAGGGCCTCTTCCCTCATTGAGGAAAGGCTTAAGGGCGAGGGCCAGAAAAAATGGAAGGTGGTTATGGCCACGGTGAAGGGGGATCTCCACGACATAGGGAAAAACATAGCCAAGGCGGTTTTTTCCAATTTTGGCTTTGAGGTGGTGGACCTGGGAAAAAATGTACCTCTGGAGGACCTTCTGGAGGCCATCTCCAGGGAAAAACCCCATGCGGTAGGTCTTTCCTGCCTCATGACCACATCCCTGGACGAAATGGAAAGGGCCACCAGGGAAATCAAGAAAAGGTGGCCGGAGGTTCTGGTGGTCCTCGGGGGAGCCACGGTAAGCCCCAGGCTGGTGAAGGAATTCGGGGCGGACATTTACGCCAAGGACGCTGTGGATGGGCTGAACAAATTGAAGGAGGCCCTGGAAGGTGGACATAAGGGAAAGGTTTGAAGACCCCCATGTGGTGATCCTGGACGGGGCCATGGGGACCTACCTTTATCAGAAGGGGGTTCCCCGGGGATTCTGTTACGACGAGGTGAACCTCACCATGCCCCAACTGGTGAAGGAAATCCACCGGGAATACCTGAATGCCGGGGCAGAAATCATAGAAACCAACACCTTCGGAGCCAACCGCTTCGTCTTAGAGGAGTTTTTCGGGATAGGGGACAAAACCCGGGAAATAAACTACATGGGAGCCCGCCTGGCCAGGGAAGTGGCCCGGACGGAGGCCTTCGTGGCGGGTTCCATAGGGCCTGTGTCCCGACCCCACGACCGCAGGAGGACGCTTTCCTCCGCGGAACTGGAGGAAATATTCCGCGAGCAGATAGAGTCCCTCTTAGAGGGAGGGGTGGACCTCCTTCTCTTTGAAACCTACAACTGCGTGGAGGAAATGGAGGTGGGGATCAAGGTGGCCCGTTCCCTCTCCCCCCAGACCCCCATCATCGCATCCTTCACATTTCCCAATCAACTGAAGACCATCTTTGGGGAGAAGATAACGGACATAATGGAAAAGGTGGAGAACCTCCCGGTGGATGCCGTGGGGGCCAATTGCGGCCCCGGTCCCCAGGGGGTTCACGAGGCGGTGAGGATAATCCTCTCCCTCACTCCGAAACCGGTCCTATACATGCCCAACGCCGGCCAGGCCAGGTTTATCCACGGGAAATTCCTCTATCCCCACAACCCGGAGTACTTCGCCTATTACGGGGAAAAAACCGCAAAAATGGGGGCCAAATTCATAGGGGGATGCTGCGGAACCACCCCGGAGCACATAAGGGTGCTTTCTCAAAGGCTCCGGGGGAAAAGGGTCAAGAGAAAGGTGAAAAGGGTGGTTCTCAGGGAGAAGGGGGAATCGGAGGATAGGGGCCCGGCCCGGGTGGAAACCAGGGTTGGAAAACTTCTGAAGGAAGGAAAACTCCTTTCCGTGGAGGTGGAACCCCCCAGGAATCCGGATTTCTCAGAAATCCTGAAGGGTCTGGAGCGGTGGAAGGCCACGGAGGTAAACGCCCTGAACATTTCCGACTCCCCCATGGCCAGGGTGAGGATGAATCCCTTTTCCTTTGCGAAGATAATAAAAGAAACCCTCCCCCTGGAAACCATCGTTCACATGACATGCCGGGACAGGAACCTCCTGGCCATCCAATCGGACCTCCTGGGAGCCTCCGCCATGGGGATAGAAAACATCCTGGCCCTCACCGGAGACCCTCCCTCCCTGGGGGATTACCCCTTCGCCACAGGAGTTTACGACCTGGATTCCCTGGGACTTATAGAAATCATAAACTCCATGAACTCGGGCAGGGGCTTTCTGGGAAACCCCCTGGGGGCAAGGACGAACTTCCTGGTGGGGGCGTCCCTTAACCTGAACCGGATAGACCAGGGGGAACTGGAGAGGGCCCGGGCCAAGATAGGGGCCGGCGCCCGGTTTCTGGTGACCCAGCCGGTTTTTGACCCCGCTTATCTGGAGGGTTTGCTGAAAAAACTGGAGACCCTGGGGGTTCCGGTGGTGGTGACGGTGATGGTTCTGCTGGGATGGAAAAACGCCGAGTACCTCCATTACGAGGTTCCGGGAATCCACCTCCCCCCATGGGTTCTCAAGAGGATGGAGGGCAAGAGGGGGAAGGAGGGGAAAAGGGAGGGGGTAAAAATAGCCCGGGAAATATACCGGGAGGCCAGGAAAATGGTTCCCGGGATTCTCCTGGTGGTTCCAGGAGAAAATTACGGCCTGGTGGAAGGAATCCTGGATTAGGATATAATTTCCGTGAAAGGAGAAAATTTTGAAAAAGGCGTGGTTCCTCTTCCTCTTTTTCCTTCCGTCCTTCGGGGGAATTAAACTCATGCCCCACCCCGGTGGAATTTACCACTCGGCCTTCCCTGACTTCGGTGGCCCCGAAGACCGGGTAACCTGCGCCAGGATAAGGGAGTTTGAGCGCCTGGCCGGCAAAAAAATCGTGTGGGCCTTTTTCTCCAACAACTGGCTCCAGGGCATAAGGTTTCCGGAAAAAAGCGTCCGTGAAATTTCCCGCTGTGGAGCCCTTCCCTTCGTGAGGCTCATGGCCCGCTCCTCCTTCAATTTTGGCCCCGATCCGGTTTACACCCTCCAGAACATAATCCAGGGAAAATTTGACCGCCCCCTGAGGGAGTGGGCCCGGCAGGCCAGGAAATACGGAGGCCCTCTGCTGGTGGAATTCGGGGTGGAGATGAACGGCGACTGGTTCCCCTGGTCCGGATACTGGAACGGAGCCGGGGAAACCACAGGTTACGGGGACCCCCACCTCCCCGACGGGCCGGAAAGGTTCAGGGACGCCTACCGTCACATAATAGAGGTTTTTCGTCGGGAAGGGGCCCACAACATAACCTGGTTCTTCCACGCCAATGCGGAAAGTTTTCCCCGAACAGCCTGGAACAGACCTGGGAATTATTATCCGGAGAACGATTACATAGACTGGGTGGGGGTGAGCGTCTACGGGCCCATTTTCCCCGAAGAAAGGCAGGATTGGGAATCCCTTGGGTTCAAAGAAAGGTTTTTAAAGGCCTACCTGGAGTTGAGAAGGGTGGCCCCCCGGAAACCCCTGGCGGTTCTGGAGTTCGGCGTTATTGAGGACCCCAGGAAACCGTCCTGGATAAGACAGGCCTTTGATTTTATAAAGGAATTCCCCGAAATAAAGGCCATTTCGTGGTGGCACGAAAGATGGGAGAACGGGGATGGGAGTTTTTCAGACCTGAGGATAAACTCCAGCGCCCCGGCCCTGGAGGAGTACCGCAAACAGGTAAAATCTCCGCTTTTTAAAACTGCCCCGGTCTTTAACCTCCCCCCCTATTTCCTCCACCCCCGCTAAATTTCCAGGATCTCCTTCTCCTTCTTTTTGGCGGTCTCCTCCGCCTTTTTTATGTATTCGTCGTGGATCTTCTGAATCTCGTCAAAGGCCCTGTATTTATCGTCCTCGGAAATTTCCTTGGCTTCCTCCAGTTCCTTGATCTCCTCCCTGGCCTCCCTCCGGATGTTGCGGATGGCCGCCTTGGTCTCTTCCAGTATTCTGTGGAGGAGTTTAACCAGTTCCTTCCTCCTCTCTTCGTCCAGGGGTGGAATGGGAACCTTTATGTTGGTGCCGTCGTTGACGGGGTTGAATCCCAGGTTGCTTCTCACGATGGCCTTCTCAATTTCCGCGAGGATATTTTTGTCCCAGGGCTGGATCACCACCAGTTCAGGGTTGACTACGCTCACGGTGGCCAACTGGGTAATGGGGGTAAGGGTTCCGTAGTAATCCACCTTTATCTCCTCAAAGAGGGATGCAGAAGCCCTGCCCGTTCTTATTTTGGCTATTTCCCTCTTGAAGTGCTCCACCGAAGCCTCCATTTTTTTCCTGGTTTCCTTAAAGACCCTTTCCATCTCACACCTCCTTTTTTACTATGGTCCCCACCCTCTCCCCAAGGATTATTTTTCTGAGGTTCCCTTTTCCCCTTATGTTGAAGACTATTATGGGCAATTCGTTCTCCATGCAAAGGGTTATGGCCGTGGGGTCCATAACCCTCAGGTTCTTCTCCAGAACCTGAAAATAGGATATCTCCTGAAAAATCTTCGCCCCCTGATCCTTGGCCGGATCGGCGGAAAACACACCGTCCACCTTGGTGGCCTTGAGCAACACCTCTGCCCTCATTTCCACCGCCCGGAGGGCCGCCGCAGTATCGGTGGAGAAAAATGGATTTCCTGTTCCGGAGGCGAAAATTACCACCCTCCCCTTTTCAAGATGCCTCAAAGCCCTTTTGGGAATAAAGGGCTCCGCAATGGCCCTTATCTCCAGGGCCGAAACCAGACGGGTGGAAACTCCGCTTCTCTCCAAGAAATTTTGAAGGGCTATGCCGTTGAGGAGGGTGGCCAGCATTCCCATGTAATCTCCCCAGATCCTCTCTATCCCCAGTTCCGAGGAATTGATACCCCGGAAAAAATTTCCTCCTCCCACCACCAGGGCTATCTCCGCCCCCAGGTCCCTGGCCTCCTTAACTTCCTCCGCTATAAAGGAAAGAACGGCGGGGTCAATCCCCGATGGTTTATCACCGAGAAGGGCCTCCCCGCTGATTTTCAGGAGAACCCTTTTATATTTTAATCCCATTTTCTGGGTTAATGTTAATCTTCCCCCACCGCCAGCCGGGCAAATCTCCTTATAACTATGTTCTCACCGAACTTGGCTATCTGCTCGGTGAGGTATTCCCTGACCTTAATCTCAGGGTTCTTTATGTAGGCCTGTTCCAGAAGACAAACATCCTCGTAGAACTTCTTGAGTTTACCCTCCAGGATCCTCTCAATAACCTGCTCGGGCTTCCCCTGGGCCTTCAACTGCTCCCTGTATATTTCCTTTTCCTTCTCTATGACCTCCTGGGGAATGTCCTCCGGTGACACATACTGGGGAGCCGTAGTGGCTATGTGCATGGCTATGTTTTTAGCGAATTCCCTGAACTCCTGATTTCTCGCCACGAAGTCCGTCTCCGTGTTTATTTCCACCAGAACCCCTATCTTCCCGTTGAAGTGAATGTAGGAGCCTATAAACCCGTCCTTCACCGTCCGGGTGGCCTTTTTGGCGGCGGTGGCAAGTCCTTTTTTCCTCAAGATCTCTATGGCCTTCTCCTCGTCGCCACCGGCCTCCTGAAGGGCCTTCTTGATGTCCATTACGCCCAGGCCTGTTCTTTCCCTGAGCCTCTTTATTTTTTCCATGGTTACTTCACTCATTTTCTCCTCCTTCGGATTCGCTTTTCTCCTCTTCCTGGGGCACTTCTTCTTCACCCTCTTCTTCCTGGCTTTCCACCTTCATCCTCTCCAGTTCCCTCCTCTCGGCCTCTTCCTTGCCCTCAAGGATGGCATCGGCCACCTTGGAACAGAAGAGTTTTATGGCCCTTATGGCATCGTCGTTCCCGGCGATGGGGTAATCCACCAGATCGGGATCACCGTTGGTATCCACCACCGCCACGATGGGTATCCCGAGTTTGCGGGCTTCCTTTATGGCTATGTCCTCGTGGACGGAATCTATGACGAAAAGGGCCTTGGGAAGTTCCACCATCTCCTTGATCCCCTCCAGGTTCTTCTGCATCTTCTTCAGCCTCTTCTCCAGTCGGCTCTGCTCCTTTTTGGAGAGCAACTCCCATTCGCCGGAATTTCTGAGTTCTTCCAGTTCTATGTACTTCTCCACGCTTTTCCTTATCATTTTGAAATTGGTGAGGGTCCCGCCGAGCCAGCGATGGTTCACATAGGGCATGCCGCAGCGGGTGGCCTCCTCCTTGACTATCTCCGTGGCCTGTTTTTTCGTTCCCACGAAGAGGATGTCACCGCCGGAGGCCGCCACTTCCTTCAGGAAGGCCAGGGCGGTCTTGAAGTCCTCCACGGTCCTCTGAAGGTCTATGATGTGGATCCCGTTCCTCTTCCCGTAAATATAAGGGGCCATTTTTGGATTCCACTTTCTGGTCTGATGACCGAAATGGACCCCGGCCTCCAGGAGTTCCTTCATGGTTACATCCACCATAACTCACCTCTTGTGGTACTGATGGGCCTTGCGGGCCTTGTGGAGACCGTATTTCCTTCTTTCCTTTTCCCTGGGATCCCTGGTTAGCATTCCCTTTTCCTTAAGCACCCGGTGAAACTCCGAGTTGTAGGCCACCAGGGCTCTGGCTATGCCCAGCCTTATGGCGTCGGCCTGGGCGGAGACTCCGGAGCCCTTAACGGTTATGTAGAGCCCAAATTTTTCCAGGGTTCCGGTAAGATAAAGGGGGGCCTTTATCCTGGCCCTCATCCTTTCGGAGGGAAAATAGGTGTTGAAATCCCTGGTGGTGTTGTTTACGAAAAGTTTGATTTTATCGGTGCCCTCCAGAAGAAACACCCGGGCAACGGCGGTTTTCCTTCTGCCGGTTCCCCACGGATAGGGGATTTTGGCGCTTCTCTTTTCCTTGTCTTCCATTTACTCACTCCTTAATTTCGTATTTTTCAGGTTTCTGCGCCTGGTGGGGATGGTCGCCCCCCCGGTAGACTTTAAGTTTTTTGTAAAGCCTTCTTCCCAGGCGGTTTTTGGGAAGCATTCCCCAGACCGCATCCTCTATAACCTTTTCGGGATGACGCTTGAGCATCTCCCTCAGGGTAAATTCCCTGAGGTTTCCGAGGTAACCGGAATGGGACCTGTAAAGTTTCTGGTCCATCTTCCTTCCGGTGACCCTTACTTTCTCTGCGTTTATTACTACCACGAAGTCCCCGGTATCCAGATGTGGGGTGAACATGGGTTTGTGTTTTCCCCTGAGCAATCTGGCCACCTCCGTCGCCAGTTTTCCCAGGGTTACTCCCTGGGCATCCACCAGCCACCACTTCCTGGTGATCTCCTTTTCCTTTGGGAGATAAGTCTTCATTTCACACTCCTTCGCTTTGGTCGGCATAATAATTTACAGCAAAAAGCCGTTTTTGTCAACCTCAGAGCAAACTAAAGGCCCGCCAATTGTATCTCAATTAGCGAAAATGGGCAAGGAAAAAACCTGGCTCCTCCTGGGAAAAACCGTGAATTTGCCTTATAATGTAGGCTGTGAGGAAAGGAATCGCCAATCTGCCCCTTCACAGGGGAAGGGCACCCCGCTGGCTCTTTTCCAGGATGGTAAAACTGGCCCGGGCCATGGCCGAAGCCATGTTGGAGGAATTTCCTCCGGAGGAGTTTTTGAGGAGGCTTTCCCATCCCGGATGGTTTCAGGCCCTGGGCTGTGTTCTGGGTTTTGACTGGCATTCCTCGGGGCTTACTACCACCACCACCGCCGCCCTGAAGGAAGCCCTGGCCGAGATCTCCACCCCCTTGATAATGGCGGCGGGGGGAAAGGGAGCGACTGCCAGGAGGACCCCGGAGGAGGTGGAATCCCTGGCCGAAAGGTTCGCCTTTGATCCACAGCCCATAATAAGGGCCAGCCGCATCACTGCCAAGGTGGATTCCGTCCTCCTCCAGGACGGCTACTCCATCTACCACCACACCATTTTCTTCACCCCGGATAAGAAGTGGGCCGTAATTCAGCAGGGGATGAAGGAAGAATTGAGGCTGGCAAGGAGGTATCACTACCTCTCCTGGGAAGCCGAGGACCTTACCCGGGAACCCCACACCGGCATCTCCTCCATGAGGAGGGAAAATTTGGTCCTGGACCTTACTTCCCGAAAATCCGCTGAAAACACGGAACTCGTGGTTCAACTCTCCAGGGAAAACCCCGGTAAAATAACCCGGGAATTCACCCGGATTTTGAACATGCCCCGAAGACATGCCCTGGTCTCCTCGGACATGAAGCCCAAAAACCTCCTCAGGGCCATGGCCAAAACCTACGAAAGGGCCCCGGAAGACCTTCTTCAATTGCTCACGATAAAGGGAATAGGAGCCAAGTTCGTAAGGGCCCTGTCCCTGGTGGCCGACATAGTTTACGGGGCACCCCCCAGTTACGAGGACCCGGCCCTGTATTCCTTCGCCCACGGTGGAAAGGACAGAATCCCTTACCCGGTGGACTTTGAGGTTTACGAAAAAACCATAGAGGTGCTTGAAAGGGCCATAAAGAGTTCAAAACTCGGGGACCGGGACAAATTGAAAGCCCTCAGGAGGCTTTCCCGGGAATTTTCGCCGGGGGCTTGAGGGGGATGTTAAAATACTATCTGAAAAAACCACAGGGAGGTGATTACTTTGGCCTATGTAGTGGTTCAAGAAGGCGAGTCCTTTGAGTCCGCTCTTAAGAGATTCAAGAGAAAGGTCCAGCAAGAAGCCATCATCAGCGAAATTAAGAAGCACTCGGTGTACCTCAAGCCCGGAGTAAGGCGGAGGCTGAAAAAACTTCAGGCCCTCAAAAGGATAAGGAAGAAGCAGAGAAGGGAAAGAGGAGGAGTTTGATTTGGAGCGGGTTCCCCCCTGGGTAAGAAGAAAACTCCCGGGTGGGGAAACCTACTTCCGCATAAGAAAAATCCTGCGTAAAAGGGGTCTCCACACCGTCTGTGAAGAGGCCCGCTGCCCCAACATCTCCACATGCTGGGGAGGGGGAACCGCCACCTTCATGATTATGGGAGACATATGTACCCGCCGATGCGGGTTCTGTGCGGTAAACCACGGGAAACCGGCTCCCCTGGACCCGGAGGAACCCCGGAAGGTGGCAGAGGCTGCCAGGGAAATGGGTCTCTCCTATGTGGTTGTAACCTCCGTCACCAGGGACGACCTCCCCGACGGAGGAGCCCACCATTTTTTGAAGACCGTGGAGGAGATAAAGAAACTCCTTCCCCGGGCAGGGGTGGAGGTCCTCATCCCGGACTTCCAGGGCAGGGAAGACAACCTGAAGGTTCTGCTGGAAAATCCCCCCTCCGTCATCAATCACAACATAGAGGTACCCCGGAAACTCTACACGAAAATAGGTAGGCCCAAAAACTTCTACGGCAGGAGCCTGAGGGTCCTGGAATTCTACGCCGGGAAGGGGATGCTCACCAAATCCGGGCTTATGGTGGGACTGGGAGAGGAAAAGGAAGACATTGAAACCACCCTGAAGGACCTAATCAACGCCGGCGTTAAAATTCTCACCGTGGGGCAATACCTCAGGCCAGGATTTGAAAACCTGCCGGTGGAGCGATATTATTATCCTCAGGAATTCCAGGAACTCAAGGACCTGGCCCGGCGGATGGGTTTCCTGGCGGTGGAGGCCGGTCCCCTGGTCAGGAGTTCCTACAAGGCAGAGGATCTGTATAGTGAAGCACTTAATCTTCTCGGACATTCACTCTAACTGGGAAGCCTTCCAGAGTTTCCTCAAAAAGGCCCGGAGGCTTAAGCCCGACACCTATGTCTTCCTGGGTGATGCCGTGGGCTACGGGGCCAATCCCAACGAAGTGGTGGAAGCCCTGGCTGCCCTGCCCAACCTGGTGGCCGTGATGGGGAACCACGACAAGGTGGCCCTGGGGCTGGAAACCTCCATGCTCTTCAATCCCGTGGCCGCCGAGGCCCTGGACTGGACGAAGAAAAAACTCAACGAATTCTCCCTTAATTTTCTAAAGAGCATGAAGAGGGGTCCCCTGAGGCTCAAGGAAGGCGTTTGCATCTGCCACGGAGCCCCCTTTGACGAGGACTATTACATATTCACCCCCGCCGACGCCCTGGAGGCCGTGGAGTTTTCCGGGGAAAGGATATGCTTTTTCGGCCATACCCATGTACCGGCGGTCTACGAATTTCCGCCGGAGAAGGACTTTGTGGCCATTTACCATCCCCTGGAAGAAGGAAGAACCCACATAAAATTGAAAAAAGATTTTCTCTATGCCGTAAACCCGGGCTCCATAGGTCAACCCAGGGACAGAAACCCCCGGGGAACCTTCCTTATCTACGACGATCAGGAGGAGGCGGTGAAGTTCTACCGCTTCTCATACCCGGCGGAAAAGGCTAAAAGGAGGATCGTCAAGGAGGGACTTCCGGAGGTCCTGGGGGAAAGGCTTCTGGAAGGTTATTGATCCTGCTTCACCCTGGTGTGGAAGGTCAGGGTAAGCCTCCCCAGGGTTACCCGGGTGCCGTCTTTGAGGTCGTAGAGAAAGCCCGGTTTAATTCTCCTGTTGTCCAGGAAAGTACCGTTCAATACCCCCACCTCTTCCTTTATGTAAAATTTTCCGTTGCGGAATATCACCCGGGCGTGCCTCCTGGAAATGTACCTATTTCTATCGTATGGAGAAAGGTCCACATGGGGAACGAAGGAACTGGAAAGGTCTTTCCTCCCCAGAAAGGTAATCCTCTGCTCCAGGGGAAAAACCTCACCTTCCTCTTCCAGTTCAAACCAGGCCTTTATGTTGGGCGGAAGGGGTTCGTTTTCCACCTCTATGGCCGTCTCCTCCCTTTCCATTTTATCCATGAGTTTGTACATATCCCTTAGCCGGTGGGCCAGTTTCCTCAAAATCCTGATGCTGAGGTTGGGGTCTGATTTTATTATTCTGTCAAAACTGTTTTCGTCTATGAGCACCAGTTCACAATCCTCCTCCGAAATGGCATCCGCCACCCGGGGCAAGCCGGTGAGGAGACCCAGGTCTCCGAAGAAATCCCCCCTTCCCAGGGTGGCTATCTCCTCCCCCCTCCTGAAGATCTTCACCTTCCCCTTCAAAATGAGGTACATGAAATTACCGTCCTCTCCTTCCCTGAAGATCACCACCCCCTTGGGGACCTTTATAACTTCGCTTTCCAAGCCTTTCATATGTTTTTACCTCCGTTGAAGGCCTTAAATCTATTATATAAATTTAAAGAACCAAAACAAGATGTTAAAATAAGCCCATGAAGGTAAGGGAGGAACTGAGGGAATTAATCTCAGCGGGCTATCCCTTTATTTACATAGTCTCCTGGGAGGAAAACAGGGTGGAGGAAGTCCTGGAAGAGTTTTCCTCCTCTGCCCTGGGGACTTCCCCCTTCGTGTGGACCAACACCGGGGGTTTTAAAAGGGATGGAAACCCGGAGGAGGAAACCCGCTCCCTCATCCAGGCCCTGGACTTCATAGTTCAGCAGGAAAAGGGGTTCTTCATCCTCAAGGATGTGCACCACCTTTTTCAGAATCCGGAGGTCATACGGAAGTTCAGGGATACCTATTTCTCCATCAGGGGAAAGCCCAAAAGGGTTTTTCTCCTATCCCCTATTTTCAAACTACCGGAGGAACTGAAGAGGCATGTGGCGGTGGTGGATTACCCCCTTCCTGAATTCCAGGAAATGCTTTCCCTGGTGGTCTCTTTTCTAAAGGAGAGGGGAGAAAAGGGAACGAAAATAAACCTCAGCCGGGAGGATGTCAACCAGATGGCCGTGGCCCTGCAAGGCTTCACCGTGGACGAAGCCACCTTCGCCCTGAGGAGGGTCACCCACCAGAGGAAAAGTCTGGATGCGGGCATAATTGAGGCCCTAAAGGAGGAAAAACGGCAGATAATGAGGAAGGAGGGGGTCCTGGAATACATTACGGAAAAACTGCGACTGGAGGACATCGGAGGGCTGGATAACCTTAAACAATGGTTGATAAAGAGGAAACGGGCCTTTTCTCCCGAGGCCCGGAAATACGGACTGGATGTGCCCCGGGGCCTTCTGGTCATGGGGATAACGGGGTGCGGAAAGAGCATAATAATAAAGGCGGTATCCACCCTATGGGAACTTCCCCTCTTCAGACTGGACATGAACCTCGTTTACTCGGGGATCGCAGGCCTTCCTGAGGAGGCCTTTATCAGGGCCCTGAAGGTGGTGGAATCCGCATCCCCTGCGGTTCTATGGCTGGACGAGATTGAAAGCGGAATCACGGACAAATACACCGCCGATTCCACCGCCCGGATTTTGGGCTATTTTCTGACCTGGATGCAGGAGCACAAAGAGGGGGTGTTCGTGGGGGCTACCGCCAACAGGATTGACATGCTACCGGCGGAACTCCTCCGCCGGGGGAGGTTTGACCAGATTTTCTTCGTGGACCTTCCCTCCCGAAAGGAAAGGGAGGAAATTTTTCGGGTTCACTTCAAAAAGAGGGGGATTGACCCGGACAAGTTCAACATCCCTCAACTGGCCCAGATTACAAAGGGATGGTCCGGGGCGGAAATAGAGCAGGCGATAATATCCGCCATGTACGAGGCCTTCAACCAGGGGAGACCCGTGGAGGAGGACGACCTCTACAAAATATTCACCAATACCGTTCCCCTGTCCACCACCATGGCGGAGCAGGTAAAGAAAATCCGCAGTTGGGCCCACGACAGGGCGGTGAGGGCATCCTCCGAAAAACCCGAAATTTGATTTGAAACTCTATACCCTGATATAATCCCCGTGTTATGTTGGACCTGGCCTTCTGGCTTCTTTTCCTTTTAATCGCCGCAGGCCTTGGGATTTTCCTCTTTGCATCGGAGGAAGATAAGTCCGTGGTTTCCCTGGTGGCGGTTTTTTCCGCCCTGGGGGGAGTTTTCGCCCTAATGGGCTATACCTTCCTGGGGGGGATCTATGTTCTCCTTTACGCCGGAGCGGTGGTGGTAGCCTTCCTCATGGTGGCGTGGCTGGTCTCCGGAAGGTCCCGGGAAGGCAGGAGCATCAAATGGGCCTTCTTCCTCATTTTTATCTCGCTGGGTACGGAGTTGAGCCTTATTTTCCTGGGAAGTCGTTCTGTCTTCCGAAGGGTTTCCACCTCGGTATCCGCCCTCGGAGAGTTGTTTTTGGGTAAATACCTCTATGTGTTTGAACTCACCTCCCTGCTGATTTTGACGGCGGTGGTCTCTTCCCTGGTCCTCATGAGGAGGAGGTCATGAGTTCCACGGCCCTCTTCCTTCTCTCGGCCCTTTTAATATCCGCCGGAATAGCCGGATTTTTCGTAAGGAAAGACCTGCTGACCATGCTGCTTTCCGGGGAAGTGGCTCTTTCCGGGGCCAACCTCGCTCTTTTAGTCTTCGCCACAAGGTCTTCACCCACCGAGGCCCAGGCGGCGGTAATTGCCATACTTACGGTGGCGGCGGCGGAGGTGGCGGTGGCCCTGGCGGCCATAGCCGTAGCCATAAGGGATAAGGGGAAGGCCACCGAAGACATAGCATCGGAGATGAAGGGATGAGTTTCCTTCTTGCACTAATAGTTCTGGCTCCTGCCCTGGGAGCCCTGGTCCTCATCCTCCTGGGAAGATTTCTGGGAAAAAGGGCCGTCTTCTGGTTTTCTCCGGCCACCGTGGGAATATCCTTTCTGGCATCTTTAATAGCCTTCACAACCTTTAAAAACCATCCCTCGGTTTTTTATCTTTTCCCGTGGATTTCCGTGGGAAAATTCCATGTGGACTTTTCGCTTCTCTGGGATCCCCTTTCCTCCATCATGGCCCTCACCGTTTCCGGGGTATCCTTCCTGATCCACATTTATTCGGTGGGATACATGGGGGAAGATCCCGGTTTCAGAAGGTATTTTGCTTACCTTAACCTCTTCACCTTCTCCATGCTTCTTCTGGTCCTGGCCCCGAACCTCCCCATGATGTTCGTAGGATGGGAAGGGGTGGGTTTGTGCAGTTATCTCCTCATAGGATTCTGGTTTGACCGCGATACTGCCGCCGACGCCGGAAAAAAGGCCTTCATAGTAAACCGGGTGGGAGACTTCGGCTTTCTCCTGGGAATATTCCTTCTCTTCACCCTCCTGGGAAACCTTGATTTTCAATACATCAATTCCCGGGCCGCCTCCCTGCCGACCACGGCGGCCACGGCGGCAGCCCTCCTTCTCTTTCTGGGTGCCACGGGAAAATCGGCCCAAATTCCTCTATACATCTGGCTTCCCGACGCCATGGAGGGCCCTACTCCTGTTTCCGCCCTCATCCACGCCGCCACCATGGTAACCGCCGGGGTTTACATGGTGAGCCGATTGTTTCCCCTTTTCGCCCGCTCGGGCCTGGCCCTGGAGGTCGTGGCATGGGTGGGAATAATTACCGCGGCCCTGGCCGCCACCATTGCCCTGGTCCAGAACGACATCAAAAAGGTTCTGGCCTACTCCACCATCAGCCAGATAGGCTACATGTTTACCGGGGTGGGGGTGGGGGCTGTATCCGCGGGTATGTTTCACCTCTTCACCCACGCTTTTTTTAAGAGCCTTCTCTTTCTCGCGGCGGGTTCCGTTATTCACGCCGTAGGGACCCAGGACATGCGCGAAATGGGAGGCCTGCGCAGGAAAATGCCCATAACCTTCTGGGTTTTCACCATAGGAGCCCTGGCCATTTCAGGGATCCCGGGATTTGCAGGCTTTTTCAGCAAGGACCAGATCCTGGCCCAGGCTTACCTTCACAGCAAAACCCTCTGGACCGTGGGCGTTATCACCGCAGGCCTTACGGCCTTTTACATGTTCAGGCTTATTTTCATGACCTTCTACGGAGAACCCAGGGGCTGGAAACACGCCCACGAATCACCGCCGGTTATGGCCATCCCCATGGAAATTCTGGCCCTTCTTTCGGTAATTTCAGGATGGTTCTTCTCTTCCTTTCACCAATGGCTAAAACCCCTGGGATACATCCACCTGGAGGAACTCGCCCACGAAAGGGAATTGATCCTCATGGGAGTGAGCGTGGGTCTGGCCCTGGCGGCCATCGTCCTGGCCTGGTGGATATACTTAAAGAGGAAACGGGGACTTCGCACGGGGTTCCTTTATACCCTTCTGACCAATAAATATTATGTGGACGAAATATACGAGGCCCTCTTCGTGGTTCCCTACAGGGAGGGTGCCAGGGCGGTAAGCCGGTATTTTGACGCCGGGGTGATAGATCGGGCCGTCCTGGGCAGCGGAAAACTCACCCTGGAAGGGGGACGACTCTTATCTTTTCTCCAGACAGGTCTTCTGAAGGATTACGCCCTGTGGATGGCGGCGGGCATCGTAATAGCCCTATTCGTAGCGCTCAGGGGGTTGTTATGACTAGCGTCATGATATTCCTTCCCGTGGCCGGGGCGATTCTTCTTCTCTTCGTTCCGCGGGAAAAAACCGACTTCGTAAAATACTTCGCCCTGGGGGTTTCATCCGCAGTGTTCTTTTTCTCAATGTGGTTCTTTCTGAACTTCAACCCCTATTATCCTTTCCCCCAGTTCGTGGAGAGAGCCAGGTGGATAGGCTTCGGTCTGAATTACCATGTGGGCATGGATGGAATAAGTTTGGTTCTGGTAGTTCTTACCGCCCTCCTTTCTCCTCTGGCGCTGGCCTCGTCCTTCCGGTACATAAAGGAGCGGGAAAAGGAGTTCTACATAATGATTTTGCTCCTGGAGACCGGGATGCTGGGGGTATTCGTGGCCCAGAACCTCTTTCTTTTCTACATCTTCTGGGAAGCCATGCTTATCCCCATGTATTTCCTCATCGGCATGTGGGGAGGGGAGAGAAGGCTCTACGCCACGGTTAAATTTGTCCTCTACACCATGGTGGGAAGTCTCCTCATGCTGGTGGGAATTTTTTACCTCTGGAAACACTCTCCCCACCATTCCCTCTATTTTTATCAACTTTACTCCCTAAGTATCCCATGGGGGAGCCAGATTCTCCTGTTTCTGGCCTTTGCCCTGGCCTTTGCCATAAAGGTTCCCCTCTTTCCCTTCCACACATGGTTGCCGGACGCCCACACGGAGGCCCCCACCGCCGGTTCCGTACTCCTGGCAGGGGTTCTGCTGAAAATGGGGGGGTACGGATTTCTACGGCTGGCCATGCCCCTTTTCCCCCAGGCCTTCAAATTTTTCCTCCCCTACCTCCTGGCCCTGGCCGTGATAAGCATAATTTACGGAGCGGCCATGGCCTTCGTCCAGGAAGACGCCAAGCGGCTCGTAGCCTATTCCAGCGTGAGCCACCTGGGGGTGGTAATGCTGGGAATTTTCCTCCTCTCCCTGAGGTCCTACATGGGAGGGATATATCAGATGCTCAACCACGGGCTTTCCACCGGGGCCCTCTTTCTCCTTATCGGCATGCTTTACGAAAGAACCCATACCAGGGACATGAAAAAACTGGGGGGATTGGCCAGGCCTCTTCCGGTGCTGGCGGCCTTCCTTATGATAACGGTGTTTTCCTCCATTGGACTCCCCGGACTCAACGGCTTCGTGGGAGAATTTCTCGTGTTTCTGGGAAGTTTTGAGGTGAACAAAACCGCCGCAGCCCTGGCTGCCCTGGGGGTAATTCTTTCGGCGGTTTATCTTCTGCGAATGTATCAGAGGGTTATGCAGGGAAGGGTGAAAAACGAAGTTTTCCTGAAACTTCCCGACATGAACCTGAGGGAGGTTCTCATCATGGTCCCCCTGGTCATTCTTTTCCTGTGGATGGGACTTTCCCCAAATTTCTTCTTGAAAAAATTTGAAAAATCCGCCAGGCTCATGATGGAAATAACCCAGCAGAAATACAAAACCCTTTACCTCTTTGAAAATGGGGGTGAAAGGTGATAGGCGTGCTTCCTCTGGCCATTCTGGTTTCCTTCTCTCTATCGGCCCTCCTTCTGGACTTGTGGGCGGGAAGGCGGTGGGCTAAATTTGCATCCTACGCCGGAATGGCGGCCGCCCTGGCAGCGGAGTTCTTCATGTGGGGAAGAAGGGGAACCTACATGGGAGGACTCCTGGTCCAGGACAGCATGGGAATTGTGGCAGGGGTGCTAATCCTCATTTTTGCCCTTCTGACCCTTCTTATAACCGACGGTTACGACCTGAAATTAAACATAAGGGAAGGGGAAATTTACATCCTTCTGGCCCTTTCCACCGCCGGAGCCCTCGTTATGGTAACCACCCGCCACCTCCTGGTGGCCTTTCTTGGCATGGAAATCCTATCGGTGGCCAATTATGCCCTGGCAGGGATGAGGAAGGATGAACTATCCCGGGAAGCCTCGGTGAAATACGCCATCCTGGGGGTGATGGCCTCGGTCTTCTTCGTAATGGGAATGGCCTTTTACTACGCAGCCGGGGGAAGTTTCTTTCTGGACCCCCGGGTGGCAGCCAATCCATCCCCCCTGGCCCTGGGCGCCGGTCTCCTGCTTCTTTCCTCCCTCATGTTCAAGGTCTCCCTTTTCCCCTTTCACTTCTGGACCCCGGATGTCTATCAGGGGAGTCCCACGCCGGTCACTGCCTTCTTCTCGGTGGTAACCAAAACCGCAGGCTTCCTTATGCTTCTGAGAATCTCGGACTTCGTGATACACCCCGGCGTAAAGTGGTTTATCCTGGGCTCCAGCGTCCTCTCCATGCTCTACGGAAACCTGGTGGCCCTTAAGCAGGAAAACATCAAAAGGTTAATGGCCTATTCCAGCATATCCCACGCAGGTTACATGGCCATGGGCCTCCTCCTGGGAAAGGCCGGGGCCTGGGCGCTTCTTTTTTACCTGGCCGCCTACGGATTCATGAACCTGGGGGCCTTCGCCGTTATCTCCTCCTTCCTGGAGAAAAATTCCCTTAAGGATTTTCAGGGGCTTTCCAGAAAATACCCCTACCTTTCGGCCTTCCTGGCCTTCTTCATGGTCTCCCTGGCAGGATTTCCCCCCACCGCCGGCTTTCTGGCGAAATTCCTCCTATTCGCAGAGGTGGGGGATGCCGGATTCTGGCCCCTGGTGGTGGTGGCGGTCCTGACGACTCTGGTAAGCGTTTATTATTATTTGCGGGTGGTACTGGTTTCTTACATGAAGGAGGGACCCGGCATCGGCTATTATTACTCCACAGGCATCCTCGCCATGTTCACCTCAACCTTCCTGGTCCTGGAACTCGGAATTTTTCCTTCCACCCTCCTGGTTTTTCTTAAATACTTTGTGGGTTAAATGAGAACTCGGGAAAACCTGGCCTTCCTTCTGGCGTCCATAGGGAAACAGAAGATATCTGGAATCCTGAGCATAAATTGGGGGGGAATGTTCAAGAGTTTCCTGATAAAAAAGGGGAAAATCTGCGATCTTCTTTCCAATAGACCGGAGGAATCCCTGGAAGAACTGCTCAGGACGGAGTTTGAGGTTCCGGAGGACTTCCTGGCCAGGGCCTTGGAGGCGAGGAAAACTCCGGTGGAATTTCTGGTGGAAAAGGGATTGCTCACCCTCAGCGAAACCCATCGGGGAAACAGAAAAAGGGTGGTGGAAGCCTTAAGGGATGTTCTGGAGTGGCTGGAACCTGAAATCTCCTTCCAGGAATGGGAAGTCAACTGCGAACTTCCGCCGGTGGACCTCTTGGAGGCCCTCAAGGAGGCCATAACCTCCATGAAGGACCGGAGGTTTTTTAAAAGGCTTTTTCCTCTGGGAGCCAGACTGGTGACCGCCTCCTTCCCGGGAAAACCCACCGAAAGGGAGAAAAAACTTTTGAGGGAATTCGCCGGAGGCAGGGATGTTTGGGAGGTGGTAAGGAAAAGCCCATGGGGAGAATTTCCCACCCTCAAACTCATTTCCATCCTCTACATCTTCGGATTCCTGAAGCCCTACATAGCAGAAGAGTCCCTGGAGGAAATAGAAGAATACCGGAAAACATCCAACCTGAATCCCTACGAAGAGGAAAGTTCCTTCGGCCGGAAGGTTCTGCTTATAAGTTTGCTTCTGGTGATCTTAGCCGGGGCAGTTTTTTTTCTCTACCTTAAATTAAGTTCCTCCGGCCCCGAAACCCAACAGAAGACAGGGGAAACGCAAAGGGTAATAGAGAATCCCCCCGAAAGCCCCCGTAAAGTTTCACAAAAGACCGGAAGTTCCGGTGAAAAAAAGACGGTGAAAAAAACCTCAACCGCCCTTCCACCCCAGGGACCCTGGAAATATGTAAAGGCCGGAAAACTTAAAAGGGCAGCCCTTCTGTGGAGGGATTGGGCCAGATCAACCAGGGGATACACCGTCTTGAAGCAGTTGAATTGCGTGGAGGAATACGCCCTATTGAATTTAAAGCGGGGAGGAAGAATGTATTTTGCGGTTCCTTATAGGAAAGGCAACAGGATGTGCTATAGAATCTGCTACGGAGTATTCCCTTCCAAGGAGGAGGCCCAGAAGGCCTCCCGGGGAAAGGGAGTTCCCTATCCCCTGTCAGCCCTGTGAGTTAGAGGCTGGTTACCCTTATTCCCTCCGTGGCCAAAGACTTCAAAATTCTGGCCACCAGGGTCGGACGCTTTCCAAAGATCTCCGGAGGATAAATGCCGCCCTTCTCCGTAAACCCCCTCAAAGCCTCCTCCGCAAAGCACACGGCCACCGTCCCAGTGCTTCGGGCCATGGCCGTTATTCCCTTTTCGTAATCGTATTCAGCGTAAATTTTATAAACGAATTTCTTGCTCCCCACGACCTCTACCCTGCCTATTACTACATCTTCCGGAGGAAAGGACGAGAATTTTTCCTCCAGAACCCTTCCGGTAAGGGTCTTTACCGGTATTGAGAAATTGGCGAAGTCCAGGGATAGGCTTTCGTCCAGAAATCCCCAGGAGTAAAGGGTCTTCATGGCCATAAGGTGTTCCCTGTATCGCAGGGTCCTCTCTTCCATGTTGGGAATGGGGAGGGTGTAAAGGAGGCTTCGGAGTCCGTCGGTGGGAAAGGAAGCCAGGGGTTTGATGGGAAAGCCAAACTCGTCTCTTATGTGGTTCAGCGGCACAAGGTTTTTCAAAATTCCGTATTCTTTAACTTTGGCAGGCCTGGTGTATTCCTCCAGAAAATCCTCCACCGACCAGGTGAGGTTGTGATAAAAGGGAGGAAGGGGATCCTTAGGGATACCTCCCAGCCATATTTTTAAACTATCGGCCTTCCCCATCTTGAAAAAGGCAAACCCCGCCAGAAGGTTGGTGAGTCCCGGGGCTATGCCCGCATCGGGCACCACCACGGCCCCGGTGGCCTCTGCCCTCTTGTGGAGGAGAAGATAATCCTCCTTCCCGAAGGATATGCTTACCACCTTCCTTCCCAATTCCACCAGTTTTTCCAGAGCCTTAAACCCCACCTCTCCGGGAAGGGCATCCACCACCAGGTCGTAGGGAGAAAGTTCACCCTCCGGGTCTTCCAGCAAAAATAGGTTTTTCCTGTGAAACTCTACGCTACCTTCGCCCAGGCTGTCTTCCACCTCCCGCTTCACATCCCATACCACCACCTCATGTCCCCGATCCCTCAGTTTGAAGGCGATGAAACCTCCCTGCTTGCCTCCTCCCAAAACCAGAACTCTCCCCATTTCCTGACCTCCCAAAAATCTCCACCTTTATTTTAATACTCTGGAAAAACCCTTTCAACTTTTCCCATCCCCTCCACTTCCTTCAAGGCCTCTTCGTTGCCCACCACCACCACCTGAAATTTCTCAGGGAAGAGCACATCCCTCGCCATGCGGTTTACATCCTCAGGGCCCAGGGCCCTTATTTTTTCAAGAAACCTCTCGGGATAATCTTCCCCCAGTCCGTAAAACAATACCGAGGAAAGGAGGGAAACCACCTGAGAAGGGGTTTCCAGCCCCAGGGGAAAATGCCCGATAAAATAGGACTTTGCCTTCTCCACTTCCTCCCCAGTAACCCCCTCCTTCAAAGTCCTCTTCACCTCGTCTATCACGGCCTCCAGGGTTTTCAAGGTGTTTTCCGGTCTGGTAAAGGTGGAGATGGAAAAGAGGCCTGCCCGGAGCATGGGAAGGAAGGAGGACCTTATGGAATAGGTTAATCCTTCCCTGGCCCTTATCCTCTCCATAAGCCTGGAAGAAAATCCACCACCCCCCAGAATGTAATTGAGCACCAGGGCCTCCTCGTAATGGGGATAGGCCCTGGTAAAGGAAGGATGCCCCATTCTTATCTGAGTTTGTTCTGCGTCCTCCTTGAGGTAAAAATAAATTCTCATGGGTAAGGGTGAAGGCTCAGGAAACTCCAGGGGAGTCTCGCCCTCCCGAAAGATCGGAAGTAAAACCTCCAGGGCCTCCTCCACATCCTCCTCTCTTCCGGCCAGAGCCATGTAGGTGGAACCCGAAAGGAAGGATTTTTTAAACCTCTCCAGGAGATCCTCCCTGGTGATCCTCCGGAGGCTGGAAACGGTCTCCAGCCGGGAATAGGGATGGAGCCCAAAGACCTTCCCCGAAAAAATCCTGGAGGCGGCCTCCTCGGGTTCGTCCCATACCCTCTTGAGTTCCGCCAGGGCTCTGCCCCTTTCCCTTTCAAGTTCCTGGGCGGGAAAATCCGGGGCCTCCAGGCAGTCCCGAAGGATACCGAGGACCTTGTGGGCAAACTCCCTCAGGGACCAGAAACTGGCCTGGATGGCCTCCAGGGAAGGGGAAAAATAAAGGGATGTCCCGGTGGACTCCAGTTCCTCCACCACATCCTCGTAGGCCTTTCCCCGGCAACCGTGGAGGAAAAGGGAGGCCATAAGCCCGGTGGTGCCCTCCCGGGCCTCGGGGTCCAGGGCCCTGCCCCCCCGGGTGATGATTCTCAGGGAAAGCGACTCCGAGTTGCGCAGGTGAACGGCGATTCTTACCCTTCCCTTTACTAAAAATTTTCTGTTGAAAATCATCCCTTCCCCCTGATTAGAACGGTGTTTCTTCTTTCTTCCTTCAGGTATTTGCCCCAGACCTCCAGAACATCCTCCACCCGCGCCCCTTTAATCCTTTCCAGTTGCCGGAGGAAGGTTCCAGGCTCCCCGCAGTTTATGAGACCCTCCCCGGCGGAGATGCCAGTGTAGTAGGACCTTTCCAGGGAAGAAACCGTCTCCGCCAGAACCTGATTACGGGCCTTTTCCAGTTCCGGAGGCTCCAGTTCGTAATTGACGATTTCCTTTACCAGGGCCGCCTCCAGGGCCTCCACATCCCCTTCCCCCTGGCTAACCCCGTAGAAGAAAAACAGACTGTAGTCCCCCATGGGGTATATCCCCCCTCCTGCCCTGGAGGCCAGAGCCTCTTTGTGGACCAGGCTCTGCCACAGCCTTGAACTCTCCCCTTCGGTCAGAATCCTGTCTATCAGGGATAGCAAAACGAAATCCCCGTGGCAGTAGCCTGGGGTCACGAACCCCAGGAAAACGAAGGGAAGTTTTACATCCATTATCATCTCGGACCTCCTGCTTCCCCTCTGCTCCGGTTCCCGGGGCATGGGCGGGTCCTGGGGTTTACCCCCCTTCCACGCTCCAAAATATTTTTCCACAAGGCGAAGGGCATTATCGGGAATTTGGCCGCATAGGACGAAGAAGGAATTGGACGGGGTGTATCTCTCGCGGAAATAGGACACCAGGGCCTCCCGGGAAAAATTCTCTATGTCTGAAGCCCATCCTATAATGGGCCAATGATAGGGATGGGCCTGAAAGGCCAGGGCGAAGAGTTCCTCCTCCGCCTTACCGTAGGGGGAATTATCGGTCCTGAGTTTCCGTTCCTCCATCACCACTTCCTTTTCCCTGGAAAACTCCCGGGGATCAAAGGAGGGATAAAGGAACCTATCGGCTTCCATTTTTACTATCTCCTCCAGATATTCCGGAGATATGTTCTCAAAATATACGGTTTTGTCGTGGGCGGTAAAGGCATTGAACTCGCCCCCCATTTCCTGAACCCTACGGGCGTGCTCCTGGGGGCCGTAGTTGCGGGAACCCTTGAACATCATGTGTTCCAGCATGTGGGATATGCCCGTAATCCCGGGCCTCTCGTATTTGGAGCCGGCCCTTACCCATATCTGAAAACTCACCAGGGGAGCCGTCCGGGGAATCAAGAGGACCCTGGAGCCGAAATCCGTGGGAAGTATTTCGTATCTGAACTCCATCATACCCTCTCCTTGCCGAAAAGTTCTTTGCTTACCCGGGGAGCGAGGCGAAGCCCCTCCTCCCGGGTGGTAAAGACCCCGTCCAATTGAAGTTCGTAAAGCCTCCTCAGAATCTTTCCCATCTTCGGACCAGGTTTGAACCCCAGGGCTATAAGATCACGGCCCATGATCAGGGGCTTTATGGCCTGGTCTGCGTTGAACTCCCTGAACTTCTCAAGGAGCCACTTCCCCACCTCGTCCAGATCCTGGAGGGGGGCCTGGCCCCGGGCGTTTCTATCGGCGGCGTCAAGCAAAACCGCCAGGATGTATTCTCCATCCAGTTCCTTGGCCAGCCTGTTGAAGGCCCGGCGGGTTACCTCTTCCCGGTTGTTGTAAATTTCCGAAGGTCGGTGGTGAACCCTCACCAATTTCACGATCCTTTCCCTCAGGGGATATCCCCGGTAGGTGTATATTCCCAGCCTCTGGCAGAACTCCTCCGCCGTCTTTTCCCCCTCCACATCGTGTCCCATGCTCCTGACCACCATCCGTCCTTCCCTCCACTCCCAGCGGCTGCAGGAGGGTTTTTCCACATCGTGAAGAAGGGCGGCAAAAAGCAGGGCGTGTCTCTGGGGCTCCTCCAGGGAAAAGGCCCCGGCCAGCCTGGCCGCCTGCATGATGGTGAGGAGGACATGGGGCCATACGGTGTGGTTGCCGAAGGGATCGGTCTCAGGATGGAAAACCCCGTCCTGAATCCAGAAGGTAAGCCGATAAAGGCAGGGGAAAACCTTTTCCAGCACCGTAAGGGGCAAAAACTCCTCCCAGGCCTTCTCCGGGTGCTCCGTCAGGTTGATTTTGAATATTTCCTCCAGGATCCTCTCCCGGGGGAGTTCGGAAAATTCCACCCCCTTGGCCTTCTCGTAAATTTCGGGGTCTATCTTAAAACTAAGTTTGGCTGCAAACCTGGCGGCCCTTATAACCCTCAGGGGATCGTCGGCAAAGGCCCGGGGATTGGTCATCCTGAGGATCCTCCTCCTCAGGTCCTCCCTTCCGCCCAGGGGATCCACCAACTCCCCGGTAAGAAGATTCAGAGCCATGCTGTTTACGGTAAAATCCCTTCTCCTGAGGTCCTCCTCCAGGGGGAGTTCCGGGTCCGCCTGGACCAGGAAATTTTTATGGGACCAGGAATCGGGGGAAGCCCTCCTTTCCTTTCTCGGAATTGATATCTCTATAATTCCCCCCCCATAGTGGAATTTAAGGACCGCAAAACTTTTCCCCACCAGGCTTATTTTCCCGTGGGGTTTTAATTTTTCCACTATCTCCTCTATGGGATGGTGTAAAACGATGAGGTCTATCTCCTTGAGTTCCTTTCCCAGAAGAAGGTCCCTGACGCCTCCTCCCACCAGGAAAACATCTCCCCCGAAGAGGGAAACGAAAAATTCCCGGTGGGGAATCTTAGGTAATAAATTCTTTAAATCTTCTCGCATCTTCCAGGGCGTAAACATTGTTGAAAATCACATAGGACTGCCGGTCCACCAGTCGCTGGAGGTAGGAAAAATCCTCTTCGGTAAACCTGTACTTGTAGCCTCCCCGGCCGTGGAGGCGAAAATACTTAACCTCTCCCCATTCCCGCTCCCAGGAAAAGGGATCCACCACATGAAAAAGGTCCAATTCCCGGCACAGGGGACCTATTTTTCCCTTCCATTCCCGACATCTAACTTCCAGGCCCAGGAGATGTTCCCCCCTTTTTACGGAGGAGAAAAACCTCCTCATGTTCTCAAGGTTGTCTGCAGAGGGACAGAAACTGGGGGGGAGTTGGAATATTATAATCTTAGCCTCCAGGGCCGCCGCCTCCTCCAGGGTTACCTCCCAGGCTTCAAAGACCTGTTTTATGGGTTTGAAAAAACCCGCCTGGGAAGGCCTCTGCCCCTTGTACCTGCGGTAGGTGGGAGAATGGGGAGGATGGGTTATAACCTGAAGGGCCTTTACGGTAAACTCAAAATCCCCGGGGGCCTCCTCCCTCCACTTCCTGAGCGTGGCGACGGGAACCGGTGAATAAAAGGTTTGCTGGACCTCTACCACATTGAACTCCTTGAAATACCTGGACCTTGCCTCTCCAAAACCAGCGCAGCCTATTTTCATTTCCCCTATATTATACCTTCCCGGCCGGGTTCCCGCGGAGAGATTTAAAAAATGGGGCCCAATAGGTTATACTTTCCCTTCAGAACTCTTTAAAGGAGGGAAACATGACCACCGTAGAAATAGGGGTAATAGGAGGTTCCGGTTTTTACGAAATGGAGGGTTTGAAGATTATAGAAAGGGTGTTTCCCGAAACCCCCTTCGGCAAGCCCTCCGACGAAATCATCGTAGGCGAACTTGAAGGGAGAAGGCTGGGCTTTTTGGCCCGCCACGGGAGGGGTCATGTGTTTCTCCCCGGCGAGGTGCCCTACAGGGCCAATATTTACGCCATGAAAATGCTGGGAGCCCAGAGGATAATCTCCGTCTCCGCCGTGGGCTCCCTCAAGGAGGAATATCCTCCCCTCCACATGGTTCTTCCGGACTATTTCTTTGATCTTACCAAAAAGAGAGAGGCCACCTTTTTCGGGGAAGGTCTGGCGGCCCATGTTTCCTTCGCCGACCCCACATGTCCGGTGCTCAAGGAAGCCATCCACAGGGCGGCGGAGGAAGAAGGGGTCCCCGTCCACAGGGGAGGAACCTATGTATGCATAGAGGGTCCACAGTTTTCCACCCGGGCCGAAAGCGAATTTTACAGGAAGATGGGCTTTGATGTAATCGGTATGACCAACGCCACCGAGGCGAAACTGGCCAGGGAGGCGGAAATCTGCTATGTAACCCTGGCCATGGTCACCGACTACGACTGCTGGCACCAGGAAGAGGAGGAGGTGAGCGTGGAACTGGTGGTGGAAAACCTGAGAAAAAACATAAAGAACGCCCAGAAGGTCATAAAGGCTGCCCTCCACCACATCCCACCCCGGCGGGAGGAAGGATGTGCCTGCTCCAGGGCCCTGGAAAACGCCATCATTACCTCCAGGGACAGGATTCCGGAGGATACTAAAAGGAAACTCCAGGTCATCGTGGGGAGGTATCTATGAAGGAAATTGTGGCCATCGGTTCCATAGCCCTGGACGATGTAGAAACCCCTTATGGAAAAAGGGAAAATGCCGTAGGAGGATCCCTCATCTATTTTTCCTACGCGGCCTCCATATTCTCAGAAGTGGCCCTGGTGGGGGTGGCGGGGAAGGACTTTCCGGAGGAGGTCCTCCGGGATCTGGAAAAAAGAGGATGCGACCTGGCTGGGGTGGAGATAAAGGAGGGAGCCTCCTTCCGGTGGGCCGGGATATACAAAAGGGGAAAGGAAGACCCCGAAACTCTGAGGACCCAACTGGGCCTCTTCGGCGAGTTTCAACCCAACCCTCCCGCCGATTACCGAAGGGCCAAAATTCTCTACCTGGGCAACCTTTCACCGTCCCTCCAGGCTTCCCTCCTGGAGGAAATAGAACACGAAATAGCCGCCATGGACACCATGAACCACTGGATAGAATCCCACAGGAATGAACTGCTTTCCCTTCTCAAGAGGATAAACATACTCTTCGTAAACCGCAGTGAGGCGGAGATGCTTTCCGGGGAGAGCGGCAGCGTTCCCGCCTGCCACAGGCTCATGGAGATGGGCCCGGGGGTGGTGGTGGTAAAGAGGGGGGAAGCGGGGGCTCTCCTGTGTTCTCCCCGGGGCACGGCGGCCCTGCCCGCCTTTCCCGTCAGAAGGGTGGTGGACCCCACCGGAGCCGGCGACAGTTTTGCCGGTGGATTCCTGGGGACCCTGGCCCGGGGGCAATCCCTGCCCAGGGCCCTGGCGGTGGCCATCGCCGTCTCCTCCTTTACGGTGGAGGCCTTCTCCGTGGACAGGCTTGCCAGGGTTAACCGCCGGGATGTTGAAGAAAGGCTGGAGGGGCTGAAGAAACTGGTGGAATTTTAGAGAACCTGGGAGGGGGACACTATCACGGAGACCCCCCTGAGGGGAAATATCTTTTCCCAGTAAATCCCTTTAAACCTTTCCCAGTCCTCCTCCTTCTCAAATTCCACGAAGATGTGAGCCCTCCACTTTCCCCCTATCTTCTGAAAGGGGGCCAGGGCGGGCCCTCTCCTCCTAAACCCGGTGAGAAGGGAAAAAACATGTCTGGACCTGGCTCCCAGTTCCCTTCTCTCCACGGCCTCTACGAGGATCCTCACCAGTTTTACGAAAGGAGGGTAAAGAAGCCTCCTTCGGAATTCCATCTCCCGGGAAAAAAAGGCCTCGTAGTCCTGGGAAGAGGCCGCCTGGATGGCGTGGTGCTCCGGATACCTCGTCTGGATAAAGGCCCTGCCGGACTCCACCCTGCCGGCCCTCCCCACCATCTGGGTTATTAACTGAAAGGTCCTCTCCGCCGATGTAAAATCCGGAAACTTCAGGAGGAGGTCAGGGAAGAACACCCCCACCAATGTGACCCCGGGAAAATTATGACCCTTGGATATCAACTGGGTTCCCACCAGGAGGTCAATTTCCCCCTGGTAAAACCTTTTCAGAACCTCCCGGGCCAGCCTTTTCTTTCTGGCCACATCCGCATCAAACCTTTCCACCTTTAATTGGGGAAATTTTTTCTGAAAGGCTTCCACCAATTTTTGAATACCCGGAGCCCCTGTGGGAGCCATCTCGCCGCCGCAAACCGGACAGGAAGAAGGAAGTTCCTCCTGATATCCGCAGTAATGGCACTGTAAAACCCTTTCCTCCCGGTGGTAGGTCAGGGGAAGTTCGCAGTGAGGACATTGGGGAACATATCCGCAGTTTTTGCATCGGTAAAGGGAGGTAAAACCCCTCCTGTTCATCAGGACCAGGGCCTGTTTCCCCCGGGATTTTTCCTCCTGAAGGGCCGTGGAAAACTCCCGGCTTATCAACCCCTTTTTTCCCTTCATGGACACCACGGTAACCCGGGGAAGGGGAAGTCCTCCCAGCCTTTTCTTGAGGACATGAAGTTCTATTTCCCCCTGCCGGGCCCGGTGGTAGGTTTCTACGCTGGGGGTGGCAGAGGAAAAAACCACCATGGCTCCCTCAATCTTCCCCCTCTCCTCTGCCACGGCCACGGCGTTGTACCTGGGGGTGTTTTCCTGATCGTAGGAAAGGTCGTGCTCCTCGTCCACTATTATGAGTTTCAGGTTCCTCACCGGGGCGAAGATGGCGGACCTTGCGCCCAGGGCTATGCGGCTCCTTCCCTCCGTCAGGTTTCTCCAGCCTCCCCCCCTTCTTCCATGAGCCACCATGGAGTGGACCACCTCCACCCCGCCGAACCTGGAGGAAAGAAGTTGATAGGGAAAGGGCACCATGGATATTTCCGGAACCAGGTAAACGACCCCTCCACCCTCCTTCAGCGCCTCTTCAATGAGTTTTAGGAGGACGAAGGTTTTTCCGCTCCCCGTAATTCCGTAAAGCAGGTGAAGGGAAAATCCTTCCTGAAGTTTGGAAAGGAGGTTCCGGGCCACATCCTCCCCTTCTTTGCTGAGTTTTACATCTTCAATTTGAGGGAAAAGATAGGGCTCGGCGGTGGGGGAAAAGATCGCCCTTCTTTCCCTGTATTCTTCCAGCAGAAAACCCTTCTTTTTAAGTTTGGAAAGCCTGTAATCCACCCACCTTCCCAGGACCCTCCTGAGATATCTCTTGGTGTAGGGCCTCTTCAGGAGAAATCTCACAAGTTCGCCGTCCCGACCTTCCTCTGTGGCCAGAAAAAGGCCCTCCGGCGTGGGGGTATAAAGGGGCGAGGTTCCGGACCTCTCACGGGGGGGGATCATGAGGTTGAGGTAAAGTCCCAGGGGCTGAAGGAACCTGTCCTGAAGCCTCTCCGCCAGAACCAGGAAGTTATCGGGAAGAACCGTGGGAAACTCCCTGAGAATGGCTTTGACGGGAAAATTTCCCGCCTCCGTCTCCTTCCAGACCACCCCCATCGTCCTCCTGCCCCGCAGGTCCACCTCCACCACCTGTCCCCGCCTCAATTCCCGGGGGCTGGAATAGGTCAACAGCCGGGCGATTCTCTCGCAGGGAGCGATCTTATAGAACTTCACTTTTTAAAGGCCATTCTTAAAAGGCTCAAGAAGGCAAGGAACCCCGGCGAAACCAGAAGGTAAGTGGTGATTATCTGCTGAAAACCGGTGATCAGCAACTTCATGGCCTTTATCCTGAATCCCCTGGCTATGTGAGGTCCCAGAAGAACCGCAAACATCACCAGAAATCCGGAGACCAGAAAAACCCCCAGGCTCAAAAGCAAACCGTTTAAAAAGGTCTTTACCAGATCCTCCCTGGAATATTCGCTCCTGAAGAAGACTACGCTGTAGATGGAGGAGACCAGGGCTAATCCAGCCCCCAGTAGGCCCTGATAGAAGTTTTCGCTGCCCCGGAGCACCGCCCAGGCCAGGGCCAGGGAAACCGCCAGGATCAGGGCAAAACCCGCCACATAAACCGAAGCCGGGACCCTTTCCCAGCGTCTTTTCCTCTCCTCCAGGTCAAAAAGCATCCAATCTTCCGCTTATTCTTCCTCCGCCGAAATCCTCCCCTCTGCCCGGGCCTGCTCTATTATTTTCTCCTGGATCTGAGCAGGAACTTCGTCGTAATGGGAGAACTCCATCCTGTAAGTTCCCCTGCCTCCGGTAATAGAGGTAAGGTCCGGTTCAAAGGTGAGCATCTCCGCCATGGGAACATAGGCCTTAATCACGGCCTTCTTGCCCTTCATTTCCGTGCCCAGGATCCTGCCCCTCCTTCCGTTGAGGTTTCCCATTATGTCCCCCATGTACTGCTCCGGCACCACGATTTCCACCTTCATTATGGGCTCCAAAAGGGTGGGCTTGGCCATCTTTGCTCCCTTCTTGAAGGCCATGGAGGCGGCTATCTGGAAGGCCAGGTCCGAAGAGTCCACGGGGTGATAAGAACCATCGTAAAGTATGACCCGGAAGTCCACCGTGGGGTATCCCGCCAAAACCCCCTTCTTCCTGGCCTCCTGGATTCCCTTCTCCACCGCCGGGATGAAGTTCTTGGGAATGGCCCCTCCGAAGATCTGGTCCACGAATTCAAAATCCTCTCCCCGGGGCAGAGGCTCCATTTTTATCTTCACATCCCCGTACTGCCCCCTTCCTCCGGTCTGCTTCTTATACTTGCCCTGAACATCGGCGGTGCCCTTTATGGTTTCCCTGTAGGGGATCTTCGGCGTCTTGAGTATAACTTCCACGCCGTATTGTTTTTTAAGTTTTGACATCAGGACCTCCACATGGAGTTGTCCGTTTCCGGAAAGGATCAATTCCTTGGTTTCACTATCCCTTTCGGCGCGAAAACTGGGATCCTCCTCGTGGAGTTTGTGAAGGGCGTTGGAAATTTTGTCCTCGTCCTTCTTGCTCTTGGGTTCAATGGCGAAGGAAATGGTGGGTTCGTGGACGGGCGGAAAGGGCAATTTCACAGGCCGTTCCTTGGAGCAGAGGGTGTCTCCGGTAAAGGTGTTCTTCAGTTTGGCCGTGGCCACGATTTCCCCGGCCACTGCCTCCTCGGCGGAAACATGCTCCTTGCCGAAGAGGTAGAACAGGTTGGATATTTTTTCCTCGGTTTCCTTGTTGGCGTTTAGCACCACGGTATCCGGTGTGAGCCTGCCCGAAAAAACCCTCATTATGCTTATCCTGCCGGCGAAGGGATCGGAAAGGGTTTTAAAAACCAGGGCTGCCAGGGGTTCGTTAACATCTGCTTTTATCTCTATGTCGTCCACCTTTATGGGAGGTCTGTCCACGGGGGAGGGAAGGAGGTCCACCACCGTTTTGAGGAGGTTCCAGGTTCCTATGTTAAGGGCGGCGGAGGCGGGAACCACCGGATAAATATCCCCGGCCAGGACGGAGTTTCTGAAACCCCGGGCCAGGTCCTCCTCGGTGAGGGCGTCTTCCAGGTATTTTTCCATGAGTTCTTCGTCGGATTCCGCCACCATCTCCACCATTTCGCTCCGGAGTTCCTCGTATTTATCCTGAAGTTCCGCCGGGATTTCTCCCTCCTCCCATTTTCCAGACTCGTCGGTCTTGTAAATGTAAGATTTACCCCTTATGAGGTCTATTACACCCTTGAATTCCTTTTCTTTCCCCAGGGGAAAGGCTATGGGGACGATCTTTCTGCCGAAGGCTTCCTTGAGGGAATCAAGGGCGGAGAAGAAATCGGAATTTTCCCGGTCCAGTTTGTTGATCACCACCACCCTGGGCAGGTTCAACCTCTCCATAACCTCCCAGACCCTTTCCGTTTGCACCTCCACCCCGGAGCCGGCATCCACCAGGACTACCCCGGCGTCCACGGCGTAAAGGGCGGATTCGGCTTCCCAGAAAAAGTTGGGGAATCCAGGGGTGTCTATTAAATTAATGCGGTGCTTCTCAAAATCGGTGAAGGCCACCGCCGTGGAGATGGTTATTTTTCTTTCAATCTCCTCCGTATCAAAATCGGTAATGGTGTTCCCCTGGTCAACCTTCAAAAACCTGTTGGTTTTACCGGTGTAAAAAAGAATGGCTGAGATCAGGGTGGTCTTACCGGTGTGCCCGTGTCCCACGAAGGCTATGTTTCTTATGGTTTTAGGGTCTCTCATTTTTCCTCCTTGCAATTAGTATTTTATTATTGTCTCAACCCTGTAGTTCCCTAAGGCCTCCCTCCCCTTCAGGAAGGTGAGTTCCACCAGGAAGGAAAAGCCCACCACCTTGCCGCCCTGGGCCTCCACCAGGGAAGCCAGGGCCCTGGCAGTTCCTCCGGTGGCTATGAGGTCGTCCACAATCAATATTCTATCACCCTTCCCAATAGAATCCTGATGAATTTCCACCGAGGCCTCCCCGTATTCCAGGCTATAACTCGCCTGGACGGTTTTCCAGGGAAGTTTCCCCTTCTTTCTGGCTATGATGAGCCCACAACCCCGCTCGTAGGCCATGGGGGCTCCGAAGATAAAGCCCCTGGCCTCCACCGCCAGGATTTTGTCTATCCTTTCCCCGTCGTAAGGCCTCAGCATCTCCTTTACCGCAAAACGAAAGGCCTGACCGTTTAAGAGAAGGGGTGTTATGTCCTTGAAAATTATCCCCTTCTTGGGAAAATCAGGCACATCCCTTATGAATTTCCTGAGGTCCATTTTTTATCCTCCCTTAATTTCTTCCTTTATGTAGTTGAGAATTATTCGTTTTTTAGAAGAATAAGGCTGGTGCGGAAATTTCTCAAGGCTCCTCTCCAGGACATAGGCGGAGGGTCCCGGAGCCATCCACTGAAACCAGAAATAGGAGAAGACCTTGTCAAGCACCGCAGACTCCTCTGCCCGCTCCACCACGAAATCTATGAGTTCCTTCCAGTTCTTGAACCTCCCCTTTATAAGCCCTATCTTGAGGTAAAGGAAAAGGGCTTCGGGATTGTGGGGATTCTCCATCAAAAGAGCATTAACTATGTCCTCGCTTTCCTGGAGTTTTCCTTGAAGGAAAAGAAGGGTGGCCTGGGATAGGGGTTTGACTTCCGCCTGGCGCTGAAGCCTTTCCATTTTCCTCCTGAGTTTTCTCAGGTCCTCCAGGTGTTTCTCCGGAGCCCCCAGGGTCTTCATTTCCTTCATGTATTCTTCCGCCCCTGCGTAGTTCCCCCGGGTAATCTCCACATAGGCCAGATATTCGTAGGGATAATAGTCCTTGACCTTGAGAAGGGCCCGGGAAATCCTCTCCATGGCATCCAATTTTCTGGTAAGGGAGTAAAAGTTCATAAGGTAGAGATAAGCGTCCCTGGAATAAAAATACGGATATTGCATGGCCTTCAGGAGAACCTCCTCCCCCTTTTCAAACTCCCCCAGCAAGAAATAGGCCTTGGCTTCGGCCTGGGCCTTTATCATGATGAGTTTTACCGGGATGTTCTTGCCCTGGCTCAGGCTTTCCAAAACCTGGAGGGCCTTACGGTATTTGCCGGCCTTCACCAGGAAGGCGGCGTAATTGATGTGAACCACCGGAGATGTGGGGGACATCTTATAGGCCCGGGTCCAGAATTCCCCCTCGGAGGAGTAAAGCCGGCTGAACTGCAGGGAAAGATGGCCTACGGGAAGGCAAAGGGCGAGAACCGCCGCCAGGGCCAGGGTTTTCCCGGTGAGCCTTTCCAGAAAAACGAAGGGGACCGCCGAAAGGAAAAATAGCCCTATGTAAGCGAATCTGTTAGCAATGGGGGTGGGGGTGGTGAGGATGAGGGGAGCCAGGGCCGGAAGAAGAAAAATCAACCCTGCCAGGGGATAAAACCCCAGTTTCTTAAACGGCCTCAGGGGAAAGAGAAAGAGCAGGGCCAGAAAAACAATTCCCACCCATAAATAGGTGTGGCTGGACAGGATCCTCACGAAGTCCGGCACCGGGGAAACCTTCAGAGGCAGAACCGCCTTGAAAAAATAAAAGCCCAGGGTCTTCAGGGAATTGCTCAGAAAGGAATACGCCCGGGGTGGATAAAAGGCCGCCGGTATGTAACTTATTCTTACGGAAAGGTAAAAGAATCCCAGGGCGGTGAAGCCGAAGGCTAAAAACTCCGGGATAAAACTCCAGAACCTATCCCTGGCCCGGTACAGCACCAGGGCTACCAGGAAGAGGGGGAAAATATAGGAGGCCTCCTTGCTCAGCATGGCGAACACGAAGGAAAGAAGGGAAAGACCCGCCGCCCAGGTCCTCTTTTTTTCCATGTGTTTCAAAAAGAGGTAGGTGGAAATAAGGAGAAAAAAACCGGAAATAAGGTCGGTCCTGCCGGCAATCCACCCCATGGGCTCCTTGGCCATGGGGTGAAGTCCAAAAAACAGCGCCACCGCGAAGGCAAACAGGTAATTGCCCTCCATCCTCTTCAAAACAAGGTAGAGGAGAAAAACGGAGAGGAGAAAAAACACCAGGTTGGTCAGATGATAACCCCAGGGTCTGAGGCCGTGGATTTTGTAATCAATGGCGTAGGAAAGGAGGATTAAGGGCCGGTAATATCCCCCCGTTTTTCCCTCCACGCTGCTGTTTTCCCAGAACCCCTTGGTGAAAAAATCCTTGATGTGAGAGAGGGATTTTATGTTCTCATTGGTAACTATTAGGGAAAAATCGTCCCAGAGAAACCCTCCCCCTATTACGGGCAGGTTCACCGCCAGCACCACGAGAAGAAGGGTGAAAATTAAGAGGGCTTCCAGCCTCCTGGTTTTCATCTGGCTATTCTAACAAACTACTTCTTCCAGTAGCAAGAAGTCCTCAGTTTCATGATCCCCCTGAACTTCTCCATCTCCGGGTCCCTGACCTCCACCACCACATACCGGGACCTGACCACGCGGTCTTCCTTTACCACAACTTCTATTTTGTAAATACCCTCCCTGGAGGGGAACCAGAGGATTCGGGTATCCTCCCCCCGGGAAAGGACCTTCCCGTTTATTTTGAAGACCACCTCTGGGGAGTAAAAGCCGTAGATCTTCGCCTTTATCTCGGCCCCTTCCTTGGTGCTAACCGGAGGTGACGGATAAATCTTTATTTCCACCCCCAGTTTCCTGGCCAGGACCTGTATTGCGGTCCTCTGGTTTTCCCAATCGTAACTCACCGCCACCAGTTTCTTATCCCTTAGAACGAAGAGGGGAAATTTAAGCACCCCTTCCAGTTGAAAATCCCCTGCCACCTTGCCATTCAGGTGAAACCCTCTTATTTTTCTGGAAAGGGATGGAGCCACCACCACTTCGTCTAAAACCAGGGGGGGATATTTTCCCCGTCCGGGAAGTTTTTTTATCCACAGGAGGGAACCCGTCTTCTTTTTAAAGGCGTAGAGGTGTCCGTCCAGGGAGGACACGAAGAGAAAGTCCTCGTAGGAAGCGGGCCTTGCCACCACGCCTCCCCCTATTTTCCACTTCCATTTCACCTTCCCCCGGCTCTTTCTTATTACATAACCGTCGGCGGTGCCGTAGTACTCATCCTCGCCCTCCCTAAGAACCCCATCCCGGAATTCCTGGGGACGAGGAGCCACCTTCACAACTCCCCTGGAAACTTCAACCCTTCCATCCTCTCCGATTTCCGCCTTCCAGCCCTCATCGGTAATGCAAACCCTGCCGTCAAAAAAAACCGGAGCCCCCTTCACCTCCGCCTTCTCCACCTCCTCCAGGGGAAAGGCGAACTTCTCCGGTTGAAATTTTGGCGAGCAAAAGGCGGTAAGGATAACCACCAGGACAAACAACTTTTTCATCCGATAAAGTATAATAAAAAAATGGGGAGAATAAACAGGTTAACCCCCGAGGTAAGATCCAAAATAGCCGCCGGAGAGGTGATAGAAACCCCGGCTTCGGTGGTGAAGGAACTGGTGGAGAATTCCCTGGACGCCGGGGCGAAAAGGGTGGTGGTGAGGATAGAGAAGGCGGGGCTTTCCCTAATCTCCGTCACCGACGACGGGACGGGAATCCTTCCCGAGGACCTTCCCCTGGCTCTGGAAAGGCATTCCACCAGCAAACTCTCCTCGGAAGCCGACCTCCTCAGAATAAAAACCCTGGGGTTCCGGGGAGAAGCCCTGGCCAGCATCTGCGCGGTGAGCAGGATGAGGATAGTTTCCAGGGCAGGGGATACGGGATATTCCGTGGAGTGCAGCGAAGGACAGGTGGGCCCCGTCCGGGAATTTCCCCATCCCCGGGGCACCACCGTGGAGGTCAGAGATCTTTTCTTCAATTTTCCGGTCAGAAGGAAATTCCTGCCCTCCCCATCTTCCACGATAAGGGAAATTTCCCGGGTCCTGACCTCCTACTCCCTGGCCTACCCGGAAGTTCATTTCATCCTCTTTAGGGACGGAAGGGAAGTGGTTAATTACCCTCCCACCACTTTGAGGGAGAGAATATCCCGGGTCCTGGGGGAAGAATTTTTGAAGGGATTAAAGGAGGTGAAAGCCCAATGGGGAGGTATGGAACTCCACGGTTTCTCATCCCTGCCAGGCAGAGGAAGGCCGAGACCCCAGCAGTTCTTTTTCCTAAACCGCAGGCCCATCCACAACAGGGAAATCTACTCTGCCCTTAAAACTGCCTACTCAGGGCTGCTCCAGAGCCCCAACCTTCCGGAGGGCGTTTTGTTCCTGGAGGCTCCCCCGGAAACCTACGATGTCAACATACATCCCACCAAAAGGGAGGTCCGATTTAAGGAAACCTCGCTCCTTTACCGACTCTTCAACCTTGCGGTGAAGGGAAATTATTCCAGAGAACCCTCGCCTCCGATGGGGGTTTCGGAAGCCCCGGCTTCCACATACGGAACCCAGAGGCAGTACCTGGAATTTGAGGCGGACCACCGGGGGAAGGATTTTCGGGTGGTGGGGCAGGTCCGAGGAGTTTTCATCCTGGTGGAAAGGGACGACGGGCTATACCTGGTGGATCAGCACAATGCCATGGAAAGGGCCCTTTACGAAAAATTGAAAAGAGGAAAGGTCCCTGTCCAGAGCCTATTAATACCCGCCATCCTGGACCTGGACGGGGAGGGAAGTCTTCTCCTCAGGGAAAAGGAAGAGGAACTTCGGGGGGCGGGGTTTGATTTTGAGTGGCTCTCGGGAAACAGCATCGCCATAAAATCCCATCCTTCGGTGATCTCACCGGAAAAGGTGGAAAGGGTCTTCCTGGATGCCCTCCGGGGAAGGGACCCCGTGCTGGCCACTGTGGCCTGCAGGGCCTCGGTGAAAAGGGGAGAAATTCTGGGAATAGAAAGGATGGAGAACATCGTGGCCGAACTTTTTGCCAGCGAAAACCACGAGGTTTGTCCCCACGGCAGACCCATAATCGTAAAACTCACCTGGAGGGAACTGGCGAAAAAAATAGGCAGGAACGAAATCTGAGTTCCCCGTGATATAATAGGGAAAAACAAATCTCAGGAGGTAAAAATGAAAAAATCTCTGTTTTTTCTCGCTCTTTTTGCTATGCTTACCGTCCCGGCCTACAGCGGGTCCAAAATCATAGCCGTCAATCCCGTAGGGATCATCTTTGGGGTTCCCAATGTCAATGTGGAGTTCATAAGGCCTAACGGTCTGAACCCGGTAGTCGGGGGTAACCTCTACATATATTCCAGCAGCGGCTGGAGCGTATTTGGTCTGGGCGTTAACGCAGGAATGAGAAAATACCTGGAAGAGGGAAAAACCGGCCACGGACTGTATGTGGGAGGATACGGAGGACTGGGAATGCTCAGCGCAAAATACGCCGGCGCATCTACCTCTTCCCTCACCTTCTCCGTCTCCGGAGGTGTGGGTTATAAGGTCATGTTCAACGACAAGTATGTGATCGGACTGGAAGGAGGTCTCTCCGTATTCCTCAACTCCGGGATCACCGTGGGAGGCGTTACCCTGGGCATGTATTCCGGAGTGGGACCATACGGTGCCCTGGAACTCGGCATAAAGATCTGAGGGTTTTTTCGCTAAATCGGGCAGGGGGCAACCCCCTGCCCTTTTTTTATTTTTGGGGTATTTCCCTGATATAATTTTTCACTGAATTCACCTGAAAGGAGGAATTCATGAACAGAACTCAGATATTAATGGAAATGGACGCCACCTACGGCGCCCACAACTACCTTCCCCTCCCCATAGTGATTGAAAGGGGGGAGGGGGTATGGGTCTGGGATGTAGAGGGCAAAAAGTACATGGACATGCTTTCAGCCTATTCCGCCCTGAACCAGGGACATCGGCATCCCAGAATAGTGGAGGCGGCAAAAAAACAACTGGACAAATTAACCCTTACCTCCAGGGCCTTTTACAACGACCAACTTCCACTCTTTCTGAAAAAGGTGGCTGAGATTACAGGCATGGAAATGGTTCTTCCCATGAATTCCGGGGCAGAGGCGGTAGAAACTGCCCTGAAGGCCGTTAGAAAGTGGGGCTATTATGTAAAGGGGGTGGAAAAGGACAGGGCAGAAATAATAGCCGCCGAAGGGAACTTCCACGGAAGAACCATCACCATCATCTCCTTTTCCTCGGAACCCCAATACAGGGATGGGTTTTCTCCCTTTACCCCGGGATTTAAAATGGTTCCCTACGGCGACGCCCGGGCCATAGAGGAGGCCATCACCGAAAACACCGTAGCGGTCCTTCTGGAGCCCATTCAGGGGGAAGGGGGGATAATAATACCTCCGGAAGGGTATTTGAAAAAAGTGAGGGAAATAACCAGAAAACACAATGTTCTCCTGATCCTGGATGAGGTTCAGACGGGTCTCGGCAGAACCGGAAAGATGTTCGCCTGGGAATGGGAAGGGGTAAAGCCCGACGGGATCATCCTGGGCAAAGCCCTGAGCGGAGGCATTCTTCCCGTATCCGCCTTCGCCTCATCCCGGGAAATCCTGGGCGTCTTCAAGCCCGGGGATCACGGTTCCACCTTCGGGGGAAACCCGCTGGGAGCCGCCGTGGGAATAGCAGCCCTGGATGTCATAGTGGAGGAGGATCTTCCCCGCAGGGCCGCCCGGATGGGAGAATACTTCATGGACCGTCTTAGAACCATCTCCAATCCGAATATAGTGGAGGTCAGGGGAAGAGGGCTTTTGATCGGAGTGGAATTGAAAAAACCCGCCAGGGAATATGCGGAAAAACTCATGGAAGAAGGGCTCCTCTGCAAGGAAACCCACGAATATGTTCTCCGCTTCGCCCCACCTCTGGTCATAACCAAGGAGGAGATAGATTGGGCAATGGAAAAAGTCAGGAAAGTTCTTGGCTGAATTGGCAGGGCTGTTTCGCCTGCGGGAAGGAAAATCCCTGGGGCCTGAAATTAAGTTTTAAAAAGGAAGGGGAACTGGTTCGGGCAGAGGTAGTCTTCCACGAGAACTATGTGGGATACCCTGGAATAATACACGGTGGGATCGTGACCACGGTTCTGGACGAGGCCATGGCCAAGGCCCTCCTCTTTCAGGGGGTGGTGGCCTTCACCGTGGAGATTACGGTGAGGTTCAGAAGGAAAACTTCCCCCGCCGTTCCCTACACCGTGGAAGGATGGGTGGAAGAAAAAAGAAGGAATTTATATTACACGGGTTCCAGACTCATGTCCGGGGAAAAGATTCTGGCCGAGGCCCGGGGAAAATTCCTGGAGGCCAAAACTTAGCCCTTGAAACTGATGGGAACCGGAATGAAGGTCAGTAGAAAAACCACGAGGGCAATCAGGGCCAGAAGTTTTCGGCGGAAATCCAGTCGGTCCGGATAGGGGAAATGGGGATGGCGGATCCCCAGAAAAATCAGTAGAAGATCCCAGATTAGCCATCCGGCCCACTTGAAAATTCCCAGGTAGAGAAGAAAGGCGAAGAGGGCCAGGGATAGTTTGTCGGCCTCCCTTCCCAGGGCTGCATAGGCTATGTGACCCCCGTCCAGTTGACCCACCGGAAGAAGGTTAAGGGAGGTTACGAAAAGTCCCACCCAGGCCGCCAGACCCACGGGATGAATCACCACAGTCTCCGGAGAAACCCCCGGAAAATAAAAGCGGTATAAGATTTTCAAGAGGAGAGGATCTCCCAGAAAAATTCCCCCCGTGGGAGGAGATTTGAGCACCAAGGCCTTTGAGAGCCCGTAGAGCAAAAAGGGGAGGGTAACGAAAAAACCCGCTAAAGGCCCTGCTATCCCTATGTCAAAGAGGGCCCTCCGGGATGGAACCGGGGATTTTATCCTTATAACTGCACCGAAGGTTCCCAGGAGATTAGGGGCAGGGATGAAGTAGGGCAGGGTGGTATCCACTCCGTAATGCCTTGCCGCCAGGTAATGGCCCATTTCGTGGGACAGGAGAATAAAAAGCAGGGAAAAGGAAAAGGGCGCCCCCATCTTTAAAAAGCGCAGGGTTTTAAAGGCTTCCAGCATCTCCCGGGGGGAAGCCTCGGGATGGTAAAACCCCATCCAGTGAAGGGCACCCCAGGCAAGGGTGGTAAAAAGGGTTAAGAGAAAGAGAAGAACATTAAGCCAGGGAAACTTACTGAACCGGCTCAATACAGTTGGTTTCCCTCACCACCACATCCGCCAGTTCCAGAAAGGCTTTGGTCTGGGGGGAATCGGGATAGTATAGAACCACCGGCTTTCCGGAATCCGATCCCTCCGCCGCCCGGGGCTCAAAGGGAATCTCCCCGAGATATTTGGTATTCATATCCTGGGCGGCCTTTTTCGCCCCTGCATGGGGAAACAGGTCTATCCGGGCTCCGCAATGGGGACAAACGAGATAACTCATGTTTTCAATTATTCCTATGACCGGAACCCCCACTTCCTCAAACATCTTTGCGGCCTTGCGGGCATCCTGGAGGGCCAGTTCCTGGGGGGTTGTCACCACAATTCCTCCGTCCACGGGGACCTTTTGAACCAGGGAAAGTTGGACATCCCCGGTGCCCGGAGGAAGGTCCACGATGAGAATGTCCAGGGGAGCCCACATCACATCCCTGAGGAACTGCTCTATAAGTTTAGAAACCAGGGGACCTCTCCATATGACGGGCTGGTCCTTCTCCACGAAGAAACCTATGCTTATAACCTTTATGCCGCCCACTTCCACCGGGATTATCTTGTTGTCCTCGGTCACCCGGGGCACGGCCCCTTCTATCCCCATCATGGTGGGGACATTGGGACCGTAAACATCGGCATCCATTATTCCCACGCTGTATCCCTTCTTGGCCAGGGCCAGGGCCAGGTTAACCGCCACGGTGGTCTTTCCCACACCCCCCTTCCCGGACCCCACGGCCACCACGCACTTCACTCCCTCAATCCTTTGCTGGCCGGCGAAGGGGCTGGATTTGGTGGAAACATGGGCTTTAGGCTTAGGAGGTTCCTTCTGGGAAAGGGTGGTAAGGTTAACCTTAACCCGGGAAACCCCTTCCAGGGAAGAAACCTTCTCCTCCACTTCCCTCTTGACCTGTTCGGCGGCTTCCTGGTTCTTGGTGTTTATGTGGAGGTCTATCTCCACCTCCCCGTCCCTTACCCTTATCCCCTTGACCATTCCAAAGGAAACTATGTCCCTGCTGTAGCCAGGGAACTGAATAGTCTTCAATACTTCCCTTATTTTATCTTCCATTTCAGCGAACAAAGGGGGGATTACTCCCCCCTCCCTCCTTTTTTCTCTATGCTTTAAAGAACGGGCTCCTTGTCAGGATGAAGTTTCTTGAATTTTTCCAGGAGTTGTTCCTTGGTTTCCTGGTAGTTAGGATTGGGGACTATGCAGTCCACGGGACAAACGGCTATACACTGGGGTTCGTCGTAAAAGCCCACGCACTCGGTGCACTTTTCCGGATCAATTTCAAATATTTCCGCTCCCTGATAAATAGCCTCGTTGGGGCATTCAGGTTCGCAGGCTCCGCAATTAATGCATTCTTCGGTTATCATAAGGGCCATCTTCAACCTCCTTATAGGTTTTGTAGGTTTCCTGCCCTATTATATCACAAGAGGTGGTAGGCCACCACCAGGCCAGCCACCACCACGGAAACCATGCTCATTAGTTTTATAAGTATGTTGAGGGAAGGACCGGCGGTATCCTTCAGCGGATCTCCCACGGTGTCCCCCACCACCCCCGCCTTGTGGGGTTCCGAGCCCTTTCCGCCGTAATTGCCTTCCTCTATAAATTTCTTGGCGTTATCCCAGGCTCCTCCGGCATTGGCCATAAATATGGCCAGGATGAATCCGGAACTGAGGGCGCCTATAAGCAGCCCCATGACTCCGGAAACCCCGAATATGAGCCCTGTGAATATGGGGGCCAGCACCGCCGAAAGGGCAGGCAACACCATGGCCTTTTGAGCCTCCCGGGTGGATATCTCCACGCAGGTGGCGTAATCGGGTTTGGCCTTCCCTTCCAGGAGACCCTTTATCTCCCTGAACTGGCGCCGGACCTCCTCCACCATCTCTGAGGCCGCCTTACCCACGGCCTTTATGGCCAGGCCGGAGAAGAAGAAGGGCATCATAGCCCCCAAGAATATTCCCACGATAACCTTAGGGTTCATCAGGTTCACTGCGAAGAGTCTCATAAAATCAGCAATGGTAGCATGATGTAACCAGTCAAGGAGGGCCTTGGCCTCGCTGGAGCCCACCACCCGGGCAATGTCCGGAAAGGACCAGCCGTTGTTTACCAATCTTATCAGCCCACCCCTGACTTCCTCTATGTAGGCAGCAAGAAGGGCCAGGGCGGTCAGGGCGGCGGAACCTATGGCAAACCCCTTACCCGTGGCAGCGGTGGTGTTTCCCAGGGCGTCCAGGGCATCGGTTCTGCGCCTCACCTCCTCGGGAAGTTCTGCCATCTGGGCGTTGCCCCCGGCGTTATCGGCCACGGGCCCGTAGGCGTCGGTGGCCAGGGTAATTCCCAGGGTGGAAAGCATACCTACCGCCGCAATTCCTATCCCGTAAAGGCCCAGAATCGGCTTGGAAAATCCCCCGGCGGCCCAGAAGGCCACTATTATGCCGAAGGCCACCGCCAGGACCGGGATGGCCGTAGAAAGCATCCCCACCGACAGCCCGCTCAAAATGGTGGTGGCAGGCCCCGTCAGGGATTGGGAGGCGATAAACCGGGTGGGGGAATAGGAAGAACTGGTGTAGTATTCGGTGGATTTCCCTATGATGAGCCCCACCATCAGTCCGGTCACCACGGACCCAAACAGTCCCATGTGGTTGGGCAGCAAGGCTTTTATTACGAAATATGTGGCTACCACTATGAGAAGGGAGGCTCCGTAAATTCCCCTGTTGAGGGCGTTAAGAAGGTTCTTCTGGGAGGCGTCCTCCCGGGCCTTTACCAGGAAGATCCCCAGGATGGAGGCCACCATTCCCACCGCCGCCACCACCATGGGGAGGATGACGGCATTCAAGGCGTATTTGGATGCGTAAAAGGCCGAAGCCCCCAGGGCTGCGGAGGAAAGGATAGAACCGGTATAACTTTCGTAAAGGTCGGCGCCCATACCGGCCACATCCCCCACATTATCCCCCACATTATCCGCAATAACTGCGGGGTTTCTGGGGTCATCCTCGGGGATTCCGGCTTCCACCTTTCCCACCAGGTCAGCGCCCACATCGGCGGCCTTGGTGTAAATTCCCCCTCCCACCCTGGCGAAAAGGGCCTGAAGGGAGGCTCCCATCCCGAAGGAGAGGAGGGTAACGGTGGTAAGCCTCAGGTCGTATCCCACCAGGTAGTGCAACACGGTAAACCATATGGAGATGTCTATCAAGCCCAGACCCACCACCACGAGGCCCATGATGGCTCCAGCCCGAAAGGCCACCCGGAGGGCAGAGTTCAGGGACTGACGGGCGGAATGGGCGGTCCTCGCCGAGGCGTTGGTGGCGGCCATCATGCCCAGGTATCCGGACAGGGCGGAGAAAAATCCACCGGTGAGGAAGGCAAAGGCCGTCCATCGGGACTGAACCTTCAGCACAAAGGAGAGAAACACCAGAAAAAGGCTGGTGACCACGAAGAAAATGGCCACCACCGTATACTGTCTCCTCAGGTAGGCTTTGGCCCCTACCCTCACCGCCTGGGCTATTTCCTTCATCTTTTCCGTACCCTCTTCCACCTTCATAATCTGCCTGTAGAAAATGTAGGCAAAAACTAAAGCCAGAACAGCGGCTATGGGTGCCAGAACAAAGAGATAATTAAAGTTCATCCCTTACCTCCAGTGCTTTTGCTTTTTAAAGGGTTTCTATTATATAAAATTTCAAAGGACAATTAAAGCCACCCTATCCCTTCCGGAGAGGTCTTTAAAAATTCTGGCACCGTAATTTTTCCTGAGGAACGGGCCCTGGGATGGGGAAATTTCCACCACTACCTTTCCTCCTGGAAGGAGAACCTCCCGGGCCTGCTCCAGGAGACGCCTTATAAAGGAAAGCCCATCGGGGGGCGCAAGGTAGGCCTCCCGGGGCTCGTATTTGAGTTCCGGGGAAACTTCCTCCCCGGGGGCTACATAGGGAGGATTGCTCACCACGGCATGGAACTTCCTTTGAAAGGGCAGAAGGGCATCCCCAAGCAACAGGGAAACCCGAGTTCCCAGACGCCGGGCGTTTTCCCGGGCCAGGTCCACGGCCAGGGGGTTTATGTCGTCGGCGTATAAACGGAGTCCAGGCCTTTCCAGGGCCAGGGTAATACTGACGATCCCGCTACCAACACCCACCTCCACCACCCTCTGACCCGGCTCCAAAACCTCCAGGGCCACCTCCACCAGCCCTTCGGTCTCCGGTCTGGGAATAAAAACCCCTTCCCTCATTAAAAATTTCCTGGAGAAAAACTCCACCTCTCCGGTTATGTATTGAAGGGGATAGTGCTCCGCCCGGAGTTCCACCACCTCCTTCAATTTCTCTTCTGAGACTTCGTGATCCCGGGTCCACAGTTCCTCCCGGGAAATTCCCAGCAGAGACCTCAGAAGGACCTCTGCCTCCAGGTCAGGGTTCTCCACCCGCTCCAGAAGTTTTCTTCTGGCCCAGATGAGAGCGTCTTTATCCTTCACGCCAGTTGCCTTTCCCGGAGGCGTTCCGCCTGATGGTGGGCTATTAACCTATCTATGATTTCGTCCAGTTCCCCGTCCAGAACGGCCTCCAGGTTGTGGGTGGTGTAGTTGATCCTGTGGTCGGAGACCCGGTTCTGGGGGAAATTATAGGTTCTTATCTTTTCGCTCCTCTCCCCCGTTCCCACCTGAGCCCGTCTTTCCCTGGATATGCTCTCCTGTTGCTTTTTCCTCTCCATTTCGTATAGACGGGCCCGCAGGATCTTAAGGGCCTTTTCCTTGTTCCGGTGCTGGGATTTCTCGTCCTGGCAGGAGACCACCATGCCCGTGGGCAGATGGGTAACTCTTATGGCGGTATAGTTCCTGTTCACATTCTGCCCCCCGGGGCCAGAGGCTCCGAAGGCCTCTATCCTCAGGTCCTTGGGGTCTATTTTTATGTCTATGTCGTCCGCCTCGGGAAGCACCGCCACGGTGGCGGTGGAGGTGTGTATCCTTCCGCCGGTTTCCGTCACTGGAATCCTCTGAACCCGATGAACTCCGCTTTCAAACTTAAACCGGCTGTAGGCTCCCCGACCCTTTATGAGAAGAATTATTTCCTTGAACCCCCCCAGGGAAGACGGGTGGGAATTCAAAACCTCCACCTTCCATCCCTTCCTCTCCGCATATCTGGAATACATGCGAAAAAGGTCCCCCACGAAAAGGGCCGCTTCCTCCCCTCCGGCTCCGGCCCTTATCTCCAGGAGAACATTTCGGGCATCGTTGGGGTCCTTGGGAAGGAGGAGAAACTTCAGTTCCTTTTCCAAATCTTCCCTTCTGGCGCTTAGGGTTTTCAGTTCTTCCTCCGCCAGTTCCCGGAGTTCTTTGTCTCCCTCCTTCAATATCTCCCGGGCTTCCCTTATCTGCTGAAGAACCTTTTTGTATTCCCGGAATTTATCTACTATGGGCTGAAGTTCTGCCCTTTCCTTGGCGAGTCTGCGAAACCTCGCAGGGTCCTTTATGACTTCGGGATCTGAAAGTTGCCTCTCCAAGGACTCAAATTTCTCTTCAAGGCCCTGGAGGTGCTCAAACATCACCTTTTAACATAGTTGTCACCGTATTTCCTGCGGAACTTCTCAACCCTACCGGAGGAATCCAGGATCTTCTGTTTTCCGGTAAAGAAGGGATGGCATAGATTGCATACTTCCACATGGATTTCCTTCTTGGTGGAACGGGTAACGAAGGTATTTCCGCAGGCGCAGGTGACCACGCATTCGTAGTATTCTGGATGTATCCCTTTCTTCATCCTCTCCTCCTTTGTATTACCGAAATATTATAACAGACCAACCAAACTAAGGTTCCTTTCTGTGGAGCAGGGCAAGGAGTTTCTTCCTCACCTCCTCCTCATCCTCGCATTCCCTCAGTGAAAGGAAGATTATATCCCATTCCCCAAACTCGGATCTGGAAATAATGGGGGTACAGGAGTAAAAGGCTTCGGCCAGTTCCGGAAGGATCCGGGGATCCGGAGGAACCTTCAGGGCCAGGATCAGGGAGGAATTCACCCTGTCCACCTTAAAACAGGGGATGGAATCCGATGAGTAACACTCCCACCCCATCCTCATGAGTTTCTCCAGTTCCTGATGGGAAGCCCCGACCCTGTAAAAATCCTCCAGGTTGAAGTAAAACTCCCGGAGGATTTTCTCCGGAATTTCCTTGAGGGTGCTGGAGAGGTGCTGAAATTTAGTCTTTTCCATCTCCCGCATCCCCTTGTCAAAATCCCTGAACCGTCCGATTATCCTCTCCAGGGTGTTCTTCAACCGATGGTATATTTCTTCCACCGAGGAGAAATACTCCAGGGCCACCCTTATGTCAATCACCGTGTGGAACCAGTTCCCCATCTCCCGAGGTATCTTGGCCGCCCGGATCTCCACCCCCTTAAGTTTCTGAAGTTCCTCTATTATCCTGTGGGTGACCTCGGTTTTGTTGACTATTATCAGTTTGAAGTGTATGTGAAATTCGTCGGAGCCCACCACGGAAAAGAACACCTGGGGCAGGCCCGTATTTTGAGCCTCCCGGACGAGGACGGGGATTATGGCCCTGGCGTAGTGTTCAAAACCTCCTATTTTCTGGATCCTTCCGGCCCTGCGCGCTTGCTTTATCAGGAAGGGATTGGAGAGAAACTCTTCTATCTTCTTTTTAATTCCCGGAGGAAGAGGGTTACCGCCCTCGTCCACCACCTCCACATGGGCTACGGTAACGCCCTTCCGCTTGTACTCCTTGTAGAACATTATTCTGTGGTCGGGATATATGTGCCAGATTATCCTTATAAGGTCCTCCATGGAAAGGTCTTCCATCCTGTCAAAGGCGGTGATGGCGGTGAAAACCCCTCTCTTGGTGGGAAGGTCCCTTATCCTCACCTGGGGTTTGTCCTCCTCCAGGACCTTGGTGGCCAGGATTCTGTTATCTATCACCATCCGGGCCAGGTCCTCTATCCTCCTCTCCTCCAGGTATTCCCTGGAACGGGCGGATACGAATTTCACCGCCTCCTCCTCTATAATTTCCTTCAAATAAGGTCCCTGATAGATCTTTTTTATCTCCTCCACTATCTTCCCGTAAATTTTCAGTTTCTTTATCTCCTCGGCGATGAGGGATTGCTTGGAGAGGGAACCGGTTATCACATATTCAATGTTCCGCAAAATGTCCTCTTCGTCCAGGCGGAGTTTTTCCATTTTTTCCGGGGACTCCACCCGTATGGCGATGAGGATAACCCCCAGGTCCTCCCCCCGGTGCTCCATGCTGAAGGCCTTTATGAAGTAAACATTCCACCCCTTCTCGTGGAAAAGCCCCATGGTGGTATCGGCCAGCCCGGGCCAATCGTGGGAAATCACCCCGTAAACCTTCAATTTTGGGAACTCCACCCCAAAATCTTCGGAAAGAAGAACTATTTTCTGCTCCCCATCCAGTTCGTCCCAGGCCTTCAGAAGGGCCACGATGGCTTCCCTCTGCTCCTTTACCGGGAAGGCCCTCTGGGAGAGGTTTATCTCCTGGACATACTTCTTCAGGTCCTCCTTGGTAATGGAGGATTTTTCTATTCTTTTTATCATCGGAGTTATCTTAGAAAAAAAATACAGGATTTGCAAATCCCCCCTTGGTTTATGATAAAAATTAGTTATGAAGATTTTTTTGAAAAGGGTCAGGGAGCGGGTGGAGGACTTCCTGCGCTCCAGTTACAGGGAAATAAAGGGCCTTCCCCCGGAGCAGATAGACTACCTTTCCCGTTCATCCGGCAAAAGGGTCAGAGCCCTGCTCCTGTTTTCCATAGGGAAAATCCTGGGTTGCCAGGACGAACCCCTGATAGAACTGGGAGGGGCCGTGGAACTCATCCACTCCGCCTCCCTTTTCCACGACGACATCATAGACGAAGCGGAGGAGAGAAGGGGCCTGGCTTCAGCCCACATGGTCTTCGGGGTGGACAAGGCCATCATTCTGGGAGACCTCCTTTACATCAAGGCCATTTCCATCGCCGCCAGGTTCGGGAAGATGAGGATAATTGATCTCATGGCGGAGGAGGTGGAGGGAATGATAAGCGGAGAAATGGACGAAAGCCTCAACCTTTACAGGATTGACCTCAGCCAGGATGAATACTTCAGGATAATAGACGGAAAAACCGCCCGGTTGTTCGCCTTGAGTTCAGCCCTGCCGGCGGTGCTGAAGGGAGACGAAAGCCTGGAGAAGGAACTGAGGGACTTCGGGGAAAAATTTGGCTTGGCCTTCCAGATCCTGGACGATGTGGCAGATGTGGTCCTTGACAAAAAAAGACTGAAAAAGCCCACCCTTTCCGACCTGCGGGAGGGAAAACTCTCGCTCCCCTACATCTTTTACCTTGAGGGCGAGGGAAAGTTTTCACAGGACATAAAGAGATTCTTCCTTACCAGGGAACCCATAGATTTCCAGGCCGTCCGGGACGATGTGATAAAAAGCGGGGCCGTGGAAAGGGCTCTCTCGGTTATGGAAAACTTCCTGGAGGAGGCCAGGACCGTGGTCAAAAGGTTTCCCCCATCTCCCTGGCGGGAAGCCATCTTAGAATACTCAGACCTGAGGCGTCTCTATGGGATTTGAACGGGAAGTAAAAATAAAGGTGGACGATCTGGAGGAAGAGGAAAGAAAGGTGCGGAAACTGGGGGCCGTTTTCCTGGGGGGATGCTTTGAAAAAAATTACCTCTTTGACCGGGAAAACACCCTGTTCAAAAGGGGGGAAGCCCTGAGGCTGAGAATATGCCCCCCCAGAACCACCCTGACCTTCAAGGGGAGGCCCATAAGGGATCCCCAGCACAAAGTAAGGGAGGAAATACAAACCGAGGTGGACGATCCCCGGGCCATGGAGGATATCCTGAAACGCCTGGGGTTCTCCGTGGCCTTTTACTACGAGAAGGAGAGGAAGAACTATCGCCTGGGGAAGGCCATGATCTCCCTGGACAGAACCCCCCTGGGCAATTTCATTGAGATTGAAGGAAGTCCAGAGGAAATAGAAAGCATCGCCCGCAGCCTTGGATTTTCCCCTGCCCATTACATCAAAAAGACCTATGTGGAAATGGCCCTGGAAGCGGGCTTGAAGGAGATCAGGTTTTCATGTGGGGAGTAGTACTGGCTGCGGGCCGGGGGGAAAGGATGCTTCCCATATCTTCCGCCAGGCCCAAACCTTCCCTTCCCTTCAAGGGGACGCCCATTATAAGGAGAATCGCGGAAAGCCTCCTTCCCCACGCCTCCAAACTGGTGGCGAACCTACATCACCTTCCCCAGGAGATCCTGCGGGACCTGCAGGGGCTGGACTTCGGGTTTTCCCTGGAGGGCACCCTCCTCGGAACCTGCGGGGGCCTCAGGCGAATCCTTAACCTTTTCAACATCCAGGAGGAAATTCTCCTCCACAATGGCGATACCCTTCTCCTGGGCCCCTACGAAAAACTCATAAACCACCACCGCTCAAGCCCCTACCCCATAACCCTGGCCCTCTGTCCCCACAAACCTCCCTACACTCCCCTGAAAATAGAAGGAAATCGCTTAAAAATAGGGGAGGGCAAAAATTTTTATTGCGGTGCCATGGTGATCTCCCCGGAAGCCCTGGAAAACCTTCCCCCCTCAGGGAACCTCATCCTGGACTTTGCCGCAAGGTTTCCGGTGGGGGCGGTGGAGGCGGAAGCCCTGGAATTTACTAACCCATCCTCCTACTTCAAAGCCCACGGAGAAGGGGTATGGACAGAACCAGGAGCCCGGATCCACCCCATGGCCCTGGTGGAAAATTCCATAATAATGAGGGACGGGAGGGTAGAAAGGGGAGCCGCGGTGGTGAATTCCGTGGTGGTTCGGGGAACGGTTCCCCCGGGTAAGGTTCTAAAAGGAGGGATTTTCGTTGACGGAAAAACTTATCCCCTTCCTTGAAAAACGGGGTTTTCGCCTGGTGGAAAAACTCCAGGGGGATGCTTCTTCCCGTCAATTTTACCGGGTAGAAAAAAAGGGGGAACGGTTCGTGTTAATGGTCTTTACCGGAGAGGGTCTTGACCTTCAACTCCAGGTTCATCGCTTCCTCTCGGCCCTATGGCCCCTGCCCAGAATATACGAAATCTTTCCCCGGGCTCTCCTCATGGAGGATGCAGGGGACCTCAGCCTGGAGGAAGCCTGGAGAAAAAACCGGAAGGTGGATTCCGTATACCGGAAACTGCTTCACTTCCTGAGGGTCCTTCAAAACTACGGCCCCGGCCTGTTTCCGGCGAACCATCCGGTGAGGAGGCGCGCCCTGAACGGCGAAAGATTTTTGAAGGAACTGGACTTCACCTTCCGTCACTTCATAGAGGAAAGATACCCCGTGGAGGAAGAACAATGGCGGGAGGCCGCCCTGGAACTGGTGGAGAGCATAGATTACTCCACCGCGGTGCCCAACCACCGGGATTTTCACTCCAGAAACATTTTCCTCAAGGGCGGTAAAATTTTAATCCTGGACTACCAGGACTGCATGATGGGACCCCCGGAATACGATTACGCCTCCCTCCTCCGGGACAATTATGTGAAACTAACTCCAACCCTCAGGCGGAGGTTAGAAAAAAACCTCAACTCCTCCAACTACATCCTGGTTTCCCTTCAAAGACATCTGAAGGCCCTGGGAACCTTTGGATTCCAGATAAAGAAGGGAAAAACTTATTTTAAGGATTACATACCCATCACCCTGGAGTATCTGGCCGAGGAGATAAAGAACCTCAACCTGAAAATGGCCTTACTTATAAAAGGAAAAATCCTCCAGGGGATTTATAACGATTAGCGATATGTCAAGTTTCCCCGTCTGAAACTCCGCGTGGGCTATTTTAATAGGATTTCTGAACTTCGTTTCTATAAGGGGTTTGGCCCCCTCCAGTATCTGACGGGCCCTCTTGGCCACCTTAAGGGTGTAAAGGTAGCGATTCTCCATCAACTTCATTTCTTCCTCCGGTGGATATTTTACCACAAAGTCCTATTATATAATTAATCGTCCAATGGGAGGGGATTTTGCAACTTAGGTACGAAGACCTTGAGGAACTGGTCTTAAAGAACGATCCCCGGGCGGATATAAAGCAACTGAGGAAGGCCTGGCTTTTCGCCGCCCGGGCCCACAGGGACCAATTCAGGGCTTCGGGAGACCCCTATTTAACCCATCCCCTCCGGGTGGCTTACACCCTGGCCCAATGGGGAGCGGACCCCACCACGGTAACCGCGGGACTCCTCCACGATGTGATGGAGGACGCCGGGGTGAGCAGGGAGGAACTGGAAGAACTCTTCGGAAAGGAGGTGGCGTTCATCGTGGATGCCCTGACCAAACTCTCCCGGGTGAAGATTCCGGAAACCGGGGGAAAAGGGTTTTCTTCCTCCGAGAGACAGGTGGCCTCCATCCTGAAACTCTTTCTCTCCTCCATGGACGAACCGAGGATCCTGAAGGTTAAACTGGCGGACCGCCTTCACAACATGGAAACCCTCCAGTATCTCCCTCCCCACAAACAAAGGCGAATTGCGGAAGAAACCCTCACCATATATGTGCCCATAGCCCACATGATGGGAATGGGAAGGGTAAAGGGAGACCTGGAGGACCTGTGCTTCCGCTACCTCTATCCCGAAGAATATTCCCGGCTTGAGAAACTCCTCGCCTCCCGCATGGAAGAATTCAAGGGGAAACTCCAGAAAATGGAATCCCTTCTGAAGGAGGTCCTTAAAAAGGAGGGAATCCCATTTAAAATCCAGGCCAGGGTCAAAAGGCTTTACAGCATTTTCCGGAAGATGAGGAGGAAGGGGGTTGAACTTTCCAGCATAGACGACCTCCTGGCCCTGAGGGTTATCACCGATACCGTGGATCGCTGTTATCAAATCCTGGGAATAGTCCACAAAAACTGGCCCCCAATCCAGGGAAGGCTTCGCGACTGGATAGCCAGCCCAAAGCCCAACGGTTACAGATCCCTTCATACCACCATCATCGTAGGCGGGGACAAATTTGAGATTCAAATAAGAACCGAGGAGATGCACAGGGAAGCGGAACTGGGCAGCGCCTCCCACCTCACCTACAAAGAGGACCGGAGTTACATTAAGGAAGCCCTGGACTTCGTCCGGGAACTCCAGAGCGACCTGAGGGAAAAGGACCTCATAAAAAACATCGGCAGGGGCCTGGAAGTCCGGGAAGTCATCTATGTTCAGACCCCCAAGGGACACACCATTGAACTGCCCGCAGGCTCCACCCCCCTGGACTTCGCCTACGCCATCCACACTGAGATTGGCCACCACGCCGTGGGGGCCAAGGTGGACGGCCTCCGGTACTCTCTCAAAAAGCCACTCCAGTCGGGACAGGTGGTGGAGATAATCACGGATCCCAAGGCCACCCCATCGGTGGACTGGCTTAACTTCGTTAAAACCCAGAGGGCCAGGCAAAAAATAAAAAGTTGGTTCAGAAAAACCGAAAAGAGCCGTCTGATACCCCAGGGGAAAAAACTCTGGGAGGAGTTCGCCCAGAAAAACAGGAAAACCCTGGGGGATGTCTCGGAGGAGGAACTGGAGGAAAGGCTCCGGCACATAAACATAAAGGACCTGGATTATTTTTACTACCTCCTGGGCAAGGAGGCCATCTCCCCCTCCACCCGCTTGCTGAGAAGGCTTTTCCCTGAAAAATTCCGGGAGGAAATCCGTAAAAGAAAGAGGGTCTTGAAAAAACCGACGGTTACGGTGGACGGCTACGAGGACATTGAGGTGGAATTTGCCGGATGCTGCAAGCCCATCAAGGGGGACGAAATCTTTGCATATGTGACCAAGAGGGGAATAAAAATCCACACAAAATCATGCCCCCTCTACCTCCAGGGACTGCTGAACCCTTCCAGAATCCGGGAAGCCCAATGGGTGGAGGGTGGCGATCAGCGCCAGACGGTGTCCCTGGAGGTAAAGGTAATAGACCGGCCGGGCATGCTCAAGGATGTCCTGGAACTCATCTCCCGCCACGAAATAAATGTGGTGGATGTAAGGGGAAACTCCGTGGGGGACGGCACGGGCCTGGTTTATATAACCTTTGAAGTGAAGGACAAAAAGCAATGGAACGAGGTGTTCCGCGACCTCAACTCCCAGGATGAAATTCTGAACATAAAGGTTTTATAATATTGCTGAGGAGGACGACATGAGAATTTTAACCATCTTTCTCCTGGCGGGTTTCCTCCTTTCTCAATCTCCGCTGGTGAAACTCTCAAAAAAGGAGAAGGAAAGGAGGAAAAAGGTGAAGGTTTCCCGGGTGATAACTAACCAGGACCTGGGCAAAACCCCTCCGCCCAGCGTCATCGTAAAGGGCGTTCGCTCCTCCACTCCTGCCGGGGGTAAGGAGGAGTTGGACGGGAAGAAATCCCCGAAGAAGAGCAAGGAATGGTGGCTTTCAAGGAAGAGAAACCTTGAAGAAAAAATAGCCTCCCTGAAAAAAAGGATCCAGGAACTTGAAAGACAACTCAACAACCTGAACACCACCTTTCTCATAGAGCAACGCCCCCTGGCCCACCAGAGGGTAAAATCCACCCTGGAAAAGGTCAAGGGCCAACTGGAAGCCGCCAGGAAGGAACTGGCCCAGGCCCAGAAGGACCTGGAGCGTTTATACGAGGAGGCCAGAAAGGCCGGCATTCCACCTGGATGGCTCCGCTGATTTTGTCCTGGGGACCGGGGCTGATAAAATAGGGGGAAGGAGGTTTCAATGAGAAAATTAGTTCTCGCAATTCTTTTTGTTACCCTCGTTTTTCCGGCTTTGTCTGCCGCTAAAAATCCCTGCACCGGGGTCACCTATGCCACCCTTCAAAAGCATGTCCCCAAACTTCCTCAGGGGAAGGTCCTCTCCAAAAAGCCCGTCTTCAACCTCTGTGAACTCCTGGTGGAGTTAAACGGGAAACCCTATCCCTTTTATGTGGGCAAGGGTTATGTGATAATTGGAAACCTTTTCTCCCTGGGGCAGAGCATCACCAACGAAAGTTACCAAAAGGCCCAGGCAAAGGAAGCGGAATTGCAGAAGGGGAAATTTAAAACCCTGAGAAGAAGGGCCGACGCCCTCACCGTGATGGTGTACAAGCCTTCCCCTTCGGCCAGGAGGGTGCTCTACATGTTCACCGATCCGGTATGCCCCTACTGCGCCAGGGCCGAAAAACAGATAAAGTCCATCGCAAAAAAATACAATGTAATACTTAAGGTTCTCTTTTATCCGGTTCACAGGCCCCGGGGAACCGACCTGGCGGCGGTGGCCATATGTAAGGGGCTGAACCTGGATACCTACCTGGCCAAGGAATGGGAGAAAAAGGCCAACCCCGCCAAGGAAAAATGCGTAAAAGGGGAAGCCATTCTATCCAAAACGGACAAACTGGCCCGGGAACTGGGAATAACCGGCGTTCCTACCTTTATAATGGACACAGGAGAAAGGGTGGTGGGCGCCGATATTCGGGCCCTGGAGGAGATGCTCAGGAAGAGCGTGGGGAAGTAGATTTTTTCAAGAGTTCCTCCGCGCTGCGGAGGGCCACCGGGGAAACCTCCCCGGAGAGCATTCTGGCCAGTTCCTTTACCCTTTCCTTACCTTTGAGTTCCCGCACCGTGGTGTATGTTCTTCCTCCCCTTATTTTCTTCTCCACCAGAAAATGCTGGTGAGCGAAGGCTGCCACCTGGGGAAGGTGCGTCACCACTATGGTCTGGTTTCCCTTCGCAATTTCCCGTAGCATCTTTCCCAGTTCCAGGGAGGTTTTTCCTCCTATACCGGCATCTATTTCGTCAAAAACGAAGGTCTTTCCTTCCCCGGCAAAGAGGTTTTTAAGCGCGAGCATTATCCTGGAAAGTTCTCCGCCGGAGGCCACCTTCCTCAGGGGTCTGACTTCCTCCCCGGGATTGGCGGAAAAGAAGAACTCGGCCTCTTCCAGGCCCAGGGGATAGGGGTCCCTGTCAACAAAAACCACCTCAAACCTGGCCCTTTCCATGGCCAATTTTTTGAGGTTTTTCAGTACCTCCTTCTCCAGTTTTCCCTTTCCTTCCCGGCGGAGATGGGAAAGTTTCCGGGCGAACGCTAAAAACTCCTCCTCCTTCCTTTTTCTTTCCCGCTCCAGCCTTTCCATATCAAAGGCCTCCTCCAGTTCCCTTAACTTCTTTATGGCCTTTTCCTTGAAACCGTGGATTTCCCCGATGGTGTTCCCGTATTTTCTTTTCAAATTTTCTATCAGGGCCAGGCGTTCCTCTACTGCCTCCAGGGAACCTTCCTCCTCCTCTATGTAGGCTATCTTTTCCCCCACCAGCCTTATCACATCGGAGATGCTGGAAAGGAATCCCTCAAGTTCCCGGGCATAGGGCATGAATTCTGAAAAGGCGCTGCCCAATTCCTCCAGGGCACCCTTAATCCTCCAGAGCCTATCGGCGGCCCCCCCTTCCCCCTCCAGTTCCCGGCTGAGCAGGGATAGGGCCTCCTTTAATTTCTCCTTCTTCACGAGAACTTCCCTCAGGGCAAGAAGTTCTTCGTCCTCCCCCTCCTTTAATCCCGCTGATTCTATCTCCTGAATCTGAAATCTAAGCAACTCCCTCTCCCTCCTCAGGTCCTCCCTCCTTTCCTCCGCCCTTCTCAAGGCCCTGAGGGCCTCTTCATAGGCCTGCCACCGGGCCTCCACCTCCTCCCTCAGGGAGGAGAGGTCCAGGTAATCGTCCAGAAAAATCAGGTGATTTTCGGGGTGAAGGAGGAAATAATGGTCCCTCTGGCCGAAGATGTCTATTCTGGAGGCGGCAAACTCCGCCAGTTTCTTCAGGGGCACCATCTCCCCTTCCAGAAGGGCCTTTGATCTTTTTTTGCCGATCTCCAGCCCCACCACTTTGCCGTCTATTATCGCTTCAATCTTCGCCCTTTCCTCGCCCGTCCGGATAACTTCGGCATCCCATCTCCCGCTGACCAGGGCCTTCAGGCTTCCCACGATGATGGACTTCCCGGCTCCGGTTTCCCCGGTTAAAACCACAAATCCCTCCTCAAACTCCAGTTCTGCCTCCTCCACCACCGCCAGGTTTTTTATTCTCAGGACCTCTATCATGGATATTAAATTATAAAGAATTTCCCCCTTCCCACCAACGCCTTCGCCAGGACGAGAATCAACATGACGAGGGAGAGCAGGAGGTAAAACCAGCGCTGATACCCTCCGGTAAGGGTGTAAAGGCTTAGGTTCTTCTCCGGGGAGAAATAAGAAACCACCTTCTGGGTTTCGTAGATTTTACTGCGGGTCAAAATCCTTCCAGAGGGGTCCACCACGGCGCTCACTCCGGTGGAGGCGGCCCGGATCAAATACCTCCTGTTTTCCACCGCCCGGAGCCGGGCTTGGTAGAAATGCTGCCACGGGGCCGAAGTCCTCCCATACCATGCATCGTTGGTAACATTAACCAGAAAATCGGCCCCCTCCAGGACCATTTTCCTCACGAGATCGGGGAAAACCGCTTCGTAGCACACCGGGGAAGCGAATTTATAACCCCGGAACCTCAAAAGGGAGGTCCGGTCTCCAGGGGTGAAATCCCCGATCTCCATGGCTATCCTGGGGATTATCCTTTTTAGAAAAGGGAGGGGATTGTATTCCCCGAAGGGAACCAGGTGACTCTTGGAGTACCTCCAGATTTTTCCCCGGGGCGAAATGGAAAAAACCGAATTGTAGAATTTTTCTCCTTCCCTCCATGTGGCGGAAAAAACGATCCAGGTTTTCCATTTCTCAGCCAATCCCACCACATAATCTCTCCAGGAGGGTTCGGAAAGGTAAATATAGGGAACGGTGGTTTCGGGAAAAACCAGGAGTTGGGCCCCTTCCTTAACCGCCTCTTCCCCCAACTTCTCGTAATCCCTCAGCACCGCTTGAGCCCTCTCCGGGGTGGACGGCGGGGAAAAATCCCATGAGTTTTGAAGAACCGCCACCTGAAACCTCCCCCGGTAGTGGGGGCCCACCATGAGAAACCCCGTAAGATGGAGAAAAATCCATAGGAAAAGGGCCAATCCCTTCTTTCCCCGGTAGAAAAGCACCGCCAGAAGCATCATAAAAAATCCCAGAAGGTAAACCCCTCCCACCGACGCCCACTGGATGAAGGGAAGGTCTGAGGAAACGGTGTAGCCCAGACTGGCCCAGGGAAATCCTGTAAACGCGGTTTCCCTCACGACCTCCAGCCCGACCCATAGAAAGGGAACGAGGTAGAGGAACCCGCCGCTCAAAAAACGCAAACTCAGGGAAAAGACCCCGAAATAAAGCGAAAGATAAAGGGAAAGCCCCAGAAGCGCTAAAAGAGCCAGTGAAAAGGGAAGGCCTCCGTATTTCCTCAGGGTGGGAACGATCCAGAAGAGGGCAGTGGAAAAATAGGCCATTCCCCCGACGAATCCCACCATGAAATTGGCCTTCCGGGCCATGGAGGCGAACAAAAGAACGGTGGAAAGAAAGGCCACCAGGGAAAGGGGCCATATGAATATGGAAAAGGAAAGGGCCAGGAGCACCCCCGAGAAAATCGCCATAAAATAAGCCATAAAAGGATTTTACCCCAAGTTGTTCAAAATTCCACCCCGCTCCGTTTTCTGGTAAACTTCCTGAAGATGTCGGGGAAAATTTTTTCAAAGAGCGTCTTGTATGCCGTCCTCGCCTGGGTATTTTTTTACTACCTTTTTCCCGTTCCTTTCCTACCCGACGGCTCCTACATCCTGAGGGTCCTGGGGGGTCAGGTTTACTCCAGGGCCATAGTCCTGGTTTTCCTGGTGGGTCTCTTTCACCTCTGGCTTAACTACCGGGGTCTGAGGCATCTCCTCAGGGTGGAACTCGTCCTGGGATGCCCGGACCTCCCCTGTCTGGAAAGGGCCTCCCTGCCGGAACCCCTGGGCTCCATCACCAAGGCCTTTCTGAACTTCAGTCGCCGGGCAAGAAACCGTGGGGAACTGGTCACCATGACCGAAGCATATCTTAGATCCCTCAGGGAAAGGGTGGAGGATAACTTCACTCCGGTAAGGGTGGCCATATGGGCTCTTCCCCTCATGGGATTCATAGGAACCGTGGTGGGGGTGAGCATGGCCATAGCCGGATTCAGGATTTCAGGGGAGGGCTCCACCTCCTTCGTCCAATCCTTTTCCCAGGTAACCCAGGGACTTTATACGGCCTTTGACACTACCTTCCTGGGTCTCGTCCTCGTTCTAATTCTCATGTTTTTATACTCCGCCGTGTGGAGGAAGATAAGTTCATCCCTGAACGCCCTGGAGGGCTTTTTCCTGGAACGGCTCGTGCCTGAAATGGAGTTTCCGGCAGAGGCCCCGGCTTTCGCTCTGGACCCCTCTCGCTGGGAGGAAAGGATGAACGCCGTTATAGAAAAAATGGAGGAAGGGGCCAGGGTCCTGGCCAGCATATCCAAGGCACTCCTGCTTTCCCTGGGGGAAGAGGAAAAGGAAAGGATCGCCGATGAAGTTGAGAGGGGAAAACTTTAGCCTTATCTCCATAATTGACATAATGTTCTCCTTCACCGGGATACTGCTCTTTTTGATATGGGGTTTCTCTTCCATACCTAAGGAAAAGCAATACCAGGAAGCCAAGGAGGCGGTTAAAGAATACTACAGTTTTGTCCTGAAGAAGGCTCGCCTCACCACCATAAAGGCCAGGAGGGATTTTATCTTTCAGTTGAAGCCTATGGTTTTCATCGTGGATTCAAACACCTCCATAAAATACCTCTCCCCGGAGGGCTATCCGGAGAAAATAAATTTTTCCCAGTTGTTGGTCAAGGTAAAGAAATGCGTGGAGGCAAACAGTTCAAACATTGAGCGGAAACACCTCTGCGGGGTGGTTTTCATGGTTCCACCCCGGGGTTTTGGCCTCATCAAGGATGTGGAAAAAAGGATCTGGGATTTCCTGAAAAACTCCCGGTATTTTCTCCCCCTGAGTTACATCCCCATGGACGAAAAAACCTACAGGAAGGCCTTGGCATTATGGGAAAAATAGAGCCTGACTTCACCTCCTTCGCGGACCTATCCGTTACCATGGTGGGAGTGTTCTTCATCATCCTCTCCCTTCTTCTGGTGATAACCACCTCGGAAAAAAGGATAAGGAAGGCGGTGAAGACCGAATACCTTCCCATATATGTGGGAGACCGCAAGGTCAAGGGAAAATCGGTGGTGCTTATCAGCGCCTCCGGAGCCGAAATACTCGGCGAGGAAGAACTCCGAAAACTCTTCCTCACGCCCACGGTAAAAACCCGACACTTTTTGATAAAGGGAATAACCGAAAACTTGAAGGGAGACCTCTTCTGCGTGGGTTTCTTCCCGGAAAAGAGGAAGGCTAAAGGTCCCGGTCTCCTCCGGGCCCGGGAAGTGGTGGAACGAATAAAAAAGGCCTGGGGGGTAAAGGACCCCACCACCTGGAGGATATTTCTGGTGGTCACGGACAGGAAGGGGGTGGATCTGGCGTCCAGAATAATGAGGGCCGCCCTGGAGGAGAATTTTCAGGTTTCGGTCTCCTTCCACCATCCGGGCTGGTATTATGTCTACAGTTGCGCCCTCCAGTCCACCATTCCAGTGATTTCCTTCTGACATGAGGGTGGAAAAGAGAATCTTACTTTTTCTCCAGCGGCGGGAAATTTATCTCCTGGAGAAACTCCTCCACGCCTTGAAGGAGGGTTTGCCCCCGGAGCCCATACTGGAGGAGATGGAGGAAGAGAAAAGGCGAAGAAAGGAAAGGCAGAGGGGAAGGGAGGTGGCCAGAAAGGCTTCCCTGCGGGGGCTGGCGGTTTTGTTCACTATGCTGGTGCTTCTGGGGATTTTTTCCCGGAGGAAGGCCCTCAACTTTGAGTTAAGGCCCGGAAGCGCCGCCAGGGAGGGGGGAACCGGCCAGGGCCCCATCATCATTTCCTATTATTACGATGCCGATTACCTTGAACTTATCGGGTTCAATTGGAGAAATTACCTGGAGGATTACCGGGAAATCCAGAAACTCAAAAGAATAGCCCTGTATATTTTCCTGGGAGGAAAGGATCTCCGACTGGTGGAGAGAAAAATAAAGGAGGTCCTTTCCTCCTCTGAGAACCCCCTGGTGAGGGGGCGTCTCTTCCTTGCCCTATCTCGCCTTCATCACCTGCGGGGGGACAGGAAGGGGGCTCTTTTTTACGCCAGGCGTTCCCTGGAATTGGCTGCCGGCGTTCCTGCCCTGGCATACGATCCCCTGACCATGGTCCTAAAAACCCTTTGGGAAACTGGAAGGGTGAGGGAGATGAAGGATTACATACCCCGGGCCATGGAACTTCTGAACCGGGATTTTTACTACCCTCTCTTCAAGTTCGCCTCCTTTTACATCCTACAGGTATCCAGGGAAGAAAATTACAGAAGCCGATGGGCCCTCTTCACCCTGAAGGCCATCCTCCACAATTTTCCCTCCAACCTGAAACTGGCCAACGACTTCACCTCAAGCCTCAAACCCTGTCGTACTCCCCTGTGCTCCCTGGCCATGGGCATGGTCTACAGTTCCATAAGGTTCAAGGAAGGAAGCCAAAGATACCTGCGGGAATTTCTAAGGGCTGCCAGGGCCAACCCTTCAAGATACGGGGCACTAATACCCCTGGCCATGGAGTACCTGAATGCTTATTAAGGTTGCGCTGGGCTTTTTCCTCCTGTATTTACTCGTCAGAACCGCCGGTTATTTCCTTGTAAAAACCAGAATAGAGGACCCCCAGCGCTTGTTTAAATGGGGTCAGGTCCTCCTCCTGGCCCTGGCCCTATCCCTCTATTTTCTCATCCTTTTTTCCCTCACGGGAAGGAACCTCTGGGGAACATCCCTGGCCTCCCTGCTGGCCTTTACCCTTCTGGTTCTCATTCTGAACGGCTGGAATTTAAGGCTCTGGCCGGAGGCCTATTTATTTACCCTGCTAAGCCTTTCCCTTTTGCTGAAATTTGTGGTGGTAAAGGCCCCTTACGAATACCGTTTCGTTCAGGTGGCCCTCAGGGAGGAAGGGTTCAAATTCCTCAACATCTTCCTCCTCTTTCTCCTGGGAAAGGTCAGAAACCGCAGGGATGCCGTGGTGGCCGGGGCGTCGGTGGGGGCAGTGTTCGGATCCCTGGAGAACTATCTCTACGGGGCAAAGTTCGGTTTTTCTGTTCTGGCCCTTAGAAACCTTCTCCCCATACACCTCTGCATAAGCGGCCTCATGGGGTATCTTTTTTACCGCTCAATAAGGGGAAGGTGGAGACCGTTTTTCCTGGGGGCCACCCTGGCGGTTCCTGCCTTCCTCCACTGGGCCTACGATTTTTCCCTCCAGGGGAAGGCGAACCTCTGGCCATATCTGAGCCTCAACGCCCTCCTATACTATCTTCTGGTTATCCTTTCCAGAAATGAGAAATAAAGTCAAAACCCTCTTCTCACAAATCGCCCCCAGATACGACCTTTTAAACCGCCTTCTCAGCCTGGGTCTTGACCGGGGATGGAGGAGGAAATTGATTGAGGAGATTGCCCCCTCTCCGGGGGAAAGGGTTCTGGACCTTTGCACCGGCACAGGGGACCTGGCGGTTCTATGCGAAAAGAGGGGGGCGCAGGTGGTGGGCCTGGACATCTCCCTTCCCATGTTGAAAAGAGCAACCAGAAAAACTTCCCGCTCCCTTCTGGTGGTGGGCGATGCCGAAAACCTACCTTTTTCTTCACAGAGTTTTCACCGGGTGATCATGGGCTTCGGCCTCAGAAACCTCTCCTGCCCCCGACGGGGTTTGAAGGAGACCTACAGGGTTCTAAAACCCGGAGGAACCCTGGGAATACTGGAGTTTTCCCCCTCCCCATCCAGGTGGATAAGGTCCCCTTACAGGCTTTACCTGAAAACCATTCTTCCCCTCATCGGAGGGCTCGTATCGGGAAACCGTGGGGCCTACGACCATCTGTCGTCTTCCATTGAAGAATTCCTCAAACCGGAGGAGGTGATAAAGGAGATGGAGGGAATCGGTTTTTCCCGGGTGAGGCATTTGAAACTCACCATGGGAACTGTCATCATATACCTCGGAACCAAGGAGGAAAAATGAGATTTGGAGTGGTAAGAACCCCCAGGGGGGACAGACTGGTCTTTCCCTGGGGGAGCAAACTGGTGGATGTCCTTGACTTCGCCACGGCCCAGGGCATATCCCTGCCAGCCACCTCCCCCATGGAAGTTCTAAAAACCGAGGGAACCGTGCCCTTCCTGAGAAGGGTGTGGGACCTGCTGGAGGACTTTGAGGAGGGAACCACCTACGAAGAAGGGGGCGTAAAATTTCTCCCTCCGGTGCCCTGGCCGGAAAAAATAATCTGTCTCGGCAGAAACTACATTGATCACTGTCGGGAACACGGGAAACCCCCTCCTAAGAAGCCCATCATCTTCGCCAAATTCAGGAACACCCTCCTGGGCCATGGGGGGAAAATCCTCCTCCCGCGAAGTTCCAACATGGTGGACTACGAAGCGGAAATGGTGGTTATCGTAGGGAAAGGAGGAAAGGGAATCCCCCGGGAGGAGGCCATGAAACATGTGCTGGGCTTTACCGTGGGAAACGATGTATCCGCCCGGGATTGTCAATTCGGCGATGGCCAGTGGGTCCGGGGAAAGAGTTTTGACACCTTCCTTCCACTGGGTCCCTTCGTGGCCTCCCCCGACGAAGTGGGGAATCCTCATTCCCTGGGAATATCCCTCACCCTCAACGGCCAGAAGATGCAGGACTCCTCCACCTCCATGATGGTCTTCCCAGTGGACTTCCTCATATCCTACATTTCCACAGACATCACCCTATCCCCCGGGGACCTCATATGCACCGGCACCCCGGCGGGGGTGGGCTATTTTAGAAACCCCCAGGTTTTCCTAAAGGACGGAGACAGGCTGAAGATAGAGATAGAAAAAATAGGCACCCTTGAAAATTCCGTGGGATTACCATAGTTTTCTTCGGTAGAGTTTGTCCACGGTCTCCTTCCTCACCACATTCACCAGGAAGAGGAGGGCGATTAAATTGGGCAGGGCCATCAGGGCGTTGGCCGAATCCCCCGTATACCAGATTATGTTCAAATACGGTCCCTGGACTATGGCCCCCAGGAAGGTAAGGGCGATGAATACCAGTCTGTAGGGGACCACCACGCGACTTCCCGCTATGTATTCAAAGGATTTTTCTCCGTAATAACACCAGGCTATGAGGGTGGAATAGCCGAAAAGGAAGGAGGCCAGGGCTATTATAGCCCCTCCGAAGGGATGGGGAATAACGGATTCAAAGGCAGCGATGGTCAGGGCGGTGGAGGTGAGGCCCTTGGAGGAACCGTAGGCGGCGGTGTATAAATAGGCCCCGGAGAGGATGATGGTCAGGGTGGTGAAGGTATTGACGAAGATGGTGTCTATGAAGGTGCCGGTCATGGCTATAAGGCCGTTGTAGACGGGCTCCGGTGAACGGGAGGCTGCCTGGGCTATGGCCGCAGAACCCAGACCGCTTTCGTTGGAGAGAACCCCCCTTCTGACCCCTATGGATATGGCCTGAGCCACGGTGGTTCCCACCAGGGCTCCTCCCACGGCCTTTATAGAAAAGGCAGATTTTAAGATGAGGGCGAAGGCCTGGGGGATCTTCGTGAAATTGGCCAGAATGACCACCGTTCCTCCAAGAACATACAGCACTATCATGGCAGGAACCAGTTTTTCGGAAACGCTCCCGATTTTCTTTATTCCACCGATTACCACAAGACCCACCATGGCGGTTATGACCGCAGCGGAGATCCAGGGAGGAATTCCGAACTGGGTCTTAAAGGCCAGGGCCATGGAGTTGGACTGGGCCATGTTGCCCGTGCCCAGAAGGGCAGTAATGGAGGCGGAGATGGCAAAAAGGGCCCCTAAAAATTTCGCCACGGGCTTCCACTTGATCCCGTACCTTGCATAATACATGGGCCCCCCGGCCATCTCCCCGGTGGGCATTTTTTTCCGGAACTTCACCCCCAGAAATCCCTCGGCGTATTTGGTGGCCATGCCGAAAATTCCAGCCACCCACATCCAGAAGGGAGCCCCGGGCCCCCCGGTGGCAATGGCCGTGGCTACCCCGGCGATGTTACCGTTTCCCACGGTGGCGGCCAGGGCGGTCATCAGGGCGGCGAAGGGAGAAATGTCTCCCTCCTCTTCTCCCATGTACCCCTTTTTCAGGGCCCCCCGGAAAACTTCCCTGAAGGCGGAAACCAGCCTCCTTACCTGCACGAATCCCGTGGCCAGCGAGAGGATTATGCCGGTGCCCACCAGTAGGATTATCATCCAGGTCCCCCAAGCCACATCGGAAAGTTCCCGGGTAAATATCAAGGCCCTGTCCAGAAAAGAGAGTTTCACGGTAAGTTCCAGGTCCTGGCTTTTTTCCAGGTGGAGGGTCCTGTGGAGTTTCTCGGCGCTGAATATGCTGAGTTTGAATTCGTAGGTTCCTGGCTTCAGTTCTCTGAAGAAAAATTCCCCCTTTTCGTTGAGGTCGGACTTTATGTATTTTTCGGAACCCTGGGCCCTCAGGAGCACCATTCCGGCCCTGACGGGGCGACCCTCCTGGTCCACGATTTTTCCCGTAAGTTCCAGGGCCCCTAAAAAGAAGGAGAGGGATAGGAAAATTGCGAGCAGAGGAGCGAATCTCTTCATTTTTTACTCCAACTTTTTATTTTATTATAACCGTTTTTATCTCCGTCATAACCTCTATGGCAAAGCGCAAGCCTTCCCGGTTCAGGCCGGAATACTTGTAGCCTCCGAAGGGCATGTAGTCCACCCTGAAATCCGTGGAGTCGTTAACCATAACCCCTCCGAATTTCAGCATTTTTACAGCCTTCATGGCCTTGTGGAGGTTCTCGGTGAATATGGCCGCATGAAGTCCATATTTGGAGGAATTGGCTTTCTCTATGGCTTCGTCCAGATCCTGGTACTTGTAAAGGCACACCACGGGACCGAAAACTTCCTCGGTGGCCACCTTGGTATGGGCTGGAGGTTCCTCAATGACGGTAGGCATTATGTAGTTCCCCTTCCTCTCTCCGCCTGTAAGGATTCTCCCTCCGGCAGACTCCGCTTCCCTGATCCAGGCTTCCACCCTGTCGGCTTCTTCCCTGGTTATCATGGGTCCCATGGTGGTGGTTTCATCCAGTTTGGGTCCCACCTTGACCCGGGAGGTTGCCTGAAGCATTTTTTCCACGAATTCGCTGTATATCTTGCTGTGGATGTAAACCCTCTGAACTCCGATACAGTTCTGCCCGGCAGCGTAAAAACTTCCCTCGGCGGTCAACTGGGCAGCCCTTTCCACATCGGTCTCAAAGTCCACTATCACGGCGGAAGAGGAGCCCAATTCCATCATCATTTTTTTAAGACCCGCCTTTCTGGTGATCTCCAGACCGGCCTCCACCCCTCCGGTGAAGGTAATAACCCTGGGACGAGGATCAGAAACCAGGGCATCTCCTATCCTGCTGGATTTTCCTGTTACCACCGAAAGGGCCCTGGGCGGAAGCCCTGCCTCCAGAAAGGCCTGGGCCAACTTCAGGGCGGAAAGCGGGGTAAGGTAAGTGGGTTTTAACACGACGGCGTTGCCGGCGGCAAAAGCCGGGGATAGTTTGTGAGCCACCATGTTCAGGGGATCGTTGTAGGGCGTTATAGCAAGAACCACCCCCACGGGCTCCCTAAACCAGAACCCGCTCCTTTTTTCGCTCCGGAAATCCGCATCCACATGCAGGATCTCCCCCTGTAGCCGCTTGGCCTCCTCGGCGGCGTACATCAAGGTGTTGGCCGCCCTTTTGGCCTCCTTTCTGGCCTCGTTTATGGTTTTTATCCCTTCCTTCGCTATTAAAACGGCGTATTCTTCCAGGTTCTCTTCCACATGGAGAGAAACATCCCTTAAAATCCGATATCTTTCGTAGGAGGAGAGTTTTTCCATGTCCCTGGCTCCCTCCTGGGCCAGGGAGAAGGCCCTTTCCACATCCTCCGGCCCCGCCGAAGGGATGTAATCTATCAGGCTGTCGTCCTCGGGATTGAGGACGGGAATCCGCTCCTCTTTGTCCACGAATTCCCCGCCTATTATCATCTTCATTTCTCACCTCCTTCTATGGAAAGCACATCGGAAAGGACCGCATATCCTGTCTCTCTCCGGCCTGCCCCGGGACCGGTAATCTGGACCTCTCCCAGGGTGTCCGTGTAGAAAACCACTGAGTTCACCACCCCATCCACATGGAAGAGCCTGTCGTCGGGCTTCACCCTGGTGGGCCTTACCCGGGCCTTCACCTTCCCGTTTTCCCTTATCACCTCCCCCACCAGTTTCCACTTCTCGCCCTTTTCGCTGGCCTCCCGGACCTTCTCCACATCAAGGGAGGTTATACCCTCCCTTTCCACATCCTCCTTGGAAAGGTTCCCATCCATCAGGACATTGGCCAGGATGAGGACCTTGGCCATGGCGTCCCACCCCTCCACATCCCCGGTGGGATCGGCTTCGGCATAGCCCTTATCCTGGGCCTCCCTGAGGGCTGCAGCGTAGTCCACACCCTTTTCCATGAGGCTCAGTATATAATTGGTGGTGCCGTTGAGGATGCCCCTTATCTTGTGAAGATAACTTCCCCTCAGGGTATATTGAACCAGGTTTATCACCGGCGTTCCCGATAAAACCGTACCTTCAAACCTTAGGTATTTGTGAACGCTGGAAGCCAATTCTCTCAGTTCTTTATAATAAAGGGCTATGGGGCCCTTGTTGGTGGTAACCACATGTTTTCCGGTCTTGAGGGCTTCCTTTATGTAGGTGTAAGCGGGCTCTCCATCCTTGAGGTTGGTATAAGTAACCTCCACCAGGAGGTCCGCCGGAGTATCTTTTATAAGTTCCTTTACCGAGACATTCCCCTTAAAGCCCCCGGGCAAGGAAGACAGGTCCCGGGCCCGGGCGGCTTCCAGCAATTTTTCGGGAGGAATACCCGTCTGATCCACGGCTCCCCCCATCTTCAGGTCGTAAACTCCGACTATCTTCAGGTGGTCCAGGCGCTTATCCTTTAACAATTCCACAAAACCCTGTCCCACCGTGCCAAATCCTATCATCAGAATTCTCATTTTATCAATCCTCCTTTGTATGAAAAACGCAACCTGTATTAAAATAGGAAAGGAGGGGGGATATCCCCCCTCCTTTGCCGTCAGAAGGCCAGGGCCGTCCAGAAATAACCGCCGTAGGCGGTGGCGGCCCTGCCTTCCAATCCCAGATCCTTTTTAAAGTAATCCCCGGGGCTCCAGGCACCTGCCGTGAACCCGAAGGTTATTTTCTCTCTGTAGGTGTACTTCCCCAGGAAGGCCAGTTCTCCTCCCATATCCTTGTGTCCACCTTCCATCACCTTGTTTCTGCCGTATTTGAAGTAATCTACCCTGAAGGCGAAGTTCCCCAGGGAGAACCCCAGGTGGATGTTGAACATGTTCAGATTGGTCATGGTGGTGTTTCCGGGATCAAGTCCGCCGAATCCGTATCCGGTGGTCATAAGGTGGGCGGGGCCAAAGCCCGGCCAATCCTTGTAAAATCCGAAGGTGTAGGGCCCGTTGGTGGCGGATTCGTAGAGGTAGTTGCTGGAATCTTCTGGGTTGTCGTCTCCGCTGAAGCAAACATAGGCTCCCCCCACTGCAAGGGACTTGGATACTTCGTAATCGGCCTTCAGGAGGTATTCGTAACCCTTGTAGTCGGTGCCGTAACCGTCTTCTCCTCCCATCTGGGTGTATTCCGCGGCGAAGGAGAGTTTGTTCATGGACCCCTCTGCCCTCAAACCAATCCACATGGGGTTAGCATGGTAACCCGGCGCTATGTTCCAGGGTCTGAAAACCAGGTAAGGCTGAATGTTCAAGGATTTGCTTAGGGTGATGGTGGAGTATATTCCCATGAGGTTTATGTTCCCGGGATAACCGTCGTAGGCACCGGGATTATAGCCGCCGTAAAAGGGAGCACCCACATAGGCGATCCCGTGGGATTGGGCCAGTCTTACATAAAACAGGTCGGCGTTAACCTTGCCCTGGTTGTAGTTCAACCACACGCCGGTGGCTCCATCTTCTCCTCCGTCAAACATCACAGCGCCGTCGCCGTAAAGCAACCTCTTCTTCCCCAGGGTGAAACTCAGGGGAGTATCCCCTATGTTCTTTACCTCTATGTAGCCCTGGAGAATTCTCAGGCTTGGGTCGGGAATTCCCTGAAGGTCCACCCCCCAGTATGGATTAGCCCCGTGCTGGGACCAGGCCCCCAGCATTACATAGAAGGTAACTCCATCTCCGAAGTCCACCGTGGTTTGGACATCGGCGTGAATGTAGAGGTAAGTGTTTCCATCCTCGGTCTCCTTGTCAAAGTCGGTGTTGGAGTGGAAAAAGGCATAGGTGTAAATGAGCCCTCCTAACTTAACCTTGGGTTCCGCGGAAAGAAGCGGGAGGGAAATCAGTCCTATCAGCAGGAGTATTATCCAGATTTTCCTCTTCATTTCTACCTCCTATCTTTCCAATCAGGGAAGAATGGCGAAGACCCTGGCCGGGAATCCGGAACCCTTCTTGGGCTTGGGCCAGGTCACCACCACCAGCGCTCCGTATTCTGGAACCTTGTCCAGATTGGCTAAGAGTTCTATTTGCCAGTGGTTGTGGGAGAGTATGTAGTTTTCGCATTCGTAGATGTCCTTGGAAGTTTTCAGGCCGGGATCGGTATCCGTGGTCTCGTGGCCGGAGGCGGTTATCTTCCTAACCTCGTAAAGGTATTTAAGGGCCTCCATGCTCCAGCCAGGATAGTGTGCAACGCCGTTCTCGTCGGCATTCTTCATCTTGGCAGGATCGGGCCACCTCTTGGACCAATCGGTTCTCATGGCCACAAAAGCCCCCTCGGGAACGGGACCGTGCTTGGCTTCCCAGGCCTTTATGTCCTCCACGGTGAGGACATAATCGGGGTTCTCCGCCACCTTCTCGTGAACATCAATGACCACCAGGGGAAGGATCATCTGGGTTACCGGAATCTCGTCAAGGCTCATCTTTCCCTTGGCGAAGTGGTTGGGCGGGTCCACATGGGTTCCCCATTGACCCACATGGCAGTAGTAGTGGGCCAGAAACCCATACCCCATGGTCCCTATCCCTTCATCGTAGTAATAGATGGTGGTTCTCTTCTCGTTGGGAAACCCTGGCCAATGGGGAATTCCAGGGAAAAAACTGTGGGTGAGGTCCACGAACTTCTTTGACTTAAGAACCTTGTAAACCTCCATAAGGGTGATTTTCTGGGGTGCGGTCCCTGAATGAACGGGAACCACAAACCCCAGAACCAAAAATAGTGCCGTCAGAAGGCCAAGGGCCTTTCTCATGGTGCACCTCCTTTTATTTTTTAGAGAGTAATTCCTCCTTTATGGCGTCCACTTCCCCTTTAAGGACCTCTGCAATCCTGGGGATGGCTTCCACGGTAATCCTCCTGGAAGGCCCGGATATGCTTATGGCCCCGAAAAAGTTCAGGTCCTCCAGGAAAAGCGGAACCGCCACACACCTCAGTCCCTCTTCAAATTCCTCGTTGTCTACGCTATAACCTCGCTCCCTGATCTTAGCCAGTTCTTCTAAGAATTCCTCCTTCTGCGTTATGGTGTTGGAGGTCATCTTTTCAAAAAGGAAATCCCGGAGGATGGCGTCTCTTTTATCCCCGGGAAGAAAGGCAATTATGGCCTTCCCCAGGGCGGTGCAGTGAATGGGAAGCCGGGCCCCCACGAAGGTGCTTATCCTCAAACTCCGGGGGGTCTCTATCTTGTCAAGGTAATGGACGGTGCCAAAGCAAAGTTCTGCCAGGTTGGCCGTCTCTTTAAATTCAAAGGCCAATCTCCTTAAATGAGGATGAACCCTGTCTATTATGTTCTTCTTAATAGGGGCCTTGTTTCCCAGGAGAAATAAACGGGTACCCAGCACATATCTCCCGTCTTCCCTCTCAATGAACCCGCTTTCCCGAAGGGTGGTTAAAATTCTGAGGGCGGTGGCCTTGTTGATACCTGCCTGCCTGGCGATCTGCGTGAGGGAAAGCCCCCCGGTTTTCCCTGCCAGGGTCTCCAGGATTTTAATGGCCTTGAGGATGGACTTGTTTCTACTGAGTTTCAAATTTTGAAACTCCGTTTCATTTTCATTAACCATAAATTCATTATAGACAGGTCCGGGATTTTTTTCAAGTCAAAAAACGGGGGAAAGAAGACCTTGAAAAGGATGGGAGAATTGAGATAAAATTTCCTAATACGCTTTATAAGGAGGACGGGCATGAAAAAATATGTTTACTTTTTCGCAGAGGGAAAGGCCGACGGCAACAAGGACATGAAGGACCTTCTGGGAGGGAAGGGAGCGAACCTGGCGGAGATGACCAACGCCGGGCTTCCGGTTCCCCCGGGATTTACCATATCCACAGAGGCCTGCACCCTTTATTACAAAAACAACCAGACCCTGCCCGAGGAAGTCTGGCGTCAGATCTGGGAGGCCCTGGAAAGGCTGGAGAAGGTGGCCGGGAAGAAACTGGGCGACCGGGAGAATCCCCTTCTCGTTTCGGTCCGCTCCGGCGCTCCCATATCCATGCCCGGCATGATGGACACCATCCTGAACCTGGGCCTCAACGACGAAACCGTGGAGGGTCTGGCCAAGGCCTCAAACAACCCCAGGTTCGCCTACGATTCTTATAGACGGTTTATTCAGATGTTCTCCGATGTGGTCCTCCAGATTCCCAGGAAACTCTTTGAGGAAGAACTCCAGAAGATAAAGGAAAAGGAAGGGGTAAAGACGGATCCCGAGGTTTCGGTGGAGGGCCTGAAGGAACTTATTTCCAGATACAAGGAAATCGTAAAAAGGGAGTGGGGGCACGATTTTCCCCAGGACACCCGGGAACAACTTAAAATGGCCATCCTGGCCGTCTTCCGCTCCTGGAACAACAAGAGGGCCATTGAATACAGGAAAATATACGGCATCCCCGACGACCTGGGTACCGCCGTTAATGTTCAGATGATGGTGTTCGGAAACTTCGGAGAAGACTCGGGCACGGGGGTGGGCTTTACCAGAAATCCCTCCACCGGAGAAAAGGAGGTCTTCGGAGAATTCCTCATCAACGCCCAGGGAGAGGATGTGGTGGCCGGCATAAGGACCCCCATGCCCATAAGCGAACTCAAGAATGTCCTCCCTGAGGTTTACGACCAACTCATGGACATAGCCCAGAAACTTGAGCGCCACTACAGGGACATGCAGGACTTTGAATTCACCGTGGAGAGGGGAAAACTATACATGCTGCAGACCAGGACCGGAAAGCGCACCGGCATGGCGGCCCTGAGAATTGCCGTGGACATGGTGGAAGAGGGGCTTATCAACGAAGAGGAGGCGGTCCTGCGGGTGGAGCCCTCCGCCTTAGAGCAGGTTCTCCACCCCATGTTTGACCTGGAAGAGAGGAAGAAACATCAGCCCGTGGCCAAGGGACTTCCCGCCTCACCGGGGGCAGCCAGCGGAAGGGCGGTCTTTACCGCTGAGGATGCGGTGGAATGGGCCAAAAGGGGAGAAAAGGTCATCTTAGTAAGGCCGGAAACCTCCCCCGAGGACATAGCGGGCATGAAGGCAGCCCAGGGAATCCTGACCTCCACCGGAGGCATGACTTCCCACGCCGCGGTGGTGGGAAGACAGATGGGTAAACCCGCGGTGGTTGGCTGCGGAGACATCAAGGTGGACGAAGAGGGGAAGAAATTTGAAGTAAAAGGGATAGTGGTAAAGGAAGGCGACTGGATTTCCATAGACGGAACCACCGGGGAAGTTTTCATAGCGAAACTCCCCACCGCCCCTTCGGAAATAATTCAGGTGGTCATGGGCAAACTTCCCAGGGAAAAATCCGTCCTTTATCCCTATTTTGAAAAACTCCTCTCCTGGGCCGACAGGTACAGAAAATTGGGAGTCAGAACCAACGCGGACACCCCCCAGGACGCCCGTCTGGCCAGGCTCTTCGGGGCCGAAGGGATAGGGCTTGCCAGAACCGAGCACATGTTCTTCGCCCCGGAAAGGCTTCCTATAATGCAAAACATGATTTTGGCTGAAAGCGAAGGGGAAAGGAGGGAAGCCCTTTCCAAACTCCTCCCCATGCAGAGGGAGGACTTCTACGGCCTCCTCAAGGAAATGGAGGGCCTGGAAGTTACCATAAGGCTTCTGGATCCGCCCCTTCACGAGTTTCTCCCCAAAAGGGAAGAACTGGTGGAGGAAATACATAAAAAGAGGAGAATTCTGGAAGCCATGGAGTTTGAGGCAGAACACAGCCTGGAGGCGGGGAAAATAGTGGAGGAAATAGAGGCGGAAATAGAAAAACTGGAGAAACTCCTGGCCCGGGTGGAAGAACTCCACGAGTTCAATCCCATGCTGGGACACCGGGGTTGCCGCCTGGGAATTACTTACAACGAAATCACCGAGATGCAGGCCAGGGCCATCTTTGAGGCGGCAGCCCGCCTGTTAAGGGAGGGGGCCAAGGTTTACCCCGAGGTCATGGTTCCCCTAGTGGGCCATGTGAAGGAAATTGAGGACCAGAAGAAGGTAATAGACCGTGTGGCCAGGGAGGTCATGGAGGAATACAAGGTGGACATCCCCTACAAGGTGGGCACCATGATTGAGGTCCCCAGGGCCGCTCTCACCGCCGACCAGGTGGCCTCGGTGGCGGAGTTCTTCTCCTTCGGTACCAACGACCTCACCCAGATGACCTTCGCCCTGAGCCGGGACGACGCCGGAAAGTTCCTCAACATATACCTGGAGAAGGGAATCTGGCCCAGGGATCCCTTCCGCACCCTGGACAGGGACGGCGTGGGATACCTCATGAAAATCGCCGTGGAAAAGGGAAGAGCAACCCGTCCGAAACTCAAGGTGGGAATATGCGGTGAGCACGGTGGGGACCCCGAATCCATATACTTCTGCCACGAAATAGGCCTGGACTATGTAAGCGCTTCCCCATACAGGGTTCCCGTGGCAAGGCTGGCTGCGGCCAGGGCCGCCCTCTCCGAAAAGAAAGAAAAATAAAAATTCAGGAAGGGGGGACCTCCCCCCTTCCCCTTTTCAAAACTTGAATTGCTGAGTTAATCTGTATAAAATTTCATTATGAGGCTTTCCAAGAATCAGATTGCCCACCTGGCGATGACCATCGTCAAGGAACTTATGGAGGACCAAAAACTCATCGTTGAAGATGTGCATCGCCTAATTGAGGATGTGGAGAAGATCATAACCGAAGAATTTTTAAAGGAAGACGAAATTGAAGAGGAGGCCAAGAAACTTCTCCACGAACACCTGGACAAAATCCGCAGGTCCAACATTGAATACAACGAACTGTTTAAAATGGTGAAGAGGGAACTGGCCAAGAAGAAGGGGGTGGTGTTGTGACGGTAAGACTTTCCAGGGCCAAAATCAACCGCATAGCCGACATCGTGATTGAACTCCTTCAGAAACTGGATTATGTTGACTTTCCACCGGGCGTGGACTCTCCGGCCCTGAGGGTTGCCATAAGGAAGGCCATAGAAAAGGAACTGAAAATGTATCAGGAAATTGAGGAGAAGGTGGTTCAGAAGATCCGCTCCCAGCGGAAAACCGTGGTGGAAGGTAGCCGGGAATGGGACATACTTTTCAGGAAATACTACAACGAAGAGATTTCCAAACTGGACAAGAGCCTTTGAACTAAAAACTGCAGTGACAGTAGGGGTTCAGGGAAGATGAGGAGGTAGTTTTATCCCCCTTCCTCACCAGGAAAAGTTCGAAATTGAATCGGAAAACCGTGGGCACGGCCTCAATCCCTCCGAAACACTGCAACACCTTCCTGTCGGCCACCACCACCGGAAAACGAAGGTTTAACTCCTTTGCGAATTTCCTAACCCTTTCAACGGAATTATCCAGGGAAAAGGCCACCACCCCATCCTTCCTCCGGGAAAGGCGTGAAATTTCCCTCCTACATGCGAGGCATTGGGGCTGGAAGAAAATCACCGTCAGGGGCCTGCCGTAAAAATCCTCCAGGGAGAAGGAGGGGCCGTTGACGGGGCTGAACTTCATCGTCCGGCAGGCGTGGGAAAGGCCCCTTCCGTGGGAATGGGGGATGAACATCAGAACCGCCCCGAAAAGGAGCGCCACTGTAGTCCTGAAGTATTTAAAACCCATACCTCTGCCTTAAAGACAACAAACGGGGATCCTTGGGATATTTTTCAAGACCCTTCAGAACCCATTTCCTGGCGGCGGCGGGATTCCTGAACTTGAGATAAAACAAACCCAGAAGGTAATAAGTCTGGGGAACCGGAGCCAGTTTTTCCCCCAGCAGAAGGGTATGAATGGCCTCGGGCAAATCCCCTTCCCGGGCCAGGAGCAGGGCCAGGTTAACATAGGGCTTGGGGTTGGAGGGGAAAAACTTCATTTCCCTGCGATATTCCTCCTCGGCCCTGCCGTAATTACCTTCCCTCTCAAAGATAACCCCCAGGTTAAAATGAAGGTCCACATACCCCCGAACATTTTTTTCCTCCACCCTTAAAAATTCTTCCTTGGCCTTTTCTATGTAAGAGGGATCCTTTTTTTCTGCCCAGAGCCTCAGGTAATCCAGACCCATCAGATAGTGAATGTGGTCCAGGTCCTTGTTGAGTTCCATGGCCTTCTTTAAGTATTTGTAAAAGAGGTCGTATTTCTTTTCCTTGTAATAAACCATGGCCTTAAGGCTGTAGGCCACGGCGAATTTTGGCTCTTTCTCTATAAGAAGATCTATGGCCTCCAGGGCCTTCTTATAATTCCCCATCCTGAAATAGGTGCTTCCTATCCCTATGAGAGCGGCTATGTCGTTGGGCCTTCGCCGGAGAAGTTCCTTATAGAGTTCTATGGCCCTTTCATAATTGCCGGCGTTCTCGTTGATCCTGGCTGCCTGGGAAATGGCCTCCTCCATGTGGGGATCCTCCCGTAGAACCTCCTCCAGGATTTCCGCCGCCTTTTTATAAAGCCCCATCCTTCCCAGAGCCATGGCCCTGTTCAGTTTTTCCAGGAGGTAAATTTTAGTTTTGGGATCAGGTAGTTCCTCTTCTTCCCCGCCCACATTCTGATGGATCAAACCCACATAGCCAAGGCTCTGTAATTTCCGGAGAAACTCAGGGTCCACCTTTTGGGGCTTGTCCTCCTGGAATCGGGAAACCATGGCCTTGAGAACCCTCTCCATTTCCTTGGACCTTCCGAATCCATAGCGGTTCTTCTTCTCCCTGGGATCCCTTACGAGGTCGTAAAACTCCCTTATGGGGGTCAAAATAAAATGATTTTTCCCGTCAATTAAAGAATACTGGGGGGCCCATCCGTAGTGGTACTTGCCGTATAAACTCTCGGAGTAAACTTCTTTCCTTTCCCCGGGCTTCCTTTTCAGGAGGCTTTCCCCGTCCATTTTATGGGGACATTTCATCTGAAAGTAGTCGCAAAGGGTGGGGAAAATATCCGTCAGCGCCACGGGCCGATCCACCCTCTTAAAGGGCCTCCAGTTGTAGGGAAGTTTCACCACCATGGGAACATGAAGGTCCTCAATGTACAGGAAAACTCCGTGCTCACTCTCACCGTGTTCCTTGAGCCCCTCCCCGTGGTCCGAAACCATAAAGATCATGGCCTTCTCGTAAATTCCCCTGTCCTTGAGATAATCAAGAAATTCCCCCACCAGGTGGTCCGCATATAAAACCTCCCCTTCGTAAAGGCTTCTTCCCTCTTTCCGATATTCCTCCGGAGGATCGTAAGGGGAATGGGGCTCGTATATGTGTAGAAAGAGGAAAAAATTGTCGTCCTTCTGCTGGTCAAGCCAGTCCTCTGCCAGGTGAATGGTTTGAATGCCCGGGCGTTGAACCCCTCCCAGGGAGAGGGTTCCGGTGGTGTTTTCTATCTTGTCTTCGTAGAAGTCAAAACCTCTGGAAACTCTGGTCCTGTGATGAAGAACTACGGTGGATACGAACCCCGCCGTTCTCTTGCCCTTTTCCTTCAACCACTCCGCCAGGGTCTTAAAGTCCTTTTTATAAGTAAAACCCACATTATCCCTTACCCCGGTGTGGGGAGGTATCATTCCCGTAAACATGGTGGTGTGGGAGGGAAGGGTAAGAGGAACATGGGTGTAGGCGTGGAGGAAGACCATCCCATCGTCAGCCAGGGCCTCCCATGTTCTCGTTTTTTCCGCCTTTTTGTTGAACACCGAAACATGATCCGCCCTGAGGGTGTCTATGGAAACAAGTATAATGGGGGTCTTGGAAAACTCCGCCCGTTTACTCCCCCGGGAACAAAAACTGAGACCCAAGGCCAATACGAATAGCAAGAGAAGTTTTCTCATCTTCTACCTTCCCTCAACTTACTTCTTCCCCACCGGAGGATAAGGAACCCGGAAACCATCATAATTATGCTTAAAAATTGAGGCAGGGACATACTTAAATATGGGCTGGAGGTTTTAAAAATATAGCCCCCCCTGCCGGCGTCCCCCCGATAAAATTCCACGAAATATCTGATAAGGCCGTAATTTATGAGGTAATGGGCGGTTATCTGCCCGTCAAACTCCCGCCTCTTCCAGAGCCAGGAAAGGAAAAGGAAATTGGCAAAGTTCAACAGGGCCTCGTAGAGTTGGGTGGGGTGAATTTTTACCCCCGCCATGGGATGGCGAAAAATCCCAAGATGGGGGAAAACCATGCCCCACGGCATGTCCGTGGGCCTTCCGAAACAGCAACCCGCCGAGAAGCACCCCAGACGCCCTATGGCCTGAATCAAGGGGATCGCCCAAAATGTGATATCGGAAATTTTTATCCAATCCCTCTTAAAAGTGTGCTTAAGATATAAATACCCAAAAAGGAATCCGAATATAAACGCCCCGTGAAAGGCTCCGCCGGTTTTGAAGACATTCCAGAGCCTCTGGGGATGGGAGAGATTGTAGATGGGATGGCGTATGAGCATGAGGATCACGGAATAGAGTTGGGCCCCTACCTTAGCCGCGGCGGAAACCAAAAGGGCTGCCGTGAGGACTTCCCACGGGTCAAACCCCTCCCTCTTTGCCCTTAAAACGATTAAAAATATCCCAGCAAATACGGCTATGGCGTAAAGGACCGTGTAGGTAAAAATTGGCTTTCCATGGTATACGAAAAGGATAGGATGCATAAAAAAAGAATACTATATTTTTTGCTAAAAAAATCAAAAATTCCCTTGACATTCCCCTTTAATGGAATATCATATTATTAGATTCTAAACCTTGGAATAAGGGAGGTGTCTATGCGACTCAAGGCAATCCTCGCTTTTGGGGTTTTTTTGGTTGCCGCTTTTTTGATCCCCACTCCTAAGAAGGCTCACAAGGCAACTCCTACTCTCAGGGCTCTCATCGCCCTCTATCGCAACGCTGGAACCTGGAACCTCAAGGGAGACCAGGTCTTCAGAACCACAGAAAGGATGATCAAGAAACGGGTGAAAAGGGGTCACAAGCGGATGACTGTCCCCAACTGGAAGAGGCTGGAAAAAATGCTCAGGAAGGTTTACGGGAAGGACTTTCGCCTCACAGGAGACAGTCTCCTTAAGATGGTGGGGAAAAGGGACTACACCGTAGGTGGGTCCGATGTTTACGCTTCTTTAATAGCGGTAAACGGAGACGGAGAATTTCTCAAAACCTACGGGGTAAAGATCCTTGGAAAGTACTCCACCGACAGGGGATTCACCCTAATAGCCGCTGATCTGCCCATTTCCGCCGCGGAAAAACTCCTCAGGGACGACAGGGTTCGGAGAATCGCCATAACCCAAAGGATGATTCCCACCCTGAGCAAATCCGTCCCTGCCACCGGTGCAGCCAGGATAAGGATCCGGGAGTACAGCGACTTCACCAAGGGCTACACCGGCGAAGGAGTAGTGGTGGGAGATGTGGATAGCGGAATTGATTGGTCCCACGAAGACTTCGTGGACCCCACCAGCGGAAAAACAAGGATTAAGTACATCTGGGACCAGACGGTGGATACTCCCGGACAGACCCCTGCCGACTCCGACCCTGACCTCTCCACCTTCAACTACGGAACCGAATGGACCGCCGATGACATTGACAACGGTCTCTGCACCGAAACCGACGACCACGGGCACGGAACCCATGTAATGGGAATCGCCGCTGGAAACGGTTACGCCACCGGAAACGGGTACAACCGCTGGCGCTACATAGGGGTGGCTCCCAAGGCCGACATCATCATGGTGAAAACCAGTTTCTACACCTCGGACATCATCAACGGCATCAAGTACATCTTTGAAAAGGCCAAAGACATGGGGAAACCCGCAGTGGTCAACCTCTCCCTGGGTTACGGCTTCCACATTGAACCCGGAGGAGGTTTTGGGATATGCCATTATCCCGGTCCCTATAGCAGTTATTATCCTTCCCCCTCTTACCTGATCCCCTATGGATACTACTTCCCCGCCGACGGGACGGACGACTGGCTGACCCCCTCGGTGGAAAGCGTAATTGACGAATACGGCGACGGCTACTTCGTAGTCAAGGCCGCTGGAAACGATGGCCACTGGAACACCTACACCGACAAAACCGGAGGGTCCTATCCCTACACCGTGGGAGCAGAGCACGCCCAGGGCGATCTCTCCCAGGGACCCTTCACCATCAAGTGGACCCAGTACAACTACATGGATTGGTATAACTACGCAAGTTGGCTCTTCTACTGGGAAAACCACTTCGCCTTCTGGTTTGAAGGAAATCCCTCGGTGAAGATAACCGTTACCGGGCCCAACGGGACCTCCTACGAGGGCCAGAGCGGAGACTACAAATGGACATGGCAGCCCTACGGGCCTCCACCCTACGACGGCGATGTGGCCTTCGCCCTGAATTACAGCCCATATCCCGGAAACGGAGATACCTTCGGATGGGTGGGTATAACCTATTCCTACAACGCATGGTATTACTACTACGGCAACGGTCAATATCTCCCCTATTATTACTACCAGCCTCATCCCGGCGAGTGGACCATGAAGGTGGAAGCGGTATCCGGAGGCGGGCCCTTTGACATATTTGAACACGATTTTGTGATGTACTATGGAACCCCCTACATCATCAGTTATGTAAGTTACTCCCCCATAAAATACAACTACGACTATTCCAAGTACATCATTGACTTCGGAGTATCCGACAAAGTTATTACCGTGGGAGCATGGAACACCCGGTGGTACTGGAAGGCATCGGACAACAACTACTACACCTACGCCAAACAACCCTGGATCGGTACCGTGGCGGACTTTTCTTCCCCCGGGCCCACCAGGGACGGCAGGTTGAAACCGGATATTTCTGCTCCGGGCGAAATAATCATTTCCTCGGCTTCCTCCAATGTTCCCTGGTCTGCATCTGAACTGGCGGAGGACGGAGTTCACGCGGTGATGAGCGGAACCTCCATGGCGGCCCCCCATGTCTCTGGAGCCGTGGCCCTTATCCTGCAGAAATACCTGAAGAAGGGCCGCATTCCCAACTTCAACCAGATCAAGAACAAACTCACCGGATGGGCCAGGGTGGACCTCCATGTTCGGGGCTACGGAGGACCTCCCAACATCGCCTTCGGGCATGGAAAACTGGATGTGGTCTACCTCAAGGATAAACCGGTGGCGGTGGTGGAATACGAAACCGAATCCGCCAAACTCAAGAGCAGCACCGCCTTCGTGGGTCACAAACTCCTCATGGATGGAAGCAAATCCTACGATCCCGACGGATTCCCCCTGAAGTTTACCTGGAGCCTCGTTCAGAAACCTGCCGGAAGTTCCGCCTCTATAGAGGGAGCCGACCAGGAGGTCGCTTCCTTCGTTCCCGATGTCCCTGGACCCTACAAAATCAAATTAGTGGTTAGCAACGGGGTCTGGGATTCCGACCCGGAGGTGGTAACCATAGACGCCAGGGTTCCCATAGATCCTCCGGCCAACTTCCAGGTTCAGAGGATAGAAAACACCAATGGATTCCAGACGGAATATGTGAACAAACTCATCTGGGAAGCCAATCCCAACAACAGCGATGTGAATGTGGTTGGATACAGGATTTACCGCAGGGTTAAGGGAAGCAGCGCCCCCATGGAGTTCATCGCAGAAGTTAATGCCGGCACCTACCAGTATCTTGATAGGGGCCTCGGCGCCAACGACTACTACGAATACGCCATAACCGCAGTGGACGAAGACGGCAACGAATCGCTTCCCGCCTACGGCAGCAACTAAGGAGGACAAAGATGAAGAAACTCCTGATAGTAGCGCTAATATTAGCCCTTCCCCTGGGGCTTATGGGAGGTCACCTCTTCGGTGAGTTCAGCCTGGGATACAGGATGCAGGGAGATTCCACCCTGAGAGATGTCTACGGAGGTGGAGCCCTTATGCCCACCCTGGGGGTGGGAACCCACATGGGAAAAATTCACCTGCTCCTGACCGCCGGTTATTTCTCCAACTCCGGAAAGACCCTGGGCTTGGAGGAAAAAACCACCCTTTCCTACATTCCGGTTTTCGTCAAGGCCTTCTACCCCTTTGAAGACATGGGGAACTTCCGTCCCTATGTAGGGCTGGGAGCGGGCCTCGTTTTCTACAGCGTGAAGAACGAAAGCCCGGGCCTGGAGGATGTAAGCAAATCCGCCTTTGGCTTTGAACCGGAAGTGGGAATCTGCAAGCCCATAGCCCAGGGAAAGGCGGCCTTCCTATCCCTCAGTTATCTATTCGCCAGCGCCAAACCCATGGACAGCAGCCGGAACATAGGTGGACTCAAAATAGCCGCCGGCATCAGAGCAAGGTTCTAAGACGATAAAGGGGAGGGGGAAGATCCCCTCCCCCTTTTAACCTATCCAAGGGAGGATGACATGAAGAGAGCGTTGTTCGTCCCCTTTCTGCTTTTTGGGGTTCTTCTTCTCAACCGTTGCAGCCCGGCCCCGGGAAAGATGGTGTGGAAATACGAACTTCCGGTGGTAAGTTCCCCGGCGGTGGAGAAAAGTGGTGATGTGGTTATAACCTCCCTCAAGGGGAAGGTGGTGAAATTTTCCCCATCGGGAAGGGTAAAGTGGACCTACGAGCCCCGGGACGAAGACGGCGAACTTCAGGCGGTGTTCTCCTCCCCGGCCCTGGATGGGGAGGGAAACATATACTTTACCACCAGGGACGGATTCCTTTATTCCTTAACTTCCCGGGGAAAACTCCGCTGGCGGCAAGAAGTCTCCGGAGCGGTTTCCTCCTCCCCGGCCATCCACCCCCAGGGATTGGTGGTTTTTGGGGCCTTTGATACCGCCGTATATGCCTTTGACCTGGAGGGCAATCTGAAATGGAAACTGTTTACCAACGGCCCCATTTTTTCCTCACCCACCATAACTAAGGACGGAAAGATTATAATAGCCAGCAACGATAAGGCGGTATACTTCATAAGCGAACAGGGGGAACTTCTCCACAAATTTCCCACCCGGGGGGTTGTAAGGACCGCCGCTGGACTTGACAAGGACGGGAATGTTTACATAACCTCCCTGGACCACTACCTTTACAAGATTTCACCCCAGGGAAAAAGGATCTGGGAGTTCAAGGCGGACTACTGGATAAAAACGGACCCCATAATTGATGAGGAAGGCAACATTTACTTCGGAACCTCCCTGGGGAGTTATTATTCCGTAAACCAGGATGGTAAACTCAACTGGCGCTACAAAATCAAATTTCCCATAAAATCCACCGGCTTCATCGGGGACGACGGGGTGATTTATGTGGGCTCCAACGACATTGCCATCCTGGGCTTTGACAAAAAAGGCCACCGGGTTTTCCGCTTTGAGGAACCCCGGGGGAATCCCGTGGAGGCCAAACTCAGCGTAATCCCCGGAAGGGGATACCTCCTCTTTGGAACCACGGAGTTTTACGCGGTGAAAATAAGGGCCCGGGGATTATCCCCCAACGCCCCATGGCCCAAATTCATGGGAAACCTGAAAAATCAGGGAAGGAACTTCCGTTAGCCCCGTCGCCTCCTTTCATGGCATAATTATCCTATGTACCTTCATTCTGTTCTGCTGAGCGGGTTCAAGTCCTTCCCCGTGAGGACCTACATTAAATTTCATCCGGGTATAACCTCCATAGTGGGCCCCAACGGCTCAGGGAAAAGCAACATAGTGGACGGAATTCTCTGGGCCATGGGGGAAGGGCGGAGCGGGCTTCTCAGGGCCTCCCGGATGGAGGATGTGATCTTCAAGGGCTCCGCCAGCAGGGCTCCCCTTTCCCGGGCGGAGGTCATACTGAACTTCGTGGAGGGGGAAGATTCCGTAAGCATAGGGAGGAGGGTTTACCGGGGCGGAGAGAGCGAATTTTTGATAAACCGGAGTTTGGCCCGGCTGAAAGATGTACAGGACAAACTTCGGGAAATCGGCATAGAAGCCCGGGAATATGTGGTCATAGAGCAGGGACAGGTGGAGACACTCTTGAACATGAACCCCCGGGAGAGAATGCTCTTCTTGGAGGCCCTGGCCGGGGTAAGCATGTACAGGGAAAGGATAAAAGATGCCCTGAGAACCCTGGAGAGGGTTCAGGAAAAACTGGAGGTTCTGGAGGCCCGCCAGAGGGAAATGGAGGAGGGATACGCCAGGGTAAAGGCGGAACTTGACCTTCTTTTGAAATACAGGTCCCTTACCCTGGAACTGGAAAAACTCTATTCTTCCCTATTGTTGAAAAAAAGACAGGCCCTCCTCGCATCCATGGAAAAATTACAGAGCCAAGAGAAGAAAATTGAGGAAAAACTTGCAAAAATAGCCTCCCAGACGGCGGAACTCCTCCAGAAGGGCAGAAAACTCGGAGAGGACAAGGCCCGCCTCATGGAAAGGGTAAAAAACCTTGAGAAGGAAAAGGCTGAACTTAAGGGAAAGGAGGCGGAACTCAGGCCTAAGATTTACTCCCTGACCGAGGAGGTCACTAAACTTCAGGAAAGAAAGGAAAACTACGAAAGGAGGTTGAAGGAATCCCGGGAAAGGCTGAAGGCTTTGAAGGAAAAACTGGAGCAGGCCGAGGTTCGCCTTCAGGAGGAAAAGAAAAAATACATTGAACTCCAGAAAAAACTTCACCGGGCCCAGGAGGAAGAAAGGAGGGAGGAGGAGGCCCTCCAGGAGGAAAGACGGGCCTACATTTCCATCCTTACCGATTATCAGAAAAGAAAGGCCCTGGCCGAGGAAAGAAAAAGGAGGTTGAGCCAGGCGGTTAAGGAAAGGGAAAGATTAAAGGAAGAACTTTCCCGCCTGACAAAGCAAACCCTCCCGCCCCGGGAGAACCTCCAGGGATTAGAGGAGGAACTCAAGTCCCTGAGGGAACAGCAGAGGAGTTTCTCATCCTCCCTCTCGGTAAAACGGGAGAGACTGAAGCAGATAAAGAGAACCGTGGCCATGCTCTCCAGGGCCCTGGAAGGGCGGGAAATGAAACGGATAGAAATCAAGGAGGAATATTCCGACCTGGCTGAACTTCTGTGGGAAAGGGAACTTCAGGCCCGGCCCCTGGAGAAAACCAGGGGGCTTGAACCCGGCACCTATCTGATAAGCCGGCACTGGCCTTCGGAAGAATTTAAAGCCCTCTCCGGAGCCGAAGTACCCTTCCGGGACGCCCTGTGGAAGGAAACCCTGGAAGAAGCCCTGGAGGCGTGGAAAAACACCGGCAAGCCCGTGGTCTTCCCAGAGGGGGTAATTTACCCGGAGGGAGTTCTGCGGATAAAAGGGAAGGACCGGGGGTCCCTGTCCCTCCTGCTGGAACTCCAGAGGCTTCAGGAGGAAGAGGAAGAACTGGAAAGGGAGGTGATGGAGGAGGAAATAAAGGTAAAGGATCTCCTTGAGAAGATACGGGAAGGGGAACTCAAACTGAAAAAAGCGAAGCAGGCGGAAGACAGAAGGAAAAAACAGGAGGAGGAGAGGGCGAGAAGGCTGAAGGAGATCAAGGACAGACTTACGAGGATAGAGGCGGAGATTGAGGAACTTTCCCGGACGGAAGAAACCCCGGAGGAGGCCCTGGAAGAACTCCAACTCCTCCTTCAGAAACGGGAGGAAAAACTTAAGGAAAGGGAAAGGCAACTTTCCCTCCTGAGGAAAAAAACCTCCGAGGCCGCCTCCGAACTCAGAATGTGTAACCGGGAAATAGTAAATCTGGAGGAGGAAATAAAAAGAGGAAAGCGGGAAAGGGAAAAACTCTCCAGCGATGTGGGAGAATTGGAAAAAAAGATCCATCAGACCCTGCAAAACCTTCACAAGACCAGAAAGGACCTGGAAACCCTCAAGGAGGAAGAAGGCAAGATTGAAGGGAAGATAGAGAAAATAGAGGAAGAAATCTCCTCCCTCCTGGAGGAAAATTCCAAGGTGGAAGAGGAGGTCAGGTCCCTGGACAGAAAACTGGACCGCCTCCATCGGGAGGAATTGAAACTCAAGGACAGGGCCGGAGAAATCAAGGGAGAACTGGAAAGGCTCAGGGAAAGGCTGGAGGCTCTGAAAAGGGAGGCCCGGGAAAAAATCGGAAAACCCCTGCTCTCCCTTAAACTCCACCACGATCTTTCTCCGGAAGACCTCCAGGAGAGGATTTCCCACCTGGAAGAGGAGAGGCTTTCGCTGGGCGAAATAAACTTCAAGGCCGAGAGGGAAGAGGCGGAACTCCGCCGCCAACTGGACGAACTCCTGGAACAGAAGAAGGACCTGCTCCAGGCCATGGAAACCGCCAAGGAAGCCGCCAGGAACCTGGAGAGAACCTACGATCAAAAGATAAGGGAGGCCTTTGAAAGGCTCACCCAGGAGTATTCCCAGGTATTTTCTTCTGTGGCCGGAGGGGAAACCCTCCTGAGCGTGGAGGACGGCCTTGAAATAAAGGTGAGGTTCAAGGGAAAAAGATTCCAGCCCCTTCCCCTCCTTTCCGGAGGAGAGAGGGCTTTGGCTTCCCTTCTTTTCTACATATCCCTGTTCAGGATAAAACCCGCCCCCTTCCTGGTCCTGGACGAAGTGGACGCTCCCCTGGACCTTCCCAACCTAACGAAACTGATATCCCTGGTGAAAGAACTCAAGAAAAACACCCAGATAATAATGATAACCCACAATCCCACCACCGCCAGAAACGCCGATTACATCTACGGAATAAGCATGCCCGAGGATGGAACCTCCAGGGTGTATTCGGTAAAGGCAGAAGAACTTTTCAACCATGGAAGATAGAACGGCCAGGCGGGCGATTTTCTTCGTATTCCTCCTGTTTCTCCTCCTGGCCCTGAGATTTCCCGTGGAAAAGGTCCAGTCCCACGCCTTCTTTGACGACGAAGCCATCTACTTCATGATGACCTATTCCCTGGCCTTTGACCTGGACCTCAAGTACGAAAAGGGGGACCTCCTTCGCTTCTCGGAGGTCTACGGAGGCCTTCCCCAGGGCATTTTTCTGAAAAAGAACCAGAGGGGAATCTTCTTCGCCAAGTCCTTCGCCTATCCCCTGGCAGCAGCCCCCTTCGTGAGGGCCTTCGGCAACCGGGGGTTTTTCGTCCTGGCGGCCCTTTTCCTTTTCATGGACCTTCTTATAATTTACTCCCTGGCCCGAAAAAAATTCTCCCCGGAAACCTCCCTGGGGATTTCCCTTGCCTTTCTTTTTCTATCGGTGATGTGGGCCTATTTCTTCTGGATTTCCACGGAATTCTTCAATTTCTCCCTGGGCCTTCTCATCCTCTACTGGGGCCTGGAAAGGGAAGAACTGGTCTTCCCCCTCCTGGCCTCCCTTCTGCTGGGTTACCTCACCTTCTCCAAGCCCACCAATTCCCTTTATGCCCTCCCTATCATGGGGGTGAGGTTCTTCTCCTTTCGCTGGAAAAAAATGGCCACCGCCCTGCTGATGGGGATTGCCTTCCTTCTATCCACCGCCGCCTTCTTCGGAGCCAACAGGGCCCTCACCGGGGAGTGGAACTACATGGGAGGGGAAAGGCGAAGTTTTTACTACCACTTCCCACTGGAAAGCGAGGATTTTTCCTTCCAGGAGGGAAACCTCATGAGTGCCGAAGACTACTGGGAAAGGTTTTATCTAACCCCCAGGATATTCCTCTTAAACCTCTATTATTTTTTCTTCGGCAGGTTCTCCGGAATTTTCATTTATTTCCTTCCGGCCTTCCTCGTTTTCATCGCCTTCCGGGGGGGTGGCCTAAAACCCTGGTTGCTTTTCCTTTCCATACTCATCGGCATCTCCTCCTCGGTGGCCCTGATGCCCGACAACTTCATCGGCGGGGGAGGATGCCTGGGAAACCGTTACTTCCCCAATTTTTATCCACTTTTCGTAGCGCTGGTTCCCTATGTGAAAAATTGGTTTAAAAAACCACTCTGGATAGCCCCCCTGTTCCTCTATCCCGTTTACCTGGCTCCCCTGACCTCCTCCTCCTTCCCGTCCATGGTGGGCAAAATGGGCTTCAGGGACCTCTTTCCCGTGGAAATAACCCAGATAAACTCCATACCCACCAACATAAATCCCCACGCCTTCAGGGTGCCCTACGGAAAGATTTTCGTTTACCACTTAGACGACAACTTCTGCGGAAGGAAGGGCAAATTCATCTACCTCAAGGGAAACTCCAAGGCGGAAATGATCCTGGCGGCTCCCAAGGAAACCGAGAATTTAAAGGTGGAAGTAAGGGCCGAGGGTCCCGTGGAACTCAAGATAGGCGGAATAAGAAAACGCCTCCCCGGCTCCGGAAAATTCCTTCTCCGGGGAGTAAAGGGAACGGAAATCAGGGATGCAAAATACATCTTCGCCTGGGTAAAATCCCTTTACGCCAGGGAGGACAGGAAAAAGGGGGTCTTCTGCGGTGCCAGGGTCAGGGTTGAACCCGTCTCTTCTGAGACAACTCGTTGAAATCCAGGGGGCATACTCCTCCCTTTACAGGCCGGGGAAATACATCCCTGCAGAGAAGGTCGCAGGGCTGGACTGCGCCTACCGGGGAGACCTCGTGGCCTGCGCCGGGGTCCTTTGGGAAAGAAGCGGTAAAATCTTAGAGACGAGGAAGGTGGAAGGAAGGGTTCTTTTCCCATACCTTTCCGGGTTTTTCGCCTTCAGGGAAGGCCCTTGGTTGGTGGCCCTTTTAAGGAAGTTCGCCACGAAACCGGATCTGGTTTTCGTGGACGGAAACGGTCTCCTTCATCCCCGGCGGGCCGGGCTTGCGGTCTTCGTGGGTGTCCGATGCGACCTTCCCACGGTGGGGATAAGCAAAAGGCCCCTGAAGGGCCTTGCGTGGGACTGCAGCCGGGAAGTCGTTGATCTTTCTGGAGGATATGCCTTCTGCCGAAAGGGCTGGAAAAGACCTGTTTTCATATCTCCGGGAAACCTCCTCTCGCCAAGGGAGGCCCTCAGGGCTTACACGGACCTTTCACCCCGCAAAATCCCCCCTCCCCTGAGGGAGGCTCACCGGTTATCCCGAAGGCTCCTCCATGAGGCCTAACCTTATTTTCATTCGGCATACGGAGCATATTCCCCCGGCGGTGGTGGGATATCCGCAAACCTTACAGGGCTGAGGTTTTTCCTTTACCGGGTTGCGGAACCTATCCCTTATTTTGTAAAAGCCCTTGAGGAAACTCAGCCGGGTTCCCGTCATCCTGAGTTCTATCTGCCTCATTATGTTTTTGTAGAAGATGGATGTGGCCCCCTGGGAAAAGGGACATCTCTCCACGTGGTGGTCTATCCCCCTCATGAAGGCATAGGCGGCGGTTTCCCTTTCGCTCAGATAGACCAGGGGCTTTACCTTCTTGGAAAACCCGAACTCTGCAGGAAGAACCGGAAACTGATGGGAAAGGTATTCTTCCTTCCAGTGGAGGACATTGCCGAAGAGGAAGGCCACCTCGTCGTCAAGGTTGTGCCCGGTGGCCACCGCCGAAAACCCCTGGGCGGCCCGGTCCATGTAGTATCTCTTAAGCCTTCCGCAGAGTTTACAGGCGGGCTCCCGGAGCCTTTTCGCCACCTCCCCCAGGGGAAGTCCGAATTCCTCCTTCAGGGAAACTATTTTCAGGGGAAGTTCCCTCCGGGAGGCGAATTCTTCCACCTTCGCCCGGGCTTTGGCGGATGCTCCTTCAATCCCCAGGTCCAGAAAAAAACCCGTGGTTTCGTAGCCCAGAAGGTCCAGGGCATCCCAGAGGGCGAGGCTGTCCTTTCCCCCGGAGACCGCAACTAAGACCCGGTCCCCTTTGCTAAGCATTTTGAAGTCCTTTATGGCCTTTTTAACCCTCTTGAGGAAAAACTCCAGAAAATGCTCCCGGCAGAGGGCCAGGTGATACTGGGGGAGGTATATCTCCGCCTCCCCCTTACAGATCCTACACTTCATACACCTTCCCTGTACTTTCTGGCAACCTCCTGGGCCACCTCCAGGGTGGTGTTGTTTCCGCCCAGGTCGTAGGTCTTCACTTTGCCTTCCTCTATAACCCGGGCTATGGCCCTTTCTAACCTTTGGGCCTTCTCCTTTTCCCCCAGGTAGTCCAGCATCATCTTGGTGGCCAGAAGCATGGCCGTGGGATTGACCTTGTATTGTCCTGCGTATTTGGGAGCCGAACCGTGGGTGGGCTCAAACAGGGCGAAATTCTCCCCGATGTTTCCGGAGGGCGCAAATCCCATACCCCCCACCAACTGGGCAGAGAGGTCGGAAATTATGTCTCCAAATAGGTTTTCCGCCACCAGGACATCGTATTTATCGGGATTTTTCACCAGCCACATGGTCATGGCGTCTATGTTGGCCTCCCAGAGTTCCACCTCCGGGTATTCCCGGGCTATCTCCCGGGCTATCCTGGTGATTAAACCGCCGGTTTCCCTGAGAACATTGGGCTTTTCCACCAGGGTTACTGTTTTTCTACCGTTGGCCCTGGCGTATTCAAAGGCGGCCCTCACGATTCTCTCGCAACCCCTCCTGGTCATTATGCGGGTGGAGACGGCTATCTCGTCCGCCGGCACATTTTCAAACCTTTTCATCTTGGGGTGAAGAAGCAAGGCCTTCCTTACTTCGTCGGGTAGGGGATAGAACTCCACGCCGGCGTACATCCCTTCGGTGTTTTCCCTGAATATCACCAGGTCTATGTTATCCCTGTAGTTAAGGGGATTTCCCTTGTAGGCTTTGCAGGGTCTCAGGTTTATGTAAAGGTCAAATTCCTGCCTCAGGCGAACTATGGGGGAGAAATAAACATATCCCTTCCCCTGAAGTTCCGGCGCCAATTCCCTGGCGGCCTCCTCCTTGGGCTTGGAGGTTATGGCTCCCATGAGGGCGGCATCGGCGGTCTTCAGCAACTCAATGGTCCTGTCCGGAAGGGGGTTTCCCTCCTTCTTCCAGAATTCCCAGCCGATATCCCCCTCCACATACTCGGCGTCCAGTTGGATCTCATCCAGAACTATTTTGGCCGCATCCATGACATCCCTTCCCACCCCATCCCCCGGTAAAAGAACTATCCTGTACCTGGCCATTTTATCCTCCTTATACCAGTTTTTTCACGAAATTGGGCAGGGCGAAGGCTGCCCTGTGGACTTCGGGGTTGTAATATTTGAGTTCAAGGCCGGATTTCCCAACCCTTTCCTCGCTGAAATCCCTCAAGGGATGGAGAGAATCGCTGCAGAAGCAGAAACTCCACAGCGCGCTGGGATAGGCGGGAATCCAGGCAAGATACATGTGGACTTCCTTGAAAAGTTTTTTAAGGATTGAATAGGTGTTTTTAACTATGTCGGGATGGTAAAAGGGCGACTCGGTCTGGGCCACGAAAACCCCGCCGTCCCGGAGCCTTTCTTTGGCGGCGGAGAAGAATTCCTCCCGGAAGAGTATATCGGCGGGACCCACCGGATCCGCAGAATCAACCAGGATAACATCGTAGTTTTCCCGATCTTCCTTGACGAACTCCGCCCCGTCCTTGAAAAGGAGGTTCAGGCGGGGATCTGAAAAGCCCACGGACATGGTGGGAAAATACTTTTTGCTCACCTCCACCACCTGCGGGTCTATTTCCACCATGGTGACCGCATCCACCTCCCCATGTTTCAAAACTTCCCGCACGGTTCCCCCATCGCCGCCTCCTATCACCAGAACCCGACCGGGCCTGGGATGAACGAAGAGGGGGACATGGGAAATCATTTCGTGGTAAACGAACTCGTCCCTTTCGGTAAACATTATGGAACCGTAAAGCACCAGCATTTTCCCGTATTCGTAGGTTTCCATGACATCAATTCTCTGGAGGGGACTCTCTCCGCTGTAGAGGACCTTCTTTATCTTCAGCGTTAAACCCGCCGCTCCGTTGTGAAGTTCCGTATACCACATATTCCAGAGGTCTTCAAAATACTTGAAACTCAAGTTCATCCTCCTCTATCAATAATTCTGGTTTATCAAAGCCGTTAAAATTGCTGGCGCTGGCCAGGGTATAGGCCCCCATGCTCTTAAAAACCATGTAGTCCCCCACCTCCATTTCGGGAAGGATAACCTCCCGGTAAACCACATCAAAGGAATCGCAGGTGGGACCGGCAATCACCGAAGGCTTCCCCTCCCCTTCCTTCAGGGGATGGATGGGGTAGTCCGCATGGTCGTAAACCTTCCCGGAAAAACTACCGTAAAGCCCATCGTCTATGTAATACCAGCGCATCCCCTTCCTCACGGCTTTACCCACCACCCGGGCCACCAGGTAACAGGCATCCCCCACCACAAACCTTCCGGGCTCGGATATTATCTCCGTGGAGGGGAAGTAGTTCTCCAGGGTGGAACGGATGGGCTGAAAGAAACTCTCCGCCGCCATTATCGGTTGTCGGTAAGCGATGGGAAAACCTCCCCCTATGTCCAGCAGGTCAAAATAAAGACCTTCTCCGGCGGCCACATTGAAAAGCCTCCTCACTATTTTCAGGGTTTCAAAATAAGGGGTGGGATTTATCGTCTGGGAACCCACATGAAAGGCTATACCTCTCACCCGAAGTCCCAGGTCCCGGGCCAAGAGAAAAAGGTCCTTGGCGGCGGCAGGTTCGGCTCCGAACTTTTCCGAAAGGTTGACCACGCAGAAGGGATTTTCCACCTTTATTCTCAGGAGAACCGGAGCCCCGGGCCATACCCTGGAGATCTTCCTGGCCTCCTCTGGATTGTCAAAGATAAGGGCCTTGACCTCGTAATCCCGGGCCAGGGCGATTTCTTCCTCCTTTTTTATGGGCTGGGTGTAAATCACCTTCTCGCCGGGAAGGGAGTTTTCCCGGGCCAGGTTGAGTTCCCCGGGGGAACTCACATCCAGGCCCATTCCCAGGGAAACCACCGTTTTTATAATCTTCGGGTGAAAATTGGCCTTGGCGGCGTAGAAGTGCTGAACCCCGGGGAGGGCTGAGGTCAGGAGGCGGTATTTTTCCGCTATCTTCTCCTTGGAGCAAACGAGGACAGGGGTTTTGATCTTCCCTTTCATCCGCAAAATTATAGCATACCCCGGATTATGGTCTCCCCCAGCCTGGTTATAAAATCCTTCTTACGGGAAAGGACTCCCTTGAGAAGAAATTTTCCGTCCATTTCCTCCACCCGAAAGGCCTGCCTTATGAGACCCTTTTCCCCGGCGGCCCAGACTTCGGAAACACCCCTCAAAGGATCGGTAATCATGAGGGCCAGAAGGGCATATCCTCCCCTCTGGCGGCTCTCCTCCAGGGCCCTTCGTATCTCTTCCTCCCTCTCGTAAAGCGGTGAAAAATCGGAGATTATTACCTGACCCACCCCCACCTTCTTTTTCCCGAAGTGGTATTCCTTGAAGTCCCTGAATATTATCTCCTCCGGGGACAAGCCCTCCAGGTGGGAGGCAGCCTTCAAAAGTTCCTCCGCCAGGGCGGATATGTCAACCTTGAGAAGGGAGGCCAGCCTGCGGGCCACCCGTCTGTCCTTGGCGGTGGTGGTGGAAAGGGTGAGGTTCATGGTATCCGATATTATCCCGGCCAGGAGAAGTCCGGCTATTTCCCTGGGCATGGCCACCCGTTTCTGGGCGAAGAAATCCGCCACTATGGTGGAGGTGCTCCCGATGGGTTCCACATAGAAGTAAATGGGCTTGAGGGTGGAAATCTCCCCTATCCTGTGGTGGTCTATCACCTCTTGAATGTCCGCCTCCTCTATACCCTCCACCGCCTGGGAAACTTCGTTATGGTCTACCAGGATAACCTTCTTGGGCTTCAAGTTTATCAGGTCCGTCCTGGTAACCACCCCCACCAGCCTCCCCTCGTAGTCCAGGGCGAGAACCCCCCTTATGCTGGAATTAAGCACCTTGTCCTTTATCTCTTCCATGGGCTCGTCCAGAAAGGCCGTGGGGAATTCTTTCCTCACGAGGGACAGCGCCGGCCTGGAAAGTTCAACCAGTTTGGCGGTGGAAAGGGTGTCGTAGGGGGTGGTTATGAAAAGCACCCCCCGGGCTCTGGCCTCCTCTATGAGGTCCTGGGGAGGATTCACGCCTCCGGTGAATATCACCGCCGAAACGGGGACGGAAAGGGCGGCCCTGGCCACATCAAACCGATCCCCCACCAGAAGGATGTCCTTCTTTCCCAGGGACTTAGTCAGGGTTTCGGGTTTTCGGACCCCCACGAAAATCCTTCCCCCGAGGGTTCTTCTTCCCCGGGAATTGGACAGAACCCTTCCGTCCAGCACCCTGCTGAGGAGGGAAACATCCACCGGGTCGTGGGAAAGATCCCTCCTCCCCAGCCCCTCCACCATCTCCCTGGCCACCTTGGCCTGGGTTACTATTCCCAAGGGTTTTCCCTCATGGTCCACCAGGGGTATGAGCCTGATCTCGTGCTCCTTCATGAGGTCCACCACATCCTTTATGGAAGCATCGGGGGAGGAGACCACCGGAGTTCTGAACTCCATATCCCTGAGTTTGAGTTTTAAACTTTCCACCAGTTCCGGTTCCTCCACCTGGAACTTCTCCAGGATGAACCTGGTCTCCGGGTTAAGTTCACCGGCCCGGGCGGGAATGTAAAGCCTTTTGCGGTCAACGCTGTTTTTAAAGAAGGCGTAACCGATGGCAGAGCAGACCGAATCCGAATCGGGGTTTTTGTGCCCGATTACTATGACCCTTTCCATTTTTCTATTTTTTCTTTTCCTTCATGAGGGGTATGCTCTTTTCCTCAAACAGATATCGCTTTATCTTCCTGGTGGTGGTTTTGGGGAATTCCTCGTCCCTGAGACGGAACCTCTTGGGCTTCTTGTAGTCGGCCAGTTGGGCAGAATATTTGTTTATCTCCGCCCCGATGAGTTCCTCTATTTGCTTTTCGGTGGGATTGGTAATTCCCTTCTCTTTGAAGTAGGCCTCCACCTCTTCAAAATTGGGATACACTATGGCCTGCACTTCCTCGGCTCCAGTGACGGGATTGGCTCCCCGAACCACCAGAACCTCCTCTATGAAGGGGGATTGAAGGAGAACCGCCTCCACCTCCTCCGGAAAGATGTTCTTTCCCCCGGCGGTGACTATGACCGATTTCTTGCGACCGGTTATGTAAAGAAAACCGTCCTCGTCAAGGTAGCCCACATCCCCGGTGAGGAACCACCCGTCATCGGTGAAAACCTCCCGGGTCGCCTCTGGATTCTTGTAATATCCGGGCATGACATTGGGTCCCCGGGCGGCAATCTCCCCCACTCCTTCAGGGTCGGGATCCATAATTCTTATTTCCACATAGGGCAAGGGAAGCCCCGCGGAGGCGTTCCGGGGACAGCATGGTGGATTAGCCGTAAGCACCGGGGCGGTTTCCGAAAGCCCGTAGCCCTGAAGAATGGGAAAGCCCAGTTCCTCCAAACCCTGGGAAACCCAGCGGGGCAGGGCGGCTCCTCCGGAAACCATGTATCGGAGTTCTTCAAATCCCAACTTGGAAAGTATGGGTTTGAAAACCCTTCTGGCCCTCTCCCTTCCCAGGATGGGCCTTATGCCCTTGTGGAGTCCCTTCATAAGGCCCACCATTCCCTTTTTCACCTTGGATTTCTTCAAGTCGCTTCGGATGCGGAGAAGAAATTTCTCAAGAAGCAGGGGAACCGTGGTCATAAGGGTGGGCTTTGTATCCCGCAGGTCTTCTATCATCTCCGTGGGTTTGAGGGAACGGGCCAGGGTTATGGACACCCCCACCGAAAGGGGAAATATCATGCCGGCAGTACCCTCAAAAACATGGTGAAGGGGAAGATAGGAAAAACTTCGGTCGTTTTCGTCTATGTAGATTATCTGATAAATGGCATCCACATTGGAGGAAATGTTCTTGTGGGTGAGCATCACCCCCTTGGAAGTTCCCGTGGTGCCCGAGGTGTAGAGGATAACCGCCAGGTCCTCCAGGCCCAGGGCCGCCATGGGAATTCCCTCTTTGTAGTCCTCAAAAACCTTGTCCAGGGTCATCTCCCCGTTCACCTCGTCCATCACCACCACCTTTTTAAGGGTGGGAACCCTTTCCCGGATTTCCTCAATATCGGGGAATTTGGAGCCGGAAACGAAGAGCATTTCCACCTCGGCGTCGTTGAGGATGTGGAGGTATTCAGGGGGCTTCAGTTTGGCATCCAGGGGAACCACCGTGGCCCCGGCCCACTGGATGGCGAAATAGGACAGGATCCATTCCGGTCTGTTCTCTCCCAGGACGGATATTTTGGAACCCCTCCCCAATCCCTGATCGGCTATGAAGGCTGCCAGGCGGGAAACCTTATTCAGGAGTTCTCCGTAGGTATAGCCAAACCATTTTTTCTTTCTCCTTATCCTCACCGCCGGCCTTTCCGGGAATTTTTCGGCCGTCCTCTTTAAGTATTCGGGGATGGGAAACCAGCCCCTGGTGGGTCTAACCCTTGGAAATTCCATGCATTCCTCCTTCTTTTTCTTAATATATTAGTGCAGCAAAACTAACAGCCGAGGTCCCGTCGGGGTCCAGGGCGTTGAAATAACCCAGGAGTTTTCCCTCTTTCCCCACCGATTTTAAGAATACATAAATTGCACCGGTTCCGCAAACCCTGGTGGCGTTTTTATGGGGGAAAAACTCCCGGAGGAAACCCTCGGCATCCCCCGCCTCCATCTCCCGGAGGAGCCTCCTGTCCAGGGCTTCCACCCGGGGGAGAAGTTCCTCAGCCTTCTCCTTGTCCCCGAAATTTCTTCCGTAATGGCTGAGGTCCGCCGCCGCCACCAGGATGTAGTTGTCGTCTTCGGCCATCTCCTTCAACAGGGAAAACAGGGGGGAAAATTCCTCCCCCGGTAGAACTCCCCTTTCAATATAAGGGGAAAAACTGGGGGTCAGCAGGGCCACCATTTTGAAGTCCGTAAGGGCCTTGAGATATCCCACATTCAGTTCTATGGAGTGCTCAAACATATGGGCCTCTTCATCGCCGTAGGGGTCCTCCAGAACCTCCTCCAGGGCCTTTACAGCCTCCCTGTCGGCCTCCACCGGTCCCCAGGGGGTCATGTATCCCCGGGAGGAGAGGATGAACTTGTCCCTGAAGGGCGTGTGGTTTACCCCCAGAAAGACCACGGTTTTGCCCTGAAGATCCCTCCATCCTCCGTAGGCCAAGGCATATCCCCTTCTTCCCCTATGGTAGTCAATGTGGGGGGAAATTATCCCCCTTTCCGGACCTTCCCCGGGAAGGGTCTCCTCCCTTATCCTTCTCCTCAGGGCTTCAAAATCGGTATTCCCTCGGTTCAGGGAGCGCATGGGAACATAGGGGTAAGAGTAAAACTCCCTTCTAATTTCTTCCATCCTCCTTCTGAAGGCTTCGTCTTCCAGAAGGTAGTTCTCCCCCAGGGTTTTCAAAACTTCCTGGAGGTCTTCGCTGAAAAGCATCTCCCGATAGCGGCGGAAAAAGGCCTCCTTCAGAGCAATTTCCTCCGACTCTCCGTCCAGAAAGGTGAGAATGAAAACTACCGGTTCCGGAACCACCAGAACCTGATCCGAAAGCATGAGGGGATCCCTCAACAGAAACTCCCCCTCCTTATAGGGAAGAATTTCCACTGCCCTGATCTTCGGTAACTTCATACGATCAACCTCAAAACCCCGGGCCTTACCCGGAGGTAAACACTGGAAGCCCTAAAGGGTTCCCCGTCGTACTCCCCCAATTGGTTCCGGGATTTTATCCTCACCTCCCTGGCCCTGAGGTGAAAAACCCGGGGGTGGGATAGAAGGGTGCCCCTGTAAAGCCTGGGAAGATTGATGAGGAATTCCACCGGGGAAAGGGCGCCCACCGCCACCACATCCAGAAACCCGTCCGTGGGGCTGGCCACCGGAGCGATCTTCATTCCACCGCCGAAGACCGGGCCGTTGGCCACCACCACCGTCAAGAACCTCCCTGAAAATTTTTCCCCATCGGCCTCCACCTCGTAAAATTTGGGTCTGTATTTGAAAAACTCCCCCAGTAGTTTAAGGGAGTACACTAAGCCTGTGTGGGTTCCCCGGCCGAGCCTGCTTACCACCTCCCCTCCCAGGCCCAGATCCATTACATTCACGAAGAACCGTTCCCCCATGGAAACCAGGTCCACCCGAAGACTCCGGGAAAATTTCATGCGTTTCCGTCTCAGCCCCAGGCCCTTGGCAAAGTCGTTCCCCCTTCCCGAGGGCAAAACCGAGAGGCCGGCTCCGGGATTTATCGGTTTCTCTTCTTCAAAAAAGCCGTTGGCCACCTCGTTCAGGGTTCCATCACCCCCCACGGAGATTATGTGTGTCTGACCCTCCCTCAATTCTTCCCGGGCGATTTCCGTGGCGTGCCTGGGTCCCTCCGTAAACCTCTCCCTTATCTCCCTGAAATGAGAAAGGAGAAAGGCCCTGAGTTTCTCCCACCTTCTGAAGGTCCTGCCGTTTCCCGAGGCGGGATTAATTATGGCCGTAGGCCTTGGGCTTAAATAAAGCCGTGCCAAGGGCCCCTCCTATGGCCGCAAAAAGGGAGAAGATTATTAACCTCATCAAAAGGGTGGAAGCAAATCCCCTGGCGGTGAAGTAGTGCTGATAATTCATGAAGGTTGAAGGCTCCATACCATAGGCCTCCATGAACCTTATGAGCAGGTCCCTGGTCCAGTAGGAGAAAACCAGGTCCATAAGGGTGGCCACCATGGCCGCCAGAAATCCAGCCAGGGCTCCGGCCTTCATGCCGTCGCTGGAGGTCAATTTCTCCGAGGAATTGCGTTGATAAAGATAGGCAGCGAAGACTCCTCCACCTACTATCCACAGACAGCACAGGCAGTTGCCGAGGCTCAGCAGGGGAAACCCGCTGAGAATTCCGCTGGCCAGCCCTGCCCACAGGGCCGCACTATAAAGGTCTCCCTTCATTTTTCCTCCTTTCTAAATCCTCCAGTCCGTAGAGCAAACCCATACCCAAAAGAATGCCGGGAAAAAGTCCGGTGAAAAACCTCTCCCAATTGCTGGAAAAACCTGTGAGTTTTTCCATAAATTTACCCAGAATCAAAGGGGAAAGCAACAAACCCACAGAGGAAGCCCGAAGGGGCGGCCTGAACTTGAACGAAAGAAGACTAAAGAAAAGGGCTCCGGTGTAAATTCCGGTGCAGCGGGAGCAAACCCCGAGTTTCTCTCCCAGGAGGAAAAAACTTCTCTGGGGGCTTTGATGGCACACCTGGGAGTAAATTTTGTAGAGGAAAAGGGAGTCTCCCCCCGCCGCCTGAAGGACGGGAGCCAGAAAAATTCCGCTCCACCACACCAGGAAAAACACCAGGGAAAGGGTTCTCGCTCTCATTTAAATAGATTTTAGAAGGAGTAAACTTCAAAATCAATTATTGCCGGGGGAAACCTCCTCCACCTCTCCCCGGGAATTTACGAAGATCGCCCGGACCGAGGCCTTCCGGGCTATTTCCCTGGCCTGACCGGGCCCCGCTACGAAAAGGGCGGTGGCCATGGCGTCCGCCTCCATGCAGGTAGGGGAAATCACGGTTACGCTCTGAAATCCCCGGGCCGGATAACCGGTCCTGGGGTCCAGGAGATGGTGGTATTTTACACCGTCCCTGACGAAAAAGTTTTCGTAATCCCCGGAGGTGGCCACGGCTTCGTTCCTGAGCGGAAGAACCCTGACCATCCCGGCACCCCGGGGATTCTTTATCCCTACCCTCCAGGGCTTTCCACCGGGCTTCGTGCCTATGACCCTTATGTCACCACCCGCATCAATGAGGGCCGAACGAATTCCGTGTTTTACAAGGACCTCTGCCCCCCTATCAACGGCGTAGCCCTTGGCAAAACCGGAAAAATCAAGGAGGATTCCCCGGGAAACTATTTTTCCCCCCTCCATCCTGAGTTTTGAAAATCCAACGAATTTCAGGCTTTTCTTCACCTCCCGGGGATCCGGCAGATGGGGCCTTTCGTTGAAACCCCAGAGAAGTTTAAGGCGACCCACCGTGGGATCAAAAGCCCCCCGGGATATTTTCCAGATTTTTTTCGCAAAATTCAGGAGTTTTCGGGTCTCCCCATCCACGGTCACCTCTCCCCGGTTCAGCCTGGAGATATAACTGTCCTTCTTCTCCAGACTGTATTTATTGGAAATCCTCTCAACCTCCGAGAAAAAATCGTCCAGAATTTCCGGGGAGGTGGAACCGTATATTTTCACCGTGACATAGGTTCCCAGGAGGAAACGGGTGCGGGTCAGGGGCTGGGCCCCACCTGCCCCGGGACTGCGACCGCAGTTCAGGAGCAGTAAGGGAAAGAGTATTAAAAGGAGACCGCGTCCAGGCCGCTTCCTTCTATGGAAACAACTACCCCATTGGGCACGCATATTATCCTTTCCTGGGGAGAGGAGATAAACCCGGTGTTTACGCAGATTTTCTTTTCACAAGAACTTTCCACCGCCCTAATCTTTCCCCGGCTGACCTCCAGGGTCATCCCCCCCTGCCGGCCTTTGACCCTGTAGAGCCCATCCTTCGCCAGATCTATTTCCATGGCCCTCCTTCCGCCTATCTCCACCACTGCCCGGGGTTTTCCTGAAGAAGGTTTTTCAAAGACCAAGGTCACCAGATACCGCCCCTTACCTTCCCGGCGGAGGAAGGAATAAACGCCGGCGTATTTTTTCCTTGGGTCTTCAATGCCCTTTTCTCCGGTGTAGGTTATGCTGGTCTCCACCTCCCGGGAAAGTTCCCGGAGAAAGACCAGGGCCCGTGTTCCCTGGCCCCAGGTTCCAGAAATTCCAAGGAGACGCCGGGTCTCCTCATCGGCCGGCACCAGTTCCAGCCCCCCCATCTCCCGGGAAAGCCTCCTCAGGGCCTCCCTGGGATTGGAGGAAGTAAATATTATGCTGCCCTTCAGGTTTTTGCCCTTCAATTTGAAGGCAGAAGCGCCCAGGGCGCCTATGGCTAAAGCGATGAATTCGCGTCTTTTCATGATTTCCTCCTTACTACTCTTTTTATTTCAGGATAGAGTTCTTCGGAAGAGAACCTCCTGGACCTGGCCAGAGGCAGAACCAGGAGGGAAAAACCCAGGGCGAAAAGCCCTCCGCTTAGGGAGGGGTTAAGACCCAGGGGATTTACATAGTATCCAAAAAGGGCCCCGGCCAGAAGGAGCACCAAGCCTGCTGCGGAAAGGAGTATCAGATTTACATTGAGCCGGGCTATATTTATCTGAAACTCCACCAGGTCCCCCTCCCGGGCTCCGGGGAGGTTATGGGCCCTAAGTTTGCCTCCGGTATTTCCTATGCAGAGGTCCTTTAAAACGCAGTGCTCGCATCCCTGGGAAGGGGAAGGGATAAGATAGGCGAATTCCCCCTCCACTTTTATCACCACGCCCTGTTCCAGTTTCATATTCTGAAAAGCACCTTGGTAGGACATTTTTCTATGGCCTGGTCCGTAACCTTTTCGTGATCAATTACCACCGCCAGATTACCCTCCATTTTAAGCCCTTCCGGGGCAAGCCTTACGCAAATGCCGCAGGCTATGCAGGCCACCGAGCAGACCTCCCTGGACCTCTTGGGGGTATCCTGGGAGCGACAAAACACATAGGTCCTCTTTTCAACGGATTCTATAACGATGATGTCCCTGGGACAGGCCTCGGCGCACAGGCCGCAACCCGTGCACTTGTCCTCGTCCACCACGGGAATTCCTTTGTCGTTCATGTGGATGGCGTCAAAGGGGCAGGCCTCCACGCAGTCTCCCAGGCCAAGACAACCGTAGGAACAGGCCTTACCGGCGCCTCCGGCCACATGGGCCGCAGCACAGGTTTGCGGCCCGTCGTAATCGGCGGTCCAGACGGACTTCTCCCTGTCTCCGATGCACAGGACCTTGGCCACCTTCCTCTCCACTTCCCCGGCCTCCAGGCCCATTATGGCCGCCACCTTCTCCGCCACCTCAGGCCCTCCCACGGTGCATTTATTGGGAGGGGCAGCCCCGGAGGCCACCGCCTCCGCATAATTCTGGCACCCTGGATATCCGCAGGCTCCGCAGTTCACCCCGGGGAGTATCTCAAAAATTTCCTCCACCCTGGGGTCCACCTCCACCCGGAATTTGCTGTAGGCCAGGGCAATTATTATTCCGAAGGCCAGGGCCACCGCCCCCATCACCAGAAGGGAAGTTATTGCAGTGCTCATGGCCTCACCTCACACGAGCCCTGAAAATCCCATGAAGGCCAGGGCAAGGATTCCGGCGGTTATGAGGGTTATTCCTGCCCCCTTGAGGGTTTCAGGGACATCCGCAAATTCCAGTTCCTCCCTTATGCCGGCCATTATCACTATGGCCAGGGTGAATCCCAGACCCGCCCCCAGGGCGAAAACCAGGGTTTCAATGAAGTTGTATTTTTTAAGGACTGTCAGGAGGGCCACCCCCAAAATGGCGCAGTTGGTGGTTATAAGAGGAAGGTAAATTCCCAGGGCCTGATAAAGGGGAGGCGAGACCTTTTTTATAAACATCTCCACCACCTGAACCAGGGAAGCGATTACCAGAATAAAGGAGACTATCTCCAGAAACTCCAGGTGGTAAGGGACCAGCAGGAGGTAGTAGATCAGCCACGAAACGGTGGCGGCAATGGTCATGACGAAGGTCACAGCCAACCCCATGGAAAAGGCGGAATCAAGGCGGTTGGAAACCCCTATGAAGGGGCATATGCCCAGAAAATAGTGGAGAACGAAATTATTGATTAAAAGCGCTGATATGAAAATTACCAGAAGTTCCATTTTTCACCCCTTAAAGGCTTTGTTTACTGAGTTAAATCCCCATATAAGGAAGCCCAGAACGAAAAAGGCTCCTGCGGGGAGGATCATAACTTGCCAGGGAATGTACCAGTTTCCCAGGACCTTCATTCCCAGCCATGTGCCGGAGCCAAGGATTTCCCTGACGGAACTCATCAGCATGAGGGCAATGCCGAACCCAATGCTCATCCCCAGGGCATCCAGGACGGAGGCCAGAATTCCGTTTTTGGAGGCAAAGGCCTCCTGCCTTCCCAGGATTATGCAGTTGACCACGATGAGGGGAACATAAGGTCCCAGGGCACGGCTCAGGTCGGGATAATAGGCTGCCAGATACCTGTCCGCCATGGTGACGAAGGTGGCGATCACCACGATAAAGGTGGCGATTCTCACCTGGTTGGGAACCATCTTTCTTATGATGGAAACTATAAAACTGGAGCCTATGAGCACGAAGGCCACGGCACCGATCATTCCTATGGCGTTCTTCACCGAGTTGGTAACCGCCAGGGTGGGACACATGCCCAGTACCATGACGAAAACCGGGTTTTCCTTCCACCACCCCTTTATAAACTCCTTCCAGAGGTTCATTTCCCTCCCTCCTTTAGTATCTTCTTAGCCCTGGCCACGCTTTTGTTCACTATGTCCAGAACGGCGGTGGAGGAAATGGTGGCCCCGGATATGGCCTGAACTTCATCGGGGCTCTCGGTGGGGGTTTTTACCAGCCTGAGTTCCCCGCTGGCCACCTTCCCCTTCCACTGGTTCAGGTAATCCTCTTCCTCTATCCTGGCCCCAAGTCCCGGGGTTTCCTTTTCCTCCAGAATCTTAAGGGCTATTATGCGGGAAAAATCCGGTTCCACCCCGAAAATCAACCTTATTTTATCCTGGTATCCGTTGCCCTCCCCCACGATGGCGTAGGCCTTAACCTGGCCTCCGGAAAGGATTTTATAGAGTTCAAAATCCTTGTCCTTCTTCACCAGTTCGTAGGTATCCGTGTCGGGATTCATGCCTGTGACGGCCTGAAGAGAGCGGAGAAGTTCCCGGAGTTTGTTTTCCTCCACCTTCTTCTGGGTGAAGGTGTTAAACCATCCGAGGATCCCACCGGAGAGAACCGCAAAGAAGGTAAGGACGGCTATCATTTTGAGGCTATCCTTCATTTTTTCTCTCCCAGCATTCTTTGTCTCAAATATTTATCCATGAGGGGAACGAAGGAGTTCATGATGAGTATTGAATACATTACTCCCTCTGGCATTCCCCCGAAAACCCTTATCAGAACCACGAAAAAGCCTATCCCTATTGAATAAATCCATATCCCCGCTGGAGAAACCGGGGAGGTTACGGGATCCGTGGCCATGAACCAGGCCCCCAGCATAAGCCCTCCCGCCAGAAGCATGAAGACCGGGTCGGGATATTTCCGGGAATTAAACAGCCAGAGAATCCCGTCAAAGACGAAAACGGAGCCCAGGACTCCCACGGGGATCCTCCAGTCAATGTATTTTCTGATCAAAAGGTAGAGCCCTCCCAGGAGAAGAAGAATGGCGGAGGTTTCTCCGAGACTTCCCGCCACATTCCCCAGAAGGAGGTCCTTGTGGGCGGTTATCAAATGGGAAAACTTAAACCCTCCCAGGGGAGTGGCCACGGTGGTGGCGTCTATGTGGGAAGCCCTGTTGGCCACCCATGTGGTCATGGGAATGGGAAAAGCCGCCTGGAGGAAAGCCCTCCCCACCAGGGCAGGATTGAATATGTTGGCCCCGAACCCGCCGAACATCTGTTTGGCGATTATTATGGCCACGGCAGACCCTATGGCCACCATGGAGAGGTCTATGGACGGGGGAAGGGTAAGGGCCAGAAGAAGTCCAGTAAGGAAAGCGCTCCCGTCAAGGGCCGCCGAGGTGTCCTTCTTTCTTAAGAGGAGAAAAAGGTACTCCGAAATTTCCGCCGTGGCTATGGAAACCAGCATCACCCAAAGGGCCCTTATACCGAAGAAATAAACCGAAGCCGCCGCCGCAGGGAGGAGGGCCAGGATAACATGGAGCATTATCTTAGGAACGCTCTCCTTGTCGTGAATATGCGGTGATGAAGAAACTATAAGGTTCATTGTTTCGCCTCCATCATACGGACCATAAATTTCCCGTATCTAATCCAGTGAACCAGGGGAATGTTGGCGGGACAAACATAACTGCAGACCCCGCATTCCATACAATTGAAAAGACCAAAGGCTTTGGCCTGATCCCACATTCCCGCCTGGATGTATTTCACCAGCCTGGTGGTGGTTATTCCCAGGGGACATGCGTATACGCATTTTCCGCAATACAGACAGGGAAAAACCTTTTTCTTCTTCACCGAAGAAAGCACCAGAATCCCGGAGGTGGACTTGAGAACCGGTATTTCAGGGGCCTTCACCGCCATCCCCATCATGGGGCCTCCGAAGACTATTTTTCTGGCGGCCTCCAGGTCCGCCCCGGCGGCCTGGAGAAGTTCGGCGGCGCTGGTCCCTATCCTCGTCAGGAAGTTGGATGGATTTTTTACCCCTTCTCCGGTGACGGTTACCACCCTCCTTATAAGGGGAATCCCCCGGGCCGCCGCCTCGTAAATGGCGTAAAGGGTTCCTACATTCTGAACCAGGGCTCCCACATGGAAGGGAAGCCCACCCATGGGAACCTCCCGCCCCAGTATCACCTTTATAAGACTTTTTTCCGCCCCCTGGGGATAGCGGGTTTTGAGCAGAACCACTTCCCAATCCCCCACCCCCTTCACCAGATTCTCAAAGGCCTCCGCTGCATCCCTCTTGTTGTCCTCTATGGCTATGTATCCCCTTTTGGCCCCCACGGTCATCTTAAGAAGTTGAGCCGCCTGGAAGATCTCCTGGGTGTGCTCCAGCATCAGACGGTGGTCGGAGGTGAGGTAGGGTTCACATTCTGCTCCGTTTACTATTACGGAGTCAATGGGATATTCCTTGGGTGGGGATATTTTGACCGAGGTGGGAAACACCGCTCCTCCCAGTCCCACGATGCCCGCTTCCCGGGTGATGGTCCTCAAATCCTCGGGGGTAAGGGCCGAAAGGTCCTTCATGGGCCATGTGGGTTCTGCCCACTCCTCTTCGCCCTCATCCACGGCGATGATAGCCGCCAGGGCCGAAGAACCGTTGGGGAGAAGAACCGTCTCCAGGGTTTTAACGGTCCCCGTCACGCTGGAGTGAACCGGGGCTGAGATAAATCCCGAGGCTTCCCCTATTTTTTCCCCGGTCTTTACCTTCTGTCTCTTCTTGACCAGGGGAGTTGCAGGTTTCCCTGCATGCTGGGAAAGGGGAATCACCACCTGCTTTGGAACGGGGAACTCTTCAATGGGCTTTCCCGCGGAAAGTTTCCCCTCCGGGGGATGAACCCCTCTTCTCATCCTGAGTTGTATCATTATCGCCCTTCCTTAATTAATGAATTTACCCCATTAAGTTTTCCAAATTACTCCTCCCTTTGTCAAGTCTGCTATACTTCCATAAATAATTTGAGGAGGCGCCCATGAAAAAACTCCTCCCTATATTCGCAGCCTTGACGGCGTGGTCCTGGCTTCGGGCAGGATATTACATCCAGCAGAAATCCTATATATTAAAGGAAGGCCAAAGGAAAGAATCTACCACCCAGATATGGATGGAGGGGGAAAACCTTCGGATGGAAAGCCCCACCCGGATCACCATCGTGAACTACGGAAGTCAAAAGGTTTACTTCGTCAACAAATCCAGGAAAACCTATTATGCGATGACCCTGCCTCAGTTAAAGGAATTGCTCAGCACCATGGTGGAAATGATGAAGCGGATGGGGGCCGATGTGAGCCCTAAAATTGAGATAACCGGGGAGAAGAAAGTCGTCAAGGGTTATCATTGCACCGTGGTTCTCATGAAACTGGGCAGTCTTCAAACTATGGAGCAGTGTTTAAGCCCCGATGTAAGGATAAGTATGGCCGATTACATGAAGGTGCTGGAGGTTATGCTTCCCCGGGAGATGATGGAGGAACTCCGGGCCAGGAAGAAAAAACTGGAGGCCCTGGGCTTTCCGGTCTATTCCCGCACATCATCCTCCTACATGGGAAGAAGCACCGTGACTGAAACCTATCTAGAGAAATACCGGCGCGGCCCCATTCCTCCCGAGGTTTTTACCGTCCCCCCCGGCTACCGCAAAACGGAATACTCTTCCCCTTTTTCCCGGAGGTAATTACTCGTTGTAGCGACCAAAGATCATCTTTCCGGCGGTGGTCTGAAGCACCGAGGTTACGGTTATTTCTACGGTCTTTCCTATCATCTTTCTGGCGTTGTCCACCACCACCATGGTTCCATCGTCCAGATAGGCTACCCCCTGGTCCCTTTCCTTCCCCTCCTTGAGGATAAAGACATTCATTTTCTCCCCGGGCAAAACCACGGGTTTGAGGGCATTGGCCAGTTCGTTTATGTTTAAAACCTTTATTCCCTGAATTCTGGCCATCTTGTTGAGGTTGAAATCGTTGGTGATTATCTTGGCGTTTATCCTTCTGGCCAGTTCCACCAGTTTCTGATCAACTCCCTTAACATTGGGAAAATCCGTGTCCGAAATAATCAACTGAATTTCCCGATCGTTCTTGAGCCTTTCAACTATTTCCAGCCCCCTTCTTCCCCTCTGCCTTTTCAGGGGATCGGAGGAATCCGCTATCTTCTGCAGTTCCCCCAGGACGAACTTGGGGATCACCAGGGGCCCTTCCAGAAATCCCGTACTGGCTATGTCCACAATCCTTCCGTCTATGATGACGCTGGTGTCCAGAATCTTCTTGTTTCCCAGGGTTGGGGTTCCCTTCAGGGATTGTATCCAGTAAACGGGGGTAAAAAGTTCGGGTTTTTTCAGGGAAAGGGAAAGGAAGGAAATGGGAAGGAGGAGCAGGAAAAGAACACCCAAGTAAAAGGAGTAGCGGGGCAGGAGAGAAGAGTATATGCTGAAGAGAATCCAGCCTATTATTACCCCCAAAAAGAGGGCGGATAAAGTTTCCCTGCGACTGCTGGCCTTCCTTATTATTATGTCAAGAATTACCCCTGCGAAGAAAACCCCCAGGGCGTGAACCAGGGTAATATAATCGGCCTTTCCCCTTATGGTGTAAGCCGCCCCTGCCGAAATTAGAGCGTAAAGCAAATAAATCATTTCAAAATATCCCTCACCTGGTTTATGTGAGATACCTCAATAAACCTTAGTCCTTCTATTTTATCACCTGGGGGCACCAGGGCCAAATCGTAGCCCATCTTCCTGGCTTCCTTCAACCTCAGCATCCGCCGGGAAGGATTCATCACCCTGCCGGTGAGGCTCACCTCTCCAAAGGAGAAGGCCCCTTCGGGAAGGGCTATCCCCAGATAGGAAGAAAACAGGGAGAGAAGAAGGGGAAGGTCCACGCCGGGGTCTTTTATTTTAAGTCCTCCGGAGACATTCACATAAACATCCCTGGACGCCAGGGAAAGGCGGGCGTATCTTTCCATAACTCCCAGAAGCATTCCCACCCGGTAGGGGTCCACCCCCAGGGAGAACCGCCGGGGATTGGAAGCCACCGTGGAGGGAACCACCAGGGATTGAATCTCCAGCATCAAAGGGGTCTTTCCTTCCACCGCTGGATAAACCGCCACCCCAGGAGAAAGATCCCCGGAGAGGAAGTAGGCGGAGGGATTCTCCACCTCCCGAAGTTTTCCGTCCACCATTTCAAATACTGCAATTTCGTCGGTGGCCCCGAATCTATTTTTCACCGCCCTTATGATTCTGAAATCCCTGTGGGCCTCTCCTTCAAAATAAAGCACCACATCCACCATGTGCTCCAGAAGTTTAGGCCCGGCTATCAATCCTCCCTTGGTTACATGACCCACCAGGATGGAAGTTATTTCCCTGGACTTGGAAAGGTGGAAAATCCTATCCGCCACGGCTTTAACCTGGGCGGGGCTTCCGGGGGTGGAACTCAGGCTGGAGACCTTGAAGGTTTGCAGGGAATCAAAAATCACGAGTTCCGGTCCCTCCGCCTCCACAGCCCCCTCCACGCTTTCCCACAGGGTTTCCGAAATCACGGGAAGGTCTCCACCGGCCCCGAGCCTCCTGGCCCGGTGGGCTATCTGGGGAAGGGATTCCTCGGCGGATACATAGAGGGCCCGGCCCTGGAAATGGGAGGCCATCTGAAGCATGAGGGTGGATTTTCCTATTCCGGGTTCCCCGCCTATGAGAACAAAGGAACCCCTCACCAGGCCACCGCCCAGAACCCTGTCCAGGGAGGGAAACCCCGTGGAAAATCTCTCTTCGCCCCCGAGGTCCACCCGGGAGAGAACCACGGGTTTGGAGGCCGGCCGCCGTCCTCCTCTCCCCTTCTCCATCCGCTCCGCCGTGCCTATCTCCCCGCATCTGGGACACTGGGAGAACCACTTGGCGGAGGTGTAACCACAGTTGGAGCATACGAACATGTTTTAATTCTAATATTTTCCTCGCCCGGGAAAAAGATTATCATTAAGGTATGAGCATGAAGATAATCTCATGGAATGTGAACGGGATCAGGGCCGTCCTTAAAAAGGGCTTTATGGAGTGGTTCAGAAAGGAGGAACCAGACATTCTCCTAATCCAGGAAACCAAAAGCAAGGTCTCCCAACTTCCCCAGGAGGTGGTTAATCCCGAAGGGTATTACGCCTACTGGCACGATGCGGAAAGGCCAGGTTACAGCGGAGTGGCCACCTTCACGAAGATAAAACCCCTGGAAGTACAGACCAAGGTGGGGGTGGAAGAATTTGACAGGGAGGGCAGGATATTGATCACCAAGTATCCCTGGTTCACCCTCTTCAACATTTACTTCCCCAACGGAAAGCAGAGCGAGGAAAGGCTGAAGTACAAACTCCGGTTCTACGATTTTATGCTGGACTACTGGCTCCAACTGAGAAAGAAGGGGGAAAAACTGATTATAGGGGGTGACCTTAACACGGCCCACAAACCCATTGATCTCAAGAACCCCAAGGCCAACGAAAAATACTCCGGGTTTCTTCCCATAGAAAGGGAGTGGATAGATAAATTCCTTTCCCACGGATTCATTGATACTTTCCGCTATCTTTACCCGGACAAGGTCCAATACACATGGTGGACCTATCGGTTTAACGCCAGGGCCCGAAACATAGGATGGCGCATAGACTACTTCTTCGTCTCCGAAGACCTCATAGACCTTGTGGAGGATTCCTACGCCCTGGAGGATGTGATGGGTTCTGACCACTGTCCCATAGTCCTCAAATTAAAAATTGACCCCTATAAATAACTCAGGAGGCGGATAATGAAAGCGTATCTCAAATTAATGTTTGCTTCGGCCTTATCCTTGTTATTGCTGGCTGCAGGGCCGGAAAAGGACCTAAAACTTATGGAAAAGGTCTGGCCATCCCCCACCCCTGACGCCGAAAGGCTGTCTTCCTTCCAGCGCAACCGAGCCATGGCGGAAAACTCGCCCTTCAGATTGCTGCGGTGGGAATTTCTGGGCCCCGTTTTCCCCGAGGGCAGGGTGGTGGACATAGAACCCGTACCAGGAAGCCCCTTTTCCTTCCTGGTGGCCTCCGCCTCGGGCGGGGTCTGGAGAACGGACAACAACGGCACCACCTACTACCCCATATTTGAAGGAAAGCCCACATACACCATCGGAGACATAGCCGTGGCCCCTTCCGATCCCCGCATAATTTATGTGGGAACCGGAGAGAACAACTCCTCCAGAAGCAGTTATGCGGGAGTGGGGATATACAAATCCACCGACGGGGGAAGAACCTGGGAAAGGTTACCCCTGGACGATACCCACCACATAGGCAGAATAATAGTCCATCCCCGGAATCCGGACATAGTTTATGCGGCGGTCATAGGCCATCTCTACACCAGGGATAGGGTGCGGGGTTTATACAAATCCACCGACGGGGGAAGAACCTGGCGCCGGGTTTTATACATAAGCGAGAGGGCGGGAGTGATAGACGTAGCCATGGATCCGTCCAATCCGGAAAGGCTCCTGGCTGCGGCCTGGGAAAGGGACCGCAGAGCGTGGAACTTCGTGGAGAGCGGTCCGGATTCAGGGATTTATCTCAGCGAGGACGGAGGGGAAAACTGGAGAAAAATCACCCGGGGATTTCCCACAGGATGGTTCGTGGGCAGGATAGGGCTTGCCTTCGCCCCCTCCAACCCCTCGGTGGTTTACGCAGTTATGGACAACCAAAAGTTGAGGCCATTCAAGAAAAAAGGAAAGACCAGGGGATTAACCTTGGAAGCCCTTGAAAAAATGACCGACGAGGAGTTCCTCCGCCTCCCGGATGTGGAGATAAAAAAATTGTTCATGAAATACCGGGTGCGCTATTCGGTAAAGGAGGTAAAGACCTGGATAAGGGAGGGAAAATTAACACTGGAAAAACTCCTTCAGCACATAAACGATGCCCAGCGTAAACTCATAGAGAGGAGGGTGGTGGGCCCGGAGGTTTACCGCTCCGAGGACGGCGGGAAAACCTGGAAAAGGGTAAACAAAGATTACCTCCCCGGCGTGTTTAACACCTACGGATATTATTTTGGACAGGTCCGGGTGGATCCCCGGGACGACGACCGGGTCTTTATCCTGGGCGTTCCCCTCATGGTCTCCTCCGACGGGGGAAAAACCTGGAAGAGGGTGAAAGCCCCCAGGGTTCACGGGGATTTCCACGCCATGTGGATTGACCCTAAACTCACGGGGAGAATCATCGTTGGAAACGATGGGGGAGTGGACTTCTCTTACGACGGTGGAAAGACCTGGAAAAACTCCCATGTTCTCCCCATAACCCAGTTTTACACCGTGGAGGTTGAGCAGGGAGCAATGCCTTACAGGATATGCGGAGGGACCCAGGACAACGGCGTTCTCTGCGGAACAAACTTCCGCCTTCCCTATTCCCCCCCGTGGAAGTTAATCCTGGGAGGAGACGGGGGATTCGTGAGATTTGACTCCACGGACCGGAACCGGGTTTATGCAGAATTTCAGTTCGGTTATATTTTCAGGATAGAAAAGGGAAAACCGAAATTGATAAGGCCCCACTTGAAACCGTGGGAGGAACCCCTGAGGTTCAACTGGCAAACCCCCTTCCTCATCTCCCGTTACAATCCCTTCATCCTCTACCTGGGAGCCAACAGGGTTATGAAATCCTACGACAGAGGAAAAAACTGGTACCCCATAAGTCCGGACCTGACCACCAATCCCCCCCAGGGGGATGTACCCTTCGGGACCATTACCGCCCTGGCGGAATCCCATTTTAAGCCCGGAAGGCTTTATGTGGGAACCGACGACGGAAAGGTCTGGAGGACCGACAACGACGGGGCTACCTGGGAGGAAATAGATACGGGTCTGCCCTCAAAATGGGTCTCCAGGGTGGTGGCCTCCCGCCACAGGGAAGGCGTGGTCTACCTTTCCATGACGGGCTACCGGGACGACGACTTCACAACATACCTCTATAAATCCACCGACTTCGGCAAAACCTGGACCTCCATCAAATCCAACCTTCCCGAAGAACCGGTAAATGTGATAAGGGAAATTGGTCCCGGACGCCTGGTCCTGGGAACGGACTTCGGAGTCTATTTTTCCATCAACGACGGAAAAACCTGGTGCTCCCTTTCCAGAAACCTTCCGGTGGCTCCGATATCCGACATGAAGTACCAGAGAAAAGGCAAAGAACTGGTGGTGGCCACCCACGGAAGGGGAGTGTGGAAAATGGACGCTTCGCTCCTGGAGAAATTTGATCCTGCGTCCCTGGGCAAGAAACCTTCCCTGGTGGGGATAAGGGACGGTCTCCTGTCGGGCTTAAACGCCGGCTACGAAGACCAGAACTTTTTCTTGCAAAAACCCCTGGCCTATGTATGGGCTCCCCGCAAAATAAAGGCCCTGCTTACGGTGAAGGGTAAGAAAGCCAGAAAGATAACCCTGGAAAGGGGAATAAACCCCGTTTCCCTCCAGGAAAAGCCCGAAGAAGGAAATTTTGAGTTCACGGTTAAAATGGAAAATACGGTCCTTCGGGGACGGTTCCGGGTAAAGAGGTTTCAGGGAGATCTGAATCTGGAATTTCGCTACGGACCCGACGATTAAGCCCTAATCCCGTATTTTTTCATCTTTCTCCAGAGCGTGGAGCGGGAAAGGCCCAGGATCCTGGCAGCCTCGGCCCTTTTCCATCGGGCCCTGCGGAGGGCATCCTCTATCCTTCTCCTTTCCGCCTCCTCCCCCTGGAGGTAGGAGGGCAGATGCTCCACATCTATGAGGTTTCCCCTCACCAGAACGAAGGCTGCCTCTACGATGTTTCTCAATTCCCTGACATTGCCTGGATAATCGTAATCCATAAGGAGTTCCATGGCCCTGTCTGTGAGACCCTCCACCGATTTTCCCGTGGCAAAATTAAAGATCTCCACGAAATGCTCCACCAGCAAGGGAATGTCCTCCTTCCTCTCCCTCAAGGGTGGAAGTTTGAGATAAAGCACATTTAAACGGTAAAAAAGGTCCTCCCGGAACCGACCCTCCCTCACCAGGGAGGCGAGGTTTTTATTGGTGGCGGCGATAATTCTCACATCAACCTTAACCGGAGAAGTGGCCCCCAGGGGCAAGAATTCCCCCTCCTCCAGAACCCTAAGCAACTTGGCCTGGAGGCTCAGGGGCATTTCCGCTATTTCGTCCAGGAGAAGGGTTCCCCCGTGGGCCATGGCGAAAATCCCCTTCTTATCCGCCCTGGCATCGGTGAAGGCCCCTCTAACATACCCGAAAAGTTCCGATTCCAGTAGGCCTTCGGGTATGGTGGCACAATTTACCTTTAAGTATGGCCCTGCCCTGCGTGGGCTAAGATAGTGAATAGCCGAAGAGACCAATTCCTTTCCCGTTCCGCTCTCTCCCTCCACGAGAACAGGGGCGGAGGAGGCAGCCACCCGGGGCAGGAGACTCAAAACCTCCAGCATCCTCGGGCTGGCGGTGATTATGTCCCTAAACCGAAAATTCCCCTGGACCTCCCTGCTCAACCTCACCTCCCTGGTGCGGTCTTCAAAAACTATCATCCATCCCCGGCCCAGTCTGTTGATCTTCAGGTTAAGAAATTTTTCCTCGTTAAACCTATCCAGGGAGGAAACGCCCTCCCTTCCCCAGGGCAATTTTTCCCCTTTTCTCAGGGGACATTCGTTCTGACATATCTCGGTTCTCAAAACCTCAAAGCATTTTTTTCCAGTTATTTCCTCCAGGGAGAACCCCGTTATTGCAACAGCGGCGGGGTTGGCATATTTAACGGTAAAATTTTCCACATAAACTATCCCCTCCGCCACGGAATCCACCATTTTCTTCCAGTCCATGGAAGAATTATACCAGGTATGTTTCAATTTTGTCAGAAACCTTCCCAAGAAATAAAAGGATTTACACAAGGATGTGAAACAATTAAAACATTTTGTTTCAAAAGGGTGAGAGAGAAGTCAGTCGGCCCTTCACAGGAGGAGGGAAAGGAGCGGAAATTTCTGGCAAGGATCTTGCTTAAAAAAGGGCATGAGAATAGCGGTACCTGAATTTCAGGGAAGAATCTCCCCTATTTTAGAGCAGAGCAACAACTTCGTGGTTTTCACCGTGGAAGGGGGAAAAATAACGGGAAAGGAAAGGGTATCCAACCCGGACACTTCCCTGCCGGGACTTCTTGAGTTTTTGACGGGAAAAAGGGTAGACCTCTTGCTCTGTGGCTCCCTGCTCCCCCAGACCTTTCACCTCCTTTCCCTCCATAACATAGGTGTAATCTGGGGGGCGGTGGGCGGAATTGACGAAGCCATCTCCTCCTTTCTTGCCGGGGTTTTTCCCTATCCGCCTCCGGCCAGGAAGCGGTGGAGATGGGGAAAAAGAAAAAAATGGAGGTAAAAAATGTGGTGGTATAACAATTACCCCTGGTATGGGTTTGGCTACGGCTACGGTTTTGGCCCGGGAAGGGGATGGGGCCGGGGAAGAGGCCGCGGAAGGGGCAGAGGTTTCTGCCGTTGGGGCTGGTTCAACCCCTATTTCTCCGGATACTACGGTTACCCCTACGGCGCTGGCCCTTACCCCCTGTGGAACCCCTACTCCCCTTACCCGATAAAAAAGGAGGAGGGTAAATGAAGGTCATGATTCCCCTGCAGGGTCCCAGCCTGGATGCCCCCGTGGATCCCAGGTTCGGAAGGGCCCTGTACTACGCCGTGGTGGAACCAGGGGAGGAGGAGAAGGCAGAGGTCTTCCCCAATCCCTTCGCCTTCTACCCCTCCGCCGCAGGGATAGCCGCGGCCCAACTGGCCATCCAGAAGGGTGTCAAGGTGGTGGTGGCTCCGCACCTGGGCCCCAACGCCTTTATGGTCCTCTCTTCGGCGGGAATCCAGGCGATACCCTTCGCAGGACTAAACGGCCGGGAAGTTCTCAAAAACCTCTCCCGGGGCAACCTTCCATCCGCGCCCTTTCCGTCCCGGGCAGACTTTCTCAGGACCCAGATTTCAGCCCTGGAGTCCCAGTTAAATGCCCTCAAAACCGAACTTAAAAACTTAGAAAAGCAAAAGGAGGAAAAATGAAAGTATTGATTTCGTCCAGTGGACCGGAGATAAGTTCTCCGGTGGATCCCAGGTTCGGAAGGGCTCCCTACTACATAATCGTGGATACGGAAAATCCGGATAATTTCCGTTCCATCCCCAACCCCCAGGCCCAGGCGGCCTCCGGGGCGGGAATTGCCGCCGCCCAGATGGTGGTGCAGGAGGGAGTTCAGGCCGTAATTTCCGGAGCCTTCGGCCCCAACGCCCAGGCGGTGCTTCAAAGCGCAGGGATCAGGATGTTTACCGCCCCCTCGGGCATAACCGTGGCTCAGGCCTTAGAGATGCTTGAAAACGGCACCCTGCCCGAGGCCTCCGGTTCCCCTTCGCCCGGATACGGACCCGGCTACGGCCCAGGGTTCGGGGGCCCTGGCTTCGGAGGACCGGGATACGGTCCGGGATTTGGCCCCGGAGGAGGCTGGGGACGGGGATGGGGTAGAGGCAGAGGTGGGCGTGGAAAAGGAGGATGGGGAAGAGGAGGCGGCCGCGGAAGAGGAGGGGGATGGGGATGGTAAAATATCTTTATGGAGCATGACTTAGAGGAATTCCTGTACGCTTCGGGCCTCCCCACCCTGGTGGGGAGGCTCCTTTATAAAAGGGGGATTAAAACCCCGGAGGAGGCCCGTCTCTTCCTATACGGGGGGGTGGAAGACCTTTCCAGCCCCTTCCTCTTCTCCCAAATGGAGAAGGCCGTGGATAGGATAGAAAGGGCCATAAAAAACAGGGAAACCATCCTCATCCTGGGGGATTACGATGTGGATGGGGTCACCTCCACCGCCCTGATGGTCAAGGGACTTTCCTCCCTGGGAGCCAGAACCCTCTACCTCATACCCAACCGGTTTTCACAGGGCTACGGAGCCCGGCGGGAACACCTCGGTGAAATAGAGTCCCAGGGGGTAAGCCTCGTTATAACCGTGGACAACGGGATAAAATCCACGGACTTTGCCCGGGCTTTAAAGGAAAAGGGGATTGACCTCATCATAACTGACCATCACCTCCCCGGAGACGAAATTCCAGAAGGTCTGGCCATCCTGGACCCCTTTCTGGAGAAGGGGGTGGACCGAAACCTGGCCGGGGTGGGAGTGGCCTTCAAACTCCTTCAGGCCATACTCATCAAAAGGAAAATGGGGGAGAGGGCCATACCCTATTTGAAAATGGTGGCCATAGGCACCATAGCGGACATGATGAAACTCGTGGGGGAAAACCGCATAATGGTGAAGGAAGGGCTTGATTTAATGAACGGGCACAATTCCCACGGCCTTCAGGTCCTTCTGGGCATTTCGGGACTCCGAAGGCGGGATATAACCCCCCGGGATGTGGCCATAAAACTTTCCCCCAGGATAAATGCCGCCGGCAGGATGATGGACGCCGAAATAGCCCTCCGGCTCCTTCTGGCCTCCAGCGAAGGGGAGGCCCGAGAGATAGCGTCCAAACTGGCGGAACTCAACAGGGAAAGGCAGAGGGAAGAGGCAAGGGTGGTGAGGGAAGCCAGGGAAATGCTAAAGGAGAACGGCGGCGGAAACCTTATATTTCTTTCCTCCCGGACCTGGAATCGGGGGGTCCTCGGCATAGCCGCCCTGAGGCTGAGCCGAAGTTTTCTTAAGCCCGCCTTCGTCTTTTCCATAAAGGATGGGATGGCCCACGGCTCCGGCAGGGCTCCCGGGGGAATTTCCCTTCCGGAGGTCCTCTCCCGGGTCAGGCACCTGCTGGTGGACTACGGAGGACATCCCCACGCGGTAGGCCTTGTAGCCCGGGAGGAGAACCTGCCGAAAATAAAGGACTTCCTTGAAGAAAGTCTGGCAGACTATCAATGGACCAGGGAAGAAGACCCTGAAATTCCTGAGGAAGTGGACTTTCAGGAAATCAAAAACGCCATGGGGTTTCTCCGCCTTTTCCCCCCCTTCGGCATAGGAAATCCAGAGCCACTGTTTTCTACCCGGCAGGCAAAGGTGGCGAGTTATCCATCCCCCTGGAATCAGGGATACAAGGTCCTACTTTCCAGGGATGGGGTGGCCTTCACGGCGCTTTTTAAGAGGGGCAGCCTCCTCAGCAAATTCAAAAAGGGAGAGCGGGTGGACATCACCTTCAATCTGGACCCTGAAGAGGGTAAACTTATCCTTAAAGAACAATGAGAATCCTGAGATTTCTACTGTATTTTTTGCTCCTCGCCTACCTGGGGGCCCTGGTGGTTATTTCGGTATCTTCCCACCAGGGCAAGGGCATGGGCCTGAAAATTCCCTTGATAAAGGGCCGTTCTATCCAGTGGGAATTCAAGGTCAAGGAAATAGAGGCCAGGAGACCCAAATACATCGCCAGTGCCAGAAGGCTATTCGTGGACTCCTCGGGAAAAACCTTTCTTAACGACAATGTGTTGATTGAAATCCCCTCCCCCAGGACCGTGATAAGGGCTGAAAAATGCATAGTCTATCCCGGCAAAAGTCGGGTGGAGTTTCCTGAAACCGTGGAGGTGAAAAGCGAAACCGGCACCTTCAAGGGAAGGAAATCCCTTTATCTTGCCCGGAAGGAGGTTATAAGGCTGGAGGGTGGCATAGAGTTCAAAATAGGAAGCATAGAGGGCCGGGCCAAAAGGGGGAGAATGGACCTGGGAGAAAACCAGACCCTCCTGCTGGAACCCGAGTTCTCCTCCGGGGGAATCGTCCTCCAGGGAAACAGGGTTCTGGTCAAAGAGAGGGAGATGCTGGCTTATCTGAGGGGAAAACCCGCCACTATGAAAAGCGAAGAGAGAACCCTCATGGCCCCCCTTATGGAAATAGACATAAGGGAAAAGAAGGTAAACACGGTTTCCGCTCCCCGGGGTGGATGGGTCCTGGAAAAGGAAAGGAGGCTGGTGGCCAAACAACTCAAACTATGGGCCAGCGGAGAGATGGAAGGTCAACAGGTGGTGGGACGGTGGGGAAAAATGCGATTCTCTGCGGCCAGAGTTAGGGGAAAGGGCGACGAGATATCGGCGGAGAAGGCCTCAGTTTCCCAGGAGGACCTTTCCTTCAAATCCTCCCACCTGCAGGTCCGGGAGGACTTTCTGGAAGCCACAGGGGAAGTGAAGGGGAAACTGGGAGAAGCCGCCTTTTCCTGCCAGAAACTTTCTTCTTTCCAGGGGAAACGGAGTCTTTTCGGAGATGTTCGTATCGTAAAGGACGGCAACATAATAAACGCCCGGGAGGCGGTAGAAGAAGGAGGAAACTACATCCTCCGGGAAGCCACCATAATAACACCCGAGGGCTACAAACTTTCGGCCTCCCAAATAATCTACGGGCAAGACTCCATCGTTCTGGAGGGAGGCGCCCGGCTGAGCGGGGAAAACTTCCAGATTTCCGCCCCCAGGATAGACATAATGCTCAAGGGAGGAAAATTGGACCGCCTGGAAGCCCGCTCTCCCAGAAAAATCCTCCTGGGCGAGGATTCGGCCCTCAGCGAAGCCATTTCCTACGATTTCGCCCGGGAACAGGCCGTCCTGAAGGGAAAGGTGGTCTTAAACTCCCGTAAACACGGGAAAATCACCGGAGAGAAAATAACCGTGAACCCTAAAACCGGATCCTTTGAAATACAGGGTAGGGGAAGAACTTCCTCGGAGATCAAGCGGTGATAAGGGCCGTAAACCTGAAGAAAAGATACGGAAAAAAGGAGGCCCTCAAAGGCATAGACATTCAGGTAAAGAAGGGGGAAATAGTGGGCCTTTTGGGCCCCAACGGAGCAGGGAAAACCACCACCTTTAAGATAATCCTGGGGGAGATAGACCCCGACGGAGGGAGGGTTTTCTTGGATGAGAGGGACATAACCTATTATCCCATGTGGAGAAGGGTAAGGCTGGGGATAGGTTACCTCCCCCAGCGCCCATCGGTATTCCGGGGGCTCACCGTGGAAGACAACATCAGGGCCTACCTGGAGTTCCGGCCCCTTCCCCGCCGGCAAAGGAGGCGGATTTTAAACCTCGTCCTGGAGGAGATGGGAATTGCTCACCTGAGGCACCGGAAAGCCCTCCACCTTTCCGGAGGGGAAAGAAGAAAACTGGAGGTGGCCAGGGCCCTGTCCCTGGAACCCCAGTTCATGCTTTTAGACGAACCCTTCACGGGGATAGATCCCATTTCAATAAAGGAAATGACCCGAATCATCCTCAAACTCCAGAGGTGGAATCTGGGGATAGTTATCACGGACCACAATGTCCGGGAAACATTGAAAATAACCCACAGAGCGTATATCATAAATAAGGGAAGGATCTTGAGCGCAGGTTCGCCCCGGGAAATTTACCGGGACCCGGAGGTAAGGGAAAAATTCTTAGGGGAGGAATTTTCTTTAGAGGATGAAGAACAAAAATCAACTTAACCTCAGGCACCAGCAGACACTAAGATTGGCCAACCAGGTGCGGTTTTTCCTGGAACTTCTTCCCCTGACCCACCTGGAACTCAAGGAAAAAATAGAAGAGGCCCTGGAGGAAAACCCTGCCCTGGAGATAAAAAACGAGGAGCCGGAGGAAAATCCTGAGATTCTTCCCTCTTCCCAGGGGGATGAATTTTCCGAATTTTACTACGAGGAGGACGAGGAGAAACTTCCACCGGAGGCCCTGGTTCCCTACGAACCGGAGCCCAGGGAAATGATAAAGAAGGTCCTCCTCCCCAATTTTCAGGAAGAAGAAAAGTCCATAGTGGAGGCCATAGTAGATTATCTGGATCCCAAGGGCTTCCTGGACGAAGAATCCTCAAGGCTCATAGCCCGGGAACTGGGGGTAAGCGAGGAGAAGGTGGAGGAGATTAGAAAGAAGGTAATGAAAATTCCTCCCTACGGGCTGGGGGCCAGGGATCCCATAGAGGCCATGCAGGCCCAACTTTCCCCGGATTCTCCTCCCCTGGTGAAGGAACTTTTAAACAGGGACAACCTGGAACTTCTGAAGGCCAGGAAGTACGAGGAACTGGCCTCCCGCCTGGGATGCTCCATGCAGGACCTCAAGGAGGCCCTGGCGGAGGTCAAGGGTTTGAATCCCTTTCCCGGGAGTTATTTTTTCCGCAGGGCTGCAGAACCCATTCTGGTGGACATGTATCTGGTTGAAGAAAACGGGGATTTAAGGGTTAAAGTGGAGGACGGGGAACTTCCCCCACTGAGGATAAGCCCCTTCTACCTTAAAATCCTGGAGGACCCCTCGGCCCCGGAGGACCTGAAAAAATACGCCCGGGCAAAAATCAGGGCAGCCCAATGGTTTCTCTCGGCCCTATCTAAGAGGAAGGAAACCCTCCGCAAAACCGCCGAATACATAGTTCAAAGGCAAAGGGATTTTTTCAAAAAGGGCTACAATCCCGAGTACCTTAAACCCCTTAACCTGAGGGATGTTGCCTCGGCGGTGGGTGTTCACGAGTCCACCGTAAGCAGAATAGTATCTTCCCGGTTTATTTCAACCCCCAGGGGAACCTACAGGCTTAAATTCTTCTTCCCCGCCCCCTCGGGGAAGAACGGAGAGGTCTCCTCTGCCAGGATTCAGGCGGTAATCAAAAAACTAATAGAAAACGAACCCAAGGACTCCCCCTATTCCGACGAGGAACTGGCGGAACTCCTCAAGAGGAGAGGGATTAACATTTCCAGAAGAACCGTGGCAAAATATAGAAAGGAAATGGGCATAGAAAACGCAGGAAAGAGAAAAAGAAAATACAGTTTGGAGGTTTTATAATGGAAGTAAAATTCATCGGGAGGCATTACGAAATTCCCGAAGCCCTGAAGAAAAGAGCAGAAAGAAAGGTAGCCAAACTGAAAAAACTCCTGGGGGACATCCAGCATGTGGAAATAATTCTCTCCCAGGAAAAATACCGGAATACGGCGGAAGTTCTGGTTAAGGGTGGAATTTTTGAATTCAGGGCCAAAGAAACCACAGGGGAAATGATAGCCTCCCTGAACAAGGCCTTTGACATCATAGAAGCCCAGATAAAAAAAGAAAAGGAAAAAAGGAGAAGCAAGAAGAAGGCTTCCCCCCCCGGGGAAATAACCCACACCTCTCCCTCAGGCCCCAGGATAATTCCCAAGAACGCCTACTCCCCTAAACCGTTAACGGTGGAAGAGGCCATCGCCGAAATGGAGGAACTGGGGGAGGACATCCTGGTTTTCAGGAATTCCAGGACCAGAAAGACGAATGTGGTCTACAAGAAGGGAAGCGATTATTATCTGATTGAGCCGGAATTCTAATGCAGGTTCACACCCTTTTGTCGCCGGACCTCATCCTCCTGAACCTCCAGGCTTCCACCCCGGAGGAGGTTCTCCGGGAAATCTCACGGTTCATGGAGGATAGAAAAATCGTAAAGAACGGGAAAAAACTCTTTCAGAGGTTGCTGGCCAGGGAAAAACTTGGCAGCACCGCCCTTCCCGGGGGGATAGCCGTCCCCCACTGTAAAATGGAGGAACTGGAGACCCCGGTGCTTTCCCTGGCCATCTCCAGGGAGGGGGTGGACTTTAACTCCCCGGATGGACAGCCCACCTACATTTTCTTCACCGCCGTATCCCCCATTTCCCCGCCCAATCTTCACCTTCAGGTCCTGGCGGCCATCGCCAAACTGGCCCGGAAGGGGAAAAAATCGCTGGTGGAAAAACTCCTCAACGCCAAAACCCCGGAGCAGGCCTACGAAATAATACGGGACGAGGAAATGCAGGAGGGGGATGAAGAATAGTCTTTCCCTGAAGAAGTTTTACTCGGCCCACCGGGACCTCCTTTCCCTGGTGTTTCCCCGGGAAGAATCTCTGAAGGGGGTTATAACCTGCGGGGTGCTCCAGAGACCCGGCCTCCTCCTGGCGGGTATAAGGGAAATTTTTAAAAAGGGAGCCCTCCAATTTCTGGGAAGGGAGGAGATCCTTTACCTGAGCAAACTTCCCGAAAAGAGTTTGGACAATACCCTTGAGGAGTTTCTCTCCCTGGCCCCTCCCGGGGTGGTTCTTGAATCCTCTTCCCTTTTACCCCGGATCCAGGGCTTATTTTCCTCCTTCTCCGTTCCCCTGTTTCTCTGCAAAGCCCCGGGGTGCTTTGAAAAAATAAACCAGTTCCTTCACTGGGAACTCTCCGAAAGGATAACGGTCCACGGAGAACTCATGGGGATCTACGGTCTGGGAGTGCTGATAAGCGGAAGGAGTGGCATCGGCAAAAGTGAAATCGCCCTGGAACTCATAACCCGTGGTCACATGTTCGTGGCCGACGACATGGTGGAGGTCCTGAAACTTCCCGGGGGAAAAATAGTGGGCCGCTCACCGGAAAGGTCCAGGGGCTTCATGGAAATAAGGGGTCTGGGGATAATTAATGTGAACGACATATTCGGGGGAGCCCTCCTTCCCTCATCCTCCATAGACCTGATCCTGGAACTTCTCCCCTACGATCCCGGGATGGAGCGGCTGTTCGTGGAGGAGGAAAGCAAGAACCTTCTGGGGGTTGAAATTCCCACCTTCAAAATACCGGTGGCGGCGGGAAGGAACATCGCCAACCTGGTGGAGGTGGCAGTAAGGCTGTTCTTACTAAAATCCTCCGGAAAGGTTCCCCTGGAGGAATTCCTCAAGCGTCTGGAGGAGAAATGAAGCCCTATGTGGTGATAATAACCGGAATGAGCGGTTCGGGGAAAACCACCTACCTTAAGGCCCTGGAAGACGCCGGCTTCTATGCCATGGACAACATGCCCATAGAGATGATTCCCCAGGTGCTTTCCCACATTCTAAAGAACAACCCGGAAATGGATAGGTTCGCCCTGGTGGTGGATGTCCGCGACGAAGGCTTCGGCGAAAAATTTCCCTGGCTGGTCCAGGAATTATCCTCCCGGTATAAAACCCATGTGGTCTTTCTGGATTCGGTGGACGAAGAACTGACCAGAAGGTTCAAGATAATGAGAAGAAAACATCCCCTGGAAAACGGCAGGGGACTACGGGAGGCCATAAGGGAAGAGCGGAAAATCCTGGAGGCCGCCCGAAAATTCGCCAAGACCACGGTGAACACCACCGGAATGGGGCCAGGAAGCCTCAGGGAAAGGGCCATTGACCTCCACCTTCAGGGCATCACCAAGAGGATCGTCCTGATGAGTTTCGGGTTCTCGTTCGGAATCCCCCAGGAGGCCGACTTCGTCTTTGACCTGAGGGCCCTCCCCAATCCCCATTGGGACGAGGCATTAAGGCCCCTCACCGGCAGGGCCCAGAAGGTCAAAGAATTCCTTCTGGCCCACCGGGAGGTCCACAGTTACATTAAAGCCCTTCAGAGTTTTTTCCGGAAAACAATCCCCCTTATGTTCAAGGACGGAAGGGCCAGGCTGGTTCTGGCCTTCGGTTGCACCGGGGGAAGACACAGATCCGTCTTTTTTGTGGAAGAATTGTATAATTGGTTCAGGAAAAACTGGAGTGACCTGGTGATAGAAAAAAAACACAGGGAAGAGCCGGAATGATTGGAGGAGTTCTCGTAACCCACGGAGAACTGGGTTCCACCCTTCTTGAGGTGGCCAACAGGATCATGGGGAAAAATTTCAACCTTCCCGTCATCTCCATAGACTGGAAGGAGGGGGGAAGCCTTATTGAAAAAAAGGCCGAGGAGATCAAACGGGCCATAGAGCGGGAAAACAGGGGAGAGGGGGTAGTGGTCTTCACTGACATATTCGGAGGAACCCCCACCAACCTCTGCGTATCCCTGCTGAAGGCCCCCAATGTGGAGATAATAACCGGCCTCAATCTTCCCCTTCTGCTTAAATTTCTCTCCGAAAGGGATAAAATGAACCTGGAGGAACTCTCCAGGGCCCTGGTACACAGGGGCAAGGAATCCATAGGAAGAATCCGGGAGTTTCTGGACTGATGGTGGAAAAGGAAACCGTTCTGGTCAACAGGCTGGGGATGCACGCCCGGGCAGCCACCAAACTGGTGCAATTGGCACAAAAATTCAAAAGCAGAATAGTGCTCATAGTCAACGGCATGGAAGCCGATGCCAAGTCCATTCTCGGCCTTCTCATCCTTGCGGCCCCCATGGGAACCAGGGTCAAGGTCAGGGCAGAGGGCGAGGACGAAAAGGAAGCGGTGGAGGCCATAGTGAAACTCATTGAAAATAAATTCGGAGAGGAAGAATGAAAATTCTCAAGGGCCAGCCCGTGGTGGGGGGGATTGGGATCGGGAAGGCAAAATTTCTCAGAAGGGAGAAGACCATAGCCCCGCCAAAAATAATAAAGGGGGAAGAAGCCCAACAGATCCTCCGCCTGGAAAGGGCCATAGAAAAAACCCGCAAAGAACTGGAGGAACTAAAACAGCACATAGAAAAAACCCTGGGCAAGGAGCACGCCCTCATCCTGGACGCCCAGTTGCTCATTCTCCAGGACAAAAAACTCCTGGAGGAACTTACCGAAAGGATAATAAAAAACCTTGACAGCGCTGAAAAGGCCATAAAGGCCCTCATAGAGAAATACCACGGAATTTTCTCCCAGGTGGAAGATTACCACCTCAGGGAAAAAATTCACGACATAGAGGACATACTTAGGAGGATTGAAAAAAATCTTGGGGAAACCGCTCTGGAAGAAAATTGGGCCCAGACCGTGGTTGTGGCCAGGAACATTTTTCCCTCGGAAACCGCCCACATAATCTCCCGGGGCAGACCAGAAGCCTTCGTCCTGGAATTCGGAGGTGAAACATACCATGCGGTGATCCTGGCCAGGGCCTACGGAATTCCCACGGTGGTGGGGATAGAAGATGTAGAAAAGGAAATAAAAGAAGGGGAAACCCTGGTGGTAAACGGAGACGAAGGGGTGGTTATAGTCTCCCCCACGCCCTCTCAGATTTCCAACTACAGAGCCCTCAGGGAAACTCTGAGGGAAGAGAAGGAAAAACTAAAGGAGATTTTTAAAGAACCCAACGAAACCCTGGATGGAACCCCCTTTTCCCTCCTGGTCAACATAGAGTTCCCCACCGAGGCCGAGGCCATTCCCACCGGGGCCGTGGACGGGGTGGGACTGTTCCGGACGGAATACCTCCTTCTCCTGTCCCAGAGGGTTCCCTCGGAGGAGGAACAATACGAGGTTTACTCCCAACTGGCGGAAAAATTTTCCCAGGTTACCCTGAGGCTTTTTGACCTGGGGGCAGAAAAGAAGATAGCGGACCTTCCCTTCCACGAAGAGGAAAACCCCGCCCTGGGGGAAAGGGGAATAAGATACCTGTTTTCCCACAAGGACCTCCTTTATCCCCAACTGAGGGCTATTCTCAGGGCCTCCGCAAGAAAAAGGAACATAAAATTAATGGCCCCCATGATCACCAACCTGGAGGAGATAAGAGAATTGCTCCTGGTGGTGGAGGACGCCAAGGGCCAATTGAGGATGGAAAAGAAGCCCTACGATGAAAAAATAAAAATAGGCATCATGGTGGAGGTCCCATCCATTGCCATGCTGGTGGAGAGGGCGGCGAAACTTGTGGATTTCCTCAGCGTAGGCACCAACGACCTCACCCAGTATATTTTCGCAGCGGACAGGGCCAACGAAAGGGTTTCCAAACTCTGCAATCCCCTGGACCCGGCCTTCCTGAAACTCATGAGGTTCATGATAAAAAAGGCCCGGGACTACGGGAAGGAAATCTCGGTTTGCGGAGAAATGGCCTCCCGTCCCCTCCACGCCGCCGTCCTACTGGGCCTCGGGCTTCGGGAGTTTTCCGTTTCCCCCGCCATGCTTCCCATAATCAAAAAAGTTCTTTCCTCGGTGGAGGAAAATGTTCTGAGAAAAAAGATAAACACCGCCCTGAGACTCCCTTCCGGGAGGGAAATTGAATCTTATCTCCTCAAGGAAATGGAAAAAATCTACCCGGAAATTTATAGGTGGATAAGGAGGGTCTGTCATGAAAAGAAAGGAAAAGCCCTGGGGGTATGAACTCCTCTTCGCCCTAACCCCCTATTACGCCGGAAAGGTTCTCTTTATAAAAAAGGGTCATCGCCTTTCCCTCCAGTATCACAGGGAGAAGGACGAAACCATTCTTCTGTGGAGCGGGAAAATGCTCTTTATCTACGAAGAGGACGGGGAACTCAAAGAGAAGGTCATGACCCCCCTGGAATCCTTCCACATCCCCCCGGGCATGAAACATCGCATGGCCGCCCTGGAAGATTGTTATGTGTTTGAAGTTTCCACTCCCCAACTGGAAGATGTGGTGAGACTGGAGGACGATTACGGAAGGTAATTGACCGAAGCGGGAAATTTGGCGTAGAATTTAAGAGGAAAATTAATTACAAGGAGGCAATAGAATGGGTTTTTTAACCGGAGAGGTTTCCTATTCCCGCGGACTTGAGGGGGTTGTGGCTGCCATAACCTCCATTTCCGCCATAGATGGAGAAGAGGGAAAACTAATTTACCGTGGAATCCCCATTGAACTGCTGGCAGAAAGGTCCAATTTTGAGGAAACGGCCTATCTGCTGTGGTTTGGGGACCTTCCCAAAAAGGACGAACTGGAAAACCTGAAGCGGGATCTGGTGGAGCACCGGGATATTCCTGAATTTCTGGTAAACTGCCTGAAGGGTTCCCCCAAGGACACCCATCCCATGGAGATCTTAAGGACCTGCGTTTCCATGCTGGGATGCTTTGACCCGGACAAAAACGACAACTCCCGGGGAGCCAACATAAGGAAATCCATCAGGCTCACAGCACAGATGCCCACCATAGTGGCCTACTACAGCAGGTTGAGGAGGGGTCTGGAAATAATCCCACCTAACCCGCGCCTTTCCCACGCCCAGAACCTTTATTACATGCTCACCGGCGAGGAGCCCAACGAGGAAATTTCAAAACTCATGGATGTCATCCTCATCCTCCACATGGAACACGGAATGAACGCCTCCACCTTCGCCGCCATGGTGGTGGCCTCCACCCTCTCCGACATGCACTCCGCCATCTGCGCCGCCATAGGAGCCCTCAGGGGCCCCCTCCACGGAGGAGCCAACGAAAGGGTCCTGGAAATGCTCCACGAAATAGGTTCCGTGGAGAATGTGGAACCCTACATAATGAACGCCCTCAAGGAACACCGAAGAATCATGGGCTTCGGTCACAGGGTTTACAAGGCCTACGATCCCAGGGCAAGGATCCTGAAGGCCTACGCCGAAAAACTCTCCCGGGAAAAGGGAGACACCCGGTGGATAGAAATAGCCAAGAAGATAGAGGAGGTTATGATAAGGGAGAAGGGGAAAAAGGGCATATTCCCCAATGTAGACTTCTACTCCGGCATCATCTACAACCTCCTGGGCTTCCCCAAGGAGGTCTTTACCCCCATCTTCGCCATTGCCAGGGTGGTGGGTTGGACGGCCCATGTCCTTGAATACCTCCAGGCCAACAGGATATTCAGACCCAGGGCCATTTACAACGGCCCCGTTGATGTAGAATACATACCCATTGACAAGAGGTGAACCATGGGAAAAACTTTAGCCGAAAAGATTTTATCCGAACATGTGGGAAGGGATGTAAAACCGGGAGAGTTGGTGGTGGTTCCGGTGGATGTGGCGCTGGTTCAGGACGGAACCGGTCCCCTCACCGTTCAGGGCTTTGACAAAATGGGGTTCAAAGAGGTCAAGGTTCCCAAGGCCATCCTCTTCATTGACCACGCCGCCCCCTCTCCCCGCAAGGAACTTTCCAACGCCCACAACATCCTCAGGGAATTCGCCAAAAGAACCTCCGCCATAGTTTCCGATGTAGGGGAGGGAATAAGCCATCAGATTATCGCCGAGAGGTACATAAAACCCGGCGATGTTCTCACCGGGGCCGACTCCCACACCTGCACCGCTGGTGCCTTAGGGGCCTTTGCCACGGGGATGGGTTCCACGGACATAGCCCTGGCCTTCGGCCTGGGAAAGGTCTGGATGAAGGTTCCGGAAACCTACCTCTTCGTCCTCAATGGCAAACTTCCCGATGGAGTTTACTCCAAGGACATAATCCTTCACATCATTGGAACCATAGGGGCGGACGGGGCCACCTACAAGGCCATGGAATTTCAGGGGGAGGTAATTGAGGCCCTATCCCAGGAAGCCCGCCTCACCATATCCAACATGGCGGTGGAGGCCGGGGCCAAGGTGGGTCTCATTCCCACCGACGAAAAGACCCGGCAATACCTCGCCTCCTACGACAGGGAGGGGGATTACCGGGAAGTAAAACCCGACCCCGACGCCCAGTACGAAAAGGTTTTTGAAATTGATGTCTCCAAACTTGAGCCCACGGTTTCCTTCCCCCACACCGTGGACAACACCAGGCCCATAAGCGAAGCCAGGGGAATAAAAATCCATCAGGTCTTCATAGGGACCTGCACCAACGGCAGGATAGAGGACCTGAGGATCGCCGCCTCCATACTGAAGGGAAGGAGGAAACACCCCGATGTGCGTCTCATCGTAATCCCCGCCTCCAGGGATGTTTTCAAGAAGGCTCTGAAGGAGGGGTTAATTGACATATTCGTGGACGCCGGAGCAGCGGTTCTTGCCCCGGGTTGCGGCCCCTGCGTGGGGGTCCACGAAGGGGTCCTGGGAGACGGAGAGCGGGTTCTCTCCACCCAGAACAGAAACTTCCGGGGAAGGATGGGAAACCCTAACGCGGAAATATACTTAGCCTCTCCGGCCACCGCCGCCGCATCGGCCATCACCGGAGAAATAACCGACCCCAGAGATTACCTGCAATAAGGAGGAAACCATGATAGTGAAAGGAAAGGCATGGAAGTTCGGAGACGATATATCCACGGATCACATAGCCCCTGGAAGGTACTTCCACCTGAGGACCAACCTTCCGGAGTTGGCAAAGCATGTTCTTGAAGACGCCAGGGAGGACTTTGCCTCCAAGGTCCAGCCCGGTGACATAATAGTGGCCGGTAGGAACTTCGGCCTGGGCTCCTCCCGGGAACACGCCCCCAGGATAATAAAACTGGCCGGGGTGGGATGCGTTATAGCCAAGAGTTTCGCCAGGATCTTCTACAGAAACTCCATCAATGTGGGCCTGCCCCTGGTGGAAATAAAGGAAACCGACGAGATAAACGAGGGGGACATCTTAGAGGTGGACCTGAGGAAGGGCATAGTGAAGAACCTCACCAGCGGAAAGGAATACCGCTTCGTTCCAATGCCGGACTTCATGCTCAAGATAATAGAAGAAGGGGGGATTGAGGAGTACATAAAGAAATACGGAGACTACCAGATCTAAAGGAGGAACCATGGCAGAGAAGATAAGGGTAGAAAACGGAAAAATAGTAGTTCCCGACGAGCCCATAATTCCCTTCATAGAGGGGGACGGAATAGGCCCTGACATCATGTCGGCCTCCATGATAGTCTGGAACGCCGCGGTGGACTTCGCCTACGGAGGAAAAAGAAAGGTCCACTGGAAGGAGATTTACGCCGGGGAAAAGGCCTACAAACTCAAGGGAGAACACCTCCCCCAGGAGACCATAGATGCCATAAAAGAGCACATCGTGGCCATAAAGGGTCCCCTCACCACCCCGGTGGGAGGGGGTTACCGGAGTCTCAATGTAACCCTCAGGCAGGTTCTGGACCTTTACGCCTGCGTAAGGCCGGTGAGGTGGATAAGGGGAGTTCCCTCCCCGGTAAGGAGACCAGAACTGCTGGATGTGGTTATTTTCCGGGAGAACACCGAGGATGTTTATGCGGGAATAGAATGGCCCAAGGGAAGCCCTGAGGCCCAGAAGGTCATAAAATTCCTCAAGGAAGAAATGGGGGTCAGCGTCAGGGAGGACTCAGGAATAGGGATAAAGCCAATCTCCGAGTTCGCCACCAAGAGGCTGGTGAGGAAGGCCATCCAGTACGCCATAGAAAACGGAAGAAGGAGCGTCACCCTCGTCCACAAGGGAAACATAATGAAGTTCACCGAGGGAGCCTTCAAGGAATGGGGCTACCAGGTGGCCAGGGAGGAGTTCGGGGAAGTTACGGTGCCGGAGGCGGAACTCCAGGGGGAAGTCCCTGAAGGGAAGATCGTCATAAAGGACAGGATAGCGGACAACATGCTTCAGCAGATACTCACAAGGCCCGCTGAATACGATGTAATCGCCCTTCCCAACCTGAACGGGGATTACCTTTCCGACGCCGCAGCGGCCCAGGTGGGCGGCCTGGGCATGGCCCCCGGGGCCAACATTGGGGATTATGTGGCCCTCTTTGAGGCCACCCACGGCACAGCCCCAAAATACGCAGGCCTGGACAAGGTTAACCCCGGATCCCTGCTTCTTTCCGGGGCCATGATGTTCCGGTACATGGGCTGGGGGGAGGTGGCTGACCTCATTGAACGCGGCATGGAAGCGGCCATCATGGATAAAAAGGTGACCTACGACCTGGCGAGGCACATGGAAGGGGTCCAGCCCATAAAGACCTCAGAATTCGCCAGGGAAATAGTGAAAAGAATGGAAAACCTATAGGAGGAAAAATGAAGTGTCCCAACTGCGGAAGGGAAGTCTCCGGGGAATTTAAGTTCTGCCCTCACTGCGGTTATCCCCTGAAGGAGGAGGAAGCAGAATACTACGAAAGGATGGCCAGGAGGCTCAGAGCCAGGGGAAAACTCAGGGACGCTGCCGCCTACTGCGAAAAGGCTGCTAAGTTAAAGCCCAACGAATATTCCCACAAAAACCTGGGAGAAATCTACTACCTCATGGGTTCTCTTCAAAAATCCATGTATCATCTGAGAAAGGCCATTGATCTCAAACCGGATTTCACCGATGCCCACTATGCCCTGGGGATTACATACTACAGGGCAGGGATGATTGACGAAGCCATAAGACAACTGGAGAAAACCCTGGAACTCAACGAAGAATTTCTCATGGCCCACTACTGGCTGGGGGTGGCCTATTATCACATGGGGGATCTGGAAAAATCCATAGAGCAGTTCCAGAAACTCCTGGAGAAAAATCCGGAATCGGCCATAGCCTACTATCAACTGGGAATTGCCCTGGCCGCCCTGGGAAGGTACCAGGAGGCCATAAAGCATTTTGAGAAGATGGCGAGAATAGAACCCAACCACGCCAGCCTTTTTTATCACCTGGGCAACGCCTATTATCAGGTCCACGACCTGGAGAAGGCCAAAAAGGCCCTTAAAAAGGCCATTGACCTCAACCCCCGGGACGAAAGGGCCCGGAAACTTTACTCCCTGATCACAGAAGGATGAGGACGGGAAACCTCGCCGAGGCCATCCTCAACTCCCCGGCCTCAGCGGGGGACACGGCCATTTTCTTTGAAGGGGGGAGCACAACCCACGGTCACCTCAGGAAAAAAATAAACTCCCTGGCCGCATCCCTCAGGAGGGCGGGAGTCGGCCCCGGAGTTCATGTGGCCCTGGTTTTTCCCAATGTCCCCGACTTCGTTTTCTCCTATTTTGCGGTCCTGGCCGCCGGAGGGGTGGTGGTTCCGGTAAACCCTCTTTTCAAGCCCTACGAGATGAAATACATCCTCTCCCACTCCGATGCGAGGTTGGTCCTATACTCCAGGTTCTTTGAGAACACCGTAAAGAAATCGGTCTCTAAGGAGGTTCTCTTGGCCGATGAATTGGTCCTCTCCCAGTGGATGGAGAAGGATGAGGAATTTACGCCCACGCCCAGGGAAAAGAACGACCTGGCGGTGATAATGTACACCTCCGGGACCACCGGAAGACCCAAGGGGGCCATGCTCTCCCACGGAAACCTCCTTGCGGACTCCGAGGCGGTAATTGAAGGGTTAAAACTGGAAAGGGAGGATGTCATGCTCACCGTCCTTCCCCTCTTTCATTCCTTCGGGGCCATGGTGGGCATGATCTCCCCCCTGCGCCGGGGCGCCAGAACCGCCCTGGTCCCCAGATTCACACCCGAGGCGGTAATCAAAGCCATAAAACAATACGGAGCCACCGTGTTCCCCGCCGTCCCCCCCATGTTCGCCCTGCTAAACAGGGTGAAGGACATATCCCGCCAGGACCTTCCCTCCCTTAAATACTGCATCAGCGGAGGAGCACCCCTTCCCCTGGAGGTCATGGAGGAGTTTGAGAGGAAGTTCGGAGTTCCCATTTACGAAGGCGACGGCCCCACGGAGTGCAGTCCCGTAACCAGCGTAAACCCCATAGGCGGGAAAAGGAAACCTGGCTCCATAGGACTTCCGGTTAAAAATGTGGAAATGGAAATTGCCGACGAGGAAGGCAACTTCCTTCCCCCCGGTCAGATAGGGGAAATCGTGGTAAGGGGACCCAATGTATTCCTTGGTTACTACAAGGATCCCCAGGCCACAAAGGAGGCCTTTTTCGGGGACTGGTTCAGAACCGGAGATCTGGGGAAGAAGGACGAGGAAGGATACTTTTACATCGTGGACCGGAAAAAGGACATGATAATCGTGGACGGCCTCAATGTCTATCCCAGGGAAGTAGAGGAGTTACTGTACAGATTCCCCCAGGTAGCCGAGGCGGCGGTGGTGGGAAAGCCCCATCCCCTCCACGGAGAAATCCCCGTGGCCTTCGTCTCCCTGAAGGATAGGTCCGGCTGGGACGAGGCCCGGGTCAGGAAATACCTGAGAAAACACCTGGCCCAATACAAAATCCCCAGGCAGTTTTACATACTGGATTCCCTTCCCAAAACCCCCACCGGGAAAATCTCTAAGGTGGAATTAAGGAGGCGTCTTGAGAATAATCTTTGACGGCAGGGAAGTTGAAATTCCCGAGAAAAAAATAAGGGTCAAGGAACTCTTGAAAAAACTGGGGGCCGACGAACTCTACTTCCTGGTGATAGACTTAGAGAAGGGCAAACTCCTTACCAACGACAAGGTCGTAAAGGAGGGGGATAAAATAGAGGTCCGCTCCACACTCTCCTGGGGATAAGATAAGATGAAGAAGGCTAAAATGCGACGAATTTACACAATCGGATATGGTAAAAGAAATATTTCAGAGTTTCTTTCTTTGTTGAAAAAATACGCAGTAGAAGTTATTGTGGATGTTCGTTCTTTCCCTTATTCCAAACAAAACCCTGATTTCTCAAAGGAGAGGTTAAAAGAACTCTTGAATAAAGAGAACATCAAGTTTTTGTATTTGGGAGACTTATTAGGGGGAAGACCTAAGGATGCTGATTGTTATATAGATGGTAAAGTAAACTACCAAAAGTGCGAAGAAAAAGACTTCTTTAAAAAGGGAATAGCAAGACTGATTGCTGGAATAAATAAAGGATATAGAATTTGTTTAATGTGCAGTGAAATAAAGCCAGAGGATTGCCACAGAAGTAAACTAATCGGTCAGTATTTGGAAAAAATGAATATCGAAGTTTTACATATAGATGAAGGTGGAAACATAAAAACTCAATCAGAGGTATGGGAAAAAATTGTTGGAAGGCAAAAGACCCTTTTCGGGGACTTCGTCACCTCTAAGAAAAGATACCCAAGGAATTACAAATGAAAGTATTGACCATAGGGATTTACGGATTTAGCGAAGAGAATTTCTTTGAATCCTTAAAGCGAGAAGGTGTTCAAGTCCTGTGTGATATAAGGCAAAGAAGAGGGCTAAGAGGGAAAAAATACTCCTTCGCAAACGCAAATAAGCTCCAGTTGAGGTTAAAAGAACTCGGCATAAAATATATCCATCTGAAAGAATTAGCGCCCACCTTAGAGATTAGGAATATTCAAAAAAGAAAGGACAAGGAAAAAGGGATACTCAAAAGGGAGAGAAGAGAACTCGACAAGGAATTTAAAGAAAGCTATAGAAAAAACGTTTTAGAAAAAATTTCTTTTTCTGAATTCTCGGAAATGGTTGGTCTTAAAAATAACGCTATTATTTGCCTTTTGTGCGTAGAAAAACTTCCAACTGCCTGTCATCGCTCAATAGTTGCAGAATGGATAAAGGAAAATGCACCACAAGTTGAAATAAAGCACATTTTGCCATGAGGGTCTTGATAGTAGCAAAAACAAAAATGAGGAACAACACCTGCATTGGAGCGCTGGATCTTAAAGAGGGGGAAAGCCTTAGACTGCTCGACGAAGAAGGCAAAAATTGGCCTTTAAATGTTGACTTCGATGTAGGAGATGTCTGGGAAATAAAGATAAAACGCCCCGAAAAAGTCACTCCACCCCATATAGAAGATGTGATAGTAACAAAAAAAGAGTTTTTATATAAATGCTCAAATGCGAAAGAGACTATTCAAAAATTAATTACTCCATGGAAGGGGGGTGTAGAAGCTCTGTTTAATGGTCTTCTTAAATTTACTACTAACAGAAGTGCTTATATTTCCTTAAGAGAACCATTGCCAGACAGAAGCACTTGGTTTTGGATTCCCGATAAAGATTTGGAGATGAAAGAAACTCTCGAAGAATATTCAGGCGACGATATGTGGATGATAGTCAGGAAAATGAGAAAAATAAGGTATTATTACCCTTCCATTCCTCCTTTCCGAGTGGCCTTTGTAGGTTTTCAGACCCCAATAAAAATAATACCTAAAGGTACTTTAATAAGAGTCTCCCTTTCTAGACCTTCCTCTAAAAATGAGTTTTTGAAGGACAAGTGTTTTCTTCAAATTTCCGGATGGTTTTTATAAAACAAATAGACTCAGAAGATCAAGAAATTGCAGTTAAAAAGACCGGTTTTCAATAAGAATGTATTCCTGCTTTAAAATGAAGCTGTGCTAAATTATAAGTATGGGAGGAGAAAAACTTTACCCGAAAATGAAAAATATGGTTTTTATTGGTCTAATTTCCTCTAAATCCTTTCTGGCACTTCTTCTACTGACCATTTTCCTTTATCCTGCTCAGGCGAAGGTTCCTTCGCAGCATCATTTACCTGACCCAAAAGGGTCAACTGCATCCAGGTTTTTCTCCCGCCTTTATGTAGGGGTTAGCCTTCTGAGCACCTGGGGCTTATTTGAAGGGAACAACCCTGTTTACCGTAATCCAGAAACGGTTTCCTATATTGGAACTAACCCTTCAAGGGAATTCGATGTCTCGTCTCCCTGGGACAGTCGTTATGAAGAAGTTTCTCTTCTGGTAGGGGTGCGCAACAAATTTCTATCTTTAGGTCTTAGCTACAGGGCACAGATGGTTCGTCCGCACCAGGAGAGGTTTTCGCTTGCCAACTCTCAGTACAACATTAAAATCTCCCTTCCTACCACAGATATCCTCGTCAGTGGCCTCTGGTTGAGGACAGAGCTTAAGGCCTACGGCCAAAGAACATTTTCGCCTTACCTTTCTTTTTCCTACCCGCTGAGTTACACCATCAAAACTCTTTCTTATAACTCTAAAGCAGGGGCTCAGGTTGTAGATAATAATTATCTTGTCTTCGGGCTGAAGGTGCAGGATTATGAAAAAGATAAACTCTCGGGCAGTATTGGACCAGCGATAGAAGCAGGAATAGGCATAAAGGTTAAGAGTAGGCTCAGGGTCAGGGTTGTCTTTAGAGCATACAAGTGGAGCTGGAATCTGTTTTACATAAAACACACTCATCAGGTTTACTTACTTGGTGTAAGCCTGGGAGTGTATTAAAGATGGGAGGCGCAACCATGAGGAAGGCATTGATTGTGTTTGCAATATTTGGCTTTGCTTTAGGCGCAAAAAACCTTCCCAGGGACGTTGAAGGTTTTCTAAGGCAGGGAAAACTTCAACCGGTTAAGATAACGAAGGGTTGGTACTTTTCGGACAGGGCTCCTTTGGATCTAATAGAGTCTGCGGTTAGGGCTACATATGGAAGGGGAATAGAGAAGATCTGGCCCATCTCGGCTGTGGATGGTTCCCTTGTGGCGTATGGAATAGACCTGGAAGAAGTTTCGATGGAGGGAGAAGTACATGGGATACCCCCTGTTAAGTCCATTATTATTTCTGCTTCATTGACCTCTCAACCGTTTATAGGGGAATTTCCCATAAGATTTGAGGGCTTGCTAAGCTGCTTGTTTTCCCAAAAGGTTGTCCTTTCCCAGGGTCTTGGGGTCTTTTCCTATTGTGGGGGGAAGTGGATGATAGGCCATAGGGTTGTTTCCAGGGCGCAGCTGGAGAAATGGGGTGAGAGGCCGGTGCTCAAGAACAAGCCCGTGGCTAAGCTTCCCAGAAGCTGGGTTTCTTTTCTGCGGGGTAAGGCAGGAAAGAACTCCTCTAAGGTACTTGTATTTCCTGAATATGATCTTGTCTATCCCATAGATCATCATATGACCTGGGGGATTCCCGGGATTTTAGACCCTGGACTTTGACCCGCACTCTGACCTGGCAGAAGACCACGGTCCCTACAAATATTGGTCCTTTAATGGCAACCTAATGGAGTCAACCGCCCTCATAGGGTCTCTGGCAGCCCTTGTCTGGCATGGAAGTAAGTATGGTTTTAAAGTTGCGGACATGCAGTGGGAAAGCCAGAATGACCCCCGGGGAGAAAATTGGCATATTAACAACTGGAATATGACGCGGTACTTTTACTGCACCTACTGGGTTCCCCGCGGTATATACATGCTGGATAGGGAGGGAGTGGACAAGCCGGAGGATAACTGTGTCCTTAGCGGATACAGCGGGGTTTTCTGGTATGCTTCTTATTTTCATCCTATCCTCTCCAGTAAAAAGACCTTGGTCCCCGAGCCTTACTGGGAATTTCTTCAAAGGAATGTTTACCTTTGGAAGCATCACAGATACTACAATACAGGTGCCTCTGTGGTTCTTCCGTTTCTTACTCGATACGGAAGGTTTCGTTACGAAACAAACGCTCATCCTCCATTTCCCCGTGACATAGGCCACAAGGCGGCCAGGCCCCTTTGGTTCCGCTACTACAAAGAGAAGCTTCTTCAAAGGGCTATAGTCATAGAGGATGCCTTCGAGATGTGCCCCACGGACTACCCTGAGGTTGTCGAACCTGGAATGGTAGTTGCTGGCTGGGACGAGGAGAAATCCGTGGTGGCTGTATTTACAGCAACTGGTGAAATTGCTGTGGGAGGGCCCACAGGAGGATACGTTATTCCCCCCGGCCTTTCGTGGGTGGCCCCTGATAGGATAGGGTATTACCACGGTTGGCTTTATCCCCCAGTTTCTTTTACTAATTCACCTCCCGCTCTTTACTTTCCTACAAGAGCAGAGGTGAAGGAGGGGGAGGAGCTGAAAATAGTTGCGGATGGAAGCTGGGACAAGGAGGGGGATAAAATAACCTGGGAAATAGAGGAATCTCCTTTTCAGGTTGTAGAAAGGGGTGTTCGACATTTTACTATTCTTGCAGACCGGCCAGAAGGAAATTACGTCATCTGGATCCGCTACAGCGATGGACACCATACTATACACCACCCCATAGTGGTCCATGTCTTTCCAACTTTTTATTTTGGAGGTGAGAAATGAGAAGAGCAATTCTTTTAGGAGTGGTAGCGACGCTTTTGGCGGGTACCTTCTATTCTTATCTTGACCTTCTCTCCATCAAAACCCCTCCCGCCAATGTGATTCTTCTCATGGATTCCTCTGAGGACCTGGTAAAAAAAACAGGAGAAATGCGTGGGGTGCTGGGAAACCCAGAGGGTTACGGAACACCTAACGAAAACATATTCTTATCCTGTCGAGGACAATACCGTAGATCCCCAGCCTTACATAGAGAGGGCGGTTTCTGAATTTGAGCAATGGTTAACTCATCTTACGAAAACCCCCAGATTACCAACCTGCACACTTCCTATAGTTTCTCCCATCAGATGGTTACCACCTATGTTTACGCTTCGACCGCAACGACATCTCCGGACTGCGTTTGGATTCAAGGCCAACCTCCTGAAGAGACCCTTGTCACCCAGCGGCTTGCAAAAGATATTCCAGCACCTGATTATGACCTTTATCCATATGTCTTCGCCGGGATAGAAGAAAGTGAGTTGACCAACATGACCCATTTCCCCATCACAACCTGGCAGGCTTATTACGATTTAGAGATGTTCCCAGAAGAGTTTAACGCTCAAAAATTAGGGACAGACCCTTTTCAATTGGCAAGTTGAAAAGCAGGACGAGGCGGAAGAAATTGAGGAGGAAGGGCTACAAGCCCCGCCGCTCAGAAGCCCTTGTGCAGATGGATTCCATATATGTTTTTGTAGATGGGATAAAAAGATACATAATAACTGTGGTGGATTTGCGGAGCCGTTTTGCCTTTGCTTATGCTTACAAGAGACTTTCGAGCCGCTCTGGTGCGGATTTTATGGAGAAATTCATGAAGGTGTCTCCTTTTGATCTGCAGCATATTCAGACGGACAATGGAGGGGAGTTTGAAAAGGAATTTGAGAGGTTAGTAGAGAGGGAGAAAGTGATTCACTTTTTCAATTATCCCCGCCGTCCCCAGAGCAATGGCCACATAGAAAGGTTCAACAGAAGTTTAGAGGAAGAATTCCTGCTTTATCACTTAAATGAGTTGGCGGAGGATATAGATGGCTTTAACCGCAGGCTAATGCACTGGCTGGTCTTCTACAACACCCGCAGGCCCCACCATTCCCTTTCCCTTCGCTCTCCTGTAAAATATCTCATTGAAAAAGAAAATTTTTCCCATATGTTATGGACTTATACATTCTTTTGATAACGCTAAAGAGAATGTTTAATATTTAAAAGAGGACATTATTTTTGGAGTTGACCCATGAGAAGGATTTTATCTTTGTTTTTGATTTTAATTTTTGTATTTTGCCTTTACAGTGATGATTTGGAGAACAAGCTTTTTAAGGCAGTGGTGGTCGGAGATGCAGCCAAAGTAAAGGCATTGGTCGAAAGGGGAGCGGATGTGAATGCAAAGGATAAGTGGGGTAGGACTCCTCTTTTTTGGGCAACATGGTTCGGCCACAAGGAAATAGCCTCCTTTCTTCTTGATCGGGGCGCTGTGGTGAATTTGAAGGATGAAAAAGGTTGGGCGCCCCTTCATTGGGCAGTATGGTTAGGCCATATCAAAATAGTATTGCTTCTGTTAAAGCATGGCGCCGATGTGAATGAAATGATTTCTTACGGTGCTTTTAAAGGATATACACCGCTTCACTTAGCAGCGAAGAAGGGATTTCTGAAAATATCTAAAATCCTTTTGGAAGGCGGAGCCGATGTAAATGCCGAAATTAAGTTTGCTCGGAATTGGGTTGAAACCCCTCTTCACATAGCGGCTGGGGAGGGCCATAAAGATGTAGTGAAGCTGCTTTTAAGCTATGGGGCAAATATAAATGCAGGAGGAAGATTTGCTGCCCCCCTTCTTACTGCAGTATGGAGAAATCATAGCGAAGTTGCTAAATTGCTGATAGAGCATGGGGCCAATGTAAATGTTAGTAGCAGGTATGGCTGGTCTGCTCTTCATATAGCAATAAGCGATAGAAATATCCCATTAGCGAAACTTCTTATAGAGCATGGTGCAGAAATACATAAAAAAAATGACCTTGGCCTTACACCTCTTCAGTTAGCCGTGATAAGAGGCGAGAGCGAAGTGGTGAAACTTCTTCTTTCTTACAGTGCAGATTCTTTTATAAAAGGCCCTTCCGGCTCTACCGCTCTTCACGCAGCCGCTGCAGGAGGTCTTCTTTGGCTTGTTAAACTCTGTATGGAAAAGGGGATAGATGTAAATGCGAGAGATTTTAGAGGCCTCACTCCTCTACATGTGGCAGCGATGAGAGGAAAAAGTGAGGTTGCAAAATTTCTTATATTCCAAGGGGCGGATGTTTTGGCCAAGGGAAAGGATAACTTCACAGTGCTTCATGCTGCTTCCTTAGGAGGACTTTCTTGGCTTGTGGAGCTTTGCTTAGGAAAGGGAGTGGATGTAAATGTAAGGGATAGAAGAAATATGACCCCTCTCTATTATGCGGTATACCGAGGACATGAAGATATAGCAAGGATGCTCATAAACCATGGGGCTGATGTCCTTGTTAAGACTAAAAATGGTTCCAGCATCCTTCATGAGGCCTCCAAGAAAGGATTTCTATGGCTCGTAAAGCTATGTATAGAGAAGGGCGTAGATGTAAACAGTAAAGATGAATATAATGTTACTCCTTTACATGAAGCAGCAAAGAAAAATAAAATTGAAATAGCGAAGTTTCTTTTAGAGAACGGTGCAGATGTAAATGCAAGGGATGACAGCGGTTATACTCCTCTTTTCGAAGCAGTTTACCGAGGTTACAGCGAAATGGCAAGGCTTCTTATAAATCATGGCGCTGATGTTTTGGCAAACAACGAGGAGGGATTCACAATTCTCCATGCAGCTGCTTCCAAAGGTCTTGACTGGCTTGTAGAACTTTGCCTTGAAAGGGGAGCGGATGTGAATGCAAAGGATAAGTGGGGAGAAACCCCGCTTCACTGGGGGGTGGCATCAGGGAATCCTAATGTAGTGGAGATTCTTATAAAACATGGAGCCAAAACTAATGTTAAAAGTGCTTTTGGGATTTTTAACCAAATATACCATAATAAAGATTGCACCCCTTTGGATATAGCGCTACAGAAGGGATACCCTGAAATCGTCCGCCTTCTTCTCCGCCTATGACTTAATAAATTCCCTCGCTTTTCCTATAGATGTCCCTAAAAATGAATAGAGGTCCGCTCCACACTCTCCTGGGGTTAGCGGAGAACCAGGGGGGTGGGGATTTTGTTTAGGAGAATCCCTTCGTTCCTTTTCCCCCAACCCAGGGGATGGCCCTGGAAGAAAATGGGCACGTATTCCAGGGATCCTTCCGGAGCGGGCAGGTTTTCACCGAAGGCGAACCTGCGGGCCAGGTCTTCGTCCACCTCCCAGGCGGCTCCCCTGAAAAGGTCCGGAAAGGCCATGAGAAAGGCGTGGGTGGGCCTCATCTGACCGTGGGAATAAACCCTCACCGCCTTCACCCCCACCCGGTTGAATACGGCCCTCTGGAAAAGCGGAGAGAAATCCTCCGGATGATACCATATGTGATCCCCGGACAGATAAAATCGGGCGCTTCTAAAAAACTCCCCTCCGCCGTAGGGCTCAAAGAACCTCACCAGGGCAGCCCTCAATCCCTGGTCCACCTCCCTTCCCAGGGGTCTTCCCTCTGGAACCCTTCCCCTCCTTACCGAAGCAGGTAGGGTTTCCTGGGTTTTCCTTATTTTGAATACGGTAAAGGCCTCGGTGTCGTTGAGGAAGGGCCATATTCTGGCAATCTTCCTTACCTCCGGGTGGTATTTCACCCCTTCAAACTCCTGAACCCCCTCCATGGTCCGAAGTCCCGGGAGTTTCACCTCCTCCACCTCCACCTGGGTGGGGAAGGCCTCCAGGGCGTAGGTGAGAATGGCTTCGTTCTCCTCCGGTGTCATGGTGCAGGTGGAGTAAACCAAAACCCCTCCGGGCTTAAGGGAGTGGATGCCGGAGATTATGAGGGATTTCTGAACATTCTGGGCCCTGCGTATGTAGGAGAGATTCCAGTACTTTTTGAAAAAAGTTTCGTCCTTGCGGGTGCTTCCCTCGGCGGAACACGGCGCATCAAGAAGAACCCTGTCAAAGAAGTTGGGAAACCTCCACCCGAAGGTGTTTCCCCTCATTATGCTCACGGCGGAGTTCCTCACCCCCATCCTCTCCAGGTTCCCCACCAGGACCTTGGCCCGGTAAAGGAGGGGTTCGTTCACCACCAAGATGCCCCTTCCCTCCATGAGAGCTGCCAGGTGGGTGGACTTTCCCCCAGGGGCAGCGGCCATGTCCAGGACCACCTCCCCGGGTTTCGGGGCGAGGGCCTCAGGAGGGGCCATGGAGGAGGCGTCCTGAATGTAGTAAAGCCCCATCATGTGAAATAGCAATTTACCCGGCGAAGATTCCCCCTCCACCCAGAAACCCGAGGGGCACCAGGGAACGGGCTTAAGGTAAAAACCTTCCCGGGACAGAAGAGCCTCCAGGTCAGGAATGGAAACCTTCAAGGTGTTAATCCTCAGCGACCTCCTCAGGGGCAGGAATACGAACTTCACCAGTTCCTTCAAACGCTCCTCGCCCAGGACCTGGCGGTAGCGCGATAGAAAATCTGCCGGGATATCAGCCATTTCTTTTCCCCATGGGAGGTTTTCCCACGGGGTAATATTCAAAGCCCAGGGAGGCCAGTTTTCTCCCCTCCAGAAAATTTCTCCCGTCAAAAACGATGGGGGTATCCATGAGCTCCCTCACCCTTTTCCAGTCCAGGTCCCGGAACTCCTCCCATTCGGTGATGAGGGCCAGGGCATTGGCTCCCTGGGCCAGGGAATAGGGATCCCGGGAAAGACGAAGGGCGGGCATGCTCTTTTTTGCGTTCTCCCCGGCCACCGGGTCGTAGGCTTCCACCTCTGCCCCCTCCCCTAAAAGCAGTTCTATCACCTTCAGGCTGGGGGCCTCCCGAACATCGTCGGTGTTGGGTTTAAAGGAAAGCCCCAGAACTCCTATCTTTTTGCCCCGCAGGTTCCACATGACCCCCTTTATTTTCCTCAGAAATTTAAGCGGCCTTTCCAGATTTATCCTCTCCACCTCCTTCAGCAGGGAAAAATCCACCTGGTTCTCCTCGGCAATTCGGTAAAAGGCCTTTATGTCCTTGGGAAAACAACTTCCTCCGAATCCTACCCCGGCCCGGAGAAATTCCTTTCCTATCCTGGGGTCAAGCCCCATTCCCCTGGCCACCATCTCCACATCGGCCCCCACTGCCTCACAGAGGTCCGCCACCATGTTTATGAAGGAAATCTTAGTGGCCAGGAAGGAATTGGAGGCGTGTTTTATTATCTCGGCGGTTTTGACATCGGTGAAAATTATGGGGGCGTTGAAGTCCCGGTAAAGTTCCCCCATTATCTTCCGGGCCCTTTCCGTTTCTGTGCCGATGACTATGCGGTGGGGATGAAGAAAATCCCTGAGGGCACTGCCCTCCCGGAGAAATTCCGGATTGCTCACCACATCAAAGGGGGCATCACCCCTTTTGTAAAGGTTAACGGTCCTCTTTATCCAGTAGGCGGTGTGGACCGGAACCGTGCTCTTCTCCACGATGAGTTTGTAAGCCTCCATGTGCTCCGCAATGAACTTCGCCACCTCCTCCACCTGGGATAGGTCCGCACTCCCGTCGGGAAGGGAGGGGGTCCCCACGGAGATGAAGAGAACCTCCGCATTTTTCACCGCATCCTCTCCCCGGGTGGAAAAATGGAGTCTGGAAAGATTTTCCCTTAAAAGTTCCCGGGCCCCTGGTTCAAAGATGGGAACCTGACCGGAGCGGAGGCTCTCTACCTTCTCCTCGTCCCTGTCCACCGCAAAAACCCGGTGGCCCTTGCTGGCAAAACCCAGGGCTGTGGTCAGACCCACATATCCTATTCCAAATACTCCTATGTCCATGGGGAAAATTATAAAACATAAGGGGCCCGATTTCCCAGAGATTTAGCCCAAAACTTCCCTTATTTTCTTAAGTAATTCCGCTGGATTGGAAACCGGATACGAGATCAGGTAAACGACCTCCTCCGCCGGCTTGCCCTTTATGGATATACCTGCCAGTTTGGCCTTCAGGGTCTCGGGGGAGAGAACGGGAAAATCGGTGCCCTTGAGGGACTTGAGCACTGCGTAGGCCCACGGAACCTCCAGGGCCTGGGCGGTCTGGGAGGTATAAAGCAGGGCGATCTGAGGCTCTTCTCCCTTATACTTGATGAGTTCGTAGGCCCTTTTGGCCAGGCCTCCGGCCAGGTGAACGGGAACATTTTTCCTCTCCTCATCGGTGAACTCCTCCATGCTCTGGAGTTTCTGAAGGGCGGCCTCAGGGTCAGCCCTCAGTATGTTCCTCACCGTCTGCTTGGTGAGGCCCACCTCTGCGGCGATCTCTTCGTCGGTCTTAAAGAACTCCTCCCGCAGAACCACCACTATGGCAGACCTGGCAAGGGAAGGAAGCCAGGTGAGGGTCCTGTATTCCACCAATTTCTTCAACCCCCCGATTATGTCCAGGGTTTTCAGAAAAACTCTGGTGGCCAGAATTTCGTAATCTTCCTCTATGGGTCTTACCTCTATAACCATGGGTCACCTCCTTGTCTATTTTTCCCCCAGGGCCTTTCCTATTTTTACCAGCCCTTCGGGGGTTATTTCAAAAAAGCGGGTCCTGGTATCGTGACCTGCCAGACGGCATCCGTCTATCCTGAAAAGTCTCACCACTTCCCCCACGGGCTTCCCGTAAAGTTTAGCCTTGTACTGGGAATCCACCAGCACCTTGGCGAGAACCATAGTCCCATCCACTATGTGTCCCACGGCATAACCTCCGGCGGCCTCCGCCGTAAGTTCTTCGTGGCCGCTTCTCTTCTGGGATACGAAAAGGGCGGTCTGATACCATTTCTTCAGAAAATTGAATACCTGGCGCACCACCGTCCGGGCCATCATCTCCCTGGCTTCAAACAAACCGGTTATGGAATCCACCACCGTGTGCCTGGCCTTGTAGGTCTTTATGGCGTAAGCCAGGGTGTTGAAAAGGGTGGGAAGATTGTCCCGTAGAGCCGAGTAGGAAGCCGCATCTATCAGGATTATGTTGTCCTTAATTTCTTCAAAGTCTATGCCCATGGCGTAGGACCTCGCCTGGATTCCCCCGATGACGAAGGGAGCCGGGGACTCCACGGTTACGAAGATCACCTTTTCACCTACGGAGGCCCTCTTTACGGCGTACTGTTCCACCATGAGGGATTTACCGGTATCCGAAACCCCCGTGATGTTAAAAATGGAGTAGGAGGGAATCCCCCCCAGGGGAACCCTCACCACCTTCCCATCCTTGACTTCGTTGGTGAAAAACAATTCGTCCAGGCCTTCTATCCCCGTGGGAATTCCCTTTATCTTTGGGGCCTTTTCTATGGCTTCGCCACCCACCAGTATGCTTTCTTTGATAATTTCCCTTTCTTCGCCCATAGCGGGATCGCCTCCTGAATGCTGTCTATTTATATTATAGGACGGCGTTTAGCGGTCATCAAGCGTTTTACCGTAAACTCTGGTAAAATAACCCCATGCTCAAAAGAAAGGCCAATGTGTGGATAACGGGTCTCACCTCTTTTTTCACCGACATAAGTTCTGAGATGGTCTATCCCATAATTTCCCTTTACATAAAGGCTCTGGGAGGTGGGGCCGTAGCCCTGGGCTTTATTGAAGGTCTGGCGGAGAGCACCGCCTCCATCCTCAAGGTTTTTTCCGGGGCCATTTCCGATAGAATCGGCAAAAGAAAGCCCCTGGCCATCTCGGGCTACAGCCTTTCCGCCCTGGGAAAATTCCTTTTCTACCTGGCCCGATCCTGGCCCGTGGTCCTGGCGGGTAGGGTGGTGGATAGGTTTGGAAAGGGGGTAAGAACTGCTCCCAGGGACGCTCTGATAGCCGAGTCGGTGGGGAAGAAAAAAAGGGGAGGGGCCTTTGGACTCCACAGGGCCATGGATACCGCCGGGGCGGTCATCGGAATCCTCATAGCCTACTGGCTCATATCAAAATTTCACCTCCACGCCGGTGAGCCATCCCTCTGGATTCCGGTTTTTAAGAAACTGCTCCTGGCGAGCCTGGTGCCGGCCCTTCTGGGAATTATCATCCTCCTGGCCGCCGTGGAAACGGGAAGGGGAGCCCTGGGTTCCTCGGTGAGGCTGAGTTTCTCAGGCCTGGACCGCAGGTTAAGGTGGGTCTTGGCGGTGGTTTTCCTGTTCACCCTGGGAAACTCCTCCAATCAGTTCATCCTCCTCAGGGCGGCGGAACCGGACCTGGGATTTTCCCCCCAAAGGGTGATCCTTCTCTATCTCTTCTACAACCTTTTCTACATGGCGGTGAGTTATCCTGCCGGAAGGCTCTCGGATAAAATCGGAAGAAAACCCCTTCTCATTCTGGGTTATCTTCTATATTCCTCCTCTTACTTCCTTATAGCCCTTAAACCCGGCATGATCTGGGCCGCCATGGGGATATACGGGCTTTACTCCGGGGTAAGCGAAGGGGTGATGAAGGCCCTGGTCGCCGAACTGGCCCCCCGGGAAAGGAAGGCCACCCTTCTGGGTCTCCTTTCCACCCTGGAGGGGATAGGACTTCTACCCGCCTCCTTGATAGCCGGTTTTCTATGGTTTTCCATCTCTCCCTCTGCCCCTTTCCTTTTCGGAGGAGGGGCTGCCCTCATGGCTGCCCTCCTCTTCTGGTGGAAGGTTAGATAGGAAGTTGCAAAGCCACCGGTCCTGTGATATCTTCAAATTTGAGGAGGAAGTATGAGCATTCAGGACTTAATATTTTCCCTTCAGAAGTTCTGGGCGGAGCAGGGTTGCTTTATAGCCCAGCCCTACGACCTGGAGGTGGGGGCCGGGACCATGACCCCGGACACCTTCATAAGGGTTCTACAGGAGGATGAATTGAAGGTGGCCTATGTTCAGCCTTCCCGCCGGCCCACCGATGGTCGCTACGGGGAAAACCCCCACAGGGTGGCAAAGCACTTCCAGTTCCAGGTGGTAATGAAGCCAGCCCCGGAGGACATAATAAATGTTTACCTGAGGAGCCTGGAGGCCATAGGCATAGAACTCACCTCCCACGATCTGCGCTTCGCCGAGGACGATTGGGAAGCCCCCACCCTGGGCGCCTGGGGAATCGGATGGCAGGTTCTGCTGGACGGGTTGGAAATAACCCAGTTCACATATTTTCAGCAGGCCGGTGGGGTAGACCTCAAGGTAATCCCAGTGGAGATAACCTACGGGATAGAAAGGCTGGAGATGTTCCTGGAAGAAAAGGACAACATCTACCAGTTGGAATGGGGAGGAGGAAAGACCTACGGCGACCTCAGACTCCAGGAGGAGAAGGAGTTTTCCAGATATCACTTTGAGGAGGCCGATAGGGAGATGCTCTTCAGGCTCTTTGAAATGTTTGAAGAGGAAGCCGAAAACCTGCTGGAAAAGGGCCTCGTCCTTCCCGCCTACGACCATGTTCTCAAGTGTTCCCACACCTTCAACCTTCTGGATGCCCGGGGGGCCATAAGCGTGGGGGAAAGGGCCAAATACATCTTGAAAATCCGGGACATAGCCTGCAGGGTGGCGGAAAAAGTCGTGGAGGGGAAAAATGGCTGAATTTCTGTTTGAACTTCTGGTGGAGGACATGCCCGTCTCCCACCAGAAAATAGCCCGGGAGTTTTTAAAGGGAAAAATAGAAGGATTCCTCCAGGAGTCCAATTTTTCTTACGACGGCCTGGAAGTATACTCCACCCCCAGAAGGATTACCTTGGTGATAAAGGGAGAACTGGTGGCCCCACCCACCGAAGAACTGGTGGTGGGCCCCCCGGTGAACCTGGCCTTTGACGAAGAGGGAAATCCCACCCCGGCGGCCACGGGTTTTGCCCGCCGCATGGGAGTGGAGGTAGAGGAACTGGAAAGGGTGGAAAAGGGGAAGGGAGAGTATCTGGCCCTCAGGGTAAGAAGGGAAGCCCCCAGTTTCCAGGAGGTATTTCCTACCTTTTTAGCACAAATTCTCACCAAAATTCCCTTTCCCAAAACCATGAGATGGAACGGCCACAGGTTTTCCAGACGGGTTAAGAACCTCCTGGCCTCATACGACGGCGGGGATGTGGAAATGGAGGCCTTCGGTCTGCGGGCCACCAGAATAACCAGGGGGCACCGAATATTTTCCCCCATCTTTGTGCAGGTTTCCTCGGCAGAGGGTTATTTCAGGGACCTCAGGGATGCCTTCGTGGTGGCCAAGAATCAGGAGAGGGAGGAGATGATTTCCCGGGGTCTGGAAGCCCGGGCCCAGACCTATCAGTCCCCTCCTCAGGAGGTCATGGAATTCTGGAGGGATTCGGTGGAATATCCTGCGGTGTTTTCCGGAAGTTTCCCTGAAAAATACATGGAACTACCGTCGGAGATTATAACCTCCTCCCTGGAGAAGGAGATGGGGTTGTACCTCCTCAAAAACGACCAGGGCCCGGTGAACAAATTTGTAGGGGTGGCGGACAACCCCGGCTCCGACCTCAGCAAAATAATAGCCGGAAACGAAAGGGTTGCCAGGGCCCGGCTGGAAGATGCCCTTTACTTCTGGAAAAAGGATCGGGAAAAATCCTTAGAGGAACTTCGCCAGGAACTGGAGAACATCCTCTACAACGATGTGGTGGGAAGTTATCTCAAAAAAACCCAAAGGCTGGAAACCCTGGCGGAAAAACTGGTGTCCGACGGAGTTGCCGACCCCATTCTAAAGGAGGCCGCCGCCCTGTGCAAAAGCGATCTTGTGACGGAACTGGTGGGGGAATTCCCCTCTCTTCAGGGAATTGCCGGAGGCCTCATCCTGAGACATCAGGGAAAACCAGAGGAACTCTGGAGAGCCGTCTACGACCACTATAGACCATCAGGTTCGGGGGACCGGTTGCCCGCCACCCAGGAGGGTAAACTTCTTTCCCTCGTAGACAAATTGGACCACCTGGTGGTGGCCTTCGCCACGGGGTATAGACCCTCTGGAAGCGGAGATCCCCTGGGAGTAAGACGGGCCACTCTGGGGATTATAAGGCTGATGGTGGAGGGAAAACTGAATGTGGGCCTTTCCCAATTAATTGAAACCGCCATGGGCTTGCTGGCCGAGGAGATCACCCTTTCCGCCAGCCTGGAGGAAGAGATCAAGGAATTCATCCTGAAGAGGGCTGAGCAAAAATTCTCCTCCGAAGGCTATCCCTACGATTATGTGAGGGCAGTGCTGGAAGCCGAGGGCTTAGACCTCTCCGCAGCCTACGAAAAACTCCAGGCCCTGGAAAAAATTCGGGATTCCGAGGCCCTCACCGCCCTGGTTCAGGCCCACCGCAGGATAAAGAACATAACCTCGGGCCAGCCCCCCCGGGAAGTGAACCCGGATAAACTCTCTTCCCCCCACGAAAAAAATCTGATGGAAATCATCACCGCCGTGGAAACCGCCTCCCGGGATTACCTGGAGAACAGGGATTACCTTTCCTTCCTTGACGGTCTTCTTTCCACGGTCCCCTTCATAAACGACCTGTTTGAAAACCTCATGATCATGGACAAGGACCCCGAAATCAGGGATAACAGGATAGCCCTTCTCCAAAGGGCGGAGGCGCTTTTCAAAAAATTTGTGGACTTCACCCGCCTGCAGGAGCCTTGAGAGAAAAAACCTTTAAGTACATCCCCATAACTCAACTGATCCCCGGGAAAAACCAGCCCCGGGACATCCTGGGAGACCTCCAGGAACTGGCGGAATCCATTCGGGAAAAGGGGATAATAGAGCCTTTGATTGTCAGGAAAAAGGGGGATAAATACGAAATTATTTCCGGGGAAAGAAGATATCGGGCGGCTTTAATGGCCGGCCTGTCCCTCCTTCCGTGTATAGAAATGGATGTGGACGACCGGGAGGCCATGGAGATAGCCCTGATTGAAAACATCCAGCGTAAGGACCTGACCCCCTTTGAAATCGCCGAAGGCTACAGGGCCCTCATCACCCTTTACGGATACACCCATCAGGAACTGGCTAAGAGAATAGGAAAGGCCAGAACCACAGTAACGGAGATGCTGGAAATAGCCAACATGCCCCCCAGGATAAAGGCCCTGTGCATGGAACTCGGGATCACCGCCTCATCCATGATCCTTCTTATAGCCCGTCAGGAAAGCGAAGAAGCCATGGAGGAACTGGCCCGAAAAATCGCCGCAGAAAACCTATCCCGGGAAGAGGCCCGGAAACTGGCCAGGAAAATGAAACCCCGGAGTCGCTCCATAAAATTTAAGGACGAGGAGACGGGCCTGGAGGTGAAAATCCGTGTGAAATCGGAGATAGATCGGGAAAAAATAGTTAATTTTCTCCGGCAACTCCTGGAAAAGATGGAGAAGGGGGACCTGGAACTGAAATGAAAGCCGCCTTTGTGGTTCAAAGATACGGCCGCGAAGTGGTGGGGGGATCGGAGAAACTGGCCCGGGACTACGCAGAAAGGCTCTACGCCCGGGGATGGGACATCACCGTCTTTACCACCACGGCCCTGGACTACACCACATGGTCCAATTACTTTCCCCCGGGGGAATCCCTGCTCAGGGGGGTGAAGATAAAAAGGTTTCCGGTGGAAAGGGAGCGGGACATGGAAAACTTCAATGCGGTGAGCCGGGAATTCTTCACCGGGAAGCCGTCGCCCCAGGAAGAGGAGGAATGGCTCCACCTTCAGGGCCCCGTGGTGCCCCGGCTGGTGGAAGCCCTGGCCCGGGAAAAGGACGAGTACGACATCTTCGTTTTCTTCACATACCTTTACTATCCCACATATTTTGGACTCCAACAGGTGGGAGACAGGGCCGTCCTCTTCCCCACGGCCCACGACGAAGCCCCCTTTTACATGGGCATAATGGAAAGGGTGTTCTCCCTGCCCCGGGCCCTGCTGTTTCTTTCCCACGAGGAAAAGGACCTGGTGGAAAAGACTTATCCCGGAGACAACCTGAGGCAGGTGATAGGAGCCGGCATCAGCCCCCCGGCCAGAACCTTCCCTAACCTCTTCCTCTCCCGGTTCCCCATGTTCCAGCCTGTATTCCTTTACATGGGACGAATAGACGAAGGCAAGGGCTGCGGAGGGATGCTTCAGTGCTTCGGACCTTACTCCCAATACAGACCCTCTTCCTTTGCCCTGGCTGGGAGGCTAAACATGGAGTTGCCCCCGGACCCCAGGATAATTTATCTGGGGTTTCTGCCAGAGCAGGCCAAGTGGGACGCCATTGCCGCCTCCACCCTCACCGTCCATCCCTCTTCCCTGGAGAGTTTTTCCTATTTCCTGCTGGAATCCATGGCCCTGGGGAAGCCCGCCCTGGTCAACGAAGCCTCGCCGGTTCTCCGGGGGCATGTGGAAAGGTCCGGCGCCGGGCTGACCTACAGGGATTGCCTCTCCTTCGCCTCGGCGGCGGAACTGCTCTTAACCCATGGGGACCTCTACCGGGAAATGGCCATTGCCGGAAAGAACTACATAGAGGAAAATTTCCGCTGGGAAAAAATCCTGGAAAAATTTGAAAACGCCCTTCTCAATCTTTAAGTTCGGCCAGCAGTTCCTCAAACCTGGCCAGAAAGCGGTCAATCCTTTCCTGGAGCGAGTACTTCACCTCCCGTTCCTTATACCCCTCCAGAACATCCCCCAATTCCTCTATGCGAAAAACGGGTATTATGCTCCCCCTTTCCTTTAAAAACCTGACGAACTCAATTTGATGTCCGTCCACATGCTCCCCCAGGGCCGGGTCCCGGGGCACCACTACGGGAACCTTTCCCTGTAAAAGCGACAGGGCTATGCTTCCCGGTCCCCCGTGGGTTATCACCACCCGGGCTTCCCTTATGTAGTTCACCAGACGGTCAAAGGGAAGAATCTCGTAGGTTTCCAGCAACTCCCCCTGGTAGGGGGTAAAACCACGTTGAACCACCACCCGCTCCCTTATCCTTCCCTCCCTCACCAGGCGCTCCAATTCCTCCACCAACCGGGTAAAGGGGTGCTCATCGGTTCCCAGGGTGGCGAAGATCAAAGAAGGCCTCCCAGAACCACCCCCCTGGGGTAAAACTTTTTCTGTTCCTCCCACTGTAGGACGAAGAGATCCGTCACGGGATAGACCAGTTTCCCGGTGAGGGTGGGGGAGTTTATCCTGTCGTAGACTTCTATGTAAACCGTCTTTGCCCCAAAGACTTTGGCAAGCCAGAAAAAGGGCACCGCCACCCCGGCTCCGGTGGAAACCACAAGCCAGGGCCTTTCCTTCACGAAGACCTTCAGGGCTAAAAGGGTGTTTCTCAACAAATTCCAGAGGTTTCTTGTGGTGGGGAAATGGGCCCAGTAAACCTTCTCTCCCTTCAAAAGGGATAGGGCATCCGCCTTTTTAAAACTAACCCACAGCCTGGGATGCTTTTCCCACCACGGCTTTAGAAGATACAGTTGAAAAAGATGCCCTCCGGATGAGGATACCAAACATATTTTCTCGCCTTTTTTCCCCATCTTTGGGGAAAATTATAGCATAAAAGCGCTGAAATAAATGGTAAAATAATAACATCCTTAAAAGGAGGGAAAAATGAGGAAAGTATTAATATTTTTGGTAACCGTTTTTCTGGTTCTCCCCACCATGGGAGCCAACTTCAAAAAGGGTAAACTGGTGGAGGTCTCAAACCTCCAGGGGGACCTCTACGCCACAGGGGAAGAACTTATAGCCCAGGGAGTCCAGGGCGATGTTATCTTCTTCGGACGCAAGGCCAGGGTCCAGGATGTGGAAGGGGGGATTTTCTTCCTGGGCGAGAAATTGGTCCTGAACGGAACGATTACCCGAAGCGTAAGGTTCCTGGGAAGGGCCCTGGAGGCCAACGGTAAAATCCAGAGGGACATTCTCTTCGCCGGCCAGGAACTAAAATTGGAGAAGGGGGCGGAGGTGACCGGGGACCTTTATGCCGCCGGCGACGAAATTGATGTCTTCGGGACGGTAACGGGGAAAGCCCACCTGGGAGGTAACGAGGTCATCCTGGCGGGAACCTTTCACTCCGATGTGAGGGTAAAGGCCAGGAGGCTGGTAATTCTTCCGGAGACGAAAATTGAGGGGAACCTTGAATACTGGACACCGGCGCAGGTGGATGTTCCAGAGGGAGCGGTGCTGGGAAAAATCACCTATCACAAATACTCCGGGAAAAAACTTCAGAAGAAATCCGAAAAACCGAAGGAACTTCTGGAGGAGAAACCGGCGGAAAAACCCACGAAGAAAAAATCCTTCTTCCTTTCCGGGGCCTGGTTTAAACTTTCCTGGTTCATAAGTTCCCTGGTCCTTGGGTACATATTCCTCTTCCTCTTCCCCGCCACGGTGAAAAAACTCAGGGATGAAATCCTCAGCAAACCCCTCAAGGCCCTCCTTCTGGGGGCTGCCCTGGTGGTGATCTTCGTGGTGGCAATACTGGCCTTTTTCGCCCTGGTCTACACCTGGCTGGTAAGCGTCTTCGCCATCCCGGTCTTCCTGATGGGACTCTACCTGGCAAAACTCCTGGCAGCCTTTGCCGTTGGCTCCATAATTCTGAGGTGGGCCACGAGGAAGGAGGCATCCCCCTGGCTCAGTTATCCCCTGGGACTTGTTCTCATCCTCATCATAAGCATTATCCCATACATCGGATGGCTCCTCTGCATAGTGCTCAGGTTGTGGGGATTCGGGGCCTTTTTATACAGGATAAAACTCTAAAGTCTGGGTGGAAGCAACACCAGAGAGGTAATTTCCGGACTGCGGCAGAGTTTTATTAGCCTCGCCAGGTCGGGGGCCATGGTCGGTGGGATCCGTCTTCGGTGGAGGGAAAGCCGAAAGTGAAGGGCGATTCCCTCCTCATCCCTCTGAAGGTCCAGGGAAAAACGGCCGAATTTAAAGATGGTTTTCCGGGGGGAGGGAAGGTATACGGCCTCCACGGGCTTTAGAACCTTAAGTTCTATGTCTACCGTAAAGGGCTGAGGAAGTTCCACTGGGGTGGCTCTGCCCTCTCCAAAACCTTCGGGGCCCTCCGGCAAAAGTCCCAGGTCCGGCCTTATCCTTATCATGTTGTCCTTGCTGAGAAGGATGGCGGAAAAACGGAGGGTGTTTCCCTCAAGGCTGGCCTCCTTCACCTCCACCTTCAACCCCAATCTCTTCAGGTATAGACCTCCTGTCTTGAAAGGATCGCCGTAAAGGATGAAGTTCCCCCGGCCACGCATTTCGCCCCGGACTTCCCCTCCCTTCAATTCCAGTCTCGCCCAGAGCCCGTTCTCCCCGGGTTTCATGGGGGAAGTCTTCTGAAAATGCGGCGTGGAAGAGAATACCCACAGGACCCTGTCCACGGGAAGTTTAAGGGGAGAAAATCGGGAGGATATATAGAGCCCCGGGCCCGGCAGGTAAACCCCCACCCCATCAAACTGGGACAGGGCCGGGACCGCCTCCGAAAAGGCCTCCCGGGGTGCCGAAAAATAAATAAAGGCTTCGTAACCGTTCTGGACCAGAACATCCCGGAGAAGCATGGCCAATTCCACGGGGCTCCCGTACCCGCTCCTCAGAACCTCGGCCCCGCCTCTGGCATAAAGGAGGGACCACTTAATGGGCAACTCCACGGGCTTTACCCTGGCCTTAAGGAAACCTATGGCGGAGAAAAGGCCCCTGATTTTCACCTTATCCTTCAATCCTCCCGAGGCCAGAATTTCCCTCACTTCCTTTTCCAGGTCACCCCAACCTTCCCTGGTGGAAATCACCAGAGAAGGGGGCTTCGGCTGAAGGGGTTCCCGGGGATAGGGAGGAAGGTTCACGAAGCGGAGAACTCTTCCCTGCTGGTCCATCCCCGGCCCCTGGACTTGCTGGGGGGAAAAATCCCGGGCATGGAAATACATTCGCCGGAATCCCACCAGAACCCACCTCTTCTCCAGAGAGGGATAGGGTTCCAGGAGAAGAAATTTCTCGTCCAGGACCTCCGGGACATAACCCTTAATCTCCACATGGGATTCGGAAGGAATTTCCACGCTGGGAAAATCTATTCTGTATTTCCTCAGGAAGGAAAAATAGGGGAAAAGGGCAAGGTGTGGAAAGGAGCGGATGGCACCGGGGGGAACATTTACCTTTCTTCCCCGGGAATTAACCGTGTAGGCCCTGAGAACCTTGAAGGGATATTCCCTGGGTAGGACTATTTCAAAGGACTTCATAAAATCCCTGGCTCCCCAGCCCAGCCGCTTAACCGTCCTCTTCATCAAAAAACTATACCCCCCCTTCCTTTTCCTGAATTCCCACACTTGCCTCCTCACCAGAGCATCGCTGGCCAGAAGAGGCACCAAAACCAGGAGCGCCGCCGTGGCCCTGTTGCGAAATTTATCTCTCATTCTCCCTCCTCCAGACTACTTAAATACTCCTGGGGATCCACCAGAATTTCCCTCCTTTTGGTCTTGGGATCCTCCCGGGACAATATACCATCCTCCTCCATCATCATAAGAAAACGGGAGGCCTTGGGAAAACCGATCCTCAACCTGGTTTGCAGGTAGGTAGCGGAGGTTTTCCCGGTGGTGAGGACCAATTTGATGGCCTTCCTATACAGGTCCTCGCTGGAAGAAAGCCCCAGGGCCGAACCCCTTCCCCTCTCCTTCACCTCCGAAAATATGTCCCGATACTGCGGAGCACCGCTGCTTTTCAAATACTCTATTACCTTTAAAACCTCTTCCTCGCTGACGAAGGCGCCGTGAACCCTCCTCAAAATGGAGGAGTTGGGGGATTTGAACAGCATGTCCCCCTTGTTGAGAAGTTTCTCGGCCCCCTCCTGGTCAAGGATGGTCTTGGAATCAAACCGGGAAGGAACCCCCAGGGCTATTCTGGCGGGAAAATTGTTCTTTATGGTGCCGGTTATTATGTCCGTGGAGGGCCTCTGGGTGGCCAGAATGAGATGAATGCCCGGGGCCCGGGCCTCCTGGGCCAGGCGGGTTAGCAGGCTTTCCATGTCCTTCTGGGCCGACAGCATGAGGTTGGCAAGTTCGTCTATCACGATCACTATGTAAGGTAGTTGTTCCACCTCCTGGCCTTCCTGACGCAGTTGCTCTGCCTTTATGCGATACTGGGATATATTCCTTACCCTCAGTTTTTCCAGAAGCCCCAACCTTCTCTCCATCTCCTTAACGGCCCATATGAGGCTCTGAATGGCCTTGTCCACCCGGGTTACCACCGGAGACAGCAAATACGGTATCCCGTTGTAAATAGGAAACTCCACCCTCTTGGGATCTATCAGGAGAAACTTTACCTCGTCGGGTTTTGCCTTGTAGATTATGGAGAGGAGCATGGCGTTGAGGGCCACGCTTTTCCCCATCCCCGTGGCTCCTCCAATCAGGAGGTGAGGGAAGGGTCTCAGGTCCACCACGAAGGGGCTACCGTCCACATTCTTTCCAATGGCCAGGGTCAGGGGGGAGTGGGACTGAATGAATTCCCTGGATTCTATAATCTCCCTGAGGTATATAATCTGTCTCCTTCTGTTGGGCACTTCTATGCCTATGGTTTTCTTTCCGGGAAGCCTGGCGATCCTCACATTTTCAGCCCCCAGGGCTAAGGCCACATCGGAAGAGGCCCCTATTACCTGGGAAACCCGGATGCCGGGCTCAGGCTTGAACTCGTAAACGGTGACCACCGGTCCCGGATTAACCTTCACCACCTCCCCCCTTATGCCAAATTCTCTAAGTTTTTCCTCAATTTCCCGGGAGTTCTCCCTCATTTCCTCCAGGGAAACTTCCTCCTCATGGACGGGCTTTTTCAGAAATTCTACGGGGGGTTCCTGGTATTCCAGGGCCGGGAAGAGTTGGGGCTCCCTCCGGCGATCCTCCCTTTTCCTGCGTTCCTTTCGGACTTTAATTTTCTCCTTGCCCTTCCTTGCCGGCTTGGCCCTCTTGGGTCTGCGAGGCTCCGGTGCCTCCAGAGCCCGGCCCGTGGGAACCCTTACCTTTACCTCCATCCGGGATAGGAAGAACCGAAATCCCTTTCCGAGGTATTGTAAAACCCTTTTGAGGGAAAAATTGGAAAAGGAATAAAGGGAAAGAACCGCCAGAAGAAGGGCAATGAGAAAAACCCCTCCCTTCCCCACCAGGGGAAGGAACGACCTGAAGATCATCTCCCCCACCACTCCTCCTGGAGCGTAAAGTCCCTGGGGCAAAAGACCTGCCAGGACGGTGGCCACCGAGGAGGAAAAGAGAAACAGGGCTATCAGCCTGGGGAAAAACCATATTCTCTTCTCAAGCCACGAGGCCAGGGCCCAGAGAAAAAGGAAAAACACGAAGGCCAGGGAGCCATAGCCAAAGGCCTGGAGCATCCAGTGGGCTGCCCTGAGTCCCCAATTACCGAAAATCCCCTGGCCCCTTTCCAAACTTGAAGGGGAAAAACTCAGGAGGCTTCCACCCAGAAAGAGACCCAGAAAAAAAAGAACCAGCGAAAATATTTCCCTCCTCTTCACCTTTAAATTATATCTCAGAAATCCCTTTGAATCTTCTCCCGCAGAAGGAGGTCCTTCTTTTCCCGGAAGGCCGGAGGGAACGGTTCCACGCCCTTGAAAATGACCCTTGAATTTTACCCGGCGCAGGGGTAAAATTTTTTCCCTGGGCTGGGCCAGGGAAGGTGGTGAAAGGCCACCGCTGCCCCCGCAGCTGTAACCGGGGACGAAACCCACAGAGGCCACTGTCCCGCACGACGGGATGGGAAGGCGTGGGGAGTAGGTAGATCCGGGAGCCAGAAGACCTACCAGCCCGGGCCGAGGCTTCATCTTCGGAGGGGGGATGAAGTCCATAGGTTTCCCCTCCTAAAACGAACAAGGAGGCGTTCTATGAAAAAACTTCTACTCCTGCTCCTGGCCTCGCATCTGGTCTGGGCAGGCAAACCCACCGAGGAAAAGAGGAAAAATCCGGAAAAGGTCCTGAAGGAAGAGGTGGTGGTGGTAGTGGCGGAGAAAACCCCGGTGCCCATCCTCAGCCTTGCCAATTCTGTGGAGAACTTAACCGCCGAAGAACTGAAAGAATCCGCCGCCCAGGACCTCAAGGAAGCCCTTCAACTTTTGCCCTCGGCCTACATTCCCAATTACAATTCCCACGGGATAATTTCCTCCTCCTTTTTCCGGGGGGTCTCAACCTCCCGGGGGATCTTCGCCCTGGAGGGAGTTCCCATGCTGGATCCCAACTCCTACGCCCTTCCCCTGGACGCCGTTCCCGCCTTCTTCCTTTCGTCGGTTCAGATGGTCATGGGACCCCAGTCATCCCTCTGGGGGGACGGGGCCATGGGGTTTGCTTCCTTTCTGGCCCTGGACAGAACACCCGCTTCCTCCATCCGGGTTATGGCCGGAGGTATGTCAACCCTCTCCTTGGAGGGTAAGTCAGGAATAAAGGGGAAAAATTTCTCCCTGAAGGCAGGTTATAGTTATTTCAACACCGCCGGTGTTGCCCCCAACAACCGCTACAAAAGAAATTCCGTCTATTCCACATCCACCTTCACCCTGGGCAAGGTGGACTTTAACCCCTACCTCATATACACCAACCAACTGGGCTACATTCCCTTCATTGCCCGGGGAATACCGGCTCAGGGGAGAAGGGCCAGGGACAAGATCTTCATCGGGGCTCTTCCCATCTCCTACAGAACGGAAAATCTGAGGCTTACCTTTTCTCCCTTTTATTTTTACAAATCCTACATCTTCACCGATCCCCACGATCCCTGGGGCATGACCAACGCTTCCACCCTGCTGAAGGAAAGGGGAATTTACTCCCAGGTGGAGTGGAACATGGGAGGCGGATTCCTTCTCTCGGCAGGAAGTCTCTGGAGAAAATTGAGCCTTGAGTCCAAAAACAACTTCCGCATCAACTACCTCAATCTCAGGCCCTACTACATTGATTCCTGGGCGAACCTCGTTTATCAGGGAAAGAGGTTTTTCTTCTCCGTGGGTGGAGGCTTCTCCCATTCCAAGGGATACGGAGACAAGTTTTCGCCCAAGGTTTCTTCCTCCTTCTGGGTTACCGAAAGGATAAAATTAAGGGCATCCTATTCTCAGGGCTTCCGTTTCCCCTCGCCCTCGGAAACCTGGGGACCCTGGGGAAATCCCCTGCTCAAACCCGAGGAAAGCGAGGGGTACGAGGGAGGGGTGGATGTGGTCCTGGGGCAGGCCCTTATATCCTTTACATCCTTCAAAACGGACTTCAAGAACCTCATAATTTTTGATTTTCCCTCCTGGAAGTTTTCCAACCTGGGAAAGGCCAGGATAACCGGCTGGGAGGGAAAGGCCAGCATCAGGGCAGGAAAGGTGTCCGCCCTCCTTTCCCTTTCCCACCTGAACGCCAGGGACCTCTCCAGGGACGAAGAAATGATGAGGAGGCCCCGCTGGCTCTTCAAGGCCTTTCTGGGATGGTCCCCCCTGGACAGGGCCAGCCTCGGGCTATCCTTCGTATTCGTTGGAGAGAGAAAGGATTTTGACGACCTGAACTGGAGGACGGTGAACAATCCCTCCTACAAACTGGTAAATCTTATTCTCCGGTACCAAGCCTGGAAAGACCTGGAGATTTTCCTCAGGGCCGACAACATCTTCAACGAAAAGTACCAGGACATCTTCGGTTATCCTTCCCCGGGAAGGACCCTGTATGGGGGGATGGAATTCGGTTTTTGATGCTGGAAGCCAGGGAAATTCGTCTTAATCTACGGGGGAGGGACCTCCTGAGGGGGGTTTCCCTCTCCCTGGCCCCTGCCAGTTTGGCCTGTCTGATAGGCCCCAATGGGGCAGGCAAAACCCTCCTTCTGGAAACCCTGGCAGGGCTGAGAAGGCCCTCTTCCGGAGAGGCTCTCCTGGAGGGGAAACCGGTCTGGAAATTATCTCCAGACGCCAGGGCGAGAAAATTGGCCTTTTTGCAACAGAGGAGTCAGTTTTTCTTCCCTTTTCCCGTGGAAGAGGTGGTGGCCATGGGGTGTTTTTCCACCTCCAGTTGTTCCCCCCTGGAGATCATGGATAGGGTAGGAATCCTCAAATTAAGGGAAAGCCTGTTTACGGAAATAAGCGAAGGGGAGAGGAGGATGGTCCTGGTGGCCCGGGTGCTGGCCCAGGGCACTGATTTCCTACTCCTGGACGAACCCGCCTCCAATCTGGACATCAAAAACCAGGTGGCCATTTACAAAATACTGGAGGAGGCGGCCCAGGAGGGAAAAACGGTTCTGGTAAGCGAACACAACCTTTCCCTGGCCACCCTATGTCAGCAGGTTTATCTTATAGCCAGGGGAGAGATAAAGGAAAGGGGAGTTCCCCGGGAGGTTTTGAATGAAGAAAACATACGGGAAGTCTTTGGCATTTCTACTTCTGACCTTCCTGGTCTTACCTTTGACCCTCAGGGATTCCCTGGGCCGGATTCACAGTATAAACCCGCCGGTAAAAAGGCTGGCCTCCCTTTCCCCGGCCCTGACGGACTCCCTGATTGAACTGGGAGCCCGGGACCTCCTGGTGGGGGTGAGCAGTTTTTCCCATCTGGAGGGGCCCAGAAAACTGGGGGGGATAATAAACCCGAACATTGAGATGCTGATTTCTCTCAGGCCAAACCTGGTGCTGGTGATGCAACCCACACCCATCAAGATAATTACGGAAATGGAGAGGCTGGGCCTGGAAGTTTTTTCCTTCAAGGAGCCCCGCTCCCTTGAGGAAGTGGGAGAAACCGTTCTTACCCTCGGGCTCATCTCCGGAAGGGGAAAAACCGCCAGGGAGAAGGTCAGGCGGTTTCTGGAAAGGGTAAGGTTCCAGGACAAAAAAAGAGGAAAGATATTCGTGGGGTTTCCGGCTCCTCCCCACTGGAGCGCCTGCCGGGAGACATTTCTGGACGACCTGGTGAGGAGGGCCGGCTGGGAGAACATCTGCCGGGCCAGGGGATGGAAAATCCTGAGCGGAGAGGAGATTTTCCGGGCCAGACCCCGGGTCATTCTCGCCCCGGGCCGCCGGGATTCAGATAAATTCTGGGTTCACAAATTCCCGTGGAAGGCCCTCCCCATGGAAAGGATAAGGGTTATAATGGTGGAACCGAACCTTTTGTTGAGGCCCACACTGCGCCTGGCAGAGGTTTACGAAAGGTTGGTGGAAGAATGATTTGGATGGGCGTTCTCCTCCTTTCCTTTGCCCTCTACATTCTGATGGGACCCGGAGGGCTTCCCTCGTCGGCCCAGGTCCTTTCTTACAGGCTCTTCCGGGGACTCTTTGCCGTTCTGGCCGGAAGTTACCTTTCCACCTCGGGTCTTCTTCTTCAGGCCGTCTTCCAAAATCCCCTGGTGGAACCCTACATACTGGGCGTCTCCGCCGGGGCCTCCACGGGAGCCCTGGTGGGCCTCTACATACTTTCCCTTTCCTCCGTATACGCCCTCTCCCTCTCCTCCTTTGTTTTCGCCCTTCTGTGCGTGGGATTCGTGTACTTTCTGGCCAGGACCCTTCATCCGTCCAGGGAAACTCTGCTTTTAGTGGGCCTCTCCACCGGCGCCTTTCTCACGGCCCTGAACTCCATCCTTATGCTTCTCAAGAGCGAAAACCCTTCGGCGGACCTCATCTTCTGGCTTCTGGGGAGCCTATCCGGAACGGGCCTCCGGGAGGTGGTGGTCCTCCTTCTGGCCCTCCCCGCCATGGTTCTGCCCCTGACGAAAACCGCCCACCTGGACCTTCTGCTTTGGGGCAGGGAAGCCGAAACCATGGGCTTAAATTACAAAAGAACTCAGGCCTGGGTGCTTTTCGCCGCCACCCTCCTCTCCGCAGCGGTGGTGAGCCTGGCCGGGGTAATCGGATTTGTAGGATTGATCTCCCCTCACATAGGCAGAAGGATCTGGGGATGGTCCCACAAAAAACTACTGCCCGGAGCCATGTTGATGGGGGCCACGGTGCTGCTCCTTTCGGACCTGATTTCCAGGACCCTTCTTTCTCCCTGGGAAATCCCCGTGGGCCTCATCACGGCCCTGGTGGGCGCCCCCCTGTTCCTTTACCTGGCCCTCAGGGGGTTTCAATAATCTCGTATTCCGTCTCTACGGGGACGGCATCCCTAAGCATGGCCGTGACGGGGCAATACTTGTTCTGGGAGAGAAAGATAGACCTTTCCACCGCCTCCTTTGAAAGGTTTTTCCCCTCAAAATAGAACTTCAGCCTTATCCTGGTGTAGACCTTGGGGTGCTCGTCCGCCCTCTCCCCCTCCACCTCAATCCAGAATCCCCTCAGGTCCTGTCTTTTCTTCTTCATTATGGAGATAATGTCCATCCCGGTGCAGGAGGCCAGGGCCATGAGGAGAAGTTCCATGGGCTGAGGGCCCTGGTCCAGGCCGTTTACCTCCTCCACCTGGTCTATCACGATGGCGTGACCGCTTCCGCTGCGGCCCACCATCTGAAGCCCTTCCACCATTTTCACCACAACCTTTTTAGTCTCCGCCATCTTTTCCTCCTTGGGCTGAATTCCCTTAATTTTACCAATTTGGTAGGGAAAATCAACCCGCCCCCAATTTTGACAAACCAGTTATTTGAAAAAAAATCAACTAAGGAATATAATTTCTGTCTTTGATGGGAGGTTATAAACATGGGTAATGTAATTGAGGAATTAAACATTGAAGTCCGAAAAAGGCGGAAAAAACCCTACAACAAGAATGTGGAAATTATAATCAATCCAGACCTGTGTAAAAGTTGTGCCCTCTGCGTCTTCGTGTGTCCCACCGGGGTTTTGGAAATGGTGGAGAACAAGAAAAATATATACAACTACTCCGCAGAAGCCGTGGCCCCCGAATACTGCACCCTTTGCAACTTCTGCGTTTATCAGTGTCCGGACTTCGCCATTGAAATAAAGGAAAGGAAGGAGGAGAAATGAAGAAGGTGGTTATGCCCGGGAACGAAACCGTGGCCCACGCCGCCATAGCCGCAGGATGCAGGTTCTACGCTGGATACCCCATAACCCCCTCCTCTGAACTGGCGGCGGAAATGTCCAAACTTCTTCCCAGGGTAGGGGGGAAATTCATCCAGATGGAGGACGAAATCGCCTCCATGGCTGCGGCCATAGGGGCTTCGGTGGCGGGGATGAAGTCCATGACCGCCACCTCCGGCCCAGGGTTTTCCCTGAAACAGGAACACATCGGCCTTGCCTGCATGATGGAGGTTCCCGTGGTCATCGTGAATGTAATGAGGGGAGGCCCCTCCACTGGACTCCCCACCCATCCCGCCCAGGGGGATGTCATGCAGGCCAGGTGGGGAACCCACGGAGACCATCCCATAATAGTGCTGGCCCCGGCCTTTCCCACGGAGATTTACATGGAAACCATAAGGGCCTTCAACCTGGCGGAAAGGTATAGAAACCCGGTAATTCTCCTCCTGGACGAAATCCTCGCCCACACTTACGAGGTGGTGGAGGTTCCCGAGGAGGACGAAATCACGCTGGAGGAAAGAAAACTTCCCCCTTCGGGTCTGGATCGGCTGGATTTCTACACCTACGAAAGACACGAAGGAGACCCCCCCCTTCTTCCCAATTTTTTCCAGGGATACAATTTTCACTTTGAGAGTCTGGCCCACGACGAAATGGGCTTTCCCACCACGGACCCGGAAAAGGTGGCCTATTTATCCCATCTGAGGGAAGCAAAAATAGAAAAGCACAAAGAAAAAATATGGAAGAACGAGTCCTACCTGGTGGAGGATGCGGAACTGGTGGTCTTCGCCTACGGTTCCGTGGCCAGAGCCGCCAAGGAAGCCATAGACCGCCTGAGGGCCGAAGGGGAGAAGGTTGGGCTTTTCAGGCCCATCACCCTCTGGCCCTTCCCTGACAAACCCCTGAAGAGGGCCGTGGGCAAGAAAAAGGTACTGGTGGCGGAGATGAACCTGGGACAGATGGTCTACGAAGTGGAAAGGGTCCTCCGCCGGGATGTGGCCACCCTGCTTAAGGCCGACGGCACCCCCATAAGCCCCGTGGAATTCACGGAAAAGTTGAGGGAGGAATTATGAGTTATATGGATTATGTAAGGACCTTCAAACTTCCCCACTCCTGGTGTCCGGGATGCGGCATAGGAACCATCATGCAGGCCATGGTCAGGGCCTTTGACGCCCTCAAGTGGAAAAGGGAAGACATTGCCTTCATTACCGGGATCGGATGCTCCGGAAGGATGTCCACCTATGTAAACGCCAATACCATGCACACCACCCACGGGAGACCCCTGGCCTTCGCCACCGGAGTAAAATTGGCAAGGCCCGAAAAACATGTGGTGGTGGTGAGCGGCGACGGAGATGCCCTGGCCATAGGGGGGAACCACTTCATCCACGCAGCCCGGAGAAATATTGACATCAAACTCATAATCATAAACAACTCGGTTTACGGAATGACCGGAGGCCAGGTCTCCCCCACGACACCCCAGATGTTCAGGACGCAGACCACCCCTTACGGAAACATAGAGCCCAATTTTGATGTGGTAAAACTGGCCATCGCCGCCGGGGCCACCTTCGTGGCCAGGGAATCGGTCACCCGCCCCAGAAACCTGGCCAAACTCATAGAGCGTTCCTTCCAGCACAAGGGATTCTCCGTGGTGGAGGCCATATCCAACTGCCACATAAACCTGGGACGAAGAAACAAACTCAAGGACCAGATAACCATGCTCCGGTGGATCAACGACAGAATTATCCCCATGAATGTGGCCAAACGGAAGGACCCCGAGGAGATAAAGGATAAGATCATCCTGGGGGTTTTCCACGAAGATAAAGAGAGGAAGGAGTACACCGAACTTTACGAGGAATTAATACAACGGGCAGGGGGAAAGAAATGAAGGAAATAACCCATTACGAACTGCGCTTCAGCGCCATAGGGGGACAGGGAATTATCACCGCCGGAGCCATGCTGGCAGAGGCCGTGGTTCAGTATAAGGGGCTTTACGCCATCCACAGTCCCCGCTACACCGCCCAGGTGAGGGGAGGTCCCACCAAGGTGGATGTAATCGTGGACAAAAACCCCATCTATTTCCCCAAAACTACCAGCGTGGATTATTATCTTTCCACCAGCGAAAAATCCTTCAGAACCTATTTTCAGGACATAAAGGAGGGGGCCATCATAGTGCTTGACTCCAACCTGGTGGAGGAGTTCAACGACCCGAAATACCGCATCTACAGGATCCCCCTGATAGAAACCGCTGCCAAGGAAATAGGCAATGTGGTTACCGTCTCCACCCTGAGCCTCGCCGTCACGGCAAAACTCACCGGGCTGTTGACCAGGGAGGAACTGGAGGACTTCATTCCCAAAAGGGTCCCCAGGGGTTACGAAGAGATAAACCTCAAGGCGGTCCGATTAGGATACACCCTGGTGTGAGGGTAGTCGCTGGAATTGTAAAGGATTCCCGGGGCAGAGTTCTTATAGGTCAAAGGAAGGACGGGGAAAGAAGGGGATTGTGGGAATTTCCCGGGGGAAAAGTGGAACCCGGGGAAAGGGACGAGGATGCCCTTAAAAGGGAATTTCAAGAAGAATTCGCCATGGAAGTAAAGGTAGAGCGATTCCTTGGAAAAGTTCACCACCGATATCCGGACATCAACATAGACTTGGTTGCCTACCTGTGCACCCCCCTGGGCAAAATGAAACGGAAGAGCAGCCATACCCGGGTGGAGTGGGTAAAATGGGAGGATCTGTTCCGATATCCCCTCTCCCCGGCGGACGAAAAACTCATCAAAACGCTTAAAAAACCCTGATGCCCTTAACCCTACCGGCCCTGGCCCTTCTGGCAGGAAACATAGCCGGCTTCCTCTTCGGGGTAGAATATCCCCTGGTCCTGCTCCTTGTCTGCGGAGTTCTGGCCTTGGGGTCCAGGGGCAAAACGAGGTGGTTCTTTATTCTGGCCTTACTCTTCTTCCTGGGAGAAAACCTTTCCATCCGTAGACTGGTCCACATCAACCGACCGAACTTCACCCCATACCAATACACGGATGTAAATGGAAAACTCCTGAAAAACCCTGAATATCAAGGGGAAAAAACCAGGTTACTCCTGAAAATCCCCCAGGGGAAAGTCCTCCTTACCGTCAGGGGAAGGCTGAAGAATTACTGGAGGGGGGACAGGATTTTCACCTCCATAATGCCCTATCCCTGGGAGCATCCCTGTAATTTCGGGGTGGAAAATCGGTTCCGATTCTCCAGCGGCCTCAGTTTTTTCGCCTCCTCCAAATCCACATTGTTTTTCAAGAAAACCGGCACCGCCTTTCCCTTCCCTATCCTGAGGCCCCTTTACGAACTCAAGGAGAAGGCCTCCCTGAAGGCATCCTCCCTTCCTTCTCCCTATTCCGGGATCATCTCAGCCCTGGTCCTGGGTCAGCGCTATCCCATGGGCAACGAAGAAGGACAGGCCCTCAGAAGGGCGGGAATTTACCACCTCATGGCCATTTCCGGGGCCCACATAGCCCTTTTCTCCTTCTTTATCTGGACAGTTCTGGGCCTGGTTTTTTACCGCAAAAAACTGAGGCTCTGGGCCACCGCCCTTTTCCTGATTCTCTTCTACCTCTGGGTGGAGCCCTCCCCATCGGTAAACAGGGCCACCTTTATGGCCCTTCTGGTTATTCTGGGGAAAATTCTTGAGAGGGACATCAACCTCATAAACATCATCTCCCTTTCCCTGATAGTTTCCCTCCTGGCAAATCCCCTGGCCTTCCTTTCGGCGGGCTTTCAACTCACCTACTTCGTTTCCCTGGGCCTCATACTGTTTATTCCCCGCCTGAGAAACCTCCCCGTCCTTTCCAAGACCCTCTTCTTCTCTACGGTGGCCTTCTTTTTCTCCTTACCCCTCTCCCTTTACCACTTTCACCGGATAAACCTCCTTGCCCCTCTGACCAACCTCATAGGGACCGCCCTGGTCCCACCCATTATCCTCCTGTCCTCGGGGGGCCTCCTGGGGCTTTCGCCCCTTCTGACGGTCTCTAAGTTTCTTATAGATGTTCTCCTTTCCCTGGACAGATTTTCTTCCACTGTTTTGACGGTGCCCGACCTTCCCATCCTCCTGGTTCTCGGGGCGGCGGCTATTCTGATCCTCTCAAGAAAAAAACCCCTTTTCCTCGCCTCCGTCCTTTTTCTCTTGTTTTTCCCCTCCACAAAACTCACCTCCTTTGAAGTGGTGTTTCTGGATGTGGGCCAGGGGGACTCGGTTCTGGTGAAATGCCCCCCCTCCGCTTTCCTCTACGACGGGGGAGGAGGTAAGGACAGGGATTATGTGGGGGAATTCGTAACATCCAGAGCCCTATGGGCCCAGGGCCTGAAGGACCTGGATGCGGTCTTCGTCTCCCACTTTCATCCCGACCACGCCGGCGGCCTGGTGGCGGTGGCAAGGAATTTCAAGGTAAAGAAAGTCTTTTACTCCAGGAAGGCCCAGAGCCCTCTCTTCGGAAAGATTACTTCCCTGGCCCGCCGCTCCTATTCTTTAAAAAGGGGGGATGTGCTGAAAATCGGAAGTTGCACCATCAGGGTTCTCTGGCCGCCCTCCCTGCCCCCGGGTCCCCCGGAAAATTCCGATTCCCTGGTTCTCCTGGTAAAGCACGGGGAGCAAAGCGTTCTCCTCTCCGGAGATATCGGTCATGAGGAGGAAGCGGAAATCCTCCCTCAACTGGAGAGAATCCGAATTCTCAAGGTGGCCCACCACGGGAGCAGAAAAAGTTCCAGCGAAGATTTCTTGAAAAGAACCCTCCCCGTGTACTCCATCATCTCATGCGGAGAGAACAATCCCTACGGTTTTCCACACCCTCAAACCCTGCAAAGGCTGAAAAGGTTTTCAAAGAAGGTGTTTCTCACATCCCGATGCGGAGCCGTTAGAATACGAGAGAAGGGAGTGGACACTTGTCTTCCGTGCTCCTCCTGGTAGAATATTTTCATGGAAGGAAAATTCTATCTCGGCAAAAAATTTGACGGGGAAAATTTAGGGGAAAAACTGCTTTACAAATCCTCCCACCTCACCACCCACGCCGTAGTCTTCGGAATGACGGGGAGCGGAAAAACGGGTCTGTGTATAGACCTGCTGGAGGAAGCAGCCCTTCAGAACATACCCATAATCGCCATTGACCCCAAGGGAGATGTCTCCAACCTGGCCCTGGTCTTTCCGGATCTGAAACCAGAGGACTTCCTCCCCTGGATTTCCCAGGAGGAGGCCTCCATCAAGGGGAAAACCAGGGAAGAATACGCCCGGGAAATGGCGGAAAAGTGGAGAAACGGGCTCCAATCCTGGGACATAACCCCGGAGAGACTCAGGGAATTCAGGGAGAAGGTTCGGGTGAGAATCTTCACCCCCGGCTCCACCGCAGGTCTACAGGTCAACATAATAAGCGGTTTTGAAAAACCCCCGACGGACTTCAACCAGGACCCGGAACTCTACCTGGAAAAAATCAAAAACTCCGTATCCGCCCTATTGAATCTACTGGGAGAAGAGGCGGACCCCCTGAAAAACCCCGCCCACATTTTCCTCTCCACCATCATTGAATACTTCTGGCGCATGGGCCGGGGAATCACCCTGGAGGACTTAATATTGGCCATACAGCAGCCTCCCATAAAGAAAATGGGAGTCTTTGACATAGACACCATCTTCCCACCCCAGGAGAGGCTTGCCCTGGCCCTGAAGATGAACAACCTGGTGGCCTCGCCCAACTTCAGACTGTGGAGGCAAGGAGAAGCCCTGGATGCCTCCACCCTTTACCGGGGAGACGGAAAAACGCCCATCAACATCTTCTACATTTCCCACCTTTCGGAAAGGGAGAGGATGTTCTTCGTCAGCCTCCTCTTCAACGAGGTGCTTTCCTTCGTTAGGACCCTTCCCGGTTCCTCCCAGTTGAAATACATCCTCTACATGGACGAAATTTACGGTTACCTTCCCCCATATCCCTACAATCCCCCCTCTAAAAATCCACTCCTCCTGCTCCTGAAACAGGCCCGGGCCTTCGGGCTGGGGGTGGTTCTGGTCACCCAGAACCCCAAGGACATAGATTACAAGGGACTTACGAATATAGGGACCTGGTTTATAGGAAAACTCCAGGCGGAAGGGGACCGGGAAAGGGTGCTGGAGGGCCTGGAAGGGGCCATCACCTCCCAGGGCGTTGAAATAAACCGGGGGGAACTGGCCAGAATACTTCAGGGACTCTCCTCCAGGGTTTTTCTCCTTCACGACGCCAAGGGAAAGGGGCCTCAGATTTTCAAGACCCGATGGGCCATGTCCTATCTGGCAGGTCCCCTGACCAGGCTCCAGATAAAATCCCTCAATCAGGGTAAACCGGCCCCCACCCCCAGGGTGGAGAAAACCCCGGCTCAGGAGAACTACCTCTCCTACCCCCCTGCCTCCCCTGCGGGTCTGGATGTTTTCTACGAAGACACGGACAGCCCGCGCCCGCTTTACTCTCCCCACCTGCTGGCCTCCGTGGAGGTGCTCTTTGACGAACCGAGGTTCGGCTTTTATCAGAGGGAAAAATTGCGGCTGGCCACGGACCTGAAGGGGGAACGCATGGAGGAATTCCAGGGGGAACTCCGGGAAAAACCAGGGGAGGGCGCCCGTTTCCTCCCCCTGCCCGCTTCCCTGACCGTCAAGACCATAAATTCCCTAAAGAAAAGGATTAAGGACCATCTTATAGCCACGAAAAAAATAATCCTTTACAGAAATCCCTCCTTAAAACTGATAAGCCAGATGGGGGAAGACAGGGCTGCCTTTGAACTCAGGTGCAGGGAGGCGGCCCAGGGAAGGATGAGGAGGGAGATGGAAAAGATCAAGGATAAATACTCCCGTAAACTTCAGAGCCTGGAAACAAAACTGCGCTCTGCCCAGGCCCGCCTGGAGGGCCTGAAGGCCAGATACAAGGGCAGGGCCGCCGAGGAGGCCCTTTCCATCGGGGAAATTCTCCTGGGTCTGGCCCTGGGAAGAAAGCCCACCACCGTGCTTACCAGGACGGCCAGGAGGAGAAGGATGACCGCCGAGACCAAGCACAAAATGGAAAGCATCCAGGAAAGGATAGAGGACATCAAGGAGAGAATTTCCCTGCTCCAGGAAGAGATGGAAAAGGAAGAGGCCATGCTCAAGGAAAAATACGCCCGGATGGCGGAGGACATAAGAGAACACCCAGTTACCCTGGAAAGAAACGATGTGATAATTTCAGACCTGGCCCTGGCCTGGCTGGAGGCCGTGGAGGGCGGCGAATCGGCATAAACCCCTCAGGGGGCATTTCTCGCACCGGGGTTTTGGCCTGCAATACCTTCGGCCCAGTTCTATAAGCAAAAGGTGAAACTCCTCCTTTATGCCGTCGGGAACCACCTGATTCAATTGCTCCTGGACCTTTTCCCTGGATTTTCCCTCCACCAGGGGGATCCTATTGGAAACCCTGAAGATGTGGGTATCCACGGGAAAATGCGGATGACCAAGGGAAAAAAGGCTCACCACCGCAGCGGTCTTGGGACCCACCCCGTCCAGGGAAAGGAGAAATTCGTAGGCATCTTCTCCCCGGAGGGGTATTTCCAAGGTTCCGAACTTCTCCCGCAAACTTTTTAAGGCCTTTTTTATGCTCCTGGCCTTTTGCCTGTAAAGCCCCGCCGGCCTGATGGCCTCCTCTATTTCCTCCAGGGGAGCCTCTGCCAGGGCCTCCAAGGTGGGGAATTTCTCCCGTAGTTTTGCCCAGGCCCGGTCTCTGTTTCTGTCGGAAGTGTTCTGGGAGAGTATGGTGAGGACGAGTTCCTCCACCGGAGGGAGTTTCTTTTTAGCCGGGAGGGGAATTTCCCTCCGAAGGATCTGATAAACCTTCTCTATCTTTTCCTTCATCCAGGAAATTATAATTCAAAACAAAGAGGTGGAAAATCCGTATAAGATTTAAAAGGAGGTGAACCATGAAAAAAGTTCTGGCTCTATTCTTGGGGCTGAGTTTTCTCTCAGCCGTGACCCTTCAGGATGTTCTCAACAAGAACTACAAGGCCAAGGGTGGACTTGAGAAACTCAGAGCGATTAAGACCATTCATGCCGTGGGCAAAATCACCGCCCAGGGGATGGAAATGCCCTTTGAAACCTGGATGAAAATGCCCGACAAAATAAGGATGGAAACCACCGTGCAGGGGCAGAAAATAGTTCAGGCCTACGACGGAAAAACCGCCTGGTGGATAATGCCCATGATAAGCCCCGAACCCCAGCCAATGCCCCCTCAGCAGGCGGAACAGTTTAAGGAACAAAACTGGTTCAAGGATCCTCTCATCTATTACAAGGACCTGGGGTACAAGATAGAGTTTCTGGGGGAGGGGGAGTTTGAGGGCAATCCCGTTTACAAAATCAAACTAACCAAACCCAACGGGGAGATTATGATCTACTACATAGACAAAGAAACGGGCCTGGAACTCAAAATGGATTTCCACGGCAAGAGACAGGGAAGAGAGATCACCGCCGAGACGGTATTCGGAGACTATAATCAGGTGAACGGGATAACCTACCCCTTCTACATTGAAACCAGGTCCGGGGGAAAGGTAGTGAGCCAGGTAACCATAAGCAAAATAGAAATCAACATCCCGGTGGACGATTCCATATTTCAGATGAAGAAATAGGAGGGGGACGGTGAAAAGGAGAATACTCCTTCTCCTTATCCCTCTTCTGGCGTGGGCAGGGGGGAGATTGAATTTTTCAGGCCTTCGCCCCAGAAGCATAGGCCCCGCGGTGATGGGGGGAAGGATCACTGCCATAGACTCCCCCTCCTCCAACCCTAAAACCATATATGTGGGAACCGCCGGAGGAGGGGTGTGGAAAAGCGTGGACGGGGGAATAACCTTCAAGCCCATATTTGACAGTTTTTCCCAGTCCATAGGTTCCATAGCCGTGGACCCCAACAACCCCAATACCATATGGGTGGGAACCGGGGAATGCAATGTCAGAAACAGCGTATCCGTGGGAACAGGCCTTTACAAAAGCGACGACGGCGGGATCACCTGGAAATTCATGGGCCTTGAGTCCAGCGAAAGGATCGCAAAAATCATGGTGAAGCCCGGGGACTCCAAAACCGTATATGTGTGCGTTCTGGGCCACCTCTGGAACGACAGCAAAGAAAGGGGAGTTTACAAAACCACCGACGGGGGAAAAACCTGGAAGAAACTCCTTTATGTAAACGAAAGGACCGGGTGTGCCGACATGGAAATGGATCCCCAGGAGCCGGACATCATCTACGCTTCCATGTGGGAATTCCGACGCCTCCCCTGGTTCTTCACCTCCGGGGGACCGGGAAGCGGACTTTACAGAAGCAAGGACGGAGGAAAGACCTGGAAAAAAATTCACCGGGGCCTGCCCGAGCCTCCCTTCGGGAGAATAGCCATTGCCGTGGCCCCCTCAAGGCCCCAGACCCTCTATGCCACAGTGGAAGCCAGGAAAGACGGTGGACTTTACAGAAGCGACGACATGGGGGAAAACTGGGTGAAGGTGAAGGATTCCATTTTCGTTAAAATGCGCCCCTTTTATTTTTCCAATCTGGTCGTTTCCCCAGAGAACCACAAAACCATATATGTGGCGGGGCTGGTTCTTACCAAAAGTTCCGATGGGGGGAAGAGTTTTGACTTTGTGTACGGCTCTGTCCATTCGGACATTCACCCCATTTGGATAGACCCCAAGGATCCCCAGAGGATCATCATCGGCTCCGACGGAGGAATATACATTTCCTACAACGGAGGAGGGACCTTCCGCTTTGCCAACAACCTCCCTGTCTCCCAGTTCTACCATGTGTTCTACGACATGGCCCATCCCTACAATGTTTACGGGGGACTTCAGGACAACGGTTCCTGGTATGGCCCCTCCAGAAAATACGGAGGCTCCCTCACCAACAGGGACTGGAAGAACATCGGGATAGGGGATGGATTCTATGTTTTTCCCCACCCTAAGAACCCGGACATCATCTATTATTCGTGGCAAGGGGGAAATCTGGTTAGATTCAACCGCAGAACCCGGGAAGCCCGGGACATTAAGCCCATGCCCAGCGATCCTTCGGAGCCCAAATACAGATTCAACTGGAACGCCGCCGTGGCCCTGTCCCATCACGATCCCAACACCATCTACATCGGAGCCCAGTTTCTCTTCCGCTCCCGGGACATGGGAGAAAATTGGGAAAAAATATCCCCGGACCTCACCACCAACGATCCGAATAAACAGAGACAGGAGGAATCCGGCGGAATCACCAGGGATGTAACCGGAGCGGAAAACCACTGCACCATAGTGGCCATCTCCGAGAGTCCGCTGGACGAAAACATAATCTGGGTGGGAACCGACGACGGAAACCTTCAGGTCACCCGGGACGGAGGAAAACACTGGGAAAATGTGGCCGCCAATGTCCCCGACCTTCCTCCCCATACCTGGGTCTCCTCCGTGGAGGCCAGCCACTTCAATCCGGCGGTGGCCTACGCCACCTTTGACGGGCACAGAACCGGGGACATGAAGCCATATGTTTACAAAACCGAGGACTTCGGAAAGACCTGGAAAAGAATTTCCTCCCCGGAGATAAACGGATATTGCCATGTGGTAAAGGAAGACCTGAAGAACCCTGACCTCCTTTTCCTGGGGACAGAATTCGGTCTTTTCGTATCCATTGATGGCGGAAAGTCCTGGAGTAAGGTAAAGGAGATGCCCCCGGTGGCGGTGAGGGACCTGGCCATTCATCCCAGGGAGGCGGATTTAATTCTGGCCACCCACGGAAGGGGAATAATGATAATTGACGATATAACGCCCCTGAGGGCCCTTACCCCGCAAATCATGGAAAAGGAAGCGGCCATCCTCCCCACAAGACCAGCCATCCAGAGAACAACCGCCTGGGAACAGGACTTTCCCGGCGATGCCCAGTTCTTCGGAGAAAACTTCACCGACGGGCTCTACATAAGTTACTACCTGAAGAAAAGGCCCATTTTCGGCCACATGAAGATTGAGATTCTGGATGAAAAGGGCCGGGTAGTGAAAACCCTCCCTGCCACCAAGAGCCGGGGTCTCAACAGAATTTACTGGAACATGAGGCTAAAACCCCCCCGGGCCCCCAAGGGAACAGGCCTGATGTTATTCGCCCCCTTCGGTCCCATGATAGACGAGGGAAAATACAGGGTGAGGCTGATAAAGGGCAGCAAAGTTTTTGAAGGGGAAATTCAGGTGCTTCCCGATCCACTGGCTGGCCACAGCCTGGAAGAGAGGCGGGAAAGAAAGGCTCTGGTTAAAGACCTGTACTCCCTGCTGGAGGAGGCATCGGATTTCCTCAACAGAATCAAGAACCTCAAGGAAAGGGCCGAAAAACTTTCGGAAAAAACCAGGGGAAAACTCCGGCGACAACTGAAGAACCTTTCGTCCAGATTGTGGAAATTGCACGGGGAAATCATCAACCACGAGGGAATGATGGCCGGCGAGAGGTTGTACGAGAAGATCATAGGACTTTACAGTTCTGTTATCTCCTACGGAGGAAGGCCCACCGATTCACAGAAGGCCTATTTCAGGGTTTTGAGGAAAAGGTTTGAAGAAAAGAGGGTAGAGGCTCAAAAAATCCTGAAATCCCTTCCGGGGATAAACAGAAAACTCCGCAGGAAGAAACTTCCCGTTCTGGAATTTTAAATTTAGGGGAGGGACCCGTTCCCTCCCCTAAACTTTCTTAAGGATAAAAATCGTAAGGTCGTCCGAAACTTCGTAAAACTTAGAAAGGGTGGAAAGCAGTTTATCCCCTATCTCCCGAGGGGAAAGTTCTCTCATATCTTGAACCATCTTTTTCAACCTATCCCTTCCCAGTTCGCTCCCGTCCAGGAAGGTGGCTTCGCTCAATCCATCGGTATACATAAAAAGAAGGTCCCCGGGAAACATCCTTTCCCTTTCGGCGCCATAGGGAACATCCGCCACCCCAAGAACCAACCCCCCCCGGGTAAGTTCCAGAACTTCCCCATCCCTTCTCACCAATATGGGCGGATTATGGCCTGCATTGGTGTAGAGAAGATCCCCTTCCTTCCCCAGTTCCACAGCAAAAAAGGTAACGAACACGGGCCCCTCCGGTGAGGCCCCCTCCATAAGGCCCTTGTTAAGCAGGCCCATGAGGTCCCCCAGTTCCCCGGAGAAAAACTTTACCAGGGTCTTGAGGGAAGCCTGGAGGTTAGCCATTATAAGAGCCGCCGGGATTCCCTTGCCGGCCACATCCCCTATCACCGCCAGGGTGGTCCTCCCCCTCTCAATGACATCGTAATAATCTCCTCCCACCTGATGGGAGGGAATGCTCCGGGCGAAGGCATCGTAGCCGTCAATTTTAACCTCCCCGGGAAGAAGACCGGTCTGGATAGCCCGGGCTATCTCCAGTTCCCTCTCCAGCCTCTGCCGCTTGAGAACTTCCCGGTGAAAGAGTATGTTTTCGTAGGCAAGGAGGGTTATTTGATAAAGGGCCCTTATGTAGTTCAACGCTTCCTGACTCAGGTCTCCGGCGGTTAAGGCCAGGAAATTCTCCTTCAGGCTTAAAAAATGCTCTATGCCCCTCTGCCTCAAAAACAAAGCGGTTTCCTCGGAAGCGAAGGAGAGGTCTATGACCACGCTGAGCCCAAGACTCTCCAGCACTTGGCGAATACCCTTGCCCTCCCTTTCTATTCTCTCCTTAACTTCTTCCCCCAGTTCAAAACCCTTCCAAAGGACGAAAACCCGGTCCAGGGTCTTTATCCTGAGCAGGGCCCGGGGAGACCCTATCTGGCCCATAACCGCAGAGAGAAAGGCCCTGAAAACCCTTTCTTCGTCCAGGATTTTTATTATCTGGCGGGCGTATTGGAGGAAATTCTCCAGTTCGTATTCCTTGAGTTGAAGGGCCCTTTTTAGTTCCTGAATTTCCTTGCTATCCGCCACCAGTTCTTCCCTCCCTTTTTCCCGTATTCCATCTCGTCGGCAATTTTTCTTACGATTTCCAGCCCCAACCCCCTACCCCTCCTCTCCTTCATTTTTTTCATCAGGTCAAAATCTCTTCGGGGAATTTCCACCCTCCTTCCGCCGAAGAGAAAATTCACCTCTATTCCTTCCTCGTCCACTTCCCACATAATGGCGATCTCCCCTTCCCTGCCCTGGTAGGAATGCTCTATGATGTTGGCCATTATTTCCTGAACCGCCAGGGGAAAGACGGCCAGAGCCTTCTCGTCGCTGGAAAAGGTCTCTATAAGTTTCTCAGTAAGGTAAAAAACCGGGCTTAAAAATTTGTAACTGGCGGGGACCCTGAGTTTAACCCTGTGCATCAAGAAAAACCCTGAAGGCGGAATCCCTGTCCGGGGTAAACCTGTAAATCTTGGTGAAACCCAGCAGATCAAAGATCTGATAGACCCTGGGGGAGGCACAGCATATGACCAGATCCCCTCCCTTTTCCCTTATTTCCTCTATGTGTCCTATGAGAACCCCCAGTCCCGCCGAGGAAATGTATTCCAGTTCCGAACAGTCCAGAACGATCTTAACCTTACCCTCTTTTATGTTCTTTTCCAGTTCCCTTTCAAAGTCCTCCACGGTCAGGGGGTCTATTTTCCCCCGGGGAAGGACGAGGACCACGCCTTCCCTTTCTTCGGTTTTAATATCAAGCATGGAGTTCAAGCCCAGAGAAAAAGAACCCTATTTCAAAGGCAGCCGATTCAGGGGAGTCGGAGCCGTGGACGGCGTTTCTCTGGATGTCTGTGCCGAAATCCTTCCTTATGGTGCCCTCCTGGGCCCTGGCTGGATCTGTAGCCCCCATGAGAGCCCTCCACCGGGATATGGCCTCCTCCCCCTCCAGGACCATCACCACCACCGGTCCACCTGACATATAAGTGGTCAGTTCGTCAAAGAAAAACTTTCCCCGATGGACATGGTAAAACTCCTCAGCCTGCCTTTTGGTAAGCCTCACCATTTTCATGGCCACTATCTTCAGGCCCGACTCCTCCACCCTTGAAATTATCTTCCCCACCAGGGCCCTTTCCACGATTTCCGGTTTGATTATTCCCAGGGTTCTTTCCATTTGACCTCCTTGTTAAAAAAGACTTTCCTGCCCCTTTTCCTCCTCTTCCCCGAAGGGGTCTATAATTCCGTATACTCCATCGTATCCCGGTTCTACCCTGACCTTTCCCCTCCTCATGTTCTCCACGGCCCGGGCCACCCTGGGGCCCAGAACCCGCCGGATCTCCTCAGTGGGAACCTCCGTCAACACTTTAAACTCGTCTCCCAGGTAGTTGATGGCCGAAAAATACGCCTCCATCACCGATTTGGTCTGCTTCCCCTTCCCCTGGGCCTTGGCGATAATTTCCTGAAGGGGAAAAAGGTGTTGATAATCCACCGCGTTCTCGGGCCTGTAGCCCTCTTCCCTGTCCGCTAAGACCTCCACCCGGTGAGCCACCCCTACCGTAAGGGGTTTTCCGCACACGGGACAAATATTGTTCAACTTAAGGGCCTCCCTGGGAGAAAGTCTAACCCCACAGTTTCGGTGACCATCGTAATGGTATTTTCCCTCTTCGGGAAAGAACTCCACGGTTTTGAGAAACCCCTTTCTGGTCTTTATGGCCTCCACGATCCCCCGGTAGGAAAGGTCCGCATCAAAGAGGTTGGCCTCCCGCCCCAGATTGGCCGGGGAGTGGGCGTCGGAATTGGACACAAGAGGGTAAGGGTCCAGGGCAGAAAGCCTCCAGTTCATGGGAGGGTCCGAACTAAGACCCGTCTCCAGGGCCAGGATGTGCTGGGCCAGATCCCCGCAGCACTCTTCAATGGAATCAAAGCCTGAATTGGCCCCGAAGAGGGAAAACCAGGGAGTCCAGATGTGGGCTGGAATTATCCCTGCGGAAGGGGCGGCGATTTTTATGAGTTCTATGAATTTTCGGATGTCCATCCCGAAGGTGGGTCTCCCATCGGCCTGAAGGTTCCCCCGGGCAGCCAGGGCCGAGTTTATGGACTGGGCATCCTCCAGGTTTTCCGCCAGAACCACCACATGGATCTTTCTCACCCTTTTCCCCAGGGCGTATATGAGGCTGACCTCCACCGAGAGGACGAAATAAACATCCCCCGGCTCCACTTCCACGGGATAATCCTGTCCCCTGACGGGCTCCCTCAGGGTAAGAAGTCCGTTCTCCATCTCCTGAAGTTGGGTCTTTATGTTGAACAACCAGTCCGGATGGGTAAAATCTCCCGTGGCCACCACCTTCAAACCCTTGGCCTTGGCCCAGGATGCCATGTGGGCCAGGTCCATATCCTTGGATGTGGCCCGGGAATAACGGGAATGGACATGAAGATCGGCCAGAAACCTCATCCGATGTTCTCCTTTAAGAAGAATTTTAAATAGGATTTCGGAATCCCCAGAAGGGTCTCCCTATAAATCATATCGCATTTTTCGCATCTGGGATGCTTTGGATTTTCCTTTCTTTGAAAGGAGCGTCTGAGTTCCACCATTCTCTTGCCGTTCCATATTTCAAGAAGGGGCTCCCTGGTGGCATCTCCGACGATTATCTCTCCAAAAAAGTCCTGGGGGCAGGCCGGAACCTTTCCGTCGTAGAAAATCGTCATGGAGTAATAGGGAAAGGTGCATGGGGTGTACCTGCCCCGGGGAGGCTCCCCGTAAAGGCCGGCCCAATTGTGAATTTTACGGATGATAAATCTGTCCAGGGGGAGACCTTCAAACCTGGCCTTGAACCGCCGGCGCTCCTGCTCCATCAGGGCCTCGTCCTTCTTCACCACCTCCATGACCTCCAGGACCGCATAGGGCTTCTTTGACCCCATTTTCTTCTTTTCCTCAAGAAAACCGATTATGTTCTGAAGGACCTCTTCAAACTTCGCCCCCACCCTTATTTTTTCGTACATATCCTTGTCGTATCCATCAAAGGAAAAGGAAATAAAATCAAGGCCCGCCTTTATGAGTTGTCGGGAATACTCCCTGGTGAGGAGGGTGGCGTTGGTGTGAAGCCGGGGCCTGAGACCTGCCCTGGCCGTTGCCTCCACCATCTCCAGGAAACGAGGATGTAGAAGGCTCTCGCCCCTATGGAAAAGGTTCACATCGTAGGCAAAATCCTTTATCTGATCCAGCAGGGCCGCAAACAACCCCCAGTCCATCATTCCCCTCTTGAGAGAACTGTAATCCTGGCCGTTGGGGCACATTATACATCTCAGATTACAGGCATTGGTGGGCTCCAGCCAGATCCTGGTGGGGGGAGCCGGAACCCTCAGGGACCTTTTTCGGTAATGGAGATAAAGTTTTCCCAGATGGACGATGTGTTTCATAACTTCTCTTTTATAACATATTCGATGAATCCCGGAGCCAGAAATTTCCAGAACATACCCTTTCTCACATAACTTAAATAAAGATTGGCGGGTCCCACGCAGGTAAAAAGGCAGGGGGGATGCCTGCCCTCCTTTATGTCCTTTCTTAATTTCTGAGCCTCCGGGGAAAACCATATTTCCCGAAAGGAAGACTCCCGCAGGTTTCCCAATTTCCTGAAGGCCACGGGGCAGGGATGTACATCCCCGTTGGGATGAATCTGAACTGATAAATACCCGGCTATGCAGCGGAAGGTTCTTTTTACCGCCTCCGGGTCCTCCACGAACTCGGGAAACTTCCTCAAATAAGCGTGAAAATGAGGAAGGTAACGGGGAAATTTCTTCAGGGCCTCCTCAATCTTTTCCCGGAGAAGAGGGACATCCTCCGGGGTAAGGCCCAGGTCCTCCTCTGGAGAATATTTTTCTATGCGGTGCACGGGCTCCAGGGTTACCGCATGCACCCCCTGGTTTACAGCCATCTCAATGGTTTCCACCAGATAGGGGAGGTTTTTTCGGTTAAGGGTTATGTTGACGAAAACCCTGGGTTTTTCCCCCGCTTCCCTTACATTCTTTATGGCCGCCATGACCCTGTCCCAGGCTCCATCCACCCCCCGGATCCAGTCGTGGATGTGCTTCGGACCGTCCAGGGAGAGAAACACGGCATCTATACCGGTTTCCGCCAGCCTCCGGGCGTTCTTTTTGTCCAGAAGCCATCCGTTGGAATTGGCCGCCACCCGGAACCCCAAGCCTTTGGCGAAGGCCAGTATTTCAAAACTTTCCCGCAGCAGGAAGAGTTCTCCTCCGGAAAAGGAGACATACCTGCCGCCCAGGGCCTTCAGTTCCTCCAGCACTTCCTTTATTCTCTGGAGTGGAAGCCGATTTTCCTCCTTTATTTTCCACAGATGACAGTGACGGCACCGGAGATTGCACCTATAGGTAAGTTCCCACTGGATTTTAACTGGCCCCATAAGGGGATTTAGTCCACCGGCCAGGAATTTGGTTAAGTTGGCGTAGAATTTCATTTGATTGAAGGGATATTATATTTTCCCATGGGTAAATTTTCAATGCTATAATAACCTCTAAAATGTGGGAACCTGTCATTGGCTTGGAAATACACATTCAACTTCAGACCGCCACAAAACTCTTCTGCTCCTGCCGCAATTCCTACGGGGACCCTCCCAACACCAATGTATGCCCGGTTTGCCTTGGGCATCCCGGAACCCTTCCGGTCCTGAACGAGGAAGCGGTGAGACAGGCGGTAAAACTTGCCCTGGCCCTGAACTGCACCGTGAACAAAACCTCCTACTTCGCCAGAAAGAATTATTTTTACCCGGACCTTCCCAAGGGTTATCAGATCACCCAGCACAGGTTTCCCCTGGCCCGGGACGGCTACATTCAACTGAGATCCGGGAAAAAAATAAGGATAGAAAGGCTCCACATAGAGGAGGATTCCGGCAAATCCATTCATACGGAGGAAGAAACGCTGGTGGACTTCAACCGATGCGGGGTTCCCCTGGCAGAAATAGTTACCAGGCCCGACATTTCCTCTCCCCAGGAGGCGGTGGAATTCCTCAAAACCCTGCGCCTGGCGGCCATATACGCCGGGGTCTCTGACGCCGATATGGAGAAGGGTAACCTCCGCTGCGACGCCAATCTTTCCCTCCGCCCCAGGGGAAGCAAATCCCTGGGGGTGAAAACCGAGGTTAAAAACCTCAATTCCTTCAGATTCCTAGCAAAGGCCCTGGAATACGAGATAAAAAGGCAGGAGGAAATCCTCAATTCCGGTGGGAGGATAAAACAGGAAACCCGGGGCTTTGATAGTCAAAAGGGCATTACCTTTCCCATGAGGAGCAAGGAGGAAGCCCACGATTACAGGTATTTTCCAGAACCGGACCTCCCCCCCCTGATACTGACCGACGACCAGATATCCAGCATAAAATCCCGGATAGGAGAACTTCCATGGGAAAGGGAAGAAAGATACATCAATGAACTGGGGCTGGACCCGGAAACCGCCAGGATTCTCTGTTCGGAAGTGGAAATTTCCATTCTCTTTGAAAAAACCCTGGAAAACTTCCCGCATCCCAGGGAGGTGGCCAACTGGGTAAAAACGGATGTTTTAAAACTCTTCCACGGGGGCCACAGAGTCTCTCCCCGAACCCTGGAAAAAATTCTGGTTCTGGTCAGGGATGGAAAAATATCCCGGTTGAAGGCCAAGGAAGTCCTGGAAGAAGCCGTCATGGATGGTAAGGATCCCGAAAAAATAGTAGAAGAGAAAGGCCTCCTTCAAATAAGCGACGAGGCCCAGTTAAGGAGTATAATAGAAGGGGTGCTGGGGGAATTTCCCGACAAGGTGGAGAGTTACCGCAAAGGGAAAAGGGGGCTCCTGGGATTTTTCGTGGGACAGGTGATGAAAAAAACCGGGGGAAAGGCTAATCCCAAATTGGTCAATAAAATTCTGGGGGAGGTTTTAAATGGTGAGCAATAAGGAGATCTTGAGGTTGAAAAAAATCGCCCTCAAACTCAGGAAACACATCGTAAGAATGACGGGACTGGCCAAATCCGGCCATCCCGGAGGATCCCTTTCCGCTGCGGACATACTGGCGGTTCTGTTCTTTTACAAGATGAAATTAGATCCCAAAAACCCGCAGTGGGCCGGCAGGGACATGTTCATACTCAGCAAAGGTCACGCCGCACCGGTTCTCTACGCTGCCCTGGCGGAGGCCGGGTTTTTTCCTGTGGAAGAACTTAAGGACTTCCGAAAACTTCGCTCCCACCTTCAGGGTCATCCGGACAGGCTTATGACCCCGGGGGTGGAAATGTCCACGGGCTCCCTGGGTCAGGGCCTCTCGGTGGCCAACGGCATAGCCCTGGCCTTCAAACTGGACCGCTCCCCCAGGAGGGTGTATGTGCTTATAGGCGATGGGGAAATGCAGGAGGGCCAGATATGGGAAGCGGCTATGACGGCCTCCCATTATAAACTTGACAATCTCACCGCCATAGTGGATTACAACGGACTTCAGATAGACGGCCCCGTCAACGAAATAAAAACCGTGGAGCCGGTGGCGGAGAAGTGGAAGGCCTTTGGATGGGAGGTAAGGGAGATAGACGGACACAATATTCGCCAGATAATAGAAGCCCTGAACTGGGCCGAGGAAGTCAAGGGAAAGCCCACGGTAATAATAGCCAAAACCGTAAAGGGCAAGGGGGTCTCCTTCATGGAGGGGAAGGTAAAATTCCACGGAGTTCCTCCCACGGAAAAGGAAATGGGCCTGGCCCTGGAGGAACTGGAGAAAAAGGAGAAGGAGTTGGAAAATGCGGGAATTTGAACTTAAGCACCTCAGGGACGCCTACGGAGAGGTCTTGCTGGAAATGGGGGAGAAATACCCCGACATAGTAGTGCTGGATGCGGACCTCTCCGGTTCCACAAGAACCGCCCGCTTCGGAGCCAAGTTTCCGGAAAGGTTCTTTAACCTGGGGGTATCGGAACAGGATATGATGGCCACCGCCGCTGGATTTGCCCTCGCCGGAAAAAGGCCGGTGGTTTCCACCTTCTCCATTTTTGCCACCGGAAGGGCCTGGGAGCAGATACGCCAGTCCATCGCCTATGCCCGGGCCAATGTGAAAATAATCGCCACCCATGGAGGGGTAACGGTGGGAGAGGACGGAGCCACCCATCAGATGCTGGAAGACTTCGCCCTCATGAGGGTTCTCCCCAACATGAAGGTATTTTGCCCTGCGGATTATTACGAAACCAAGGCGGTGGTTAGAAGGGTCATAGAGGGAGAGGGTCCTGCCTATGTAAGGCTATCCAGGGCCAAATTCCCGGTTATATTTGACGAAAACCATAGGTTTGAAATAGGAAGGGCCCAGGTCATCAAAGAAGGGAGGGACCTCACCGCCGTGGGGACAGGAATAACCGTATACAGCCTGCTTATGGCGGCGGAGGACCTGGAGAAGGAGGGAATTTCCGTGGAGGTGATCAATTCCCCCAGCATAAAACCCCTGGACGGCAAAACCATAGAGACCTCGGCCCGAAAAACCGGGAAGGTTTTTACCGCCGAAGAACATTCGGTCATCGGAGGGCTCGGCTCCGCCGTGGCAGAGTATCTGAGCCAGAACTATCCGGTAAAAATGAGGATTCACGGAGTCCAGGACCTCTTTGGACGGTCAGGGGAGGCCATGCAACTTCTGGCCTATTTCCGCCTGGATCCCGTGGGGGTAAAGGAAGAAATCCTGGACTTTCTGGAAAGGGGTTAATGCTGAGATTAGTGGGGGTTTACAAAACCTATTCCCCCCCTTATCACGCCCTGGAGAACATAAGTTTATCCGTGGAAAAGGGGGAATTCGTCTTCATTACAGGTCCCTCCGGAGCCGGAAAAACCACCATAATAAAACTTATAACCCGGGAGGAACTGCCTACCCGGGGAAAAATATTTTTCGGAAACATTGACATCTCCAGGATAAGCCGCAGGAAAATTTACCTTTACCGGAGGAAACTGGGCGTGGTTTTCCAGGATTTTCGCCTCATTCCTTATCTTTCCGTATACGAAAATGTGGCCCTTCCCCTGATTATTCGGGGGAAAGGCCGCAGGGAGATTTCCCGCAGGGTCACCTCCCTCCTGCAGAATTTTGAAATAATCCACAAAGCCCAGGACCTTCCCTCCTCCCTTTCCGGAGGGGAACAACAAAGGGTGGCCATAGCCAGAGCCATAGTGGGAGCCCCGGAGATCCTGTTGGCCGACGAACCCACGGGGAACCTGGACCCCTTCCTCTCCAGAAAAATACTCAGAATCTTCAAGGCCCTGAACCTCAAGGGAACCACCGTGGTGGTGGCTACCCACGACACATCCCTGGTGGAGGAATTCGGAGGAAAGATAGTGGAACTCTCCTACGGGCGAATAAAGAGGATCAAATGAGAAAACTCCTCTACGGAATGAAGGTATTTCTCAGGGACCTGGTGGCCAATCCCCGGGCCGTATTTCTTCCTCTCCTGGTTCTATCCCTCTCCGTCTTCGTCCTTTACTGGTTTCTTCTGATTCACCACAATCTCTCCCTTCAGATAGAGAGGTTGGGGTCTGAACTTTCCGCCAGGATATTTTTAACCCAGGAAGCCTCTCCGGAGGAGATAATCTCCCTTCTTAGGGGAAAGATCAAGGTGGAAAACTGGCGATACGTATCCCGGGAGGAAGCCCGGGAAGAATTCTCGCGCCTATATCCTGACCTGGCCGAGGCCCTGGGGGAAGATAATCCCATCCCCCCTAACCTCCTGATAAAATTCTCCTCTTCCGAGGACCCCGTTAAAATCCGGGCGGTTCTTCAGAACCTAAGAAGAGAAAGGGGAGTGGAGGATGTGGTCTTCCAGTGGGACGCCGTGGAAAAATTCCGTTCCTTAAAGGCAAAATTTGAGGCCGTGGGCGGCTTCCTCGTGCTTCTCTTGGGCCTTGCCTCGGCCTTGATCATCGGAAACCTGGTGGCGGTGGGTGTAGCCTCCCACAGGTGGGAAAGGCAATTAATGGAACTGCTGGGGGCCTCCCCGGGATTTTCTTCGGCCCCCTTCATCTTCATGGGAGCCGCCATCTCCCTCATAGGCTCCCTTCTGGGCCTGGGCCTTTTTCTGATCTCTTTCCTGGCGCTGAGAGGAAAATTCCCGGAATTCCTATCATCCCTGCCGGGAATTTACTTGTGGGCCGTGCCCCTTCTGGGCTGCGCAGTGGGAATCCTGTCTTCCCTGATTTTCACCAGAGATTTTTAGGAAAGACCCAGTCTCTTTCTGGTGTAGGGGATCAACCCTCCTGCCGTGAGAATTTCCCTCACCCTGGGAGGAAAGGGAGGAAAGGAGAAGGTTCCCGCCGGGGTGATGATCCGCCCCCCTTCAAGGTCAATTTCCACCTCATCTCCCTCCCTGACGGCTTCCACGGCGGAGGGAAGTTCTATGGCCGGGAGGCCTGCGTTTATGCAATTCCTGTAATAGATCCTTGCGAAGGACTTAGCCACAATGGCGGCTATGCCGGAATATTTGAGGGCAAGGACCGCCTGCTCCCTGGAGGAACCCATGCCGAAGTTTTTCCCTGCGAAAATAATGTCCCCGGGCTTTACCTTCCGGGAAAAATCAGGGTCCAGGTCCTCCATGGCATGAGAGGCCATCTCTTCGGGGGAGAGATTTTTGTATGTATATCTTCCGGGGAAAATAACATCGGTGTTTATGTCGTCCCCGTATTTCAAAACCCTACCCTTCAACTTCATGGCGCACCTCCGTGGAAAATTATACAAATTATTCCTGAAACCTGACAATCTCCCTCAGGGGAGAGCATTCATCGGCGGAAAGCCCCAATTTCAGTTTCGCCCCTTGCCGTGTATCTCTCCTCTCCATTTCTTCTTCTACCCTCCGCAAAACCTCCTGTTTTTTGAGGGCCCATTCGGGGGCCACGAAGAGTTCCCGGGACCTTTCTCCGGAAATCCTCATCACCACAATGTCCTCCCGTAGGTTTTCAAGGAAATCCACCGCCTGAGAAACGAATTCCTCCATGGATGGAAGGCGAAGTTCCCCACGGAGATAAATCCTTTCCAGTTCGGTGTTCCTCAGAACATGTAAGGGGTGAATCTTCACCCCCTTCACCGGAAGGGAGGATATAATTCTGGCGGTTTCCTTCACCTCCTCCCGGCCTTCCCCCGGAAGACCCAGGATTACATGGGTGGCTATGTTTATGCCCCTCCTCCTGGAGGTACGAATAACCGCATCCACGAAATCCGCCAGTCCATGATTTCTCCTGAGCCACTTGAGGGAGGGAAGGTGGGAACTTTCAAGCCCTATTTCCACCCAAAGGGTCTTCTGCCGGGCCACCTCCTCCAGTACATCCAGGGTCTCCTCTGGGAGACAATCGGGCCTGGTGCCGATGGAAACCTCCACCACCTCCGGTACATTTAAAACCTGGGAAAACCTCTCCCTTAACACCTCTGGCCTGTGGTAGGTGTTGGTGAAGGCCTGGAAATAAGCGATGAAGTATTTCGCACCGTACCTCCTCCTGGCCCCCTCCATGCCCTTCCTGAGTTGCTCGCCTAGGGGAGCCGGCCGCAGGGTCAGGGGACCGGAGCCGTAAACATCGCAGAATATGCAGCCGGAACTGGAAAGCCTCCCGTCACGATTGGGGCAGTAAAATCCTCCCTGGAGGGGGACCCTGTGGACCCTGGCGCCGTATTTTTCCCGGAGATACCTGCTGTATTTTCTATACCTCTCCATGGATTATCCTCAGGGCGAGTTTCATGTCTTCCCACACCATCTTCTTGAGTTCCCGGGGTTCTCCCCTCTGAAGGAGGTAGGAGGGGTGGTAGGTGACCACCACGGGGATTCCCTCAAAGCGGTGAATCCTTCCCCTCATGGCGGAAAGGCTGGTCTTTTCTCCCGTGAGGTTTACCGCCGCCACCCTTCCCAGGGCCACGAGAACCCGGGGTTTTATTATTTCTATTTGCCTCTTAAGATACGGAAAACAGGCCTTCTGCTCCTCCTCAGAAGGGGTTCTGTTGCCCGGTGGCCGGCATTTTAGAATGTTCCCTATGTACACATCCCTCCGGGTATAACCCATGGCCTTTATTATCCTGGTTAGGAGTTCCCCGGCCCTGCCCACGAAGGGTCTCCCGGTGGCGTCCTCCCGGGCACCCGGGGCTTCTCCCACGAAGAATATCTCGGCCAACAGGTTTCCCTCCCCCAGGACATAATTTCTCCTGGTGGCGTGAAGGGAACACTTCCTACACCGGGCCACCTCCTCCTCCACCTCCCTCATCAGTTCCTCCCTTTTAAGGGTGAGAAATCCGTCGCTTATTTCCCGGAGAAACCGGGCGTATTCCTTTAACTCTTCCTTAAAAATTCTTCTACCCTCCTGAGGACAGTTTCCGATGCGAGGATGGACTTATGGTCCTCTCCGGGGAGGAAAAGGGTCTCCGCCCCCGGACAAACTTCCTTGAGCCGGATGGAATCCTCCACGGGAACGGTCTCGTCCTCCTCCCCGTGGACCAGGAGGTGGGGTATTTTCCGCCGGCACATGTAGTTCAGAGGGGAAAATTCCTTCAGGGAAAAACCCACCTCCCTTTCAATCCTCTTCATCACCCTTTTCCGCAAAGAGGAAGGGAGTACCCCCATCATCCTTTCGGTGATCTCTTCGGTGGAAGCAAAGGGGGCCAGGGCGGCCACTTTTTTTACCCGGGAATAGGTATTGGCAGCGATGATGGAGGAGGCCCCGCCCATGGAATGCCCCACCAGATAAGCCTCTCCCCCAAGAAAATCCAGGGCTGCCCCGATGTCCTCCCAGAAAACTTTTATGCTCACGGGCCAGTAGGGACTGCTTTCTCCGTGGTTGCTGGCGTCAAAGGCCAGAAGGGCAAAGTGGGGAGCCAGAAACCTCATCAGAGGGAGAAAAACCTCCCGATTGGCCCCCCAGCCGTGAACCAGAACTACCTTCTCCTCCCCCTCGCCCAGAATCCATCCTTTAAGTAGCCTACCGTAGCTCTTTATTTCCACATCCTGATAAGCAAGGCCATGGTGGGCCGGGGTCATGGAAGGCGGGATCTTTGCGTTTTTAAAAAAATTTTCTATTATTCCCAGCATCTATCCTCCTGCTGGAATTATAGCAGTTATGGACTTGGAGGGGATAAGAGAAAACCTATCGCTCACCCGGACACCGATTCTACGAAGCCCCAGCAATTCCTCAAACAAGCGGTTGGTCTTCAGGGGAAGGTCCCCATAGCCGGGAGAAAACCTCCGGTTGAATCTGGTAAGGCCGAAGTGTACTCCTTCCCTTTCAATGGCCCTGTTTAGGCTTTCAGCCACCGCCTCCACCGCCTCGGATCCAAAGGCATCCAGGATCACCGCTTCCTCCAGGGGAACCCTTCCGAGCAGGGCATCAAATTCCTCCCCGATGGTAACAGCCATGAGGTAAAGGTGAGAAAAACCCCGGCAGTGCTCTGCCAGACTCCTGCTTTTCACCGTTTTGCCGTGGAACTTCACTTCCCGGCGGGTAAGGTTTTCTATAGGAAAAAGGCCGTATAGACCCGCGGACTCCACCACCCTTCTGCCCTTCTCCAGAACCCTTTCCACCCTCTCAAGCATGTCCCTGGAAATCTCGGTTTTCCCTTTTTTGTATCCCAGTAGAGCCCAGAAAGCCCTTTCGTTTATCCTGTAGGGAATCTCCTTTACTAACTTCACCATGATATAATTTTACCCCAAGCCGACGTAGCTCAGCAGGCAGAGCAGCTGATTCGTAATCAGCAGGTCAGGGGTTCGAATCCCCTCGTCGGCTTATATAAGGGGAGTTCTTTATGTAAGCCCGATAGGGCAAATCCCTTCCCCGTTTTATCCCTATCCTGCCGGAGTATTCCACTTCCTCTCCGGGCCTTAACCCTCCCTCCAGAAGTTTAACCGGTCCCCGATTTAAAAAACTACCGTCCAGTGATATTTCTAAGCCCAGGGCCCGGGTTAACCTCCCCGGTCCGGCACAGAGTTTGCGAATATCCTGGATGCCCCTTCTCTCCTTCATGGCATCAAGACCCCGGGTGGGCTCCAGAGCCCTTATCAGCAGGGCCCCTGGCTGACCCTCCGGAAGGAAGATTATGTTCAAAAGTATGTGGCCATGGATTCTGTATAGGAAAAGGCTTCCCGGAGGCCTGTAAAGGGCATCCCTTTTTAAGCCCTTCCTCCCCCTGTAAGCAAAGGACCCCGGGTCCTCCTCCCCCAGATAAGATTCTGCCTCCACTATTCTTCCTCCCACTCCCTGATAAAATAAGATCTTGCCCAGGATCTCAGGCAAGGCCTCCAGGGGATTTAAAAGGAAAAAACCTTCTTTAACTTCCTTCATCCTTTGATTTTAACCATTCTCCCAAATTAGGGTAAAATTTAAACCATGGAAATTCAGTTTTTTGGGGACACCCATCGGGGGAAGGTCCGGAAGAAAAACGAGGACTGTTTTCTTGCGGAGGAACTTTCCCCGGGAAACTATCTGTTCATCGTGGCCGACGGCATGGGAGGACATCTGGCGGGGGAGGTGGCCAGTTCCATGGCGTGTAAAATCGTAAGGGAAGAATTGGCCAGGGATACCGGAGGAAACCCTTTGCCTCTGTTGCTATCCGCCTTTGAAAGGGCCAACGAGGAAATATTCAAGGCGGGCAAGAAGGCCTCTTCCACCGTGGGAATGGGGACCACCCTTACCGTCCTTTACATCCGGGACCGCACTGCCTTTATTGCCCATGTGGGCGACTCCAGGGTTTATCTCCTAAGGGGGGATACCCTCCTTAAACTCACGAAAGACCATTCCCTGGTGGAAAAACTCCTGATGGACGGGAGCATCTCCCCGGAGGAAGCAAGAAACCATCCCAAGAAGAACATACTTTACGAATCCGTGGGCGTTCTCGGGGAGGTTCATCCCCAGTTGGTGGGTCCCATTCACTTAAAGGGGGACGAAACCTTCATCTTGTGCAGCGATGGGCTGACCATACACCTTGCCGACGAGGAAATCAAAAAAATAGCCCGGGATTTCTCCCCCAGGGAGGCGGTGAAAAAACTCCTGACCCTGGCCAACGAAAGAGGAGGAAAAGATAACATTACTGTAATCGTGGTCTCCGCCGTAAATTCCGGGGAAGATACCGGAAAAAGGAAGGTGGAACCCTTCATAGACATCCTTTCACTTGTGCTGGTCCTATCCATCCTCCTGGCCCTCCTTCTGGGGGGACTTCTGGTGGAGAAAAAGGCCGAGAAGTCCATCGTTAAATCCCATTCCATAGAAACCCGGCTTAAATGAGATTTCTGCGGTTTGTCCTTTTCGTCATCTTCCTGGTGATCTTTCATCTGTTGATAACTCCCCTTCTCATTTACTGCTGGCTCTTCAAAAAGGAAAAACCCCTCTATGAAGCCTACAGGTTCTTCTGGCGAACCTCCTTTTCCCTTCTGGGAATTCGTTTCCAGGTGGAGGGACAGGAAAACATCCCCACTCCCCCCTTCCTGGTGACTCCCAACCACCAGAGTTACATAGACGGTCCCTTCTTCATCTCCCATTTTCCCTATCCCGTAAAGGCCATGATAAAGGAAAGCATCTTCAAAATTCCCTGGATTGGACAGGCCCTTAAGATGGCCGGCTTCGTAAAGGTAAAGAGAGGGCATCCCCTCAAGGCCTCCCTGGCTTACAAGGAAGCGGAGGAGTTGCTAAAGAAGGGTAGCGTCCTGCTGATATTCCCCGAGGGAACGAGAACCAGGGACGGAAGTTTGGGAAGGTTTAAAAAGGGAGCCTGCAAACTGGGAAAACTGGCGGGAGTTCCCCTACTCCCGGTGGTTTTCTTCAATTCCAGGGAACTTCTTCCCCGGGGCCAGTGGGTTCCCAGGCCCGGAAAGGTGAGGGTAAAATTTTTAAAACCCCTCTCCCCCGAAGGCCCTCCGGAGGAGATTTGCAGGAGATTAAAGGAGGTCATCGGAAATGCCCTGGCCCAGGGTTAAAGCCCTCCTCAAAAAAATATACATACGGGAAGAGCAACTTCTCATCGTGCTTATAATCGTTCTGGGGTTCCTGGTGGGACTTCTGGATGCCGCCTTCCGGTTTTCCGTTCATTTCGTCTCCAACCTCACCTACATGAAGGGGGGAGTCTGGATTCTTTCTCCCGTGGTGGGCGGTTTCCTGGCGGGGCTTATCATCCGATTCTGCCGGGAAGCCGGTGGCGGAGGGGTGGGCTATGTAAGGAGGATGCTCTCCTTTTTCGGGGGAAAAATTCCTCTTAAAACCACCTTCTTCCGCTTTCTGGCCAGTTCCATCAATGTGGGAACCGGTTTTTCCCTGGGCCCCGAAGGCCCCTCGGTGGCCATCGGTGCCGGAGCCGGTTCCTTTCTGGCCAACGCCTTCCACCTCTCCACCAGAAACACCCGGGTCCTGGTAAGCATAGGGGCCGGAAGCGGAATTTCGGCGGCCTTCGGCGCCCCCATGTCCGGCGTTACCTACATGCTGGAAGAAATCCTGGGAAATTTCAGCGCCAGGATAGTGGGAGCGTCCTTCATAGCCACGGTCTTCGCCTCTGCCATACAAAAATGGGTGGGAGGGCATCTCCTCATGTTCTCCGTCCCCGAATTTAAACTCCTCTCCCCATACGAACTCTTCTATTACGCCTTGCTGGGCCTCTTTATAGCCCCTATTTCCGTGGCCTTTATCCGACTCAACCAGAAGGTCAAGGCGTTCTTCAAGAAAACCAAACTCCCTATAGAGTTCAGGCTGGCGGCGGTGGGAGGGGTGATATCCGCCGTGGCCCTGGTACTTCCCCAGGTTATGGGAACCGGCTATGAAACCCTGACGGAATTCATGAACAAGCCCTCCTCCCTGGAAACGGTGGCCGTGCTCCTGCTGGGAAAATTACTGATGACCTCCCTGTCCATCGGCTCCGACGCCAGCGGAGGAATGTACGCCCCCTCCTTCTTCCTCGGGGCCTTTTCCGGGCTCTTCATGTGGAAGGTCTTTTCCCTTCTCTTCCCCTTCCCCATAGCATCCCCCGGAGCCTATGCCATAGTAGGTATGGGGGCCTTCTTCGGAGGAGCCTTCCGGGTTCCCCTGACGGCCTTCCTCCTGATCTTTGAACTCACGAAAATGAACAGTTCTATTCTCCTTCCCCTGATGTTGACCACCGGGGTAAGTTACATAATATCCCAGGCCCTCTACGAATACTCCGCCACCGAAGCCATTATGCTGGAGGAGGGAAGCCTTATACCCAAGGAAGCGGGTGGGGTTCTGGAAGAGATCCTGGTGAAGGATGTGATGCGGGTGGACTTTGACATCATCCCCGCCGACTACACGGTATCTCAGGTCAACGAGATCCTGAACCTCCTCCCCTTCTCTTCCTACCCGGTGGTGGACAAAGACGGCAGATACATAGGCATGGTTACCAAGTCGGAATTGAAGAGAGCCTACCTCAGGGGGGAGGGGGACAAAAAGGTAGGGGAGATCCTTTCCCACATAACCGCCCACCTTCATCCGGATATGCCCCTGAGCATAGCCCTCACCAGGCTGGCGGACAGTCCCACGGACATCCTCCCGGTGCTGGACCCCAGGGATCACGAAAAACTGTTGGGCGTCCTCTCCATGGGGGACTTTCTCAGGAAAATCATGGAAAAAATGGAAACAAAAGGAGGAAATTATGAATAAAAAAACTCTCATTCTAATTACGACTTTATCCCTGCTCCTCTTGACGGGGTGCAGGAAGGGAACGAAAAGGCAGCCCCTCAAACTAAAGGATTTTTATTTCTACCGCGTGGATGGAAACCAGGAGGTTAAGTTAAACAAGAGCGAATTCGTTCAGGGAGAGACCGTGGGGGTAAAACTCTTCGTGGAAAACTTCGGTTATCTCAAGGTTGAAAACGGATTCAAAATTTCGGTGATGGAACTCTTGAAGATAATAAACAGCGAAGGCTCAGTAGTTTATTCCAAGGTGGAGGTGGACCAGACCGTGGTGCTCAAGGAACTTCCCCCCCATCTCCTTTTCCTCAACACCATAGTTTTCACCAAGAACCTTCCCGCCGGTGACTACACTCTGCTCTTTGAGATAATAGATCGTATCAAAAGAATGAAATTAAAGGTGAAGAAGAAAATTCACATAAAGGCCCTCATTTAGAGGCTTTCACATCCCCGGCCTTCCTGAGGGAAATCAGAAAGAGGGGGGGGCCTATCACCATGCTCATTATCACCGTGGATATTATGAGGTTTTTGAGCAGGGGTCCGTAGTCTTTAAAATAGGACCCCACCAGGGAAGCGAATCCCAGGGTTAACCCGGCCTGACTGATAAAGGCCATCCATCCGAATTTCTTCACCTGGGGGTCCCGGGCCCCAAAGCGGGTGCCCAGATAAAGGGAAGCCAGCCTCACCACCACGAAGAAAAGGGATGCGGGAAGTATGGTTTTAACCACCGCAAGGTCCATGCTGGCTCCCGTAACGGAGAAGAAAACGGCGAGGATGGGAACCGATGCATCGTAAAGGTTGTGGAGAAAATCGTGACCAAAGGGAGAAAGGTTCCTTACCAGGATGCCGGCGGTCATGGCAGCCATGATGGAGTGAAAATGAAGATGATGGGAAATGGAAGCCAAAAGAAAGGCGGTTATCAATATGAAGGATAAACGGCCTCCCTGAAAATAAGCGAAGTAGAAAATTATAAGAACCGAAAACAGCCCCCCCACCGCCACGGAAAGGGCAAGTTCCACCAGAAGTTTACCGAACACCCCTGCGTTGAAGCCCTCCGCCGACGAAAGAAGGGCCACCACCACGGTGAACAGGAAAACGATGACCACATCCTTGAGAACCGTTATGCCGACTATTATGTCGGTGAACTTCCCCTCGGCCTTGGTCTCCATTATAACGGCGATGGTGGTGGCCGGGGACTTGGCGATGGCCGCCGTGGTCAACACCAGGAAGACGAGAAAATAGAGGAAGAAATTTCCACGCACTCCCAGAAGTTTGAAGAAAACCGGGGAAAATACCCCGTAAATTAGAACCACCCCCAGGATCTGAAACACTATCACCCCCACCACATCCCGAAAATTTCCCTTGAGTTCTTTGAGGTCCACCTTGGCCCCGGCAGCAAAGGCAATGAGGGCCAGGGCAATTTCGTCCACAAAGGAAAGGCGGGCAAGGGTTAACTTATCAATTATGTTCAGAAAGGAAGGCCCCACCAGAATTCCCGTAAACAGGTATCCGGTGACCTGGGGCAAAACCGTTCCGGAGAGGATTTTTCCTCCGAAAATAGATGCCAAAACCAGATAGCCGAACCCGGCGGTTTCTCGGCTCAAAAGATAGGAGGAGCGGGCAGGAAGATGGGATAAAAGATACCCGGCCCCCACCAGAAAAGCCGTAATCAGCGCAAAATAGAGCAAATCACCTCCTTTCGGCGAAGAATCTCCTCAGCAACTCCGCGTTTTCCTCTTCCATAATGCCCCCCACCACCTGAAGACGGTGATTGGCCCTGGAGAGGTCCACGGAAAAGGCGGAAAAGGCCCCTCCCTTTTCGTCCCGGGCTCCAAAGACCAGCCTCCTTATCCGGGCGTGGAGCATGGCTCCCAGGCACATAAGGCAGGGTTCCTTGGTTACATAAAGGTCGGTTCCCTCCAGGCGATAATTGCCTAAAATTTCCCCTCCCCGTCTCAAGACCAGGATTTCCGCATGGGCGGTGGGATCGCAGAGACCAATACTCCTGTTGTGGGCCGCCGCCAGGAGCCTGCCCTCCAGAACCAGCACCGCCCCCACGGGCACTTCCCCCTCTTGCTCTCCCCTGAGGGCTTCCTCCATGGCCAGCCGCATCCATTTCTCCATGGCAGTATTTTATCATGATAAAATTTCCCTATGCTGGAAAGAGTATCTGAAGGATTCCAACGGTTTCTTAGAAAAATAAAAGGGGAAGGCCATCTCTCCGAACACAATGTGGAACCGGCCCTGAGAGAAATCAGGCTGGCCCTGCTGGAGGCCGATGTCAACTACCGGGCAGTGAGGGAGTTCGTTTCCTCCCTCAGAGAAAAACTCCTGGCGGAGGAGGTCAGAAAATCCCTCACTCCGTACCAAACGGTGGTTAAGATAGTTCACCAGGAGTTGACGACCCTGCTGGGTGGGGAAGGGAACAAGCCCCTGAAGGCCTCGTCAGGAGTAAATTTCTACCTTCTCCTGGGCCTGCAGGGCTCTGGAAAGACCACCACCGCAGGGAAACTGGCCTATCTCCTGAAGGAAAGGGGCAGGGTGGCGGTGGTTTCCCTGGACCTGAAAAGGGCCGCCGCCCAGGAACAATTGGAGAAGACGGCACAGCGGGCCGGGGTGGACTTCCTTCCCGTCCCCCCTTCCCTGGACGGTGCCCTTGAGGAATTGAGCAAATTGAAGGATTCCTCATACCGCTTCGTTCTGGTGGATACGGCGGGAAGGCTTCATGTGGATAAACCCCTTATGGAAGAGTTAAAGAAAATAAAGGCCTCTCTTCAACCCCAAGAAACAATCCTGGTGGCCGATTCCATGACCGGTCAGGACGCCCTCCTTTCCGCCAAAAACTTTCAGGAAGCCGTAGGCTTTGACTCGGTGATCCTAACCAAAATGGACGGAGACGCCCGGGGAGGAGCGGCCCTTTCCATCACCTACACCACGGGAAAGCCCATAAAATTCATTGGCACCGGAGAAAAGATGGAGGACCTGGAGCCCTTCATTCCCGAAAGGATGGCCTCCAGGATCCTGGGTATGGGAGACCTTTTATCCCTAATAGAAGAAACGGAAAAAAAGGTGGAGGAAAAGGAGGCCCGACGCCTGGCGGAGAGGCTAAAAAAACAGACCTTTAACATGGAGGACCTGAGAAAACAAATACGCCTACTGAAGAAACTCGGCGGCCTATCTAAACTCGTCGCCTTTCTTCCCAAGATGCCGGGGGTAGGAAAAATAGAGGATAAAAAACTCACCCATATGGAGGCCATAATAAACTCCATGACCCGGGGAGAGAGGGAAAGGCCTGAAATAATAGACGCCAGCAGGAAAAGAAGAATAGCCCGGGGAAGCGGAAGGCCCGTCTCCGAAGTGAACCAACTCCTGAAGGGATTTTTTCAGATGAAAAAAATGCTCAAGTCCAAGAACTTCCGCAAATTGCTCCAGGGGATTGACATGGATAATTTTATGGGTTAACCTATATTTAGAAAACAGGAGGTAACCATGCTCAGCATAAAGTTGATGAGAATGGGAAAGAAGAAGCAGCCCTTCTACAGGATTGTGGTGGTAGAACGGAGAAGCCCTATTCGGACCGCTACCGTGGATGAAATAGGGTATTATAACCCTCTGCCCCGGGAGCCTCAGATCAAAATCAATTTTGAGAAACTGGATTACTGGCAGCAGCGTGGAGCCCAGGCAACTAAAACTGTCCAATCCCTTATAAAAAGGCTCAAAGAGCACGCTCAAAAAAATAATTAAAGGAGGTTGCCGTGAAGGACTTAGTGGAAATGATCGCTAAAGCCTTGGTTGACAATCCGGACAAGGTTCAGGTTCATCAGGTGGAAGGGGAGCAGACCACCATCCTTGAACTCAAGGTGGACCCCCACGATCTCGGCAAGGTTATAGGAAAACAGGGCAGGACCGCTAAAGCTATAAGGACTATACTTTCCGCTGCGGGTATGAGGGACAAAAAGAGGTATGTCTTAGAGATTCTGGAAAGTTGACCTTATTAGGGAGGGTCCTCAGACCTCACGGCTTGAGTGGGGAACTGAGGGTTCTCCCCATAAATTTTTCCCTTGAAAAAAGGAGTACGGGGTCTGTTTTAATTTTTAGAAGGAAAGGAGAGGAAAGGGCCCTCACCGTTGAAAGACTTAGAAAGGGCGGAAGATTTCTTCTGCTGAAGTTAAGGGAAATAAACTCCATTGACGAGGCGGAGGCCCTCAGGGGATACGAGATTTACGGGGAGGAGGATGAGGAAGAGACACCCGGACCTGTGGGCAAGCAGGTCTTTCACGGGGAAAAACTTTTGGGGACGGTGATTGATGTGATGGAAATTCCGGGAAACTTCGTTGCTGTGGTGAAAACCGTTGAAGGGAAGGAGGTCTTGATCCCCCTGAGTCTCTGCCAGGACAGGGGAGAATTTCTGGAGGCCGTCCTCCCCCGCGGTCTGGAGGAGATTTGAGATTTACCGTATTGACCATCTTCCCCGATTTTTTCACTTCCCCCCTGAAATACGGAATCCTCTCCAGGGCCATAGAGTCGGGGGCAGTGGAGGTGGAGATTTTCAACCTCCGGGACTTCACCGGGGACCTTCACCGCAGCGTGGACGACAGACCCTTCGGTGGGGGGGCCGGAATGATAATGAAAATAGAGCCCATACACCGGGCCCTCAGTGGAATAAAAACGCCCTCCTCCCACACCGTTCTTCTCTCTGCCTCGGGAAAACTCTTTCATCAGAAAAAGGCCCGGGAACTTTCCCAAAAAGAACACATCGTTTTAATTTGCGGCAGATACGAGGGGGTGGACGAAAGGGTGGCGGAGCACCTGGCGGACGAAGAAATTTCCGTGGGAGACTATGTGCTTTCCGGGGGCGAACCTGCAGCCCTCATCGTAATGGATGCCGTCTCCAGGCTAATCCCCGGGGTGGTGGGTAAGGAGGAATCCCTGCGGGAAGAAAGTTTTTCCTCTCCCCATCTTCTGGAATACCCCCAATACACGAGGCCCAGAAATTTTCAGGGCCTAACCGTGCCCGAGGTTTTATTCAGCGGAGATCATGGTAAAATAGAGGAATGGAAAAGAAAAAAGGCGCTGGAAAAAACACGAAAAAACAGACCAGACCTTATAAGGAGGTATCATGGAGAAACTCAAGGAGATTGAAAAGAAACATCTAAAAGAGGACATACCCCAGTTCAGACCGGGAGACACCGTCAGGGTTCATCTTAGAATTAAGGAAGGGGGAAAGGAAAGGATCCAGGTCTTTGAGGGAATCGTCATCGCCAGAAGGGGAGGAGGAACCAGAGAAACCTTCACCGTAAGGAAAATATCCTTCGGAGTAGGGGTGGAAAGAATATTTCCCCTCCACTCTCCCAGAATAGAAAAAATAGAAGTGGTCAAGAGGGGAAGGGTAAGGCGAGCCAAACTCTTCTTCCTGAGAGGCCTGACCCCCAAGAAGATGAAGAGGAAAATTGCATCCAGGCATCAGTAGCCCATCCGGGTTTGTTGCGGGGGTGGACGAGGCAGGGAGAGGATCCCTCTTCGGTCCCCTGGTGGCCGCAGCGGTAATCCTCCCCCCCGAAGGCATAGAGGGACTGAGGGATTCCAAGGAACTTTCCCCGGGGAAAAGGGAATTACTTTTCCGAACCATAGTGGAAAGGTCCCTATCCTGGTCTTTTTCCCTGGGAACCCTGGAGGAAATTGAAGAAAAAAATGTTCTTCAGGCCACCCTCAGGGCCATGGCCCGGGCCGTTGAAAGATTAACCCCCAGACCGACCACGGTTCTGGTGGACGGTCCCACCGCTCCGGAAATCCCGGGGGTTGAACTCGTGCCCGTGGTCCACGGGGATAGGCTCGTTCCCCAGATTTCAGCAGCGTCTATCGTGGCCAAGGTAATAAGGGACAGGATTATCGTTAGAATGTCATCGGCCTTTCCCCACTTCCAACTGGCTCAAAACAAGGGATACGGCACCCTTTCTCACCGAAGGGGCCTGATGGAATGGGGGGCAAGCCCTTTCCATAGGACCAAATTTGTCCTAAAATATAATTCAGGACGAAAATGAGGGATTCTTCTCCAGAAAAATTAGTTAGGCAGGGGAAAATAGAGGAGGCCATCCGCATTTACGAAAGAGCCCTGAGAAAAAGGCCCCGGGACGAGTATTTGATGAGGAAACTGGGGGAACTGTACGAAAGGGCAGGCATGAAGGAGGAGGCCATCAGAATATTTACCCGCCTGGGCAATTACTATCTGGAAAGGGAGTTCCTCAAAAAGGCCCTGGCCATCTTCAAAAAGGTCTATCTTCTGGACACGAAAAACCCTGATCACACACTTACCCTGGCGGACCTCTATGTAAGGCTTGGCCTCACGGTTAACTCCAAAAACCTTCTCATTCACCTGGGAGAAACCCTGATAAAAAAACAGAATTACAAAAAGGCCACAGAGGTTTACGAACGCCTTGCCAACCTTCTTCCCGATGACCCCAAAGTAAAGGAGGCCCTACTCAACCTTTACCTTAACCAGGGAGAAAAGGACAGGGGAGTGGAATTACTGCTGGAACTGGCCGAAAAGGAAATAGAAATGGGGGAGACGGAGAAGGCCCTGGCCAGATTGAAGAGGGCCCTGATTCTTCAGCCCCACAGCCTCAAGGCCCTGGAACTTGCCCGCAGACTGAGCGCCACCACCCGCTCAAACTTCTTTGAGGAACTGGCCTTACCCCTTCTGGAAAAAAGTCCTTCGCCGGCATTAAAGAAAATGGTGGCGGAGTATTATATGGATTTCCAGAAACTGGATCAGGCCCAGGAACTCTTTCAGGAACTTCTCCTGGAAAATCCAGAGGACGAGGACCTGAAGAAGAAACTGGCGGATATTTTCATCTTCCAGGGAGAGTTTGACAAGGCCTACGAAATGTTGGTCCCCCTGGCCGAACAACGGCTGGAGGAAGGGGAAGAAGAGGTGGCGGTGGAACTCTTCAACCCCATACTGAAGGCAAATCCCAACCACATAAAAACCCTGGAAAAGATTGCAGAAATATACGAACGAGCCGGGAAGAGGCACAACGAAATTGCCGTCCTCACCACCCTGGCGGAGATATACGAAAGCACCGGCCGTAAGGAAGAATTAATAAAAACCCTCAAAAAACTTTTGAGCCTTGATCCCGACAATGTTTACTTCCAGGAAAAATACGCTCTACTGGTGGGCGAAGAGGAGGAAAGCCCCGAAGAATTTTTGAAAATGCACATGGAGGAAGCCGAAAACTACATGAAACTCCAGTTGTGGATGAAGGCTGAATCCGAAATTGAAAAAATCCTCCTCAAATACCCGGATTACTGGCCCGCCAAACTCAAACTTCTTGAAATATACATCCGAAAGGGGGACCAGAAAGGAAGTCACAGGTTGGTAGAAGCCATACGGTCGGAGACCAACGATCCGGAGAAAATTTCCCAGATGGAGGCCCTGCTCTCCTCCCTGGCCAAGGGCATGGAAGAGCAGGCCGAAGAGGAAATAGAGGAAATCCAGGAGATTAACGAAGACCTCCTCCTGGAGGAGGAAAGACTCCTGGAGGGCCAGGATACGGTCCTGGACTTTGAGGTGGCGGAAAGCGAGCGCCTGCAGAAAGAACAGGCCGACACCAATGTGGACATGGAACTGGAAATTCCCCTGACGGCGGAACCGGAACCATCGGACACCAATGTGGACATGGAGGCCCCGGAGGAAGGCGAGACAGAGACAGGAACCCTCAGGGAATGGGATAGGCTGGTGGAGGAGATATCCCTGCCGGAGAAAAAGAAAGCGGAGGAAAGCGCTTCCCAGGAAGAAATCTCCCGGGTCCTGGAGGAATTCGGAATGAAGGAGGAGAAGAAGGAGGAACTCCCGCCCCAGGAACCCTCCCCTGAGGTTTCCCAGGAAGATTTAGTAGACCTGGCCAAAGCCATAACCCAGGAACTGGAAGCCATGGACTTCTTAGGGGAAGAGGAAATAAAGGACCGTGAAAGCGAAGACTGGGAAATGATAAAACAACTTTCCTCCACCATGAGCGCATCCATAGGTGAGGAGGATTACCAGACCCACTTTGATTTAGGCGTGGCCTATTTCAAAATGGGAATGTTTGACGAAGCCCTGGCGGAGTTTCAGATCTCGGAAAAAAGCCCCGATAAGAAATTGGAATCACTGGAACTCATCGGGATATGCCTTTTTGAAAAGGGCCTTTACGAAGAAGCCATAGAAACCTTCAAAAAAGGCCTGGAGGAGGGGGAATATCCACCGGAGAAATACCTGGGCCTAAAATATCATTTGGCCAAGGTTTACGAGGCCCTGGGCAACAAAAATGAGGCAGAAAAACTTCTGGAAGAGATTCGGCAGGTGGACTCCTCCTACATTGACAAGGTGGAAAAGTTCTCGGACTTCCTCCCTTGAGACTTCCCTTCTTCCCCGTGAAAAGAATCCTTTCCTTCCCCCCTATAGTGCACGCCAATCTAATGGATCGGATAAAAATCCGGGGCAAAAACCTTCTGGTGAAGGGAAAAGGTTCTGGCCCCTGGAAAATCTCCCCCCAGCGGGAGGCCCTCCGAAGGTGTTTTCACAAGGCCCTGAACCTTCAGGTCTCCGGCTTCTTTGAACATTCCAACCAGGGCTTTTTATACGCCTATCCAATCAGGACCGGCTCATCCCAGGAGACCCAGGAGGAAGACGCCCCCCATTTCTCCCGCCTATGCTGGAGACCATTTAAAAGGCAGGAACTTCTTTTTCTCCTGCGCCTGGCGGAGGAGGGAAGGGAGGGTGCGGTGGTCAGCGTCCAGGGACCTGAGGGGGTGGGAAAATCCTGGCTCCTTAGGAGGGCCATCAGTCTGAATCACAACGGGGTTATCCTGGATGCCGCCCATCCGGCCCTGGAGGACCACCTCCAGTGGGCCCTGAGGTCAGGCCCCTGGGATGTGGTGGCCCTGGAAAACTATAAGGGAAGGAGGGCGCGGGAGGCCTTTAAACTCCTCTTTGCCTCTTTTCCACAGGCCCTCTTTATTCTGGAAGGGAAGGAAGACGGAGCCTACGACATCAGGTTGTCTCCCCCTTCCCTGAAACAATGGAAGGCCAACCTGATATTTCTTGACGAAGAGGTAAAGGAAAAAACCCTGGACCTTATAAAAGACTTCCCCTCTCCAGGGCAACTCATCTCCGCCCTCATGGGAAGCCCCGGGGAAAAGCAGGCGGAGAGTAGCCCTCCCCCGGAACTTCAAATAAAAACCTCCCCCAGGTATCCCAGGGCAATGGAGGTAGAAAGGGCCCTGGCCCGGGGAGACAGAAGGAAAGCAGAAGAGATCCTTAAAAGATGCAGAACAAGACCCTGTCAGGCCATCAAAGCCTTTCTTACCGGAAGAAATTTTCAGCCCCGGGGAGAAGATCGGGCTTTGACCTTCCTCTGGGCGGGAAAGGTTCAGGAGAAGATGGGAAGCCCCGCCCTGGCGGAGGCCTATTTTCGCCAGGCTTTCCGAAAGGCCCTTTCGGACCTGGACGGGGAAACCGCCGGCAGGGCCTTCTCCGACCTCGGCGCCCTCTTCTACCGGCTGGGAAATCTGGATAAGGCCGAGGAATTCTTCTCCAAGGCCCTGACCCTTCTTTCCTCCTGGGGCAGAAAGAAGGCCTATACGCTGGCCTGTTATAACCTGGCCGAGGTTTTGCTCCTCAAAGGGGAATGGAACAAGGCCGAGAGGCTCTACCGCCTCAGTTACGAAAAAAGCGAAGAAGGAACCCTCTCCCATGCCTACGACGCCATCTCTCTGGGGTACCTCCTTCACCTAAAGGGGAAATTTGAAGAGGGAGAAAAATACCTTCGGGAGGGGGCGGAAATCTTTTTGAGGGCCGGGAATAAGAGGGAACTGGAGGACCTGGCCTGGAAGGTCTCCGAAGTATCCCTGGAAAGGGAAACGCCCCTCCTGGGGCAGGCCGATCTTCCTGCCCCTTACCCGGCGGTTCTTGCATACCTTCAAGGAAAACCGGTTCAGACCACGGGCCCCTGGGGAAATCTCCTGATGGGTCTCCTCCAAAGAAGAAGGAGCCTTCTGTTGAAAGCCGCCAAGGACTTTTCCCTGGACCGGAGGGAAATCCTGGAAAACTTCGTGGCTTACCTCATGGCCAGGGAAAATTTGTGGAGGAGTTCAGACCTTCCCCGGCTAAGAAGGTCCCTTCTGTGGCACAAAAGAAGGGGTTGTTTTCGGGCAAAGACTATAGAAAAAGCCCTGGAAAGCCGCGGCGAGGAAAAGGAGGAATTCCGGGGAGGTGAGGAGGAGATCCTCGGAAGGCTCCTGAGCCTGGCCAGGGAAAACTGGGGGGAAATTCCCTCGGCCTTCCTCATCACCGCAGAACAGATGGTGCTGAGCCGGGCCATATCCCCTCCGGTGGCCTGGACAGTTCTCCGGGATGAAGCCCGTGCCCGCCTCGTAAAAAACCTATCGGAAGTCTCCGACCCCGACAAAAGGGAGGAACTCTTCGTAAAGAAAATCCGAAGTTTCATCCTGGCCAGGCAAGTTCTGGAATACGGGGAACTGGTGGGCTTCCTGGGAAGTTCGGAGGAGGCCTTTTTCTCCCCCGCAGACCTGGAATGGCTTAAAAACCTGCTGAAAACCGCCGCCGGAGGTCTCCGGCCCAGGGAGAAATTCCTGCTTCTGCGGGGGAGTTCCAGGCCCATGCAGAGGGTCTTTGCGGAAATAAGAAGGGCGGCTTCCACCAGGGAACCCGTTCTCATCACCGGGGAAACGGGAACGGGAAAGGAATTGGTGGCCCGTTCCATCGCGATGCTGAAGGGAGGAAGTTTTGTAGCCGTAAACTGTGCTTCCATCCCGGAAAACCTCCTGGAAGCAGAACTTTTCGGCTACGCCAGGGGGGCCTTTACTGGAGCCCACAGGGACAAACCGGGGCTGATAGAGGAGGCCCGGGGAGGGGTGCTCTTCCTGGACGAAATAGGGGAGATGCCCCTGGAGGTCCAGGCCAAACTCCTGAGGGTCCTCCAGGACGGGAGGTTCCGAAGGCTGGGGGAAACCAGAGAAAGGGAAGTGGATTTCAAACTGATATCGGCCACCAATAAGGACCTTCTTCAGGAAGTGGAGAGGGGACTTTTTAGAAGAGACCTTTACCACAGGATTTCTCACTTCCTCATAAAAATACCTCCTCTGAGGGAAAGAAGGGAAGACATTCCAGTCCTGGCCCATTACTTCGCCCAAAAATTCTCCGGCAGGGAATTAAAACTTTCCCGGCGGGTCAGAACCGCCCTCCTGAACTACCCCTGGCCGGGAAATGTCCGGGAACTGGAAGGCACCCTTCGTTTTGCCGTTTCCATGCTGGAGGAGGGAGAAAACATCATTCTGCCCCAGCACCTTCCGCCGGAACTCCAGGCTTCCAGGGCCTTCAAAACCCTGGAAGAGGCCAGGGCCCTGTGGGAGCGGGATTACATAAAAAGGGCCCTCCTTGCCACCGAGGGGGATGTCTCCAGGGCTTCCTCTCTCCTGGGGATTTCCCGCCAGCACCTTTATAATCTTTTAAGGAAATACGGCCTAAAATGAGTTATCTGGCTAAAAGGTTGGCTTCAGGAGTCCTGATATTGTGGGCCGCTGCCTCACTGGTCTTTTTTTTAATGAGGCTCCTTCCTTCGGATCCCGTGGAAATAATACTGGGGGAAAACGCCAGGCCCTCCCAGGTTGAATCCCTGAGAAGGGAATTGGGCCTGGATAGGCCCCTGTGGGCTCAATACATTTCCTTTCTCCGGGGATTGGTGCGGGCAGACCTGGGAAGGTCCCTCATTTCAGGCCAGAGGGTTTCCGAAACAATACGCTCCCACCTGCCCTACACGCTGAAACTGGCCTTCTTTGCCCTTCTCCTTACCGTGGTCTTCTCCTTCCCCCTGGGCATTATAGCCTCCCTGAAGCCCGGTCTGGACCTGCCCGTGTTTCTCCTGTCCACCTGGGGTCTGGCCATCCCCAACTTCTGGTTGGGCCCCATCCTCATTCTTCTGTTCTCCGTCAGGCTCAAACTTTTTCCCGTTTCAGGGGCGGACTCCCTGGTCCACTTCGTCCTGCCCGCCGTAACCCTGGCCACCGGCCTCTCAGCCTATCTGGTAAAAATCATAAGAAAATCCCTACACCAGGAATCGGAAAAGCCCTATGTTTTGGCCCTGTGGGCCAGGGGACTTTCCAGAAAAAGAATCCTGTTTCGTCACATTCTCCCCAACGCCCTGGTGCCCATCATCACGGTGATGGGACTTGAGGCCGGCGCCCTTCTGACGGGAACCATCATCACCGAGAGGGTATTTTCCATCCCGGGAATAGGAACCCTTCTCATAAGGGCCATTGGGGAAAGGGATTACCCCCTGGTCCAGGGACTGGTCATCTTCATTTCCGGGGTGTATGTTCTGGTTAATCTGGCGGTGGACCTTTCCTATCCCCTCATAGACCCCAAGATCAGACTCGGGAGGCACCTTGAGGCTAAATAAAACCGGGCTATCTCTCTTTCTCCTTCCCGTGATAATCTCCGGCCTTCTACTTCTTCTGCCCGGCAGCGCCACGGAGGTAAACATGCAGGAGAGGCTCATGCCCCCATCCTGGAACCATCCCATGGGAACGGACTTCCTGGGCAGGGATGTGGCCAAAAGGGTGGCCCTGGGAGTTTTCATATCCCTGGCCCTCTCCTTCATGGTGGTGGCCATTACCTCCCTCCTGGGCACCGCCCTGGGTTCCCTTTCCGGAATGGTGGGGGGAGTTCTGGATGAAGTTCTTATGAGGGCGGTGGACCTCCTTCTGGCCTTTCCCGGTTTTCTGCTGGCCCTTACCTTCGTGGCCCTCCTGGGAGGTGGTTTCTGGAACCTGATCCTCGCCCTTTCCTTTTCGGGCTGGACCTCCTACTGCCGTCTTTCCCGGGGAATTGCCATCAAGTTAAGGGAAGAGGATTTTATAACATCCTCCCTGGCCCTGGGGGCCTCCTACCCCTGGATCTTCCTCCACCACACCCTTCCTCATGTGCTTCCGGTGATAAGGGTTCAGGCCACCGTTTCCATGGCGGGGGTTATCCTGGCGGAGTCCTCCCTGAGTTTCCTTGGACTGGGCCTTCAGCCCCCCACGCCCTCCCTGGGGGGAATGATAGATGCCGGGCGGGGCTTCCTTCTTCAGGCCCCATGGCTGAGCCTCTTCCCGGGCCTTTTCCTGTTTTTCATGATCATGGGGCTTCTCATGATGGCCGAGGAAAAAAAACCAAGAGACCTTTTTTTCGTAAAACCTTCTTAGGAGGAGATGATGAAGAAAATCATTTGGTTAGCCGCGGCCCTGGGTCTTGTAATCCTCGTCATCCTGTTAAATGTGAAAAAATCCGAATCGGGGATAAAGGTTCGGACAAAGAAGGTAAAAAAGACCTCCCTGGTTTCGGTGGTAGAGGGCACCGGGGAGATAAAACCCACCAAAAATGTGGAAATTTCCTCGGATATCTCCGGAAAAATCGTGAGGATCGGGGTAAAGGAAGGGGACAGGGTGAAAAGGGGACAGTTTCTTTTACAAATAGACCCCTCCATGTACAAGGCGGAACTGGAATCTGCCCTGGCCTCCCTGAAGGCCACGGAAGCCCAATTGATTCAAAGCGAGACCGCCTACGAAATTTCTAAAAAGAACTACGAAAGGGCCAAAATACTTTTTTCCCGGGGGATAATTTCCCAGGAGGAACTCCTCAAAGCAGAAGCGGACTTCAAGTCCTCCCTTTCCGCCCTGAAGGCCCTGAGGTTCCGAATAAAGCAAAACCAGGCTCAGGTGAAATCCGCCCGGGAAAAACTCAAGAAAACCACCATCGTCTCCCCGGTAAACGGAGTGGTAACCAGCCTGAATGTGGAGGAGGGGGAGGTGGCCATAATAGGAACCATGAACAACCCGGGAACCATTCTTCTTACGGTGGCGGACCTATCCCGGATGCAGGCAGAGGTGTGGGTGGACGAAACGGACATCGTAAAAGTCAGGGAAGGGCAAAAGGCCACCGTGGAGGTAGACGCCTTTCCGGAGGAAAAATTTCATGGAACCGTCACCGAAGTGGGCAGTTCCCCCCAGCAATCCAACACCCTCACTTCCTCCCAGGAACAGGCCAAGGAGTACAAGGTGGTCATCGTGCTGAAGGGCGATGTAACTCGCCTTAAACCAGGACTTACCGCCACCGCCACCATTGAAGTGGCCCGGGCAGAGAATGTTCTGGCGGTGCCCATCTCCTCTCTGGTGGTCCGAAAAATTAAGGAAAAGGAAAGGGAGGGCGTGTTTGTGGTGGAGAAGGGGGTAGCCCGTTTTCGTCCGGTGGAGAAGGGAATCATGGGCGAAATGGAGGTGGAGATAAAATCGGGCTTGAAGGAAGGGGATTTGGTTATAGTGGGCCCCTTCAAGGTTCTAAGGGTCCTTCAGGACGGGCAGAGGGTGGAGGTCTCCCGCAGGGAAAGGAACCGGGAGAAAAAATGAAGGTCTTGATAAAAACGGAAAATCTCTGGAAGGTCTACAACATGGGGAAGGTCAAGGTGGAGGCCCTCCGGGGGGTGAGCCTGGAGGTAGAGAGGGGGGAATACCTGGCCATAATGGGACCCTCTGGGTCCGGAAAGTCCACTCTCATGAACATCTTGGGATGCCTGGATACCCCCACCCGGGGCAAATATTATCTTGAGGGAAGGGATGTTTCCCACCTGAGCGACGACGAACTCTCCCTGCTGAGAAATCAGAAAATCGGTTTCGTTTTCCAGAGTTTTCACCTGCTTCCGAGGACCCCGGCCATCCACAATGTGGAACTACCCCTGATCTATGCGGGCCTGGGAAAGAAGGAGAGGAGAAGGCGGGCAGAGGAAGCCCTGGAAAGGGTGGGTCTCAAAAAGAGGATGTGGCACAAACCCAACGAACTTTCCGGGGGAGAGCGCCAGAGGGTGGCCATAGCCAGGGCCATTGTCAACAACCCCTCCATACTCCTGGCCGACGAACCCACGGGGAACCTGGACTCCCGCTCCGGAGAAGAAATCATGAAGATCTTTGAGGATCTACACCGGGCTGGGAACACCATCATAGTGGTAACCCACGACCCTCAGATTGCCTCCAGAACCCGAAGGATAGTAAAATTAAAGGACGGAGAGATAATAAATGATTCGTAACCTTATTCTGATCGTAACAGATCCCTCGTCCCTGGGAAAACGCCTCCGGGAAAAACCCTCCTGGCTTCTTCCGGCTTTTTTGATCCTCGCCCTTACCCTGGCCTTTACCCTTCCCTATGCCCCCAAGGCCTTCCACGAATCCATGGAGAAATTAAAGGTGGAAAAACCGGAGGTGGTCCAGAGGTTAAAGGAGGCGGGAAGGTGGGAAAGCATGATAAATGCCCCCAATAAAACCATTTTAATGAGAACCTCCTTGGGAATTGCCTTCGCCTATGCCTTTTCCCTTTTTGTGACCTCCCTCCTTCTCCTTCTGGGCCTTCGCTTTTTCACCCCCGAAGGAAATTTCGTCCGAGTCCTATCGGTATACACTCATTCCACCTTTATAAGTTATTCCCTGGGTTCCCTCGTCAAGAGTCTCATCATATTTTTAAAGGGAACTACCATCGGAGTTTCCACCTCCCTGGCCCTTCTTCTTCCCGTTTCCAGTTTTTCCAAAGTAGGAAGGTTTCTCCAGGCCTTTGACCTTATCGGTCTCTGGGCTGCCGTGGCATGCGGTCTGGCCCTGGCCGGGGCCTTTAACCTCAGAAAAAAGGATGGGCTCTCCGTGGCTCTGGGAGTCTGGCTGTTGAAGGCCCTGCTGGTGGGAGGACTTTCCCTCCTTTTTTGAACCCTGTTTTTGTGGTAAAATAACCCTGGCCCGCTAGCTCAACAGGTAGAGCAACGGACTCTTAATCCGTGGGTTCGGGGTTCGAGTCCCCGGCGGGTCATTTTTTTTATGAAGAAGTTCGCTGATCCTCACATTCACGGAGGTTGGGGATATAGTTTCCAGAAGGCCGAGTTCGCCCCCCTGGAGGAAAAACTGAGGTCCCAGGGGATCGTTTTCGCCATACCCACCCTCATGAACGATTCCTTTGAAAACCTGGAAAAAATAGGGAAAAAATTTCTGGCCTACAGGGATAAAAACCCCGATTCCATCTTTCCTTTCCTCCGGGTAGAGGGCCCCTTTATAAGCCCCGGGAGGGCCGGAGCCCAGGAAAAGGAATACATATTAACCCCGGAGAGGGAAAACATACGCCTCTTCCTTTCCCTTCCCGGCATAAAAATGTTTACCTTCGCCCCGGAAGTGGAAGGAGCAACCCTCTTGGTATCCATGGCCACGGAGGCCGGAAAAATTCCCTCGGTGGGCCACAGCAACGCCACCTACGGCGATGTATTGAGGGCCTACCGGATGGGGGTGAGGCACTTCACCCATTTTCCCAACGCCCTCAGGGGGCTGCATCACCGGGAAATAGGGGCCGTGGGAGCCGGACTTCTCCTGGAGGGAGTCCACCTGGAGGTAATAGGAGATCTTGTTCACACCTCGCTGGATTTTATCAAACTGCTTTTAAAAATAAAGGGCCCCTCCTTCTCCCTGGTCTCGGACATGCTTCCCCGGGGACCCAGTCCGGAGCCCATAAGGGACGGGAAGGGAATGCTGATGGGGGGAGGGCTTACAGTGCCCCATCAGGCGGAAAAACTAAGGTCCTCCGGCCTGGGGGAGGATGCGCTGAAAAAACTATGCCTCCTCAACGCCCTTTCCTTTTTCAATCCAGAAAACCCTGATGTCCCTTAAATTGGTATCCGTGGGCCCGGTCTTGAGGAGAAGACCTAATTTTTCAAAAAAGGTGTAGGAATCGTTGTTATCCAGATACTCCCGGGGATCAACTCCCCGGAGCCTATTAAACGCATCCCCACAGAAAAACGCCCCCGCCGCATCGGTGGGGCCGTCTATCCCGTCGGTTCCCATGCTCAGCGCACAAAACCCTCCTTCCAGGCCCCGGGTCTGAAGCAGAAGGGAGAGAATAAACTCCGTGTTTCTACCACCCTTTCCGCTTCCCTTTACGGTGACGGTGAGTTCGCCGCCGCTGAGGATCAAAAGAGGAGGGGGCAGGGGATTCCCACTCCTCAGGACCTCCAGGATTATTCCTGCGTAAAGTTTGCTTACTTCCCTGGCCTCGCCCTCGTCTTCGCCCGTAAGGATAAGCGTCCTTATACCCTCTGCCCTGGCCTTCTTTTCCACATCCCTGAGAAGTTTCAGGGTGTTGGCAAGGAGCACGAAACTCGTTTTTTTGAAGGCAGGGTGGGAGGGCTTGGGGGTTTCCGGGACTTCCCTTAATTTCTTTATGTATTCCTCAAGTCCGTACCTTTTCATTACCTCCACGGCCTCTTCTCGGGTGGTTCGGTCCGGAACCGTGGGACCGGAACCGATGTCCTCGGGCACATCCCCCTTGACATCGGAAATGGCCAGGGTGATGACCCTTGCCGGGTAAAAGTCAGTGGCCAGTCTTCCCCCTTTAATTAGGGAAATATGCCTCCTTACGGTGTTGATTTCGTGAATATTGGCACCCTGGAGCAAGAGTTTTTTGTAAATAAAAGCCAGGTCCTCCAGGTTAAAGGGAGGATGAGGCAAAACCGCCAGGGAGGAAGCCCCACCGGAAATAAAAAACAGAACGGTGTCATCTTCGCCGCAGTCCACGGCCAAATGCCTTAGGACCTGCCCTGCCCTCAGGCTTTTCTCGTCTGGATACGGATGGGAACCCAGGTAAAGATCCAGGCCCTCCAGTGGACCCTCTTTGTTTGAGATTACAAGCCCCCGCCTTATCCTTTTTCCCAGGGCATCCTGGGCCGCCCTGGCCATGGACAGGGAGGCCTTTCCCAGGGCCACGAGAACTACATTATCGCCGCCTGGGATTTCCCTGGAAAGATGTTCAAGAACCAAGCGGTAGCCGGAATTTTCGTCAACGGCTTCCCGGACCCACCTCTTTATTTTTTCAAACATTTATCCAGTGCCTTCAAGGCCTCACTCAGGGCTTCTTCAGGGCTTCGCCTGGCGTCTATTATCAGGTGGGGAAAGGGCTTTACCACTTTAATATAGATTTCCCTGACCTTCTTGAGGTAAACCTCCTCCTCAAAATGTTCTTCCCTGGCCTTTTTTCTCCGGAGGGCAACGGAGGGGTCAATGTCAAGAAGGATGACGAAGTCCGGGGAGGGAAAGGAGGAGTTGGCCTGGCATATTTTCTGGTAATCCAGGCCCCGGGCACCCTGATAAGCGCAGGATGAAAAGTAATATCTATCGGATATCACAAGTTTTCCTGAACGAAGGGAGGGCTCCAGAACCTTTTTTACATGCTCCTCCCTGTCCTTCAAAAAGAGTTCAAGTTCCTCCTCCGGGGTTATTTTTCCTTCCGTTATCCTTCTTTTTAGTTCTTTACCGTATTTTCCTTCGGTGGGCTCCCGGGTGAGCAAAACATCGTATCCCCTGCTCCGAAGGCTATTCTTCAGCAGTTCACATAAAGTAGTTTTTCCCGCCCCGTCTATCCCCTCCACCACAAGAAAAAATCCCTTCATCTATTCCCTAATGGGCATCACCACATATTTATAGTTGACGATCTCGTGGAGGGGCTCAAAGACCACCGCCTTGCCCACCTCGTCAAAATACATCTTTATGAGGTCTGAATCCACCACCGAAAGAAATTCCGTTATGTATCTTGGGTTGAAAATTATGTTGAAGGGCTCACCCTTGTAATCCGCCTCCATCTGTTCCTTGAATTCCCCAAGATCAGGATTCTGAGCGTTTATTTCCATCAATCCTTCGCTCACGGAAAATTTAACGCCCCGTTGTTTCTCGTCTATTATAATAGACGCTCTCCTCAGGGCCTCGTGAAGTTTCTCTCTGTTTACTATCACTTCGTAGTTAATTTCCTTGGGGAAAACCACTTCGTAATTCGGGAAACGGCCCTCAACCTTGGATACATTGATGATTTTTTTATCAAACTCAAAAAATATATTCCTTTCGTCATCTCCCATGGATATGGTCTCATCCTCTGCCCTCTGAAGTTTGGTCAGTAAATTCTTGAGTAAAATGTATTCCTTTTCCTCCCCGTCGTACTCAATCTCCTTTTCCACCAAAGATAAGCGATGCCCATCGGTGGATACCATTAAAGCCTTTCCTCCTCCGATTTTAAAGAGGACACCGTTTATTATGAACCTACTGTCCCTCTGGTTTATGGAGAACAGGGTTTTCCTTATAAATTCCTTCATTATCTCCGCTGGAAAATCCTTCAGGTGTATGGTGGGCTCCGGAAATTCTGGAAATCCCTCTGGACCGGAATAGACCAATTTAAAGGGAGACCTGCCGTCGTTTATCTCACAGTGGGTAGGGGTTATGGTCTTGACTTCCACCGTGTCTCCGGACAGGGAACGGGATATCTCGTAGAACTTCTTTCCATTGATGGCAATGGTTCCTTCTTCTTTAACCTCGGCGGGTATACTGGTCTTTACCCCCATCTGAAGGTTGGTGGCCCGAAACTCCACATTATCTCCCCGGGCTATCACAAGAACATTGGAAAGTTTCGGGTTTATTATCCTCCTTTCCACAACATCCTGAAGTGAGGAAAGTGCCTTTGTAAGTTCGTTTCTCTCGGTTTTTATCCACATATCCACACTCCTTTATTAAACTTCTTTTGTTTTATTATAGAACATAAATTTTCTTTCAAAAAGAATAATGAGATGTGGATTTGTGGAAAACCCCTTCCGGTGCCGTCTTCCATGTGGATTTTATCTGAAAAACAGTTCTATTTCTTCAACTTTTTTTGCAAGTTCAGGATCCTTTTCAATCAGTTCTTTCACCTTGTTTATGGAGTGGAGCACGGTGGAGTGGTGTTTACCTCCGAAGAGTTCGCCTATTTCCTTGAGGGGTATGCCCAGTATTTTTCTCACCAAATACATGGAAACCTGTCTTGGCAGAGTTACGCTTCTTACGCTGGTTTTTCCCTTTATTTTTTCTGGAGGAACCCCGAAAACCTCTGCGGTTCTTTCTACGATGTCGTCAACGGTAATTTTGGATGAATCGTCGGTTTCCACCTCTGCAATTATTTTCAAGGCCTCCTTGGCCAGGGGTATGGATACCGGCTGGTTTTTGAGCATGGCCAGACCCTCCAGTCTTGTTAGGGCTCCTTCCAATTTCCTAACATTGGACCTTATCTTCATGGCTATAAATTCCAGAACATTGTTGGGAACATCAAAATTCATCAGTTCCGCCTTTTTCTTAAGTATGGCGATCCTGGTCTCCAGGGTGGGAGGCTGGATGTCCGCTATAAGACCCCATTCAAACCTTGACATCAATCGGTCTTCCAAGCCAGAAATGTTTTTTGGCGGCCTATCGCTTGAAAGAACGATTTGTCTCTGGGATTCGTATAGGGAGTTGAAAAGGTGGAATATCTGTTGTTTGGTCTGTTCTTTCCCAGAGAGAAACTGTATGTCGTCTATCAGTAAAACATCCACGCTCCTGTATTTTTCCTTGAAGTCTATTATCTTGTCGTGCTGAAGATAATAGACCATCTCGTTCATAAATTCTTCTGTGGTTCTGTATATCACTATGAGTTCGGGTCTGTTCTGAAGTATGAAGTGGCCAATGGCGTTTAGAAGATGGGTTTTTCCAAGGCCAACTCCCCCGTAAATAAACAAGGGGTTGTAACTTTTGCTGGGGGATTTTGCCACCGCCAGGGCAGCGGAATAGGCGAATTGATTTTCCGGTGCCACCACGAAGTTTTCAAAGGTGTATTTGGGATTTAGCATTATTGATAGCCTTTCCCTTTCCTTCTTTTTCGCTTCTTCCTCCACATCTTCTTCGTGGAACAACCTCACTTGGTAGTTTTTACCGAGAACATCCTTTACGATTTTATTGAATATGTCGGGGAAGTTTTCCCGAAACATCCTCTTAAAGGTGGAACTGGGGGCCCTCACATACAGAACATTGCCCACTTTGCCCACATAGACCAGGGGTTCAAACCATGTTTTAAAGGTGAAATCATCCACCCTGGAACGGACTTCCTTGATAATCTGATCCCAAATCCTCATTTTCACACAAAATCCACAAAGTGTGGAAATTTAGAAATCAAATCCCACCCAGAAATTATAGGTGGAAAATATGGTTCTTTGCAAATCGGTTCTTTTTACATATTCTATGTGGAGGGGAAGACCGAAGGCGAATATTTCCAGCCCATAGCCGTATGAGGCCACGCCGTCCCTTAGGACCACATCCGGAAACCTTCCTTCCCAGAACTTTATTTTGTATCCAGGAAGCCAGAATCCACCTATATCAAAGAAGATCACACCCCTTATGGGTCCCAGATTTCCCAGCGGGGTTAAGGTAATGTAGGTTATGGGAAACCTGAACTCTGCGTTGAAGAAAAAGGTTTTGGTTCCTACCAGCCTTCTGTAACCCACGCTTCTTATTTCGTTGTTTCCCCCGAAGTAATTGTAAAAGGGGGTCTTGCCGAAACTTCCGTAGTAGTCCAGCCTGAAGGCCAGGAGGAAATCCCTTCCCAGGTTGAAGTACTTTCTGGCATCCACCGAAACGGTGAAATTGCTGATATTGGCGCTATCAAGGCCTATTCTTTTGGTAAACCTCAGTGAGAGGGTGTCCCCGCTCAGGGGACCGAAGGCCTTAAACCTGGTGGTTTCCCGGACGAAATTGAAGTCCACATGGAGAAATTTTCCGGAGAAAAACAGTCCGGGATACTGGTAAAAGCCCCCAATGTTTTCCTTGATTTCTTCGCCGCCCAGGGACATCTCCACCCTGTGGTAAAGGTCCAGCGGATAATAGGCGTAAAATCCGAGGCCCGTAAACCTTCTCAGGACCGTGGAGGGATATACGGCGAAGGGCCCGTAAAAATAATAAAATTTGAGTTGATAACCGGCTAAACCCCACCACAGCCTTCTTTTCTGGTTGAAGTATCCGAACAGGTAGGATTGATACCGGTAATCGTTGGATGCAGAGAAGAAAAGCCTGTGGTCTGCGAAAATGTCCGAAAAGGAGAGGAAGGCCGAGGTGGAAAACCTTCCGTCCGTGGAATAACTGATGCTTATGGGGGAAAGGAAGTCGGGGGAAAGCCTTCCAATTCCTTCCCGTATCCTTATCTTCTTCTCGTCTATTTTGACCAGTTTTGGGGCCGTGAATTTTAGGCTACCCCTCTTTTCCCGGGATTCTGCTATTTCTTTGGCTTCTGCCTTGTAAATTTTAAAACTCATTTTGTGGAATCCGGAGAAGTAAAGTTTTCCGTCCCTGAAAACCGGGAAGAAGCATCCCGTGGAAACCTTGGTGTATCTCTTAAGGCGGCCGTCCTTCAGATCCAGGGTGTATATGTCAAAACCTCCTTCCCTGTCGGAGGAGAAGGCCACGGTGCCTTCGTCCACAAAGGAGGGGTTTATGTTCTGAGCCCGGGTGAAGGTGAGTTGCTTTATACCCTCAAAGGAGGGAAAATCCGCCAGGAAGAGGTTTATGCTTTTCCCCTGGGCCACGGAAAAAACCGCCTTTTTCCCGGAAGGAGAAAGGCTCACCTCCTTAATATACATGTTCTCCGGCGAGAGTTTGCGGATTGCTCCGGTTTTCGTGTTCAGGGAAAAAACATAGGAGTTTTTCCCCTCAAAACCCACAAAAACCACCTGGTCCTTGTAAAACACCGGCGACGAGGGGTTGTAAATGTTTTTCAGTTTGTATTCCCTGAGAATTTTCCCCTTGAAGGAGTCTATAATGAAGAGGCGGTAAAAACGGGTCCTCTTTCCGAAGAAGGCGATTTTTTCTCCGGCCTTATCCCAGGCAATTCCCCGGCCGGTGGAGGGATCGTAGCCGAATTTAATTTTCTGGTATTTCAGGGTTATGCCGCTGGTCAGGTTTTTCAATTTTTTTCCGTCCCTCATGGAAATAAGGACCACATCGTAGTCGGCCTGGGAATAATTTATGGTTAGAACCGCCGCCACCTCCCCGCTGGGGGAGAGTTGGAAGGAAAAAACCTGATAAAAGGGAAATCGGGGGGATACCGCCGGTCCGTAATCTTCCGGAAGGGAGCGGAGCAATCGGTTTCTAAGGCGCCTTCTCAGGTAGACCTTAAATCTGTTGTTAAACTCCTCCCTTTCTATGTGGAAGGTTTCCTTTATGGGGTTGGAATATCGGATAATTTTGAATTTTTTGATGATCCACCAGAGTTTCCTGACCCCGGTGATTCCGTACTCGTTTTCTATAAAATCAAAGATGGCGTGGCCGAAATCGTAGGGTACCCTTCCCGTGCCGCCCCGAAGGCTTCCAGAGCGGGTAATCTCCGGCACCGAGTCTGTGGCCACGGCGTCCACCAGGGTCACCAGGGGGAAGGGCTCCCAGTCGCCGGTGGCGTATTCGGCAAAACCCTCCATCATCCACAGGGGAACCCTTATTCTAAAAATGGCGGAGGGGCTAAGGCCTTCGTAGAGGATGTAGAATTCAAAGGTATGGGTTAATTCGTGGTTTATGAGCCGCCTCAGGTAGAAGGGCGGAAGGTCCGCCGGGATAACCACCCTTCTTCTAAAGGGCTCGGAAAATCCCAGGACCTCTTCGGGAATCAGTCCGCCGTATAAATTGGTTTGTTCAAAGTCAAAATGATTTCTGTAGAAAATTATGGGGATTTTTTTCCGTATGTCCACGCCGGTGAGAAAGGAAAGTTTCTTGTAACTCATCTGGGCATAGGTCACCACCTCCCTGAGCCTGCCCTTGTCGTAGAAAAGGAAGCGAAAGTGAGGGGTGTCGTATTCCATCCATCTGAAATCGTTGTAGATGACTTTGTTTTTCCCGTAATAGGGGATCAGTTGGGGAAATAGAAGCCCGGAAACCAATATTAAAAGGAAAAATTTCCTCATGGCCTCACCTCAAAAGATAATGCATTATTTCCTTCTTCTGGTAAGCGATGTCCGAAAGCAAGGCCGAAGTCATTCTCTGGAGGACGGCGTAGAGGGCGAAAAGGGATGATTCGGACTCCATGAATTTCATCCTCTCCTTCAGGCATTTCCTGTATCCGTATTCCCTTATGGAGAAGCACATGTTCATCCTTATGATTTTAACCGCCACCAGGGAGGGGGGGGCGATGGCATCCTCCTGGGGAGAATAATAGGTGTAGGCCCTTTTCAGGGAGGTTTCGTAGGTCACCAAGAGAAGGGGATGACCCTCCCCCGGGAGAATCTTTATGTTGCCGGAGGTTTCCAATTCGTTCTTCAGGAATTTTTCTACTTCGGATTTCACATCCCTTAATTCCACGAAGTCGTTTTCCAGGGATTTCTCTTCCACCTTCAGGTATAATTTGGTGATTTTTTGGTCTATGGCAGGGGGCCTTTCCACTTCTACCCTTACCCGGTAAACCGGGGTGCAGTGGGCCAGAAGGAATACCGCCAGGAAAAAAAGGATCGCCCTCTTCACTGCTTCCTCCCCGGTCTTTCCTTCCGTTTAAGTTCCAGGAAGATGGCGTAGTTGGCCCTTATGTGCCGGTTGTTGGGGTCCAGGTTCAGGGCTTTTTTATAGCACTCCTCCGCCCTCTCAAAATCTCCCACGGCTTCGTAGGCCACGGCCAGGTTGTTGTAGGCCTGGGCAGTTTCCCGGAGTTCCGCCGCCCTTTTAAACCTGTAAAGGGCTTCCTTCCACAAGCGCATCCGTGCCGCCGTTATTCCCAGTTTGAGGTTTTCCTGGTAGAGGTTGAAACTACATGCTGGAAGCAGAAGAAGGGCCATCAAAAGCAGTTTTTTCATTTCTAATTTTATTATATCACTTATTGGTGGATGCTTCCCCCCTTTTCCTGATAACCCGGCCCGGAATCCCCACTATTATGCTGTAGGGCTCAAAGGCCCCCTTTAAAAGGGCGCTGGCCCCCACCACGCATCCGTGGGCCAGGTGGGTACCGTCCAGAACGGTGGTGGCGGCACCTATCCAGCAATCCCCCTCTATTTTAACCCCCCTTCCCTCCTTTATTCCCTGGTCAAGGATGGGGATGGTTGTGTCCTCAAAATAATGTTCCCCGCCTGCTACTATATAACAATGGCCGGCGATAAAGGTCTTATCTCCTATTTCCACCCGGTGATTGGAGTATATGGTCACATTGTTTGATATGTTTACATCGTTTCCCAGGATTATGTCGCCGTATTTACACGAAAGGGTGGCCCCCCGGGCAACCAGGCACCGATCTCCGATTTTTAGGATCCCTCCCTTGCCGTCCAGGAGAACATAATCGTCAAAGACCACCCCGTGGCCTATTTCAATATTTGCCGGATTCCTTATGGTCATGCCCCGGCCGAAAACGACCCCCTTCCCGCACCTCTTGAAGAGGGGAGGGAAAAAGAGTTTCCTGAGTAGGTAGCCCAGGGCCCCCGGTATGTTGGCAAACAGGGTTATAACCGCCTCGTAATACAGGAAGCGGAGAAGGCCCACATCCCCGGGGGCCAGCCTCCTGTATTTTTTCAGGGCAGACCCCTCCCTTCTCAGAACGTACCGGGTGTCCGGCGGTGTTTCACGTGAAACATCCATGGTTGGTCAAAATCTTTTCCACCAGTTCCCTCAGGGCCCCCTCCCCTCCCCGGGAACTGAGGATGAGGTCGGCCTTTTTCTTTACCTCTTCCACGGCATCCCCTACGGCCACCCCCAGGCCGGCGGCTTCCATGGCAGGGATGTCCTGAATGTCGTCCCCCAGAAAGACCGCTTCACCCTTTTTTATCCCGTATTTTTTCATTATCTTTTCCATGACCCCCCTTTTGTCCCGGACGCCGAAGTGGGCCTCCTCTATTCCGAGTTTTCGGGCCCTTTCCTCCGCTGCCCTGGAAGCAAGGCCGGAAATAATTGCAATTCGTATTCCTGCCTGGCGGGCCAGGTGCACCGCCATGCCGTCCTTCACATTGAAGGCCTTGGCGGGTTCCCGGGAGCCTTCAAAGAAATAAAGTTTTCCGTCGGTAAGGGTCCCGTCCACATCCACGGCTATCAATTTTATCTTCATCAGAACAACTCCGTTCTCCATAGGTCGTGGAGGTGAAGGAGGCCCTCCAGTTTTCCCTCTTCGTCCGGGACCAGAAGGCAAGTTATTTTTTTGTCTTCCATTATCTTCAGGGCCCGGGAGGCCAGTTCTTCCCTTCCTATGGTAATGGGATTGCGGGTCATTATCTGATGAGCCCTTTTTTCAAATATCTTCCCGTCCCTGAGTAGAGCCCTCCGAAGGTCCCCGTCGGTGATAATGCCCACCAGTCTTCCGTCCCTGTCCACCACGGCGGTGGTTCCAAAACCCTTGCGGCTTATCTCCTCCACCACCTCCTGGAGGAGGGCATCTTCGTGAACCACCGGCAGTTCTTCTCCCCGGTGCATGAGATCCCCCACTTTAAGGAGTTTTTTCCCCAGGGCCCCGCCGGGATGAAACCTGGCAAAATCGTCCTGGCCGAAATTCCTTTTTATCATGAGGGCTACCGCCAGGGCATCCCCCAGGGCCATGGCGGCGGTGGTGGAGGATGTGGGAACCATGCCGAAGGGAGATGCTTCCCTGGGAACCCTGGCGTTGATCACGATGTCCGAATTTCTACCTAGGGTGGAGTTCGGATTTCCTGTTATGGAAATGAGTTTAAAACCCAGTCTTTTAACGAAGTAAACCAGCCTCTTTATTTCCTCACTCTCTCCGCTGTAGGAAACCGCCAGGATTATGTCCTGGGGGGATAGCGTTCCCAGGTCTCCGTGAACCGCCTCGGCGGCGTGAATGAAGATGGAGGGTGTGCCTGTGGAGGAAAGGGTGGCGGAAATCTTCCGGGCCACCAGGCCCGATTTTCCTATTCCGGTAAGGACTACCTTCCCCTGGCACCTGAAAATTTCCTCCACCGCCCGGCAAAACTCCTCTCCCAGGTTTTCCCTGACGAACTTTAGGGCTTCCTCCTCTGTGGAAAGAACCCTTTTTGCCTCTTCCAGCAAATTCATTTCAGCGCCTCCCAGAGTCTTAGAAGTTCCTGGAGAAGTTCCTCAACCCGGGAAAGGGGCAGAGAATTGGGGCCGTCGGAAAGAGCCTTATCCGGGGCCGGATGAACTTCCATGAAAACTCCCTGGGCCCCGGCGGCCAATCCGGCCCTGGCCATGGTCTCTATGAACCGGGCCTCTCCTCCGGAGGCATTGCCCCGGGCGGAGGGTTTCTGGACTGAATGGGTGGCGTCAATCACCACCGGGTAGCCCGTCTCCTTCATTATGGGGATGGAACGAAAGTCCACCACCAGGTTTCCGTAGCCGAAAAAGGTCCCTCTTTCAATGAGGACTATTTTTTTGTTGCCGGTGCTCTCTATTTTTTCCACCACCCTTTTCATGTCCCAGGGGGCCAAAAACTGGCCCTTCTTCACGCTTACCGGTTTCCCCGTCCTTCCTGCGGCCAGGAGCATGTCCGTCTGGCGGGAAAGAAATGCGGGCACCTGAAGCAGGTCCACCACCTCCGCCACCTTCTCCGCCTGCCATGGCTCGTGGAAGTCGGTGGTTATAGGCACCCCTGCCTCTTCCTTTATCCTGCCCAGCATTTCCAGACCCTTTTCCAGGCCCGGACCGCGGAAGGAGGAAAGGGAAGTCCTGTTGGCCTTATCAAAGGAGGCCTTGAAGATGTAAGGTATGGCGAGTCTTTCGGTAAGTTCCTTCATAAAAAGGGCCACATCCATGGCCAGGGAAAGGTCTTCCAGAACGCAGGGACCGGCTATGAGGAAGAAGGGGTCCGAAGGAACCTGGATGTTTCCTATTCTAAATCTCACCCTTCTTTCTCCTCAGAGCGGCCCTTACAAATGAGACGAAGAGGGGATGGGGGTTAAAGGGGGTAGATTTAAACTCCGGATGGAACTGGCATCCCAGAAACCAGGGGTGGTCGTGGTTCTCAATGATCTCCACCAGGCCGGATTCGGGATGGGTTCCGGTTATTTTCAGGCCGCTTTTTTCAAGTTTTTCCCTGTAGTCGGGGTTGAACTCGTATCTGTGGCGATGCCTTTCGTATATCACATCCTTTCCGTAGGCCGAATATGCAAAGGAAGGCCTGGAGATTTTGCACTTGTAGGCCCCCAGCCTCATGGTCCCCCCCATCTGACGCACTCCTCTCAGGTTAGGAAGCATTATTAAAACCTTGTGGGGGGAGGTTTCGTCAAATTCTTCGCTGTTGGCCCGCTTAAGGCCCGCCACATTCCTGGCAAATTCTATGGTGGCCACCTGCATTCCCAAGCATATGCCGAAGTAAGGAATTTTTCTTTCCCGGGCGAATTGGACCGCCCTTATCATTCCCTCTATACCCCTTTCCCCAAATCCCCCGGGAACCAGAATCGCCAGGGAATCTTTCAGAATTTTTTCCGGGCCCTGCTCCAGGATGTCCTCCGCCTCCACCCATCTCTGGACCACCCTCACGCCGTTGGCTACGCCTGCGTGAAAGAGGGCTTCGTTCAAACTCTTGTAGGAATCCTTCAATTTAACATACTTCCCCACCATGGTTATTTCCAGGTCTTCCTTAAGGTTTTTCACCTTCCGTATGAAGTCCTCCCATTTCCTGAGGTCCGGTTCTCTGCGGGGGAGGTGTAGTTTTTCAAGGATCTTCTGGTCCAGCCCTTCCTTGTGGAAGTTCAGGGGGATTTCGTATATGGTCCTGACATCCCTGGCAGATATTACATTTTCCTCCCTTACATTGGAGAAAAGGGCGATCTTCGCCTTTATTTCCTGGGGGAGGTCCCTGTCGCTGCGGCAAAGGAGAAAATCCGGCTGAATACCTATGGCCCGGAGTTCCTTGACCGAGTGCTGGGTGGGCTTGGTCTTAAGTTCTCCGGAGGTGGGGATAAAGGGAACCAGGGTCAGGTGCACATAGACCACATTTTCCGGGCCCTCTTCCAGCCCAATTTGCCTTATGGCTTCCAGGAAGGGGAGGCTCTCTATGTCCCCTACGGTTCCCCCGATTTCCACTATGGATATGTCCACTTCCCCGTAAAACCTTCTAATGGCGGATTTTATTTCGTCGGTTACATGGGGAATTACCTGAACGGTTTTGCCCAGGTAATCTCCCCTCCTTTCCTTGTTTATTATGGACCAGTAGATTTTTCCTGCGGTGAAATTGCTGTCCCTGGTGGTCTGTATGGTGGTGAATCTCTCGTAATGCCCCAGGTCCAGGTCCGTTTCGGCTCCGTCTTCGGTGACGAAAACTTCTCCGTGCTGAAAGGGACTCATGGTTCCGGGGTCCACATTGAGATAGGGATCTATTTTCTGCATTGAGATGGTGAGTCCGTGGGCTTCCATGAGGGCTCCTATACTGGCGGCGGCCACACCCTTTCCGAGGGATGAAAGGACCCCCCCTGTTACGAAGATAAATTTAGTCTGCTTTCCCACAGAGCACCTCCCGAAGTTTTATAAGGTCCTTCTGGGTATCCACGGATACGGTGGGTTCCTTCCAGGGCACCATTTTTATTTTTTTCCCGTAATAAAGGATCCTCATTTGTTCAAGGCCTTCACTCGCTTCCAGGGGCGAGGGATCCCTGGAGAGAAACCACATAAGGGCTTCTCTGCGGAAGCCGTAAATGCCGATGTGCTTGAGGTAGGGGCCCCGGAAGGGCACGGGCGATCGGGAGAAATAGAGGGAATACCCCTCCTCATCCAGAACCACCTTGACGGTGTTGGGGTCCTCCGCCTCCTCCGGATGGAGTTCACCGTAAAGGCTTACGAAGTCCTCTCCCCTTTCCAGTTCCTCCACCAGCAGGTCCAAGGCCTCCCCCTTTATCATGGGTTCGTCGGCCTGAATGTTTAAGTACCCCTGGTAGTGGATATTTTGGGCCACTTCCCCAAGCCTTTCCGTCCCGCTTCTGTGATGGGGGGAAGTCATAATGGCTTCTCCTCCGGCCCCTTCCACCACCTCTTTTATTTTCTCCGAATCCGTGGCCACCACCACCCTGGTTAATTTTTTCGCCTGTCGGGCTCCTTTTAGGGTCCATAGAATGAGAGGTCTGCCGCAGAGGTCCACCAGGGGCTTTCCCTTTAGTCTCGTAGAACCCTCCCGGGCAGGAATAACCCCTAAGACTTCCATTCCCGGTCAATCTCCTTTTCCACCTCCGGCTTGGGAAGCACCCTGGCCCCTCCCCGGATAATGGCGCCGTCCTTGATGGAGAGAATAGGGGTTATTATCTCGGCCTCCAGCCTGGCGCTGGCCTCCAGGTTTACCCTTTCCCTGGCCAGAACCTTTCCCTTTACCCGGCCGCTGATGATCAACTCCTTTCCGAAAACCTTTCCTTCCACACTTCCCTTGATGCCTATTATCACATCGGAAGAACTGTAAACATTTCCCTTTATCTTTCCGTCAATCCTCACGGGATTTCTGGCCCTTATGTCCCCGGTTATCTCCATGCCTTCGTCTATGTAGGCCCTGAAGGGTGTCTCAGGCATTTTTTCCTCCCTGGAGCGTCAGAAGGATCCTTTCCAGTTCCTCCTGATCTCTGAAGTATATCTTCAGCACCCTCCGCCCTATGGTTACCTTGGTCCCCAGGGCCCTGGAAATTTCCTCCTCTATTTGCGAAAATTTTCGCTCCCTGTGTTTTTTCTCCCTTCTCACCAGTTCTTCCACCTCCCTTACCGTCATGTTCCTTCTCTTTATGCGCTCAAAGACTTCCATTTGTTTTTCCGGATCCTCAATGGAGAGGAGGGCCCGGGCCTGTCCCATGCTTATCTCTCCGCGATGGAGGGCTTTTTTGATCTTTTCCGGCAGGCGCAGGAGGCGAAGGAAATTGGTCACAGAAGACCTGTCCATTCCGGATATTTGGGCCAACTCCTCGTGGGAGAGGTTGAATTTTTCCCTGAGTTTTTCCAGGTCTTCGGCGATCTCCAGAGGGGAAAGATCTTCCCTGAGGGTGTTTTCTATCAGGGCCATGGCTGCCGCCTGCTCGTCGGAGACATCCTTTACAATGGCGGGAATCCTCTCCAATCCAGCCTTTATGGCCGCCCGCCACCGCCTTTCCCCCGCCACCAGATAGTATTCCCCGTTGACCTTCCTGACCAGCACCGGCTGCAGAACCCCGTTCTTCTTTATGGATTCCGCCAACTGGTCCAGGTTTTTAAACTCCCTTCTGGGCTGAAAGGGATTGGGCTTTATCAGGGAAACATTCAGGTGGATAAATTCTCCTTCTGGAGCCTCCAGAAGGTCCATTAAGCCCTTTCCTAAACCCCGTTTCATCTCCTTAAAATCTCCTTTGCTAAATTTAGGTAAGCCTGGGCTCCCTTTGATTTTATATCATAAAGCACTATGGGTTTTCCATAACTGGGGGCCTCGCTGAGGCGTATATTCCGGGGGATCACCGTGCGAAAAACCTTTTTAGGAAAGTATTTTCTGGCTTCCTCCTCTACCTGTCTTGCGAGGATGGTTCTCTCGTCGTGCATGGTTATCAGGATCCCCTCTATTTCCAGGCGAGGGTTTATTTTGTTTTTAACCCTTTTTATCAGGGAAAGGATTTCCGAGAGTCCTTCCATGGCCAGGTACTCGCTTTGGAGGGGGATTATTACCGAATGGGCCGCCACCAGGGCGTTCAGGGTAAGGTAGCCCATGGAAGGGGGGCAGTCCAGAATTATGAAGTCAAACTCCTCCTCCACCTCTTCCACCCTTTTTTTAAGGAGCAATTCCCCTCTTTCCATTTCCATCATCCTCAGTTCTGCAGTGTGCATGGAGGGGTTGGAGGGGACTATCTTCAAGAATTTTATTTCGGTGTCCCTGATGGCATCCTGCCACGGTAGGTTTTGAAGCAGAACCTCCGCCACGGAAACCGGCTCCTTCTTTTTGTTGAGGCCGGCGGCGGTGGTGGCATTTCCCTGGGGGTCCATGTCAATTATGAGGACCCTCTTTTCCGCCAGGGCCAGGGAAGCGCCCAGGTTGACGGCGGTGGTGGTTTTTCCTACTCCACCCTTCTGATTGGCTATGGCTAAAATTTTTCCCATGGTTTTCTAATTATAAGCAGAAAAAGCCGATCCCTTCCAGGAATCTTTTTTACCTCTGTATTATACTTTTTTACCTTCCTGTGGTTAAGGAGTCTTTCCACCTCCTCCTTTCCCGTGACGAAGCAGTAGCCCTTTACTATGTTTCCGCAATCTTCCCTTATAAAACTTTCCTTTTTTTTCACCCCCATGGAGACCAGAAAATCTATCCGCTCATGGCAGTATTTTTTGTGAAATAAAAGAAAATCTCCCTCCAGAATTTCCAGGTTTTCCAGGTTCAGTTCCCGTTGAACCCTCCGGAGAAATTCGGCCTTTTTGCGCCGGGGCTCCACCAGGATAACTCTTTTTTCCGGGGCCATAATTTTTATGGCCAGGCCCGGAAAGCCCGCTCCGCTTCCTATGTCCACCAAGGAAGAAAAGGGTTCCAGAGTTTTCAGGATGAACTCCGAGAGAGCCCAGAGATAGTTCAGGGTGGATTCAAAACTCCTCCGGGAAATGAGATTTGTTTTCTGGTTCTCTTCCCTCAGGATTTTTTCAAATCTTTCCCTTTTTTCCATTCCTTTATTTTCCCTATTAGAAGGGTAAGGGCCGCCGGGGTCATGCCGGGGATTTTTCTGGCTTCCCTTATGTTGGTGGGTTTGTATCTGACCATTTTTTCCTTCAGTTCGTTGGAGAGCCCCTCCACGGAATATGGATCCAGGTCCGGGGGTATTTCCAGGGCCTCTTCCCTTTTCAGCCGCTGGGCCACCCGGACCTCCTTTTCCAAATATCCGCTGTAGCGCATCTCCGCATCCAGAAATCTGGCCTCGTCCTGGTTTCTGGGCTTCAGTTCTTCGGGGAGGAAGGATAGGGCCTTCTCCAGGGAGATCTTTTTAGAGGAAAAGGCCTGGGCGACGGTGGTTTCCCCTATCTTCCTGGTGAAAAGATAGGCCCTGGCCCTTTCCCTTCTTTCCTTCCTCTTCAAGAACTCCTCGTAATCCTCCTGGCCGATAAGTCCCAATTCCCAGGCCAGGGGGGTCAGCCTCAGGTCCGCATTATCGGCCCGAAGGTAAAGCCTTCTTTCCGCCCTGGAGGTAAACAGTCTGTAGGGTTCGTCCACCCCCTGGGTGATCAGGTCCTCCACCATAACTCCAATGTAGGAAATCTCCCGGGGGAGGGTAAAAGAGGGCTTTCCCTTGAGTTTCAGGGCGGCGTTTATTCCGGCTAAAAGGCCCTGACCCGCCGCTTCTTCGTATCCGGAGGTGCCGTTTATCTGACCGGCCAGAAACAGGTTCTCCACGGATAGGGTTTCCAGGGTGGGCCTTAACTGGGTGGGATGGATGAAATCGTATTCTATGGCGTAGCCCGGCCTCATCATTACGGCGTTTTCCAGCCCCGGTATGGCCCGCATAAACTCCTCCTGAACTTCGTAGGGGAGGGATGAGGAGAGTCCGTTGGCGTAAACCTCTTTGGTTTCAAGGCCTTCGGGCTCCAGAAAAATGTGGTGCCTCTTGTGTTGGGGAAATTTAACGATCTTGTCCTCTATGGAAGGACAATACCTGGGGCCGATCCCCACGATTTTGCCGCTGTAGAGGGCCGAGCGATGGAGGTTTTTCCGTATGATTTCGTGGACCCTTTCGTTGGTGTGGCCCAGATAGCAAACTATTCTGTTCTCCACCCTTTCGGTCCAGAAACTCAGAGGAACGGGCTCCTTGTCCCCCTCCTGAACTTCAAACTTGGAATAATCTATGGTGTCGGCGTGAATTCTCATGGGAGTGCCGGTCTTGAGCCTTCCCATTTTAAAGCCCAGGGATTTCAGGCTACGGGAAAGTTCTATGGCGGCGGGTTCGTTGGCCCTGCCGGAGGGATAGTGGTTTTCCCCTATGTGGATCAGGCCGTTGAGGAAGGTTCCGGTGGCCAGGACCACCACCCCGGCCCGGATTTTTATCCCCTCCAGGGTTTCTACCCCCACCGTTTTGCCTCCCTGGACCATGATGGAGGTTACTATTCCCTGGTAGAGGACGAGGTTTTTCACCCCCTCTAAAAAATGCTTCATGGCAAGGCGGTAACAAGCCTTGTCCTCCTGGGCCCTGGGGGCCTGGATGGCCGGTCCCTTTCTTCTGTTCAAGAGTTTGTAGTGGATTCCGCACCTGTCCCCGATCCTCCCCATGACACCGCCCATGGCGTCTATTTCCCTCACCAACTGCCCCTTGGCGGTTCCTCCTATGGAGGGGTTGCAGGACATCTGCCCCACCGTCTCCAGGTGGATGGTCACCAGGAGGGTCTGCATTCCCATCTTCGCCGAAGCGTAGGCGGCCTCTATTCCCGCGTGGCCTGCGCCCACTACCACCACATCCGTGTCCATCATTTCCCTATGCAGAACCTTGAAAAAATGGTGTTAAGCACATCCCCAGAGGTTATTTTCCCCAAAAGTTGATCCAGGGCGGCGATGGCGCCTCTCAGTTGCTCGGCTACCAGTTCCTCGTCCCGCAGGTCCAGGGCTTCCTTGAGATAACGGGCTGCCTCCTGGAGGGAGGCCCTTTGCCTTGAATTCACATACAGTTTCTGGGGAGAGATGTTTTTGAGGAAAACATCCCTGAGGGTTTCCCTCAGTTTTTCCAGGCCCCTTCTGGCCGTGGCCGAAACCACTAAGGGGGGTTGCCCCGTTAATTCCCGAACTTTCCCCGGGTCCAAAATCAGGGGAAGGTCCGCCTTGTTGAGGAGGACGATCCTCTTTTTGTTCCGGGTCATGTCTATCAATTTCCGGTCCGCCGCCTCCAGGGGGGTGGTTCCGTCCAGCACCAGGATAACTCCGTCTGCCTCTTCTATGAGGAGTTCGGCCCTCCTCATTCCCTCCCGCTCTATCTCGTCCCTGGGCTCAGGGTTCATGCCAGCCGTATCTATTACGATGAAGGCTACCCCCTCCACGATGAGTTTTTCCCTCAGAAAATCCCGGGTGGTTCCAGGCACCTCCGTTACGATGGCCCTCTCTTCCTCCAGAAGGGCGTTGAAGATAGAACTCTTGCCGGCGTTGGGCTTTCCCACCAGTACCAGGGTTATCCCTTCCAGGAGTTGCTTACCGGTTTCAAAGAGGGCGAGCATCTCCTTTATTTTTTTCAGGGCCGTCTCCAGGGCTTCCTTGAGCCTGGTCTCCTCTATTTCTATTCCCTGGTCCGGAAACTCCATGCCCGTCTCCAGGAGGACCGCCGCCGAAAGGAGGCTTTCCCTCAACTCCTCTATTTTCCTGGAGAGACTGCCCTGTAACTGGGAAAAGGAGAGTTTTACCCCTTCCAACGACTGGGCTTCCACCAGTTCTTCTACGGCCTCTGCCCTGATAAGGTCCATTTTGCCGTTGATGAAGGCCCTGTAGGTGAATTCTCCTGGCCTGGCCAGCCTTGCCCCCGCCGTCACCGCCAGTTCCACCAGCCTCCACACTATGACGGGATTTCCATGGGGCGTGAACTCCACCATGTCTTCCCCGGTGTAGGAGTGGGGCTCCCGGTAGAAAATGCCCAGGCCCTCATCAAAAAAGGCCTTTTCCAAGAAGTCATAGAACCTTCCGTAAAGGGCTTTCCGGGGGGTTATTTTTCCGGAGGGCTTAAAAATCTTTCGGGCTATCTGGAAGGCCTCCGGACCGGAGAGGCGGACCATGGAGATGGCCCCCCTTCCCTGGGGGGTGGCGGGAGCCACTATGGTTTCCTCAGTCATCCCTGAGTTTATAGACGCGAATTCTCTTGATGGGCCCTTCTCCCTGACTTTCGGAGGCCACCCCTTCCATGGAGTTAACCACCGTGTGAACTATTCTTCTTTCGTTGGGCTCCATGGGGAAAAGCAATTCTTCTTCCCCGGTTTCCCTCACCCTTTCGGCCACTTTCCTGGCCAGGCGCCTTAAGTAGTTCTCCCGGTGCCTGCGGTAGTGGTGGGTGTCTGTGATGATCTTTTTGCCTATGTAAGGGAAAATTTTGTTGAGGAGGTACTGAAGGGCGTTCAGAAGTTCCCCGTGGTTTTCTGTAAAAACATAGTAATCTTCGCCCGTGTAGTCCACTTCCAACATGCCTGTCCGCAGGTCCCGGCACCTGAATTCTCCCTGGAGTTCCAGTTTTTCCCTGAGGGCTTCCAGGAACCTCTTCAGGTCTTCCTCCTGGGTTTCGTCCCTGGCCCAGGCCTCAATCACGATTTTTCTCTGCCTTCCGAAGAGGGAGGATTTTTCCTTCACTATCCGGTAGGCCAGTTTCTCCCTGGGAAGGCCGAAATAATCCTCGGCTTCCTGAAGGGCGATCTCCAGTTCCTTTCCTTCAAATTCCTTTTTTTCGTTATGTTTCATGTGAAACCTCTAAGGATTTCAAGTATTTATTTATGAAAAACTGTTGTCCTATAGAAAGCAGGTTGTAGGTGAGCCAGTAGAGAACCAGCCCCGAGGGGAAGGTGGAGAAGAGGAAGGTAAAGAACCCAGCCATCAACACGGCGGTTACCCTTTGCTGGGTTGGATTCCCCGAGGGGGTCATCAGTTGGAGGACCAACTGGGAAATTCCCATGAGCACCGGCAGAATGTAATATGGATCTTTGGCGGAGAGGTCCTTTATCCACAAAATAAAGGGTTGTTGCCATAATTCCACCGCCGCGGTAAGAAGGCTGAAGAAGGCCCACAAAATGGGCAACTGGAGGAGTATGGGAAGGCAGCCCGACGCAGGATTCACCCCCTCCTTTTTGTATAGGGCCATGAGTTCTTCGTTCATCTTCCGTTTTTGCTCCGGGGAAGCCCCCTTGTATTTCTGCTGGATTATCTTAATCTTGGGCTGGAGTTTCTGCATTTTATACATACTCACATAACTCTTGTGGGTAAGGGGATAAAGGAGGAGTTTTATCAGGATAGTGATGAGGATTATGGCCACCCCGTAGTTGGGGATGAGGTGGATGTAAACCCACTTCATGGCCATAAGGATGGGCACCCCTATGAACCAGAAAAGGCCAAGGTGAACTATCTTTTCCGTTTTAGTGCCCAGTTTTTTGAGGATGAAGTAGTCCTTGGGCCCTATGTAAACAAGTTTCGGTGAGGCCACCGAGAGGTAGGGGGAAGAGTTTATTTTCACCAGGGAGGCGGAGTTCGTGAAGAACAGGGCGGTAAAGTATCGGTTGTGATAAGCGATCCACTCCTGGGTAGAAAAGGTGGCGGGCTCTTCCTTCTTGATGGTTTTCACTGAGCCGTTGGCCAGAAAACTTATCTCCCGTTTTTCCATGGCTCCCTTGGGATCGTTGCTTATGGGTGCCAGACCCGGTCCCCAGAGGACGAAGGGGAGGTTTTCTCCCTTCCTCACCACCTTTATCTCCACCCGCAATTTGTAGGGGGCTTCGTAGGTGAACCTTTTTACGACGAAATTCTCCTCGTCCTTTTTCAGTGAAAACTCCAGGGTGTGTCCCTGTTTTTTTACCGTGTAAACGGAGGTGTTGGCCCAGAGGTCAAACTCCCTGTGCCCGGTCAGTACGGAAAAGGGCTTCAGCGCACCCCTGGGAACCATTTCCAGCAACTGGCCATCCCTCTTGTATTTCTTGAGTTTCCATGAGGTCAGGACCGCGCCCCTGGGGGAAAAAGCGTAAAGCACCAGGTCCTCTTCGCCCACGATAACTCCGGTCTCCTCCCCGGGGGAAGGTTGGTCCAGGGATAATTCTCCCGCCGGAGGAGCCGTTTCCCTGGGGGCGGGAGGGGGAACATCCTTCCGGGGTTTCTCCACCCTCTGGGGCGGAGATGTATGGGAAAGGGATCTCTTTGGGGCAAAAAATACCTGGTATCCTATGATGACCAGTGTTGAAAGCACGATGGCCAAAAGGAGTCTCATGTCTTCGTTTTTCATCTTTATCTCCTAAGGAACGGGGTCATAACCTCCGGGGTGCCACGGATGGCATCTGGAAACCCTTTTTACCGAAAGCCATCCCCCTTTTATAACCCCGTGTTTTTTTATGGCTTCTATGGAATACTCCGAACATGTGGGAGTAAAGCGGCAGGAAGAGGGGAATAGGGGAGAAACCACGGCTCTGTAGGCCTTGATCAGGAGAATTAAGAGTTTTCTCATAGTCCCTCTAAGACGGAGAGGAAGGCCTTTTTGAGTTCCTGAAAGTCCACATCCCTGGCAGGGGGTTTGAGGTAGATTACGATGTCGTAACCCCTGTCCCTGCGCAGAAGCCTGAAGACTTCTCTTATCCTGCGTTTTGCCCTGTTACGCTTCACAGCGTTTCCAAACTTCCTGTTAACCACCACTGCCAATCTATCGTATCCCAAATTATTTCTTCTATAGAGGAAGGAAAAATAGGGGGTTTCCTTTCTTTTCCCCCGTTTAAAAACCTCTATAATTTCCCTTGATTTTTTTATCCTTCTTTTCCCACTAAGGGTCCTGTCAGGACGGGGCAAGACGCCACCTTCCCTTCCTTCTCCTCCTTTTTAGAACGGTTCGTCCTGCCTTGGTTCTGGACCTAACCAGGAAGCCGTGGGTCCGTCTTCTTCTTCTCCTATTTGGTTGAAATGTCCTCTTCATCTTCTTCCTCCAAGGGCCAAATAATACTAATTATAACCTGTCCGGTCAAGGGGAGTTATTTGATGCCGAAGAGTTTTTTCAGAAAACCCCTTTTTTCTCCCTTTCCCGAAAGGCTGATTCTGGGATCAAGGGCCTCCGCCTTCCTTATGGGGTTAAGGTCGGTGGGTTCCACCAGGTAGGCGATGGCGAAGGCTTCTACTGCCTTGCCGGGGGCCCCCAGCGCCTGGAGGCACTCCCCCAGGTTCACCCAATAGTCCTTGCTCAGGGGATAAAGGTTTATGGCTTTTTCAAAGGCCTTGGCTGCGGCGTCGTAACTACCGATTTTTTTCAGAGCCAAACCCAGAAAGCCCAGATAGGCGTGCTTTTGGGGAACCAGGGAAACGGCCCTCTGGAAGCGCTCTGCGGCTTCCCTGTAGTTTTCCTCGTAGTAAAGTTTTTTCCCGAGTTTGAATTCCCTTTCGGCCAGTTCAAAGTTTTCGTCCGTCCTGGGTCTGGGTTTTTTCCGGGCGTAGAGCGGAATGAAGGCATCGGTGATTTTTTTGAAGGAGGGGCCGTGGCGGAGAAACCCCTTCCAGCCTTTCTCCTTGGCCTTTTCCACAATGGAGCGAAGCTTTTTTATATAAGCCTCACACAACTCCTCAAAGGTCATCTCCTCATTAAAGTCAAGTATAGGCATTAAAGAAATTATATAAAACTTTACCGAAATGTGAAAGAGTAATAAAATATGCTTTCAACCAATGAAGGAGGAAGAGAATGAAGATCAATCAGAAGGAAATACTGGAAAGGGTCAAGGAGGCCTTTAATTACCCCAATGTTAGGACCCCTTCGGTGGAGGAAATGAAGGAGGAGGCCGTAAAGCACGGCACCCTCACCGAGGATGGAAGTCTGGCCTTTTACACCTCCGTGAGGAACAGGAGCGCTAAACTCACCTATTTATACGCGGAGGATCCTAAGTTGATGAATTCCATTGAATGGACACCGGAGCGGAAAAAACTTTTGGAGGATCTTCCGAAAACCATGGAGATGGTGTTTGAATACTTGAAAAAAGCCCCCCTCCTTCAGCATCACAGGAACATGGGAATAAATCCGGATTTTAATCCACACATGCACCTGTTGTTTTCCCTGGGAAGGAGGGATACCATAAGGCTTCCTTACATGTGGACCCAGTCCCTCCCGGATTTTGACCCTTCCTTGCCCGGGCCGGACCTTTACATGATTAACATCCCCGAATGGCAGGAGAAGGACCGACAAATAATCGTTTTTCCGGAAATAAACTTAACGGTGGTCCTCGGTACCGACTACTACGGGGAGATAAAAAAGGGATTTCTTCGGATGGCCATGTATCGGGCCAAGGTGGACAAGGGATACCTGGGACTTCACGCCGGGGCCAAACTGGCCAGGGTCAGGGACCGGGAAGGCCAACTTAAGACCTATTCCATCCTTCTGTTCGGTTTGTCCGGAACGGGTAAGACCACCCACTCCGTCCATCCCTGGGGGTTAAAGACGGAGGAGGGAGAAAGGGTGTGGATAGTTCAGGACGACTTCGTGGCCCTGAGGCCCGACGGGTCGGCCTACGGAACGGAGGTGGGATTTTTTATTAAGACCGACGGCCTTGAGCCGGAGAGCCAGCCCCTTATATACTCCTCTGCCCGCAGGCCCACGGCCCTTCTGGAAAATGTCCTGGTGGATTGGAAGGGAAGGGTTCATTTTCAGGATCTGACCCTCACCGGAAACGGCCGTGGAATAATTCAGTGGAAGGACCTGGGAGAATGGAGGTCCAGGGACATAAACCTTCCGCCCCTGTCGGAAATTGACGGTTTGGTCTTCCTCTTTATCACCAGAAGAAGCGACATTTTGCCCATGATTCAGAAACTTACCCCAGCCCAGGCGGCGGCAGCCTTCATGCTGGGAGAGAGCATAGAGACTTCCGCCGGAGACCCCACCCGGGCGGGCCAGTCCGTGAGGGTGGTGGGAACCAATCCCTTTATAGTGGGGCCGGAGGAGGAGGAGGGAAACATCTTTTACAAACTCCTTCTGGGACTTCCCGGGGAAAGGGTTCAGGCTTACCTCATGAACACCGGCAAAATAGGGGAAAGGGGCAACGATAAAGGTACCCAGCCCTATAAAATAAGGATAGGGGATAATGCCGCAGCCATAAGAGCCATCTTGAAGGGGACCATTGAATGGAAGACCGATCCCCACTTCAAAACTCTGGTTCCGGCCAGGGTTCCGGGCCTGGACCTTTCTCCCTTTGAACTCTCCAATTATTACACCCCGGAGAGGGCCGAAGAACTTATAGAAGAACTTCTGGCCGAAAGAAGGGAATACATGAAGAAATTTCCCGGACTCCATCCCGACATAATGAAGGCAGTTTGAACTAAAGGGTTCATCTTTCGTATTTAATAATATGAGGAGGTGAAAATGAGGAAAATACTGCCTCTATTGCTGGGTCTGGGAATTTTGTGGGGCCAGAGGTTGAGCCTGAAACAGGTGGTGCTTCAGGCTGTGGAGAAAAACCCCGACATACTGATAGCCAGGTATGGTCCCCGTTCCGCCGAGAATCTTTGGAAGGCCTCCAGGTCCCTTTTCGTGCCCAGGTTTTACTTAACCGCTTCCGCTTCCCGGGATCAGCAGAAGCCTTCGTCCATCTTTGAGGGCAGGTCCGACCGGGTGGACACGGACAGGGAGGCCGGGAATGTGGAAATAGTGCAGAACCTTCCCACCGGCGGCCGGGTTACCTTTTCGGTAAACCAGTCCCGAAATTACACCACCAATTTCTTTTACCAGTTGAATCCCAGTTATACCACCTTCTTTCAATTAAGCCTTTCCCATCCCCTTTTAAAGAATGCCGGAGTTTCGGTAACCAAGCAGAACATAATATTAAGCAGGGCCAACTACGAAAAAAGCCTTCTGGACTTCAGGGCTCAGGTTAGTTCCGTAATTCTTGGGGTGGTGGAGGCTTACTGGAACTACCTTTATTATCTTGAGGCTTATAGGGTGAAGGAAGAATCCCTGCGCCTTGCCCAGGACCTTTACCGCCAGAACCGGGAAATGGTTAAAGTGGGGAAGAAATCCCCCATTGACCTGGTGGAAGCCGAGGCCGAAGTGGAAACCCGCAAGGCGGAACTTATAGAGGCGAGAAACCAGATGGAGGGTGCCCGGGAGGACCTCAGGCTTAAAACCGGCATAGATTTAATTCCTGAGGACCCGTCCCTTTTGGAGGCCCCCAGGGTGGAGCGGGAGGTCCCGGATCTTCAAGGTCTTCTTCAGCACGCCAGGGCCCACAACCCTAAAATTCTGGCCGCCCGCAAGGAAGTGGACAGGGCTGAGTTCAACATGAAGGTAAAATCTAACGGCCTGAAGCCCGAACTCAATCTTCAACTGGTCATGTCCACCATTGGAAGGGCTGGGGACAGGATCCTGTATAAGGACAACAACCCCTTTTCTGGGGTGGTGGTAGGAAAGGTCACCGGGAGTCCCTACGATTCCGTGAACGAAGCCCTCAGGGGGGCTTACAACAGCATAAGCATACAGGTTCAATATTCCATGCCCATTAAAAGGCTCCAGGAGGTGGGAGAGTACAGGGCGGCGGTGGCCGAATATTACCGGGCCAGGGAAGCCTACCGCAAGGCCCTGGAGGAGGTGGAGTTTGCTATCCGCTCCGCCTGGCGGGATGCCATGGCGGCTTTTCAGCGTATGAAGGCCACCAGAAAGGCCAGGGAACTGGCGGAAAAGAAATTGGAGGCGGAGCAGGTGAAGTTCTCCCAGGGAGCATCCACCAACTACATGGTTTTAACCTATCAGAGGGATCTGGCCAGGGCCAAAATAAACGAACTTAAATCCATCCTGGATTACAATATAGCCCTCTTCAGGCTAAAAAAGGAGGCGGGCCTTCTTCTTGATGGTTTCGGGATAAATTTCTGATAGAATACTCCCCATGGAAGTTTCTTTAGGCGTAATTTTCGTTGCCGGAATTTTAACCTTTTTCACCCCCTGCATTCTGCCTCTCCTGCCCGTTTACATATCCCTTCTGGTGGGGGAGGAGGTGGAGGAAATAGCCAGGAATCGTCGGAAAAAACTTTCCCTTCTTCTTAACAGTTTTTCCTTCGTTCTGGGGCTTTCTCTGGTCTTCATCCTCATGGGGATGTCGGCCACGGCCCTGGGGGCCTTCCTCCTGAAGAACCGGGATGTTCTTCGGGGCCTGGGGGGATTGCTCATCTTCCTTTTCGGCCTTAAATTCCTGGGTTATTTGAACATTGATTTCCTGGACTACGAAAAAAGGTTTAGTGCGGGAAGCCTCAACACTGGAATAGGGCTGTTGAATTCCTTTTTAATTGGATTTTTCTTCGCCTTTGGGTGGTCACCCTGTCTGGGGCCGGTCCTGGGTTCCATATTGACCTATACGGCGGTTTCCACCACCCATCCTGCCATGGGAGCCCTTTACCTTGCGGTCTATTCCCTGGGGTTTTCCCTTCCCATGATAGGTTTGGCCCTCTTCGTGGAACCCTTCCTCAGGTTCCTTAAAAAGGCCAGGGGGTGGATTCCCAGGATAGAAAAAACGATGGGGGTCATCCTGGTGGCCATGGGGGTTTTGCTGGTGATCAACAAGGCCTCGTGGCTGGAGGTGAATCTGAAGATACCCGGTAAGGCTCCACAGGAAAGTGCGGTTTGTACCACCCAGGGGGTTTGTGAGGCTCCACCGCCTTCCCTTCCTCCCTCCCTTCCCACCTCCGGGGAAATAAAAATTCCCCAGGGTGTTCCGGTGGTTATAGAATTTTACAGCCCCAAGTGTACCGTGTGCATGAAAATGGTTCCCGTAATCAACGCCCTGCGGAAGGAATGCGAGGGAAAGGACTTTGTCTTTTTGAAAATAGATGTTACCTCGCCGGAAGCCCAGTCCCTGGTTAAGCGATTTGGAATTTTTGGCACCCCCACCTTTGTATTCCTAAAGGAGGATGGAAAGGAAGCGGCCAGATTGCTGGGATATCAGGACCTGAACGCTATGGTTCAAACCCTCAGGGCCATAGTCCCCAACGGCCAGTGCCGGTATTTTACCGAATTTTCTAAATGAGGGAATAGGCTCTGTTGAAGAGGAATTGTTCGCCGGTGAGGTTGTCCTCCAGCATAAACACCAGAATAAGATTAAGGGGCACCAGGGTGAAAATGGTTTTTACCAGGGAAAAAAGCACCGCCTGGGAAAGGGAGAACCCTTCCGGATAAATCTTTATGCCGAAGAAACCGTCGCCCAGGGTTTTGTCCAGGAAAAAATAGCCGAGAAAATAATAGGAAAAGAGAACGGTTCCGCTAAAAATTAACAGGGACAGGAAGAAGGATGGTGAGGGGGAGGGTTTTATGAGCGAAAGGGGGAAGGCGACGAAAAGGAGAACGAGGATGAGGTCCACCAGGGAAGCCAGGGCCCTTCTTACCAGGGGAGCCCTTGAAAAACTGACTTCGGATTCCGGGGGCTCAAAAAGGGGAGCAGTGTTAAACTTTTCCATGCGCATTCTATTTTAACAGGAAAAACTGTTAGAATATAAACCCTATGGGGAAAAAGATAACGAGTTTTCTTCTCTACGCCGGGGTGTTCCTGGTCTCGGCGGCCCTTGCCGCTATTCTTACCTTTTCCCTGGCCATTCGGGGAGGAAAGGTTTATGTCCCCAAACTTACGGGGATGAAACTGGAGGATGCTCGCCGTCAGGCGGAAGGGCTTGGGCTGGAGGTCAAGGTGGTGGCCCGCCGGCAGGAGGAGGGGATAGAGCCCGGGATAATCCTTTCCCAAGATCCCTTTCCGGGGATGGAAATAAAAAGGGGAGGAGAAATCCAGGTGGCGGTTTCCCACGGCACCCGGAAGGTGAGCGTTCCGGACTTCCGGGGGAAGAAGGTGGAAGAGGTCAGAATGGAACTGGAGGATCTGGGCCTTGAGATAGGAAGCATAACCCGGGTGTTTTACCCTGGACTGGAGACCCCCTCCATCATAGCCCAGTTCCCCAAGGCCGGTGAAGAGGTATCCCGGGGAGGGTATGTGGACCTTCTGGTGGGGCTTCCCATGGAGGAAGCCTTCGTGATGCCGGACTTCATCGGGCGTTCCTTTGAACTGGTACAGGCCAGATTGCTTTCCCTGGGCTTCAGGGTAGCCCCTCCCAAGTTTATGGAGTATCCGGGATGGGAACCCGGTATAATAATCCAACAACTCCCCTTTCCCGGTTACAAGATTACGAGGGGACAGGAAATAACATTTAAGGTGACCAAATGAAGGAAATAGCACCTTCCCTTCTTTCCGCTGAGCCCCTGGGGCTCCGCTCATCCATAGAAAAGGTGAAGGACCACATCCGAATACTTCACCTTGATGTTATGGACGGTCACTTCGTTCCCAATCTGACCTTTGGCCCCATGTTCGCCGGGGCCATTAAGGAGGAGTTTCCCGAACTTACCCTGGATGTTCACCTTATGGTTTCCAGGCCCCAGGAGGTTATCCCCTGGTTTATTAAGGCCGGAGCCGACTGGATATCCTTTCACCTGGAGGCTTCCGTTCACCATCATCGCCTGATTATGAGCATAAAGGAAGGGGGGCTCAAGGCTGGACTTGCCCTGAATCCCTCCACCTCCCTCTGCCTTCTGGAGCCTTCCCTACCCTATGTGGATTTTGTTCTCCTTCTCACCGTAAACCCTGGCTTTGGGGGACAATCTTTCATTGAAGAGGGCCTGGAGAAAATCGCCCGGCTCAGGGAGATGAGGGAGAAGGGAGGGTATAACTTCCTTATAGAGGTGGACGGAGGAGTAAAGGGAGAAAACATTCGGAGAATATGGGAGGCCGGGGCGGATGTCCTGGTGGCAGGGAGCGCGGTCTTCTCCGGCGATCCCCTGAAGAACCTTCTGGACCTGAAGGAGAGGTTAAGATGAGGGCCGTAGTTACCGGAGCGGCGGGTTTTATCGGTTCCCATTTATGTCAGCGCCTCCTTTCCATGGGCTGGGAGGTGGTGGGGGTGGATTGCTTCAGGGATTATTACAGCCCCGAAATAAAGAGGAAAAACCTTCGGACATGTCTTTCACACCCCTCCTTTTCCCTTATAGGCGAAGATCTGGTGGCATCCAATTTCAGTTTTCTGAAGGGGGGCGACTATGTTTTTCACCTGGCGGCTCAGCCCGGGGTGCGAAAGAGTTGGGGGAAGGAATTCAATTACTACCTTCAGGACAACATCCTGGCAACCCAGAGATTGCTGGAGGCATCCCTGGAAAAGGGCATCTCCTTCTTCGTATTTGCCTCCAGTTCTTCCGTTTACGGGAACTCCCCCAATTTTCCCCTGAGGGAGGATTCCCGTCCACTGCCCTTTTCCCCTTACGGAGTAACTAAACTGGCAGCGGAGAACCTTCTCCGTCTGTATTACGAAAACTTTTCCCTGCCATCGGTTAGCCTCAGGTTTTTTACTGTCTTCGGCCCAAGGCAACGCCCGGACATGGCCTTTCACAGGGCGTTAAAGGCCATCCTGACCGGGGAGGAGTTTACCGTCTATGGAGACGGTAGTCAGATCAGGGATTTTACTCATGTGGAGGACATAGTGGATGGGGTCATCGGTGCGGTGGAGGGGGCCAGGGCCGGGGAAGTTTACAACCTGGGCAGCGGTCGGGAGGTGAGCCTGAGGGATGCCCTGAGTATAATGGAGAGGGTCACGGGCCGACCTCTGAAACTTAAATTCGTGGAGGCGGCCAAGGGAGATGTGAGAAAAACCCTGGCGGACATAACCAGGGCCAGGAAGGATTTCGGTTATCGCCCAAGAAAAACACTGGAGGAAGGAATTGAGCAGGAGTGGTATTGGATTAAGTCTCTTTATAGCGGTTAGTTTAATACTGGCGGGGTGCAGCGGGAAGAAGGTGGAACTTTTTCCCGAAAAGGCCACCGCTTCTCAACTTTACAAAATTGGGAAGGACTATTTGAACAAAAAGAAATACGAGGAAGCCCGGAAGGTCTTTTCCACGATTATAAGGGTTTATCCCAAGAGCAAATATGCCGCCCGGGCCAAACTGGGAATAGCGGATTCCTATTTCAAAAAGGGAGATATCGCTTCCCTTACCCTGGCCTACAACGAATACAGGGAATTTATTTCCCTTTATCCCTACCATCCCAAGGCCGCCTACGCCCAGTACATGATGGGAATGTGTTATTACAAACAGATGCACAAGCCCGGCAGGGATCAAACCAACACCCTTCTGGCCCTTCAGGAGTTTAAAAAGGTGGTGGAAAAATATCCCCAGACCAAGGAGGCCCAGGAGGCCAGGGAAAAGATAAAAAAATGCAGACAGGTTTATGCGGCCCACCTTCTACATATTGCCAGGTTTTATTTTCACATAAAGAAATGGCTGGGAGCCTCCTGGAGGCTGGAGGACATAATAAAGAAATACCCTGATTTTAAAGGCATGGATGAGGTTTACTACAAATACGGGGTAAGCCTTTACAATCTGGGAAAGAAAGGGGAGGGGAGGGCCTATCTTTCCAAGGTCATTACTGATTTCCCCAGAACAAAATGGGCCAGGAAGGCCCGGAAATTCCTGGAAAAGGAGGGCAAGCATGAAGGAAGAACTTCTAAATAGGATAATTGAGGAACTCAAGGGGATAATTGACCCGGAGGTGGGCATAAGCCTTTACGATCTGGGCCTGTTTTATTCCATAGATGTGGACGAAGAGGGAAGGGTGGACATAAAAATGACCCTTACCGCCGTGGGATGTCCCCTTCAACAGAGGTTCGTGGACGAGGTAAGGGAGAAGGTTTCCCGGGTGGAGGGGGTTAAATCCGTTAATGTGGAGTTAGTTTTTGACCCGCCCTGGAACCCTTCTATGATGAGCGAGGAAGCCAAAAAACGCTTTGGAATAACCTGAGGGTGGATGAAAGTTCCCGACTCCCACGCCCATCTCGCCGACAGGAAATTTGAAAAGGACCGCCAGGAGGTGGTAGAAAGAGCCATAAAGGCCGGAGTTTCCCCCGTAATGGTGCCCTGTTCCATGGAGGAATTCGGGATAGGTCTGGATCTTGCCGAAAAATACCCCTTTCTTCATCTTTCCCTGGGGGTCCATCCCCACGAGGCCCGTACCTGGGACCGGAGGGCAGAGGAGGCCCTGGTGAAGGCAATCCACGGAGGGTTCGTAAAGGCTATAGGGGAGATAGGTCTTGACTATCATTACGATTTTTCCCCCAGGGAAAGGCAGAGGGATGCTTTCAAGAGGCAGATGGAAATGGCAGAGAAGCATTCCCTGCCGGTGATAATCCACAGCAGGGAATCGGCGGAGGATGTGGCCAGGATTATATCCCAGTACGATGTGAAGGGGGTTTTACACAGTTTCTCCGAGGAGTTCTTTCTGGCAGAGGAGGCCCTTTCTCTGGGATACTACCTATCCTTTTCCGGAATGCTCACCTTCAAATGGGGAGAAAGGATAAGGGAAGTGGCCAGGAGGGCTCCCCTGGACAGGGTTCTGGTGGAGACCGATTCCCCCTATCTGGCTCCCGTTCCCTTCCGGGGCAGGAGAAACGAGCCAGCCTTTGTCCTCAAGGTGGCGGAAAAACTGGCCGAAGTAAAGGGTGTAACCCTTCAAGCCCTGGCACCCGTTCTTTTAGAGAATTACGAAAAACTTTTCGGAGGTGAAGATGGAAAACCTGAGAAGGAAGATAAGGGAAATCAACGGTAGAGGCTATAAGGCTTACAAGAGCCTGAAGGGAAAATATAAATACAAATTTTTTGACCTGGAATTTTTAAAGATTCAGGGCGATCCCTTTGCCACCCCATCGGTGGTTCTTCTCACCTTTCGGAGGCACGGTTATCCGGAGGATTACCTGAAGGAAGATGTTAGAACCGCCACCGAGGACTTTATTTACCGCAGGCTTTATTTGAAATGCAGGGAATTCAGCGAAAAGGAGGGCAGCGGTGGAAGCGGAAGGCTTCATGTCCCTGAACCCGGTCAGGCGGTTTTCCCCCGTTCGGCGGTTTTCTTCCGCGATGGCGTTCTTTTCGTGAAGTTTTATGTAGGGCTTCCCGCGGCAGGAAGACGAATTCTGGGAAGGGAGGCGGAGGAGATTTTCATGAAAAAAATTCCCCGGATAGGGGAGGCCCTGCTCTTTTCCTCCCTTCAGGAGGACCGACTTAAGGAGCACTGCGATCTCTTCCGTTGTCAGAACGAACTGAGGTCCCGCCTAAAAGACCTGGGGCTGGTGGCCTTTGTGGGAGATGGATCGGTTCTCCCGCGCCAGAGTGGGATATCAGACCTTCCCATGAAGGGGGCCAAGTTTTTCATTTCCCCCAGAAACCTGCGGGTGGAGGTAAGTCTTTCCTGCGGGAAGAAGGTGGTGGGAATGGGCATTCCCCGGGGGATTACCCTGATATCCGGAGGGGGTTATCACGGAAAAACCACCCTTCTGGAGGCCCTTCAGAACGGAATATACAACCACATAAACGGTGACGGCAGAGAATGGGTCATCACCCTGAAGGATGCCGTGAAGATAAGGGCGGAAGACGGCCGCTCCGTAAAGAGGGTGGATATTTCCAATTTTATCCGGGACCTTCCCAGCGGATTGGATACCGAGGATTTTTCCACCGAGGACGCCTCCGGCTCCACATCCATGGCGGCTTCCATTTCCGAAGCCCTGGAAATAGGGACCTCCCTTCTTCTCATAGACGAGGATACCACCGCCACCAATTTTATGATAAAGGACGAAAGGATGGCGGAACTCATAAGAAAGGAACCTATCATCCCCTTTGTGGAAAGGGTTAAAGAACTCAAGGAGCATGGGGTTTCCACGGTTCTCGTGGCCGGAGGAGCCGGAGAATACCTATCGGTGGCGGACCTGGTTATTGTGATGGAAGAGTACCTTCCTTCGGACGCCACGGCGGAGGCCAGGCGGATAGTCTCAAGATACCCCGCCAAGTTCAGGGGGGAATTTCCCCCTCTCAAGCCTCCCAGGCCCCGGACCCCTTTACCGGAGAGTATGGCCCCATATTTCAGGGGTCGGGAAAGAATAAAGGTTAAGGGTGAGACGGTGCTATACGGAGCCGAAGAAATAGATACCCATTCCTTTGAACAGATAAAAACTTCGTCCCAACTCTCCTCCATCGCCCACGGCCTGAGGCTTCTCTTTGAACTGCAGAGGCGGGAAATTCGTCCCCTGAGGTCGCTTCTTGAGGAGTGGGAAAGGACCCTGGAAGAGAGGGGGCTTGAGGCCCTTTCCAGGGTTTCGCCGGGCCTTTTTATGATAAGGCGCCAGGAACTGGCCATGGCGATGAACCGCATGAGAAGGCTGAAGGTCCTTATTTGACCCGCATAAATAATTAATCTATCCTTTATGAAAGCCTTAAACAGGAGGGAAAAATGAAAAAAATCGGTCTTGCCCTTGCTTTGGCAGGGGTTCTTATGGCCTCAGGTTTTAACATCTCGGAACACGGCACCAGGGCCACGGCCATGGGTTCCGCCTTCGTGGCCAGGGCGGGCGACCCTTCCGCGGTGTTCTACAACCCTGCCGGGCTGGCCTTTTTGGGAAAGACCTGGATTTACATCGGGGGAACCCTTATCGCCCCCCACGGAGACTTTGAGGGGGATAATCCCTTTCCAGGAGAAGGAGTGAAGGAGAGCCTGGAAGCCCAATACTTTCCGGTGCCCAATCTGTATTTCGTCAGACCCCTTTCCCCCAGGCTCACCTTCGGGTTCGGAGTCTATTCTCCCTTCGGCCTGGGAACCCGGTGGCAGAACGAGGAGAAGTTTACCGGAAGATACATTTCCACGGACAGTTACACCAAGATGATAACCCTAAACCCCGTCCTCGCCTACAGGATAAGTCCAAAATTAGCACTGGCGGTGGGCCTTCAGTATTCCTTCTCCAAACTTCACGTGAAAAGATACATTCCACTTTACAGCCCTTTTACCTATCGGGTGGAGGATGTTGGGACCGTCACCATGGATGCCAACTGGAAGGGAAGTCTGAGTTTCAACCTGGGGATAATCTTCAAACCCATGGAGAAACTCAGCCTCGGATTCACATACAGGAACAAGCAGGTGGTGGATTACACCGGAAAGGCCATTTTTTCGCAGATTCCCACGGGGAATGTGATCTTTGACGCCCTGGTCCACAGGGCCCTTCCCTTTGACCAGGATGTGGATGTTGCCGCCTCCCTTACCTATCCCTCTTCGGCAGTTCTGGGCATCGCGTTCTTCCCCACTTCCAGACTCAGCCTGGAAGTGGACCTTGAATACGGATTCTGGAGCCAGTACAAAAGCATGCCCATAAGTTTCCCCCAGCATCCGGAACTTACCCCGGCCGAGGAGGAAACCAGGGAATACTTCCACGACACCCTGGCGGTGAGGTTGGGCCTGGAGTATGAGATGAAGGAAGGACTTTATCTCAGGGCGGGGTATGTATACGACGGTGCGGCGGCTGATCCCGAATCCGTGACCCCCATCCTGCCGGATACCACCCGCCATCTGGTAAGCGTTGGCCTTGGAAAGGACCTCAACGAGAACCTGTATGTGGACCTTTCGGCCATGTATTTGATAGGAGAACCCAGGAGCACCGAGGGAAAGAGCAAATACGGCTACGAAGGGACCTACCGGGTGAGTTCCTTCCTCTTTGGGGTCAATTTTGGCTATAAATTTTAGGCAAGGAGGAGAAAAATGAGAAGATTTTTATCGTTGCTGGCCATTCTGTTTTTCCTGGGAATGGCCTTTTCTCAGGATTACAAGTCCTATTTTCAGGGGTATTATGCCCTGGGGGATAGCCTGACGGCAGGGTATCAGGACGGCGGTCTGGTGGATTTCTACCAGAAAAACAGCATCCCCGCCCTAATAGCCCGGTCCGCCGGAGTGGAGGACTTTGCCCTTCCCCTTATTTCTCCGCCGGGGATTCCTCCCCTACTCCAACTTTTCGTGAGTCCTTCGGGTAATGTCTATGTGGCTCCCGTTTCCGATAAATACGGGGTCCCGGAAAACCTTTACTACAGGGGAATTTACAACAACCTCGCAGTGCCCGGGGCCGATACCAACGATATGCTCAACACGGTGAGCGATGGGGGCTTCCACGATATAATCCTTCGGGGCCTGGGAACCCAGTTGCAACTGGGCATCGCTGCCAAGCCCAAGTTGATAACCCTGTGGATAGGAAACAACGATGTCCTGGGGGCAGTTCTTCGCGGAAGGGTTATAGAGGGGGTTACCATTACCCCCGTCAAGGAGTTCAGGGCCAATATTACGGCCATCGTAGGGGCTCTTCGCTCCTATACCCAGGCCAAAATAGTGATGATCAACCTTCCCAGGGCAGATCTCATTCCCTTTACCACCTACATAAAACCCTACATTGAAGTTCAGGGACACAAGGTTTACCTCATAGGCCCCAGGGGTCCCCTTTCCGACCGGGACAAGGTCCTTTTGACCGCCCAGGAATTCCTGAGCCAGGGATACGGAATACCCAGGCAACTGGGCGGAAACGGTCAGCCCCTGCCCGACGAGGTGATCCTGGACGCCCACGAGCAGGCGGTGATAGGGGGAAGAATCGCTCAGTTCAACACCGTAATCGCCCAGGTGGCCTCCCATTTTGATATCCCGGTTCTGGACATAAACGAACTCATGGAGAAGGCCTCCTCGGAAGGGATCGTGGTGGGGGGCGTTAAACTGACCACCCGCTATCTTACCGGCGGCATATTCTCCCTGGATGGGGTTCATCCTTCCACCCTGGGCTACGCCCTGGTGGCCAACGAAATTATTAAACTCATGAACGAAGAGTTCAACTGGGAAATTCCTCTCATAGATGTTTCTCAGTTTCTCTGGTCAAGTCCCAGAACTTCTTCCGGAGGTAAGGCGGGGCGCTTTGCGGTAAAGAGCATGATCAGAGCCTTGAGCCGGCGCTGAGGTGCTGTTTTAAAGCCCTGTTTCCATGAAGGAAGCCCGGGAACTTTTGGAGATAGTGGGGGAGGCCCGGAGCATTTTTGCCCTTACAGGGGCCGGCATAAGCACCCCCAGCGGTATCCCGGACTTCCGGGGTCAGGGAGGTCTTTACCAGCGCATAAGTCCCCAGGTGTTTGACATCGGAAGGTTCAGGGAGGATCCTTCCTTTTTCTATCGTCATGTGGGCCCCATGCTGAAGACCATCCTGGAAGCCCGGCCCAATGCCGCCCATTATTTCCTTTCGGAACTGGAGAAAATGGGAAAACTCATTCTGGTGGCCACCCAGAATATAGACGGTTTACACCAGAAGGCGGGAAGCCGCCGGGTGGTGGAACTACACGGGACCCTGGAGAGGGCCCATTGCCTGGATTGCGGAAGGGAATACGGAAGGGAAGATTACGCCGGGGCGGCCCTGGAAGGCAGGGTTCCCCGGTGCTCCTGCGGCGGCCCCATAAAGCCCGATGTGGTCTTTTTCGGGGAAGAATTACCCCTGGGGGCTTTTCATAAGGCCGTGGATGCCGCTTCCCGGGCGGATCTCTGTCTGGTGATGGGTTCCTCTCTGACGGTTTCCCCCGCCTCCTCCCTGCCCCAGTATACGCTATCGCACGGAGGGAGGCTGGTTATAATCAACCTGGGGGAAACCACCCTGGACTCCCACGCCCACAGAAAATTTCAGGTTCCCGTGGAGACCATATCCTCAGAGGCCCTTTCCCTTTTAAGGAAGGACGCGTGAAAATATGTTTTTCAACCTCTCCCTTCCCAGGACCTCTGTTTTCAGGTGGCGGCCCTCCAGATGGAAGGCCAGGAGGGCTATTTCGCCGGAACGGATTTCTATGGCCGTTATCCTACCGTCGGTGTAAATTCCGCATCCGGAGTTGAAGTAAAGGGGAAGGGGCATCTCGGCTATTTTTTCTCCGTTTCCCTCGCTTTTTCCCATCCGGGAAGCAAAGGCGGCCCGATGGGTGTGGGCGCAGACTATGACCTTTCTTCTGCTTTCTGCCCAGCGATAGTATTTCCCCTCCAGGGAGGCTCTTTTCTTCCATGCCCTGGCCGGGCTGGAGGTGGTTATGCGGAAGAGGGCCTGAAGGGATTTCCAGAGGTAGCGCACGAAGAACCTGCTTATCTTCCACAGGGAGTTATTTAAAAAATCCAGTTGATGACCGTGAAACAGGAAAATCTCGCCCTGGGGCAACTCTAACCTCAGGGAGGGCAGGGATGGAGGTGGAAGAAGGGGAACCAGGTCCTCCCGGCCGAGTTCCCTGAGTTTGTCCTCGGTTCTCTGTAGGAAGCGATTTTCTTCAATGAAAATGTCGTGGTTTCCCACCACCCGGTGGAGCCTGCCTGCCCGGTAATATTCCCTGTGCCAGCGGAATACTTCCGGGTAGGTGGCAAGGATATCCACCAGGTCGTCCTCCCACAGTTCCTCAATGTCCCCCAGGAGGATCAGGTGATATCCCGGGGAATAGGCTTCTTCCAGGATCTTCAGGTAAAGGAGCGAATTCCTCTTGAAGTCGTCGCTCCTTCCCCCTGCCCCTATGTGAAGGTCGCTGAATATGAGGATTTTTTCCTCCGGAGCCATCTTGTGAACCGGAGATCTTTCGTAAAGCCTATCCAGAAGCCCTTTCATTTTTGAGTTTTTCCGCCAGGGCAAAAACCCTTTTCACGAATCTCTCTACCATGTCCTTTTCCTCCACCCTTTCCACCAGTTTTCCCCTTTCAAAAATGATGCCCACTCCCCGGCCGCAGGCCAGACCGATATCCGCCTCCCGGGCTTCCCCGGGGCCGTTTACCACGCAGCCCATGACCGCTACCTTCAGGGGATAGTCCAGTTTCTCCAGCCTGCGCTCAATTTCGTCCACGATGGGGAGGAGGTCCACCTCCAGCCTGCCACAGGTGGGACAGGCGATGAGTTCCACCCCCCTTTTCCTGAGGCCCAGGGCCTTCAGTATTTCCCATCCCACCTTAACTTCGTATATGGGGGGAGCAGCCAGGGAGACTCTAATTGTATCCCCTATGCCTTCTGCCAGAAGAATTCCAATACCTATGGAGGACTTGACCGTTCCGGTGAGGAAGGTTCCAGCCTCGGTAATCCCCACATGGAGGGGGTAAGGGACGAGTTCTGCTATCCTGCGATAGGCCTCCACGGTTCTTCTCACATCCGAGGCCTTCAGGGATACCTTGAGGTTTTTGAAGCCCCTGTCCTCAAAGAATTTTATGTGGGCCATGGCGGCCTCCACCATGGCCCTGGCGGTGGGTCCTCCGTGTTTTTCCAGGAGTTTTTGGGGAAGAGAGCCGGCGTTTACACCTATTCTTATGGGGATTCCGGCCCCGGCGGCGGCCTCTATTATTTTTTCAAGTTTCCAGGCTTCCCCTATGTTTCCAGGATTTATGCGAAGGCCGGAGGCTCCTGCCCCGGCGGCCTCCACCGCCAGGCGCCAATCAAAATGTATGTCAGCGATGACGGGGAGTGGGGAGAGGCCCACGATTTTTTCAAAGGAGGGCAGGGCCCTGCGGTGGGGAAGCGCCACCCTTATTATTTCACAGCCCGCTTCCTCCAGTTCCTTTATCTGATCCAGGGTGGCCCGCCAGTCCTCGGTATCCGTTTTCGTCATAGACTGGATTCTTATGGGGGCTCCCCCGCCGATGGTTACTTTCCCAACCTTTATCTGAAGGCTTTTCCTCATATCCTCTTAAGGATGTCGTTCAGGATGGCAAAGGCGGAAAGGAGTATTATAAGGGCAAATCCTATCTTCAAAATCCAATCCTTGGCTTTTTCGCTGAGGTCCCTTCCTATGATGGCCTCTATTATTAGGATGAGCATCTGGCCGCCGTCCAGCCCCGGAATGGGGAGGATGTTTATTATGGCCAGTTGCAACGAGACGAAGGCCAGGAAGGACAGGAAGGGAATGACCCCGGCCTGGGCCGTGGCGGAAGAAAACTGGGCAATATCCAGGGGTCCCGATAGGGTTCTTGGAGAGAGTTTTCCGGCGATGAGTTTCCCCAGGACATGGAAGGTCATGGTGGCGTAATAGGCGTTGTCCTTTATGCTGGCCCACAGGGCTTTGACAGGAGGATATTTTTTCTTCACCAGGGGCTGGTAAGGCAAAAAGCCCAGAACCCACCTGTCCCCCTGTTTTTCCGGCCTTATCCTGAAGGTAAGAACCCGGCCCTGCCTCTCTATTGTTATCTTCAGTTCTTTGCCCTGGCTTTGTTGTATCAGATCCCTCAGGTGGTAAAAATCCCGGACCCTTACCCCGTTGACCTGTAGAAACTTATCCCCTGCTTTCAACCCAGCCCTGGCGGCGGGTTTACCCGGCACCACCGCCCCTATAACGGGGGGAAGGGGTGGATAAATGCCGGAGTATCCCAGGTCGTATCTTCCCACCCTCTCCGGTACTATCTTCAACCTCAGGAGTTTATCCTTTCGTTTTACCCATACCTCCAGGGGATGACCGGCGCTGGTGGAGGTAATCACCCGGAGGTCCCGCCAGGTGGGATTTTCCTTATCCCCTATGCGGATTATCCTGTCGCCGGGCGCAATTCCTGCCCTGGCCGCCGGGGAGGAGGGATCCACCCATCCTACCACCACCGGCTGGGAAAATAGGGCCGGTTCTTGAAGACCCGCCATGTAGACCCAGGTCATGACCCCCACGGCCAGAACTATGTTCATGAAGGGACCCATGAAAAGCACCAGGAGTTTCTGCCACTTCGGACGGGAAAGAAACTCCCTGGGATCCCCGGTGGCCTTTTCTTCTCCGTATAGTTTTACATAACCCCCCAGGGGGATAAGGCTGAAGCGGTATTCCGTTTCCTTTTTCTTAAAGGAAAAAAGTTTGGGGCCAAAGCCCAGGGAAAACACCTCAACCCAGATTCCCAGGAGTTTGGCGGTGGCGAAGTGGCCGAATTCGTGGACCAGAACGATTACGGTAAAGAGAACCAGAAACCAGAATATGTTGGATAAAATTCCGCTCATTTTTCCCCTTCTATCATTTTCCTTGCCCTTTCCCTGCCCTCCCCTACTGCCTCCAGAACCTCCTCTATGCTGCTCAGGGGGTGGGGTTTGTGGACCCTGGAAACCCCAATTATAACATCCAGAATTTTTTCAAAGGGAATTTTCCCGTCCAAAAAACTCTCCACCGCAAAATCGTTGGCCCCGTTTATGACGGCGGCCAGGGAACAGGGTTCTTCAATCATCCTGTATCCCAATTCTATGGCCGGGTATTTTTCCGGGGGGGCCGGGTAAAACTCCAATCCCCGGAGGGTGGACAGGTCCAGGGGCGGGGAGGGAGGAGGTTTCCTCTCGGGATAAAAAATAGAATATTGGATGGGAATCCTCATGTCGGCGGGGCCCAGATGGGCGAATAGGGTTCCATCCCTCATTCTCACCAGGGCGTGGACCACCGATTGGGGATGGATTAGAACCTTTATGTTTTCTGCCCCGAAGTCAAAGAGCCATCGGGCTTCCACCATTTCAAAGGCCTTGTTCATCAGGGTGGCGGAGTCCACGGTTATTTTTTTCCCCATCCTCCAGGTGGGATGGGAAAGCACATCCTCAATTTTCACCACCGAGGGCTTTTGCCGAAAGAAGGGACCTCCCGAGGCCGTAAGGATTATCTCCCTGGGCTTTTCCGGAAAGAGGAGAAGTTGGAAAAGGCTGTTGTGCTCGCTGTCCACGGGGATTATAAAGGCGGAGTTTTCCCTGGCCGTTTCTCCGATGACCCGTCCTCCGCTCACCAGGGATTCCTTGTTGGCCAGGGCGATTCTTTTTCCTGAAGAGGCGGCCATGTAGGTGGGTTCTATCCCGGCAACGCCGGAAATTCCCATGACCACCAGGTCCGCTTCTTCCAGGGAGGCCAGTCTGAGCAGCCCATCCCTTCCCCAGAGAACCCCGCCTCCCAGCCTTTCCGCATCCTCCCTCCGTTCCACCGCCACATATCTGGGCTTGAATTTTTTAACCTGTTCCCTTAATTTTCCCAGGTTCCGTCCTGCGGCTAACCCCACCACCTCCACCGAGTACTTCTCTGCTATTTCCAGGGTTAAGGTTCCTATAACCCCGGTGCTTCCCAAAACTGAGATTCTCATAAACCTATCCAGTGAATTAAGTAGTAAAACACGGGGGCAGCGAAGATGTAACTGTCTATCCTGTCCAGGGCTCCTCCGTGGCCCGGTATGAGATGTGAGGAGTCCTTAACTCCGGCGGCCCTTTTGAAGAGGCTCTCAAAGGGATCGGAGAGTTGAGCGGCCAGGGCAGTAAGAAGACCCACCACCCATCCCCACCTGAAGCCCAGAACCCTCCCCCCCACCGCCCCGGCAATGACCCCCAGGGCCAGGGCGGCCAGGAAGCCTTCCCAGGACTTCTTGGGGGAGGCCACGGGATAGATTTTATGCCTTCCGAATCTGGTTCCCACCAGGTAGGCGGCGGTGTCCGCCAGGGAAATTAAAATTATCAGAAAATAGAGAAATTTAACCCCCCGCTCCCATACGAGGAATAGATGAAAGAGAGGGAAGCCAAGAACCAGGGACGGAAGGAGGGCCGAGGCCACATTGGCGGTGAAGTTTTTGAGGTTTTCCCGGGAAGTGGAGAAGAGGGATACGATTCCGGTTACGACGACCAGGGCGGTCAGGGTTTCCAAGGGAAGGTAAAAATAAAGGGCAAGGAATACTAAAAAGAGGTTAAGGGAGCCCAGGAAGGAATACCCCGGGGAGGCCCCCAGGAGTTTACCCATTTCGTAGCCTGCCAGGGCCACGAAGAGGGCCAGGAAAAGAAGAAAGGGAAGGGGGGGGAGAAGGCTTACACCCACCACCACCAGGATCAATATAATGGCCGAAGCAGTTCTCAGGATAAATTCCTTCATATTTTCCCGAACCTCCTTTCCCTTCCCTGATAATCTACGAGGGCTTTTATGAACTCCTCCTCGGAAAAATCGGGCCATAGAACAGGGGTGAAGTAGAGTTCCGTATAGGCTATCTGCCAGAGGAGGAAATTGCTTATCCTTTGCTCACCGCTGGTTCTGATGAGCAGGTCGGGGTCCGGGACATGGGGCAGGTAGAGGTGGCGGCGGAAGGATTCCGGAGAAAAATCCCCCTCCTTGGCCATACCCCTGGCGGCCCTTAGAATCTCTGCCCTGCCGCCGTAATTTATGGCCAGAACGAGGGTTAGCCTTGTTCCGGAACCGGTTTTTTCCTCGGCTTCCCTTATCTTCTCTCTTATGTCAACGGGAAGTTCCTCCAGGTCTCCCGCCACCTGGAGTTTTATCTCGTTTTTCACCAGGGTGGGGATTTCGTTTTTTAAGTATCTCCGGAGGAGGTTCATAAGGAACTCTATTTCCTCCCGGGGCCTATTCCAGTTTTCCTTGCTGAAGGCGAAGGCCGTGAGGTATTTTATTCCCAGCCTGGCGGCCGTCTCCACGGTTCTTCGGAGGGTTTTCGCACCCCTTTCGTGGCCCTTTACCCTGGGGAGCCCTCTTTTTTTTGCCCACCTTCCGTTCCCATCCATTATGACCGCCACATGAACGGGGAGTTTTTCCGGGTCAAGTTTTTTTGCCAGTTCCGCCGCCTTGCCCTTTAAGCCCTTAATTTCCATAATCCCTATTATACAAAGTATAATTTTCACATGAAAATTCTGGCATGGGACACATCCACTCCCTATCCTTCGGTGGCGGTCCTGGAGGACCGGCGACTTCTGGGGGAGGTGAACCTTAATGTAGGCCTTCTTCATTCCTCGGTCCTTCTGCCGGCGGTGGAAGCCCTGTTAGATTTTCTCGGTCTCGGAAAGGAGGACCTGGATCTGGTGGCGGCCACCGTGGGACCAGGTTCCTTTACCGGGATCAGGGTGGGATTGTCCACCGCCAAGGCCCTTTGTTTTTCCCTGAAAAAACCCTTTGCCCCGGTGGTTTCCCTGGACGCCCTGGCGTTGAAGGAGGAGGGTGTGGTGGCGGTGGGGATAGACGCCAAGAAGGGAGAGGTTTACTCCGCCCTTTACCGGGATGGAAGGAGGCTTGATGGCCCCAGGGCCCTTCCGGTGGAGGAGTTCGTTTCCCTGGAGGCGGAGGTTTTCATAGGGGATGCGGCCCTGAGGTTTCGGGAAAAAATTCAGGAGAGGCGACCCGGGGCAAGGATTTCCGGAAGGAGCCTTTTCGTGGCCTACGAGGTGGGCCTTATCGGATACGCCCTGGGGGACGAGGGGAAGGTTATCAGAGATCCCAGGGACATTTATCCCCTTTACCTCCGGGCTTCGGATGCTGAGATAAAAAAATGGGGAAAATAAGGGAGATGAAAAAGGAGGACCTGGAGGAGGTGATGGCCATAGAGAAGGCCTCCTTTTCAAATCCCTGGAGTTCCCAGGCCTTTCTTTCCGAGTTGGAAAATCGGTATTCCAGGGTTCTGGTGTGGGAGGAGGCCGGGGCGGTTAAGGGATACATTATCTGGAGGAACATTCTCGGGGAAGTTCACATTTTGAACCTGGCGGTGGCCAGGGAGCACCGCAAAAGGGGGATCGCCTCGGCCCTGCTCCGGAGGTGTTTTGAAGTGGAAGGTCGGGCCTCCTATTTTATCCTGGAAGTGAGGAAATCCAACCAGGCCGCCGTGAGACTTTACGAAAAACACGGTTTTCGGATCCTGGGAGAAAAAAAGGATTATTACAGTTTTCCCAGGGAAGATGCCCTGATAATGGCCAAACAAGGAGGGTAAAAATGAAGGGCTTGATTTTGTCGGCGGTAATTCTTCTGCCCTCCCTGCCTCCGGGTTTGAACCCCCTTTTTCTGAATCAAGAAGGGCACACCGCCGTGGTGGAGATGCTTTATGTTTCTCCCCTGAGGCTGGGCTCCCGGGGAGAGGTTAAGAACTACGCCGCCCGCCTGGTGAGTCTCCAAGGACAAAGGGCGGTGCTGGAGGTTCTTGAGGGTTTTACCTGGGAAGGAGGGGAACCCCTTTCCGCCGGGGACATCGCCTTTACCTATAATTTCCTGGCCCACTACAGGAAAAACCCCACGCATCCTTACTGGAAGGGAATAAAGGCCTATGCCCGGGGAAAAAGGGTGGTGATTTTCTTTCCATCCCCACCGGAGAAATATCATTTTTTAACCCCGGTGTTGCCCGAGAGAATTCTGAGGAGGAGTCCCCCGGAGGAACTCAAACGATTGCCCTTTTCCGGTCCCTACAGGGTTGTGAAAACTTCCCCGGCCAAGATAGTTCTGGAAAGGAGAAAGTCCTTTCCCCTGAAAACCAGTTTTCAGAAAATAGTTCTCCTGGAGGTTCCAGATCCTGTAACCCGTCGGATGATGATGGAGGCCGGCCAGGGCGATGTTTGCTTGTGCTCCCGGGGAAACCTCCCGGGGAGGGGTTTTAAGATATACAAAATATCCAGGCCAGCCTTTCTCTACCTGGGTTTTCGGGGTCTCTCTCCTTCCCAGAGGTGCTGGGTGGCGGAAAGGCTCAGGGGGGTTGACTTCTCTTCCCTCTCTTCGGGGTTTGCAAGGCCCATTACTTCGCCCTTCCAGGTCTGGTTTCCCTTCCCGGACATTCGTCTGGAATGCAAAGGAAAAATCCCTACCCGTCATCTTACCCTTATGGTTCCGGCCATGAGGGAGAGGCTCCTTCTGGCCCAGTTAATACAATCGGCCCTGGCTCCCCTGAGGGTTCGTGTTCTGAGCCTGGAAAGGGGAATTTTTATAAAAAGGCTGAGGGCAGGGAATTTTTCCCTGGCCCTCTCAGGGTTTTCCCTGGACTTTCCTTCGGATCTCAAGGAGGTTTTGGGATGTGGAGGAGCGGTTAATTATTTCGGTTATTGCTCCCGGGAAATGGACAGAGCCCTATCCAAGGGAGACTGGAAAAGGGGGCATGAAATCTTTCTCCGGGACCTCCCCTTCCTGCCACTTTATGTGAGCCTTTATCCCATAGCGGTGAGAAGAGGACTCGGATGGGCACCCTTTGAGACCTCCTTCTCCTCCGCCTCCCCCTTCCGATCCATCGTTCAATAGTTGATTTTTGCCTCTCATTTTTCTATCCTTTCCCCCATGAAGAAACTGATTTTGCTATTGCTTCCTGTTTTTCTTTTTCCCGCCACCTTGAGGATAAGTTTTGTGGACGAATTTTCCAATCCCCTCCCCGGAGTCCGGGCGAAAATTAAGGGCAAGAAGATCCTTTCCTTCTTCGCCGGGGAGAGTGGAATCATAGAGGTGGAACTTCCCCCGGGAAATTACAGGATAGAAGCCCGGTTAAAGGGATTCTGTTTCAGGGAAGGGGAAGTGGAGGTTCTTCCCGGAGAGGTTAATTCCTACAGGATGGGTTTAAAACTCGGGGCGAAAACCTGCCCCAGGGGAATACAGCGGCTCCCCGGCAGGGAGTTCTGGCCGGTTCTTACCCTAGATCCCCTTCAGAGCATCACAGTCTCCAGAACCATTTTAGAGGATGAGGATAGATTTTATGTGAACGGCAGGGAATTATCCCGGGGGCATTTTCTGGAGCCCCTGGCGGAGCCAGTTCCTGCCCTGGGCAGTTTCCTGTCCCTTTCAAGGAACCGGGCCCATGTGGAGGAGGAGCGTCCAGGAAAGCACGCTTATTTCTTTTCTCCACCATCCTTTTCTTTAAACTACCAGGTGCTTTCCCCCTCCTTTAAGACCTCCGGGCCTTCCCATGAGTTCCACGACCTTTCCCTCAGCGGGTCCGGAGGCTATTCCGGATTCCACGGGGCTTTCACCGCCCTGGTTCTTTCGGAGGATAGGGAGGGATTCTCCAGAGAGGTGAAGTCGTTTTTCTCCAGGGCTGGCTTCAAAAAACTTGGTTTTTATGCCATGGTCTCCCGCAGGGAAGAGCCGCAGGAGTGGAAGTGGAAAAGGCCGTATTTTATCCCAGAGGAATTGCCTTCCCTGGTTTTTGACCAGAGGGATTTTGGTCTCACCCTGGGGGAAGGCATGAATTCCCCTCTTCTCTTTTCCGCCGGGGTGGAGACCAAGGAGAGTCGGGAGGAGGTTCCTGGGACCCGTCCGGAGATAGATCTTTCCCGTTTTCCCTTCCGCCCGTTTTTAAACTACAGGACCCGGCTTAGGAGATACCACCTGGCCTTGGAAGGGAAACTCTTCTTTGACCGCCTGGCCTCGGCCCAGCATTCCATATATTTCGGCGCGGGGTTTGAGTACATGACCCTGTGGCAGAGAAGGTGGAGCCCGGAACCCGTCCTTAAGTTTTCCTACGGAGGAGATGGCGCTTACCCCGGGGCCGATTTTCTATGGTGGAGGATTTATCCCTATGGAAACGAAGGGCATTCCAGCCGTTTTCACCACATATCCCTGTTCGTTCAGGATACCTGGAATTTTGGAAGACTTAACCTCTTTACCGGTATAAGGTACGACAATTATCACAGCCGTTACGGAGCCGGGGTTAAGGAGGGTCTTGCCGCCTGGACCTTCCTGAACGGAGAAAGGAACCAGGATATTTTTTCACGGCGGTTGATCTATTCCTTCCCTGGGGTTTCCACCGAGGGCTTTGGAATCAGGTTGGGGTTTTCTTACAGAATCCAGGAGGGCCTGTATCTTGAGGGTGGAATTTCCAGGTTCGCAAAACCTCTGGATGTGAAGGAAATGACCATGTTTTACCCCTATTTTCAGGGGTGGGCCGATGTCTTCTGGAGGGATTCCAACGGGGATGGGAACATGGCCCCTGAAGAGGTCCTTGAAAGGGTGATTTTCCCTCCGGTTTCGCCTTCTTCCTCCTTCCCCACCGAATTTACCGATGTTATCCTCCTCGGTTTCCAAGGGGAGACCGGTGGACTTTTTTACGGCATCAGCCTCTGGATAGAAAATTACAGCAACCGGGCGGGCATTTTGAATTCTAAATTGAGTTATCAAAAAGAATCCGCATGGTGGGCCGAGGAAATGCTCAGGGAGCCCGGGCCCGATGGGATCATGGGCACGGCAGACGACGGGGAATTTCCCTTTTACTACTTCCTTCCCACCGAGGATGTTAAGGAGTTCTCCTGGGCCTTTTCCCCGTTTCAATTGAAGGACCTGTCCGCCCTTTCCCGCAACATACGCTTCCACCTGCGCCGTTATCTCCGGGGAGGGTATTCCTTCTTCATGGAAGCGGTTTACTCCAAAAAAACAGGATACTGGGGACCTTCCTACCCCTTTATATATTCGCCCAATCAGGCTACAAACCTGAAGTCAAGTTTTTCCACCCTTTCCCTTCTGGGAGGGGTAACCGTGGTTCCCTTCCGGAATTTTTCCTTCACTGCGCTCTACAGCCAGGGAGAAGCAAGACCCTACGGCCGATGGGTTTATCTGCTGACCCACAGGACCCCTCCCTTTAATTTACAAAAGATAGTTCTTTCCCCCCGGGGTTACGAGACCTCCAGCCCCTACAGAACCCTTAACCTTTCCGCCTCCTATAGATGGAAGGGGCTCACCGTTTACCTCAGGCTGAACAACGCCCTTAACTGGTCCCATGAGGTGGAGTTAAGGGGATATCAGGGGCTCCTCACCGAGGACGGTCATTTTTATCCTTCTTCCTCCTTCCTGACCCCCCTTGTCCGCCGGGGAGGACGGGAAGTGGTGCTGGGTATAAGGTTTAATTATTGAGGGCGGTGGAGGGGGCCCCCCTCCACCAAATTTTCTTATTTCTCGTAGGGCTTGGGAGGAAGTTTCGGGGGCGATTTCTTGATTTTTTCCATTAGGATTTCCACGGCCTTTTCCAGTTGAGGATCTTTTCCCTTCACGAGGTCGCCCGGAGGGTTATCCACCACTATGTCTGGATCCACCCCGTGGTTTTCTATTATCCATTTTCCACTGAGACCGTAGTGGCCAAATTCCGGGGTGGTGATATAGCCTCCGTCCAGAAGTTTCCGGTATCCCCGGATTCCAACCACGCCCCCCCAACTTCTGGTTCCTATGACCGGCCCCAATTTGTAGTACTTAAAGAAATAGGGGAATATGTCTCCGTCGGAGGCGGAGTAGTGGTTCACCAGGCAGGCCAAGTAGCCGTGGTAAGCAGCGGCGGGATAGGTCTCCGGGGCAGCGTTTCTGGGGGCTGCCATGGCGGCCACCACCCGCCGGAGCCTTTCCAGGATCATGCCCGAGACGAACCCTCCCCCGTTAAACCTCACATCAATGATGATCCCCTGCTTGTCAAACTGGGCATAGTAGGCCTTTACGAATTCGTTAAGTCCTTCCAGACTCATGTCCGGAATGTGGAGGTAGCCGAGTTTTCCATGGGAGAGTTCCTCAACCCTTCGCCGGTTGTTGAGGACCCAGTTGTAATATCTCAGGGGCATTTCGTCCGCTATGGGTACCACCTTGATTTCCCAGGCCCCTTCCCTGGCAGGCCTGGAATTGATGAGAAGACGGGTAAGTTTTCCGGCCCTCTCCTCCAGAAATTCCCCTACGCTGTGGGGCCACTTTACTTCCCGGCCTTCAATCGCTATGAGGTAATCGCCCTCCTTGACCTTCAGGCCTGGCTCCTTCAGGGGACTGCGGTACTTGCTTTCCCAGTTGGCCCCTTCCAGGATTTTTTCTATGCGGTAATACCCGTTTTTCCCCTTGGCGAAGTCCGCACCCAGATATCCCGTGGAGGTTTTCTGGAACTCGGGATAATCTCCTCCTCCCACATAGGCATGGGATGTTCCCAGTTCCGACTGCATCTCCCCGATGATGTAGTTGAGATCAAAGCGATGGGAAATGTAAGGAATTAAAACCCCCCATCTTTTTATCATGCCCTTCCAATCCACCCCGTTCATGTTGGGGAGGTAGAAAAAGTCCCTTTCCAGCCTCCATGCCTCCATGAAAATTTCCTTCCATTCCTGAAGGGGATTTACCCTGGTTTTGAGGTTCTGAAGGTTGACCCTTCCTGCGCCGGGTTTCAACCCCCTGGAGTTGGCATCCACTATGCCCAGGGTTTTCCCCGACCTGTAGGCTATCTTCTTGCCGTCGGTAGATAGGGCATAAGAACGGGCCCCTTCCACCAGCACCTCCGCCTTCCTGTCCTTGAGGGAATAGGCCATGAGGCTTCCTCCCTGTCCCATGTTTCCGGAGGAGAGGAAAAACACCCTATCCCCGTTGCTGGATAGGCCGTAGTAATTTCCAGACTTCATTTTAAAGGCCACCACCCTCTTAAGAAGTCCCGATACTTCTATGGAGAACTTCTTTGGGGCTTTTCCTTTGGTCTTCTCCTTCTCCTTCTTTTCTTCCCCTTCTTCGTCGTCCCTGGGTTCCATGGGGTTTTTAACATCGCTGCGGAGAAGCAGAGCGTATATCCTATCCATGTTGTTGTAGGTGTAATTGAGTTCAAAATGCCCCAGGGTGGGATGGTAATCCCTGGAGGATATGAAAAAGAGATACCTTCCCCGGGGATCAAAGGCCGGGCTTTTATCGTCGGTCATCCGGGAGGTTGCCCTGTAGATCTTGTTTTCCTTGAGGGAATATAGAAAAATAGAGGAGAACTGGTTGTCCTCGGGCTTTGCGTAGGCGATCCACTGGCTATCCGGAGACCAGGTATATTCCCGGATCTCCCATACCTTCGCCTTGTCCACCCTGTGGGGCTTCTTTTCGTCTATGTCCGCATACCATAGGGTAAGGTTTTTATCGGCCCAGGCTATTTTCTTGCTGTCCGGGGACCAGACCAGAGAATACTTGAATCCCTTTTCCCCGGAGGCTATTTTTATGGGTTTTCCTCCGTCTTTTTTCACGATGTAGATTTCGTCTTCGCCTTCCATGTCGGAAACGAAGGCGATCCACCGGCCGTCGGGAGACCAGGTGGCGTATCTTTCCCTGGAGTTGGACGAGGAAGTAATGGGAAGAATATCCCCTTCTCTGGCGGGCACCGTGAAGATGTCCCCCCTGGCTACCACCACCAGCCTTTTACCGTGAGGAGAAATGTCAAATTCTTCCACTTTGTCCTTGAGGGAAACCCAATGGGCCCGTGCCCAGAGGCGGTCGGTGGGGATTTCAACCTTAACTTCCCTGGTTTTTCCCGTCCTGGTGTCGTAGACGAAAAGACCTCCGCCCTTTTCAAACACTATCTTCCCATCTCCGTAACTGGGCCACATGATGTCGTAATCGGTAAAATCGGTGAGTTGGGTCATCTTCCCGGTGGATAGATCGTAGGAAAACAGATTGAGTCTCCAGTGGCTCCTGTCCGAGACGAAGTAAATTTTATCTTCTGCCCACATGGGGAAACGGTCGGAGCCTTCGTATTCGGTTATCCTGCGCAGGGCCAGGGTTTTGAGGTCGTAAATCCACACATCCTGGGCCATTCCCCCCTTGTATTTTTTCCAGGTCCTGAAATCCCGGAAAATTCTGTTGTAGGCTATTTTTTCGCCGTCAGGAGAAAAACTGGCCAGTCCGCCGTAGGGTAGGGGCAGGGGTCTGGGAGGAGTGCCTTCCGTGGAAACCAGGTAGAGTTTACCCAGCCATGTATCAAAGACCCCGTAGCGGGAGCGGAAAAGAATGTTTTTGCCGTCCGGGGTCCATCCCATAACCAGGTTGTCCGGCCCGAACCTCTCCGGCGTGGTTATCTCTCCCAGGTGGGTTAACCTTCTGGGTTCTCCCCCTTGGCTGGGCATAATGTAGACCTCAAAGTGCCCGTCGTATTGACCGGTGAAGGCGATCCACCGGCCATCGGGGGAGAAGCGGGGGAATATTTCAAGACCGGGATGGGCAGTGAGTCGCCTGGCGGTTCCTCCGTTTTCGTCCACGATCCAGAGGTCCCCACCGTAGGAGAAGACTATCTTCCCGTTTTTTATGTCCGGGAACCTCATGACCTTCCCCTGGATGGCCCAGAGGGAAATTGGGATTAAGAAAAGCAGGAGAGCGGCGAGTTTTCTCATGATAACCTCCTTAGGGATAAGAAAATTTTAAGATTCTATCTCAGCCATATCAAAATTTCCCGGAGTTTATCCTTTATTTTTTCCCAGGCTCTGGATTTAAAAAGGGGCTCTTCTTGAAGAAGCGGGAGTGTAATCCCGGGAATTTCCCTCAGGGGAAGGGGTAGTTCAAAATTTTCTCTTGCCTTGTTCGTCACCAGAAAATCAGGCCTTCTCGCCTCGGATATAAACCGCAGGGTTTCCCGGACGGAGAAGAGGTTGGGCTCCATAACCCAAAGGACGAAGGCTTCGCCCATGGCCACCTTAAACTTCCGGTTTTCTTCCCGGCGGTTGTGGAGGAATTCCAGCATCTCGTCTTCCTCCTTTCCCCGGACCATCTTTCTTAACCGAAGATATTTTTTCCTCCACTTCAGAAGTAGAGAATACCACTGGTGAAGTTTCTCCCCCAGGTAAAGGAATTTAAGGAATTGGGCGGTGGCCCCGCTGTCCACCACCAGAAAATCTTCCCTTCCCTCCAGAAAAATTCTCTTCACCTCCTCCAGCATTATGAGATCGTGATTGGAAGGGTCCCTCTCCGCAAAGCGGAAAAAGGGGATGAAATCCTCCCGGAGGGTGGGAGAAATGTTTTGAAAGAAATTGCCCTCCCATTCCCTCACCCTTTCCTTGAGCCTGGCCCGGGCGTCGGGCTGAAAAACCCGTATTCCATCCACGGAAAAACTTTCCCCCTCCCTTGAGAAGAAATCCCCAAGGGAGTGGGCCAGGTCCGTGGAGACGAGGGCGGTCATTCCCCTTTGAGAAAGCAGGTGAGATAGGGTCCCCGCCACGGTGGTTTTCCCCACACCCCCCTTTCCGGCCACGAAGATTAATCTCATGCCCAACCTTCAAATCTTGAAAGAAGGTAGCCCAGCCTTTCCTCCTTGGCCACAATCCTTTTCAGGGAGTTTTCCGTTATCCTCATAAAGGGGAGCAACTCCATGGTGTAAAAGGCGAAGGGGTTGTCCAGTCCGGAGAACTGGAGGAGTAGCAGGGTTAAAAGGACTTCCTCAGTTTCCCTGGCCTCCCTTTCCAGGTTTGCAAAGAGAATGTCTCCGAAGGCCCCCTTGAAGAAACCCAGGAGCCACTTCTTTATTTTTTCCATTTTTTTCGTATGGCCACCAGGGCTTCGTATCCCACCAGGACCCCCAGGGCTATAAGAACAAGGGTGATGAGGGCCAGAAGTGTTTTTCCGGTGCTTCTGCCCACCTGGGGGAGGAATTTAAACAGTAAAAGGTAGGAAAGGGCAGATTCGGTCACGAGCCACATAAAAACGGCGGGGATGAGGCTGTATGTGGTGGGCCTTTTAACCCCGGCGAGATAAGCGGTCACGGTGAAGAGGGAAAGGGCGGCCACCAGTTGGTTTGCTCCCCCGAAGGCCGGCCATATCACTTTCCAGGAGTTGGAGGCGGCAAAGGCCCAGGCCAGGAGGATGCCTATTAGCGAAGCCACCCAGCGGTTGGAGAGAGGGCCCTTCCCCCTCACTATGGCTTCCTGGAAAACGAATCTGCTTAACCTGACCGAAGTGTCCAGGGAGGTGAGCACGAAGGCGTTGAGCATGAGGATTCCGAAGGCGGTGGCGGCGGATAGGGAAACTCCCAGGGAAGATACTGCCCTTCCGAATCCTGCCCCGAAGGCCACGATGGGGCCTCCTCCCTTCTCCAGGATGGTGTGGAGGTAAAACCCTCCCCCTCCCTTTCCCCAGTGAAGGGCGCCGGCCATGAGGAGGAGGACCAGAAGGGCCAGGATGCCTTCAAATATCATGGCTCCGCTTCCCACCGGCCTTCCGTGGGTTTCCCTGTCCAGTTGTTTGGCGGTGGTTCCAGAGCCCACCAGGGAGTGGAAACCCGATATGGCTCCGCAGGCTATGATGATGAAAAGCATGGGCACCAGGGGGCCCTGGGGAGAGGAGAAGGAGGAGAAGGTTGGCCCTGAAATTTCGGGGTGGAGGGCGAAGAGGCCGGCATAGCCCAGAAACAGTCCGGCGAACAAGATGGTCATGCTGAGATAATCCCTGGGCTGGAGAAGGAACCACACGGGTAGTCCTGAGGCCACGAAGGCGTAGATGAGGAATATGTAAAACCAGGTATTAAACCCCGCCCTTATGGGATATTTATAGCCCAGCCATACCAGGGCGAAAATAAGGGCCCAGGATATGAAGGTGGCAGGGAGAACCTTCATCTTCAATCGGTAAACGGCTATGCCGAAGAGGATGGCCACCCCTATCAGGCCCAGGGTGGGGATGGCTATCTGGGGTTTCCCCTCCAGGGTTTTTGCCGTTATTACAGAGAAGACCGCCACCACCAGCACCAGGGTAAACCACACGAAAACGGAGAAAAGCCACTTGGCGGTTTTGGAGATAACCATTTCCGCAATTTCCGCTATGCTGACTCCCCGATTTCTTACAGAGGTCATCAGTGAGAAATAATCGTGAACCATACCTATGAAGGCCGTGCCCAGGAGAACCCACAGCAGGGCCGGTCCCCATCCGAAGAGGGAGTAGGCCAGAATTGGGCCTACTATGGGACCTGCCCCGGCTATGGAGGAAAAATGGTGTCCGAAGAGAACCGCCGGATGGGCAGGAACATAATCCACCCCGTCGTAAAGCGTGTGGGCTGGGGTAGACCTCTGGGGATCTGGTTTTATAACCCTTTTATCCAGATATTTTCCGTAGATAAAATAAGCCAGGGCGAACCAAAGAAGCCCTGCCACGGCAATCAAGGCGGCGTTCAATTTATCCCTCCTTGTATGTAGTCTATCCAGAACTCGCAGTTTTTCCTTTTATAAAAATCGGCTTCCCCCTGGGGTTTAGTTAAGAGCCTCTGAAGGGAGTATTCTCTTCCCCCCTTCAGGATTTTGAGAAATCCATCCCCCCGGACGAAAACGCATCTTTCGTCGCCCCTGGTCCTCAGAAGGATGTGTTCTCCGCTGGTTTTGAGGGCAAGGAAATTTCCTCTTAGCCCAGGCGAAAGATGGAGGGTCCAGTTTCCCGAGGCTTTCTCTTCGTATACGGCTTCCCCTCCCTTCCTCCTCAGGGTTTCCGCCTCGGCGTAAGGCCCATCCTTTCCAGGGGCCATGAGCAATAGGTCCGTTTTCCACAGGTAAAACCGGGCCACAGTTTTCAGGCCCTTCATAAAATCAGGAAAGCGGTTCAGGTAATAACTGAGTTCCCCGTTGTATGTGAGAAGAACGACGAATTTTATGTGCTTTTTATACGGAAAATCCCTTTCGTAATTTATTTTGTGGGTGGGCCAGGATACATGGGGGATATGGCGGTTTTCCATGGAAAGGACCGGGGCGGTGAGGCCCGCGAAATCCGAGGGAGGAAAGGCCTTCTTGAGGTCTCTGGAAATGTCCCTGAGCCTGTGTTTCGGGTGGGAATAATAAGGGAAGTATGTTTTCAAACCCCAGAGGAGGTTTCCTGCAATCAGGGCGTATACCAGGGGGCGTGGGAACTTCAGATTAAAGGGAACCGCCGCCGGCAGGAGAGGAAGAAGAAGGAATGGGAAGAAATAGGATGGTTTTAAGAGAAGGCGATAACCCCCGGAAACCCTGACCACGAGAATGAACAATTCCAGATACAAAAAGTATTTGGCGAAGAAGGGAAAGAAACCCGAGAGCCTTCCGGAATTTTTCTGTAGCAGGAAGGCGGTCAGAACGAACATGGGATAAATTATTTCAAAATAATAACGGATGGGTCTCAGACTGAAGGCGGAAAGGAAAAGGTAAAGGGCGGGAAGCCATAGAAGGGAGAGGGCTACGGAGAAGGGAAGGTTTCCCCTGAGGAAAAGGGTTGAAGCCACTAAAAATCCTGCCAGGGCCAGGACGGAAAGAAGGAGCATGTAGGGGTAGAAGAGAACCAGGGGTTGATGTATAAAATTGCTAATTCCATTGGCCAGGCTGTGGATCTTCATTATTCTCCAGGTGGCCCGGGAGCCAAATAGGATGTAGATTTCTTTGTGTGGAAGGTAGAGAAGAAGATACCAGGGCACAAAGGCCGTTAAAATGCCCAGTGAGAAAAATCCCAGTTCCCTTATTTTTTCCTTCAGGGGGTCTTTTTTGTAGAGAAAAAGGGCCAGGGGAAATATGGGAAAGAGATAGGCCATTTTCCCCTTGCTCAAAAATGAGGCGAAGAGAGATATCCCCGCCAGGAAAATCAGGCCGGATTTTTTCCCTTTGGCCCTTTCCAGAAGGTATACGGAGAGCAGTATGAAGAAACCCATGGGCATTATGCGGTTGGCTATTTTGGAATAACAAAGAAAGAGGTAGTGAAGAGAAAGGGCCACGGTGAAGAGGAAGGCCGTTTTTCGGGAAGGTAGAAGTTCCTGAAAGAGTAGGAAGGCCACCCAGATGGAAAGAAGGGCGAAGATCAGGGGAACCAGATTGAGGGTGAAAAAGGAAACCCCGAATACCTTGAAGACCGCGTAGGATACCAGGTGGGGAATGGGGTTGGTGTACATGAGGTTCCATCGGTCGGCATCCCAGTGGCCCAGGACAACCTTGTTCCTGGCGTTCAGGGCGTAACTTCCAGGGTCTCCGAATTCCCCCATGGAGACCTTGCTCAGGTTGTAGGGGGGGTCAGCGTCCAGAATTCTTAGTTGAAAAACAGAAAAGACCAGAAGAAGAAATAGAAGAAGGGAATACTCTTTTCCCCTTCTCACCATCTTATGTTGCCCACGAACACATCCGCCCGGGCCTTGGACGAGGACCCGAAGGGTTTAAGCCTTACCACGATTTCTCCGTCCTTGATGTAGACCTTCTTCACCGAGGTGGAGGGTGAGTAAACTCTTTCCATGCCCGGAAACACCCGGTATTTTTTCCACAAGCCCCTGGGGGGATGTATGAAAAGGGTGAGTTCGTGGTTGGAGAAGAATCGGTCTTCCGGTATGTCGTGGGGCCCCCCGGTGCCTTTGATGTTCACCCGTATGGAAAAATTCTTTCCGTTGTAAACCCCCTCCAGTTCGGAGAAATAGTAACCGGCAAACTGGGCCAGGGAGATGAAGTGTTTAACCTTTAAATCCTTCTTCCACCGGGCCAGAAACTCATCCAGCCACTCCTTTCCTCCCAGGATAAGGTCCCAGTCGTGGCCGTAGACGAGGTATGGGGTGGCGGCTATGTGCCAGCGGAGGCTTTCCGGAGGTTCCCAGTTAAGGTAGTTGATAAAAAGGGAGGGAATCTGTCTGTTCTTTTCGTAGCCCCATTCCTTCCATATCCCCAGCCAGCCCACGCTGAAGAGTTTGATCCCGAACTCATGGGCGACTTCCAGGGTGGTTTCGTCGTGGGCGTGGCCCGGAGGGATCAGGGCTATGGGTTCGTGTCCGAACCACTGTTTTAATTTTGCGAAACCCTTGTAAAGTATTTCGGCCTGAACCTGCCGGGGAACGGGCTGGTTGTTAACCAGGTCCACGAATTCCCTTTCCCACTTCATGAATTCGTAGCCCCTGTTGGAGTCTGCACACCACAGGTCCCGCCGCCAATTTATGTGGGTGTATCCGTGCTCCTGGATGTCCACGATGCCCCGTTTTATAAGGTCAAGCAATCCCCGGTATTCCGGTGGATAATTGTAGGTGTCCCCGGCGTTCCAGCCCGAGGAAACCTGGAAAACCACATCCCTGGCGTCAAAAACCATGCCGCAGGCCCTTGCCGCCGGCGGTCTGCCGTGGATGAGAAGGGTTCCCTTCTGGGGGCCCGGATCCACGAAGCCCGGAACAACCAGAAAGGTTACATGAGCCCCGTATTTTTCATATACATCCCCCAGTTCCTTGAGTTCGTCTCTGGAAAGCCTCCGTTCCACCAGGGGAAACCAGTCCTGCTTTATGGGTTCTCCCCATATGTGCCTGTGCATGAGCAGGTCGTCCACCCGGAGGATCACGGTGTGGGAGAGATCGTAGTAAACGAAGCCCAAGCCTGAATTTTCTACGATGGCTCGCCTGAGAAGCAAAACCCTGGGATCCTTGAGGGATCTGTCGTATTCTGACCACCACCAGTGGAGGGAGTCCTTGTCAAGGTTGAAGAAATAGTTGGTGGCCTTGCCGAATTTGCATCCGGTAATTACCGGAATCCCTGCCCCCGAGGCTGCATATACCATGCAGTGTCCGTTTAATTTTATGTTTTTTATCCTGGATTCCTTAATTTTCTCCTTTTCCGCCTCCCGGGTTATAAAACCGCCTGTGGCCTTCACCCGGATGTTGTCCGCCGTTTCCCAGGGACCAACGGATTTAAGCCCGAAAACCTCCATGTAAAACGAGGATTCTTCCACCACATCGGGAAAACTTATCAGGGAGATTCCCTTCTCCGAGGATTTTTTGAGGGCCTCCTTCTCCCAATAGCGGAGTTCCGAGGACCTGCGGAGGATTATTACTGTGGAATAGTTCAGGTCCTCTCCCTTTAAGAGCAAGTTTTCGGTAAGTTCTTCTCCTGGCTCCAGGACATCAAACTTGAAGGCGGAAGCCTCAAGGAATTCGTAGAGGTGTTCCTGAAAGGCCGCCAGGTCCCGGTATCCGGACTCCACCAGAAGTATCCGATATCTCACCCCTGCCCACAGTGCCACGGAAAGTCCCAGTGCGGCCAAGAGCCTTAACCACTTCATCCCGCCCTCCTTTTTTCAAGTACATCCAATTATAATATAGGTTTTTTGCCAGGGAAAGAAGACTACAGGGAAGATAGTTTTTTGAGAGCCCTTTCCGCCGCTTCCCTGACCTGTTTGGAAAGACCCTCTCCGAAGGAGGGGGGAGGGATGGTGATGGCTAAAAAGCGGATTTTGTGGGGAAGGGAAAGGCCAAGTTGTTTCCCCAGGGCCAGGGCCTGGGGAAGGGAAAGAAGGTGGGGAGAAGTGCCTGGACGGTCTGTGGAAAATTCACCCTCCACTATTTCTCCCACCCTCCCGCCCCTGCTTATCAGGCTGTCCACCAGGATGACTTCCTCGTATCCTTCCATGTCTTCCAGGAGATAAAAGCCCGCCTTGGTGCTGATTTTTACCTCCCAGCCCTTCACCCAGCCCTTCAGTTTTTTCCCGATGTAGATGCCCACTCCGTCGTCGCCGGCTATTTCGTTGCCGAGACAAAGGATCAGCCTTTTCAAAGGTTGCTCAACTCCTTTACCTTTTGGCCGCTTTTGTCAAAGACCTTTATCTTTATTGGAAAGCCTCCGGGAAGGGAATGGGTGGCGCAGGCGAAGCAGGGATCGTAGGCCCTGAAGGCCATCTCCACCAGATTTAAAATGCCCTCGTCCACCTTTCCTTCCTTTATGGTGGCCCGGGCTACCCTGTCTATGTTTATGTTCATGGAGGCTCCGTTGGCCACGGTGGCCACGATCAGGTTTGCCTCCTGGATGATACCCTTTTCGTCGGTTTTGTAATGATGGATGAGGGTTCCCCTGGGGGCCTCCACTATGCCCACACCCTCCCGGGGGGTTTTGAGATCCAGGTTTCTAATCTCCGGAGAGCCTATTTCTGGGTCTGAGGAGAGTTCCACCATCCTTTCGGCAGATTGAAGCACCTCTATAACCCTTGCCCAGTGGTAAGCCAGGGTATGGTGGACCGGTTTTTCACCCAGGGTTTCGTAAAATCTTTCGTATTCCTCTTGGGCTTCGGGGGTTTTCATGCCATCAGAGACATTGAGTCTTGCCAGGGGAGCCACCCTGTAGATGGAGGTTCCATCTCCGTCCACGAATCCTTTCCACCCGATTTTCTTGAGGTAAGGAAATTTAATGTAAGTCCAGGGCTCCACATGCTCGGCTATATGATTCAGGTAATCTATCCCTGAAAATCTGCCTATTTCCTTCCCGTCTACCCCCACGATCCTTACTTCCCCATCGTAGAAAGATACCCGGTTTTTTTCGTCCACAAGACCCATGTAATTGGTTTTTAAGTAATAGGGTTGGCTGGTTATAAGTTCCAGATAGCGGGGATTGGCAAGGACTATTTCGTGAAAAGCCTTCAGGGTAAACCTGGCAAAATCCAGGGCCTTCCGGGCTACGGTTTTGAGTTTTTCCAGGGTATCCTTTTTCGGGGATTTGGAAATACCTCCCGGAAGCCCGAAAACCGGGTGAATTACCTTGCCACCTATTTCAGTCATGAGTTCTCTCACGGCCCTTCTGGTGGCGATAAGGTCCTTTGCTATTTCAAGGCCCACCTTTCCGATGACCCCCAGGATGTTTCTCTCGGCCTTGGGGGCAGTAGGCCCTACAATGAAATCCGGCCCTCCGAGATAATAGAAATGGAGAAGATGGTCTTCAAACATGAACATGTTGTAGAAGAGTTCCCTGATTTTCTTGGCAGCGGGAGGGGGTTGTACCTGAAACAGGGCATCTAAGCATTTGACCGAAGCCATGTGATGGGCCGTGGGACATACTCCGCAGATTCTGGGAGTTATTCTGGGCATCTCTTCGGCAGGCCTTCCCTGGGCGAATTTTTCAAAACCCCTCAATTCCGGAATCTGCAGATAGGCTCGGGATACATTCCCGGCTTCGTCCAGAAATATTTCTATCTCTCCATGGCCTTCCAGCCTGGTTATGGGGTTTATACTTATCCTCTCCATTATTTCCTCCTTTTTTCCTTCACGATGGAGGCCGGCAGGGAAAACCTGTAAAGGGTTCCCGCCGGGTCGGGACAGGCTTCCAGGGTTTCCTCCAGTTTACTCAGTTCTTCCGGGGAAAAGTCCAGTATAGAAGCCAGGGCGGAAAGCATGGAAAGGCCCTGGTCCAGGACATTGTCCAGGGGTCCGAAGCATCCCCGGCAGGGCATCCCTGCCTTTATACACCTTTCTCCGCAGCCGGTTCTGGTGGCAGGGCCCATGCAGAGAAGGCCCTGAGTCAGGAAGCATTTATCCGGATCCGCCTGTACTTCGTGGGGCCTTTTGAGTTGACGAATAAGCAATTTTTCGGGTTTCGTTTCGTTGAGGGGGCAGGTGCTACACAGGGCCTTGTTGGGCGAAAGGACAGATCCCTTTTCAGGAAGGTTGCCTTCTATAAGGGCCTCCAGGGCACCGGTGACTATATCCGGCGGAGGGGCACAACCCGGTATGTAATAATCCACGGGGATTACCTGATCAAGGGAATATACTCTGTCGTAGAATTCCGGAAGGTGAAGGGCATAACCGTTGTCCTCAAAGGATGTCAATGGGAATATGTTTTGAGAGTTATCGGTGGAAGGACTTTCCTTGTACACATAGTTCAGAATTTCATTCCGGGAGTAAAGATTAGCCAGCCCCGGGATTCCTCCCAGGTGGGAGCAGGAGCCGAAGGCGAAAATTAACTTAGACTTACGCCTGAGGAGTTTTACCATATCTTCCTGCTCCGAGGTTCTTACCCCTCCGTTAATAAAGGAAGCCACGAAAAAGCCCTCGGGTTTTTTCTCCACATCTTCCCTTTTAAAGTCCATGGCCACCGGCCAGAACCCTATATTAACTGCCTGAACCACCTCCAGTATTTTTTCCCCGATGTCCACCACGGCTTCTTCGCATCCTCCGCACGAAGCGCACCAATAAAAGGCAACCCAGGGTTTATCAGGCATTTTTTACCTCCTTTTTCAGGGGGCCCATCTTTTTAAGTTCCTCCGTAAATTCGTTGCAGACCCGACGAACTTTCTCACCTTCGGAAGCGGATATCCATTCCAACCTCAACCTTTCCGGTTCAATCCCCACTTGAGGAAGGAGTTTTTTTAGAAGGAGATATCGCCTGAGGGTTTTGTGATTCCCATTTTGATAATGGCAGTCTCCCGGATGACATCCCCCTATAAGAACCCCATCCGCCCCCAGGTCAAAGGCCTTTATCACCAGTTCCGGGTCCACCCGGCCTGAGCACATTACCCTTACGATCCTTACATTGGGGGCGTATTGCATCCTGGAGACCCCCGCCAGGTCCGCCGCGGTGTAGGTGCACCAGTTACAAAAGAAGGCGATTATTTTGGGTTCATACATAACCAAGACCTCCTTCCAATTCCTTTAAGATCTGGGCGGTTTCGAAGAGCCTCTGCTCCGCCGCTCCACTGGGACATGCTGCCACGCATGTCCCGCAGCCCTTGCACAGGACCTCGTTTATCGTCGCCACCCCCTTTTCCTCCTGGAAACTTATGGCGCTGTAAGGGCAGAGACCTATACAGATGTGGCATCCTGAACACAGGGTTTCCTCTATGTAGGCGGTGTTGGGTTCCAGTTCCACGAATCCCTTGTCTCCTAAGGCCATGGCTTCGGCAGCGGCAGCCCCTGCCTGGGCTACTGTGTCGGGAATGTCCTTGGGACCCTGGCAGGCTCCGGCTATGAAAACTCCGTCGGTGAAGGTGGAAACCGGAGCCAACTTGGGATGGCGTTCTAAAAAGAACCCTTCGGTGGTGCAGGAGAGATTGAGCATCCTTCTCATCTCTTCCGCATCCCTCTGGGGCTCAAGGCCCACCGACAGGACCACCATGTCCACGGGAATTCTCCGGATGACCCCTGCAAGGGTATCTTCCACCCTGATCACCAGTTTCCCTTCTTCTTCCGGTTTCACCGCCCAGTCAGTGATTTCCGCCACCCTTCCCCTTATGAAATGAACCCCTTCGTTGAGAAGTTTCTGATAAAATTCTTCGTAGCCCTTCCCGGGAGTCCTTATGTCAATGTAGAAGTTGTAAATTTCGGCACCTGTTCTTTCCTTGAGAAGGTGGGCCAGTTTTAGCGAATACATACAGCAGACCCGGGAGCAGTACTGGTTGAATCTCCTATCCCTGGAGCCCACACAGTGGACTATCCCTATGGTTTTTGGTTTCTTTCCGTCCCTTAGTATCACCTCTCCTCCCGTGGGCCCTGAAGAATTGACCAGCCTCTCCACTTCCACCGCCGTATAAACATTGGGGTATCTTCTGTAACCGTATTGAGGAATTTTTTCCGGGTCAAAGGTCTTGAACCCCGTGGCTACTATTATGCTTCCCACTTCCACTTCTAATTCCTCATCACGCTGGGAGTAATCAATGGCATCGGCCGGGCAGACCTTGGCACACTGATGGCAGTCGGAGCAGACCGCACAATTCAAACACCTCCTCGCCTCCGCCACAACTTCCTCCTGGGTGAGGGGTAGTTCCACCTCTTTGAAGGTGCTCGTTCTCTCCTCCAGGGAAATTTCCCTCCGGGGCTTACTGTAGGATATGGGATAGGGCCTTCTTTTGAGAACCTCCTGTTTGTTCACCATGGGCAGATTTTTTTCAAAACTGGGAACCGAAATGTCTTCTCCCCGCAGGAAAAGGTCCATGTAATAGGCGGCCCTTCTTCCATGCCCCGAGGCTTCCACTATTATGGAGGGTCCGAGGACTGCGTCTCCTCCGGCGAATACATGGGGAAGGGAGGTTTGTAGGGTTTCCGGATGGACCTGTACGGTGCCGTTTCTGTTGAGGGCCAGTTCTCCGGCAAAGGGATTCGTGTCCGGCTTAAGGCCTATGGCTACTATCACGAGGTCCACATCCACGGTAAATTCCGAACCCGGGATGGGAATGGGCTTCCTTCTTCCGGAGTCATCAGGTTCTCCCAGCCTCATTCTTATGCATTCTGCCTTCTGGACCTTTCCTCCTTTACCTATAAATCTTTTGGGGACAGATAGAAACTGGAGTTCTACTCCTTCCTTTTCGGCGGCTTCCACCTCTTCGGGGAAGGCGGGCATCTCCGCCCGGGAGCGGCGATAAAGAAGTATTACCTTTTCTGCTCCCAACCTCACGGCCACCCGCGCGGGGTCTATGGCAGCGTTTCCTCCGCCCACCACCATTACCGTCTTTCCCCGCAGGTCCACTTTCTTGCCGTAGTTAACCCTTTTAAGGAAGTCTATGCAACTTACCACCCCCTCCAGGTCTTCTCCCTCTACTCCGAGCCATCGGGGTTCACCGGCCCCCACTGCCAGGAAAATCGCATCGTAGCCTTTTCTCCTGAGCCCTTTCAGGGATTTAACCCTGTGGTTCGTCTTTATCTCTACCCCCAGGGCCGTAACATTGGCTATGTCCCTGTCAAGAACCGTTTTGGGCAGTCTGTAGGAGGGAATGCCGAATCTCAGCATCCCTCCTGGTTGGCCCTCTGCTTCAAACACGGTAACTTTATGTCCTTTTTTGGCCAGGTGGTAGGCGGCGGTCAGGCCTGCGGGGCCGGAACCCACCACCGCCACCTTTTTCCCAGTGGTTTTTTCCGGTGGACCATAGGGGGGCTCTGGATGTTTTGAATAGTAGAAGTCCGCCAAAAATCTCTTAACTCTCCGTATTAAAACCGTTCCTTCCAGTTCGTTACAGGTGCATTCTTCCTCGCACGGGGCATAGCAGGCCCTTCCCAGGGTGGCCACCAGGGGTGTGGCCTCCATTATAAGTTCAAAGGCCTCTTCAAATTTTCGTGCGCCGGCCAGGGCAACATAGCCGTGGGCCTTTATCCCCGCCGGACAGGTGTAGGTGCAGGGAGAACAGCCCAGTTTCTCTATGGTATACACATTGGGGACGGCCTGGGCAAAGGGTCTGTAAATGGCCTTTCGCTTCCCCAAAAATTCGTCAAAATCACTGGGAAACTCCACCGGACACACGATGGCGCATTCGCCGCAACCGGTGCACTTGCTTTCTATGACCCGGCGGGCCTTTTTAAGGACCTTCACTTTGAAGTTCCCTATGTAACCCCCCACTTCTTTAACCTCTGAATAGGTTAGAAGTTCCACATTGGGATGGGAGGCCACCTCGGCCATTTTCGGGGTAAGTATGCAGGAGGCACAGTCCAGGGTAGGAAAGGTTTTATCAAATTTTGCCATCATCCCTCCGATGGAGGGCTCCCTTTCCACGAGATAGACTTTTTTTCCGGAGTTGGCTATGTTAATGGAGGCGGTGATTCCGGCGATCCCTCCTCCGATGACCAGGACTTCTGGCCTGACCTCTGCCCTTCTGACTTCCAGGGGTTTCTGGTGGATTACCCTGTAAACCCCCGCCGCCACCAGGGCCTTAGCCTTTTCGGTGGCCAGGTCTTGATCCTCTGTAACCCATGACACATTTTCCCTGATGTTTACCATGTGGAAGAGGAAGGGATTTAAACCGCCCTCCTGGACAGCCTTTCTAAAGGTGGATTCGTGAAGCAGGGGAGAGCACGAGGCTACCACCACCCTGTTAAGGGAATGCTCCTTGATATCCTGCTTTATCTGTTCCTGGCCGGGGTCGGAGCACATGTATTTGTAGGCTCTGGATATCACAACCCCGGGTAGGGTTTTGGCAAATTCCGATACCTCCTCCACCCTTACCCTGGAGGCTATGTTGAAGCCACAATAACATATGTAAACGCCGATTCTTATTTCCTCTCCCATGCTACACCTCCAGGCGAGGCCTGTAGAGGAGGTGCTCCATCCCCAGGGCCTTTCCTTCCAGGCCCAGGGCTAAGCCCAGAACCTGGGTAAAGTAGAGGATGGGCATCCTCCCGGCGTTTTCCGTTTTTCTCTGATATGTTTCAAGGTTGAACTGGCACAGCGGGCATACGGTGGCTATCAGTTCTCCTCCTCTTCTCTTTGCTTCCTTTATCAAGGCGCCATTCAAATTTAAGCCGGGCTCTTCCAACACACCCGCCACCGAAGCCCCGCAACACCTCGTTTTTAGAGGATAATCGCTTATTACCTCCGCTCCGGTCACTTCAAGAAGAAGATCCATTTTTACCGGGTGGACGGGGTCGTCGTATCCATCGTAGGGTCTTACCAACTGGCATCCATAATAGGGCACAACCCTGAGCCCCTTTAGGGGCCTTCTTATTTTTTCCCTTATTTTCTCCAGCCCCACCAGTTCGGTGAGAACATGGAGGGGATGGAGGACCTCCGGGAGACCTGAACATTCGTATTCCCACCCTGTTTTTTTAAGGGTCCGACAGAGTTTTTCCCTGGTCGGTTTGTTATCAAGATACTCTTTTCTGGCCTTGAAGAGGTTTAGATAGCAGGCACTGCAGGGGGCTACCACCCACTTTGCCTCCATTTTCTGGGCCAATACCAGGTTTCTGAAACTGAGGGCCTTGGAAGCCAGGGCGTCCACGGCCATGTAGGCGGTGGCACCGCAGCAATTCCAGTCCGGAATTTCCTGGAGTTCCAGCCCCAGGGCACTGAAGACGGCCAGGGTGCTCTTTTCGTAGGCCTTTCCCGTTCCCTTCAGGGAGCAACCAGGATAATAGGCGAGATTCATTTTCCCACCTCCTTAATGGCCTCAAGAAACTTTCTCAACTGGGAAGGCCGGGATATTTTCTCCTTCTTCAGGGAAAGGCGTCTGGTGAGCATTAAGTTCAGACCCATGGGAAGGTATGAAAAGGTCTTGAGGATGTTGGTCTTGGCGAGAAGTCTTAACACCAGCAGGGCTTCTGTATTTCTTCCCTCTTTGAAAACCATCCTGTAAAATTCCCGGGCCAGCACGGGTACAGGAAAACGCCGGGGATAGGTTTTTTCTTCCAGGGCCATTCTCTTTAGGGCATACATGATTTCGGTTATGGGAATTTCCTGGGGGCAGGATACGGTACAGGAATAACAAGAGGAGCACAGCCATATGGTAAAACTTGAAAGGACCTCCTTACCGAAGCCCTCCCGAATCAAGGCTATTAATTTCCTGGGGGAGGAGTCCATGTAAATGGATAGGGGACAAACTCCGGAACAGGTGCCACATTGAATGCATCGTCGTATGAGGTTTCCTTCAGGAAGCGCCGAAAGACGGGTGAGAAGGCTTTTGTCCAGTTCCCCCTCGTAAGCGATGGTTCTTTTAATTTCCATAAAGAACCTCCCGGGGGAATTTATTTATCAATTTTATAATATAAACAAATTAGAAAAAAGTCAAACCTTTTGGGCAATTTAAATGATAAAATTTAATGGATGAAACTGGTCGTTCTTACCGGGGCAGGGATATCTGAAGAAAGCGGAGTTCCCGTGTTTCGGGGAAAGGAGGGCCTCTGGGAGGGAGTCAGGCCGGAGGAATTGGCCACCCCCGCGGCCTTCCTGAGGGATCCGGAAAAGGTCTGGCGGTGGTATTGCTGGAGGAGGGAAATTATTGCCAGAGCCAGACCCAACAGGGCCCACGAACTTCTTGCTAAAATGGAAAAAGAGCACGATTTATGGGTAATTACCCAGAATGTGGATGGCCTTCACCAGCGGGCAGGAAGCCGGAGGGTGATAGAACTCCACGGGAACATATGGAGGCTTAGATGCCCTTCCTGCGGGAAGGTATGGGAGGACCCCGGGGCTTGCCGCTCCATTCCTCCCCGTTGCCCCCGATGTGGTTCCCTGGCCCGTCCTGATGTGGTGTGGTTTGGAGAAGCCCTCCCCGCGGAGGCCCTGAGAAGGAGTTTTGAACTTGCCCGGCAGGCGGATGTTTTTGTGGTGGTGGGAACTTCCGGGGTCGTTCAGCCCGCAGCCGATCTTCCGTTTATAGCCAAAAACTCCGGTGCCCGGGTGATTGTGGTTAACCCCAGGAGAACGCCCCATAGCCGCATAGCGGATGTTTTCCTTGAGGAAAAGGCCAGCACGGGAATGGAGAAGGTGTATGAGTTATTACAGAATAAAGGACCTGCCTGAAGAGTCCCGTCCCCGGGAGAAACTCCTGGAAAAGGGACCGGAAGCCCTTTCCGAGGCCGAACTTCTTGCCATCGCCCTGAGAACCGGACAGAGGGGAAAATCCGCCCTGGACCTGGCCTACGACCTCCTTCGGGAGGCGGGGAGCCTTGCGGAACTTGCCACCTGGTCTGCGGAAAAATTGGCCTCCTTTCCAGGGGTGGGCAGGGCCAAGGCGGCCCAGGTTCTGGCCTGCCTGACCCTGGCTAGGAAACTTGGAGGCAGGCCCGGCGAAAGGCTGAAGATAAAAAATCCCGGCCAGGCCGCTGAATTTATAAGATCCAGGTTTTCTCTGGGAAAAAGGGAGGTCTTCGGGGCCATTTTTCTCAATCAGGCCAGTTTCGTAATAAGGGCAGAGATTATCCATACGGGGGGAAGAAAGTCCTCCACGGTGGATGTGGGGTTTCTGATGAAGAGGGCGCTGGAGGTGGGAGCCACCAGGCTAATCGTTTTCCACAATCATCCCTCTGGAAATCCGGAGCCTTCGCCGGAGGACCGAAAACTCACCCACAAAATAGAGGAAGCAGCCCGCCTCCTTGACATGGAACTTCTGGATCACATAATTATAGGAGGCGATAAGTTCTTCAGTTTTGAAACTGGAGGTTAAAAATGGAGAAAGTCAAGGAATACATTTTCCGGAACTACGACATAAGGGGGATTTTCGGCGAGGACCTTACGAAAGAAAGCGTGGTTTTGATCGGCAAGGCCATAGGAACTTACATAAAAAGAAGGGGTGGCGAGGAAGTGGTGGTGGGAAGGGACGGCCGCCTTTCATCTCCTCAAATAAGGGACTGGCTGGTGGAAGGGATGGTTTCCACGGGCCTGGAGATAATTGATGTGGGGATGGTTCCCACTCCCCTGACTTATTTCGCCATATTCCACTGGGATAAGGACGGCGGGGTCATGATTACCGGATCCCACAACCCACCCCAATACAACGGTTTCAAGGTTCTTTGCGGGAAAGAAACCCTTTTCGGTGAAGAAATAAAATCCCTTTACCGCCTGATCCAGAAGGAAGACTTTGAGTCGGGCCAGGGAAAGGTGAGGGAAAGGGATGTGGTTCAGCCCTACATTAATTTCCTTCTGGCCAACATTCATCCCACCAGAAAAATGAAACTGGTGGTGGACGGTGGGAATGGGGTGGGATGCTTTGTGGCCCGGGAACTCTTTGAAAGGATGGGACATGAAGTTCACCCGCTTTACTGTGAAGTGGACGGGCGGTTTCCCCATCATCATCCTGATCCCACCGTGCCTGAAAACATGGAGGACCTTTCCCGCAAAACCGTAGCCCTCAAGGCGGATTTGGGTATAGGATACGACGGCGATGCCGACCGCCTGGGGGTGGTGGACGACCGGGGCAGGCTTCTCTTCGGCGATCAGATCATGATGATTTTGATCAGGGAGGTTCTGGAGAAAAATCCAGGCGCCAAGATAATTTCCGATGTTAAGGCTTCCAAATTCCTATTTGAAGAAATCAAGAAACTCGGGGGAATCCCCATAATGTGGAAAACAGGGCATTCCTTCATAAAGAAAAAAATGAGGGAGGAGGGGGCGCTTCTGGCCGGTGAGATGAGCGGTCACATCTTCTACAACGATAGATACTACGGCTTTGACGATGCCATTTACGCTTCGGCCCGTCTGGTGGAATACCTTTCCGGGCTGGATACCCCCCTTTCCGAACTGGTGGATTCCCTGCCCAAGGCCTTTTCCACACCGGAAATCAGGGTGGAGACCACGGAGGATAAGAAGTTTGAAGTGGTGGAAAAGGTGAAAGAAAAACTCAGGACCCTTCATCCTGACTATCCGGTGGTGGACATAGACGGGGTAAGGATAGAATATCCCGATGGCTGGGCCCTGGTCCGCGCTTCCAACACCCAGCCGGTGTTGGTGATGAGGTTTGAGGCTTCCTCCCCCGAGGCCCTGGAGAGAATAAGGAAGGAAGTGGAGGAGATCGTCCGGGAGTTTCTGTGAATCTTCCGCCCTTTAATCCTCTGGTGGTTTTCTGGCTTTACCTGAAAAGAAAGGGGGTGGTTCTGCTGAAGTGGTTTCTCGTTGTGCTCCTCGGTGTGGGGGTCCTGGGTTACGGTTTCCTCGTTTCCCGACATCTTGCCCTGCGCGTCAATCTTGGAAGAAAAATATCCGAGCCCTCCCGGTTTTACATTCTCGCCCTGAGGAAGAAATATGCAGGAAAGAAGCCTTCAGAGGTTTATTCCGAAGCACCGCCTCCCTCCCGGGTTCTTTGTCCCACGGGAGAATTTCTTTTCTACCTGAGGAAATATGTTGAGGAAGGTAAGGGTAGGAATCCTTCCAGGCTAAAGAAACTGGAAGGCTTTTCCCGGGAAAATTTCGTCCGCCTCCTTGCGAGAAGACTGATTGCCTCCAGGTACAAGGCCCTTGAAGGGATGGGGGATAGCGGTTTGCCCGGGACCCTTTCCCTTTTTATGGAAGGATTTTCCCGCAGGTGGCCCGTGTATTCCCCGAGGCAGTCCTCAGGGGCCTTTCCCTGCGAACTTTTAAACCCCCTTCCCTTTGAGTTTTTCTCCCTTGCCGCCCTTTCCCTTCATGTGTCCCTGATAAGATATGTTTGCCTGGGGGAGGAGCGACAAATGGATTACATGTACGACCTTTATCAGGGGAGTCGGTTCTTTTTCCGCTACCTGGAGGTGGAGGGAATAAGGGCGGAAAGGAGGGCCCTTCTGGGAAAATGGGGCTTGTGGCGACTTCTTATTCCCGGGGAAAGGTTTGAAAGATTAGCCCTTCCCCTGTCCCGGGGAGTTTTTTTAAGCCAGGATGAAAGGGGAAGGCCCTGTCCTTATCCCTATAACCTTTACCAGCAATACGGGGTTCTTTCCCGTTATTTTCTTACGGCCCTTGCCTTTTCCAGAACGGCAGGACGGGACGGAGAGGGAATGGGTTTTCTGGCAGGGATTATGGTGCGGGTCAAAAGGTCGGGGAACCTGGTTCTGGTGGAGTTTCCCCTTCAGGGGAAAAGCCTTCTCCTGGTGAGAAACTCACCCATACAGTGCGATTCTTCCCTGAGTTCACTCTTAGAAAAGGTCAAAGTCCCAACTGGTCGCTGATCTTCTTCATGGCGTTGAGGCATATCTCCATGAATCCGTCAAGATCCAGGCCCAGGTTTTCGCATTTTTTTATCTGCTCCCTGTCGGCTCCGGCGGCGAATCTTTTTTCCTTAAATCTTTTTTTGAGAAACCTTAAGTCCACGCCTTCCAGGGTTCTGGTGGGATGCATCAGGGCGGCGGCCACGATAAGCCCCGTGAGGGGATCGGAGGAATAAAGGGCCCAGGCCATTTTCGTCTTCGGCTCCTCCTTGTAGGCATGGGCCCTTATGGCGTGGAGGATTTCCTGGTCTTCTATTTTCCCCTTGAGTAGTTCCATGGCCATAAGTCCGTGTTGATCAGGTCTGTCCATGGTCTTTTCGTAATCTATGTCGTGAAGCAAACCGGCCAGGCCCCATCTTTCAGGATCCTCTCCCATGTGCTGAGCCAGGGCCCTCATGCAGGCCTCCACTGCCAAGGAGTGTTTTATCAGGTTTTTATGTTTCAGGTTCTTCTTTAAAAAATCCAGGGCCTCTTCTCTTTTCATTTTCCCTCCTAATAAAGTCTTATTTCAAACCAGTTGAGTCCCCTTTCCGGTTGAACTTCAAATTTCTCCACCTTCTCTACCCTGGCCAGGGAGGGACCCCTCCACAGGTCCTTCTCCAGTTCCTCCAGAGCCGCCTCTTCCCCCTGGGCGAAAACCTCCACCCTCCCGTCGGGAAGATTCCTCACCCAACCTGAGATTCCGTATAAATCGGCCCTTTTTTTGACGAAGTACCTGAAGCCTACGCCCTGAACCCGGCCTGAGATGAGATACCTTCTGGCTATCATGGAGGAAAAATCGGGGCGAGTGGATTCGAACCACCGACCTCCTGCTCCCGAAGCAGGCGCTCTAACCAGGCTGAGCCACGCCCCGATACAGGATTATTTTAACGCAATTTTAACGGCGATGAAACCGCCAATTAGAAGAAGGGCGAAGGCTATGGCGAGCCAGTTGAAGTATTTGTCTATAAAAGCCCGGGCCCTTTCCCCGAAGAAATAAACCAGGGTGGAGACCAGGAAAAATCGGGCACTTCGGCTTACCGCCGAGGCCATGAGGAAAACAGGGAAGTTTATCTTACAGGCCCCTGCTGCGATGGTGAAGAGTTTGTAGGGTAGGGGGGTGAAGCCGGCTATCCCCACCGCCAGGGCGTTGTATTGGTTGTAAAGGGCGCTCACATAATTGTATTTTTCCATAAGTCCATAGGCCCTGAGAATGGGCATTCCCACGGAGTCCATGAGGAATAAACCTATCAAATACCCGAAGATTCCCCCCAGCACCGAGCCCACCGAGGAAAGGGCTGCGTAGTAGAAGGCTTTTCTGGGCCTTGAGAGTCCCAGGGGTATCAGGAGGACATCCGGGGGGATCGGGAAAAAACTGCTTTCCGAAAAGGCCAGAAAGAAAAGGGCGGGGCCTCCGTAAGGGGTGTTGGCCCAGCCCAGGACCCAATCGTAGAGTTTTTTAAGAAATTTCATGAAATATGGACCTCAATTCCTCCAGGTGCTGGTAACTGGTCATGTCCGAGTGTATGGGGGTTACGGAGATGAAGCCCTCCCCCACGGCCTTTATATCCGTTTCGCTGTCCGGGGTGGCCACGGGGCTTCCCACCCCTATCCAGTAGTATTTTTCCCCCCTGGGGTCTTCCCGGGTGATTATCTCCGGCCTGTATTTTTTCCGGCCCATCTTGGTAACCCTGATTCCCTTCCAGGGAGGGGAGGGAAAATTTATGTTAAGGGTCACATCAGGGAGCGGTTTCCGGCTCAGGAGGTCCACCAGTTCCGCCGCCTTTTCCGCCACGGGGGACAAACTTTCCACCTCCTTTCCAGCAAAGGAAAAGGCGATGGATGGGATCCTGAAATGGGTGGCCAGGATGGCTGCCCCCACGGTGCCGGAGTATATTACATCGTCTCCCAGATTGGCTCCAAGGTTTATGCCAGAGACCACCAGATCGGGATAACCCTCCTCCAAAACCCCCAGGGCCAGGTAAATGCAATCGTTGGGGGTTCCATCGGTTATGTAAAAATCTTCCCCTATTTTTCTCATCCTCAGGGGTCTGTGGAGGGTGAGGGCCTTGCTTACGGCGGAGCGCTCCTTGTCGGGGGCTACCACCAGAACCCTGTGTCCCTTCTCCCTCAGGGCCGAGCGCAGAAGGGAAATTCCGGCGGATAGGTAACCGTCGTCGTTGGTAAGAAGAATCCTCATAAAATAAAAAAATGGTCGGGACGAGCGGATTTGAACCGCCGACCCCACGCACCCCAAGCGTGTGCGCTTCCAGGCTGCGCCACGTCCCGAACCTTAAGTTATCTTATCATCGCCTTCCAGGAAAGTCAATATCTCCGCCAGTTTTCCCCTGAGCCTTCTCAGGAATCTCCGGGGCATGGGGGGGCCGAACTCCTCAAAAAGCCTGCGCCGTATCCCGGCCAGGGTAAATCCCCTTTCCTCCAATTCCTTTATCCTTTGGGCTATCTCCACCTGTTTTTCGTCCATGTCGTCGCTAAGCCATTCAAACACCTCTATCCATTGGCTTAAACGAACGGGCTCTATCCCGATTTTTTTCGCCGCCTCCTTTAGTTCCATGAGGAAATTATACCTCCCTTGATTTATAATATGAACTATGGAAATAAGGGTGGAAAGAAGTTTTCACGCCGCCCACAGGTTGTGGCAGCACCGGCAGAAATGCCGGTTTCTTCACGGGCATTCCTATAGGGTCAAAATCAAAGCCCAGGGCCCCCTGGATCCCCGGGGAATGGTAGCGGATTTTGCCGATGTTAAGGCCATAATAGACCAACTGGACCACTGCGTGATACTTTCCAAGGAAGATCCTCTGGCGAAGGTTCTCAAAGAAGGGGGACAGAGGGTTTTTCTGCTGGATAGAAACCCCACGGCGGAGAACCTGGCTCTGTTGATAGCCCAAAGGGTGATAGAGGAACTTTCACTGGAGATGGCGGAGGTGGAGGTATTTGAGACGGAAAATCAGAGTGCCTTCTGCGCTCTCCGCAAGGATAAGTTGCCCCACATAAAATTTGAGATCCCCTGAACTTTTAGTGAACTCCCTTTTTGTTTCAATCCAGGGAGAGGGTCCCTTGGCAGGGATGCCTTCGGTATTTCTCCGTCTCGCAGGATGTAATTTGAGGTGTTCCTTCTGCGATACGGAGGAGGCTCTCCAGGGGGGAAGCAGGATCTCCGTCCTGGAACTGGGAAGGAGGATACTGGAAGCCCAGGGGAGAAGAAGGAACCTGGTGATCACCGGGGGGGAGCCGCTTCTTCAGGCCCAGGGGCTTGAACTTCTGCTTTCGGAGGTAATCCACCGTTTCCTCTGGGTTGAAGTGGAAACCAACGGCACCCTTCCACCCCTGGGGATTCCAGGGCTCCGCTACAATGTTTCCCCTAAACTTTCAAATTCCGGTGAGACCTATTCTAAAAGGATAAGGGAGGAAAACCTCAGGAGGTTTTTGGGGCTTTCTTCTATTTTTAAATTCGTGATCCGGGGAAGGGAGGATGTGGAGGAGGTCCTTTCTCTGGTGGAGAAGGTGGGAATACCCGGAGAAAGGGTGTATCTCATGCCCATGGCGGCCTCTCTGGAAGACTTAAAGACAAGGGCTCCGGAGGTGGCCCTCCTGGCGGTGGAGCACGGCTTCCGCTACTCCGACCGTTTTCACCTCCGCCTTTCCATGCCTTGAGAAATTGAGTCCGTTGTGAGATTGGGGTAAAATTTTTCCCATGGCCAAAAAGGATTTAAGAACATATCGGGGAATGAGGGATTTTTTACCCGGGCAGATGAGGAGAAGGGAGTATGTATTTTCCGTCCTCAAGGAGGTCTTTGAGGCCCACGGCTTTGAGAAAATAGAAACCCCAGCCATAGAGTTGTGGGAGGTGCTTTCCGGGAAATACGGGGAGGAGGAAAAACTCATATACAGGTTCAAGGACAGAAAGGGGAGGGAAGTAGGGCTCAGATACGACCTCACGGTGCCCCTGGCCCGGTTCGTGGCCCAGCACCGTTCGGAACTGGTATTTCCTTTCAAGAGATACCAGATGGAAAGGGTGTGGAGGGCCGATAGACCCCAGAAGGGCCGATTCCGGGAATTTTATCAGTGCGATGCCGATGTGGTGGGAACTTCCTCCCTTCTGGCGGATGCCCAGATAATTCTGATCATTTACCACGGTTTAACCAGGCTGGGCTTTAAAAAATTCCTCATAAGAATAAACAGCAGGAAACTTATCTCCGCCCTTCACCGCAAGATTGGAGAGGGGGACGAGATTTCCCTGGCCCGGGCCATGGATAAGTTTGAAAGAATAGGACGGGAGGGGGTGAGGGATGAGTTGTTGGCCCGGGGTTTTTCTTCCCGGGCGGCGGAACTGGTCCTTCAATCCATGGAGTTTTCCCACCTAAAACAGGCCCGTTCCTTTTTCGGTGAGGAGGAGGGAATAAGGGAGTTGGAGGAATTGTTTTCGTACCTGAGGGCCATGGGAATCCCTGGGGATTTCTACGCCTACGATCCCACCCTGGCCCGGGGGCTGGATTACTACACCGGGCCCATATTTGAAACCGTGGTGGAGGAGCCGAAGATAGGGAGTATAACCGGCGGAGGAAGGTATGACGGTTTGATAGGCAGTTTTGCCGGCGTGGACATTCCGGCCACCGGAACCAGCCTGGGAGTGGAGAGGATAATAACCGTAATGGAGGAATTGGGGATGTTTCCCCCTGAGTTGTCCCCCCCGGCCCATGTTTTAATAGCCCATTTTCCGGATACCCGGGAGGAGGCTTTGAAACTGGCATCCAACCTGCTGGAGGGGGGACTTAAGGTGGATGTCTATTGCGGAGAAAAGGGATTGAGGGCTCAATTGGGTTACGCGGCGGATAAGGGTATTCCCCTGGTGGCCATCGTGGGAGAGGAGATAAGAAGGGGAGAGGTGAGCCTCAAAAACCTTTCCACCAAGGAACAGAAAAAGATAAGCGTGGACCAACTGGAAAAATATATAAAAGGTCTTTACTATTCTGAGTTCAAATGATATTATTTCTCACAGCGGGAGAGGTGCTGGAGTGGTTTAACAGGGTCGCCTGCTAAGCGATTGTCCCGCCCAAAGCGGGACCGTGGGTTCGAATCCCACCCTCTCCGCCATTCTTTATAAGATGAAACTGGCAAATTTATTGTTTTCTACCCATGCAAAAATTGATGTTTTAAGGACCATTTACTTCGCAGGAGACGGAATCTCCGGGAGGAAGATAAGCCTGCTGGGAGAAATAAATCCAAGGTCCTGTCAGTTAGCCTTACAGGAATTGGAATCTCTTAAAATTATTTATAAGAACGGGTCCCGGAGGAGGCATAGTTTTTCCCTGAACCGGGAGCATCCCCTATACAAGGAACTCCTGGAACCCCTTTTTGAGGGGGAGAGGAAACTCTACCAGGAGATAGCCAGGGCGGTCACCGGAGCCCTTTCTCAAAAGGAGAGCGATTCCCTGGTGTCCATATGGAGTTTTGAAAGGAAGGAAAAGGGAGAGAGGGAAATAGGTATAATCCTCCTCTTCGGTGCGGATATCTCTCCCAAGGAAGCCGCATCTTCGGAGAAAAGGGCTTCGTCCAGGGTAAGGGAACTTTTGAAAACCCCGGTTAAGGTTAAGTCCTTTACCCTTAAAGACCTGAAGGAGGATTCGGGGTTCAGGAACTTCACCCAGGGAGCCATTATCAGGGTTCTCTTCGGAGAAAGACCAGAAGACATTGCCAGGGACCTTGGGATAAACCGGGGGCCCCTTCACTATTTCCTCTCCAAAAGCCTTTATGTTTCTTAAGCAAAGTCCTATAATTCCTTTATGAAGCGTTTTCTTCTGCTTCTTCTGTTCGGTTTCTCCCTCCTTGCCCTGGAGACCTTTCGCCTACCCAATGGCATGAAGATAATACTCATAAACCGGAACATCCCTTCGGTTTTCCTCACGGTTTTCTACAGGGCGGGTTCCTCCTTTGACCCTGAAGGAGAAAGGGGGCTTTCGTATCTCACCGCCATGATGAGTCTTACGGGAACGCGGCGGAGCGCTCCCTGGGAGCAGATTTTTTTTCTGGAAAGGGTGGGGGGAAACCTTGAGGTGAAGATAGATAGGGACTTCGTGGTTTTCAAAAGTTATTTTCCCCGGGGGGAGTTTCCCCTGGCCCTCTGGTATGAACACGAAAGGATGAAGTCCCTAAATATTTCCGAGGATTTTTTTGCAAGGGAGAGGAAGAGGCTCGGCCAGGAAGTGGGAGGGATGTTGATGGACGAGGATGCAAGAATTGACAAGATCGTCAAGTCCTTCCTTTATTCGGATTCGCCCTATGCCGACTTTCCCCTGGGAACCCCGGAGGAACTTCAAAAAATCCCCCTGGAACATGTTAAGAATTTTCACCGGAAATTCTTCCAGCCCCGCACAGCCCTGATGGTCATTATAGGGGCTATGAGGCCCAAGGAGAGGAATTTGATTCTCAAAATGTTTTCCCCTATAAAATCCCGTCCGGTTATATTTCCGGAAAAAATAGAGTTTCCCACCAGGGCGGTGGACAGGAAACTGATGGTCAGGGGGCTGAATCATAGGGTTTACGCCTTGTGTTACAGGGTATCATCCCCCTCCTGCACCAGAAGGGTTTTCCTGGAACTCGTGCGGCTTTACCTTCAAAGGGCCCTGGCCGGGGAGAAGGTTAAGAGGGGGCTCCGGGGTGATTTTGAGGTGAAGGTTCATCATCTGATCTATTCCTCCTCCCTCTGCGTGGTGGTAAAGGGGAAGAGCCTGGCCCCCTGGGAATCTTCCCTTCAGAAGATTTTTACGCGCTTGAAAACTTCACCTCCGGGCAAGTCGGTTCTCACCGGGCTCAAATTATCCTTGATAAGGAGTATACGCGAACAAGAAATAGACCCTTCCCTATGGGGAGAGGTGCTTGGAAAATACAATCTCGTTTTCCGATGTACCGAGGGCGAGGTTCTCGGGGGAGTTTCAAATTTTTCCCCTTCCTCCTTCTGGGAAACCGTACGAAAGGTTTTCTATCCCTTTAACCGGGTAAGGCTGATTTTATTGCCGGGGAATCCATGAGGAAATTTTTCTTGATGCTCTTTCTCGTCTGGACCCTTTCCCCCCAGATTATCAAATTTTATCCCGAGAAAAATCCTTTGCTTTCCATTTCCGTAGTTTCGCCCTGTGGAAGGGCTGACGAGGATAAAGCGGGTTTGCTGGAGGAAGTTTTTACATACCAGGAAGTCCGGTGGAAGGATGCCCTTTTTTCCTCAGGGGCCAGGGTAGAGGCAGAGATAGGCCCCGATTTTTCCTCCTTCCGGGTGATCGTATTAAAGAACTTCTGGGAAACGGCCATAGGAGTGGCCTCGTCCCTGGTGAAGGACAGGAATTTTGAAAGCCGCAGTCTGGTGGAAGCCCGCTCTCTTCTGGCCTTGAGGCTCTACAGGCCTTCCCCCCAGGACTTCGGAATTTTTCTTTTCTATCCCCTTTCCCATTATGCGAAACCCTTTCCTGAGCCAGGGGATTTCAACAGAATTTCCACCAGCGATTTGAGGGCTTTTAAGGAAAAATGCTTTGATCCCCGGAGGATAAAAATAGTGGTGGAGGGGAGTTTTCTTAAACATCTGATAAAGAAGAGAATGACGCTTGAAAAGAGGCCCTCCTTTCTTCCGCCCCTGACGGAACCTCCGGACAGAACTCCCCTTAAGGTGGGTCTCCTTCCTTCACCACGGCCTTTCGTTATGTGGTTTTTCAAGGTGATAGATGCGGAAGACCTCTGCGCCATACGGTATTTTCTGGCCTCCCTGGCCATGGGGCCCCAGGGGCTTATGCGTTCGGTTTTTTATCCCTACGGCAAGGTTAGTTGGGGCATAAAGAAAGGCAGAAATGTCAGCATAGGATGGATAAAGGTATCTTCGCTATCCGACGAGGAGGTTTTCGGTATCGTCTCCACGGGGAACCGGGCCATTGCCGGAAAACTGAGAATAAAAATGGATAAAAGGGAATTTGATAGGATCAGAAGGCAGTTCATGGGAAAGAAGGCCTACACGGATTCACTCCCCTGGCCTGGATTCCGAAGGGAAAGGGAGGCCTTTTTAATGGAAGAAAAGGAATGCTCTCTTCAAGAAGTGAATTCCTCCCTTTCCGATTATCCCACCAGGAACATATCGGTGTTGGTGGGGGCCAGGGAGGCCCTTCTGCCTCGCCTGGTAAAGAAATTCGCCTCCATAGGCGTTTTTGATTCCAGGGGAAAACTTCTTTATCAGGTTTCTAAATGAAAATATGGGATCCGGCCAGGGAGTTTTTGCTCTTTCTGGAGAGGGAAAGGCATGCCTCCGGAAATACCGTAAAAAACTACAAAAAGGACTTATCCCAGTTCAGGTTTTTCCTGGCCTCGGTGAAGGGGAAAGACATTCTGGAGGTTAAACCGGCGGATATTTACGATTTTCTCCTGTGGCTGGAGGGGGAGGGTTACAGCAAGGCTTCCGTGGAAAGAAAACTTGCCGCCCTGAAATCCCTGTACAAGTATTTGCGGGCCACGGAGGCAATAAAAATCAACCCGGCCAGGCTGGTGAAATACCCCAGAAAGGGAAGGAAACTTCCGGTGATTCTTTCCCGGAAGGAGGTGGAGGAACTCCTGGAAGTCCCCCGGGGAGAAGATTTTTTCTCCCTGAGGGACAGGGCCATCCTGGAGATTCTCTACGCCACGGGAATAAGGGTTTCCGAACTGGTGGCCCTGGATGTGTGGGATGTGAATCTGAGGGAGAGGTTCTTGAAGGTTAAAGGAAAAGGGGGAAAGGAGAGGTTGGTTCCCTTTGGAAGGCCGGCTGCCCGGGCCCTTTCCGCCTATCTTGATGTAAGAAAAAACCCCTCGGAACCCGCCCTGTTTCAGAACAAGTTCGGTAAAAGGCTTTCTAAGAGATGGGTCCAGCGGCTGGTGGAGAATTATATAATGAAGACCTCCATCTCCAAAAAAATCTCTCCCCACAAAATAAGGCACAGTTTCGCCACTCACCTGTTGAAAATGGGGGCAGATGTCAGAACTATTCAGGAACTTCTGGGGCATTCCTCCCTGGCCACCACCCAGAAATACACCCATCTGGACCTTGAAACCCTGAGAAAGGAATACGATAAAGTTGTGAAGGGAGGTTGAAAAAATGAAAAAAGGAATTCTATTCCTCCTGAGTTTTCTTTTGTTTTACCGGCTGGCCATGCCGTGTTTCACCATCGTGGTGGGGCGGGAGGCCTCCAGGAACGGAGGTGTTCTGTTGGCTCACAACGAGGATGAAAGGGGAGACCCTCCCCTGAAAATCTGGTGGGTGCCCGCCAGGAAGGGGCTGGAAAGGTTCAAACTCCTCAACGGAGCCCAGGAACTGTGGAGGGGAAACCCTGAGATGCTCTGGCTGGAGATGAAGCAAAAGTATTTTTCCGATTTCTTCGTCAATTCGTACGGGGTGGCGGTGGTTTCCAATGCCTGTCAGTCCAGGGTTCCCGGAGACAGGGATGGGATCAGGTATTTTCTCCGGCGACTGGCGGTGGAAAGGGCTCGCTCAGCCCGGGAGGCGGTTTTAAAGGCCGGTGAACTCATAGAGAAATACGGGTATCCCGAGGGGAGGACCCTGACCTTTGTGGATCCCCGGGAAGGCTGGCTTATGCACATCCTCGGGGGAAAGCACTGGCTGGCCTGGAGGGTTCCCGACGATGCCGTAGCCCTTCTTCCCAATAATTTTACCGCCGGAGAAGTTGACCTCAGGGACAGGGAAAACATCATGCACTCCAGGGGATTTTTGAGTTTCGCCGTGAAGAACGGCTATCTTCAAAAAGGGGAGGTCCGTTTCCATTTTTCCCAGACCTTCTCGGCCAACTACCACCGGGAGTACAACACCGGCAGGTGGCGGAGCGCCTACAAAATCCTAACCGGTAAAGATTATCCAGGAGCACCTCCCTTTCCACCTTACATAAGGCTTGGATACAAGGTGGCGGCTAAGAATCTTTTTGAGGTTCTTCGGCAGAGGCCTCAACCCGGTCTGGACATACCCTCCCTCTTTTCCATAAGGTCCATCTGCTATTACACCACCAAGGATTCCTTCGTTCTCTCCCTCAAGGGAACCCGTCCAGGGGATATTTTGCTTTGGCTTTCTCCGGCCCGCCCCGACGCTTCCCCATACATTCCCATATACTTTGCCGCCCGAAGACTATTTCCTCCGTGGAGGGAGACCCATTCCCGGATTTTAAGGGAGCATTTCCTGATAAGTCCGAAACTCAGAAGGGAAATTCCTTACCTCCTATATTATCCCTTTAGAACCCATGCAGACCTCCGATATCTCAACCCAGGAGCGGACGGGGACAGGTGGAAGAGGCTTGAGGCGGCCTTTTTCCGCCTTACCCGCCAGGGGGAAGAAAGGGCAAGGGAAATGTTGAAGAAGGGCCTGGTTAAAGAGGCGGAGGAGGTTCTTCTTCACCTCTCAGGCGGAGCCCTGGAGATGGCCCGGATTCAGGCGAAGTGAAGATAAATGTAAAGGGACATGGCCAGCAAGGCCGTGTCCCGGAGGACGGCCCGGAAGGAAATTTCCCGGCTCAGGGTTCCGAAGCAACCACAGGCGGCGTGTATCCCCCGCTTCAGGGCCACCGTCAAAATTCCGATAAACACAATGTTCATTAAGGCAAGGACCAGGGCCGCAGGCCTCCGGAGGAAGGGAATCAGAAGACCCGCTCCGGCGAGGATTTCCGCCCAGGGAAGGAAAATAACGGCCATCTTTATCATCCACGGAGGAAACATCCCGTAACTCAAGAGAGTTTCCTTGAATTCCCCGGGGGAGATTGCCTTGAGAATGCCGGATAGGAGAAAGACCAGGGAAAGGACGAGGACGAATACATATCCCATAACCCTTCCGACAACCTTCCCTTTTTCGGTCGGAGTCCGAAATCCTTTCCTTTTTCCCGGAGTCTTATTCAGGCCATGAGGGCTGTAGGGAGATGAAGAGCAGGAGTTTATTTCAGAAGAAGGAAGGGGTTTGTTCTGAATTAAAAGCGGGTGGCCCGCCGCCATGGCAAAGAGGAGGAGAAAAATTAAGCGTTTAAACACATGCTATTATACTAAAGTTTTCAGCGGTTTTTTTCCTCCTCCACTATTTCGTTGGAGATATCGTAAGTTCCCAGTAAAACTATTTTTTCACCCTTTACCACATAAAGACGGCAGATGACGGGTTCCCAGAAGGGGTTGTCCTTGAGCCTCTGGAGGGATGTGCCAGCATATCCCCCGTCGGAGGTCATAACGATGGGAGGGGAGGTTTTCCCCGGGGGAAGTCCATCTCGGAGGGTAAGCAGGTAAGCGGTCCCCAGTTTCATTTCCGTCCTCTTGCGAAGGAAAACCGCGTTGAAGGCCACATACTTGAGGGTTCTCCTCCCTTTGTTTTTTACCTTGAAAACTATGCGGGGGGCTATGAATACCTCCCAGGGCTTTACCATGGCCCTGGCCGGGGGGTGCCAGGGAACCCACATGGAGTTGACATCAACTATTTCTATAGAAGATGCTATGGCTTTGGCAGAGGGCTCCCAGAGGGAGATTATTCCAGCGAGCAAAAAACCTAAAACTACCGCTACGGCAAGGAATCCGGTTTCACTTTTCAGGGGATTTTTCAAGGGGTTCCTCCAGGACATTTTCTATGGGATAGGTGCCCAGGTCCACGAGTTTACCCCCCGGTATTCCCACTATGATCCTAACCTGTGCCTTCTTCCAGTAGGGGTTGTTTTTAAAACTTTCCCTGCTCTTAGCCCTGAACCCGTAAGGGGATCTAAGAAAGATCTCCGGGCTTTTTTCTCCGGGCTTGATGGGTTCGCCTTTGGGATAGGCTCTGTAATCGTAGCCCAGGGCCTTTTCTTCGTCTTCCAGTTTAAATTCAGCGTTAAAGTACAGGATCCTCACCGGTTGGGGTCCGGTATTCTGGAGGCGGAACCTGATGGAGGGGACGAAGACCACTTCCCAGGGCCTGACATCCGGCCCTACCTTCTGAACCCACTGGGTTTTTATGTCCACCACCTTGACCCATTGTTTAACCTGCTCCGGAGAGGGTCCCTGGGAGCAGGAGATTAAGAGGAGTGCTGCCATCAAAGGGATAATAAGTTTTTTCATTTTTTACCTCCTAAAATTAGTTTATCATTTTATTTCCAGGATGAGTCCCAGAATTTCGTCAAATTGATCCACGAAATCCACCCTGTCCCTGAATTTTGCCCTAAGGTGGGGATCGGAGTTTATTATGATTATGCGGCGAAAGGGGAAGGGCAGGGCGGTTTTAATGTCCAGAAGGTTGTCTCCCACATAAACGCTCTCCCGGGGAGAGGTTCCCAGGAGGTTCAATATCTTTTCCACGGATTGGGGATAGGGCTTCCACACCCCGTCGTCCCTGGTAACCACGGCGTCAAAATTGAATCCCACCCGGGAAAGGATCCATGAGGTGAGGGGACGGGAATTATTGGTCAAAACCCCTAACCTCCATCCTCGTCGCTTCAGGGCTTCAAGGATTTCCTTCGCCCCCGGCGCAGGTTTCCCCCTTTCCACCACTTCCCGCTCCATCCGTTCCAGCATTTCAAATTTTCTTCTCTGCTCCCGGGGGCGCAGGGATCGGAGGTGGTCCAGAATCAGGCCATTTTTTACCCCCAACCTTTTCTTTATGCTTTCCCAATTGAAGGGAGAAATGAAAAGGGTGCCGTCCATGTCAAAGATGACGGCCCTACGGGAGGAGGTAGTCCAGGACATCTTTTCCTGTTCTTCTCTGAAAGGTATCCGCCAGGGATTCTACCCCGTCCCTCTCTTCGTCCAGAATTAATTTTTCCACCCTCCGCCAGGGAAAGAAGAAGGTTGAAATGGCGCTTCCCCTTTTCCCCTGATTGACCTCTACGATCCAGGTGTTGAAGGATTCAATGTTGAGACCCCTTATGATGAGGCCGGAATCCCGAAATCCCAGAAGAACCCCGAAGAACCTCTCCTTTGGGCCCTCCAGATACGCCACTATGAGGGAGTTTTCTTTTATCATCGGTGAACAATTATGCCCGCATACCCTACCACGGGTTCTTCGCCGGTAACCTTCCCAGAGTGGGAATAGGAAACCAGGGTGGCCTTTTTCGCCCCCAGGAGTTTGGAGGCCTCTATCATTACCGCCGTGGGAATGTATCCGCACATGGAGATGTCGTTTTCCAGAACGACCCGCATCAATCCTTCTGCGTCCATGGCGAGGATTTTCTCTATGGCCAGGAAGTCCTTTTGCCTGGCCAGGGAGGAGGGCAGATAATGGCTCATGTCGGAACTGGCCACCAGGAGGATGTTTTCACTCCTTCTCCCTATAACCGAGGCCAGGGCCCCGGCCAGGGACACCACCTTGGTAAAGGTTGTAGGAAAAAGCACGATGGGGACTATCTTTATGTGAGGATTTATGAATTGCAAAAAGGGAAGTTGAACTTCCAGGGAATGCTCGCGAAGATGGGCCAGGTGGTCCGGTTCCACGAAGGGGGCTTCGGCCAGGATCTCCCGGGCCAGATCCTCCTCTATGGGAACCCTTCCCAGGGGAGTTAACCATTCTCCCTGGGGCATCAGGGAAATTTCCGGTCCCAGACCGGTGTGGTTCGGTCCCATGAGGACCGCCACATCCGGTGGGGGGATTTGCCGGTAAACCTCGGCCGCTACATCCCCGCTGTATATATAACCCGCATGGGGAACCATAATGCCCACGGCGGGATATATTCTGTGTGGAGGCGCGGAGAGGCGCTCCTTCAACCACCAAATCAATTCTTGCCTGTTTCCCGGATAAAAAAGTCCTGCAACGGCTGGTTCCCTTATCATTTCCTATCCCCCATAATATTTTAAGCCCTTTTGCGAAAAAAGCCCATAAGTTTTAAAAATTAAGAGACCGCCCCGCTTTTTCCTGGCGGGGCGGCCCTATGCTCACAGTCTCTCCGAGATGCTTTTGCCCTGAAGGAACAGCAGGAGGTAGTCCCGTCCTCCGGCCTTGGAATCGGTTCCACTCATGTTGAATCCGCCGAAGGGATGGACCCCCACCAGGGCTCCGGTGCACTTCCGGTTTATGTAGAGATTGCCCACATGGAAGAGTTTTTTTGCCTTCTCTATCTTCAACCTGTCCCTGGTGAAGACCGAACCGGTCAACCCGTAAACGGTGCCGTTGGCTATCCGAAGGGCATCGTCGTAATCCCGGGCCTTTATGACCGAAAGGACTGGACCGAAGATCTCTTCCTGGGCTATCCTCGCCTTCTCTGGAACATCGGCGAAAATGGTAGGTTCAATGTAGAATCCGTCCTCCCGGGCCTTCTTCCCACCCAGGACCAGGCGTCCTTCTCCCTTGCCGATTTCTATGTAGGAGAGGATTTTCGCCTCGGCGGCGGCGTTTATAACGGGGCCCACGGGGTGATTTTCCTCGGCGGGTCCTATGGAGAGGGCCTTGGTCTTTTCCACCACCATTTCCAGAAGTTCATCGTAGATCCCCTCCAGGGCTATGAGCCTGGAGCCGGCGGAACATTTCTGCCCCTGGAAGCCGTAGGCAGAGGCTACCACGGCGGCGGCTGCTTCTTCCAGGTCTGCATCGTCTACCACTATTATGGGGTCCTTACCGCCCATTTCGGCAATCACCCTCTTTATCCATATCTGCCCCGGGGCGAGTTTGGCCGCCAGTTCGTTAATTTTAAGACCCACATCCTTGGAACCGGTGAAGGCGATCATCCTGGTTTTTGGATGGGTTACCAGGTAATTCCCCAGCCTTGCCCCGGGACCTGTTACCAGGTTTAGCACTCCGGGGGGAAGCCCCACCTCTTCCATTATTTCCACGAACTTGACCGCAATGGCCGGGGAGTCGGAGGCGGGCTTTAAGACCACCGTGTTTCCAGTAACTATGGCGGCGGAGGTCATTCCCACCAGGATGGCCAGGGGGAAATTCCAGGGAGGAATTACCACCACCGGTCCCAGGGGTATGTAATAGTATTCGTTAAATTCCGGAGGATAGGGCGTCAGGGGCTGGGGTCCCGCCAGGCGGAGCATCTCCCGGGGATAAAACTCCAGGTAATCTATGGCTTCCGCCACATCTCCGTCGGCTTCTGCCCAGTTTTTCCCTACCTCGTAGACCATGAGGGCCGCCAGTTCGTACTTAAGTTTCCGCATCCTTTTGGCGGCTTTAAGAAGGATGGCCGCCCTTTCCTCCGCAGGGTAGAATTTCCACTCTTCAAAGGCCCGGGTGGCCGCTTCCAGGGCCCTCTCTCCGTCCTTCTCGTTTCCCTTCTGGAAGTGGCCTATTATCTCATCCTTCTTGGATGGGTTTATGGAGGTGAAAGTTTCCCCCGAGGCGCTTTCCACCCACTGTCCGTCAATGTAAAGAAGGCCCTTCATGGGAAATTCTGAGCGAATCTTCTTCAGGGCCTCCTCCATTTTCCTGCGGTTTTCCTCCACGGTAAAATCCGTAAACGGTTCGTTCCTGAATTCAGGAAGCATGACTCCCTCCTTTTTGATTATTCTTTCCATATATAATTTTACCCCTTATAATAAAAAAGGTGAAAAAATTAACCTTTTTCGCCTCGCTGATAATTTCTGCCCTGGCCCTCTATCTGGCCTTTTCCAACCTTAACCTCAAAGAAGCCTTCGCCTACATGAAGAGGATGAATCCCTGGGACCTCCTGGCAGGTTCCCTGATTTTTGTGATTTCCTTTCTTCTAAGGGGAATAAGGTGGAAATTGATTCTTAAGAAATCCTCCGGGATTTCCCTCCCTCTGGCAACGGCCAATATATTTATAGGCCAGTTTGGCAACAACATCCTTCCCTGGAGGATGGGGGATGTCTGGAGAACCATAATGCTAAAGAGAATGGTGGACCTTCCCCTGGTTTCAGGGGGAGTGGGCTTGGGCGTGGAAAGGCTTTACGACGGGATAGTCATCGTTACCATGGGAATTGTGGCCAGTTCTTATTACGCAATACATACCCGCATGCTGAAGACCCTTTATACTCTTCTGGGGGTGCTCATAGGGGTATTCGTAATCCTTTTGCTGTTTCTCAGGATATTTGGCCATAGGGAGGGAAGATTCATTCAGAACCTGAGCCGGGGAATAGATTCCCTTAAAAACCCCAGGGATTTTCTCTTCCTCCTTGCATTTTCCTTTTTTATTTGGACCGTGGAGAGCGTCTCCTTCTATTATTTCTTCCTGGCAGCAGGGTTTTCCCTGAGGATCCTTGAGATTTTTCTGGTGGTGGCCATCCTGAATCTCGTGTTGCTCCTGCCGGCGGCCCCTGCCAGCCTGGGCACCTTTGAATACGCCATAGTCTTCGCCACGAAACTTCTTTCCATTCCCAAGGAGGCATCCCTTCCCCTGGCTCTGGTGATACACTTCCTGAGGTTTTTATCCATAAATGTGGTGGCCGTGCTCTTCGCCTTCCTCCTCGGACTGAGTCTGAAGAGGGAAATTAAGGAAGTAGAAAAAGAGGCGGATAAAGTTGAGGCAGAGGTCCTTTGACCTGTTAAAAATCCTGAGGGAGGTGGAGGAGGGGGATTTTACCTTCGTGGAAGGAGATTTCCCCCCGGTCCTCTCCGGGGCCCGGGGGCTTCATGTCCGGGATGTGGATGGGAATACCTATCGGGACCTTTCCTCCTTCTTCGGAGTCTGCATGTTGGGGCATTCTCCTGATTTCGTGAAGGAGGAAGCCCGGCGGGGATTCTACCATTCCATGGGGGACCTTCTCCCATCCCGGGAGAAGATTCTCCTACTTGAGAGGCTGTCAGAACTCTTGGGAGGGAGCTGGAAGGGGTTGCTTCTCAGCGATGGGGCCGATGCGGTGGAGGCCTGTTTGCGGACGGCATTTCTTTTTAAGGAGGGGAAAAGGGTAGTGGCCTTTGAGGGGGCCTATCACGGGACTTCCCTGGGCGCCCTTTCCGCCACCTATTCCCGGAGGTTCCGGGCCCGGGTTTCTTCTATTTTACCCTTTGAGTCGGTGTTTTTTCCCCTGGAGGAGGGAAGCCTGGAGGGGGTGGAGGAGGAGATGAAGAGGGGAGGTGTTTCCGCCGTTATAATAGAACCCGTTCAGGGCAGGGCAGGCATAAGGCCGGCCCCCCGGAGGCTTTTGGAGGGTCTCCGGGAGTTAACTCTAAAGCACAGGGTGCCCCTGATCTTTGACGAAATTTATACGGGTTTTTACAAGACCGGGGCGGTCTTCGCCAAGGACCTTTTCGGCGTAGAGCCCGACCTTATAGCCCTGGGTAAGGCCATGACCACCGCCTTTCCCCTCTCAGCGTGTATGGGGAAAACATGGATAATGGAAGTCTGGGGAAAGAGCAGTGGGGAAGCCTCCTACACCTTTACCTTCAGTGGGAATCCCTTCTTCTCCAGGGTGGCCCTGAGGGCCCTGGATGAGTATGAAAGGATAAAAGCCGGGGAAAGGGCCCTGCTCATAGAGGGGTGGATTGGGGAGGAGGTCAAAGGGCGGGTGAGGGGTATAAGACATCGGGGATTGGGGGTTCTCCATGCCTTTGATTTTGCCGTTCCCGGGGAGGGGTTCCGGGCTTTTCGCTGGCTCCTCCAGAGGGGATGGATAACGGTGCCCTCGGGTCTTTCGGGAGAAGTTCTGGAGATTGTACCCCCCTTCATTGCCGAAAGGGAGGTGTTGGCGGAGTTTTTAGCGGATCTTGCCGCTTACCTCCGCCTCTAACCTTCGGTCCATCTCCCTCAATTCCCCTTCTATTTTCTTCCTCCATTCCTCCAGGTCTGCGTCGGGGGGTACGAAGATGGGTCCCTTTATTTCCATCACTACCCGGGAAAAAGGGGGGAATAGGTTAAATCTGTCCCAGGAGCGGAGTTTCTTCGCCGGGCGGGAGGCGTAGGAGCCCAGGAAAATGGGGGCTCCCGACCGGGATGCAGCCCAGAGGCACCCGGGTTTCAGGCGGTGGAGGGGGCCCCGGGGACCGTCGGCGGCAAAAACCACATCCTCTCCCATCTTCAGAGCCCTTATGGCCTGGGTCAGGGCAGCCCCCCCGAACCTTGAAGATGAGCCCCGAATGGGCCTATACCCCAGGAAGTGTGAAACCCTGGCCAGGAGTTCTCCGTCCCGATGCCTGCTTATGATGGGCCGTATTCCCCGGTTTCTGAAGAAATACAGGGGGAAGAGCATCTTACCGTGCCAGAGACAAAGGACGGCTCCCTGGCCCCGGGACTTGTGTTCCTGGTAAGGTTCCAGTCCCCTTATCCTTGACCTGGAGGTTGACCCCAGAAATTTTACTATGAGGCTGAGCACCCTTTCCTTCATTCCAGGCCGTGTTTTTTTATCTTCCCGTAAAGGGTTTTAGGAGATATACCCAGGAGCGAGGCCGCTTCCTTTATGTTTCCTCTGGAGGCCCGCAGGGCCCTGAGGATTTTTTCCTTCTCGGCCCAGTTTTTTGCCCTTTCCACGGCCTCCTCCAGGGTTCCGGAAAGGTCCAGGGGAAGATTGCTTTCCTGGAGCACGATGTCTTTCTCCGAAATGAAGGGACCGTCGGAGAGAACGCAGGCCCTTTCTATTACATTTTTCAACTCCCTCACATTTCCGGGCCAGGAATAGGAGAGGAGTTTTTTCTTCGCCCCCTCCGTCATTTTTTTAGGAGGTTTTCCTTCCTCCCGCAGTTTGTGGAGGAAGTGTTCAGCCAGGGGAATAATGTCCTCCTTTCTCTCCCTCAGGGGAGGGATTTCAATGGGGAAAACCGACAGGCGGTAGTAAAGGTCCTGGCGGAATTTTCCTTCCTGTACCAGGGCGGTAAGGTCCCTGTTGGTGGCCACTATGAACCTGGTATCCACCTCAATTTCCCGGGTCCCTCCCAACCTCTCTATTCTCTTTTCCTCAATTACCCTCAGTAGTTTCGCCTGGAGAGCAGGACTCATTTCTCCTATTTCATCCAGAAACAGGGTTCCTCCCCGGGCCAATTCAATCCTTCCAGGCTTGGTCCTGGTGGCTCCGGTAAAAGCCCCCCTTTCGTAGCCGAAGAGTTCGCTTTCCAGGAGGGTTTCTGGAATGGAAGCGCAGTTTATGGCCACGAAGGGATGGTTTTTCCTGGGGCTCAAGGCGTGGATGGCCCTGGCGAAGACCTCCTTTCCTACGCCGGTTTCCCCGGTAAGGAGAACGGTGACCTCCGCCTCCGCCGCCTTCTGGGCCTTGGCGAAGGCCTGAAGAAAGGCCGGGGAGTTACCCACGATTTCCACCGGGGGATAAGATTCTTTGAAGAGGACTGCCCGGGTCCTCAGCATTTTCCCCTCCACCGCCCTCATCAGCACATCCCTTAGGTGATCCGGGTCCACTGGTTTTTCTATGAAGTGGAAGGCACCTCTTTTCATGGCTTCCACTGCCTGTCTTACATCCCCGTAGGCGGTGATCATTATGACGGGGGTGGAGGTTTCCAGGGCTTCTTCAATCAGGGTGCTTCCTTCGCCGTCCGGCAGTTTGAGGTCCGTAACTATGGCGTCAAACTCCTCCCTCAGCATTTTTTTCCTTGCCGAAGAGAGGCTGTGGGCCTGAACCACTGAGAAGCCTTCCCCCTCCAGGAATTCGCCCAGGGCAGAGGCCAACCTTCGGTTATCTTCTACCAGGAGGACCTTCATAAAAATAAAATGGTGGGCGGCAGAGGATTCGAACCTCTGACCACTACCGTGTGAAGGTAGCACTCTACCGCTGAGTTAGCCGCCCACTGTTAAAAATTATAATCTTCCCTGAAGGAAAGTCAAGGGCAGGATGGAAAATTCACGCCCCCTGTGCCATCATTTTAAGTGGAGGAGTCATGATAAGAAAAATCCTGTTTTTTCTGGGGGTGCTTCTCGCTCCCCTCTGGTGTCGTCTTCTTTTCGTAGGACCCAACCCCTATTTTTCGTATCAAACCTTTCCCCAGGACACCCTGCTTTTTAAAAATAAAATCCTGCTCTTTCTCTCTTTTCAGAGGAGAGGATGGATGGGCAACCTGGACGATCCGGCGGCCTCTCCCAGCCCCACATATGTTTCCACCGAAGAAAGCGTAAGCGAAGAACTTGGTGGGGAAATTTATACGGCAAGATTCAAGGGCACATGGAGGGCTCCCAGCCTGGTTCTCCTGCCCTACTCCTTTGGCGCCGGAGGCTTCACCGTAATGCCCATGGTTTCTACCAAATGGGACCTATTTTCTTTAAAGGCCGGGGGAACCGCCATCGGAGAGGAGGGGGAAAGGAGGTTTCCCATCCCCTTTTCATCGGAACTTTCCCAGAGCAATTCTTCCTATTCCCTGGGGTTTGTAGGGGCAGGAAAGGTGGGCGATAGGACCCTGGGCTTTTTGATGAAGTACACGAAATTTCAAGAAGGAAATCCCCGGGGCTTTTTGAGATACGCCATAGGGGGCCAGGAAAGGGAACTGGGAATTTTCAATTGGGGATGGTCCACATCCCACGGATGCAACCACATCTTCGGCGTCTCCGCTAACATAGATTCCTTCTGGCAGGACTACTATGCCTCCACCTCATACTCCCAGATGGACCTGGTCCTGGGGATGGATTTCGGGGGGAACAGGGTGGGGTTCAGAGTGAGGAGAGTTTCCGGGGACCAGGATTATTTTGAATACGACTCTCAGTCCAATACCTACTCCAGGGAGAAGTGGGGGAATACCCTGGGAAGGCTTACCCTGAGGAGTTACGGGGTATGGAAAATGGGAGAAATTTCCCCCGGGGCTATTCTCTATGTGGTCACCTTTCTGGAAACTTCCTTTGTGAGGAATCACGACAAGTGGTCCGGGGAGGTTCTTCTGGACGGATACAGCGAAAACGACTACGAGGCAGAGGTCCTTCCGTTTATACACTTCACCCTTCCCAGGAACGGATTCCTCCGGGTGGGCACTTCCCTAAGCCTTACCCGGGGTTATTTTAAGCGGGCGGAGATCTGGGGGGGCAGGGAGGTGTACGGAGGGGGCTGGGCCTATTACGGCTGGGAAAAAAGGTGGGAAAGGCCCAGTTATGGAAACTACTGGAGGATTGTGGTGTTTTCGGAGGCTGATCTGGAGATAGGGCTTAGTCGCTCCCTCCGCGCTTTGTTCCACCTCTGGACCCACCATGCCTTTTATTTCACCAGGAAATTCTACGGGAGGACGAGGAAGGAGGGGGACGGTTTCCGCTTTGAAGAAGAGGCCCGGAGAAATTCCTATTTAAAGGAGTTCTGGCTGAGCGGAACCGCGGGATTTTTGAGGCAGGGTCCGGTTAGTTTCGGAATCTTCCTTGATTTTCCCATTCAATACGATAACTACATGAGCACCGAGATAAAGGGGAAAAAGGGGTATTTCAAGGGAACGGCGGATCCTCAGCCCAAGATAAGGAAGCCGGTCCTCGTGTGGGCGCTGGTGGGATTAGGGTTTTAGTTAGTCCTAAAATACGAAATTTATGGCAAAAGATATTCCTCTATATTGAAATTCCGAAATTTTGTTGTATAATAAATTTGTGAATGTGAGAACTTTAACAGGTGGTTGGTGCCATGATTCCTGAGGCCACCATAAGGAGATTGAGCGTTTATTTAAGATGCCTGAGGCGGGGCCTGAGAAGGGGCGAAGAGTTAGTGCTTTCCACCCAGTTGGCCCGGCGGTGTGGCACCTCTGCATCGCTGGTAAGGAAGGACCTCTCCTATTTCGGGGGCTTCGGCATAAAGGGGAAGGGCTATCGGGTGGCGGATCTCATACATGCCATTGAATCCATCCTGGGGATAAACAAGCCTATAGCCCTTATTTTGGTGGGTGTGGGAAGCCTCGGCAGAGCCATTCTCAGATATCTCCAGGAGGTTCCATATTTCAACATCCTGGGGGCCTTTGACAACGACGAAAAAAAGTGGGGAAGGAGGGTGGGGAGGGTGGAAGTTCTTCCGGCCCATTTCCTCCGCAGGTTTCTGGAGGAAAACCCGGTGGACCTGGGGGTTATCGCCATCCCTCCGGAGGGGGTTGAGGAGGTGGTGGATACCTTGGAAAGGGGAGGTGTGAGGGGGGTCCTTAGTTTTGCCCTGGCGGAGTTTGAAGTCCCCAGGAATATGGTCCTGGAATTCGTGGACATCGCCGCCGAACTGGAGTTTCTGTATTACAAGGCCAATAAATTAAAAACATAAAGGAGGTTATCATGGCCAAAAAATTTGTTCTTGCCTTGGTAAGCAGCGGATCTGAGAAACTCACCGCTGGAGGAATTATCCTGAGCGGAGCGGTGGCTCAGGATATGGAATGCACGGTTTTCCTTCTGCTGGGAGGTGCCTATGCCTTCAGGAAGGACTTTGCCGAGGGGCACAAGGCGGTGGGGGAGGCGAATCTCTCCACCGAGGCCTTCCAGGAAGGCTTGAAAAAGGCCAATGTTCCCCACTGGCTGGAGTTCTACAAGAACGCCAAGGAGATGGGAAATGTTAAGTTCTACCTCTGCGGCACGGCGGGAAAGATCTGGAAATCGGCCGACAAGGATGATTTCCACCTGGTGGACGAGGTCTGCGGCATAGGCGAATATATAAGTTCCGCCGAGGAAGCGGACCTCAGCGTAATACTTTAAGGAGGTGAATTATGACGGAACAGGAACTGAGAGAACTCAAGGCAGATAAGGTGGTGGATGCCAGGGGAACCTCTTGCCCCGGACCCCTTCTGGCTGCCAAGAGGGCCATAGCCGAGGTTCCCGTGGGCGGAATCCTGGAGGTTCTATCTTCGGATCCCGGCACCAACAGGGACATCCCTCTGTGGGCTAAGAAGATGGGGTACGAATATCTGGGCAGCGTGGAGGAGCCGGGATACTGGAGAATCTTCGTAAAGAAGACCAAGTAAAAATGGAAGCAGAAGTTAAAGGGGCGGAGGAATTCCGCCCCAAAATCCTCGTCTTCTCCACCAACAACATCTCAGATCTGGGAATAGACCTGGCGGGTAGCATGCACATGCATTATCCTCCCACGGTTTACACCATAGCGGTTCCATGTTCCAGCGGAATAAAACCCTCCTGGATACTCTACGCCATTGAAAGGGGTTTTGACGGGGTTTTCATCGCCGCCGACGGGACCGATTGTCCGTATGTGGAGGATTGCACCACGCGGACGGCCAGGATTGCTGGAGAGGCTCAGGAACTTTTCAAGGAGAAGGGCTATAACCCCATCAGGCTGAAGATGGCGGCCATATGCTCCGTGTGCGCTGAACCCTTCGTCAAGCACATGAAGAATTTTTACAACACCCTTAAAAAATTAGGACCCTCCAGAGAAGGGGAGGTGAAGGATGAAAAAGTATGATGTTCTGATAGTGGGTGCGGGCATCGCCGGCATGGAGACCGCCCTCAACCTGGGGGACATGGGTTACAAGGTCCTCCTGGTGGAGAGGGAGCCTTCCATCGGTGGAAAGATGATACTTCTAAGCAAGGTTTTTCCCACCCTGGACTGTGCCAGTTGTATATCCACCCCCAAAATGGCGGCCACTGCCAATCACCCCAATATTCACCTGATGACATCCTCCGAGGTTAAGGAGGTTAGCAGGAAAAACGGAAACTTCAGGGCCCGGGTTTTCAGGAGAGCCGTGTTCGTAGATCCGGCCAAGTGTACGGGCTGCCAGGAATGCGAGTTCGCCTGCACCGTGGCAGTGCCCGACGAGTTCAATTTTGGCCTGGTGGCCAGAAGGGCTGCCTTCATTCCCTTTCCCCAGGCAGTTCCCAAAAAAGCAGTTATAGAGAGGGCGGGAACCTCGCCCTGCTCCTTCGCCTGTCCCACCTACATAAAGGCCCACGGTTACATTTCCCTGGCCCGAAGCGGGAAGTTTGAGGAGGCCTTCCACCTCATTATGGAGGATGCTCCCCTGGTGGGTTCCCTGGGAAGGGCCTGCTACGCTCCCTGTGAAGGGGAGTGCACCCGGGGGTTGCTGGAGGGTCCCCTTCCCATAAGAAGGATAAAGAGGTTCATTGCCGAGTATTATTACTCCCGCCATCCTGAGCCGGAATACGGCCCTCCGGAAAAGAGAAACGGCAAGAGGGTGGCGGTGGTAGGGTCCGGACCCGCAGGACTCTCCGCCGCATACTTCCTGGCCAGAAATGGGTACGAGGTGACGGTGTTTGAAGCCCAGGCGGAGCCGGGAGGAATGCTGAGGTATGCCCTCCCCTCCTACCGTCTTCCCAGGGATGTGGTCTCCAGGGATGTAAAGAACATAACGGCCCTGGGCGTGGAAATAAAGACCAATCACCGGGTGGAATCCCTGAAAAAACTCAGGGAGGAAGGTTATCATGCGGTGTTTCTGGCGGTGGGCACCTGGAAGGCCCGGAAAATGGGCATAGAAGGGGAGAACCTCAGGGGGGTGGTGGACAGTATAGACTTTCTCAAGAGGGTTAGCGAAGGGGAAAGTTTTGACCTGGCGGGAAAGACTGTCCTGGTAGTGGGAGGAGGAAATGTGGCCATAGACGCCGCCCGGGTTGCCCGTCGCCTGGGGGCTTCCAGGGTGGTCGTTCAGTACAGAAGAAGCGAAAAGGAAATGCCCGCCTTCCGCTGGGAAGTGGAGGAAGCCGAGGAGGAAGGGGTGGAATTCCAATACCTTAAAAATCCTGTGAGGTTTATAGGGGAGGATGGACAACTGCGAGAGGTGGAAAGCATTCGCATGAGGCTTGGGGAGCCCGACGAAAGCGGAAGGAGGAGGCCCATTCCTGTGGAGGGTTCGGAGGAGAGAATGAGGGTGGATTTCGTAGTCCTTGCCATAGGCCTTAAGCCCAGCACCAGTCCCTTCCAGGACGAGATAGAACTTAACAAAAACGGCACGGTGAAGGTGAATCCCACCACACTTCAGACTTCCCTTCCCTATGTATTTGCCGGCGGTGATGCGGTCCTGGGGCCTTCCACCATGGTGGAGGCCATGGGGCAGGGAAAAAGGGCCGCCTTTTTCATAGACAGGTTCCTTCGGGGAGAAGACCTCCAGGAGGCCGAGTTTGAATACAAACTTCCGCCGGCGAAGAAGGAAGAGGTTCTTTCCAGGCAACTTACCCATACCAGGCTGAATCCCGTCAAGAAGAAGCTCCTCCCTCCGGAGGAGAGGATCAAGGACTTCAGGGAGGTGGAACTTCCCATGACCCAGGAGGAAGTTCTTTACTCCTCTGCCCGATGTCTGGATTGTGGGATATGCTCCGAGTGCCATCAATGTATACTGGCCTGCCCGGCGGATGCCATAGATTTTTCCCAGAAGGCCCAGGAATTTGAGGTGGAGGCCGAGGCGGTGGTGGTCTCCCAGGGATTCAAACTCTTCCCGGCGGAGAGAAAACCGCGCTATGGCTTCGGAAGGTTCTTTAATGTGATAAACGCCATGCAGATGGACAGGCTCCTGGCCCCTACCAGACCCTACAACACCATACTCAGGCCCTCCGACGGCAAGGTTCCGGAGAACATAGCCTATGTCCTCTGCACTGGTTCCAGGGATAGAACCGTCAACAACCCAATATGTTCCCAGATTTGCTGTATGTACTCCATAAAACAGGCCCAACTCCTCATGGGGGCTTTACCCCTGGCGGACATAACCGTTTATTACATGGACATAAGGGCCTTCGGCAAAGGCTACGAGGAATTTTTCCAGCAGGCTTCAGACATGGGGGTACAGTTCATCAAGGGAAGGGTGGCCAAGATTGAGGAAAAGGAAGACGGCAACCTTCTCCTCCACTACGAGGATATAGAAAACGGTGGGGTCAAAAAGGTGGCGGAACACGACTTGGTGGTTCTTTCGGTGGGACTCCTTCCCAATCCGGAAATAACCCGAATATTCAAGGACGAAAAACTGGAACTGGACGAATTTTACTGGGTAAAGCAAGTGGAGGAAGATGTGAGCCCCGCCAGGACCAGTTTGGAGGGGGTTTTCGTGGCAGGAACCGCCGCCGGTCCCAAGGATATCCCCGACTCCATCCTTACCGCTGGAGCCGCTTCCGCGGAGGTGGCCGCTTACATTGAATCCAAAAGGAGGGGGAGATGAGCAACAGGAAAATAGGCGTTTACATTTGTCACTGTGGAGGCAATATCTCCGATTATGTGGATGTGGAAAAGGTGAGGAGGGCGGTGGAAGAGGAAGAGGGGGTGGTGGTGGCCAAAACCACCATGTTCGCCTGCTCCGATGCAGCCCAACAGGAGATTATCCAGGATATAAAGGAAAAGGGTCTGGACGCCATAGTTATAGCCTCCTGCTCCCCCAGGCTTCATCTATTCACCTTCCGGGCTATGGCCCAGAGGGCCGGACTCAATCCTTATAAATATGTTCAGGTTAACCTGAGGGAACAGGATTCCTGGGCCCATACCGACGACCCGGAGGGGGCCACCGTTAAGGCTATAAACCTCGTCAGGGCCGGTGTGGCCAGGGCCAGGGCCTCCAGACCCCTGGAGCCCATCCGGGTGGAGACGGAAAAGAGGGTCCTTATCCTGGGGGGAGGAATTTCCGGACTAAGGGCAGCCCTTTCCCTGGCGGACATGGGGATTCATGTGTTTCTGGTGGAAAAGGGAAAGGAGGTGGGGGGATGGTTGAGGAAATTTTCCTCAATCTATCCCTCGGGGAAAAGCGGTAGGGCCCTGGTGGAGGGTTTAATCAGGGAGGCCAAGTCCCGGGAGAACATAACCATCTTTACCCAGGCAGAGTTGGTGGAAAAAAGGGGAGTCCTGGGAGATTTTGAAGTGAAAATAAGGGTTCAGGGAGAGGAAATACTCCTGGAGGTGGGTTCCATAATCGTGGCCACGGGGTTTGAAGAGTACAAACCCTCCCAGGGAGAATTTGGCTACGGCCATCCCCGGGTGGTTACCCTTTCGGCCTTTAAAGAAATGGTGGAGGATGGAAAATTCAACGGTCACATAAGGACCATAACCTTCATATACTGCGTGGGTTCACGCCAGGCTCAGGGGAATACCTATTGCTCCCGGTATTGTTGCAATGCGGCCCTACATTCCTCCCTTCTGGCGTACAAACTCAATCCCTCCGCCCGGCAGTTTCACATCTACCGGGACATAAGGACCTACGGTAAAAACGAACTCCTCTACGAGGAGGCTTCCAGGCTGGGTTCCGTATTTTTGAAGTTTTCACCGGATTCGCCCCCGGAGGTGGAAGCGGAGAACGGCCGGGTAAGGGTAAGGGTTAAGGACCTGCTAACCGAAGGGCAGGAGGTGGAGATAGAGACGGACCTGGTGGTGCTGGTTACGGGAATGGTGCCTCGCTCCAACGATTCCCTCAACGAGATATTGAAACTTCCCATTGGAATGGACGGATTTTACAACGAAATTCACCCAAAACTGAGGCCGGTGGAGACGGTTATAGACGGAGTATTTATCGCCGGAGCGGCCCAGGGTCCCAAAAATTCCTACGAGGCGGTGGCTTCTTCCCTGGCGGCGGCGGCCAAGTCGGCCACCCTGCTCCTCAAGGGCTATGCGGAACTGGAGCCCCAGGTGGCGGCGGTGGATGCCGAAAGGTGTACTTGGTGTGGACTGTGCCTGGAAGCCTGTCCCTACAACGCCTTTGAGAAGGTAAAACACGGTGAGAAGGAAGTGGCCAGGGTGATAGAGGCCCTTTGCAAGGGTTGCGGCGCCTGCGTTCCCGTATGCCCGGAGGATGCCATAGATGTTAAGGGGTACGAGGATGCCACCATTAAAGCCATGATAGATGAACTGCTGGCAGGGGGTGAGAGATGAAGGACAAAAGGGAAATCATAAGGGAAGAAATGGCCATGAGGGGGAAGATTCTGGAGATATTAAAGGAGGGGGCGAAAACCGTCCCCGAAGTGGCCACGGCCCTGGGGCGTCCCACCGAGGAAGTCATGTTCTGGATGATGGCCATGAGGAAATACGGGTTGATAGAGGAGACCGAGGAAATGACCGAGGATGGATATTACAAATACAGGTTAAAGGAGGGCAGAAAATGAGCCTTAAGGTCAACCCTACCTTTATAGAGAAAGTAAAGAAACTGGGAGCCTTTGACATAAACGCCTGCTACAGTTGCGGGAACTGTACTGCCATCTGTCCCCTTTCCGAAGGGGAAAATTCCTTCCCCCGGAGGATGATAAGGTACAGCCTTCTGGGATTGGAGGAGAAAGTTCTTCAGAGCCCTGAACTGTGGTTATGCTACTACTGCGGGGAATGTTCGGAGACATGTCCCCGGGATGCGGACCCCGGAGGGCTTATGATGGCCCTCAGGAGATATGCCATAAGGAGTTATTCTCCGGGGAAACTGGCCGACCTCTTCTACAGGGGGGTGGGTTCGGTCTTCTTCTGGATAATCCTAACCCTTCTGGCCCTGTGGGGTGTTTTCGCCTTTCGCCAACCCCAGCCGGACCTTACCCGGGTTAACCCTCTTTCCTTTGTTTCCCTGGATTTTCTTCACGACGCCGGTCTTTTCCTGGGAGGTTTTATAGGCCTGGCGGTGGTAATTCAACTTTATACTATGTGGAGGCATATTTCCCGGGGAAGGAAGCCCTCGGGTTCCTGGGGGAAGTCCCTGATGGAGGTTCTTTGGAACGAGGTCTTCCTCCAGAAGAGATTCCAGGACTGCGAGGAGAAGGGAAGACGAATCCCCCACCTCAGCATGTTCTGGGGTTTTTCCCTCCTCTTCATCGCCACCTTACTGGCCTTTGGCCAGGACTTCCAGGTTTTCCCGCCGGCGGCAAAAACCCTGGCCAGGGTTCTGGGGATACTGGGTGGAGTGGGTCTTCTTTACGGGGCGGGATACTACATAGTCAAAAGGCTTTCAAGGGAGGACTACTACAGCAAATATTCCCATCACAGCGATTGGATTTTTCTCCTTCTGCTTTGGTTGGCGGGTTTCACCGGATTTTTAATGGACCTTTTTCACCTTCTTAACCTTCCCTGGCCCACATATCTGGTCTTCGCCCTTCACCTGGCTGTGGTTTTTGACCTTCTCGTGGCGGCTCCCTTCACTAAATTCGCCCACGCCCTTTATAGGCCCATGGCCCTATGGCTGAGCGGCGTTTACAGGGAAAAAACAAAGGAGGCTTAATGAAAGACAAACTTTCCATGGTGGTTTTCAGCGGGGACATGGACAAGGTGATGGCGGCGTTGATAATCGCCAACGGAGCCCTGGCCTACGACATGGAGGTTACTCTGTTCTTTACCTTCTGGGGACTTCAGGCTATAAAGAAGAGGAAGAAAACGGGAAAGACCTTCTTCGGAAAACTCCTGGGCTTCTTTTTGAAGGACATATCCCGGATAGGTCCCAGCAAGATGAATTTCGGAGGTATGGGACGATGGATGTTCAAAAAAATGATGAAGAAGCACGGAGTTATGACCCTGGAAGAACTCCTGGACAGCGCCGTCCAGGCCGGTGCTAAATTGGTGGCCTGTCAGATGAGCATGGATGTGATGGAGATCGGCAAAGAGGACCTTATAGAGGGAGTAGAAACCGGGGGTGTGGCCTCCTTTCTGGCCGAGGCCCAGGAAGCCCAATTTGTACTTTTCATTTGAATCTCAATCGTTTTAGAATATATAAAACCCGAAAGGAGGAGAGTATGAAAGGGAAGAAACTGATTTTTCTATTCGTTCTTTCTTTAGGACTGCTGGCCAATGGGCTAAACCTGAATAGCCTGGGGTCCAGGGCCCAGGCCATGGGAGGAGCCTATGTGGCCGTGGCCGAGGGTCCCAGCGCCGTCTTCTGGAATCCTGCCGGCATAACCTCTTTTAAGGATAAAACCCTGGGAGTTTACCTGACGGATATAATACCTTCCGGATCCTATCAGTTCGCTCCCTTAGGGGTGGATGCTTCCTACTCCAAAAATTACTTCGCGGGACTTTTTTCAATCTATGTTCCCCTCAACGAAAGACTGGTGGCCGGGGTGGCAATTTACACCCCCTCCGGTCTGGGAACCCAGTGGGACGGAAAGGATTTTGCAGCCTTTGTCGGCGGCAACGAACTGGAATGGAATAGCAAAATAGGAATGCTTACGGTCTCTCCGGCAATCTCCTATAAACTTTCCGATGCGGTCTCTGTGGGATTAGCCCTTAACGCTAACTACGGAATGATGAGTTTAAAAACATCCGCCGGTGGCTTTCAGTATGCGGAAGAATCCTCCGGATGGGGCTTCAGCGTAACGGCGGGAATTATGGCCAGGCCCTCCGACAGGCTGAGCCTGGGTCTTTCCTTTAAAAGCGCCTCCAAGATTTCCCTTTCCGGGGATGTCACCATGGAGTTTATGAGGGTAGTCTCTGCCCTTTACGGAACCGAAATTTCTACCACCTCGGGATTCACCAGGGATATAACCTGGCCCATGTGGATAGGTTTCGGAATCTCCTTCAGGCCCACCGATAAACTCCTTCTTTCTGCGGACCTGCACTGGACCCAGTGGAGCAAGGAGGATGTTCTGGTCACCGATTATGAAAACAGCCTATGGAAATTAGTCTTCGCCACCACCCCTGAAAACGAGGGCGAGATGGTTCTGAACTGGAAAGACACCACCCAGGTCAGGCTGGGCATGGAATATCTTTTAAAGGAGAATCTGGCGGTGAGGCTGGGCTACTACATTGACCCTTCTCCGGCCCCCGACGAAACTATGAATGTGCTCCTTCCCAGTTTTGATTTCAATGTTATCACCCTGGGCCTGGGGTTCAGAGGAGACGCTTACAACCTGGATCTTGGCCTTGAATACCTCATGGGAAAGGAGAGGAACATAGCCCCCAGTCAGCACAATATGCCCGGCGTCTACAAGATGAACATATTGGCTCCTTCGGTAACCTTTACCTATAAATTCTAAGATTCCGGGTGAAAACCAGGGCTTTAATTTTTCTCCTTTTGCCCCTCCTCCTCATTGCCGGTGAGACGGGGAGAATAAGGGGAAAGGTTACCGACTCCCGGGGTCTTCCCCTCCCCGGCGTTGAGATCAGGGTTCAGGGCAAGACCATTCAGGGAACGAGGACCGCCTTCTCCCGCAGGGATGGTTCCTTCCTCCTGCCCCTTCTTCCTCCGGGGCGATACACCCTTAAGTTCTCCCTGGAAGGATATTCCCCGGTAATTCTGAAGGATGTGGTGGTGAGGCTTGGCCGGGAAACATATCTGATGGTTAAAATGCGCTCCCGGGAACTGAAGGAGGAGGTGGTGGTGGAGGCGGAGGCTCCGCCTTCGGAGAGGTTTTCGGCGGATACCAGTTACCAGTTGGGCACAGAGGAACTGGACCTTCTCCCCTCCTCCGGGAGGGATCCTGTGGATGTAACCAAGTTCGTTCCCGGGGTGGTGGGCGTAAGGACCAGCACCAGGAGGGGAAAGGGCCGGGGGCTTCCCAGTTTCCGGGGAGAGGGCGAGGAGGGAAACAACTGGCTGGTGGACGGGCTTTCCGTCCGGGGGGTGAGGCTGGCCAACCAGGGCATAGTGGTGAACTACGATGCCATAGAGGAGATCCAAATAATAGCGGATCCCTTCAGCCCGGACCTGGCTTCTGCCTTTGGGGGAGTGGTTAACATCCTCACCCGCAGCGGTGGAAACGAATTTCACGGGGAACTGGGCCTCCTTTTCTCCGACCGGGCGTTGCAGGCGGAAAAACTTCCTCAACTTTCCCTTTCCTTTGAACCGGATAAATTCTCCCATTACAGCGGATACTTTAACCTGGGAGGTCCTTTGATAAAGGATAAACTGTGGTTCTTTCTTTCCGAGGATGTATTTTACACCCAGGATACCACCCGGGACGGTTTCGTGGACTATCTTTTCGTCCCTGGAGGAACCAGGGAAAGGGTGGCCAGCAGCCTTTTCCTGAAGGCCAGTTATTCCGTGAGCCGGGGCCATACCCTTTACCTTACCCTTCTTAACAGGGGACTTTTGACCCAGAGGGGAGGGATCGGGGTATACGAAACCCGCCGGAAGGAGAACTTCAGCGACCATCTGGCCATCTTGAACTATAAGGGTGTATTTTCCCCGGAGTTTTACATGGAGGCCTCCCTGGGAAGGGCCCACAGGAAAAGTTCTTTTGAGCCCGCCCACGGGGACCTGGGTCCAGCCCTCTATTTCATAGAGGATGTGGCCCAGAACGTTCACAACGCCCTGGGCCGAACCAGAGACGAGGAAGGAAGGTTGAACTTCGTGTTGAGGCTCAACTTTATGCCTCCTCCAGGAAATTTAGGACAACACGAGTTCGGTGTGGGGCTTGAATTTTTCCGGCAATGGTCAGATTTCCAAGTGGATTTTTCCGGGAAGGAAGAAGACCCCTTTCCGGGAAACGGTTTTGACAGCGGCACCAAGTATTCCTTTCGTTCCTGGAGGGAGGGGCAGAGAACTCCTGCCCTTCTTTGGGAATACGGCCCCTTTTCCTTCTCAAATTCGGTGTGGGGCTTCGGCCTTTACGCCATGGATAGATTCTCCTGGGGACGCCTCTCCGGGATGGTGGGCTTGAGAAGTTTTGTTCAGCACAATCTGGACAGCCAGGGAAGGGAAATTTGGGGCTGGGGACTATCCGATTTTCTATCCCCCAGGGTATTTCTGGCCCTGGACCTTCTTGGGGATGGAAAAAATGTGGTGAAATTCGGGTGGGGGATTTTCAAGGATGTCTCCACTACCCTTCATCTGGGCTTTTTTAACCCCCAATCTCCCGTCCAGTTCAGAAGATACAGGTGGGTGGGTCCGGAAAATCCAGGCCAGGAGGATCTCCACGACCCCCATAATTGGGAATTTATAAACGAAGAAAGGAGGGGGCCTTACGAAATAAACCCGGGTCTCAAACCCAACTCCCTGAGCCGGTTCCTCCTGGAATTTGACAGGGAACTGGGAAAGGATTGGATTCTCCGGGCCAGGTATGTTTTCACCCGGGCCAAAAACCTTCTGGAACTCGTAGGTTATTTTGACCCATCCCCCCCTTACTACAAATTCGTTTTTGAGAATTTTAAGTTTAAACGGAGGGATTATAGGGGATTTGAACTGGAGGTTCAGGGTTCCGTGAAGAAGATCCTGCTGGTGAGGGCTTCTTATTCCCACTCCTCTGCCCGGGGGACTAACCCGGGTCAGGTGGAAACCGGTGCCTGGGGAGATGAGGAGGGGGGCACCTATTATGTTAGCCTCTTCGGAAAGCACATCTATGTTCCCCCTCTTCCGGAACTGGAGCCCTTGAGAAGGCTTTTTGATTGGGGATTCGGCGGTCTCGGTGGGCCCATGTTCGGTGACGAGGGATGGTACGGCAAACTTCCCTACAGCGTGGATCATCAGGTTAAACTTAACGCCATAGCCTTCCTGCCCAGGGGTTTCGTTCTTTCCCTGGCTGGGGGATACCTCTCCGGTTTTCATTGGGAAAGAAGGGCCCTGGTCCCCTTCTTCGGGTATTACGCATTCCCGGAGGGAAGGGGTTCCAGAACTACCCCGCCCGTTTTCTTCCTGGACGCCGGGATGGAAAAGGAATTTCATCTGGGGGGGCGATTTGTCCTGGGGGTGAGGGCCGATGTTTTCAACCTTTTAAACTCCCAGAGGCCCGTCTCCTTCGTCAGGGTGGACACTCCGGCCTTCGGGAAGGTTTGGGGACGGCAGGAGCCCCGGCAGGCCAGGGTTGGCCTCAGGCTTCGCTGGTAAACTCAGGGTTTTTGGAGTATACTTAGATATCCGATGAATGTGGTCCTTATTGTTCTGGACACCCTCTCTGCCCTTCACCTCCCTCAATGGGGTTATAGCCGGAACACCCTTCCCCAGTTGAGTCCCCTTTTGGAAAAGGAGGGTTTTGTTCTTTTTAAGAACGCTTATTCCACCTCCTGCTGGACAGCCCCGGCCCACGCATCTATTTTTACCGGCCTTTACCCTTCGGAGCACGGCGTCAACGAGGTGGACATAAGGCTGGGGGAGGATTTTTACACCCTGGCGGAGGTTCTTTCCCTGGGAGGGTTTAAAACCATAGGAATTTCCTGCAACGGTCTCATAATCAAGGAACTGGGTTTTTCCCGGGGTTTTTCCCATTATGTTCAGATGAGCAGATGGGAGATATTCCTTCGTGCGAGGAGTTTTAAAAAATTCAAGGAAATGGCCCTGGAGAACGGTAGATTAAAGGCCATCCCCATGTGGATATGGAAGGAAAAATCCTTGAAGGAGCCCCTGCAGTTTCTCCTTTCGGTTTTCTTCAGAACCCTCAAGCATAAATTGGGAATAGGTCCCTCGGTGGTTCGTTACTCCAAACCCTATACCGAAAAGGCCTTTGAGTTGGCCAAAAAAGTGTATTCCCAGGAGGAGAAATTCTTCCTCTTTTTGAACATAATGGAGGTTCACCACAGATATACGCCCCCCAGGCCCTTCCGGGGAACATGGTCCCGGGGGACGATGGGGAAATGGGAAAAGAGGCCGCCCAGAAAGCATTACACCAGGGAAAGGTTCCCCCGGGAGGTGGTGGACCACCTGAGGGATCTTTACGACGAAGAAATACTTTTTACCCAGAAGGTTCTGGCCGATTTTTTGGCCTTTGCAAAGGAGGATAGGGAAAAATTTGATTCTACCCTATGGATAATAACCTCGGACCACGGGGAGGCCTTCGGGGAGGGGGGACACATGGAGCACATGGTCTCCCTGGAGGACCCCAATATAAGGGTTCCTCTCTGGGTTAAATTGCCCGGCCGTGGGGGCTTTGAGGAGAGGGAGGACCTGGTCCAGGTGAACGACTTATTTCCCCTGATACTGGATGTGGTTGAAAGTCCCTTTCCCCATCCCCTCTCCTCCGTCTCTCCCTGGAAGGGAGAACGGCGGGAGGCCGTGGCTGAAATCCCCAGGCTGGATTACCTGGTTTCCCTTATAAAAAATCCCGAAGATTTTCATCTGGTTCCCCGACGGATCATAAAGAAAGGGCAGATTTGATGCCTTCCACCTTGCCTTCTAAATTCCCGTTGGAGAAAAGGACCACCACGGTTTTTCCCTCCCGGAGCCGTCTCAGGAGTTCAAAGACCTCCTCCCAACTCCGGGGGGCATAGGCCAGCCTTCCCAGGCCCTGAAGTTTGAGGGCCACTTCCTCCCTGTTGAGGCCCCGGCCTTTTTTCACCTTCCGGGAGGGAGGAGGAGCAAGGATCACCGTTTCTGCCGGGGAAAGGGCCCCGGGGAGTTCTTTTTGGAAGATACCGGACCTCATGCTCCAACTGGCAGGTTCCACCACCGCTATAACCTTCCAGCCCGGAAACCTTTTTTTCAGGTCCTGAAGGTTTACCCTCAGGGAGGTGGGATGATGGGCGAAGTCGGTGAAGAACATTATGCCTTCCCCTTCAGCCAGAAGTTCCATCCTCCGTTTTACTCCGGAAAACCTTGAAAATCCCCGTTTTATTTCCTCCATTTTCAAACCGATCTCCCAAAGGAGGGGAAGAGCCAGGGAGAAATTAACCGCCAGGGGAGTTGAATAGGTGGGGTGGAAAAATTCCTCCTTGCCCTTGGGGGTTTTTACATGGATTATCATTCCTCCGCCCTTTTCCTGGATTTCTTCCAGGGCCCATTCCCTGCCGAGGATTATGCTTCTGGCCCTGGAGCGGGCAAGGATTTCCTCGTTGATCCGTGAAGGATGGGAAACGATCAGACCTGAAGAGGGCACCAGATTTACCAGGAGTGAAAAAACCCTTTTTATGCCGTCCATGGTTTCGTATATGTCGTAATGGTCCATTTCCACGGGCCCCAGAATGAGGTAATTGGGAAAGAGGTGGAGGAATTTAGGACCCTTGTCAAAGAAGGAAGTCTCGTATTCGTCCCCCTCGGCTACGAACCATTCCCCCCCGAGCCGGCCGCTGGAGGGGAAATTAAGGGGAAGACCCCCTATGAAAAAGCCGGGGTTCCAGCCCGCTTCGTGAAGGATGGTGGAGACCAGGGCCGAGGTGGTGGTTTTTCCGTGAGTCCCTGCCACCACGATTCTCCTTTTTTTCTTCATGGCGAAGTGGTAAAGGGCTTCTGGAACTGAGAAAATGTCCAGGCCCAGTTCTATAACCCTCTCCGCTTCGGGATTGGAGGAGGATACGAAGTTCCCCACGACCACACCGTCCAGGGGAAGGGAACGGTCAATATTTTCCCTGGAAAAACCCTGGTGGATTCTCAGTCCCAGTTTTTTAACGAACTCCCCCATGGGGGGATAAAATCCTGTATCAGAGCCCGAAAGTTTAAATCCCCTTTCCCTCAGGATGGCCGCCAGGGTGGCGGTGGCGGTGCCCGAGACGGCTATAATGTGTATTTTCATTGTGTTATTATTATAAACATGGAAAGGAGGAAGATAGGAATTTTGTTTTCCGGGGGTCCGGCTCCGGCGGCCAATTCGGTGATCTCTTCCCTGACCCTCAGTTTTTTAAACGAGGGGTTTTCTGTCCTCGGCTTCATCCGGGGATTTGAATACCTGGAGAAGTTTGACCCCAGGGATCCCATGTCCCTTCTTCGGGATTATCACTACAGGGAACTCAGCGGAGAGGTTACAAAGATAAGACACAGCAGTGGAATTTACCTCAAAACCTCCAGGGCCAATCCCGGAAGGAATATAAAGGCCCCCGGGGACCTGAAGGATAGAAGAAAGGCGAAGCCCTTGCTGAACATAATAGAGGCCCTCAGGTTTTTGAAGATAGAGGCTCTCTTTACCATAGGAGGAGACGATACCCTTAAAACCGCCAATTACCTCCGCCTTCTCGGTTTTCCCGTGATTCACATCCCCAAGACCATAGACAACGATTACTACGGGATAGCCTGGACCTTCGGCTACTGGAGCGCCGTGGACATTTACAGGAGACTCCTCTTAAACCTGAGAGCCGATGCCGAGGCCACCGACGCCTACTTTATAGTGGAGATAATGGGAAGAAAAAGCGGCTGGCTTACCTATGCCGCAGGGATCGCCGGGGAAGCGGTCCTAATGCTTTCCGGGGAGGATTTTGAAGGCGAGGACTTCAATGTTGACGATGTGGCCGAGAGGATAGTGGAGGTAATACTTCAGAGGGAGAGGGAGCACAAACTCTACGGTGTGGTCTGCGTGTCCGAGGGTCTCGCCGAAAGATTGCCCCTGGAACTTCGTCCCCAGAAGAAGGACCGGCACGGCAATGTTATATACGGCGCCGCCGAGATAGGGAAGGTGCTGGCAGAGCGGGTTGCCCGGCGGTACAGCGAAAAAACAGGGAAGAAAAAGAAGGTGGTGGGAAGGCAGATAGGGTATGAGACCCGCTCCGCCCCTCCTATAAGTTTTGACATAGTTCTGGGGTCCATGCTGGGATACGGGGGGCACATCCTTTTCAAAAGGGGACAGTTCGGCCACATGGTTTCGGTAACGGATAATTTTGATATAAAGGGCATTCCCTTTGAGGACCTTATAGACCCTCAAACCCTGCTCACCCGGGTGAGGCTGGTGAACAAGGGCAGCGATTTTTACAATCTGAAGGAGGCCCTTTCCTATAAGCCCTTTGAATAAGGAGGTAACATGAAATATCCCGGACTCCTTGAAAGGTTTTTGAAATATGTAAGGGTGGATACCCAGTCGGATCCAAGGTCTGATACCATTCCTTCCACGGAGAAACAGAAGGAACTGGGTAGAATGCTGGTGGAGGAACTTAGGAAGATGGGCCTGGAGGCGGAGATGGACGAGTACGGTTATGTATACTCCTCTTTACCCGCCAATACCCCTTCCAAATACAAAATAGGACTCATAGCCCACATGGACACTTCCCCCGATGTCTCCGGGGCAAATGTAAACCCCCGGGTATGGGAGAATTACGATGGGAAGGACATAGTTCTAAACGAAGGCGTGGTTATCAAGGTGGACGAGAACCCGGACCTGCGGGTAAAGAAGGGGGAGACCATAATCACCTCCGACGGCACCACCCTTCTGGGAGCCGATGATAAGGCGGGCATTGCGGAAATAATTACCGCCGTGGAATACCTCCTTTCTCATCCGGAGATCCCCCATCCGGAAATAAAAATAGCCTTCACGCCGGACGAGGAAATCGGCAGAGGCACTGTGAAGTTTGACCTGGAAAGGTTCGGAGCGGATTTTGCCTACACCGTGGACGGAGGAGCCTTGGGGGAGATAGAGGACGAGACCTTCTGCGCCGATTCTGGAAAACTGGTGATCAAAGGGATAAATGTTCATCCTGGATATGCCAAGGGTAAACTGGTGAACGCCATCAAGATCGCTTCGGAGGTGGTCGCCCGCCTTCCCAAGTTTACCCTCTCCCCGGAGACCACCGAGGGCAAGGAAGGGTATCTTCATCCTACGGACATAAGGGGAAATGTGGAGAAGGCAGAGGTGGATTTTATCTTCCGGGCCTTTGAAGTGGAAGAGTTGAAGGAGATAGAGGCCCTTCTGGGCAAAATTCTTGATGTGGTCAGGGCGGATTATCCCCGGGCGGAAGTTTCCCTTGAGATAAAGGAGCAATACAGGAACATGAAGTATAAACTCCAGGAGGAGCCCCGGGTGGTGGACCTGGCCATAAGGGCGGCCCGGGAGGTGGGTATAGAGCCCAGGAGAACCAGCATAAGGGGAGGAACCGATGGGGCCATGCTCTCCTATCGGGGGCTTTTGACGCCCAACCTTTTTACCGGCGGACATAATTTCCACTCCCGCCAGGAATGGATTTCCCTTCAGGACATGGAAAAGGCCGTGGACCTTCTGGTAAAATTAATGGAGTTGTGGTCCAAGGAAAAATAGAAGCGCCTGTGGCTCAGTTGGATAGAGCGTCGGCCTCCGGAGCCGAAGGTCGGGGGTTCAAATCCCCCCAGGCGCTTTTTTTATCCTCTCCAGGATGCCCCGGATGAAACTCTGATCCGCCGGAGGATAAGAGCGGTAGAAACCCAGGAGTTCCTCCACCCGCCGGGAAAATTCATCCTTTTGCCCCTGGGCCTTAAGGATGAAAATCCTCGCCAGCATGAGCAGGGGATGGTTGGGATTATAGGAAAATCCGTCGTTCAGGGTGATCTTTGCCCTGGAGATTTTCCCCAATTTTATCTCCCTCAGGGCCTTTTCTCCTGTGAAATAGGCCCTCTCAAAGGGGGTGGCCCAGTATCCCAGTTTATCCTTGATTTTAAGTAGTTTCTCGTAGTAGGCCAGGCCCCTTTCCTCGCCCCGGGCAAGCAGGCATTCTGCCTTGGCCTGAAGGTAAAATTTGTAAAGGGGAAAATAGTTCTCCCTGCCCACAGAGTATTTTTTTACCACCCTCTCCATCCACTTCATGTGCTCACAGGCTTCCTTGATATTTCCTTCCTTCAGCAGTATCCTGAGCGCCACCCAGTGAAGTTCCGGGATGAGGATGTGGGGTTCTTCGGGATCGTAGAGGGAAAGGGCCCTTTGAATGTCCTGAAGGGCCCCGGGTTTTCCAGCCTCCATTCGGAAAAGGGCCCTCTGGATGAAGGCCCTGGCCCGGGATTTTTTATCCCTGACCCTGGTCAGGTAGAAGGAGTTGTACTGGAAGGCCCGGGATGTGGCCCCCTTTATGAAGTAAATGTGTGCGAGGCTGTGGTATATCCATGTAAGGGAGGGGTCCTTTTCCAGGGCGGTTTCCTTGTTGGTAATGGCTTCCAGATAGTTTCCCGAATAAAAATACCCGTCCCCCAGGGAGTCAAAGGCGTTGGCCTCGTCGCTGAGCATCTTGTATTTTTCAAAAAACTGGATTCCTCGGAGATGTTCCCCTATGTAAAGATAGCAATAGCCCAGGTGATTCAACACCGGCAGGAAGTCTTCCTTGAGTTCCAGGGCCTTCTGATAGAGGGGTATGGCCCGGCGGGGGGAAGCCCTGTGGAAATACGCTTCCGCCAGTTCGTAGTACGAATGCCTATCGTAGGGCGCCCTGTTCTTCACCTTCTCCAGATACTTTATTTTTTCCCTGAACTTCATGTTGAGTTCCGCCTCCAGGGCCTTTATCTTCCAGAGGTCTATGTCCAGAAGGGAGGAACTTCCCCTTCCCAGGGCCAGGGAGACTTCCTTTTTGGCCTTCTCTATTTCGTCCAGAAAAACGAGGATTTTGGCGTGGAGAAAGTGGGCCAGGGAAAAATCTTTGTCCAGTGAGATGGCCTGGGACACATAGTTCCTGGCCCGGGTCACAGAAAGTTTTTCCCAGTCTTTTTTCGCTTTTATGTATGAAAGAAGGGCTTTGTAACTGGAGGTTGTCATTTCCTTCAGGCGTTTCCTGTGGCGGAACTTCAGGGAAAGAAGGTTGGAAATCTTTTCCCCCAGGGAGTCCACCTGGAAATCAAGGAGGGATTTTTCTCCCTCTCCGGAGACCGTTATGGGATAAAGTTCGCCTCCCCGGGAGAGGGTGGCTTCCAGGCTTATCATTTTCCCGTATTTCTTTATGTTCCCGGAGACCACGCCTATGATCTTGAATTTTTTGAAAACCTCCTCCTGGGACATCCTTTTCCTCAGATCCCCGAAGGTCTCCTCGTCTATTACCGTGGCGTTTTTAAGGAGGTTTAATTTTTTCCTCAAAAGGAAGGAAAGAACATCCGCCGCATCCCGGGAGACGCCTTCTCCCACGGAAAAATCCCTCACCACAATGGAGGAGGGCATGGGAACCGGAGGCCCCAGTAAATTGATCATGGCCAGGGCGGCGACGAGACCTATCAAAAGGGCCACCATGGGCAGAAGTTTCAGGGAGTTCTTGCGGAGGAGGGTTCGTGGCCTGGGGGTAGCCACCGTGGGATGGAGGCTGTCCTCCTGGAGATCAATTCCCTCCAGGGCCTTCAGGAGTTCTCCCCCGTCTTTGAACCGGCGGGAGGGATCCTTTTCCAGGGCTTTCATTACCAGAGAATCCAGACCCCGTGGCAGAGGGTGGAGCCTGGAAGGGGGTTCCGGTTTTTCGTGGATGAGTTTGTAAAAGGTGGACCCGGCGTCGTCGCCCCGGAAGGGATTTTTCCCCGTAAGCATCTCGTAGAAAACTATGCCCATGGAGAAGACATCCGAGGCGGGAGTGAGTTTCTCTCCCCGGCACTGCTCCGGGGACATGTAGGCCAGGGTGCCCACCACCGCATCGGCGGCGGTGAGGGAATCTTCGGCTCCCGTGAATTTTGCCAGGCCGAAATCAAGTATTTTCACCTGGCCTCCGGGGGTTATCATTATGTTGGAGGGTTTTATGTCCCGGTGGATAATTCCCCTGCCGTGGGCTGCCTCCAGGGCCGAGGCCATTTGCCTGGCGTATTTCAAAAACTTCCAGGGAGGGAAGGGGCCCTCCTCCCTCAGAACTTTGCGAAGGTCCTTCCCCTCAATGTATTGCATCACGATGAAGTCTATGTCGTCGCTTTCATAAATTTCGTAAATCGTACAAATATTGGGATGTTCCAGTTGTGCGGCGGCTTGGGCTTCCCTGAGGAATCTTTTCCTGGCCTTTTCGTCGGCCTTTAGTTCCAGGGGGAGAATTTTCAGGGCCACCACCCTGTTCAATTTTATGTCCTTCACCTTGTAAACCACCCCCATACCCCCCTTTTCAAGGAACTGGATGACCTCAAATCTACCCTTTATCTTTTCCCCGGGGGGAATGTTTTCAATATTCCTCAGGGGGAATCCGCAGTGCTTACAGGTGAAGCGGTCCGGAGGATTTTCTTTTCCGCAGAGGGAACACTTCATTTTTCCTTCTTGACCTTTACCTTTGGCTTTCCCGAAGAGATGTCAATCCTCATTTTCAATTTTGAAGAACTCACCTTGTTTTCCAGTTGGGGTTTTAGTTTCTTTTTGAAACTTTCCCTGTCCAGGACCTTTAAACCCCTCTTTTCGCTTTCCCTTTTGAGCCAGTCGTAAAGTTCGTCCAAACTCCTTTCCAGTTCCCCGGGGGAGGATACTTCCACCCACTCTTTACCTGAAGGTTTTTCGCTTTTCTTTTCCCCTTTCCCGGGGGAGGTTCTACCCGTGCTTCTCACCCTTTCCAGGGGTTCTCCCTCTTCAAGCCTTCTCAGCATCCTCTCCCACATGGCGTTGTAGGTGTTGAATTTCAGGACCAGTTGTTTGGCCCTGTAAATAAGATTGTATTGATAACCCTTTATGTCCACCAGTTTTAACAGAATCCTTTTCAATTCGTCCCTTTCCCTCAGAGGCGGCCTTTTCTCCAGGCCCAGGAAAAAGTTTTCAAATTTCCTGTAAAGTTCCTCAAACCGGGTCTCCAATATGGGAAGAAGCCGCTTGAGATCCCGGGGAAGATCCTCTCTTTTTCCGCCCTTCATATCACACCCTCAGTAGAGATAAAACCAGAGGAGAGGGAGCCACAGGTCCCTTCCAAAGGGTATCCTTTTGCCTTCAATTAACACCTCCATTTCCTCCACATTTTGTACTATGTCAAAAAAATCCTTTAATTCCTTTACCTGGGGCTTTTCAAATCTGAGGTAATGCCATCTCCATTTCCCCTCGCCCTCTGTCCAGTATTTCTCCCAGGCCCTTGCCCAGGACAGGGCCCTTCGGAAATCCTCGGAGTTCTCCTCCCTGAACCTTATGACCACGAACACCTCCCTTTTCTCCTTGGGATAAAAAATGTGCCGGAGCCTTTCCTCCAGTTCCTCCCTTTTAATCTTCCTTTCCAGGAGGGCATGGTCGTATTTTTCCCTCTGCTTCATGGGATTATTTTATATCAACAAGGCCGATGAAGGAAAGCATCCTGGATTTTTTATCTCCCCTTCTGAAGGAGAAAAACAGATCCGGATGGCAATGAGTGCACAGGGGAAGGGTGTGAACTTCTGCCACCCCCAATCCCAGGAGGTGAAGACGGGCGGTGGTGGGGAGGTCCAGGTTTTCCCCGTGGAATCTGTAGGGAAGTCCGCTGTTTTTGAAGCACTCCCGCACTTCTTCTCCCACCCGATAACAACAGGGCCCGATGGAAGGTCCCAGGGCAACCAGGAGTTTCTCCGGTGGAAATCCTTTTTCTCTCAAGGCCCTCAGTCCCTGGGGGATTATACCCCCACAGAGTCCCCTCCAGCCGGCGTGGAGGGCTGCCGCTACCTTCCCTTCCTTATCCGCCAGGAGGATAGGAAGGCAATCCGCTGTCTTTATTACCAGGAGTTTTCCCCTCTTCGTGGTGAAGATCCCGTCTCCCTCCCCCTCGGTTTCCAGGACCCGGGTGGAGTGGACCTGGCGAAGTTGGGCTATGGTGTGGTCGGGGTATAGGGACCTAAGCCTTTCCCAATCCAGGTGTCGGGTTCCGAAGCCGTAGACGACTCCCGGGGGGTTAAAGGTGGAAATTCTAAGTACTTCTGACAATTATCACCTCCTCCTCCAGTTCTATCCCGAACCTTTCTCTTACCCTTCTCTTCAGTATACTTGCCAGGCGAAGGACATCCTCGGCCCTGGCGTTTCCCAAGTTAATTATAAAATTGGCGTGTCCCGGAAAAACCCCGGCTCCCCCTATTTTCATACCCTTGGCCCCCACCTCTTCCAGGAGTTTTCCCGCCGGAATTTTCTCGCCGTCGGGAAGGAGGATGTTTTTGAAAAAACTCCCAGCGCACGGAACCTCCGGTGAGGGGTGCTTTATTTCCCGGAGTTTGAGCCTTTCCCGGGCCACCTCCCTTTCCCGGCCCGTTCCCTTCCGCAGTTTAAGCCAGGCCCTTAATATCACGCCCCCTTCCCTTTTGAAGACGGAGTCCCTGTAACCGAACCACGGGTTTTTCAACCTCACTATCTCCCCCTCCTTCCATACTTCCACTTCCCTTACCAGGTCCCCTATCTGAGAGCCGAAGGCCCCTGCGTTTCCGTAAATGGCTCCCCCCAGAGTGCCGGGTATTCCCGCCAGATTTTCCAGGCCGGCCAGACCGTGGTCCAGGCTTTTCTCCACTACCTCCTGGAGGTTAACCCCGGCCTCGGCCACCACCCACCTCCCGTCCAGGTGAAAACTCCCTCCCCGAAAGAAAATTACTCTTTTATCCAGGCCCTCGTCAGGAAAGAGAACATTGGTCCCTTCTCCGAATACCAGATCCGGGGGTTCCACCACGGAAAGGAGTTCGTCCCTGTTCTCTGCCAGGATTATCTGCCGGGCCGGGCCACCTATTCTGAACCTGGAAAAATTTTTGAGGGGTAGGTTGTTGAAGACCTTCATGTCAAAAAAAGTTTACATCACACGCCCACCCCTGTAAAAGGAAGTTTACAGGACGAGAACTCCGGGCTTTGGTGGAGCGGGCAAAAAATGGAAGGGAATTTTCTTTTAAAAGGCAGAAAAAAAAGGAGGTGCAGGATGAGAAAATTTGTGGCGATCCTTGCCATGGTAGTTCTGGTTATGGGGGCTTTTCCTTTGATGGCTGCCAAGACCAAGGCCAAGGCCAGGCCCTCTGCAACCCTGGTGGTTAATATCAATTCCGCTTCGGTTTCTCAACTGGTGAAACTTCCGGGGATAGGGCCGAAGAAGGCCAGGAGGATAGTGGAGACCCGAAAGAGGCTGGGGAGGTTCAAGAGGGTTGAAGACATCATGAAGGTCAAGGGGATAGGGGAAAAGACCTTTTTGAAACTCCGGAAGTTCATCACGGTAAGGTAAGGCCAGGGCCCCCGCCTTGCGGGGGCCTACCTTTTAAAGGAGGTGAGAGATGAAGAGAGGGTTCAGTTACATTGAAGTTCTGGTGGCCATGGCCATATGGGCTTTGGTATCCCTCCTTTTCCTTCATGTGGCCCTCCGCTCCCTGGTGGCCATGCAAAGGGCCGAAGATAACCTGAAGTTCAGGGAGGCCATAAAAAGGGCGGAGGTGTGGGAGAAGGGTGTATATTCCGGGGTAAAGTGGAAGAAGAAGGGGGATGTGCTGACTTTAAAAAGGGGAGACCGCCGGATGCTCCTGAGGAGGAGGGAAAGGGATGAGGGCATCGGGATTTACCCTCGTTGAAGCCCAGATTTCCCTTCTCCTCACCCTGGTTCTGGCCGCGGGAATCTGGGGGCTCTTCCTGGCTGGGGCCAGGGCACTGGAGAGGGTGGAGGCGTTCCAGCGCAATCTTTCGCCTTATCTCCTGGCCTCCAGGATCGCCGAGGACTATTCCCGGGCGGTTCTTTACCAGGGGAAGAGTTATTACAGGGCCGTGGGCGTAGGGGTGGGACAGAGCGGCAGGTGCAGGCGGGTTTACGGAAAGAAGACGCCCACTGTATTCCACAGGGGAAGGTTGATAACTTCCTGTCCGGAGGGAGAAGTTGTCTTGTTTTTGAGGAAAAAGAGGGTTTTCCTGCAGGGGGACGGGATTTTCCTGGAAGTGGGGGGAAGGGTTCAACCCATGGCTTCCGGAATAAGGAGTTTTCGCCTAACAAGGCAGGGTAAATTCGTCAGGGTTTCGGTGAATGGAAGGGAGGTTGTAAGGAGGTTGAAGTGAGGGGAAGCGCATATCTCATGGTGATTTTCCTTCTTTTCCTTGCCGCCACTGCCCTTCAAATAGGCCTTATAGCCCGGGGAATTTTGAGAACCCAGAGGGAAGCCCTGAGAAGGACGAAGGCGGAGTATGAGGGCCAGGTTTCCGTGGAGAGGACCGTGTATTCCGGGATTCGGGAGGAAGGGGGAGATTTCGTTAAGCGCGTAGAACAGGTGGTTAAGGCGCAGGGGGGATCAGTGATGGTGGAGGAGGAAGTGTGGGCCCGGGGAGAAGTTCCCCTGAGCCTTTTTCCGGACCTGGAACTGAGGGAGGTTCCACCCCCGGAGGATTTTTTGGCCTTTCTGGGAAAGTTCAAGGTGGAGGCCCGGGAGGGCCACTTTATCCTCCGGGGAAAAAGAAAGGCCCTTTATTTTCCTCACTCCGTGAGGATAAGGGTGGGCAGGAACCTCTGGATAGATGAAAGAAAATATCCGAAACTTCCAACGATAGTGGACGGCGATTGTCTGGTGGAGGGCAGCGGTAGCCTGTACCTGCTCTGCGCCGGAAGGATATACCTCAAGGGAAAATTAAAGGGAGCCGTGGTGGTTTCCACCGGAAGGGGGTTTCTCCAGGAAGGAAGTTTCCAGTCCTGGATCAGGGTGACCTCCGGCGAATACCAGGGGGAAATATTGGGGGGAGATGTTCTCTTCCGGGGACGGGGGACCTTCCAGGGGAGTCTTCAGGCGCTTCATGCCCAGGGAAACTGGATCCACAAGAAAAGGGGGATGGTCGTTGAGGATTTTCCAAAACTTTATTTTCTCTCCTACGCTTTTTGCTACAAGGAAAAGAAGGTGGTGGAGGTGGAAAAGTGAGGGGTTACAGCCTCCTGGAACTCCTGGTGGTGGTTTTTATTATTTCCCTCTTGATAACCCTGGTGCTTCCGGCCAGGAGTCCTTCCTGGGAAAGGGAGGCGGTTTATCAGCAACTGGTAAGGGCCCGCTGGGCCTCCGTCTTCTCCCGGAAGAAGGTTGAGATCAGGTGCTTCGGGAATGAACTTCAGGCGATGGAGACCCTTTCCCTCCGGGTTTGTTCGGTTTCCTGCAACGCCGTGGTTTTTCACCCCTCGGGCTATGTAACACCCGCAGGAAGTCTGATTCTTCGCTGTGGGAACCGCCGGTGGAGGTTCGTGATTTCAGCCCTGGGAAGAATTCGTGTACTTAAGTTCGGAGCCCAGGAGGCTGTGGGGAATTAGAAAGACCACCAGCATGATCAACCAGGCCACCGCCACGGATTTCGTCGTGACCTTTCCCTTGAGGGCCCTTAGGTAGGGATAAAGCCATGCCAAAAGGGCTATGAGGGATTTGTTGTCGGTGAGGTCAAAACCGAAGGGAAATCCGCTCCAGAAAACCCCGAAGGCGTATTTTTGAACCAGGGGTCCCAGAAGAAAGGCCCCGGCCAGGAAGAGGTAGAAGGTCCAGAAGACATAAACCCTCAGGTTCTCTCCGAAAAGGGCCGCCAGGAAAGTTCGGGTGGCCAGAAGCATGGCGGAGAAGATCACCAGGATGTGTAGGATCAAAACCAAGGGGGGAACTTCTCCCTTAAATCGGATGGTCACCAGGTTTTTGGTGGCAGGGACTTCCTTCCCGTCAATTTTCAGGAGGACCTCGTAGTCAAGTTTTCCGGCGGGGGGTTCCGTGGGAAGACAACCCTGGAATTCTTGGCCCTTCTTCACCAGGGGGATTTCTTTCCAGGGTTCCCGGGTCTTGTGGTGGCGGTATAAAATTTTCCCTTCAAAGGGCAGGTTTATACAGGCCGGTTTGCCCGATACGCCGCTCCTGGGAAGCCTGTAGGTTTTTCCGGCGATCTTAATCCTCTTGGGATGGGTTGGGCCGGTGAGTCTCTGGTATGCCGCCAGGGCTACGGTTAAAAGAAAGGCCAAAACCCAGAGGAGTATCCTTTTCATGCTAAAATATTGACAAAAAAACGCAATGATGTAAAATATAGGTTCCGGAGGTAGAGATGCCCAATACAAGATCAGCCAAAAGACAGTTAAAAATTAGCCTTAAGAGAAGGGCCAGAAATAAGGCCGTGAGGTCCAGAACCAAAACCTTCATGAAAAAACTGAAGAAGGCCATAGAGGCCGGGGATAAGGATGCCGCCGTGGCCCTTTATCCCAGGGTTATGGGAGAAATAGACCGGGCCGTTAAGAAGGGAGCCTTTCACGAAAACAAAGGAAACAGGTATAAATCCAAACTTTCCAAACTATTGAATGCCTTTCTCAAGGCCCAGGGTTGAAGTTTTTTCCCGGAGGGCTTCAAGATACGACCTCTGGTATGATGAGAACCGCCTCACCTATCTTTCAGAATTAAAACTGATAACCTCCCTCTCCTCCTTTCCCTCCCCCTCTCTGGAGGTGGGGGTGGGCACAGGAAGGTTTGCCCAGCCCCTGAGGATAGGATTTGGCCTTGATCCATCCCTACCCATGCTGAGGATAGCACAGAAAAGGGGGATAAAGGCCGTTCAGGGGGTTGGGGAATCTCTTCCCTTTCGTTGGGGGGCCATGGCTTCCTCCCTTCTGGCCATAACCCTCTGTTTCCTGGAGGATCCCCGGGCCGCCTTTGACGAGATTTACAGGGTCCTTTATCCCGGAGGAGAGGTGGTGGTGGCCTTTATAGACAAAAATTCCGCCTGGGGGAATTTTTATCGGAAAAAGGAATCCCCCTTTTACAAAGTGGCTCGTTTTTATTCCTATGAAGAGGTAGAAGACATGCTAAAAAAGTCGGGTTTCACCCTGGAAAGGGTAGCCCAGACCCTTTTCCGCCGTCCCGACCAGAGGGAGGAATTGGAACTTCCCTCACCGGGGAGGGGTCGGGGAAGTTTCGTGGGGGTTCTGGCCAGGAAGCCTTACTAACTTCTTCCCTATCTGTTAAAATTCTTTTGCCATGTATAAGGGTAGGAAAATCGCAGTGGTAATTCCGGCCCATAACGAGGAAAAATTCATCGGGGGGGTTTTGAGGGAGATTCCCGATTATGTGGATACCGTTATCGTGGTGGACGATGCCAGCACCGATGAAACCGCAGAGAGGGTAAAGAATTTTCAGGACCCCAGGGTGATTCTGCTTAGAAACGAAAAGAACCTGGGGGTGGGGGGGGCCACCGTAAGAGGCTTTAAGAAGGCCCTGGAAATGGGAGCGGAAATCGTGGTGAAGGTGGACGGGGACGGCCAGATGCCCCTGGAAAGGCTTCATTTACTTCTGGATGCCATAATAGAAGAGGGATATCACTATGCTAAGGGTAACCGCTTCCTGGAAGCCCATACCCTGAAGAAAATGCCCCTGGTCCGTCTGGTGGGAAACATAATTTTGACCTTCCTGACGAAATTGGCCTCGGGCTACTGGCACATATTTGATCCTCAAAACGGTTACATAGCCGTGGAAAGAAAAGCCCTTCAGGCCATACCCCTGGACAGGCTCCATCGGGGGTATTTCTTTGAAAACGACATGCTGGTTCATCTTAACATCATGCGTTTCAGGGTTAAGGATGTACCCATGCCGGCCATTTACGGTGAGGAGAAATCCGGGATAAGGTTGAGTTCCGTAATCCTGACTTTTCCTTGGCTCCTCTTCAAGAGATTCTTCTACCGCATATATCACAAGTATGTTCTCAGGGATTTTTCGCCCATCGCCCTTTTTCTATTCCTGGGGCTTTTCCTTCTTTTCTGGGGGGCCGTCTTCGGGGCCTACCACTGGATAAAGAGCGTAAAGACGGGAATCCCTGCCAGCACAGGCACGGTTATGCTCGCGGTCCTTCCCCTCATTCTGGGGTTTCAGTTGGTTCTGGAGGCTATAGTTCTGGATATCCAGGAAACCCCCAAATAGAGTATAATTTCCTCATGAAAAAGATTGGGATGTTTCTTCTGGTCCTTTTTCTGTTTTCTTCCTGCAGGGGAAGGCAGGATAGGTTGAACCTTCTCATAATCACCATAGATGCCCTCAGGGCTGACCACATGTCCCTTTACGGATATTCCCGCAGAACTTCTCCGAACCTTGACGAGTTTTCCCGCAGAGCCCGGGTCTTTGAAAACGCCTTCTGCACCATTCCTAAAACCTCCGCTTCCTTGGCCTCCATGCTCACAGGGCTTCATCCCTCGGTCTTGAAAATAAAACCCAACCTGGGAACCCTCCGGAAGGGGTTCCTTACCCTGGCAGAGGCCCTCAAGGAGAAGGGATATACGACCGGAGCCTCCGTCTTCAACGGAAACCTGGACAGGGCCTTCGGTTTCGCCCAGGGTTTTGACTTCTACGATGAGGTGTGGAAGAGGGATTCCCGCAAGGAACTTTCCGCCGACTTAATTACCCGCACGGCGGTGAAATTTCTCAGGGAAAACGCCGATCATTCCTTTTTCCTGTGGCTTCATTACATAGATCCCCACGCCCCCTACCAACCTCAGGAAAAATGGGTGGAGGAAACTTCAGGGGGGATGGACATCAGAGAGGTAAACCCCAGAATAGTGGTGGGGGAAGGGGAATGGGTTGACCTGGAGGGGCATCCCCACCTGGGATATTATGTGGCCAGATACGATGGGGAAATAAGGAAGGCAGATTATTATGTGGGCAAGGTTCTGGAAGAACTGAAGGGCCTGGGGCTTTTGAATAAAACCATGGTGATTATTTCAGCGGACCACGGGGAGGAATTAGGGGAACACAACCTCTTTTTTGACCACGGTCCCTTGCCCTTCAACTCCTCCGTAAGGATTCCATTGATCCTTTATCTTCCAGGGGAGAAGCCCGGCAGGATAAAGGATGCGGTTAGCCTCATGGATGTGGTGCCCACGGTGGCGGAGGTGTTAAACCTCCAGTTTCCCTATTCCCTCACGGGCTCCAGTCTTTTGCACCCTCAGCCAGGGCGGCGGCTCCTCATTCTTGGACTTATGGGCCATGCGGTTGTTGATTTCCCTGAGAAAATGAACTTTATCTCCGAAAGGGGGCGGCAGTATCTCGGTCTGGGGTCCTATTACCTTTACGATGTAAAAGAGGACCCTCTGGAACACCACCCCCTGCCCCTCACCTCCCTCAAAATTTCCAGATTCACCCACCTGAGGGACTGGTTTCTTGGAAAATACATAAAGCAGAGCAAAAAATTCAGGGGACATCGGGGACAGGGGAAGATTTCCCGAAAAACCATGGAGAACCTCAAAAGTTTGGGATATGTTAAATGAGGTGTTGTTGACAGGGGGAAATGAGGATGGCATACTTTTTGTAAGAAAGGAGGTAGTTGTTGGAGGGTAAAGAGGAGAAGACCCGGCAGTTCAGCGGAATAGACAAGTTGGTGGGATTCTTCTTCGGAAAGAGGGAGGCCAAACTCCGGGCCGCCCGCAAGGCTCAAAAGGCGGAGGACTATCCCCTGGCTGCTCAGTATTACAGGGAATTGGGAATGCTGGAGAAGGCGGAGGAGTTGTACAGAAAGGCCAACACCCTCTGGGAGGCCGCCGCCATGTACGAGGAGGCGGGAAAACTCAGGAAGGCGGCGGAACTCTACAAGGAAAGCGGCAACTACGACATGGCCGTTAGAATTTTCCTGAATCAATTGAAGGACATAGATGCGGCGGTAAAGGTTTACGAGGAGGTGGGAAGAAAGCAGGAGGCTGCCCAACTCCTGGAGAAAATCGGCAAATGGGAGAAGGCCGGAAGGCTCTACGAGGAGATAGGATTGCTGGACCGGGCAGGGACCTGCTACGAAAAGGCCGGGAAATTTAGTGATGCAGCCCGGTGTTTTAAGGACTGGGTTGACCACATGCTCCTGGATTCAAGGGAACTCAGGCCGCCGGCCAGGCAGGCCCTTCAGAAGGCCATAGGTCTTTACGCGAAGGCCGGCAATTGGGATGAAGCCCTTTCCCTGGCCAGAAAGGTCAAGTGGCACGAGGTGGCGGGAAGCATCCTGGAAAAACAGGGTAAGTACGAAGAGGCCGCCCGGGAATACGAAGAAGCGGGCGAACTTATGAAGGCGGCGGAACTTTACAGGAAAGCCGGGGACGAAAAGAAGTATCACCTTCTGCTGGGGGAGTATTTACACGAGGAAGGCAAGCAACTGGAGGCGGCGGAGCATTTTGAGAAGGGAGGCGATTACGCCCGGGCAGCGGAACTCTACGAATGGAACGGTCTGCTGGATAAGGCCGCAGAGTGCTACTACAAGGAGGGGGCTTGGAACCGGGCCGGAGAACTTTTTAAACTTTCCGAGAACCTGGAGAAGGCCCTGGAATCCTACGAAAAGGCCGGGGAATTCGGCAAGGCCGGGGGAATCCTGAAGGAACTGGCGGATAGGGAAACGGACGGCATAAAGAAGGAGGAATTGTACAGGAAGGCCGAAGCCTATTTCAGGAAGGCCCGGGATTGGTTCCAGGCGGGTTCCATAGCCTATTATTACCTGGGGGACGAGGACCTTACCATAGAGGACCTCCAGAAGGTGGAGAGGGGAGACCCCGACTTTGAAAGGGCCAGTTTTATCCTGGGGAAACTTTTTCTGGACCGGAAGGATTATGAACTGGCCGAGGAGAGATTCAAGATAGCCCTTAAAGGGGAGCCCATATCAAAGTCCAACCTTGATATTTACTATTTCCTCGGACTAATTTCCGAAGCCCAGGGAAAGTATCAGCAGGCGTACGAGATATTTAAGTCCGTAAGCAGTCTTGATGTTAATTACCTTGATGCCCGGGAGAGGATGCAGAAACTGGCCCAGGCCGTAAACAAATTAAAGGAACTGGAGGAAAAAACTTCCCAGCCCCAGAAAAGGTATCGTCTGATGGGGGTCATAGGAAAGGGAGGTATGGGGACGGTTTACAAGGCGGAGGATACGGTGCTGAACAGGATAGTGGCCCTGAAACTTCTGAAGAAGGAACTTGACCTCAATAAGAGGGCTATAGAGAGGTTTCTTGCCGAGGCCAAAACCGCTGCCAAACTCTCCCATCCCAACATCGTCATAATTTACGATGTGGGCAAGTTCAACGACAGATATTTTATAGCCATGGAATACATTGAAGGGGAAACCCTTCTGGACTACCTGAGGAAAAAGGGAAAATTCAGCATAAAGCAGATACTCTTCGTGGCCTCCAAACTTTTTTCGGCCCTCCACTATGCCCACAAGAACGGCGTTATCCACAGGGACATAAAGCCCCAGAACCTGATGCTGACCCGGGAAAGGAAGTTGAAGGTCATGGATTTCGGCCTGGCTGTCCTGGCTTCGGAAATAGAAAAGGAAAAGGGGAAAATTTCAGGGACGCCCTTCTACATGTCTCCGGAGCAGTGTACCGGTGCAGCGGTGGACGAAAGAAGCGACATTTACTCCGCCGGTGCCACCTTGTACCATCTTTTGACGGGGAAACCGCCCTTTCAGGGAAAGGACCGGGTGGAGATTATAAGAAAACACATAGAAGAATCGCCCCGGCCTCCTTCTTCGCTGAGGCCCGGCATCCCCCGGGAACTGGATGACTTCATAATGAAGTGCCTTCAGAAGGAGAGGGGAAAAAGGTTTCAGGACGCCGGGGAAGCCCTGGCGGAACTGAAGATGATCTCCAAAAAAATATTGGGAGGATAGGATGGCAGAGCAGGAGAAGGAAAGAAAACTTAAGGCCGCCATGGATTACATAGAAAAGCACTTCGGTAAGGGCTCCATTATGAAATTGGGAGAAAGGGGGGCCCATGTGAGCATTGATGTTATACCCTCGGGGAGCATCTCCCTGGACGCTGCCCTGGGGATAGGGGGATTTCCCCGGGGAAGGATTTCAGAGATCTACGGGCAGGAATCCTCCGGAAAAACCACCCTGGCCCTCCATGTGGTGGCCGAGGCCCAGAAGAAAGGGGGGAAGGCCGCCTTTATAGATGCGGAGCACGCCCTGGATCCCAATTACGCCCAGGCCCTGGGAGTCAATGTGGAGGAACTCCTGATATCCCAGCCGGATTACGGAGAGCAGGCCCTGGAAATCGCTGAAATCCTGGTAAGGAGCGGTGCCGTGGATGTTATAGTTATAGATTCGGTGGCGGCCCTGGTCCCCAAGGCCGAACTGGAGGGGGAAATGGGCGATTCCCACATGGGGCTTATGGCCAGGCTGATGAGCCAGGCCCTGAGGAAGTTGGCGGGAATAGTCAACAGGTCCAACACCTCGCTTATTTTCATAAACCAGGTAAGAGAGAAGATAGGGATTCCCTTCGGGAACCCCGAAACCACCCCCGGAGGCAGGGCCCTGAAGTTCTATTCCTCCATAAGGGCCGAAGTCCGGAGACAGAGCGCCATAAAACAGGGGGATAAAACCATAGGAAACTTCGTCAAGGTCAAGATAGTGAAGAACAAACTGGCACCTCCCTTCCGGGAGGCCATCCTGGAACTGATTTACGGAAAGGGGATAGATAAGATCGGCGATATCCTGGACGCCGCCAAAAAGGTGGGGGTTCTGGAGCAGACCGGCTCCTGGTATTCCTACCAGGGGGAAAGACTCGGACAGGGCCGGGAAAATGTGAAGAAACTCCTCTCTTCTAAACCCGAATTACTTCAGGAAATAGAGCGGAAGACCCGGGAGAAATTGGGGCTTATTTCAGAGCCTCCTCAGAAGCAAACTCCCTCCTGAGGGAAAATTCCTCCATGGGGAGGGGCCACCGGCCTTCGGTGATCTTTTCCGCCAGGGCCCATCCCACCGCGGGACCGAACATGAACCCGTGGCCGCTCATTCCCGCCGCCACATAAAAACCCTTCAGATCCGTCTCGTCCACGATGGGGCTTCCGTCCGGAGTCATGGTGTAGGCTCCGGCCCATTGGCGCAGAACCAGGCCCTCCTTGAGCCATGGGATTACCCGTACCACCCTGTAACTCATCTCCTTTAAAAACTCAAAGGAAGAATCCTCCCGGGGTCCGGGGACCCTGGGCCTCGGGGTATAGCACCCTATTATCTGTCCGTTCAGCCTTTGCTGAAAATAACCTCCGTCGGTCCTGTAGTCCACGATCATGGGTATTTTTCGGTAGGGAAGCCTTGTGGAGATGAAGGCCTCGTGCCTTTCTGGCTCCAGGGGGAGTTCCAGCCCCGCCATGCGGGCAACTTCCCCGGCCCAGGGACCGGCGGCGTTTATCACCAGGGGAGAGTAAAATTTTTCACCGTTGGAAGTAAGTACCCCCTTTACTTCCCCTCCGTGGCTCAGTATTTCCACCACCCGGGTTCTTCTTTTAACCAGACCCTTTCCGCTGATTCCCTCGGCCATTCCCTTCAAAACTGCAAAGGGATAGGCCTGGCCATCCCTGGGGGAATAAACCCCTCCCAGGAGCCCCTGGGAATTAATCCCCGGGACGAGTTCCTCCACCTCCCTCCGATCCAGGTAGTATACCTCCAGGCCCAGGGATCTCTGTAATTCCATAACTCTGATGAATTTTCGTTTTTGCTCCTCGGTGAAGACGAGAAAGAGGTAGCCGGTTTGGGCAAATTCCACAGAGAAGCCGAATTCCTCCTCCATCCGGGAGAAGAGTTCCACGGACTTCATGGCCAGTTTAATGGAACCGGGAGTGGAAAACTGCTGGCGGATTCCCCCTATACACCTGCTGGTGGAACCGGCCCCCAGTTCCCTTTTTTCCAGGAGAAGGATTCTCTTCCCCTTTTTCGCTAAGTAATAACCGGCGGAAAGGCCGATGATTCCGCCTCCTATTATTATTGCGTCCCAGTTTTTCATGCATTCATTTTAGCCTTTTTCTTGAAAAGGGAGCAATTTTTGTTTATATTAAAGGCTATGAAATCCAGACCCTGGCTCCTCGTGGCCCTTTCGTGGCTCTTGCCCGGCTCAGGTTTTTACCTTCTGGGGAAGCGCAGGGACGGCCTGATATTGTTCTTTTCCGTTCTATATTTTTTCGCCGTGGGCTTAATGCTGGGCGGAAGGTTCGTGGGGCCCAACGAGGGTTCCCCCCTGACCGTTTTTTTGACCTTCGCCCAGTTGGGAAACGGCCTTCTTTTTTTCCTGGGGAAACTCCTGGGCCTTGGGGCTAAGGTGAAGGTGAGTTGGTCCAGCGATTACGGCACCTTCTTCATCATGGGGGGCGGGTTGATAAACTATCTTGCCACGGCCAGGGTTGGCTCCCTTCTGGAGGAAAAATGAGGAGTTATCTTTTGATCCTCCTCCTCTTTGCCATACCGGCTTCGGTGGACCTGGCCATCATAAGGAGGGAAGGTAAAAGGGAGAGGATGATCTACGGATTAAAAAGTTTTCTGTGGATGGTGGTGGGCTCCATAGTTTTCGGATGGGTGATGTATATTCTGAGATGAGGACCTGGTGCGGAAACCTTAACCTCTCGTACCTTGGGAGAGCCGTCCTTCTTAAAGGCTGGGTCCAGAGGGTGAGGGACCTGGGCTCCCTGGTTTTTGTTGATTTAAGGGATAGGACAGGGGTGGTCCAGGTGGTGGGGGGTAAGGAACTGGCCCAACTCAGGCCCGAATGGGTGGTGGAGATCCGCGGCACAGTAAGGGAAAGGGAGGCTAAAAACCCCAACATTCCCACCGGGGATGTGGAGGTGGAGGCCCAGGAAATTAAGGTTCTAAATACCTCTAGAACCCCTCCCTTCCCCGTCAGCGACCAGGTGGAGGCCGGTGAGGATGTGCGCCTCAAGTTCAGGTACATGGACCTGCGCCGCCCCAGAATGCAGAGAAACCTCGTTCTCCGCCACCGCATGGCCATGGCTGTAAGAAAGTACCTGGACTCCCAGGAATTTCTGGAGATAGAGACCCCCATATTGACCAGGTCCACCCCGGAGGGAGCCAGGGATTTTCTCGTCCCATCCAGAAATTATCCCGGAAGGTTTTACGCCCTTCCCCAGTCTCCCCAGATTTTCAAGCAACTTCTCATGGTCTCCGGCATGGAAAGGTATTATCAATTTGCCCGGTGTTTCCGGGATGAAGACCTCCGGGCCGACCGCCAGCCCGAATTTACCCAGATAGACCTGGAGATGAGTTTCGTGGAGGAGGGGGATGTAATGGGGGTGGCAGAAGGGCTGGTCAGGGAGGCCTTTGCCGCCGCAGGAATAGAACTCAACCCTCCCTTTCCGGTCATGGGCTACAGGGAGGCCATGGAGAGGTTCGGCTCCGATTCCCCGGACTTGAGGATCCCCTACGAGATAAGAAAACTTTCCCATCTGGGAGATGGAGGAAACAGGATAGTGGCCTCGGCCCTGGAGGCCGGAGGCGAATTCCTGGGGCTGAAGATTCAGGAAGGTCTTTCCCGAAGGGAAATAGAGGCCCTGGACGAGGAGGTGAAGTCCATGGGGGGGAGGGGAATTCTCTGGATGAAAAAGTCGGAGAAGGGATTTTCAGGGAGCCTCCGGGGAGAGGATTCCTGGAGGGAAAAGATCGCCGAAGAATTAGGCCTGGAGAGCGGGGATGCGGCCCTTTTTATGGCGGGAAAGGGGGTAGAAAAATTCCTGGGTCTTCTCCGGGAGAGGATCGCTCAATTCAAAGGCTTGAATCCCAGGGGATTTAAGCCCGTGTGGATAACTGACTTTCCCCTTTTTGAACTGGATGAGGGGGGGAGGCTTTCTTCCAACCACCACCCCTTCACCTCCCCCAGGGAGGAGGACATTCCTCTTCTGGAAAAAGAACCCCTGAAGGTCCGGGCCCGGGCCTACGACCTCGTGATAAACGGAGTGGAGATAGGGGGCGGGAGCATAAGGATTCACAGGGCAGAACTTCAAAGGAGAATTCTGGACCTTCTGGGGGTGGCTCCTGAGAGGTTCTCCTTTCTCCTGGAAGCCCTGGAATACGGCGCCCCTCCCCACGGAGGCATAGCCTTCGGTTTTGACAGGATGGTGATGATGGCGGCGGGTGAAGAATCCATAAGGGATGTAATTGCCTTTCCCAAAACCACCTCAGCCCTGTGCCTGCTCACCGGGGCTCCATCGGAGGTGGACCCGGAGCAACTCCGGGAATTGAAGATAAAAATCATTTCCTGAGGAAGTAAAGAGATAGTTCCCAGGCTATGTAACTTAATAAAAGCGAGAGAAAGGAGGCTATTAAAAGAGGGGTGAGGTATCCCCGGGCGAAAAGCACGATTACCAGGGCGGCGAAGGAAAGAAGATAGGCGAGCCTGAGGGTGATTTTCCTCTTGGGGGTAAAGGGTTTCAAGAGAAAAAGGGAATATATGAAAAGGAAGGCGGCGGCGAAAAATAGAACCAGGCCCAGGTAAATCAAATCTCCTCCTATTTCTCTATGATAATCTTCCTTTCCTCCCCCTGGGGCAGAATTCGTATTCTTATGCTCCCCTCTGCCCAGGGCTGGGATTCCGCCTTTTCCCCCCACTCCACCGCCAGAACCCCCATGCCCAGGAAGTCCTCAATGCCCAGCAGGTCCAGTTCCTTTTCTTCTGCCCTGTAAAGGTCCAGGTGAAAGAGAAGTTTTTCCCCGGTGTATATGTTCATAATGGTAAAGGTGGGGGAAGATACCAGGTCTTCGTCTATCCCCAGACCGCTGGCCATCCCCTTTACGAAGACGGTTTTTCCGCTGGCCAGGGGTCCGTATATTAAAACCACTTCCTGCCCCTTCAGGGAGGCTGAAAACTCCCGGGCTATGGCTTTGGTTTCTTCCTCACTCTTGGAGATGAATTCATGCATTTTCCCCGAAGGCCTCCGGGAGGTATTGGATTATGTCGGTGGCGGTTATATAGGGCTGGGTGAGTTCTGAGGCAGCCAGGTCCCCGGCCAGACCGTGATATCCCACGGCCTCCACGATGGCCTCCTCCACCTCGTCTTCTTCCGCCAGGGCCAAAAATCCGGCGAGCATTCCCGTCAGAACATCCCCGCTGCCTCCGGTGGCCATCCCCGGATTTCCCGTGGAGTTTATGTAGGCCGTCCCGTCCGGGGCCGCCACCACCGTCCGATAGCCCTTAAGCACCAGGTATAAGCCCCTTTCCCGGGCAAATTCTCTGGCCCTTTCCAGCCTTCGCCGGAGGTTTTTCTCCACGGGCTCCGAGAGGAGGCGGGAAAATTCCCCGGGATGGGGGGTCAGGACGGTAAGGGCCCGGCCGGGTATTTCCCCGGCGGAGGATATTATGTTCAGGGCATCGGCATCAAGGACCCGGGGGAGGGAGGACTTTTCCAGAAGAGCCAGAAGAAACTCACCGGTCTCCTTCCAGGTCCCCAGACCGGGACCGGCCGCCAGAACGGTTTTGCCTTCCAGCATTTCTTCTATCAAGGATGTGGCTTCCGCCTTAATTCTTCCCCGGGAAGATGGGAGGGGGAAGGTCATGACTTCCGGGGGAACCGGAATGTAGGGAAGGAGGTCCTCCGGTGCCGCCAGGGTCACCAGGCCTGCCCCTGACCTCAGGGCGGCGGTGGCTGCCATGGCCGCGGCTCCGGTTTTCCCCAAACTTCCGGCTACCACCAGCACATGGCCGTAATCCCCCTTGTGGGAAAGGGAGGGTCGCCGAAAGAGTTTCGCCGGGAAAAGCCCCTCCGGATGGGTAAACCTATAGGGCACTTCCTCTTCCTCGTAGGCCTCCGGAGGAATTCCTATCTTTACCACCTCTATGTCTCCGCAGTAATCCTCCCCCGGTGGAAAGATGTGGCCGAATTTTAGGGCCTCAAAGGTTACGGTGAAGTCCGCTTCCACCGCCACACCCATTACGGAGCCGTCTTCGGAGGAAACCCCCGAGGGGAGGTCCACGGAAACCACCAGGGGGGCCAGGAGGTTTATGTCCTCTATGGCCCTGGCGAAGAGCCCCTGAACTTCCCTCTTGAGCCCGGTTCCGAAAATGGCGTCCACCACCACATCGGCCCTTTCCACGAAGGGGAGCAGTTCCTCCCATTCTCCTTCGCTTTCCACGGGGTAGATGTTCATTCCACTTCGCTGGGCAATTTCAAGGTTTTTCCTGGCATCCCCCCTGAGTTTTTCCGGGTTGGCCAGCAGGATGAGGTTCACGGAGAGTTCGTGGTTTAAAAGGTGACGGGCGGCCACTATCCCGTCGCCTCCGTTGTTCCCCGGACCGGCCACCACCGTGACCACGAATACATCCTCCATCTCCAGAATCCGTTTGGCCACCCATCCCCCGGCGTTCTCCATGAGGATAATGGAGTCCACGGAGAACTCCTCCCCGGCCTTGGCGTCAAATTTTCCCATTAAACTGGCGTCAAATACTAAAAGTTCCTCCATAAGTCTATGATATCACGAACCCCGGGGTTTTTTCAGCGTATAAGAACCTGGAAGGAGGTGAAAATGAGGAAAATCGCTGTCCTTTTTCTACTCGCCCTCGCCGCATGGGCAGGCGAGTTTAAGGTGGAGAAGGTTTTTCCCGTTCAGGGGAAGGTTTCGTTAAGGGGAAGCATAACCGCCGGCAGGATAAGGGTAAAGGTCTGGGATAAACCCCAGATAAGGGTGTTCATGGAAGTCAAATACAAGGGGAGAAAACCCGAGGTGGAAATTTACAGGGAGGACGACGAAGTTTATTTTAGGCTTCGGGGCACTGGAAAAAGCAAGTTCTGCCTTTTTTCCTGCGAGGAAATTTCTTATTTCGCCAGGGTAGAGGTGGATGTGCCTAAGAAGTATTCCCTTCACCTGCGCACGGTGAGCGCCGACATCCAGGTTCAAGGAGGGGAGATGGAAGAGGGGGAGATTCATACCGTAAGCGGAGAAATAGCCCTGGAGGGTATCTCGGCGGAGGACCTTATGCTCAAAAGCGTGAGCGGTCCCATTAAGGCCCGGGGAGATGGGGTGGAGGAGGTATACGCTTCTTCGGTCAGCGGAGACATAGTTCTCTCCTTTTCTCGTCTGGGGAAGGCAAAGGTTAACTCGGTGAGCGGAGATGTATATCTGGAGGGAAGTTCCTCCCGCAGGTGGTGTGTGTCCTCGGTGAGCGGAGACCTTCACCTCAGACCCCTTTCCAGGGTTTGCTACATGAAACTATCTTCCACCGGGGGGGATGTGGTGGTGGATAGCATGAGGATCAGCGGCAAGGTGGAGAGAAGGGATTGCGAGGACGGTCTTTACATAAAGGCCCGGACCGTTTCCGGGGATGTTCTTCTAAAGATCAAGCACTAAGGAGGCCCTCCATCTTCCCCGTATTTTCCGGAGTTGAAGCCGATGCATGGTGATGGCCTTTATGTAAATTTGAGGTGGGCCTTGAAGTTTGCCGAGGTTCACCTCCGCCTTAAGGGCCCTGGGCTGAAGTTTCAATATTTTGGTCTTAAGGGGAAGCACCCCCCGGGAGTCGTAGAGGAATAGAAGTTCCGATGACCACAGGAAGAGTCCGGTTTCCAGGTCAGGGTATTTCAGCGTGAGTGTTTCCTTTCCGGAGGGCCTTAGGGTTTTTCTACCTCCTATTATTCTCCGCAGGGCATAGGCGAGGTTTTCAAAGACTTCCTTCGGGCTTTCTCCGTAAACGAAGAGTCCAAGATCGGCGGTGGTGGGGAAGGTCCTATATTTTAACACCCCGTCTTCTCGCAATTTCCAGACTTGCCCTTAAAAGTCCCCTGGGATTTCCCACATCCAGCCTGGTCCCCTCAAAAACGAGGCCCACCAGCCTCCCTTCCCTGGCAAGAACCCTCAGGGCATCGGTAAGTTGTATTTCCCCTCCCTTTCCCGGAGGGGTTTTCTCCAGAATGCTGAAAATCTCGGGTTCCAGGATGTATCTCCCTATAACCGCCAGGTCGGAGGGGGCCTCTTCCACCGGGGGTTTTTCCACCAGGTCGTGGATTACCACATTCCCGTCGGATTTCACTTCGGCGTCCGCTATCCCGAAGGAGGGAATCTCCTCCTTGGCCACCCGGTACAGGGCCACCACCGATTTCCCCGTACGCAGGTAAACTTCCCGCATTTGCTTGAGGAGAGGGGGCTCGCACAGGACAATGTCGTCGGGAAGAACTACGGCGAAGGGTTCTTCTCCCACCACGGCCCTCGCCTGAAGGACCGCGTGGCCCAGGCCCAGGGCTATTCCCTGCCTTACGGAGATGAACTCCGCCAGGGAGGAAAGTTGCTTCAAAAACTCCGCCATCTCCCTTTTCCCCCGGGCCATGAGGACTTCCTCCAATTCCACATCCCTGTCAAAATAATTTAGGATGGCTTCTTTGCCCCGGGAAGTGACGAAGATCATCTTGGAAAATCCTGATTTTACGGCTTCCTCCACGGTGTAGTGGATGGCCGGTCTATCGTATATGGGGAGTATTTCCTTGGGCACGGCCTTGCTTGCGGGAAGCATGCGGGTTCCCAGACCCGCCACGGGAAAGACGACTTTTTCCATGATGATAAAGTGGACGGTAGGGGATTCGAACCCCTGACCTCTGGCGTGCGAAACCAGCGCTCTCCCGCCTGAGCTAACCGCCCTTTATGAAATTATAACACGCTATTCTTCTTTTTTATCCAGGGCTTCCTTGAGTTTTTCCGCAAAGAAACCTTCCCTGGCGGCCTGGGATGACGGCTTCCTGGCTTTCCTTTTTTTCTTCTTTTTCGGTCGGGAAGGCCCTTCCGAAACCTCCAGGGAGATGGCGGGTTTTTCCTCTTTCTCCACGGGAATCTCCACCGCCCGGTTCAGGTCCAGTTTGAAGTATCCGAAGTCCTCTTCATCCTGGGAGAATTCCGGGTTGCCCAGGAGGGATTTTAAAAGGTCTTCCTTGGCAGTGGCGTGGATTAGGTCCAGGAGATGAAAGAGTTTGAGGTAGTGAATTCTAAAGTCCTTTTCCGGGTCCCCGAAGTTTTTAGCAAGTTCCCTCACCAGGGCCGTCAGGTCCCGAATTTCCCTCCAGGAGTCCATCCTGGAGAGTAGAAGGTCCAGTTCCCTCCGGGTGATGAAGGCCCTGGCGTCCAGGTCCACCTCGGTGGAAATTTCGGCGTCCTTCAGTTCAAAGCGGTCGCCTTCGGGTTTGTAGATCACCATGGGGGCCCGGATGGGTTTTTTCTCCATCCTCAGAGAGAGTTGAAAATGGTCCTCCTTCCATTCAAGGAAAAGTTGGGCCCCCTGAACCACCAGGTTCTCCTTGTAATACCTGGAGAGGCCCAATATCATGTTCTTTTCCGGGAAGTAGAACAGGGTATACTCGTTTCCCCGATCTCTGGCCTTTATCTCCAGTTCTCCTCCCAAGAGGTTTCTAAAGCCCTTTCTTACCCTTACGGCTCCGGAGAGAACTTCCCTCCAGGTCAGGATGTGCTTGTTCCTGGCCTCGGTTTTCTTTTCTTCCTTCTCAAAGTCCTTAAGGTAGGTTTCAATTTCCACCCGGGAGCGGGATGTAAAAATGGGCAGGGATCTTCGCACCTTTATGGGCAGGTCCTTTTCCAGGTTCACCAGGTTTACCCATGTGTTCCACCGACCGTAGCCCCGCCGGGACACCAGGACGAAGGTCAGTTTCTTGGACGAGAGGGCCCTGTTCAGGGAGAGACACCACATTCCGAAGTCCGAGGCCTCTCTGGATTTTCCAAGAACCCTCTCCACCAGTTCCTCGGTGGAGGCAGAGGAACCCTTACCCTTGAGGTATTCTTCCAGTTCCTTCAACTGATCTTCACTTATGTCCTTGAGCCTGGAGGAAAGAACCAGAAACTCTCCCCAGCGATAGATTTCCTTGTCCTTTTCCACGGTCTCCTGCAATTCTTTTCTGCATTTTTTCAGAAATTCCTCCGAAGGTTCCTTCTCCTGCCTTCGGGGGTCCTTCTCCGGAGGAAGTTTTGGGCATTCCTTTAATTCGTAACTGGGGAGATAAAAGCCCACCTTCCTTCTGCTGAGGTATTTGAAGTGTTCCTTCAGGGGGCCGCCCCCGTCGTATTCCAGTCCTATGAGATAACAGCCCAACTCCTTGGAATACTTTTTCTCCACCACCCGAAGAACCGCCGCCCCCTCAAATTCAATGTATTTGTCCCGGCCTACCCTGAGTTTCTCCTGGAATTCCTTGTATATGAGGTCGCCCACTTCGTAGCGGCAGTCCGGGTCGTATATTTTTACCGGTTCCAGAACCTCCTCTTCCCTGAACTTCCTGGCGAATTTTTCTATTACATCCCCCAGGGGGAGGGGTTCCTCGGAGGCCTCAAGGATTTCCTTTAAAAATTTTTCCTTCTCCATTACCTCATCAACCTCCTCATAATTGCCTTCTGTATGTGAAGCCGGTTTTCAGCCTGATCCAGGACGATGGAGCGGGGATGGTCAATTACATCGTCGGTGACCTCCTCTCCCCGGTGGGCAGGAAGGCAGTGCATAAAATAGGCTTGGGGCTTGGCCTTTGAGAAGAGTTCCATGTTTACCTGGAAGGGCCTGAAGATTTTAATCCTTTTTTCCCTTTCCGCTTCCTGTCCCATGGAGGCCCACACATCGGTGTAGACGGCGTCTGCTCCCTCCACCGCCTTCACCGGGTCGTGGAAAATTTCTACCCTGGCCCCCTGGGCCCTGGCCTCTTCCACTATGTCCTTTCTGGGTTCGTATCCCGGGGGTGTGGCTATCCTCAAGTTAAGTCCCGTGCGGGCAGAACCCCATATGAGGGAGTGGGCTATGTTGTTGCCGTCGCCCACATAGGCCAGGGTGAATTTTTCCAGGTCGTGGCCCCTTTCCCACAGGGTAAACAGGTCCGCAAGGATCTGGCAGGGATGGTAAAGGTCAGTCAGGGCGTTTATTACAGGCACCGAGGCTTCCCGGGCCATTTTTTCCACATTCTCCTGGCCGAAGGTTCTTATCATTATGCCGTTGACCCACCGGGAAAGGTTCCTCGCCACATCCTCCACCGTTTCCCTTTTGCCCAACTGAATATCCTGGGGGGCCAGGTAAATGCCTATCCCACCCAACTGATATATTCCCGTTTCAAAGGTTACCCTGGTCCTCAGGGATGGTTTTTCAAATATCATGGCCAGGACCTTGCCCGGCAGGTCCCGACGGTGCGCTTCGGGATGGGCTTTAAGTTCTCTGGCGTCTTCAAATAGCGAGAAGACCTCCTCCCGGCTCAGGTCCTTTATGCTCAGAAGGTCCTTTTTCATGTTCACCTCCTTAGGATTCTTGTGCCCGTTCTGCCGTCCAGGGCGGATCTCAATTTTCTGGCCGAGGTTATCAAGACCTCCCTTCCGCCCCCTTCTAAAAACTCTACGGCTGCCTTTATCTTGGGTTCCATGGAGCCCGGAGGGAACTGGCCCTCCTTCAGGTATTGTTTGATCTCCTCCAGACCCACCTTCCTCAGGGGCCTCTGGGTGGGTTTCCCGAAGTCCAGGTAAACCTGTTCCACTCCGGTGAGGGTTATCAAAATGTCGGCCTTTATTATTCGGCCAATCAGGGCGGCGGTGAAATCCTTGTCTATGACGGCTTCTACTCCTTCCACCAGGCCATCTTCGTTGATTATCACCGGGATTCCACCTCCTCCCCCGGCTATGACCACCACCCCCTCCGCCACCAGGGCCTTTATGACGATTTTGTTCAAAATGTCAATGGGCCTGGGGGAGGGCACCACCCTTCTCCACCCTCTTCCGGCATCCTCCATCACCGTCCAGCCCTTTTCCCGGGCCAATTTTTCCGCCTTTTCCCGGGTGTAAAAGGGTCCCACCGGTTTGGTGGGGTTTTTGAAGGCCGGATCCTGGGGATCCACCAGCACCGGAGTCAGTACGGTCTCCACCTCCCGGTCCAGGGACATTATCCTCATGTAGTTTATCAGCCAGGTCTGGAGCATGTAGCCTATGGAACCCTCGGTCATGGCGTCGGCCACATCCAGGGTGAAGGGAGGGATCACATGGGACGCCATTTCCATCTGGAGGAGAAGGTTTCCCACCTGGGGACCGTTGCCGTGGACCACCACCACATCGTAATTGCGGGCCAGGAGTTCGGCGATCCTTCCGGCGGCCTCCCTGGCCTTCTGGAACTGCTCCTCCTGGGTTCCACTGCTGTCGGCAGGCAGGAGGGCGTTTCCTCCGAAGGCAATTACGGCGGTTCTCCTCATATAAGGCCCTTGTTCTTCAGAACATCCTCCAGGGTGGGTTCCCCTATCTCTTGAAGTTCGTAAAGCACCCTTACGGCCTTCTTGGTGATTTTAAGTATTCTTCCCAGATCTATGGGCGTGGCCACCACCACCACTTCCGCAGGACTGCGGTTTATGGTCTCCTCCAGTTCCTTCATCTGGGTTTCTCCGTAGCCCATGGCCGGGAGAACTTCCCTCAAGTGTGGGTACTTGGCAAAGGTTTCCACTATTGAACCCACGGCGTAGGGTCTGGGGTCTATAAGTTCCGAAGCCCCATACTTCTTGGCGGCCATGTATCCGGCGCCGTAGCCCATTTCTCCGTGGGTTACGGTGGGACCGTCTTCAATCACGAGAACCTTCTTGCCGGCTATGGCGGAGGGGTCCTGAACGAAGATGGGTGAGGCGGCATCTATCAAAATGGCCGAGGGGTTAAGGGTTCTGGCGCTTTCCCAGAGGTGTTGCACTCCAGCCCTATCGGCGGTTTCTTCCTTGTTGATTATGATGACATCGGCCCGGCGGAAATTGGCTTCTCCCGGGTGATACTTGGCTTCATGGCCGGGCCTGTGGGGGTCGGCCACCACGATGTGGAGGTTAGGTCTGTAGAAGGGAAGGTCGTTGTTGCCTCCGTCCCAGAGTATTATATCCGCTTCCTTTTCCGCTTCCCTCAGTATGGCTTCGTAGTCCACGCCGGCCCATACCACCGCTCCGTTCATTATGTGGGGCTCGTATTCTTCCCTTTCCTCTATGGTGCAATTGGCCTTATCCATGTCCTCCATGGAGGCGAAGCGCTGGACCCTCTGGGCCACCAGGTCCCCGTAGGGCATGGGGTGACGGATTACCGCCACCTTTTTGCCGTGGGAGGCGAGTATTTTTACGATTTTCCTGGAGGTTTGACTTTTACCGCACCCGGTCCTTACGGCGGTGACTGCCACCACCGGAAGGGTGGATTCCAGCATGGTTTCGTCCGGACCCAGGATGGAGAAGGAAGCCCCCGCCGCCATGGCCTCGGAGGCCTTGTGCATCACATATTCGTGGGAAACATCGCTGTAGGCGAATATCACCTTCTGAATTTTGTGTTTTTTTATAAGTTCCGCGAGTTGGGATTCAGGATAAATGGGGATCCCATCGGGATAGAGTTTCCCCGCGAGTTCGGGGGGATAAATTCTTCCCTCTATGTTGGGTATCTGGGTGGCGGTGAAGCAGACTACCTCAAATTCCTCCTTATCCCTGAAGTAAACATTGAAGTTGTGAAAGTCCCTTCCCGCTGCCCCCATGATAAGAACTCTCCTACGCATGAGCGCACCTCCTTAAATTATAAATTTTCCCCTGTAGAAGAGGTTTAGGAAACGCTTTCGGATTCTTCGGTTTCTTTAAGAAACTCCAGAAAGGCCTCTTTGAATTCTTCTATACCGCTTTCGGGGATTACTATGCTGGATTTCCCCCCGCTTTTTTCGGTGATCCTCAGATATCTTCCCCGATGGTTTTCCATGAGGTCAAAGTGAAATTTTTTGTTCTCAATTTTGATGGTTTTTGAAGAAAGGTTCTTTCTTTCCATTTCCTCCCTCACTATGAATTTATTTCTTATAAACTAAATCTCCTTCCCTTATGGCGTCTATGGGAAGCAAGGTCTCCACCACGGCATAGTCTCCGGCGGTTCTCAGGACTACCCCCATGGCCTTGGGTTTTTTCACCTTGTCCACGAGCCCGAATACGATAACGGTATCTCCCCGCTGGAGTCCCAAGGCCCTGGCACCCTTTACCACGGCCCAGCCCTCCCCCAATTGTTTGAAGGAGGATTCAATGAAGACTATTTTCCCGGGAGTCCCTGCCGGAGCAGTGGTCTGGAGGGTTATGGGCTTTATGTTGACGGTGAATTCCTTTTCAACCAGGGGAGGGAACACCTTGGAGCCTATTTTTACCCCGGTGCAGGATGAGGTAACCTTCATGATGTAAATATCGCCCTCCTTGCGGAGAACTTCCCCGTATCCCTGAAGTTTGTAGATCTTATAACCTCCGGACAGGGAGCCCACTTCTCCCATGAGGGAATAAGTCTTCCCGGGCTCAAGTTCACCCCTGGCGAAGATCATATCCCCTTCGGAGAAGGTTTGCTTTTTGAAATCCTCGTCCATGGAACTGACGATGCTGGCCAGGGGCTTGTTCTTCAACACTGTATAGGAGCAGTTGAGGTCGTGATTTCCTATTTTGATCTCCACCCCCATTAAAAGGCCGAAGAATAAAATTCCTGTGATAATTTTCCTCATAATTCATTACCTCCGTAGGAAGTCCTTAGTAGTGTAAAAGAAAAAAAAAGCCAAGTCAAGGAACGGCCTTGACAATTAAGGCAAGTATTGTCAGAATTTTAGAGGAGGTGGACCATGAGAACTTCTTTCCTGTTTTTCCTGGCGGTGGGGACAGCCTTTACCCTGGGATTTATCCTGGGAAAGAAGGTGGTAAAGGATAGATTCCCGGAATTTCAGCAGGATTACGAGTATTAAGATAAAAGCAAATAATCTGATTTTATAAAGGGTGGTCCTATAAAAAAGCCCTCCTGTATTTTTCCGCAAATGGAGCGGAGGAGGTTTTCGGTTTTCATCTCCCTTTCCCTGCCATCTTCCAGGACGAGTTGTGTTATTTCCCCGTAAAACCTTAAATTAACCACCAGGGTGAAGGAGGGACTTGAGGCCGTGGGGACTTTAAGCACGATGTTGGTCCAGCCGGTAACCGGCGGAGATTGGGGAGCAGGCCTTAGCAGATGTATGGGCTTTCTGGCTTTGATTTTTCCCTTCTTGAAGATAACCCTTTTCTTCATTTCCCTGCCCGAGGCGTCAAAGGGAAAACTTCCGGGCCCGAAGTCCAGGGAGGGATCCTCCTCTATGGTAAATTCCGCCCCCTTCAGGTTCGTTTTTCCCGAAAGGATGAGTTTTACCAGTTTAAAGGAAGCCAGGGGATGAAGGACCAGGTTTCTTCCCCCGTTTCCCCGCAGTGTCAGTGGAAAATCTCTCCTCCTGCTCCACACCCAGAATTCCTCCTCGTGTAGGGAGGCTTTAAAGGAATAAAGGCTTTCTGCGTAGGAGGCCTCCCCTCCCCGGGTGTTCATTAGAAGAACTTTCCTTTCCCTGCCGCGCAGTTCATCTATCCATGCGGGAAACTCCAATTCCTCCCCGTAGGGGAGCCCCCTTTCGTCCCGAAGTTTTACGGAAGTCTTTTTTATGTAAGAGGGGAGCCTCAATTCCCAGTTTTCTCCTATGATGAATCCGTGGTTGAAGTTCACGGTGGGTGAGGGGGAGAAATGGAAGAAAATCCCGGACCTTTCCTTTTTCCACCTGGTAGAAAATCCAACTTCCCTCCCCGAGATGAGCCTCGCTTCCCACCCCCCCTGGACCTCAATCCTCTCCTCCACGAAGGCGAAAACATCTCCCTCCCATCCCTGGGCCTTTATCTTTTCAATTATGTCCCTCGCCCGATCATGCATTTCTGGAGAACCCCCTTACGAGAAAATCCGGGGCTTTGGAGGAGAAGACCACCCGCTGACCGTTTTTAACACAGAAGAACGGCTCCTCTTTATTCAGGTCCGAGGAACTCCAGAACTGCTTTTCGTCCAGGGGGATTTTTACCATCAGCCAGAGGGGAGTGAGTGGGAAAAGGGCTCTGCCGTCTTCCACCCAGTATCCCAGGGAGGTTCTGAAGTGGACCTCTCCCCTCCGGAAGTCCACCCAGGCCCTGTCAATTTCCCGGACCAGAACCCCGGTTTTTATTCTCTGGAGTATTTCAATCTGAGAAAGTTCCCCCCTGGATATTTTCACCTTCTGGGGCCTTACTATGGGGGGGTAACGGTAGTTTTGACGCCTTCCATGGGGTATGAGGGGCATGCGGGAAAGAAGGGAATAATATACGGAGGAGGCGAAGCCCAGCAGGTAACCCCGCTCCACCAGGAGAGTTTCCCCAAGAATTTGCCCCTCGTCGTCCGGGGTAAGGGAGGTGGAGAGAAGGGAGAGGGCTTCGGGGAAGACCCTTTTCCCCAGAGCAGAGGGGGAGACCATGGACTGACCCTTAAAGACCAGGTCCAGTTCCAGGGGGTGCCAGAAAATCTCGTGGGCAAAAATGGATGCTGCCCCTTCGGTAAAGAGAAAGAACATTTCCCCCTCCCTGGGAAGGCCTCGGGCGTGCTTTTTCACCCTTTTTTTCTCCTGGAAGGAGTTGGCAAAGCCGTCCAGGAAGACGCTGGAAGGTCTTGAGAGGTATATCCTGCGGTGGGTCACTCCCCCATCTTTGATCTGGAGAAGATAAAACCTTTCCTTTTTTTTGTAAACGCCTTCGGGGCTCATCACCACGGAGTTTTTTTCCGTGTAATTTATCCGTATCTTCCCTTCCAGCCCCCTGTCCCGCAGTCTTCGGAGGGTGTCCTCCAGGAAGTCTTCCCCCGGGATTTCCTCTCCACTATGCAGGGAGGAGACTCTCATGAATTCGGTCTCCCCCGCGATCCACCGGAGGGCCTTTCCCTCTTCCAGGGAGAAATGATAGAAAAGCCTGCCCCTGTCGTCGGTAAGGGAGTAGTACAGCGTTTTTTCCACATAGAGGTCCTTGTAATCGGCTCCCTTTACAGAATCTAATTCCTTCTTGAGAGTTTTTCTTTCTAATCTCATCTCCACCCTTGATATAATAACATCCGGAGGTGAACATGGATACCGACAGGGTTAAGGAAATAATAAAAAGCGGAGAAGTGAAGTATGTGGACCTTAAAGCCCTGGACCTCAGGGGAAATCTCCACCATGTCACCCTGCCGGTGGAGTATTTTTCCCGTAATATCCTGGAAGAAGGGGTGGGTTTTGACGGCTCCAGTTACGGATACCTTCCGGTGGAGTCTTCTGACCTGGTGTTAAAACCTATTATTGAGACCGGCTTTATAGATCCCTTCCACCAGGAGCCCACCCTTTCCTTTATTTGCAGTATTCACCTGGCTGATAGGAAGAGGACCCGATATCCCCTGGACCCCCGATTCATCCTGGAAAAAAGCGTGGAGGTTATGAGGAAAACCGGGGTGGGAGATGATATATTCTGGGGGCCTGAATACGAGTTCTACTTATTTAAAAACGCCGAATTCTATTCCGAGGCCTTCTCCAGCGGTTTTCACCTTTCTTCGGAGAAGGTTGATTATCACAACGGATATCATCGGGAAATCCCCCGGGACGAGTTCCTGGATTTCAGAAACGAAGCCATCGGCCTTTTGAGGAATTCCGGCATAGAGGTTAAGTACCATCACCACGAGGTTGGTCAGGCGGGACAGCAGGAGATAGAGACCGTTTTCACCCCTTCCCTCCAGACCGCGGATAACGCGGTGAAGATCAAATACCTTCTCAAGGGACTTGCCTTCAAGAAGGGTCTTTTTCTGACCTTTATCCCCAAGCCCATATACAATCAGGCGGGCACCGGATGGCACCTACACCAACTCATCCTGAGGCAGGACCAGAATGTGTTTTACAGTTCCCGGGGATACGCCAACCTGAGTAAGGAGGCCCTTCATTATGTGGGAGGACTTCTATATCACGCCAAGTCCCTGGCCGCCTTCACCAACGCCTCCACCAATTCCTACAAAAGGCTTACCGGTGGATTTGAGGCTCCCTCCTCCATAAGTTTCGGCCGGGGAAACCGGGGCTCGGCGGTAAGGATTCCGGGATATGTAAAGGACCCCTCCAGAACCAGGGTGGAGTTCAGGACCCCTGATTTTACGGGGAATCCCTATCTAATCCTGGCTTCCATCGTAATGGCGGGAATGGACGGGATTGAGAACGGACTTGATCCCGTGGAAATGGGTTACGGACCCGCCGAGGAGGGGAGGGCTATTCTCAAGGAGAGCATGCCTTCCTCCCTGGAGCAGGCGCTTCGGGAACTGGAGGACGATAGGGATTACCTCCTGAGGGATGGGGTTTTCACAGAAGAGATTATCGCCAAGTGGATATCCCTGAAAAGGGAAGAGATCCGGTTCATATCCACCAGGCCCACAGCGGAGGAATTTATACTCTATTTTTAAAACCGGATTCCGAAACTCCCTCCCAGAAAGAACCCGTTGAGAATTCCTCCCTCCACATAAAGGGCCAGGTTTTCGCTGACATCCCCTTTTATCCCCAGAGCCAGATTGACGAAGGGCAGAAGTTTGGGCACATCGGCCCCTTCCTTCCTCAGATCGTCCAATGTTTTCTCCTCTTCCTCCTTGAACTTCTCCGTGTTTCCCCTTATTCTGGTGGTGACGAAGCCCTTGTAGGAGGTCTTTCCCCTGAGGGTTCCGGCTCCGAAGCCCATTTTGAAATAGGGGGTTACCTTCAGCGAGGGGAAGAATTCCCACTGGAGGACCGCCAGGCCGGCGTAGGAGGTTATGTAAACTTCTCCACTGCCGGTGAAATCGGCAGAATCTGTTCCCTTGGTGGCGGCGATTTCCCCGTCCATTACCATGTCCATGTTCATCTTCATCAGGTAAAATCCAACGCTAAAACTGCCCTGTTCTCCCCCGGGATAGAACCGAAGTCCCAGGCCCAGGTTCTCTCCTCCGGAGTAAAACATTTCTGTGTGTTCGTAGGTCGCTCCGGAGAGTTCCGGATACTTTGCCTCCAGATCCCCGTGCAAAAGTTCATCCACCTTTTCCCTGGCGAATTTTTTGATCTGAGCCCTCAACAGGTTTAGAGACCAGAATCCTCCTCCTCCGTAAACTTCCATTCCCACCCCTGCCCTTATGGACAGAACCAGTAAAAATACGATTAAAAGGCGTATTTTCCTCATGGGTGGATTTTACCATCCCCGGGACTTGAAAAAAAATCCTTCACCTGTTAATATGGCCTCTTATAGGAGAAAAGGAGGGATAACGCATGAGATTCTACGAATTCGTGGTGGAAGCCCCTTTACTTTTAACTAAAGGTTTTGTCTACGGATGGATAAGAGGGCGAGGAATAGAAGATGAAGTGGTTTACTTCAGCAAGGTTCTGGGAATAGAGCGCTCCACCCTTTCCGATGCCCTCAGGGAGTGGTTCGGTCTGGAAAACCTTACCCATTTCGTGGTGAGGGAGGATATCGCCCAGGACCTCAGGGCCGGAATGGAAAGATGTGAGGAGAGGTTGGGCCTGAAGGTTAAGTCTGTAAGGCCTATCAAGGGGGCTTATGTTAAATTTACCTTCTCCATATACAACCGGGACCTGGCCCAGAGGCTTAAAAAAGCCCTGGAGAAACTCCCCGCCGAGTACATAAAGAAACACGACGAGAAAGAAACCTACATAAAGGAAGCGGAGCCCACGGAAATGTACGCTCCTCTTCATCCTTACATTTACCAGGGGGAATACGAGGTGGAGGGTCCCTTCCAGGAGATAGTGGAATTTTACAAGGAAATAAAAGAGATTCCTCAAGTTAAAGAGGAGCCCTTAAAACTCATCTTTGAAGAAGATTAATCCCTTAGAAAGAGAAGTTTAACCGCCCCGGATATAAGGAGCAATACGAAGCCCGAACCTATTATGGTGGCTCCCGAGGGAAGGTCCAGGAGGTAGGAAAGGAGGATACCCGCCAGGAAGGAAGCGATCCCGAATAACACGGATAATCCGATAAAGGCCTTCATGTTTCTGGAAAACTGTAGGGCGGCCAGGGGAGGGATCACCAGCAGGCCTGAGAGAAGGATTATCCCCACCACCTTGATACATACCACGATTACCAGGGAAGTCAGAATGAGAAAGAGATAATAGACCAGGGAGGTGTTTATCCCCAGAACCTGGGCGGTCTCTTCGTCAAAGGTGGAAAAAACCATTTCCCGGAAGAACAGGCCCACAAAGAGGAGGGAAAGGATTAAAGAAATCCAGGAGAGGTAGAGTTCGGTTTTCCCTACCAGAAGTATGTCCCCAAAGAGATATCCCATTATGTTAGGGGTGTAGCCCTTGAGGAATCCCAGGAGAATGATCCCCAGGGCCATGGAAAAGGGGAAAAAGACCCCCACGGCGCTTTCCTCTTCTATCCGGTAGTTTCTGGATAGAAAACCTATGGAAAGGCCGGTGAAGGAAGCGAAGACCAGGGCGGAGACCAGGGGGGATATTCCCAAAAGAAAGCCTATGACCACCCCGGCAAAGGAGGAGTGGGCTATGCCTGCTCCGATGAAGGTCATCCTTCGGATAACCACGAAACTGCCCAGCAGGGAAGCCGCCGCCGCCACCGCCAGCCCCGCCAGGATGGCGTTTTTCATGAAGGGCAGTTTAAGTATTTCTATCACGGTGTTCCTCCACTATGAGATGTGGGGCAGGGCCGTGGCCGAAGTAGGCTGCAGCCTCGCCGTACAGGCACCGGAGGTTTTCCCCGGTTAATACCTCCTGGGGCCTTCCGTGGGCCACCAAAGCCCGGTTGAGGCAGGCAATGGATGAGACCATCTGGGAGACCGCCATAACATCGTGGGTTACCGTTATGATGGTGGTGCGGTATTTTTCCCGTATTCTTTGAAGCAGTTTGTAAAACCCTTCCTGAAAGGAGGGATCAAGGCCGGTTTCGGGTTCGTCCAGGATGAGGAGTTTGGGTTTTCTCACCAGGGCCCTGGCTATGAGGACCCTCTGCCTCTGGCCTCCGGAGAGTTGTCCGAAAAGCCTTTTTTTAAGTGGCGAAATGCCCACCTCCTCCAGGGCCTTTTCCGCCTCCCTCCGGTCCTGCTCCCGGGGCCACTTCAGCATGCCCCGGTAAAGCCCCATCATCACCACGGAAAAGGCGGTTATGGGCATCCGGCGATTGGGTTGTAGGTTCTGGGGAACATATCCTATAAGCCCTCGGGCCTTTTCAGGAGGAAGACCGAAGATTCTAACCTCCCCCCGCCGGGGCTTTAGAAGTCCAAGAATTATCTTGAGGAGGGTGGTTTTTCCGGCTCCGTTGGGTCCTAAAATAGCCACCATCTCCCCCTCCTCCACTGAGAGGTTTACCCCCTGCAGCACATCCTCTCCCCCGTACGAAAACCAGAGGTCCCGAACCTCCAGGGCCTTCACTTCAGGCCTCCCAGGAATTTTTTGGCGTTTTCCAGAATGAATTCGGAGTAGGAGGAGAAGTGGCGGTCTTCTCCCAGGGGGTCCAGGTACACCCAGGGGAGGCCGGCCCACGCTGCCAGGGTCTTGGCCTTCCCGGGGGAAAGGGAAGGGTCAAAGACCAGGAGGTCTCCCTTCAGGGCGGCCATCTTCCCGGGGGAAGGGGGTCTGGAAGGGTCCGGGGTTAGCACCTGAATTTTTTTGAAGCCGTAATCCAGGAGAAAATAAACCCAGGCAGGCCTGTAGAGAATAATTTTCCTTTCGGTGAAGGGACTCATCATCCGACGGAGTTTTCCGTCCAGGTCTTCCAGTTCCTTTCGGGTCCTATCTGCCCTTTCCCTTATTTCCTCCTGCCGATGGGGAAAGGCTCTTTCCAGCCACCTCCGGATGGCGGGCAGGGCCTCCAGCATCCTCCGGGGGGAAAGCCAGTAATGGGGATTGGGTCTTCCGCCCTCCCTTATTAAAGAAACATGGGCGGAAAGGTCCACCTCCCTAACCCCCGGTATTTTCCAGGGTTCCAGACCTGCCCCGATTTTGAAAACCAGTTTCGCCTTCATTAGCCTCTTTACCTGCCGTGGGGTGGGAGAAAAGAGGTGGGGGGAGCGGTGGGGAGGGACCACCGTAATAACTTCACCGGGATACACTTCTCCTACGAGCAGAGATAAGGGTTTTATGGAAGCCGCCACCTGGGAAAAAACAAGCGTCGGGATCAGAAGAAAGAATAATCTTTTCATAAATTAATTATAAAACTTCAGGAAAATTCCCTGGCCATGTATTTCTCCCCGATGAAGAGGGCTATCTTGGAATAGACCTTGAGAAGGACCAGGGGCTGATAGGCCAGGAAGTAGATGAAGGTCGGAAGGTTGTGTAATAGGGGGGATATCAAGAAAAAGGGTATGGCCCAGAGAAGCAGGGCCGCCATTCCCATGAGCCCGGAGGAAAGCCAGCGCATCAGCGTGAGTTTCCAGGAAAAGACAATGGCCCGGAGAACGCTCCGGTTGTCCCTGACCACCGCCAGTTTCGCATAATCCTTGGATATGGAAGCCAGTGTGAGAATAAAAAGGAGGACGAGGGCATAAGCCACTGCGGCCAGGGAGAAGATTTTTTCTTTGTAGATTGGGATGGGTTTAATCAAAAGGAAGAGGAGGCCTGCCACCAGGAAGTGAGGAAGGTAGATTATGGGGGTGAGTATTTCCAGGAGAAGGAAGCGTCCAAAGTATTTTTTCCAGTAAGAAAAAGGTTCTCTCCGAAGTATCCCGGCCCATATGCCTCCTTCTACCATGAGGGTAAATATGTAAAAGAGCAGAAGAAGGGCAAATATCCCCGCAAAGAGCACCCCGCTGTTCTTGTAAACCAGGGCGATGTAGGCGGGATGGTCCATTATGTATGTCCAGTCGGAAAAATGGGAAAGCCTGGATGAGAAAAACTTGTGGACCGGAAAGTAGGCGAAGATGACCAGCCCCAGGGATAAGAGCCAGAGGTATATTACGAACCTCAGGTCCCACAGGGCTTCCCTGAGCCCTTCAAGGTAATGCAATATTCCCTTCATCTTTCCCCCTATGGCAGAAGATTGAGAAAAATTATCTGAAGCCTGGCCAGGAAGCGCCAGGTGAGTCTGGCCGGGATGGAGGAGGAACGGGACCATTGATTGTCAAAGGGGTTGGAATCCACCATGAGTTTTTCCTTTGGGTCAATTCTCACGGAGATAACCCTCCGGGAAAAATCCCTTTTCATCCACCTCCCCCGCCACACAAAACTATGCTCCTTTCCGTCGGCGGTTTTCACGCTTACCTCCACCGGCACATCCACCTCCAGGCCCTCCCTGAGAAGGAGGACCTCCTTGCCCTTAACATCGGCCACCTTCCAGTTGACCTTGCCCGCTTCGTAAAACATGGGTTTCCACAGTCCAGACCAATCCCCCAGAAACTCCTCCATGGTGAAGAAGAAATCCCGGGATCGGGGGTGTTTGTACGCATACCTCTTGAAGTATTCGCTTATGGCGGCGTAGAACTTCTCCTCACCCACCAGCCTTTTCCAGGTCTCCAGGGTCAGGGCTGCCCTGGTGTACACATTGGCGGAGTAGGTTCCGGGAAAGAACTTCCAGGAAGGTTTTATCACCGGGTCTGCGTAGGTGCTCTTTATGTAGCCCATGCGGTATCTTTCGCTGTCCCGGGCCTTGTAGCCTAAAATGTCAAAGAACCAGGGATATGTGTCCATGATGTTAATTTCAAAAAAGGTGTTTATGCCTTCGTCAAGCCAGGCCTCCTCGGCTTCGTTGTTGGCCACCACGCCGTACCAGTATTGATGGCCGAATTCGTGGATCGTTACATTTTCGGTGAATTTTATCCCCCGGGGGAGCAGATACAGGCTTCCTCCGGTTATGAGGGTGGGGTATTCCATGCCCGAGGTTCTCATGGCGGATATGTCCGGATCCACCACGGTTATTCTGCCGTAGGGATAGGGGGCCACCTTCCGGGAGAAAAACTCCATGGCCCTTTTCAGGGCCTCCAGGTACCTTCCCTTCTGTTTCAAGTGGGCCGGCTGGATGTAGAGGAGAATCCTTACCCGGGGCTGATATTTGCTCTGGAAGTGGTCCTCTATTTTTACGAAGTCCTCGTCGGCGGCCCAGGCAAAATCGTGGACCATCTCCTGGTGGAACTCCAGGAGTTTTTCCTTGCCCCGGGTTTTTTCCTTCACCAGATCACCGCTGGCCGCCACCACCAGGTTGGAGGGAAGTTTTAAGGTCACTTCGTAGGTGGAAAAATCCGAGTAAAATTCCCCGTTCCTGTGGTATTGATGGCAAACCCAGGTGCCGCTGTTTTCAAGAACCCCCAGTTTGGGGAACCATTGGGAGACGAAATAATATCCCCTTCCCACCCCAGACCTGGCAAAGGCCTTGGGCATTTTCGTGGTGAACTGTACCTCTATGGTGATCCTTTCTCCCGGGGGGATTTCCTCGGGCAGGTCCGCCGTCACCACGGTTCTGTCCCGGGCATTTCCGTCATCGGGGTGAACGAACTTCAAGGTGGATGTAATGTCCTCCCCGTTTACCGTGATCTTCTCAATTTTTTCCTCTCCCCACCATTCCCTGTGCTTTTTCCATTTTTTCGGAAGACCTCCGATTTCCTTCATAAAACTGGACCCCTCCCGGAAGGCATTCTGATATAGGTGGAAATACAGTTTCCTGACCGGAAGCATGGAATTGTTTTCCCACACTATTTCTTCGCTTCCCTTAACCAGTACTTTGTATTTGTCCTGGATTTCCAGGGAGGCGTTTATTTTGTAAGACAGGGCCCCGGGATAGACCAGTAGGGGGAAAAATAAAAGAAGGAGGAATTTTCTCATGGCAATTAAATTATACGGTAAAGGGGATTAAATGTTAAATCACATTTTGTACTTTCCGAAATCCTCCGGGGAAAGTTTCTCAAGCCAGTCCTTGAGGTCAATTTCCCCCTCGGATTCCGGCACCGGAAGTATGGAAGCCTCTTCAAAAACGCTTTCTTCCACGAAAATGGGGGCGCCCACCCTTACCGCCAGGGCGATGGCATCGGAGGGCCTTGAATCTATCTTTAAAACCTCATCTCCCCTTCGGATGTATATTTTCCCGTAGAAGGTTCCCTCCCGGAGATCGTCCACCACCACCTTTTCCACCTTGCCCCCCATTTGGCTTATCAGGGAGGCCATGAGGTCGTGGGTCATGGGCCTGGGGGAACTTACATTTTCAAGTTTCATGGCTATGGCATTGGCTTCAAATATCCCCACCCAGATGGGAAGAACCCGGTTGGACAGTTCGTCCTTCAGTATTATCACCGGGGTGTTGGATGTGGGGTCAAGAACCACTCCGTAAACTTCCACTTCAATTTCCATTTCTCCCTCCTCTCATCTATATGATAGGTCAGGCGAGTTCAAATTCAACCTTTTTGATGGCCTGATACGGAAGGAGGCGCCGGGCAAGGTGGAAAAGGGTTTCTCCTCCCACCGGTATGTCCCCCTCTATCTCCAGGATGGGAAGGATGAAAAACAATCTGTTTTTCAGGTCGTAGTGAGGAATTTTAACCCTGGGGGTTTCCACTTCCCCCTCGGACCAGAGGACTATGTCCAGGTCCAGCGTTCTCGGGCCCCACCGGTTTCCTCCCCGGACCCTGCCCGCCTCGGCCTCAATCCCCTGGAGTATGTCCAGGACCTTTTCAGGCAGAAGGTCCGTTTCAATTTTAACCACCATGTTGTAGAAATTGGGCTGGGCCTGATATCCGTAGGGTTCGGATTCGTAAACGGAGGAGGCCGCCACGATGGTGAACCTTTCGCTGAGCCTCCTGAGGGCCAGTTTCAGGTTTTCTTCCTTTTTGATGTTGGTGCCTATGGCTATGATGTAGTTCATGGCTTTATCCCCTTGGCTAATTCTAAACTCATCGTATTGATTTTAACATCGTGAACCCTTATAAGGGAGACCCCTTTAAGGGCCAGATAAAGGCTCAGGGCGGCGGTGGGCACGGCCCTTTCCTCCACATCCGCCCCGGTAAGTGCTCCGATAAAACTTTTTCTGGAATGTCCCACCAGCAGGGGGAGGCCCAGGGATTGAAAGGCTTCAATGTTCCGGATGATTTCCAGATTATCCTCCAGCCTTTTCCCGAAACCTATGCCCGGATCAATTATGATCCTGGTTATCCCCGCCGCCCGGGCGTAGGAAATCCTTTCCTCCAGAAACTCCAAGATCTCCCTTACGGGGTCTTCATAATGAGGGTTCTTCTGCATGTCCCGGGGAGTTCCCTTCATGTGCATGAGAACCACCGGGGCTCCGTATCGGGAGGCCACCTCCGCCATTTGAGGATCAAACCTCAGGGCGGAAATGTCGTTGACGATGTCCGCCCCTTCCTCCAGGGCTATTCTGGCAACCTCCGCCTTGTAGGTGTCCACGGAGATGGGAACATCCACCCTTTTCCTTATCTCCTTCAGAGCCGGAACCACCCTCTTTATTTCTTCCTCCAGTTTTACGGGCTCAGCCCCGGGCCTGGAGGATTCTCCCCCTATGTCAATGAAGGAAGCCCCTTCCTCCACCATCCTTTCCGCCACCTCCCCGGCTTTTTCGGCTCCGATTCGGGACCCCTGAAAGAAGGAATCCGGGGTTACATTTATTATCCCCATGAGATAGGTTTTCCCTGAAAAATCGTATTCCCGGCCCCTTATTTCCCAGGTGAGATTTTCCACTTTGAGTTGTCGCAGGAGTTCCCTTCCCGTTTCCCTCAGTCCCCAGTAGTTCATCTGAAGAAGTTTTTTAGCGGTCCTGGAGACCTGGGCTCTGGTTCCCATGAGGATCACATGGGATTTCTCTACCCTGCAGTTTATCACATGGCGATGAACGGCGGCATCTCCTCCGGCGGAGAGCATTTCCTGTTTTATTATGTTGGCCGCCGGCGAGGGGAGGTCGGTTAGTTTGAAGAAAAGCATCTCCGATTTCGCCTCAAATATGGGAAGGGAAGCCGGGTCAACCCCTGCTTTTTCTATCTCCGATTTCAGAGAATATTCGGATATCCTATAGACCATTGGTTTCTTCCACGCAGGCGTAGGCGTTGTGGTTGTGAATGGATTCAAAATTCTCCACTTCCACCCTGAACCAGGTTATCCTGGGGTCCGCCTTGAGGGCCAGGGCGATGTCCCTGGCGGCATCCTCCACGAATTTTGGGTTGTCGTAGGCCCTTTCGGTTATGTATTTTTCGTCCTCCCTCTTGAGAAGGGAAAACAGGGGGGCGCTGGCGGCCCCTTCTGCCACCTCCACCAGTTCTTCAAACCATACCAGTTTTCTCATCCTTACCTGAAGGCGTGCTATCCCCCTCTGGTTGTGGGCGCCCCTCCGGGATATTTCCCGGGAACAGGGGCATAGATTGTGGATCGGGACATTCACCTCCACCACCAGATCAAAACCCTTCTGGCCCTTGGTTCCAATGAGACCGCAGGTGTAGTTCATATAACTTTCTATCCCCGTCACCGGTGCCTTCTTTCTTATAAAATAAGGAAACCGAAGTTCAATGTGGGAAGTGGAGGCGTTGAATACCTCCCGGATGTCCTCCAGGATTTTTTCTATGTTGTGGATGGCCATGGTGTTTTTGTGTTTTTCCAGGACCTCAATGAACCTGGACATGTGGGTTCCCCGGAATTCCTTGGGAAGGTCCACATACATGCTCACCGTGGCCACGGTGGATTGGTATTTGTTCTTTCTGTCCAGAACCTTTATAGGGTAAAGCAGGTCCTTGATTCCTACTTTGTTTAGCGGAATTTCCCTGGTGTCCCTCTGGGATTGAACATCCTTCATAAAAACAACAAAGAGCACGCCCGGAGGGACTCGAACCCCCAACCAACTGATTCGTAGTCAGCCGCTCTATCCAATTGAGCTACGGGCGCACCCGAATTTATATTATACCATTTATGGCCGGCGATGGTTCCACTCCCTGGAACTGTATTTTTCAATCAGAGGTCTGAGGGGCTTGGAAGGGAAATTTTCTTCCTGAACCCTGGCCTTGAATTTTCTGGAAAAGGCCTCCAGGATCATCTCCAGGAGTTTTTCCCTGGGGGGAAGGTCTTCCACCACCTCAGAGAGGGAGTAAAAACTTTCCCTCAACAGGGAGATGGGCGTTCTGGTGGCCCGGGCGATTTTTTCCCTTATGTAGTTTATGGGGATGGTTCCGTGGATCAGGAAAACATCCCTTTTCTTCTTCATGGCCCCGGAGACCAGTTTTCTCCCTCTGACCTTTATTTCCCACCTGCCGGGGAAGGAAAAGCAGGCGATCTCCTGCCGGGAAAACTCCCCGTACCTGTTGTTGGCCAGTTTTACCTCCAGGCCCAGACCCTCCAGAAAAAGGGAAAGGGCCTCCGAAACTAAAAGGTAAGGGTAATAGGGGGACGGGTTTGAAAAGAAAAGGGGTTCCCGGCTGGCCACGGCATAGGTTATCTCGTTGTGGTGAAGGACCGCCTTGCCCCCGGTAATTCTCCGGACGAAGGGGATTTTCTCCTTCCCCAGATATTCCAGGTCCAGGGCCTTGCTTACGGATTGGGAGAATCCTATGGTGACGGTGGGGCAGCACCAGTCGTAGAGGCGAAGGTGTATGCCCCCGGCTTTGCTTGCCTCCATTAAGTATTCGTCCTTGGCCATGTTGAGGGGGCCGGGTTCCCGACCCCCTCCGTAAAAATGTATTTTCAACCCTTCTATTCTACTTTCACTATTTCGTCGGTATCTATCTGGGCCCTCTGGAGTCTTCCGCTGAAGTCAATGTAGACGGACTTCCACTCGGTGAATATGTCTATTACCGTGTGCCCTCCTTCCCGGTGGCCGTTTCCGGTCTGGTTCACCCCTCCGAAGGGAAGATGGACCTCGGCGCCGATGGTGGGGGCGTTGACATAGGTGATTCCCGTGTATATATCCCTTATGGCTATAAAGGCGTTCTTTATGTCGTTGGTGTAGATGGAGGAACTGAGCCCGTATTTGGAGTTGTTGGCTATCTCAATGGCGTGTTCCAGCGAGTCGGCGGGGATTACAGAGACCACGGGGCCGAAGATTTCCTCCTGGGCTATCCTCATGTCGGGGTCCACATCGGCGAAGATGGTGGGAGCCACGAACCACCCCTTGTCGTATTCTCCGCCGGTCAGGCGATGTCCGCCCAGGATGAGTTTTGCCCCTTCGCTTTTACCTATCTCTATGTACGAAAGGACCTTGTTCAACTGGGATTCGTTGATGAGGGGACCCACATCGGTCTTGGGATCAAGCCCGTTGCCGATGCGGAGTTTTTTGACCCTCTCCACATACATGTCTAAGAACTTCTTGTAAACCTTTTTGTGGACTATTACCCTGGATGTGGCGGTGCAACGCTGGCCTGTGGTTCCGAAGCCTCCCCAGGTGGCTCCGTCCACCGCCAGTTCAAGGTTGGCGTCGTCCATGACGATCTGGGCGTTTTTACCCCCCATTTCCAGGGATACCTTTTTGAAGAGGCTGGCTCCCTTGGAGCCTATGTGTTTTCCCACCTCCGAAGAGCCGGTAAAGGAAATTACCTTCACATACGGATGGGTAATGAGGGACTCCCCTACCACTGCCCCGGAGCCGGTCACCAGGTTAACCACCCCCCGGGGAACTCCGGCTTCCTCAAGAACCTTTACGAAGTTGTAGGCAGAAAGCGGGGTGTCCGTGGCGGGCTTGAAGACCACGGTGTTTCCCCCCACCAGGGCAGGGATTATCTTCCAGGATGGGATGGCCATGGGGAAGTTCCAGGGGGTTATGATGGCGGCCACTCCCATGGGCATTCTCACTGACATCTGAAATTTCATGGGAAGTTCCGAAGGAGTGGTGAACCCGTAAAGTCTTCTTCCTTCACCGGCGATGAAGAAACTCATGTCAATGGCTTCCTGGACATCGCCCCTGGTCTCCGGAAGAATCTTTCCCATCTCCCTGGTTTCGTCCCTGGCGAATTCCTCCTTTCTCTCCACCAGCATCTGGGCGGCCTTGAAGATTATCTCGGCCCTCTTGGGGGCCGGGAGGAGCCTCCACTTTTTGTAGGCCCTCTGGGCTGCCTCCACCGCCGCCTCCACATCTTCCCTGGTGGATTTCTGGAATAGGCCTATGACCTCGTCCCAGTTGGCGGGATTGCGGTTTTCGTAAACCTCACCGGAGGAGGATTCCACCCACTCTCCGTCAATGAGGTTCTTGTAAACCTTAGCCATTCTTCACCTCCGATTTTAGTGTGGGCGAAGCAGAACTTCCTCCCATTTCCACCGTTCCACGGAAAACGGCCCCTTCTTCAATCACCAGTTTGTCGGTGACGATCTTTCCGGTGACCTTCCCCGTGGGGGTGATGATGGTTTTGAGTTTGGTGGTAATGTCTCCCTCCACCTTACCTTCAATTTTAACCTCGGCGGCCTTGATATTTCCCTTTACCTCTCCTTCCCTGCGGATGTGAACAGCCCTTTCGGATTCAATGTTTCCCTGGACCTTTCCCTGGATTTCCATTTCCTCTCTGGAGGAGATGTTTCCTTTGATTTCCACGCTTTTTCCGATGAAGGTTCTCCCGCTATCGGGGGTGCCGGTGGGGGAATAAGAAGGGGTGAATTTTTCCCCCATTTCAGTTTCCTTTTTTCCTATAACCATTTTTTCCTCCTTTTAAGGATTTTTCTTAGGTGAAAATTTTAAAATACTGAGGGGAAAACTTCAAATAGAGGTTATAATAAAAAGAAAAAGGAAGGGAAGAATGGCTAAAGTTCACCAAGGCAATCTTAAAGGAGAGGGGCTTAGGATAGGAATAGTGGTTTCCAGATTCAACGGGAGGATAACCTCCAGGCTCCTGGAGGGTGCCCTGGAAGCCCTGGAGAAATTGGGGGTTTCGGAGAAAAACATAGAGGTCTGGAAAACCCCGGGTTCCTTTGAGATCCCCCTGGTGGCCAAGAAAATGGCGGAGGGGAAAAAACCCCACGCCATCATTTGCCTGGGGGCCATCGTAAGGGGGGAGACCCCGCATTTTGACTTTGTGGCCTCGGAGGTTTCCAAGGGTATTGCCCAGGTCTCCTTAGAGACCGGGGTTCCCTTGATATTCGGGATAATTACCGCAGATACCAAGGAACAGGCCGAGGAGAGGGCCGGAGGAAAGATGGGAAACCGGGGATACGAAGCCGCCCTTTCCGCCGTGGAGGTGGCCAATCTTTTGTCCAGGAGAAAAACTTCCGGATGAAGAAGGAGCGGAGGATCGCCCGGGAACTGGCCCTGCAGTACTTATTTCCCGTGGAGGTGGGGGGAGAACCGGACCCCCATCTGGAGATGCGGCTTCAGGGCTGCGGGGACGAGGTCTGCTCCTACGCCCGTTTCCTGGTGGACGGCATCAGGGAAAGGAGGAAGGAACTGGACGAAGTTCTTTCCCGCAGTTCCCGGAAGAGTTTTAAAGACCTTCTGCCCATAGAGAAGGTTATTTTGAGGCTGGGGGCCTTTGAGATAATGTCAGGTTTGAAGCCTTCCATCGCCATAAACGAAGCCGTGGAACTGGCCAAGAAATACGGGGAGCCCTCCTCTTTTAAACTGATAAACGCCGTCCTGGACACCCTGGCGAAATCTTTAAAGGAGGTTTAAGTGCAGGAAAAGGAAGCCAGAAAGGAGAATCTGAAAAAACTCCAGGAACTGGGATATGAGCCCCATCCCTATTCTTTTGCCGCCGAGGACCCGGTCTGGAAAATCGTGGAAAATTTCAGAGGAGAAAAGGATGAAGACCGGTTGCAGAAGGTTCGGGTAAAGACCGCTGGGAGGATACTAACCCTCCGCCGTATGGGGAGGGTTACCTTTTTCCACATCTCCGACGGAAGGGCTAAATTGCAGGTGTTTTTAAGGGAAGATCAGTTGGGCAAGGAAAAATACCGCCACTTCAAATATTTCAACACAGGGGACTGGGTTGGGGTAGAAGGGGTGCTTTTCCGCACCAGGACCGGGGAACTTACGGTCCTGGCCAGCGATTTTACCCTTCTGGCCAAGGCCCTCCTTCCCCTTCCTGAGAAATGGCACGGGCTCCAGGATGTGGAGGTGAGGTTCAGGAAGAGGTATCTGGACCTTATCGTTAACAAAAGGAGCCGGGAGATTTTTGAAAAGAGGGCCAAGATTATCCAGGCGGTGAGAAAATTTTTCCTTTCCAGGGACTTCGTGGAGGTGGAAACCCCCATGATGCATCCGGTGCTGGGGGGGGCGGCGGCCAAGCCCTTCGTAACCCATCACAACGCCCTGGACATGGATCTTTACCTGAGGATTGCTCCGGAACTTTACCTGAAAAGGCTGGTGGTGGGAGGTATGGAGAGGGTTTTTGAAATCGGAAGGAACTTCAGAAACGAAGGCCTCTCCGCCCAGCACAACCCCGAATTTACCATGCTGGAATTTTACTGGGCCTACAGGGATTATTCCTTCCTCATGGACCTTACCCAGGAACTTTTTCAGGAGATAGCAGAGGGAGTGTGGGGAGACCTTAGGGGGACATATCAGGGTCGGGTTCTGGATTTTTCCTCTCCCTGGAGGAGGATAAAGTTCATGGATTCCCTGGCCGAGGCCCTGGGGGTGGAAAAGGAGAGGTTGTGGGACGAGGCATGGGTGATAAAAAGGGCGGAGGAGGAGTTTCCCGAGGACGGGGGTGCCCCTCCTGCCACCTACGGGAAGGCCCTGGATTTTCTTTTTGATACCCACATAAAGGAAGGTTTGTGGGATCCCACCTTCGTGATGGATCATCCCAAGGTCATATCCCCTTTGGCCAAGGAGCATCGCCAGGATCCCAGGCTTACCGAGAGGTTTGAACTTATCGTGGCAGGGATGGAGGTGGCCAACGCCTTTTCCGAACTTACGGACCCCGGAGAACAACTCCGCAGATTTGAAGAACAGGTTCGCAGGAAGGAAGAGGGGGCAGAGGTGGACCTGGATTACATAGAGGCCCTGAGTTACGGCCTCCCTCCCACCGCCGGCGAGGGCATAGGAATGGACAGGACGGCGATGATTTTCACCGACTCCCCCAATATAAGGGAGGTTATCCTCTTTCCCCTGCTAAGGAAAAAATGAAATTTCCCCTCTTCGTGGCCCTGAGATACCTGTTCTCCAGGAGGAAACAGACCTTTATATCCCTTATTTCAGCAGTATCCATCCTGGGGATCACCATCGGCGTGGCCTCCCTGGTGGTGGCCCTGGCCCTCATCTCCGGGTTCCACGGTGAAATTCAGGGAAAGGTCCTGGAGGCTACCTCCGCCATAATGGTTTCCCTGCCCGAGGGAGGGGTGCGTTCCTGGAAGAAGGTGTGCGAAGAGATGGAAGGCTTCCCCTTCGTCAAGAGGGCCTATCCCCAGGCCATATATCAGGCCCTGGCCCGGGGTCCCCTGTCCACCCAGGCGGTTATGCTGAGGGGCGTGTCCCTTTCCTCTCCTCCTCCATGGGCCCGGGGCTTCCGGGGGGAAGGTTTGCTCCTGGGAAGAAAGGTAATGGAAGCCCTGGGGGTGTTTCCCGGCGAGACGGTGGAAATATATCTTCCCCGCCTGGAACTTACTCCCTTCGGAGCCAGGCCCAGGGCCCGGCGGGTTCGGGTGGAGGGAGGTTTTTCCAGCGGTCTTTATGTTCTGGACAACACCGCCGCCGCCTTTCCCCTGGAGAGGGCCCGGGAAATGCTGGGGCAGGATTTTCCCGTAAACTACATAAACATTGATGTGGACGACATCTACAAGGCCCGGGAATACGCTTCTATTCTGGAGAAGAAGTTCCCGGAGTTTACCTTTACCCCCTGGAGCGAAATCAACAGAACCCTCTTTGAGTCCCTTAAACTGGAGAAGAAGGTCATCTTCTTGGTCATAGCCCTCATAGTGGTGGTGGCTGCCCTCAACATAGTGGCCTCCTTGATCCTCATGGTCATGGAAAAGGTTAAGGACATAGGGGTTCTCATGTCCATGGGAGCCACCCGGGGGGACATTTCTAAAATATTCATGTATCAGGGGGTTCTTATAGGGATAATCGGGGTTTTAATCGGAGAGGCCCTGGGGATTTTCTTTGCTTTTCTGGCCAACAGGTTCAGCCTGATAAAAATCCCACCGGACATTTATCAATTGGACCATGTTCCCTTCCATGTAAAGCCCCTGGAAGCCCTGGGGGTGGGGCTTTTTGCCCTCTTCATAAGTTTCCTCTCCACCCTTTATCCCGCCAGGAAGGCATCCTCCATAGACCCGTCGGAGGCCATAAGATATGAGTGAAGTAAAACTGGAAGGGGTGGTAAAGACCTACCCCGGTCCCGATGGAGACCTCACGGTATTGAACGGGATAGATCTGGTGGTGGGAAGGGGAGAGGCCGTTTCAATAATGGGTCCATCGGGCAGCGGAAAAACCACTCTCCTGCACATAATAGGGACCCTTTTGCCCCCCACCTCCGGCAGGGTGTACATTGACGGGGTGGAGGTATCCTCCATGGGTGAGGGGGAATTGGCCCTTTTGAGAAACAGGAAAATAGGGTTCGTTTTCCAATTCCACCACCTGCTTCCGGAGTTCAATGTGGTGGAAAATGTCATGATGCCCCTCCTCATCAGAGGAGAGGAGGACGCCGAGGAGAAGTCCAGGGAAATCCTGGAACTGGTGGGGATAGCCCATCGGGTGAAATTTAAGCCCTCCCAACTTTCCGGAGGGGAGAAGCAGAGGGTTGCCCTGGCCCGGGCCCTGGTGGCAGGCCCTGGTCTCCTTCTGGCCGACGAACCCACGGGCAATCTTGACTGGAAATCCTCCCTTCAATTGATAGAGGTCCTTAAAGACCTCCACCGCCGGCTTGGCTTCACCCTTATAATAGTGACCCACAACCGGGAAATTGCCGAAAAATGGGGTAAAATATATTTATTGGAAAGAGGTGAATTGAAATGTTGCATAAACTGAGCGAAGGAGCCAAACAGGTAATAAACTTTGCCAAGCAAATAGCCCTTTTTGATTTCGGGGAGACCAGCGTGGGTCCTGATCACCTTCTTCTGGGAATAACCAAGGTGAAGGTGGGGAATGTGGTCAGGATATTGCGGGCCTTCCATATAGACCCGGAGCAATTAAAGGAAGACCTCAGCATAATGAAGCAGGGCCCCTCCTCCCTCAAGGTTTACCTGACGGATGTTCCCCTGAGCGAGGCCGCCGACAGGGTGCTGAACTACGCCGAGGAAGAGGCCATTTCCATGAATTCCCAGGTGGTGGGGGTGGAGCACATATTGTTGGGGATTTTGAGGGATAGGCAATCTCTGGCGGCGGAACTCCTTATGAGTTATGGGATGAGCCCCATGAGGCTCAGGTCCTACATACTTCGGGGTTTCCCGGAAAACGAGGAATTTCCGCTTATGCCGGGGATCCTGGAAGAGTTTTCAGTGGATCTGGTGGACCTGGCCAGAAAGGGGAGGATGGATCCCCTCATAGGGAGGGAGAGGGAAGTGGAAATGCTGGTCAATGTTCTGGCCCGCAGGAAGAAGAACAATCCGCTTCTCATCGGGGAGGCCGGCGTTGGCAAAACCGCCATAGTGGAAGGGTTGGCCCAGAGAATGTCCAGGGGGGAAGTTCCCGCCTTCCTGAAGAACAAGAACATAATAATGCTCTCTATTTCCGATGTGGTGGCGGGGACCAAATACAGGGGCGAGTTTGAGGAAAGGATGAGGGACATCCTGGAGGAAGTCAGGGAGAGGAAGGATGTCATTCTCTTCATAGACGAGATTCACACCATCGTGGGGGCTGGGGCCGCCGAGGGCGCCATAGATGCCGCCTCCATTTTAAAGCCCTTCCTCGCCTCTGGCAAGGTGAGGATGATAGGAACCACCACCCCTTCAGATTACAGGGCCACCATAGAGCAGGATCCTGCCCTGGACAGAAGGTTTCAAAAAATATTTATAACCCCCCCCTCCCAGGAGGAGGTTTTAAACATACTGAAAGGGTTGAGGTGGAAATACGAGGAGCACCACGGGGTCCGCTACACCCAGGAAGCCCTTAAGTCCATGGTGAAACTTTCTTCCCTCTACATAACCTACAGGCAGTTTCCGGACAAGGCGGTGGACCTCCTGGACGAGGCCGGGGCCCGGGTGGCGCTCCAGGGAAGGAGGGTGGTTCGCAAGGCGGATGTGGAGAAGTTGGTTTCCCAGAAAACCGGGATTCCGCTTCCCAGCCTGAAGGAAAGCGAAGGGGACCGGGTATCCCGGCTCAAGGAAAGGATGGAGAAGGAAATAATAGGCCAAGGCCACGCCATAGAAGCCCTGGTCTCTGCCATAAAAAGGGCTTCGGTGGGGGTTCGGCGGGGAAAGAGACCCTGGGGCGTTTTCCTCTTCGTGGGACCTACGGGGGTGGGTAAAACCCACACGGCCAGGGTGCTGGCCAGGCACCTCATGGGCAGCGAGGAAAAACTTATAAGAATTGACATGTCGGAGTTCAGGGAGGAACACACCATATCCAGGCTGATAGGGGCTCCCCCGGGGTATGTGGGTTACGGCCAGGGAGGCTACCTCACGGAGAGGGTTAGAAACAATCCCTATTCTGTGGTCCTTCTGGACGAGGTGGAAAAGGCCCATCCCTCCATTTTTAACCTTTTCCTTCAGGTCCTTGAGGATGGACGGCTCACCGACGGTATGGGAAGAACCACCGACTTTACCAATACCATCATAATAATGACTTCCAACATCGGCACCAGGGAGATGCTCTCTGCCAGGAAGGTGGGCTTTGCCTCCCTCAGCCGAAGCGAAAGGGAAAGATTGGTGAAGGAAAGCGTCAGCGGATTTTTCTCCCCGGAGTTCCTGAACCGCCTGGACGAGGTTATTTTCTTCAAGCCCCTGGACCGGGACGACCTTAAGAAGATAGCCCAATCAATAGTGGAACAGGTCAACCGGGATGCCAGGCCCATGGGATGGGAACTCAAACTTTCTCCCTCCGCCCTGGAACTTCTGGTGGGGAGGGCGCTGGAGGAGTGGAAATTCGGGGCCCGGCCGTTGAGGAGAATAATTGAAAGGGAAATAATAGACAGGGCGGCGGAACTCCTTTTGAAGAAAACGGGAAAATGGATTATAATTGAGGTCAATGAAAAACAAGGCGAGTTTATCGTTAAAAGCAGGACTGATAGTCCTTCTTCTCCTTCCCCTGTGGGCGGCCAGGATAAAAAAGATAGAGATCGTAGGGCTTAAGAGGCTTTCCCCGCAGACGGTTAAGTATTATCTTGTCTCCTCCGAAGGGATGGAATTCAGCCCTGCCCGGGTGAGGCAGGACATTGAGAACCTCTGGAAAACCGGCTTTTTTTCCGACATTCAGGTTTTCGTAAAGGACGAGGGGAGGGTTATCAGGTTCGTCCTTAAGGAAAGGCCCATAGTCAAGAAAATAGAGATAAAAACCGATAGGTACATCAAGAAAAGTGATATAACGGACAAACTGAAGGAGGAGGGGGTGGAGATCCTTCCCTATTCCTATTACCAACCGTCCAGGGTGGCGAGGGTTAAGAAGGTGATAGAGGATTTCCTAAAGGAAAAGGGCTTTGCCCTGGGTCGGGTGGAGGTAAGGAAGGAGGGCAAGGACGAAATAACCCTGATATTTGATGTTAAGGCCGGGGGGAAACTTCGCATAGGGGATATTGAGATCCGGGGAAACAGCATGGTTCCCACCCCGGTGCTCATCAGGGCCATAAAATCCATAAAGAAGTTTTCCCCCCTTAATCTGGTTTCCCTCAAAAAGACCGTTTATTCCTCCAAGGCCCTGGAGGAGGCCCGCCAGGAACTCAGGAAAAAATACCTGGACCTGGGTTTCCTTGATGTATTCGTAGGGGAGCCCAGAATACAGATAGAGGAGAAAAGGGATTTTCTGGGTCAGAAGCGGAAGATGATCAAGGTGATCTTTCAGGTAAACGAGGGGAACATCTACAGGATAGGGAAGGTGGAGATAAAGGGGAACAAGGCCTTCCCCAGGGACTTAATAAGGTCCCTCATATTGCTCAAGAAAAATCAGATTTACTCCCTGAGCAGACGGGAGGACTCCGTGAAAAACATTCAGGACCTTTACGGGTCCATAGGTTACATATACGCCCAGATAATCCCGGTGGAGGAGCCAAAACCCGAAAGCCATCGGGTGGACATAACCTTTATGATAGTGGAGAACAAAAGGGTTCGTCTCCACCGCCTGGATTTTAAGGGCAATACATACACCTACGACAAGGTCCTGCGGAGGGAGTTTCTCATTGCCGAAGGGGATTATTTCAATGTGGACGCCTTCAAGAACAGCCTCATAAGGATAAGGCAACTGGGGATAGTGGAGATGAAGGAGAACCCGGAGTTTCACCCGGTGGGAGAGGACAAAATGGATGTGGTGGTGAAACTGGAGGAGATGCACCGAAATCAGATATTCTTCAACGCGGGATACGGAGGCTTCTTCGGGTATTTCGTGGGAGGTTCCCTTTCCACATCCAACTTTATGGGGAAGGGGGAGAACCTCAGCCTCTTCGTTCAGTACGGGACCCGGTACAAAAGTTACAGCATATCCTTCACCGAACCCTATCTCTTTGATAGGCCGGTTTTCCTTACCTTCAACATCCACAACAACCTTTCCATTTTTCCGTACATGTTCACCAGGCAGATGAAGGGAGGCGGGATAACCTTCGGTTTGAAGAAGGGTTTCTGGAGGTTTAACCTCTCCTACGCCAACGATTTTATTTCCCTGAGAGATGTCAATGAGGACTACCTAAAGAGACTGCCGAAATTTTACCGGCTTCTTTGGCTCACCGACATGAGAATAGCCGCCATATCCCCGGTTATTTACCGCTCCAGCGTGGACTCCCCCATCTGGCCTGAGAAGGGGACCCTATACCTTTACGGGATGAAGGTGGCCAGCGGAATGCTGGGGAGCGAAACCGATTTCATAAGCAATTGGGTGGAATTTACCCATTACCACAAATTTAGATGGGGTCACATTCTTGGGATGCACTTCAGGCTTCAATACATGAAGGCCCTGGGCGGGGACACCATTCCCATATACGAAAGGATATTCATGGGGGGAGAACAGACCCTCAGGGGTTTTGATTTTTACCGGGTAAGCCCCCAGGAGAACGAGGTAAGAATAGGAGGAACCAAGTCCCTCCTCTTTAACCTTGAGTACGAAATGAGGATGAAAAATTCGCCCATGGCGGTGGTCCTCTTCCTGGACGCTGGAAATGTTTACAGCGAAGACCAGAGGATGGACATAACGGACCTGTACTACTGTGCAGGAGTGGAGGGAAGGGTTTTCATAGAAATGCTAAGGATTCCCTTCCGCCTTATAATTTCGTATAATCCTAAACTTCCCACCAAATACGATAGAAACTTTACCATAAGGATAGGAATGGGAAGAACATTTTAAAGCAAGGAGGTAGGTTATGAAAAAAACGCTTTTGGGAATTCTCGCTCTGATTTTCCTTTCCGGGGTGGGTTATGGCCAGAAGGTGAGAATCGGAGTGGTAAACCCCGATTACATATTGGCCAATTCTAAGGAGGGGAAGAAGATCCTGAGCGAACTTCAGGCCCTTCAGAAAAGAAAGGAAGCGGAGATAGCCAGAAGGCAGAAGGAAATACAGAGCCTTCAAAGGAAACTTCAGACCCAGCAGGGGGTTATGAGTTCCCAGGCCGTCCAGAGACTTCAAGAGAAAATAATAGAGAAGCAGAAGGCCCTCAAGAGGTATGTGGACGATGCCAAGGACGAACTGGCCCGGGCCAATCAGAAAAAACTGGGGGCTTTTCAGCAGAAGATGCTCAAGGTTATCCGTAAGGTGGCCAAGGCCAAGGGGTTGGTGGTGGTTCTGGACAAAAGGCAGGTTATATTCTCCGACCCGGTGATTGACATTTCCTCAGAGGTCATCGGAGAACTGGACAGGATGTTTGACAAACAGGTGGGCATAGGAAAATGAAGGTGGAGGAGATTCTGGCCCTTCTTCCCCATCGCTATCCCTTTATGCTGGTGGACAGGATAAAGGAGGTGGAGGAGGGGAAGCGAATAGTAGGGGTGAAGAATGTGACCTTCAACGAATCCTTCTTCCAGGGGCATTTCCCCGGGAGACCGGTAATGCCGGGTGTTTTGATCCTGGAGGCCATGGCCCAGACCGGGGCCGTTCTCCTTCTCTATTCCTTTGAAGAGGCCAGAAAAAAACTGTTTTACCTGGCCGGGATAAAGGAAGCCCGGTTTAAAAAGCCCGTGGTGCCCGGTGATGTTCTTGAGATGGAACTTACCGTGGAAAAACTGAGGAGCAACTACGCCGCCATGAAGGGGGTGGCCCGGGTGGATGGAGAAGTGGCCGCCCAGGCCATCATCCAGTCCATCGGGGTGGATGAGGAATGAAGGTTCATCCTACCGCTCAACTCCTGGGTGAAGTTCGTCTGGGAGAAGGGGTGGAGGTGGGGCCTTATGCCATACTGGACGGAAGGCTGGGCCCGGTGGAAATAGGGGAAGGCACCCTGGTTTACGGGAATGTCTGGATCCAGGGACCCACCTTCATGGGGAGGGAGAACATAGTTTATCCCTTTGCCTCCATAGGAGGCGGACCCCAGGATCTGGAATACAAACTGGAGCCCACGGAAATATACATAGGCGACAGGAATGTGATAAGGGAGTATGTCACCATAAACAAAGGCTCCACCAAGGACAAAGGAAAAACCACCATAGGAAACGACAATTACTTCATGGCCTATTCCCACATAGCCCACGACTGCAGGATAGGAAACCATGTGATCTTCACCAACGGGGCCTCCATAGCCGGCCATGTGGAAGTGCACGACTACGCCATTTTAAGCGCCTTCGTGGGAGTTCAGCAGTTTTCAAGGATAGGGGCCCATGCCTTCGTGGGGGGGTACAGCGCCGTCAACCAGGATGTTCTTCCCTACGCCAAGGTGGTGGGGCTGAGGCCCCTGGTGGTGGTGGGCGTAAACACCGTGGGTCTTTCCCGCCGGGGTTTTACCCGGGAGCAGATCCGGGCCATAGATAGAGCCTTTAAAATCCTTCTCCGCTCGGACCTGCTTCTGGAGGAAGCCATAAAGAAGATAGAGGAGGAACTGGGGGATAGAGAGGAGATAAAGGTCCTGCTGGATTTTCTGAAAACCGTTGACCCCAGGCGGGGCTTTCATCGCAAGTTGAGAAGGAAATGAATCTCCTCGTGGTGGCCGGGGCCGGGAGCCTCCCCGCAGAAGTGGTGAAGGGAGCCCTTTCCCGGGGTTACGAGGTGGTGGTTTTTAATTTTTCCAGGGACCCTCTGGAGGCTCCCCGGGTATTTAATTTTGAAATCAAGGATGTGGAGAAGGCCCTTGCCACCCTAAAAACCCTGGCCCCCGACGAGGCCGTTCTGGTGGGCAAGGTGGAACACAGGATAGCCTTTTCCTCCCTGTTTTCCCGTCCTTCCCTCCTCCCCCTGGTGAGGAGACTGAAGGGAAAGAACGCCATGGAGATTCTCCAGGCCGTGGGGGAAATGATAGAGGAGATGGGGGTTAAGGTGGTGAGCCCGCTGAAATTCGTTCCTCACCTGGTTTTTCCTCCCCGGGAAGTGGTGGGGAAACTCAGCCCCAAGGAAAGAGATGAAGTCTCCAGGGCGTATTCCCTGGCCAGGGAGGTGGCCCGCATGGATATAGGCCAGGCCATCGCCTGGAAGGATGGGGCGGTGGTGGCAGTGGAGGGCCTGGAGGGGACGGATAGAATGATTAGGAGGGCCGGGGATCTGGTCAAGGAATTCATCGTGGTAAAAGTGAGCCGTCCCTCCCAGGACCTCAGGTATGACCTGCCGGTGATAGGTCCCTCCACCCTGGAGGCCATGGCCGAGGCCGGGGGAAGGGTCCTGGTGTTTGAGGCGGAAAAAACCATTTTTCTCAACCCGGAGACCTCGGTTGATTTTGCTCGCCGGAATCGTATAAAGATAATTTCCTGGAAGGAGTAAAGTTATGGAAAGGGTTAAACTGGCGGTGGTGGGGGTGGGAAGGTTGGGAAGCATACATGCAAGGGTTATATCGGAAATTCCCCAGGCGGAACTGGTCTATGTGGTGGACCTTATAAAGGACAGGGCCGAGGAAGTGGGCTCCGAGTATTCGGCGGAACCCCTTCTGGACTATGTGGAAGTAAAGGATGTGGACGGGGTGGTGGTAGCCACTCCCACCCATTCCCACTACCAGGTGGCCAGGCATTTTCTTGAAAGGGGAGTCAATGTTCTGGTGGAAAAACCCATAACCTCCCGAAGCGGGGAGGCGGAAGACCTCCTCCAGATTGCCCGCCGCAGGAAGGCGGTGCTTCATGTGGGGCATGTTGAGAGGTTTAACCCCGCCTCCAGGAGGCTTTTTGAAATCAAGGAGAAACCTAATTTCATAAGAGCCCAGAGGCTTTCTCCCTTTACCGGAAGGTCCCTGGACATAGATGTAGTCCAGGACCTCATGATCCACGACCTGGAGATCGTCCTCTCCCTCATAGGCGAAGAGCCCGAACTGATCCACGCCTCCGGGGTTCGCTTTGCCACGGAGAAACTTGACTTTGCCACGGCTATTTTGAAATTCCCCTCATGCATTGCCGAAGTCACCGCCAGTAGAATCTACGACAGGAAACTTCGCCGAATGGATGCCTTTTTCCCGTCGGGGCTATATGTGAAGTTGGATTTTGCCGAAAATACCTTCGCCCGGTTCAGGCCCACCCTTTACGGTATTGAAGAGGAGTGGACCAGGATAGTTTCTAAAGAGCCCCTTAGGGCCCAGATGGAGAGGTTCATAGAGGCCATTGGAGGGAAGGGGGAGAAATGGGACGAGACCGCCGTGAAGGCCCTCAGGTGGGCGGAAAAAATCTCCAAAAGTGCTGAAAGAAGTTCTTGAAAGGGCTGAGGAGGCCGGAATCCCCGGGGGGGAAGTGGTGCTGGGCGAAGGGGGGCGGGAGGTTTTTTATTCCTCCTACGGATATAAGACCCTGATTCCGGATCCTCTTCCCTGGAAAAAGGGCCTTTATCTTGACCTCGCTTCTATAACCAAGCCCCTGGTGACGGCCCATTTAGTACTGTGGCTTGCCCAGCAGGGGGAACTGTCCCCCGGGGATGAAATCAGAAAATTCTTTCCGGAGGCCCCATGGAACCCCACCCTCCTGGAACTGGCCACCCATACTTCGGGCCTCCCGCCCTGGGTTCCCCTTTATCGCAGGGGGCCCGGTCGGAAAACTATGACCGAGGAACTTTTTTCTTTGAGACCCGGAGAAAGAGGGACCGTTAAGTATTCGTGTATGGGATATTTTCTCCTGGGACTGGTGGTGGAAAGGATAACCTCCCGGAGGCTGGGGGAATTTGCCCGGGAGTTTTTTCAGAAAAGGGGAATGGATCTGAGGATGGGCAAAGCCTTCCCGGCGGTTCCCACCGAGATGGGGAATCAATACGAGAAGGCCATGGCCCCCGACGCCAGGGTGAAATTCAGGGATTACCTTATAGAAGGGGAAGTCCACGACGGCAATTCTTTTTACTGGGGCGGAGATGGGGGAAACGCCGGTGCCTTCTCCCGGGCCGGGGAGATTTTGAAATACCCCCTCCTATTTGAGGAATTGGGGGAGATGAAAGAACTTGCTCAATTCCCCCTGAAGGGCATCCGGTCCTTTGGCTGGGAAACCCGGGGAAGGGTCCTCCTCCACCACGGGTTTACCGGAGGAACCATCCTGTTTTCCCCGGACAAAGGGAGGGTGGCCTTTCTATACCTGAACAGAACCCATCCCTTCGTAAGAAAGGAGGAGGTGGAGGAGCCCCGCCGACTTTTCCTCAAACACGCCCTTGGATTTTTAAAGGGCAATTGACCGGGATATGGCTTTTTTATTGAAAAAAGTCCCTCTTGTGTCTATAATACTGGTGGAAATTTTCGCAGGAGGTGAAAAGCATGGATAAGATTTTCAAAGAGATCGCCGCAGAACTGGGAATAACTCAGGCAGAGGCCAAGAAGGTAGTTAAACTCTTTCTGGAAAAGGCAGGAGAGGCGGCGGCAAAGGGGGAAAGGGTTATACTTCCCGGATACATCTCCATTACCAAGGTGAAGAGGGCGGCCAGACACGGAGTAAATCCCAGGACCGGGGAGAAAATAATGATACCTGCCAAGGAGGTTCTGAAGGCCAAACTTGGCAAGAAAATCCAGGATAAAATAAACTCTGAGTAATCCATACCCCCTCCCCCGGGGAGGGGGTATTTTTATACCCACTGGAATGAAAAGGTTAACCTTAGTAAGGGAAAGCCGGCGGCCTCTCAACATAAGAAAACTCCTGGAGAGGTCGCTTTTTTCCAAGGAATTGGAGGGGGTGGAGGAGGTGGGGATAGTGGTGAGCCTTCTGAGTTTCAGGGGGAAATACGAAATGACCAACGCTGAGGCCGCCGCGGAACTTACCCGCTTCATAAAGGAAGTTTCCCCCTCCGCCAGGGTGATAATCGCCGGGGCTTCCCATGAAGCCTACAAGGAGGGAAAGGGTACCGACGAGGCCTTTAAGAGGCTAAAATACGCCTTCGCCAAGAGGGAGGGGGCTGAACTCCTACCTCTGGAGAAGGGAGAGTACGAAGGGGTGGAGGTGGAAACGGTCCACGGCCCCAAAAAGATCAGGGTTTCCCTTTTCAGGCCTTCCCTGCTGATCTCCTTTACTCCGCCCAAAACCCATCCCATTCTCGTCCTGTCCGCCACCCTGGACAACCTGGCCTTTGAGATGACCCACCCCGCCGACAGAGCCTTCCTCTACGGGGGAAAACTCTGGCCCGAAGACCCCCGGCCCTATTACAAACTCGCCGCCCGGAACATAGCCAGGGTGATTTCCATCCTTAAACCCCATGTGGGGATAGTGGACGGACTCTTCGCCGTGGAGGGTCGGGGACCACTTCAGGGAACCCCGGTTTTCCACCAACTGGCCCTCATCTCCCCGGACCTGGTGATGGTGGATTCCCTGGCCACGGCCCTGGCCGGGGTGGATCCGGCCAAGGTTTACTACCTGAAATATGCGGAGGAAAGGGGACTGGGCAGCATGAACTACGAGAAAACCATACCCAGGGAGAGAATCCGTCAGTTCAGGTTTCCCTACAGACTTCACCCATCTTCCCAGGTCCTTCTTCAAGGAGGGACCTGATGGCTTCGGCAGCCCTTCGGGAGGCCGGGGTGGAAGGAAACATACCCTTTATTCTCTCCATTTGCCGCCGGATCTCCTCCCGATAATTTTCGTCCCTCAAAATTCTTTCTGTTTCCTCAAGGAGATTCCGGGGGGTAAAGTCCCACTGGAAAAACTCCCGGGCTATTTCCTTCCCCGCCAGGATGTTCACGATGGAGTACTTCTCAAGTTTTATCAGAGGCTTTAAGACGGCGTAGGTTAAAAGCGGGACCCGATAGAACACTATGAGGGGGGTTTTAAGAAAGGCAGTTTCCAGGGTGGCGGTCCCCGAAGCCGAGAGTACCGCCCGGGCGTAGGCCATGGCGGCGTAGCGGTGTTCCTCCACGGGGATTATTCCCTCCAGGGAATATCTGGTGAGGACCCCTTTGACGGTGGGTGCCACCCCCAGGAGGACTGCTACCTCCGGGTTTCTTTCCCTGAAGACCCTGGTAAATTCCAGCAAGGTGGGCATGTGGTTTTTTACCTCCAGGGGTCTGCTCCCGGGAAGGAGGAGGATGAAGTTATCCGTGCCGTAAACCCTGGAGAACTCTTCCCTGGAAACCTCCGGCTTCACCCTTTCCATGCCGGGATGGCCAACGAAACAGTGGGGGATTTTCCATTTCCGGTAGATTTCCCGTTCAAAGGGATATATGAGAAGTTCCAGGTCCACCACCTCCTTTACCCTTTTGATCCTTCCCCTCCTCCACGCCCACACCGTGGGGCTTACATAGTGCACCACCGGGATGTTCATCCTTTTCTTTACCCTTTTCGCCAGCATGAGGTGGAAGTCCGGAAGGTCAATCAAGACCAGGGCCGCCGGCCGCCTCCGGATTATTTCCCCGGTGAGTTCCTTTAGGAGGTTCCTTATTTTTTTCAGATGGGGGATAAGTTCAAAGATCCCGCCCCACTGGAGTTCCTCCATGGGATAAAGAACTTCCAGCCCCGCTTGTCTAAGATTTTCCCCTCCTATTCCGAAGGCGGGAAGGGAAAGTTCCCTCAGGAGAGCGGAACCCCAGAGGTCGGCGGAGTATTCACCGGCGGATAGGAAGATTATTTTCTCCAATACTTTTTCCGTAATTTTTTGTCGCTAAACTTAAGCATGAAAAGCCAGTTTTCGTATTGAGAACTGCCCTCGTAGATTATCACCGATTCTCCCTGGGCCCTGGGCGCCACGCCTATGAGGGCAGGGTGAGGAAACTCCCCGGCCTCCTCTTCCTTGACTAAATACACGAAATCCGGGTTGGGGACCTGGGGAAGCATAATTAGATACCAGTTTCCCCGGGAAAGGGGATCCCTCCACCTCTTCCGGAGGAATTTTTCCTTCACCAGTTGGTGGAGATTTCTGGGGAGTTTTCCCGGATGTTTTTTTATGTATTTTCCGATGGCTTCCACTATGCGGGTTCCCCGGAATATGGCCTCCTTTTCCATGTTTCTTCTTATCTGGGTTTCCCACACGGGAACGGCCACCATCATGGAAAGGGTCACCATGAAGAGGATGAAAATTACCGTTATAAAGGTATAACCTCTTTGCATCACCACTGGTTGTATGGGGTTCCCTCGGTGGAGAGTTTATCGGATCCGGACCTGACATCAATGATCCCCGGGATTTTCCCCTCGGCCAGTTCCTCCAGGCTGAGTTCTTCCTGAACTACTTCCCATGTGTCGGCGGAGCCCGTAATGGGGTCCACGGGGATGGCCCTCAGGTATTTTTCCTCCACCAACTCCTGGAGGGATTGGGGATATCTGCCTTTGTCCAACTTAAACTGCTGGATGAGTTTTCTCATTTGGAACAGGTCTTCCCTGAGGGCGGCTTCCCTGGCCTTCCTGGTTGAATTGTAGTAATTAGGGATGGCGATGGCCGCCAGAATTCCGATTATGGTCATCACCACCAGAAGTTCTAAAAGGGTAAACCCCCTACCATTTTTTGTAAGGTATCCCATTTAAACCCACCTCCAGGGACCTGGTGTAGACATCGTATACATTCTGCCCCCCCCAGGCCTCCGAGTCCGGTTCGTCCTGGTAGGACCGCAGTCCCCAGTCAAAGGATTCCGTCATGGGGTCCCAGGGGATCCTTCTGAGAAGTTTTATCTTCAGCCCCTTTTTGTCCGTGGCCTCCACGCCCTCCACCAGGGTTTCCAGGGTGGGGGGGTACCCCAAAGTCGTCTGGGGGTCTTCAATTTTTATCTTCTTCGCATCGGCGAGTTTTTTGTATTCGTCTATGGCGGTTCTTATGGTCCTCAGGGCGTACATGAGTTCTATTTCCTTTTTCTTCTTCACCACCGTGTACGAAAGGGGGATTACCACCATGGCCAGAACCGAGAGAATGGCGGCCACGGCTATCAGTTCTACATAGGTGAAGCCTTTATTTTTCATTTCTCCTGGGGGGCCTTCTTCGGTGGCCGTGTCCCCTGCGGCGGTTGTCCCTGGGACGATATCTCCTCTCCTCCCTTTCCTCTTCCCCCTCTTCCGGTTCTTCCAGAACCTTCTTGGAGAGTTTTATCCTGTCGTGTTCGTCCTTGGCGATGACCTTCACCACCACTTCCTGGCCCTCCTTCAGCACATCCCTGACGCTCCTTACCCTCCGGTGGGAGATTTCGGAGATGTGAAGGAGTCCTATCACATTGGGGAGAATTTCAATAAAGGCTCCGTAGTCCTCTATCCTTACCACCTTCCCTATGTAAATCTTTCCCACCTCTGCGCTTTGGGTTAATTCTTCCACCGCCTTTTTGGCGGCCTCGGCCTCCTCTGCGGTGTCGGCGGCTATGGTTACGCTCCCGTCCTGCTCTATGTTTATCTTGGCTCCCGTTCTTTCAATTATCCCCTTTATGGTCCTGCCCGCCGGACCTATCAGATCCTTTATCTTGGCAGGGTTTATGTGGAGGATTATTATCCTGGGAGCGTGCTGGGATATGTGGTTCCTGGGCTCAGGGAGAACTTCCAGCATTTTCTCCAGGACATAGAGACGGGCTTCCTTGGCCTGGTTCAGGGCCTTCCTCAGTATTTCGTAGGAGACATTCTTTATTTTGATGTCCATCTGCAGGGCGGTTATCCCTTCCCTGGAACCCGCCACCTTAAAGTCCATGTCGCCGTAGTGGTCCTCCAGCCCTGCGATGTCGGTGAGTATGGCGTATTTATCCTCGCTGTCGTATATAAGGCCCATGGCGATTCCTGCCACGGGATACTTCAGGGGAACGCCGGCGTCCATCAGGGAGAGGCATCCGCCGCACACGGTGGCCATGGAGGAGGAGCCGTTGGACTCCAGGATGTCGGAAACCACCCTCATGGTGTAGGGGAATTCTTCCTCCGACGGTATGGCGGGCCTGAGAGCCCTTTCCGCCAGGGCTCCGTGGCCTATTTCCCTTCTGGATGGGGACCTCAGCGGGGAGACTTCTCCCACGGAAAAGGGCGGGAAGTTGTAATGTAGCATGAACCTCTTGAAGTCCTCGCCCTGGAGAAGGTCCAGACGCTGGATGTCCTCAAAGGTTCCCAGGGTGGTGGTTACCAGGGCTTGGGTTTCTCCCCTCTGGAAAAGGGCTGAACCGTGGGCCCTGGGGAGAATCCCCACCTCTATGTGAAGAGGTCTTACCTCGTCAAAGGCCCTTCCGTCAGGTCTTTTCCTCTCGTCAAGAACCTGTCGGCGGAAGATTCTCTTCTTCACTTCGTCAAAAAGTTTGCCCTGAATTTCTTGTTCCTCTTCGGGGAATTCCTCTAAGAACTTTTCCTTGAGTTCGGCTATGGCCCTTTCCTTGTTCAATTTGCCTTCAATGTTTATGGCCTGTTTCAATTCCTGGCCTATTTTTTCTTCAACGGCCTTAAGTTCATCTTCGGGGAGGACCTCCTCCTGGAAATCCATTTTTTCTTTCCCGCATCTTGCGGTGAGGTCCTCTATGGCCTCCACGATCCTCTTTATCTCCTCATGGGCCCTCTGGAAGGCTTCCACCAGGAATTCTTCGGAAACCTGGTTGGCCCCGGCCTCCACCATCACTATTCCCTCTTTGGAGCCCGCCACCACCAGGTTAATCTTGGAGTCCTGGAGTTGAGAATTCGTGGGGTTGATTACGAACTCGTCGTTTATGTAGCCTATCCTTACCGCTGCTATGGGAATGGTATATGGTATGTCCGAGATCATGAGAGAGGCGGAGGCCCCTATGATCCCCAGGACATCGGGTTCGTTCTCCCGGTCAAAACTCAGGAGGGATACTACTATCTGGGTGTCGTAGTGATATCCGTTGGGGAAAAGGGGGCGGATGGGCCTGTCAATAAGCCGGCTGGTGGTGACTTCCCTCTCGGTGGGTTTTCCCTCCCTCTTGAAGAATCCGCCCGGTATTTTCCCTGCGGCGTAGGTGTTTTCCCTGTAATCCACCAGGAGGGGCAAAAAGTCCACCCCTTCCCTTTCCTTTTTGGATGAGGTGGCGGTGACCAGAACCATGGTTTCGCCGTATTTGATCACCACCGAACCGTTGGCCTGTTTCGCCAGTTTTCCCGTGGAGATGCTGAGAGTTCTTCCTCCTACCTCTATTTCTATTTTTTCTTCCTGCATAGTCTTACTTCCTCAGTCCCAGCCTCTTGATGACCTCTCTGTAGCGGTTGAAGTCGGTTTTCTTCAGGTAGTTGAGGAGCCGCCTTCTCTGTCCGATGAGCATCATCATTCCCCTCCGGGAGTGGTAATCCTTTTTGTGAACCTTGAAGTGTTCGGTCAGCCTTTTTATCCTTTCGGTAAGCAGGGCAATCTGAACCTCAGGGGATCCGGAATCCTTATCGTGAAGTTGAAATTCCTTGATGATCCTCTCCTTTTCTTCCTTGGGTAATGCCAATTTTTCCCTCCTTTGAAAAGTTTACTCTTAATTATAAAATAAATCTGTCCCCTTTTCAACGGGGAAAGGAGGTGGTTATGAAAAAAAGAATGGCAATTTTACTCGTGTTGATTTTAAGCGGATGGAGTTTTGGCAAAAGACTTAAGTTTGAAGATTTCATCCGGGTTTCCCAGATAAGGGATCTTCAGGTTTCCCCAGACGGGGAAGTGTTGGCCTTCGTGGTTTCCACCCCTTCCATCAAGGAAAACAGGAATCTTTCCTTCGTTTATCTTATGGATTTAAAGACGGGAAATTACTGGAAGGCGGCTTCCTCGGGGAAGGATTTTTCACCCAGGTTTACCCCGGAGGGGGACCTGGCCTTTCTTTCCGCCAGGGACGGCAGGGTTAAAGTTTACATCCTCCCCCGCCGCGGCGGTGAGGCCAGGGTCCTCCTGGATTTCCCGGCGGATATTTCGGACTTCCGCTTTTCCCCCGACGGAAAATACATTCTGTTTTCCGCCGATGTCCCTCCTTCTTACAAGGACTTTAAGGACCTTGGAGAGAAATTGACAGAAAAGGGAAAGCGAAAATGGTTTACCACCCGAAAACTTTTTTACCGGGTATGGAATCAGTGGAGGGAGGGGCTTTATTCCCATGTTTTCCTGGCCCGCAGGGACGGGAAGGTTTTGAAGGACCTCATGCAGGGGCTTTCCAGGGATTGTCCTCCCCTGGACCTGGGAACTTCCCACGACTTCGTATTTGGAGATGGTGGGGTCTATCTCGTGATGAATCCGGACCCCGAGCCCGCCCTTTCCACCAACAACGATGTATTTTTCTACGACCTTAAGACCTCTTCCTTGAGGAAAATTACCCGGGGAAGGGGTAACGATGCAGGCCCCGTTCCCACCCCCCACGGGTTGGCGTGGCTAAAAATGCGCCGGCCGGGATACGAATCGGACCAGACGGAGATCTTCATAAAGACCTCCAGGGGCGAGAGAAACCTCACCGCTTCCCTGGACAGGCACATTGTGGATTTCCTCTGGGGGGACGGCCGATTTTATTTCACCGCCTACGATCAGGGTTATCATCCTATATATTCCGTGGACCTGGAGGGAAGGGTTAATAAAATCCTGGACAGGGTTTACGCCAAGAACCTGACCTACTCCCGGGGAAGGTTGTTTTTCACCGACGAGGCCGTGAACAGGGCCCCGGAAATCTATTCCCTGGACCTTTCTTCCGGCAAGGTTAGGCGCCTTACCTCCATAAACGCCGAGGTGCTCCAGGGCGTTGAGATGAACCCTCTGGAGACCTTTTGGTTCCGGGGAAGCGGAGGGGATAGGGTTCAGGGATTTTTGGTGAAGCCTCCGAGTTTTTCCCCGGATAAAAAATACCCCACCATAATGCTCATTCACGGGGGACCCCAGGGGATGTGGGGAGACGATTTTCACCCCCGGTGGAACATATCCATGTTCGCCTCGCCGGGGTATGTGGTGGTCATGGTGAACTTTCACGGCTCCAAGGGATACGGGATAAGGTTTACCGACAGCATAAACAGGGACTGGGGAGGTAAGCCCTACCAGGACATAATCCTGGGGATGAAGTACGCCATCAAGAATTACTCCTTTATAGACCCTCAAAGAATAGGGGCCGCCGGGGCATCCTACGGGGGGTATATGATTGACTGGATTGAAGGCCACAATCCCGGCCTGTTTAAGGCTCTGGTTTCCCACGCCGGGGTATACGATCTCCCCAGCATGTACGGGGCCACCGAGGAACTGTGGTTTCCCCGCTGGGAGTTCGGAGGGGTTCCCTGGGAGGTGCCGGAGGTTTACAGGAAGTGGTCCCCCTCCACCTATGTGAAGAATTTTAAAACCCCCTGTCTGGTGGTGGCAGGGGAGCACGACTACAGGGTCCCCTACACCCAATCCCTTCAATTCTTCACAGCCCTTAAAGAGATGGGCGTTGACGCTAAACTTCTGTTTTTCCACGACGAATATCACTTCGTGGTAAAGCCCCGGAACAGGAAGGTGTGGTGGCAGGAGGTGCTCTCCTGGTTTGAATCTCATCTCCGGAGGTAGTTTCAAATTTTTGAATTATGGTATAATTAAAGGGTGCCGAAGTGGCGGAATTGGCAGACGCGCTAGATTCAGGATCTAGTGGGCCTTGCCCGTAGGGGTTCGAGTCCCCTCTTCGGCACCAATTTTTTATTTTGAAGGCAAAGGGGCTCCTGGCCACATCCGTACTTATCTTCCTCCTGGGAACCATAAACTTTTATCAGGCTGTCTTTTCCCCACCCATAACCGACGGGATCCAGTGGACCAGGAACCTGGTGAGTTTGTCCAGTTCCGTGGAGGAGGTCTCTCCGGGGGACCGCCTGGTAGAGGTGGGAGGGGAGCAGGTAAATTCCCTTCTTCAGGTCCACAAGAAAATATCCCTATACAATCCCGGGGAGGGGGTGGTTTACAGGATCAGGAAACCCACCGGGGAGGAATCCCTTAATTTTATAGTTCTTCACAAAAGGCCCGTGGGCCTCGGATATGTGGTGGGGGCCATGGTGGGGACCATAACCCTGTTTATAGCCTTTTTCCTTTTTTTCAGAATAAAACTGGAGGAGGTGCGGGACAGTTTTCTCATCCTCAGCACCCTTCTCTATTCGGTTTATCTTTTCTCCCCCCTGGGCACCGGAACCCTTCTGGATTTCGTGTTTTATTTTTTAAAGAGCGCTTCCCTGTGGTTTTTCCCGGTTTATTTCCTCTATTTCTTCTCCCTCTTTCCCCACAGGGTAGAACTGCGGGGAAAGAAATATCTTTTCCTTCTCCCCCTGGGGTTTTTCCTGGCGGAAGCCGCCTTCTTCGTTGTTCTCCCCCACATCCCACCCCTGAAGATAGTCCACCTATATCATCTTTTCAGGACCCTTCATGTGTGGTTCACGGTGATATTCGTGGCTCTGGCCGTGGGCTTGCTCTCTTACCTACTCCTTAAAATTCCCTCCCACGAGGAGAGGGCGCAGATAAAATGGGTTCTTTCCGGTCTGGGGGCCGCCTTCCTTCCCTTCGCCCTTCTTTATATTTTTCCCCTCCTCATGGGAAAGCCCCTGGGGCAGTTGGGGGAACTTTCCCTGAGTTTCCACATTTTCCTTCCCCTGGCCTTTCTTTCAAGTTTGACGAAATACCGGCTACCGGATGTGGATGTAATTTTGAAGAGGGCCCTGGCCTTCACCATTTCCTTCCTATTCGTTCTCGCCATTTTCCTCAGTTTTGCCGTGGGCTTTTTCCCCAGGGAAAAGAGGGGAATAGCCATTTTTGCCGTTTCGGCGGCGGTTTTTCTGGCGGTGCTGGTCTTCCCCTTTCTTTACGAAAGGGTCAACAGGTTTCTGGATAAACTTTTCTACAGCGAGAGTTTAAGATATAGAACCCAACTGGTGGAGGTGGCCCAGGACCTGGCCGCCGCCAAGGAGTGGCAAAGCCTTGAGGAAAAACTGCCGGAAATAGTCTCCAAGGCCCTTTCCGCCACCCGGGTAGCCCTTTACGGGTACAACGGAAGGGAATTTATGCTTATAGGTAAAACCGGGGAGGAATCTCTTCCGATGAGCATGAAGGTTCCTGCCCTCATCCCCGGTTATGTAAGGCTCTGGAGGTTTACCAAGGAGGGCCAAGAACTGGGGTTCCTCCTCCTGGGACCCAAGAGGGACAGGAGTTATTACAATGTGGAGGACCTTGAACTTCTCAGGTTCATTTCTCCCTATGTTACCCTGGCCCTGGAGAACTCCCTCCTTTACATGAACCTACACAGAAGGGCTGCGGAACTGGAGGCCCTCAAGGACTTCAACGAGAGCATAATAAACAGTCTTCCCCTGGTCCTGGTGGTGACGGATAAAAGGGGAAGGATACTGGCGAAGAACAGGGAAGCGGAAAAGACCTTTTCTCCATCCCAACTGGAGGACATATTACGCCAGGGGATGGAAATTCCCCAGGGGGTGGTTACCGAAAGATGGTTCAACACTTCTTCAGGGGAAAAGAGGTTGTTTACCCTTCTTAAAACCCCTTTGAAAAGGGCGGAGGGCCATGTTTTCCTCCTGGAAGATATCACCGAGAACTTTATGCTCCAGCAGAGGCTTATGACCTCCGAAAAACTGGCTTCCCTGGGAACCCTGGTGGCTGGAATTGCTCACGAAATAAACACCCCCATCACCGGCATCATGAACTACATGGAGATCCTCGGGGAGGACCTTCCGGAGGAGAAACTGGAACTCCTGGAGAGAATTCAGGTTCAGATTAGAAGGATCGTAAAAACGGTCCGGAGTCTTCTGAGTTTTGCCCGGCACTCCTCCGAGGGGTTCGTTCTGGTGGACCTGAGGGATGTCATCACAGATGTAAAGGAGGTCCTCACGGCCCAGATAAGGAAGAAGGGGGTGGAGGTGGAGATTTTAGGAAACGCCGTGGCCAGCGTAAATCCCGATAGGATGCAGCAGGTATTCTTCAACCTCTTTTCCAACGCCCTGGAGGCGGTGGAAAGGGGGGGAAGGATCAGGGTGAGCCTTTACCAGGAGGACGGCCGGGTGAGGATAGAGTTTTCCGACACCGGAAGGGGAATAGACCCCCAGAACATACCCAAGATATTTGACCCTTTTTTCACCACCAAGCCCCGGGGCACCGGTTTGGGGCTTTCCATAACCTTTGCCATAATTAAAGAGCACGGAGGAGAAATAGAGGTGAGGAGCGAAGTGGGGAAGGGAACTACCTTCGTAATCACTCTGCCCAGAAGGAGGAAAGATGAACAAGGCCCTGGTTATAGATGACGAAGATGTCATTCAGGATGTAATCAAAAGGGCCCTGCGGAGGCGGGGCATTTCCACCAGGGAGGCCCTGAGTCTGGAGGAGGCCAGGGAGGCCCTTGACCAGGACTACGACCTGGTTTTTCTTGACATCAGGCTTCCCGATGGCAACGGTCTGGACATCCTCCCCCTCATAAGGGAGAGGCTTCCCTACACCCCTATTATAGTCCTCACTGCCTACGGAACTGTGGAATCGGCGGTGAGGGCCCTCAAGGGGGGAGCCTTTGATTTTCTGGAAAAACCCTTTACCTTGAAGGATTTTGAGGAAAGCGTAAAGGAAGCCCTGAAATTGAGGGAGGTTTATCGGGAAAACATAGAGTTGAAAAAACAACTGGACGAGATCAAAGGCTTCGGAAGTTTGATAGGGAAAAGCAGGAAGATGATAGAGGTCTATGAGGCCATAAACCGGGTGGCCAATACCGATGTTACGGTGCTCATTGAAGGGGAGAGCGGCACCGGAAAGGAGATGGTGGCCCGGGAGATCCACAAGAGGTCAGGCAGAAGGGGAAAATTCGTGGTCTTTCACTGCGGGAACCTTTCCCCGGATCTGGTGGAATCCCATCTTTTCGGCCACAGGAAGGGGGCCTTTACCGGAGCCACCGAGGACAAAAGGGGATTTATAGAGGAGGCAGAGGGCGGAACTCTTCTCCTGGACGATATAACCACCCTCCCCTGGGAAACCCAGTCCAAATTGTTGAGGTTCCTTGAAACCAAGGAGTTCGTAAAATTGGGGGAGACAAGGCCCAGAAAGTCCACCGCCAGAATCCTGGTGGCATCCAACGAACCGCTGAAAAGGGCCGTGGAAGAGGGAAAATTTCGGGAAGACCTTTTCTACAGGATAAATGTGGTGAGAATAGAACTTCCTCCCCTGAGGGAAAGGAGGGAAGACATTCCCCTGTTCGTATTCCATTTTCTGGAGGAATTTTCCAAAAAGCACAACAAGAAGATAAAGGGGATAAAGGAAAAGGCCATGGAGAGGTTGATGAATTATCACTGGCCCGGCAATGTAAGAGAACTGAAAAACGCCCTGGAGAGGGCGGTGATTCTTACGAAAAAGGAGTGGATAGACGAGGAGGACCTTCCAGAGTGGATAGTCAGGGCAAAACCCCTTTCCCTGGATAAAATAGTTCTGGGCAGCAAATCCTACAAGGAGTTAATGGAGGAGTTTGAAAGAAACCTTATTCTTACGGCCCTTCAGCAGGCGGGGGGAGTTCAAAAAAAGGCAGCGAAACTTTTAGGGATGAATCCATCCACCCTCTCCATGGCCATGAAAAGGCTGGGCCTCAAGTAAATTCAATCTCCTTTTCGGCCTCCCACAGCCCGTGGAGGTTGCAGGATGCAACCACATGTAGCCTGGAAGGCCTATCCAGGTATAGGTAAAATTCAATCCGGGGAGGAATCGTGGGAGGAAAGGGCTCAAATTTCAAAACGAGGAGGGGAGGTCTGTTTTCCTGCTCCAGGAACACCAGGATGGAGGATATGTAATGGTTGAAGGTGAAGGGATGGGGTTTTTCTCCTATCTTTATGCTCACCCTGAACTCCTTATTGGGCTCCACCCGGTCAGGAACTTCAATGACCGGTTTATGCCTTTTCTCCTCCTCCGGGTTGCGGTTAAACAGTTTTTCCAGACTCATGGTTTGACCTCCACGAATTTTGATACCGACCGGGCCTTCCAGTTCCTCCGGGTGAAGAAAATAAGGGAAAGGACGGAGGATAGGAAGGCCGAAATTACCATGGCGTACCAGATTCCCGTCAGGGATAGGAAGCGGGAAAGAAAGGGGGCCAGAGCCACCAGAAGTCCCACCCTTCCCATGGAGACATAGAGGGGAGGGAGGGTATCTCCGGAGGCCCTGAAGGCCGAGGAAATGGAGACATTTACCGCCACGAAGATCTGGGCCAGGAGGAAAAACCTGAGAACTTCCGCCCCCCTGGCCACTATCTCCCTGGAGAAGAATCCCATGAGTCGGGGGGCCAGGGGAAAGAGGACCAGCACCGTGGCCCCCATGAGGGCCACATTGGTGAGAAGAACCTTCAGAACGGTTCTTTCCGCCTCCCTTTCCCTTCCCATGCCCAGGAACTGTCCCGCCACGATGGTGGAGGATATGGCCAGGCTCATAATGGGGATTTGAACGAAGTGCATTATCCTTCCCGCTACCCCCACCGCCGCCACCACCTCCTTCCCGTATCCTGCGACTATCCTGAGAAGAACTATCATGGTGAGGCTCATAAGGGTGAACTGAATTCCCGAGGGAAGCCCTACCCTGAGGATCTTCCCGGCCAGGGGCAGGTCTGGTTTGTGGGGGAGGAAGGGGTTAGTTCCCAGTAGTTTTGCCAGCCGGTAAAGACCGTAGGCAAAGGCCAGGGCATAGGAAATGCCGGTGGCCAGGGCCGCACCCTTGACTCCCATTTTGAAGTAAAAAATTAGCAGCGGATCCAGGACGATGTTGGTTACATTGGAGAGAATGAGTATAAACATGGGGGTGAAGGTATCCCCCGTGGCCCGAAAAAGGGAGTTTATCCCGAAGTTCAAGGTGAAGAAGGGTATAAAGGGGGCCAGGGCAAGAAGATAGGATGTCCCAAGGGAGATCACCTCCCCCCTGGCTCCCATGAGCCCCATGGCCTCCCGGGGAAAGGCGAAAACCAGCAGAGCCAGGAGGATTCCCGAGTATAGGGAAAGGCTTATGGCCTGGGCTGAAAAATCCCGTATTTTTTCCCAATCCCTTTTGCCTTTAAACTGTGAAACATAGGCCGTGGCCCCCACGGCTATGGTCTGGGAAACGGTGAAAATTACGAAATTGACCACGGAAGCCAGAGATACGGCGGCTATGGCGGAGGTTCCCAACCTGGATATCCAGAAAATGTCCACCAGGGCATAGAGGTTCTGGAGGGTAAAGGACACGAAGGTGGGGAGGGAAAGAATGAAGAGATCCCTGAAGGAATTGGAGTAAAATCTTTTGCCTCTCAATAGGGAAAATTATAGTATAATTTAGGCTAAATTATGGAATTCATGGACCTTCACATCCGGGAGAGCGAACTTCAAAGGGAGATAGAGGAGGTCTTCCGCCAAACCCTTAGAACCGCCAGATATGTGGGGGGGCCCTTTGTGGAGGAGTTTGAGAAGGAGTTTGCCCGCTGGGTGGGGGTGGAGAGGGCGGTTTCCGTGGGTTCCGGCACCCAGGCCCTCAAGTATTGCCTTTGGGCCCTGGGAATAGGGGAAGGCGACGAGGTTATAACCACCCCCTTGACCTTCGTGGCCACCGCCGAGGTAATCCTTCTCCTGGGGGCGAAGCCGGTTTTCGTGGATGTAAACCCCGAAACCTTCCAGATGGACGAAAACAAAATTGAGGCTGCCATAACGCCCCGCACCAGGGCCGTACTTCCCGTTCACCTTTTCGGGGCGCCGGCGGAGATGGATCCCATTATGGAGATCGCCCGGGTCCACGGACTTCGGGTGGTGGAGGATGCCGCCCAGGCCCACGGTGCTGTCTATAAAGGAAAAAAAGTGGGAAGCATCGGGGACTGTGGGGCCTTCAGTTTTTACCCTACGAAGAACCTCTCGGCCATGGGGGAGGCCGGGGCCGTTACCACCCACTCCCATGAGGTGGCGGATACCGTGGTTCTCATCAAAAACCACGGTCAGGATCGTCCTTACCATTCCCGTTTTCCCGGTGAAAACGGGAGGATGGATGCCATCCAGGCGGGGGTTCTCCTTAAAAAACTGCGCTACATTGACCGGTGGAACCGGAGGAGAATGGAGATCGCTGAAGTCTACCGAAGGGAACTTTCCCCCCTGGTTCAGGTTCAAAGGGTTGGACAGAATTCTACTTCGGTTTATCACCTTTTCGTAATCCTCCATCCGGAGAGGGACAGAATAAAGGAGGAACTGGCAGAGGAGGGGGTTCCAGCCAGGGTTTATTATCCGATACCTCTGCACCTTCAAAGGGCCTTTTCCTCCCTGGGATACCACCGGGGCGATTTTCCCGTAGCCGAGGAGGTTAGCCGAAAACTCCTGGCCCTTCCCATGGGGCCGTGGATGGACGATGAAGAGGTCTTCAGGGTGGTGGATGGGGTGAAAAAGGTTTTAAAAAAATAAAGGAGGGGAAGATGGAACCTTTGGAAATCAAAAAGAGGATAGAGGAGGAGGGGGTTAAGTTTATTCAACTGTGGTTTACGGACCTGGAAGGCAGTCTTAAGAGCGTTTCCATGCCCGCCAATCGGTGGGAGGATGTCCTCAAGTGGGGCGCATCCTTTGATGGGAGTTCCATCCGGGGTTTCTCCAGGATAGAAGAAAGCGACATGTTTTTGAGACCGGACCTTTCCACCTTTTCCGTTCTACCCATAGAGTCTCCCCAGGGTAAGGTGGCCCGGGTCTTCTGCGATGTGGTAAACCCCGACGGTTCATGCTACGAGGACTCTCCCCGGAGGATCCTCAAGCGTGTTTTAGAGGAGGCCGCCGAAGAGGGTTTTGAGTTTTTCGTGGGTCCCGAACTGGAGTTTTTCTATTTTAAAAGCAAGGACGCACCGGAGTTCATTGATTTCAACGGCTATTTTGACTATGTCCCCCCGGACACCGGGGAGGCCCTGCTCCGCGAGACGGTGGAGAGGCTAAAGGCCATGGGGATAGAGGTGGAATACCTTCACCACGAAGTTTCTCCCTCCCAGTACGAACTTGACCTTAAATACACCGACGCCCTTTCCATGGCGGATGTCCTGGTGACGGCCAAGTTCATGGTGAAGTATGTGGCGGAGAGAAACGGGTATTACGCCACCTTCATGCCTAAGCCCATCCAGGGAATAAACGGAAGCGGACTTCACCTTCATCAATCCCTTTTCCGGAAAGGCCACAACGCCTTTTTTGACGCAGAGGATTCCTTCCTTATGTCGGAAGTGGCCAGGGGTTATGTGGCGGGTCTCTTGAAGCACGCCCGGGAACTGACCCTTATCACCAACCAGTGGATAAACTCCTACAAAAGGCTGGTTCCCGGATACGAGGCACCGGTTTACATCACCTGGGGAAGGTATAATCGCTCGCCCCTTATAAGGGTCCCGGCCATACCCAGGGAGAAGGCCTCATCCATGAGGATTGAGTACAGGAGTCCCGATCCCGCTTCCAATCCCTACCTGGTTTTTGCGGTTCTGCTCAAGGCCGGTTTAAGGGGAATAAAGAAAAAATACTCCCTTCCTCCCATCAGCGAGGAAAATGTTTACAGGATGGGAGCCAGCAGAAGGGCCGAGTTGAACATAGAGACCCTGCCGGGGAGTTTAATTGAGGCGATCATTGAGGCCGAAAAGGGAAGCGTCGTCAGGGAGACTCTGGGGGATTCCGCCTTTGAAAAACTCATAGATTCCAAGAGGGCCCAGTGGGACGAATACCGGCAGATAATCACCACCTACGAGATGGAAAAATACTTCCCGGTGCTTTAGGCCATGAGAAAAGCCCTTTTCGTCCTTCTTTCCCTCCTTCTGGCGGGATTTTCAGGGGGGGAAGATTTATGGCAGAAGGCTGAGAGGATAGTGAAGGAGGCGGTCATAATTGATGCCCACGAGGATGTTCCCACCACCTTGCTGAAGGAGGATGTTTCGGCCAGGAGGGAGCGCGGACATTTTGACTTGCCCAGGGCCTTTTCGGGAGGACTCACTGCCCCTTGCTTCGCCATCTTTACCCCCCATTCCTACGACCGGGACCACCCCATGGAATTCGCCCTCCGGGAACTGGCCGCCGTTTATAATTTCGTGAACTCCCACGGGGATCGGGTAATGTTGGCCTACTCCTGGAAGGACATACTGAGGGCGAAGAGGGAGGGCAAGTTGGCCGTGGTGGTGACCATGGAGAACTCCTCCCCCGTAGAGGAGCCCTCCCACCTTCCCATGTGGAGGCATCTTGGCCTGAGGATGGCCATCCTAACCCACATGAAGAGCAATAAATATGCGGATTCTGCCACGGACAGGGAGAGGTGGGGAGGTTTAAGTCCCCAGGGGAAGGAGATGGTAAGGGCCATGAACCGCCTGGGAATCCTGGTGGATGTATCCCATCTCTCGGATAAGGCGGCGGAGCAGGCCATTGAAATCTCGGAACTTCCCCCGGTAGCCTCCCATTCCTGTGTCAGGGCACTCAATCCCATAGAGAGAAACATCCCGGACCACCTCATAAAGGCCATAGGTGCCCGGGGAGGGGTCATCGGGGTGAACTTCTTTCCCGTTTACCTTTCCCCCCGGGTTTACGCCCGTTGGAAGGAGATTTACGCTGAATTCCTTAAAAGGGTCAAAGAGGAGGGAAGGGAAAGGGCCATAAAATTTCTGAGGGAGCAGATGAAGGAACTCCCCAGGGTGGGGGTAAAGGATGTGGTGAGACACATCCGGTACATTTCGGACCTGGTGGGAATAGACCATGTGGGCCTGGGAACGGATTTTGAGGGGATTTCCATAACCCCGGAGGGACTGGAGGGAGTTGATAAAATTAAAAACCTGGTTTACGAGATGCTCAGGGAAGGCTTCAGCGAAGGGGACATAAAGAAGGTCCTGGGGGAGAACTTTTTAAGGGTCTTCCGCAGGGCCGACGAGGTCTACCGGAGGAATTACCCGGAAGCGGGAAAATAGGTGAAGAAATGTGCCTTGCGGTTCCCATGAAAATAGTGGAAATAAACGGCCTGGAGGCGGTGGCGGAACTTCAGGGGGTCAGAAGGAAGGTCCGCCTGGACCTGGTGGACGGATGCCGGGTGGGGGATTATGTACTCATCCACGCCGGTTTCGTTATAGAGAAACTGGACGAGGAGCAGGCGAGAAAAAGTCTGGAGACCTGGGAAGAATTCCTTTCCCTTCAGGACGATTGATTATTTTTTCCCGTTGCCCTTTATTTCCTGATAGGCCCGATGAAGGAGAGAGGAGGTCTTTATTTGCCGGAACGGTATGTCCTTGGGGGAGACTATCATGGAGTTTATAATCACCGCCGAAACCACCTTCCACGGGGTGATGTCAAAGATGTTTCCCCTGGGCTTTGAGCCCCTGGGGGCGTTTAGATGGTCTCCGTTTTCCCTGTAGAGGGAGAAATAGGAATTCAGGTGTCCGTATAGGACCTTGGATGTGTGGCCTATGACGAAGAAGGGCTTTTTAAACTGTTTAGCCGCCAGGGCCAGGGAGAAACTTCCCGCCCTGTTTACCACCCCCTGGGATGTGATGGCGTCGCTTCCGATGAACACCATCTCCGCCTCCTGAACCATGGCCGGCAGGTAGGCGTCGTAGGTGAACTCCACCTTGTAGCCCATTTCCAGGAGCCTCTCGGCCATGAGCCTTCCCTCGTAGTAGGGTCTTCCTTCGGAAAGGATTACGGTGAGGTTTTTCCTTTCCCTTTCCTTCATGGCCCTCAGCAGGGAGTTGCTGTGGGAGTAGATGACCACCTTTCCCCGGGGAGGCATGAGGGAGGAGGCTATTTTGGCGTTTTCTTCCGCCTCCCGGTCAATTTCCTTCCATATCATCCTCACTTCCTTGTCGTTCTCAATGGCGTTGAAGAATCGGTGGAAGAAGTTGATGAGAACCGCCATGGTGGGATGGGAATAGAGGAGTTGGGCGATGGACCTGGCGATCTCGTCCACCTCTACCCCTCCGGCCAGGGCGTCCATTACCGCATCGTAACTTTCCCGTAAAATGGCAGTGGAACCTAAAACCCTGTTCTGGGAAAGTTCCATTAGTCTTTCCTTCCAATCCATGCTTTCACCCCCAGGATTGTTATGTATATGTAGGTAAAAAAGGAAGTTTCCCAAAGAAGCGCCCTCAGACTTCCCCGGCTCACCATTCCCCCCAGACTTGATTTGTCCGTGGGTGGGATAAAGGGAAAGTTCAGCAGTTTGTCCCAGAAGGGATAAAAGGGACGGAACCCTATGGGAGGATTGTGGTCCACCATGAAGAGGTCCAGGAGAATGTGTAGGAAGTAGAGAAGAAGGGAGAGCCCCGCCAGTTTCCTGTCCCCGGAAATGGCCAGAACCGCCACCGAAAACACGACCGCCGCCAGGAAGGTGTGGGTTATGCCCTGATGGTAAAAACCGAGTTTTCTCAGGACTGGAAATCTGCCCAGTAGGATGTCCACATCGGGAAAAAGGCCTGCCAGAAAAAGAAAAAACACCTTTGCGGGGGAAGACTCTCCCGCCGCCTGTATGACGCCTGCGCTCGTTAATCCATGACCTATTGGAGTTGGCACAATAATAGTATACTATAAAATAATGAAAATCAAGCAGGTCCTGGTGAGAAGCCTTAAAATTAAAGGCTTTTCCTTCTCCTGGGCCGAAGCCAGAGAGGGGATTATCAGGTCCTGTTTTTGTCCCCCGGAGACCCTTCGCAGGGAAATCCCCGGCGCCTTAATTGAAAACGGCGGGGAATTTTACGCCATCCTTCAGGATTATGCCCGGGGCAAAGGGGTGGCCCTGGAGAAATTGCCCGTGGTGCTTTCGGGGACATCCTTTCAAAGGAGGGTCTGGAGATGGACCAGGGGAATTAAATACGGGGAGACCGTCACCTACGGGAAGGTGGCCAGGGCCCTGGGGACTTTTCCCAGGGCCGTGGGGAGGGCCCTGGCCGCCAACAGAATCCCCCTCTTCGTTCCATGTCATCGGGTGGTGGCGGAGAGGGGATTAGGGGGATTTACCCCGGATGTTAAAATAAAAAGAACCCTTTTGGAATTAGAAGGAGGCTGGCATGATTAAAATGGGCAGGTGGAAGGATGTTCCGCCCCAGGAAATGGAAGGCCTGGAGGGGGTGAGGGTAAGATGGGTCATAGGAAAGGAACTCAATCCCCCCAATTTCTACATGAGGGTTTTTGAGGTTGAACCCGGTGCCTCCACCCCCTACCATTCCCATCCTTGGGAACACGAGAGTTTTATACTGGAGGGGAAGGCCGGCATAAGGTTTCCCGACGGCTCCCTGAAGGAGGCCCTGCCGGGGACCTATGTTTACATTCCCCCCGGAGAAAAGCACCAATTCGTTAACTTGGGGGACGAGACCCTGAGGTTTATCTGCGTCATCCCCAGGCAGGATTAATGGCTGGACTTATAAGGGTATATTTCCGCTACTGGGCCCTCATAAAAACTTTAGTTAGCAGGGAACTGAAGGCCAGATATCGGGGCTCTATCCTGGGGTTCATATGGTCCTTTCTCAACCCCCTTCTTCTCCTGGTGGTTTACACCGTGGTCTTCGGTTTTATTCTCAGACCCCGGGACCCAGCCTTTGCAGGTAATCCCTTCAACTACGCCCTTTTCCTTTTTTCGGGCCTGCTTCCTTGGGTTTGGTTTTCCGCTTGCGTTCTGGAGGCCACCACCCTGATTCTGGTCAACGGGAACATCCTTAAAAAGGTTATGTTTCCGGCGGAGGTCCTACCCATAGTCAGCGTCACCGCCAATTTCGTTCACTTCCTCTTCGGGATTCCCATACTGCTTATCTTTGAGGTCCTTCTGGGCCATCCCATCACCCCCTATGCCCTTCTGGCTCCCCTGGTCATGGTGGTTCAATATGTATTTTCCCTGGGGCTTTCGCTTTTGCTGTCCGCCCTCTCCGCCAATTTCCGGGACCTTCAGCACCTCATGGCCAACATAGTGACCCTGTGGTTCTTCTCCACCCCCATAATCTATCCCATGAGTTTCGGAGTTATTCAGCAGCATCGCTGGCTTAAAATTATCCTTTATCTCAATCCCATGACCCACATAATAGAGGGTTATCAAAGGGCCTTTTATTACGGGACCATGATACCCTATAAAAGGTTGGGGGTTACCTTCCTGGTTTCCCTCCTCCTTCTCTGGATAGGCTACTGGATATTTGATAAATTGAGAGATACTTTCGTGGAAGAAGCATGAAGGCGGTAATACTTGAAAATGTAACCAAATACTACCGCAGGTTCACATCCCGCAGAAAGTTTCAGACCCTTAAAAGCGCCATACTGGAAAAAAATCTTTTCGCTCACCTTTCTCCCCGGGAAATAGTGAAAGCAGTGGACGGAGTTAGTCTGGAGATTGAAAGGGGGGAGACCTTCGGTATAATCGGAGAAAACGGCTCCGGAAAGAGCACCCTCCTCAAACTCATAGCCGGGATAACCAGACCCACCTCCGGAACCATCAAGGTCAACGGGAAGGTTTCCGCCCTTATTGAGTTGGGGGCGGGTTTCCATCCGGAAATTTCCGGAAGGGAGAACATATACATCAACGGGATAATGCTGGGGCTTACCAGGCAGGAGATAGACGAAAAGATTGACGAGATAATAAAATTTGCCGAACTGGAGGACTTCATAGACATGCCGGTTAAAACTTACTCCTCCGGCATGTACATGAGACTTGGATTTTCCGTGGCCATAAATGTGAACCCCGACATCCTTCTGGTGGACGAGGTGCTGGCGGTGGGGGACGCTTCCTTCGTCCAGAAGGGACTGGAAAAGATAAAGGAAATGAAGAGGGCGGGAAAGACCATAGTCTTCGTAACCCACGCCCTGGACCTTACCCAGAAAATATGCCACCGGGTGGCCTGGATGAAGAAGGGAAAGGTCATGATGGTGGGGGAGCCCAAGGAGGTGGTGGACCGCTACCTGATGGACGCCCTGGGCAAGGAATCCTCCGCCGAACTCAAGACCACATCTTCTGACCGCTGGGGAAGTCGGGATGTGGAAATCAGGGAGGTCTGGCTGGAAAACCCCGAAGGAAAGCGCACCACCCATTTTGACTACGGCGAGGGGATGAAGATCGTCATGGAGGTGGAGGCCAAGGATAGGGTGGAGGATTTCGTATTCGGGGTGGGCATTTTCAACAGCGAAGGGATAAATGTTTACGGAACCAACACCCATCTGGAGTATTTCAAACCCGGGGAAATAAAGGGAAGGGCCACGGTAATCTTTGAAATTTCCGGTCTTCACCTCGCCAACGGCACCTATACGGTGGATGTGGCCGTGCACCGGGAGGACGGATTTGCCTACGATTACATAAAAAACGCCCTGAAATTTCGGGTCCACTCCCTGAGCCGGGAGGTGGGAATATGGCGTCCTCCCCATGGCTGGAAGTTTGAGGGGGGGATAAAAATTGAGCCCCCGAAAGACCTCCGGTGAGTTGATCCAGAGATTGGGTAACCCTCCTGGAAAACCGCATCCCTTTTCATCCGTATAATTAAACGATGAGAATATCAGCGGCGGAGACTATTTCCCTGGCGGTGGATTCGCTGAGGAGAAACGGGTTTAGGACCTTCCTCACCCTTCTGGGGATAATAATAGCCGTATCCACCATAATATCCATCATAGGCACCATAGAGGGATTGAACGACTATGTGAAGGAAAAAATCATACCTTATGGGGCCACGGACTTCACCGTATCCCGCCTGCCGGACATCGTCACCTCCTGGAAGGAATACTTGAAGATAAGGAAGAGGAAGAGATTTCCCCTTTCCTATTATCGGAAAATCCGGGAAAAATGCCTCTCCTGCGAAAAGGTGGGGGCGGAGGATTCGGCCGTGGCCTCGGTTTACTTCAGGGGAAAGTCCCTGGAAGAGGTGACCATTAAGGGAGAAACCTCCCTGGCCCGGGAAATAGGCGGGGTTCGGGACCTGGCCGACGGGAGGCCCTTTACCGAGGAAGAGGCCCTTTCCGGGGCCAGGGTCTGCACCATCGGGTGGGATGTTAGGGAAGGTTTATTCCCCGCCCAGGACCCCATAGGGAAGAGGCTCCGGATAAGGGGGAGGGTTTTCAAAATAATAGGGGTGGAGGCCAAAAGGGGGAAGGTCATGGGTATGTCCCGGGACAATTTCGTTGCCCTTCCCATCCGGGCCTTTTACACCCTTTTCCCAGGCCGGGAGGACATATCCATCCTGGTTCACACCTCTTCTCCGGAGAAGATGGAGGAGGCCATGGACGAGGTGAGGAGCATCCTCCGTTCCCTCCGGCATTTGCCTCCCCGGGCAGAGGACGATTTCTCCTTCTCCACTTCCGAGTCCATGCTTAAAATTTACAAAAACCTGACCTCCACCCTGTTCCTGGCCATGATAATAATCTCCTCCATTTCCCTTTTAGTGGGTGGAATAGTGGTTATGAACATAATGCTGGTTTCCGTCACCGAGAGAATTCCGGAAATAGGTCTGAGAAGGGCGGTGGGGGCCCGCCGGTCCGACATCATGGGGCAATTTTTGCTGGAATCCGTCTTCCTGACCTCCCTGGGTGGGATTATGGGGTTGGCCCTGGGGGGAGGGTTTATATACCTGATCAACAAATTTTCTCCCCTCCCGGCCCACATGAAGATATGGTTCATATTCCTGGGCCTGGCCATAGCGGGAGGGGCCGGAATAATCTTCGGAATTTATCCGGCCTCCAAGGCCGCTAACCTGAACCCCGTGGAGGCCCTGAGGAGCGAGATGTGAGAAAGTTAACCCTTCTTGGAGAGTTGGTGAGGACGGCCCTGTTGGCTCTTCTGCGGAATAAATCCAGGAGTTTTCTCACGGCCCTGGGAATAATCATAGGGGTGGCCACGGTGATTGCCATGGTGGGGGTTACCGAGGGCATAAGGGTAAGCGTGGAGAAGCAGATGGAGGCCCTCGGTTCCAATCTCATATTTGTTTCCAAGTTTGAGCCGGGGATAAGGTTCGGAAGACTTCCCAGGAAACTGAGGCTCAGGAAGAACCTAACCCTGAAGGACCTGAAGGCGGTGGAGGAACTCCCATCGGTGGACTCAGCGGTGGCCCAGATAAAGATGTTTGAGGGAGGAAAAATCCGGTCCCGCTATTCCACCACCACTGGCGTGGTTATCCTGGGAACCACCTACGATTACCTGGATGTGGTGAAACTTAACCTTATGGCCGGCAGGTTTTTCACCCCGGGGGAGGAGAGGAGCAAGGCCAATGTCTCGGTTCTGGGGGCCGATGTGGTGGAAAACCTTTTCCCCGGGGTTGATCCCATCGGGAAGAAATTTCACATGGGGAACGCCACCTACAGGGTTATAGGAGTTATGGAGTCCATGGGAAAGGGTGCCTTTGGTCAGAACCAGGACAATTATGTCATCATCCCCATAACCACCCTCTACAAGTACTATCCCAGGGCCAGGAGAAGGTGGTGGGGTGGACTCTACATCATGGCCAGGCCTAAAAGCCCCCGTCTTCTTCAGCAGGCCATGGACGAGATAATAGAAATCATGAGGGTAAGGCGAAGGCTAAAGCCCGGAGATGAAAACGATTTCGCAGTATACACCGCCGAGTATGTGAACGAACTTTTCAATCAATTGATGGGCGGGGTCTTTCTGGTGGGGATTTTAATAGCCTCCATTTCCCTTCTGGTGGGAGGTATAGGGATCATGAACATAATGCTGGTTTCCATGAGGGAAAGGACCGCGGAGATCGGCCTGAGGAGGGCCCTGGGGGCCAGGAGGAAACACATACTCTTTCAATTCGTGGTGGAGGCGGTGGTTCTCTCCCTTTCCGGAGGACTCATAGGGATGATTCTGGGATTTGCCTTTGCCTTCCTGGCCAAGGCCGCTGCCCATTTCCCAGCCCAGGTTACCCCCTTTGGGGTGGGTCTCGGGGTGGGAGTTTCCACCCTGGTGGGACTTTTCTTCGGGATATACCCTGCCTGGAAGGCTTCCCAGTTGAACCCGGTGGAGGCCTTGAGGTACGAATAGGGCTGGCTATATAATGGGGGTAGGAGGGAAACATGAAAAAAATAGCCGCTTTCTTGCTCCTGGGATTAATCCTGGGGGCATATTCTCTTAGGGTTGCCAGAATTGAAGTTTACCCGGGAGGGGCCAGGGTTTACCTTCAGGGGAGCGTAGGGGAGGATGGGATGGTGAGGTTCTCTCCCCTTCCCACAGACATTTCCGAAATCTTTTCCAGTCATCCTGATTTCGCCGTAAAGGAGTTGGTGAACCGCGAAATTCCAGAGGAGGCTTTAAAGGTCAAGAAAAGGTATGTTAAATACAAGAAAAAAATGGAGGCCCTGAAAAGCAAGTTGGAGGCCCTGGAGAGGAGGGAAAAATTTTACCAGGAGGCCCTGGACAGCCTCTCCAGGAGTTTTTCCCGGAGGATAACCCCGGGTTGGGAAAGGATTTTACAGGACTTTTCTGCCAGGCTTTCCAGGATCAAGGGAGAACTCGTCCTGGTGAGGAAAGAGCGGGAAGCCCTGGCTCCGGAGTTTGATATGGCCCGCCGGGAGTGGGAAAGCGTCAAGCCTTCGGTGGAGAAGGCCAAGATGATCGTGGTGAGGGGGAATCCCGGGGAGAAGGTGACCCTCTCCTTTAACACCGGAGCCGTTTCCATGGGGATCTTCTACCGGGTGGAGGCTCATCTGGATTCTACCCGGGTTCTCATGAAATCCCTCTGCCGGTTGAACTCAAGAATACCGGCGGACCTGACCGCAGAGGTTTATCTGCTTCCAACCAAGCCCCTTTTCCACATATCCCTTCCCCGCCAGAACCGCTGGGACATAGTTCTTTGGAAGCCCTACCCCCAGAGAAGAATCAAAGGCCTGGAGGCCCGTCCCCAGCCCATGGTTGCCAGGCCACTTAAAATGAAGGTCCCCCGTCCCCAGCCTAAGACCGTGGGCCTGTACAGGACCGTTTTTCTCGGGAGAAGGAGGGTGAAATTCGGAGAGAACAAATTCCCCGTTTTCTCCAGGGCCCTGGAGGGGAAGATGACCTGGGAGGCCTATCCTGCCCTTTCCTCCAGGGTTTTCGTGGTTTTCCGGGGGAAGAACACCACCGGTTTTCACCTGCCCGCAGCCCCGGCCCTCTTCTTTATCAACGGAATCCTCACCAGAAGGGATAGAATCAAAGCGGTGGGAACTAACCAGCCCCTGGAGTTGCTTCTGGGGGAGGATCCCAATTTTACTGTTAAATACGAAAGGAAGGTGGTGGAGAGAAACCGGGGAATAATGAAAAGCGGCATGGTTTTGGCCCGGGAAGTTACCCTAAGAAATTCCGGTGAAAGGGAAAGGGAGGTCGTCGTCAAACTGCCCCTTCCCTATCCCGTGGACAGGGAGATAAAGGTTCAGGACAGGATAACCCCTCCCCCCTCTTCGGTGGACAAGGACAGGATCGCAATGTGGAGGATGAAAATAGCCCCGGGGGAGGTAAAGAAGATAAACCTCGTCTTTAAAATAATTTATCCCAAGGGGAAAGAGGTCTCCGGCACCGGAAGGTTCTGAGTCGGGTTGTAAAAGGACTTTAAAGGGCATAAAATAAGGATGTGAAAAGACTTCTTCCCTTGTTTTTCCTGGTGGCGCTGGTCAGGGGTTTTGACCTGGGGGGGTTTATAGGGGAGGCTTCCCATGACCGGGGAGCCACCTACGGGGTTTTTGCATCCCTTTCGGTTTTTCCCTTCACCAGGATAGAACTGGAAGGCTCCAAATTCTTCGGAAGGGGGGAGAAGCAAATTTGTCTCAACGGAGAACTGGGAGTGGGCCTGGGAGGAGTTCATCCCTATTTCTCCGTGGGGGTAGGTCTGGACACCGGCCCCCATCAGGAAATATCCCTGAGTGTTATTTCCTCCACCTCCTTTTTCACCACCACCGGGGCCGGGGTTAAATTTTCCATTGCACCCCTTCTGATGAAGATGAGGATTGACATAAGGAGATTTTCCATGGGGTCCAGGCCCTATTACAGGGCCTATGTGGGCTTGTTTTTTTCCATATAATCAAATAATGAAAACGGAGGAGAAGAGATGAAAAAACTCCCTTTCTGGATTTTCGTCCTTGCGGGCTTTTTTACCCTGATGGGGTGTGGAGGTGAAAGGACGCCCCGGGCAAAAGCGGGGCCTGAGGTTCCCGTTAAACTCTATCCCTCCGGGGAACTGGATTACCTCCCGGACAGGGTAGTTCTGTCCTTTTCCCGGGAGTTTCCCTCCGTCAGCGGTCTAAGGATTTCTGCCGAGGAAATAGGCAAATACATAAAACTGGACCCACCGATTCCCATTTCCGGAAGGTGGACCTCTCCCTCCACCTTTCAGGTTAAATTCCTGGCTCCTTTGAAGCCGGCCTCCAGATACACCATCAAAATCCTCAGGGTTCCCATCGGGGAAAAACGCCTCAAAGCGATCCCCGACACTTTTCACCTGAAAACCCCGGGACTAAAACTTCTTTCCTTTACGGCGGTTTCCTCTTCCTCCTCCGGGGTGGTTCTAAGGCTGAATTTTAACGGGGAGGTCAGGGCGAAGGAAGTGCTGAATTACATGTCCCTGAAGGCCGAAGATGGTAGGGATGTTCCAATACTGGATGTGCGGGGGAATGGGGAAGAAGTTTACCTGAGGGTGAAGGCGAAACCGCCCTGCAAACTCCTCCTTAGATTGAGAGAAGGCCTGCCCTCTTCCCTGGGGCCCCTTCCCCGGGAATACGCCGCCTCCCTTTCGGTGGCCGTTCCCCGGGACTTCATGATGGTGGAGAAGGTTAAGTTTCGGGAAAGCGAGAAGGGGTTTTCCCTGGTAATAAAATTTTCATCCCCTGCCGGGGAGGTGGACCTTACCGGGATAGATCCCACCCCGTTCCTTTCCACGGATCCCCGGGTTAGCATAAAGGCCTTTGCCTCGGGAAATGGAGTATTCGTCTCCAGCCAGGAGTTCCTGCCGGGAAGGAAGTTCACCCTCACGGTGAAGGCAGGCCTCATGGACAGAAACGGATTCGTGCTCAAAAAGGATTACACCACGGACCTGGTGGTTCCTTCCAGGAGCGCCAAACTCAGATTCGTTTACCGGGGCAAATACCTGGGCAGAAACCAGGGCCTGAGACTTCCCATCCGGGCGGAGGGTCTCAGGGACCTTTACATCACCGTGTTTTATGTGCCCCCCACCAACGCCCTTTTCTGGCATTCGGTTTATCAGGGGGAAGATTGGGGCCTGGAGAGTTTCGGGGAGAAGGTGGTGGAGAAATCCCACATAAAACCCCGGGAGGGCATCAACTGGCTGGACCTTTCAAAACTCATCGGTGAGACGAAGCCAGGGGTTTATTTCCTCGTAGCCCGGGGAGTTTCCCGGGGGGGACACACCGTAAAGGATTCCATGGAGGTGGTGGTTTCAGACATTTCCCTGGTGGTGAAGGTGGCCAGACACCGGGTTCACATATGGGCCATGAGGGCCGCGGACCTGGAGCCCCTTTCCGGGGTAAAGGTTGAGGTTCGGGATCGGAAGAATTTCCGCCTGGGCACATGTTCCACCGGCAGTTACGGCTACTGCGAACTGGAAAGGGAGGAGGGTAAAAAGCCCTTCTTCGTCTTTGCCCGACTTGACGGGGACTGGACCTACCTGAACATACCCGCCTCCTCCATATCCCTTACCAATTTTTGGGTCTCAGGAAAGGCCGGAAAGGGAGATTTTTCCGGATATTTGTACTTTGAAAGGAACCTTTACAGGCCCGGGGAGAGGGTGAATTTTGTCCTTCTTCTTAGGAATTCCGGTACCTATCGGGGGGCCTCCATGCCCGTTTCCGTAAGGATTACGGACCCCCGGGGAAAGGAGGCCTATAAACTTTCGGCTAAAACGGATAAAACAGGGCTGGCTTCCTTTTCTTTCCTGACGGTGAAATCCTCCCCCACCGGGGTTTATCGGGTGGAGGCGAAGGTGGGGGATCGGGTGGTGGCCCTGGCCGGTTTCCACCTGGAGGAATTCGTGCCGGAACGGATGAAGGTGGAGGTCAGGCCTGGAAAGAGCGTAAAGGACCCGGTGGTAGTTTCCGCCTCCTATCTTTTCGGGGCCCCTGCCTCGGGTCAAAGGTTTTCGGCCAGAATATTCATGGAGGAGACGGGCTTTGCCTGTCCATCCCATCCTGATTATCACCTGGGGCCCTCCCGGGAAATTCAGCCCTATCACGAACTCAAGAAAACCATAAAGGGGGTTCTGGACGAGGAGGGCAAGGGAAGTTTTTACCTTCCCGTGTTCTCCCCCCCTCCTTCCCTCCCCATCAGGGTTCGTCTGGCGGTGTCCGTATCCGAGGGAGGAAGCGGCAGGGTCTCCAGGGCCTTTGTTTCCAGGGTCTATCACCTCAGACCCTATTACATAGGCCTTTCTTCCGATACCCGCCGGGTGGTGGAGGGGCATCCCGTAGGGGTCTCGGGCTTGATTCTCACCCCGGACTGCAAGCCCTTTGAGGGAGAAGTGAACCTCCTATACACCGTCTATCGCCTGTCCCGGGTTTATTCCTATTCCTACCAGGAGGAGGAATACGGGTGGTCCAGCAGGATCGTAAGGGAACCCCTTTTCAGCGGAAGAATCAGGGCCAAGGGTGGGAGGTTTTCCTTAGAATTTACCCCCTCCGACAGTTATTACGATTACCTGGTGGAAGTGGTGGATGAAAAAACCGGGGAGGTGGCCCACCTGGTCCTTCCGGGGTGGGGCTGGTACTTCACCGGCGCCACACCTCCCTCCCCCCAGACCCTCAACATAAGGCTTTCCCGGGAGGAGGGAGACGAAGGCCAGCAGGTGGAAGCCCAGGTAAAACTTCCCTTTGAGGGCAAGATTATATGGACCCTGGAACTGGACGGAATTTACAAATACGAAGTAAAGGAGGCCCGGGGAGAGGTGGCCACATGGAAGTTCGCCCTTCCCCGGGGGGTTCCCAATGTCTATGTTTCCGCCCTCCTGGTCCGTTCCTCAGGGAATTATCTGGTTTCCAGGGCCTTTGGGGTGAAAAGGGTTCTGGTGAGACCTTCCAGGGTTAAGATGAACCTGGATGTGGAAGCCCCTGAGAGGGTTAAACCCGGCGAGACTCTGAAGATAAAAATTAAGGGAAAGGGGGATTTTGAGGCCACCGTGGCCGTGGTGGACGAAGGCATCCTTCAGATCGCCAACTTCCGCACCCCGGATCCTCTGAAGGGGATTTTAAGGCCCCTGGCCCTGGGGGTAAGAACCAGCGAGACCTTCGGGTGGAGAATAAGGAAGTTCCTCCTTGAGGGAGGGGATGTGTTGGAAGGATTAGAGGGTGAGGGCGGGGCAGTGCTTGCCGGCATCAAGGGAGGGGAGGAGATAAAGCCCAGGTTCGTCAAGATCGTTTCCTTCTGGAGCGGAGTCCTGAAGTCCAGAAGGGGGCAGATCCTCTATTCGGTGAAACTTCCCCGGTTCACCGGAAAACTGAGGATCATGGTGGCGGGGGTTTCCGAAAAGGCCATGGGTTCCGCCCAGGCCTGGGTGGAAGTTCGGGACGATGTGGTCGTCCAGCCCACCCTTCCCAGGTTTCTGGCCTGGGGCGACAGTTTCCAGTTTCCAGTGACTCTTATAAACACCACCCGGAAGGAAAAGAAGGTATTTTTCTCCCTGGAGTCTTCGGGTCTTAATCTGGAGGAATTTCCCGGGGAGGTGAGATTGGGGCCGGGTAGAACCCGGGTGGTCTGGGTAAAGGCCTCCGCAGAACAGGGTATCTCCAGGGCCTCTCTGAAAATAAAGGTCAGGTGGGATGGAGGTTCCTTTGCCGATGAGTATTCCATCCCGGTGAAGCCCAACCTTCCCCGCCTCCAGGAGAGTTATTTCAAAACCCTTTCCCTGCCGGCGGAACTGGACCTCTGGCCCATGTTTGATGGGTGGGTTTCCCGCCAGCACATCACCACCGTTCTGGTCTCTCCCTATCCCGGGTTGAGCGCCCTTTCCCACCTGGATTACATCCTTTCCTATCCCTACGGATGCCTGGAGCAGGTTTCCTCCGCCACCCTGGCCCTGCTGAGTTCCAGGGATTTCCTGGGGGTTATGGCCCCTGAACTTTCCTCCAACGAGGTCTCCAACAGGGTAAACCACGGGATTTTAAAGATCCTTACCATGCAGACCTTTGAAGGGGGATTTTCCTTCTGGCCCGGAGGGGATGTTCAGAACTGGGTCTCTGCCTACGCCACCTTCGTCCTGCAGGAGGCCAGCCAGGCGGGCTTCTATGTGCCGGAGTCCTCCCTGAAGGGCGCCTACTACTTCCTCAAAAAATCCCCTAAGAACGGGCTTTCCTACTTCGTTCTGGCCCGGGGTGGAATGGTTCAGAGGGATCCGGAACTGAAGGGGCGTATACTGGAAGCCTCCCATCGGTTCAAGGACCGCCTGAACCTCCTGTGGGTGGCGGCAGGCTTGAAGGAAGCAGGTCTGGTGGAGGAGGCCCGATCCCTTCTTCACCGGGTCCTTTCCATGCCCCTGCCCCGGAGGCGGACCTTCTCCGGAGACTTCAGAAGCCCCCTGAAGGTGAGGGCCGTAAGTCTTCTGGTTCAGGAGTGGATAGAGCCTGAGGCAGGACTGGAGGAGGACCTCATGGCCCTGATGAGTGCCCTCTCGGGGAGAAGTTATTTCTACACCACCCAGGAAATAGCCTGGGCCCTCCTGGCGGCCAGCCACTACGCCAGATTGCACCCACCGGCCCGGGACCTGGAGGCGGTCCTCCTTCTGGACGGCAAGGAGGTTAAACCCGAAAAGGAGAAGTTTCTCCAGAGGTTTCTCGTCACGGGAGGTCCTTCCCGCTCCATGGTCAAAATCAAACTCAAGGGTCGGGGAAGCGCCTTCGTGGTCGTGAAAATGGAGGGATTCAGGAAGGAGGTCAGGGCCTTTCAGGCGGAGGCCCGCCACCTGAACATATCCAGAAGGTTCCTTTCCATGGACGGCAGGCCCCTGAAGAGGGCCCGGGTGGGGGACCTCCTTCTCATGGAGGTTACGGTCTCCGGCGATGCCCCCTACGACAACGCCGCCGTGGAACTCCCCCTTCCTGCAGGGCTTGAGGCAGAAATTGTCAGGGGAGAGGAGGAGACGCTCCCGGTGAAAAACAGTTTCTCCCCGGACTACACTGACATCAGGGACGATAGGGTGGTCCTCTTCGGAAGGGTTTCCCCTTCCCCCCGCAGGTTCTACATAATGCTGAGGGCGGTAACCCCCGGCGAGTTTTTCCTTCCTCCGGCCCGGGTTTCTCTGATGTATGGGCCCGGGTACTTTGCCAGAACCTACAGCGATGCCTTTTCCGTGGAAAAAAGGTAGTGTTCTCCTCTTATCAGGGCTTCTGGCCCTGATCCTTTTCGGGATAAATTCCGGGGGCAGGAGGATTTCCTGGTCCCGGGTGGTCTACGATGCCCGGGGGGAGGTTCTGAGGGTTTATCTGAGCCGGGACGACAAGTGGAGGATACCGGTTTCCCTTGTCCGGGTGGATCCTCTCTTTCTGAAGGCTCTGGTGAGGAGCGAGGACAGGTTTTTCTGGTGCCATCCTGGAATAAATCCCCTATCGGTGGGTAGGGCTCTGGGACAGAACATAAGGGCCGGCAGGGTGGTCTCCGGAGCCTCCACCCTCACCATGCAACTGGCCCGGCTTATAAGGCCTGCCCCCAGAAACCTGATGAGCAAACTCCGGGAGGCGATTTTTTCCCTCACCCTGGAGAGGTTTTTGAAAAAGGAACTTATCCTGGAACTTTACCTGAGTTTGGCCCCCTACGGAGGCAATCTGGAAGGGGTTGCGGCGGCCTCCCTGGCCTATTTTGGGAAAACCCCGGAAAATCTTGAGCCCCACGAGGTGGCCTTTCTCCTGACATTACCCCGGGCTCCTTCCCTTCCCCGGAAAAAAAGGAGGGCCATGAGGGATGTTCTTCTGAGGAAGATGTGGAGGTGGGGTTTGATAACCCGGGAGGAGTTTGAGCGGAGCCTGAAAATCCCCCTTCCCCGGCGCAAGCCCTTTCCCAAGAGGGCGCCCCACCTCTGCGATTTTCTCAAGGAGAAATTTCCAGGGGTCTTCATAAACTCCACGGTGGACCCCGTGGTTCAGGGGAAGGTGGAGAAGGTTCTGAGCCTGCACCGGCGGAGGCTGGAGGAACTGGGGGCTTCCCAGGCGGCGGTGGTGGTTATAGAAAACTCCCCGGGAAAACTCAGGGCCGCCGTGGGCTCCTTGGATTACTGGAATTCCCCCGGGGGACAGATCAAGGGCTTTAACCTCTTCCGTTCCCCGGGGTCCGCCTTGAAGCCCTTTATCTACATAATGGCCCTGGAGAAGGGAGCGATCACCACCGAAAGCCTCCTTCCCGACGCTCCCCTTTCCTTCGGGGGATTTTCCCCCAGGGATTTTGATTCCTCCTGGCGGGGACTGGTAAAGGCGGAGGATGCCCTGAGCCTTTCCCTTAATTTGCCCTTCGTATATCTTCTTAGGCAGGTGGGTTACAGGGAATTCCTCCGGCGGTTAAAGGAGGGAGGGGTGGTGGGACCGTTTCCGGATGAGAATTACGGGCTTTCCGCCGCCATCGGAGGTATGGAGGTCCGGCTGATGGATTTGACCAACCTCTATTCTTCCCTGGCCCGGGGAGGGATTTTTAAGCAGGTGGCCATGGTGAAGGGAGAAGGAGGAAAGGGGAGGAGGATTTTCCAGGCCGGAGCCGTTTACCTGGCCCTCAGGGCCCTTTCCCGCCGGGGAAGGCCCGATGCCCCCTCCCTCAAGTACTTTACCTTCCCCAATGCGGTGGTTTACTGGAAGACCGGTACTTCCTGGGGAAGGAGGGATGCGTGGTCCCTGGGCTTCTCCCGCAAGTATACCGTGGGGGTCTGGGTGGGCAATTTTGATTCCCGGGGTTCTCCTGGGATAGTTGGAGCCCGGGCCGCAGGCCCCCTGATGTTTGATATCTTCAGGGCCCTGGAGAGAAAGGTGTGGAGCGGAAAATATCCCTGGTTTCCCAGGGCCCGGGAGGAACTGGTTCCGGAAAGGGTCTGTGCCTTTTCCGGCTATCCTCCCTCTTCGGCCTGTCCCCATACCGGCGAGGTTCTGGTGCTCAAGAACGCCCATCCCTACCTCAAATGTCCCTTTCACCGGGAGTTCGTGGTGGAGGCCAGGACGGGATACCGGGCCTGTCCCTTTAAGGAGTACCGCGAAGGGGAGGTAGTCCACAAAACCTTCCTCGTCTTTCCACCGGCGGTGAGGGAGGTCCTGGGCAAGGGGGCTCCCCCCCAATTTAGCCCCGATTGTCGCCTTTCCCGGGGAGGGGGCCTTAGGATCCTTTCCCCTCAGCCCGACTCCACCTATGTGCTTTCTCCGGGGGTAAGGGGAGCGGACCGGATCGTATTTCAGGCCGTCTCGGGGGAGGGAAAAATATACTGGTTCTGCGACGGAAAGTTTTTGGGGACTTCCTCCTCCGGGGAGGTAGTGAGGTTTCCCCTTCCCCGGGGGACCCACAGAATACTGGCCCAGGGAGAAGACGGCTCCAGGGCCTCCGTGAAGATAAAGGTGGAGGTGTGGTAGGTCTAAAGATACGGGGAAGATGGGGTGGAGAGGGTCTTCAATTCCCGGGGAGTTCCCACGGCTATAAGGTTTCCTCCGGCGTCTCCGCCTCCCGGCCCCAACTCCACCACCCAGTGGCATTTCCGCACGAAATCCATGTTGTGCTCTATGACCACGAAGGTGTTGCCTTCCTCTATGAGCCTTGAAATTGCCTGAAGGAGTTTTTTCGTGTCCTGGGGATGAAGTCCGGAGGTGGGTTCGTCCATCAGGAAGAGGGTTCCCCCCTTTCCTTCTTTGAAGGCCTGGGCCAATTTCAACCTCTGGGCTTCCCCCACGGAAAGGGTGGAAAGGGGCTGGCCCAATTTCAAGTACCCCAATCCCAGTTCCACCAGGGGATAGAGGGCCCGGAGAACCTCTCCGTTTTCGTTGAAAACCTCCAGGGCCCGGGAGACCGTAAGGTCCAGGACATCCGCTATGCTTAATCCCCGATGCTTTATTTTTAGAACTTCCTCCCGGTACCTTTTCCCTCCGCAGGCCTCGCACTTCACATAAACATCCTCCATGAAGTACATCTCCACCTTCACCCATCCGGACCCCTTGCAGACCGGACATCTTCCCTGGGGGGAGTTGAAGGAGAAATGGCCGGGGCTCAGCCCCAGCCGCCGGGCCTCCCGGGATGATGCGAATTCCCTCCTTATGGGGTCAAAGGCCTTCATAAAGGTTACGGGGGTGGCCCTGGGGGAGCGGGGTACGGAATGCTGGGAGACCAGCACCGCCTCCCGGAAGGGGGACGGCAGGAGGAGTTCGTCGTAATTTTTCCCGGGCCTTTCCTGGCCGGTTATGGCTTTGTAAAGGACTTCAAAAAGGAGGGTGGATTTTCCCGCCCCCGAAACCCCCACGATACAGTTGAGGGAACCCCATTTAAGGGCGACATCTATGTTTTTAAGGTTGAACTTCCTGGCCCCCTTTATCTCTATCCACTCCCCCTGGAAGCGGTCCTTTACCTTCGGCATCCCAATTTCGTCCCTCAGGTATTTTCCGGTGGGGGTTTCGCTGAGGCGGAGGCCTTCCAGGGGACCGCTGTAGAGAACCCTCCCACCCCTTTCTCCGGCCCCCGGTCCCAGTTCCACCGCCCAGTCGCTTCCCTCTATTACGCCCCTGTCGTGTTCCACTACCAGAACGGTGTTTCCCATGTTTCGCAGCCTTTCCAGGGTTTCCATTAACTGCGATATATCCCTGGGGTGGAGCCCAATGGAAGGTTCGTCCAGGACATAGGTGACTCCGGTTATGGAGGAAGCCAGGGCCGATGCCAGGGAAACCCTTTCCCACTCCCCACCGCTCAGGGTGAAACTCATCCGGTCCAGGGTGATGTATCCAAGGCCCACCCTTTTGAGGAAGGCGAGTTTCTCCCTAAGTTCCTGAAGAATTCTTCCTTCCGCTTCGTCCTCCGGTCCTATGCTCTGGAAGAAATCCAAGGCCCTGTCCACATCCATTTCTGTTATTTCCCCGATGTTCTTTCCGTGGTAAAGCACGGCCAGGGCCGTGGGGTTAAGCCTTCTGCCCCCGCAAGCCCGGCATGGTATGTATTTTCTGTATCTTGCCAGGGTTACCCTGGCCTGGACCTTGTATTTTTTCCTTTCCAGCCATGAGAAAAACTCTTCCACCGAGTTTTTTACCCATTCTTTCTCCTCCCGGCGGAGTTCTTCGTAGGGAATGTCCCCTCTTATTCCCGCCTCCTTTACCATCTCCATCCAATATTCGTAATTGCTTTCGGTGTTGAAGGGGGCCACGGCCCCCTCCTCCAGGGAAAGGGAGGGATCCGGAAGGATTTTCACCCAATCCAGCACCGCCTCCTCCCCCATGCCGGAGCACCTCTCACACGCACCCTTGGGTGAATTGAAGGAGAACAGGGAGGGTTCCAGTTCAGGATATTCCAGCCGGCAATAGGGGCATTCCCGCCGCCGGGAAAAAATGAGTTTATCCTCATCCGCCAGGATGTAAACCCGTCCTTCTCCGTAACGGAAGGCCCAGGAAAAGGCCTCCAGGGCCCTTTCTTCGGCCTCCTCTTCCACCACGAACCGGTCCGCCAGGATGAGGTCTTCCTTCTTCAAGGCCCCCGCCTCCTCCCAATACACGGCTTTTCTTCCCCTGATTATTCTGGTAAAACCCAGTTTTCTCAACTCGTCCATGGGCAGGCGGGGTTCAAAGCCCACCAGAACCCTCTGACCCCGGTAAGGGCGGAGGGCCTTCCACACCTGCCGGGCGGTGTGGGGGCGGACTTCCCTTCCGCATTTTACGCAGTGTTGGACTCCCTTTTTGGCAAAAAGAAGCCTCAGCAGGTCGTAGATTCCCGTGACCGTGGCCACGGTGGATCTCGGGTTCTTGGGCCCCTGCATCTGGGTTATGGCCACCGATGGTCCTATCCCTTCAATGGAGTCGGCCTCCGGCCTCTCCATCCTCTCCATGAACTGGCGGACATAGGCGGAGAGGGTTTCGGCATACCTTCTGTATCCCTCGGCGTAGATGGTATCAAAGGCCAGGGAACTTTTCCCGCTCCCGCTCACCCCCGTTACGACGATTATCTTCCCGTGGGGCAGGGAAAGATCAATCCCCTTCAGGTTATGAACCCTTACCCCACGAAGTTCTAAGTTGTCCACAGGCCGCCTTGATTTCATTTCCCTTGCTATCCCTTACGAAAACGGAATAACCCATTTCCCTCAACCTGGAAGCGAAGGCCTCCACCCTTTCCTCGGGAGGTCTTTTCCAGGGGAGGAGTGCGTTTTCGTTGTAAGGTATGAGGTTTATCTTCACCTTCAGACCCCGAAGAAGCCTTCCCAACTTCCGGGCATCTTCCGGGGAATCGTTCACCCCTTCCATTAAAACATATTCAACGGTTATCCGTTCCCTTCTCTTTATGGGCAGATCCCGGAGGGCTTCAATTATTTCTCCTATGGGGAATTTTCTGTTTATGGGCATGAACTTGCTCCTCCTTTCGTCGTCCGGGAAGTTAAGGGAGAGGGCCACCCTGAGGTTTGGGAACCTCAGGAGGGCTTCCCTCAGCCGGGGAAGGAGCCCCACGGTGGACAGGGTGATTCTTCTGGGGGAAAATCCCACCCAGTCCCGGAGGATTTCTATGGCCATGGCCACATTTTCCCAGTTGTCCAGGGGTTCTCCCATGCCCATAAACACTATGTTGGCCCTACCCTCAGTAAACTCCAAGAGTTTTAATACCTGGCCGGTTATTTCCCAGAATTTCAGGTTTCTTCTGAGCCCCATGGTGGCGGTGGCGCAGAACCGGCACCCCATCCTGCATCCCACCTGAGAGGAGATGCAAAAAGTAGTGTGATTCCTTTCGGGAATCCAGACCGCTTCCACCGCTTCCCCATCTTCCAGTTCCAGGAGGAGTTTTTTCGTCCCATCGGGGGCTTCCAGAACCTCCACCTCCCGGGGATACCCGATGAAAAAATCCCGGGAGAGTTCTTCCCTGAGATCCCGGGGGAGATCGGTCATGGCCTGAAAATCCTTTACCCTCTTTTGATAGAGCCATTTGAAGAGGTTGTCGGCCTGATAGGCGGGATAGCCCCGGCGGAGAATTTCCTCCCTGGCCTGGGGGTGGGTGAGAGAAAATATGTTTCTCATAATCTGGTGACCAAACCCTCTTCCATCAGTTTCTCCCTTATTTTACCCACGATGTAAAGGGAACCGGCCACCAATATTTTCCCCTGGCTGACCCTTCGGGCGGTTTCCAGGGCCCTCTCCGGGTTGCGCTCCAGGAAAATTCTCCCGTACCTGGAGGCCAGGGGCACCAGTTGGTGAGCGGGCATCCTGCGGCGGGAAGGGGCCTCGGTGAGAACGATGTTTTTAAATAGGGGGAAGATATTTCTTCCCATACAGCGGTAGTCCTTGTCCCTGAGAAGCCCAAAGATCAGGGTGTCCCACGGAGGGTTTTCCTCCAGAAATTCCCTCACCGGATAGGATGCATGGCAGTTATGCATGCCGTCCAGATAGATGTTTCCAATCCTTTCCAGCCTTGCCGGCCAGAAGGCCGAGGCTATCCCTTCCTCTATGTCCTGCCGGGGGATGGGATAGCCAAGCCTTGAAATCTCCTCGGCGGCGGCCACCGCCGTGGCGGCATTTTTCCCCTGATGGGGCCCGGCTAAGGCGGGCTTCAGCCGATATGTTTCCCTGCCGGAATACAGAAATTCCCCTGGAGCCGTCCTTCGGAAGTTGTTGCCGGTGAAAACGAGTCTGGCCCTGGCCCCCACCTCCTTTGCCCTGGCCAGAAAAATCCCCTGGAGGTTTTCCCTGGAGGTCCCTATTACGGTCACTCCCCTTTGGATGACGAAGGATTTTTCCCGGGCAATTTCCTCCTCCGTCTTTCCCAGGTGTCCCGTGTGGTCAAGGCCAATTTCGGTAATCACGCTGAGGTCCGCCGGATATGCGTTGGTGGCATCCAGCCTCCCCCCCATTCCCACCTCAAATATGCCTATTTCCACGCCCTCTTCCCTGAAGGCCAACATGGCGGCGGCGGTGAGGGTTTCAAAATAGGTCAGGGGATGGGGAAATAGGTGGTTGATTTTGGCGGAGGCCTCCGCCACCGTTCCTATGTAATGGGCAAATTTCTCCTGGCTCAGGACCTCTCCGTTTATCCTGATCCTCTCCCTGGGAGTGATGAGGTGGGGTGAGGAATTGAAGCCCACCCTGTAGCGGCGGGAGAGGACCGAGGAAAGGAAGGCCCCCACGGAGCCCTTCCCGTTGGTCCCGGCGATTATTACATAGAGGAACTCCCTGTTGGGAAAGCCCAGTTCCTTTACCAAAAGCCTTATCCTATCCAGGCCCAGTTTTATCCGGAAGTTCTGAAGATACTCTAAGTAGGAAAGGGCTTCCCGGTAGTTCAACTGGGCTGATTCAGGAAAAGGCGCAGGATGCGGACTATGGTGTCCTTGAGTTCCTTGCGGTGAACCACCATGTCCAGCATTCCGTGCTCCAGGAGAAACTCCGATCGCTGGAATCCCTCGGGGAGTTTCTGCCTTATGGTTTGCTCTATGACCCTGGGGCCGGCGAACCCTATGAGGGCTTGGGGTTCCGCTATGTTAACATCGCCCAGCATGGCGTAACTGGCGGTGACCCCTCCGGTGGTGGGGTCCGTCAGGACGGATATGTAGGGAAGACCCGCCCGGTGAAATTTCTTGAGGGCAGCGGATATTTTGGCCATTTGCATAAGGGAATAAATACCCTCCATCATCCGGGCTCCACCGGAGGCGGATACTATTACCAGGGGGAGTTTTTCCTTCAGGGCAGTTTCCACCGCCCGGGTTATCTTTTCCCCCACCACCGATCCCATGGAGCCGCCGATGAAGTAATACTCCATAACCGCCGCTATCACCGGGATGTTACCCATTTCTCCCCGGGCCACCACCACGGCCTCCTTCTCCCCGGTTTTTTCCATGCTCTCGGCTATCCTCTGGGGATAGGGCTTCCTGTCCACGAAGTTCAGGGGGTCCTCGGAGAGGAGGTTGTCAAAAAGTTCCTGGTATTTTCCCCCGTCAAAGAGAAGTTCCAGTCTCTTCCGGGCCGTAAGCCTGAAGTGAAATCCGCAGTGGGGGCAAACATAAAGGTTGTCTACAATATCCTTTTTGTAGACTATTCTTTTGCAAACATTACATTTGGTCCACATAATAAAACTGTTTTAACTATTCCTCCTCTTCAAATTCGTTGGGAACCCCGAGAATGGCGGCGGCGCCGTCGTAAATCTGCCTTACGGCTTCCTTGTGCTTCTGGAGTTCGGCCATCTTCGCCTTGAAGGCGGCTACTTCCTTTTCCATCTCTTCCTCAATCCTCTGAATTTCCTTTTTAGCGTTTTCAAGGGCTTGTTTGTAGAAGGATTCCTGTTCCTTGGGTAATGCCATGGTTCACCTCTCCTTTAAAATTTTATTCTTACGGTGGTCCATGTGCGGACCTTTTTCCCTTCTTTTACGGGCGGAGTGAATCTCCACTTCTGGACCGCCTTAACGGCGGCTTCGTCGTATATTGCATGTATGCCTCTTATTACCTTAACCTTTTCCACCTTCCCGTCCGGACCCACCAGGACGCTCAGAAAGACCGCCCCGGAGAGATTGGGAACCCTGGGGCGAATTGGAGAGACCACCTTCTTGGGCCTTGGCCTGGAGTCCAGAAGGGAGTAGGGAACCACATCGCCTTCCTTTATCTTTGGGGCGGGGGTTTTGGGTGTGGCCTGAGGAACTGGTTTCGCAGCGGTTTCGGCAGGTTTCGGCTTCGGCTGGTTTTTTTGCTCCTTTTCTTTCTGGGGAGGTGGAGTCTGGCTCTGGGGTTTAGTGGGAGGGGGTGTTTGAGGTTTTGGCGAAGTCTTTACCTCCTGGGGAGATGAGGTGGTAGATGGCTTCGGGACCTTAACCTGGGAGGAGGTTTTAGGGGATTTCGGAGCCGGCTTCGGCTGGGCCTGGGGCTTAGCCGCAGGGGATTTCTGTGTTTTTGCAGGGGATGGTTTAGGGGAAGGGGGCTTCTTCGTCTGTTTTTTTTGAACGGAAACCGCCGGTTGGGCAGGGGGCGAAGTGGGAGTGGAGGTCTGCTGAGGTTTAGCCGGTTCTGAAACCTGACCGGCTTCGGGGGAGGGCGTTTCCGCCGGTTTTTCCTGGCCGGCCACCGGGGCAGGGGGCAGGGGCTGTGCGGTCTCCTGGCCGGCGGGGGGAGAAGGGTTAAGCGGTTTGGCCCTGTGCTTCATCATGAAGAAAATCCCCCCGGCAATCAGAAGGGCCAGCAGCCCCAATAAGATAATGGGGAGAATTCGGCTTCTCCTTCTTCCCTCCTCGGTTCCCTGGAGGCCGAAACTGGGCGCCTTTACTCCCTTTTCTTCGCCTTCCCTCTCCACTTCCACCGTTTTCTCGCGCTGGGTTTTTCTTAGGGGGGACTTGAGGATCTGAACATCTATTCCTGCCTTTTTAATCTCGTCTCCGAAAAGTTCGTACATGAATTCCGCCACATCCCTGGCGCTGGGTATGTAGCCCTTGTAGGAGAGGAGGAATTTCTCTATGTCGTTCCTCATCTCCGAAGCCCTCTGATACCTTTGATCAGGGTTGGGCTCCATGGCCTTTATTATAATTCGCTCCACTTCCACCGGTATCTCAGGCCGGATGGACCTGGGGGGCTTGAAACTCCCTTTTTTTACCTTCTCCAGAACCTCGGCCTCTGAGTGAGCCATGAAGGCCTTTTCTCCGGTGACCAGTTCGTAAAAAACCGCCCCCAGGGAGAAGATGTCCGATCTTCCGTCTATGTTCTCTCCCCGGGCTTGTTCCGGGGACATGTAGAGGAGTTTTCCCTTCAGGGAGCCGGCGATGGTCTGGTGGGCTTTGATGGAGGCCTTGGCCACTCCGAAGTCCACCAGTTTCACCTCTCCTTCGTAGGAAATGAGGATGTTCTGAGGGCTCACATCCCTGTGAACGATGTTCAGCGGCCTGCCGTTTTCGTCCACCTTCCTGTGGGCGTAATCCAGGGCCTCGGCTATTTTCATCACGATGTAGGAGGAAATTTCTATGGGGGGAAGGGGTTTTTTCTCCTTCTTGATTTTGCGAAGTATGCTCTTCAGGTCCTTCCCCAGGACGTATTCCATGGCTATGAAGTAGGAACTGTTGATTTTTCCCAGGTCGTATATCTGGGCTATGTTGGGATGGTTCAGTTTGGATGCAACCTTGGCCTCGTCAATGAACATTTCAATAAATTCCTCGTCCTCGGCCAGGTGGGGAAGGATTTTTTTGAGGGCCACGATTTTCTCAAATCCCTTGACCCCCTTTTTCTTGGCCTTGTATACCTCCGCCATGCCTCCGGTGCTTATTTTCTCAAGGAGGATGTATTCGCCCAGGACATAGGGTTCCTCCAGGGGGCCGAAGGGTTCCTCCTCGGGGATCTCCTCCGGGCCTTCCGGTACTTCCTCTTCTTTGACTTCAACTTTTGGTTCCTCCGGCGGGGCTTCACCGACCTTTTCCTCTTCGGGTTTCTCCTCCTTTTCTTCCTCGGCGGCGGCGAATTGGACCTCAGGGATCTCTTCCTCCGGGGTCTCCTGGGTTTTTTTCTGCTTCTTGCCCAGGCCGGAAAGGGTTTCCTCCAAGATTTTCTCTATGAGATCATCGCCCCTGGATTCGGATTTTTTCTTTTCTTCCCTGGTCGGTTCCAGGATTTCCTTTAGGATGTCCTCGGGGGTAAACTCCGGGCCGGATTCTTCCTTCCCGGGAGGCTCTTCCCTGATTTCCTCCAGTTCCTCCATCTCCTCAACTTCTTCCACCTCCTCTTCTATAGGCTTCAGGTCCTTATCTTCCTTTACCTTCTCTGCCACTTCCTCCCTAACCTCTTTTTCCTCCGTTTTCTCCTCTTTTCTCTTTTCTTTCGTCCTCTCCTGCACTATCCCCTTTTCCACCTCCTGAAGAATGTCGCCGAAAAGTTCGTCGGTGGTGATGAGCACCTCGGGTTCTTCCTCCGATCCTTCAAAGGGTTTTGCGTACAAAGTCTCCATCTTCATGGTGGTGGTGGGGGCCTTCTCCGGGAGGTATTTTTTCAACACCCCGATAAACTCCTTGTCGTTCAGGGGAAATTCAAAAAAATGGTCGGCTCCGTAAACATGGAGGGCTTCGTATTTATACCTGGGGCCTTTGTAGACGGAGGAAACCAGGATCACAGGAAGCCTGGTTTTGCCAAGTTCTATTCTGAGTTTTCTCGTGAGTTCAAAGCCGTTGAGACCCGGGATTATGGTGGAGGCAATTATAAGGGCGTAATTTCCTCCTTTTATTTTTTCCAGGCCTTCTTTTCCGTTGTGGGTTTCTTCAATTATCGCCTCAAAACCCTCCAGAATCCTCTTCAACTCCCGCAAATGGTTCTCGTCGTAATCCACCAGCAGAACTTTTTTCATGCTACCCTCCCCTTCTATTATAGACTTTATTGGAAAAATTGACAATACAATTATTATAATGGGGTTGTGAGTATAGAGTTCGCTCTCCTGCTGATTTTCTTTCTGGGGATCAGCGCCCTTTTTTCCTCCTCCGAGACCGCCTTTCTGTCTTTGAACCGATTTAAACTTTCTGCCCTGGCCAGCCAGGGGGACCGCAGGGCCCAGGGCATAATGAAGATTTTAAAAAGGATTGATGTCTTTCTTTCCACCATCCTCATAGGAAACACCATGGCCAACGCGGCCCTGGCTTCCCTGGTGACCTACATGATGGGAAGGCTGGTGGGGGAAGGTGGAGGTTCCGTGTTCTGGGGTACCATCGTATCCACGGTTATGATTTTGATCCTTTCGGAGATGTTTCCCAAGACCGTGGCTGCCAATTATCCCGAGGAAATAAGTTACAGGGAATATCCCCTGATCAGGTTTTTCGTTCTCCTTTTTAAACCCTTTTCCGTGGCCTTTACCTGGATAGTAAGGGGTATGATGAGGCTCTTCGGTCTCACCCCCAGGGAGCCCTTTTCCTCCCTTACCAGGGAAGAACTTAAAGCCCTGGTGTTTTCCGGAGCCAACAATCCGGAGTTTTTCATGCTGAAGAGGCTCCTTTTGTTGGAGGATAAAAGGCTGGGAGAGGTAATGGTTCCCAGGGTGAGGATGGTGGCCCTGGAGGCGGGGGCCTCCTACGAGGAGGTGCTTTCTACCATAAGAAAATACCGGTTTTCCAGGTATCCCGTTTACCGGGAGAAAATGGACAGGATAGTTGGGATTTTGAATGTTAAGGATTTCATTTCCCTGGCAACACCGGAGGAGTTCAAACTTAGAAAAATACTGAAGCCCGCCCACTTCTTTCCCATCTACGCCAGAATTGAAGAGGTCTTTGACACCATGAGGAAAAGAAGGATCCACATGGCCCTGGTGGTGGATGAGTTCGGCACCGTAAGGGGGCTGGTGACCCTGGAGGACCTCCTGGAGGAGATAGTCGGGGAGATATGGGATGAGTACGAAACCCCCGGAGACGAGGAAAAAATAAGGGAAGAGGGACCGGGAGTCTTTAAAATTAAGGGGGATGCAGATCCCCGGGAGGTGGAGGAGGCCCTGGGGATAAAATTGCCCCAGGAGGACTTCAACATTTTCGCCGGTTTCGTTTTGAACCAGATGGAGAAGGTCCCGGCGGAGGGGGAGGTCTTCCGTTACGGAGGATGGAGGTTTAAAATAACCAGGATGAAAAGAAACACCATACTGGAAGTGGAGGCCAGAAGGGAAAATGAAGATAGTGGCCACCAATAGGAAGGCCAAGAGGGATTATGAAATCCTGGAAACCTACGAGGCCGGAATAGAACTCAAGGGCACGGAGGTGAAGTCCGTCCGGGAAGGACGAATTAACATAAACGACAGTTTTGTGAGGGCCAAGGATGGGGAACTTTTCCTCGTGGGGGCCCACATATCCCCGTATCACCACGGCACCGCCTTCAACCACGATCCCATGCGGCAGAGAAAACTTCTCCTCCACCGGAAGGAAATAGACAGGATAATCTCCAAAATAAGGGAAAAAAGGCTGACGGTGATTCCCCTGAAGGTTTATTTCAACAAAAAGGGGAAGGTAAAGGTGGAGATCGCCGTGGCCCGGGGAAGGAAACTTCACGAAAAGAAACAGAAGTTGAAGGAAAGGGACATAGAGAGGGAAATGAGGGCGGAACTCAAAAAATGGAGGTATTGATGGAGCACAGGGAGTATGTGGAGGCCGTAGAAAGGCTTAAAAAGGAAAGGGGAGCGGTGGTTCTGGCCCACAACTATCAACTCCAGGAAGTCCAGGAAGTGGCGGATTTCGTGGGGGATTCCCTGGAGTTGGCCAGACTATCCTCCCGGGTGGAGGCGGATGTGATCGTTTTCGCCGGGGTTTACTTTATGGCGGAGACCGCCAAAATCCTGAACCCGGGGAAAAGGGTTTTAATCCCGGAAATAGAGGCCCGCTGTCCCATGGCGGACATGGTGAACGCGGCCACGGTAAGGAAGTGGAGGGAAAAATACCCCGACGCCGGATTCGTGGCCTATGTAAACACCAATGCCGATGTAAAGGCCGAGGTTGACATAATTTGCACCTCCGCCAATGCCGTGAAGGTGGTCAATTCCCTTCCCCAGACCAGGATCGTTTTTCTTCCGGATCGGAACCTTGCCCACTGGGTTTCCCTCAACACCCACAAGGAGATCATCCCCTACCCTGGATACTGTCATGTCCACATGGATTTTTCCCCGGAGGCCGTGAAGGCGCTTAAGAGAAAACACCCCGATGCCGAAGTATTGGTTCATCCCGAAGCCAGGCCGGAGGTGGTGGAAATGGCGGACAGGGTCCTGTCCACCTCCGGGATGTTGAATTATGTAAAGGAAAGTCCCTCCAGGAAGTTCATCGTGGTTACAGAGGAGGGTCTTCTGGAGATGATGAGGAAACTTTACCCCCACAAGGAGATAATCTCCCCCGGAACTCCGGGAATATGCGAGGACATGAAGAGGATAAGCCTCAAATCCGTTTACCTTTCCCTTAAGGACATGAAGTATGAGGTGGAGGTTCCGGAGGAGGTGGCCCTTCGGGCTAAAAGGGCCATAGAAAAAATGCTGGAGATAACCTGAGGTAATTGACAACCAGGGGCTATTGGGGGAAAATAGACCTATGAGTGAGACCAGGCTCAGGAGCGTGTTGAAGGCCATCAGTTGGAGGATCCTGGCCTCTGTGATCACCGGGACCCTGGTTTACATCTTCACCGGTCGGGGAGAGTTGGCGGTGGGGGTGGGCCTTCTGGATTCGGTGGTGAAGATTCTGGTCTATTATTTCCACGAGAGGCTCTGGCAGATTATTCCCATAGGTAAAAAGAAGCATCCCCTGGAGGATTTGGAGGTTAAGGGTCCCATAAGGGATGGGGACAAAGAGAAAATCAGGGAGGTCTTGAAGGACCTGGGCTATCTTGATTGAGCGGGCTATAAACGAGAAAAAATAAAAGCATGGAGGTTTGAAATGTTTAAAAGGTGGATGGGCTTCATAGGCGTAATTTTAATTCTTGGGGTTTTCTCTAACCTTCAGGCCTATCCGAAGCACAAAAGGCAGAAGGCCTATTACACGAAGAAGTACGAGGATCCGGTCATTAAAGAAATGCTGGAAAGGGACAAGAAAATCCTGGAGGAGGAGAGGAAGAAAACCGAGGAAATAGACAAGAAATACGAGGAAATGAAGAAGAAAAAGGAGAAAAAGGTCCTCAGGTTCTCCTTCCAGGGTATAATGAAGCCCTCTTCCCCCGAGGCCTTTAAATATAAGGTGTGGCATTTTCCTCCGGTGGCCCAGTATCTTACTGGAACCTGCTGGGATTTTTCCACCACCTCCTTTTTTGAGTCGGAGATTTACAGGCTCACGGGTCAGAAAATTAAACTTTCAGAAATGTGGACCGCCTACTGGGAGTTTGTGGAAAAGGCCAGAAGGTTTGTCAGGGAGAGGGGACATTCCTTCTTCGGCCAGGGTTCCGAAAGCGATGCGGTGCCGAAAATCTGGAGAAAGTACGGGGTGGTTCCCGCCTCCGCCTACAGGGGGGTGGTGGCTGAAGACGGCCGCTACGACCATTACCTAATGTTCCGTCAGATGAAGGATTTTCTGGAATACTGCCGGGAAAAGAACTTCTGGGACGAAAAAATCATAATAGACCACATAAGGGACATTCTGGACAAATACATGGGAAGACCCCCGGAAAAATTTTCCTACAACGGAAGGGAATACACTCCCCAGGAATTTCTCCGGGAGGTTTTGAAACTCAACCTGGACGATTATGTAGGCTTTATGTCCACCCTTTCCGTCCCCTTCTACAAGAGGGGCCTCTTTGATGTCCCCGACAACTGGCGCAGGTCCGAGGACTATCACAATGTTCCCCTGGAGGACTTCTACTGGATTATAAAGAACGCCATAACCCACGGATACAGTCTGGTCATAGGAGGGGATGTCAGCGAACCCGGTTACAACGGGTTTGAAGACGCCGCCGTAATACCGGATTTTGACATTCCCCCGGGGATGATAGACCAGAGCGCCAGGGAATTCAGGATCTATAACGGGACCACCCAGGACGACCACGGGATCCACCTGGTGGGCTACACCCGGGTCAAGGGCTGGGATTGGTTCCTCATAAAGGATTCTGCCCGCAGTGCCCGGTGGGGAAAATTCAAGGGATATTATTTTTACAGGGGGGACTATGTGAAGTTGAAGATGCTGACCATATTCCTCCACAGGGATCCAGCCCGAACCGTATTGGAGAAATTCAAATGATTGTGCTAAAATGGCAATTCAAGGAGGTTTAATATCATGGCCATGAGAGGCTCTCTCCAGGACCTTCAACTTCCCGACCTTGTCCAGGTGATGAGCATGCAAGGCAAGACCGGGAGGTTCGTTTTGAAAAACCAAGACGAGGATGAAATAGGTTATGTTTATCTTGAGGGCGGACAAATAGTCCACGCCGAGGTGGGGAACATAGAAGGGGAATTCGCCGTTTACAAAATAGCCCCCTGGTCCCACGGGGAATTCGTCTTTGAGCCCAATGTGCCGGCTCCCAAAAGAACCATAAAGAAATCCAACGCCTCCCTTATGATGGAGGCCGCCAGAAGGTTGGACGAGTGGAAGGTCCTGCAAAGGAAGATAAAATCTGTTCAGGCAGTTCCAAAATTCGTTACTTTTGACCTCACGGACAAAAGGAAAATAACCCTGACCCCGGCCATGTGGCTGGTTATTTCCAAAATAGACGGCAAGAGAAACATCAAGGAAATAGCCAAGGAAGTTCGGCTTCCTGTCTTTGAAGTGGGAAAAATCCTATACGAACTTATCACCGCAGGTTTGATAACCCTGGAAAATGAGTGAGTCACCGGCCAGGGACATATTTCAACTGGTTAAACTGGAGGAGGAGAGGAAGTTTCTGCCCCAACTGGAGAGGATTTTCTCCTGGGTAAACAAACTTCAGGAACTTTCCCAGCCCCAGGAATACGCCTTTTACCCTCCGGGGCTTTCCCTCAAACTCAGGAGGGATGTGCCGGAGGAATTTCCCGAAAGGGATAAACTTCTGGCCCTTGCCCCCAGAATCAAAGAGGGCCATTTCGCCGTGCCGAGGGTCATATGAATTTTTCCCTCATGTCCATTGACGAGATCCTCCGGATGGAGGAAAACGGAGAGGTAAGTCCCCGGCAGGTCTGGGATCATTTTAGTGAGAGAAGGCGTAGATGGGAACCGGAGATAAACGCCTTCATCACCACCGTGGAAGATCTGGAAGGCAACGGCCTGGCCGTGGGGGTAAAGGACAACATAGCCGTTAAGGGGCTTCCCACCACATGTGGGTCCAGGATGCTCCGCAATTACGAGTCTCCCTATTCGGCCACGGCCTGGGAGAGGCTCAGAGCCCGGGGTTTTTCCCTGGCGGGAAAGACCAACCTGGACGAGTTCGCCATGGGTTCTTCCACCGAGACCTCTTTCCTGGGGCCCACCAGAAACCCATGGGATCCGGAAAGAACCCCTGGGGGCTCCAGCGGTGGTTCTGCGGCGGCGGTGGCCGCAGGAATGGTGAAGTTCGCCCTGGGTTCTGACACCGGAGGGTCGGTGAGACAGCCGGCTTCCTTTTGCGGTGTGGTGGGATTCAAGCCCACCTACGGGAGGATATCCAGGTTCGGCCTGGTGGCCTTTGCTTCCTCCCTTGACCAGATAGGGATACTATCCACCAGCGTGAGGGACGCCGCCTATGTTTTCTCCGTCGTAGGAGGGGACGACCCCAGGGATTCCACCACCTCCCGTCGGCCGGTTCCGGATTTTCAAGAGATATTTTCCTCTCCCCTGGACTCCTTTACCTTCGTCTATCCCGATGAGGAGGTCCTTGGGCGGGCGGAGGACGAGGTCCGCAGGGAGTTTATGGAATTCGTGAAGATGGCAGAGGCCCTGGGTGGAAGGGGGAAAGAGGTTTCCATGCCCCTTCTAAACTACGCCATGGAAGCCTATTACATCGTGGCCAACGCCGAAGCCAGTTCCAACCTTGCCCGCTACGACGGGGTCCGATATGGGCTCAGGCAGGAGGCGGAGGACCTGCTTCAAATGTACATGAAAACCAGAACCGCAGGCTTCGGCGACGAGGTAAAGAGGAGAATTCTCACAGGAGGATTCGTCCTATCCAGGGGGTATTACGAGGATTACTACGGAAGGGCGGTTTCCTACAGAAAACAACTCTCCGCCTTCATGGAGGATGTTTTTTCCCGGGCGGACTTTCTCCTGCTCCCCACTACCCCCCATGTGGCCTTCAAAATAGGGGAGCGCCAGGATCCCATTGAAATGTACATGGAGGATTTTTTCACCGTGTTCGTCAACCTGGCAGGTCTTCCGGCCATCTCCATCCCATGGAGTCTTCTGGACGGCCTTCCCATAGGCTTCCAGATTGTCTCCAGGTGGTATAATGAAATTGGTATGTTGCGCTTAGCGGAAAAAATGGAAAGGAGCATTGATTTTAAAAATAAATTGATTTTAAAGGAGGTGTAAGAATGAAAAAAGGAATGGTATTCCTACTGGCAGGGGTGCTTTTGGTATCCTCCCTTGCCCTGGTAAGTTGCGGTTCTCCGGAGCAGACCCTTATAAGCCGCTACATCCAGGCGGTAAACATGAACGACAAGGACACCCTCACCAAGATAGCCCCCAATCCCGTGGCGGTGGCCCTTACCAAGTGGAAGATAGTGGAAAAGACCCAGCCCCGGGAGAAGAAGGTTTCCCTGGCCGATTTGAAGAAGAGGGTGGTGGAAGCCAAGAAGAAAATGGAAGAACTCCAGCAGGAGGCTGCCCTGGCCAAGATTGATTTTGACGACTTCGCCAAGAAATACGATAAGTGGTCCTGGGCCCTCAAGAGAAGGAATAAGAAAAAATACGAGGAACTCAAGTCCAAATACGAGGAACTGAAGAAACAGTTTCTGGCCGCCAGGGACGAATACAACAAGGTGGTGGAGGAGTTTACCTTTGAGAAGAAACTCCAGGCCCTTTCCGTTGGGGATATCCCCGAACTGGAAAAGATGGCAGGGAAGGCCTACGAAGAGGAGATAGTCATTGAGGGAACTGACAAGAACGGCAAGGTAAGAAGGTTTAAGTTCTACCTGGTCAGGTACGAACTTACCAAGCCCGGTGCCACCCAGCCCATAAGGGGAAGGTGGGTCGTCAGGAAGATAGAGGAGATCGTTCCCCAGGAGGGAACTGCTGCAGAAGAGGCCGCCGAGAGCGCCGAAGAGGAAGCCAAGGAAAAGGTGGAGAAGGCAGTGGAGGGTCAGGAGAACCCTCCCGCCGAGGAGCCCGTGGAGGAGCCTCAGGAAAAACAGTAAAACTAATAGATTGACAGAGGTTGAGGCCTTTGATACAATAAAAGGCCTTTGAGCCGTTAGCTCAGCAGGCAGAGCACCGGCCTTTTAAGCCGGGAGTCGCGGGTTCGAATCCCGCACGGCTCAGATGCGCCCCCGTCGTCTAGCCAGGTTAGGACACCGCCCTTTCAAGGCGGCGGCATGGGTTCAAGTCCCGTCGGGGGCGCTTTTTCCTATCTTTTTGGTATAATATTTTCGTGAAATTTACCACCTACACCAGATATGCCATAAGGGCTTTGCTCCACCTCTCCACGGAGCAACCGAAGTCCCTCCGCGAAATTTCCGAAAAGGAAAGAATTCCCGAGAGGTTCCTTGAGCAGGTTTTTTTGAAACTGAAGAAGGCGGGGCTGGTGGCCGGGAAGAGGGGGGCCAGGGGAGGATATGTCCTGGCGAGGCCCAGGGACAAGATAACCTGGTATGAGGTGATGGAGGCGGTGGGCGAAGGTATTTCACCGGTGCCGTGCCTTGGAAAGAGGCCGGAGCCCTGTCCCACCTACACCGAGTGCCTGGTCCGAAAATACTGGAATCAGTACTTCCAGATGTCCAAGGAGTTTTTCTCCAATTTGACCCTGGACATAAAGTGAAACTTTACCTTATAGCCAGCGGAGATTTTGAAAGGGAGGATTTCCTCAGAAGGGTGAGGGAAGCCCTGGAGGGTGGGGTGGATTGGGTTCAGATCCGCATAAAGGACCGGAGGGAAAGCCTGGAGGTGGGAAAGCAGGTCCTGGCCCTGAAAAGGGATTTTCCCTTCAAACTGATAATCAACGATTTTCCAGAGGTGGCCGCCGAGTTGGGGGCCGATGGGATTCACCTGGGGGAAGATGACCCCCCTGTGAAGGAGGTGAGAGAATGGTTCAGGGGGATAATCGGGGCATCCTGTTACGACGACCTTCAGAGGGCCCTTGAAGCCCAGGAAGCCGGTGCCGATTATGTGGCCTTCGGCTCCCTGTTTCCTACCAGAACCAAGGAAAGGTACAGAAGGGTAGCCCCGGAGGTGATCGTGGAGGCCCGCAAGAGATTGAGAATTCCCATATGCGTCATCGGGGGAATAGGGAGGGAGAACTTCCACCGGGTCCTTGCTCTGGAACCGGACATAATAGCCATTTCGTCGGCCATCTTCCAGGCCTCTTCGCCCCGGCGGGAAGCATCCTTTTTCAAAGGGAAAATGTTATACTATTTAAGTTCAAAGCCCTTTAAAGGAGGGAAAATGAAAGAAAGTGAACTCAGCGAAACCTTGCTTCGGGAAGACTCTGAATTCAGGGAACTTTACGAGAAACACCGGGAATACGAAGAGGTGCTGGAGAAACTTCTCTCCAAAAGACCCCTCAGCCCCGAGGAGGAAGTTGAGATAAAGAAAATCAAAAAACTTAAACTGAAGATAAAGGACAGAATGCAGGAGATTCTGGTCAGGGAGCGGGAGAAAAGGGTTGGCTAAGGAAGGGTTTTACTTCGTCGTCCCCGTGGCCCTGGTCTCCTTAGGATTTTTCCTGGCCGGGTGCCTGGTGATTTCCGCCTTACTTGCCCTGGTGGTTCTTGCCCTGGCCTTTTTCTTTCGGGATCCGGAGAGGGTTCCCCCGGAGACCGAGGGCGTTTTGCTCTCTCCGGCGGATGGAAAGGTTATGGCTGTGGAAAAAAACGGGGAGGGCTGGAGGATAAGCGTTTTCATGTCTCCCCTGGATGTTCATGTGAACCGTTCCCCCTGCGGTGGCAAGGTGGAATCCGTGAAGCACCGGGGAGGAGGGCATCTTCCCGCCTACAGGAAGGGCTCGGAGCAAAACGAGAGGGTGGAAATTCTCATCGGGTCTCCTCCCTGGGTCTTTAAGGTGGTTCTTATAGCGGGGATTATGGCGCGTAGAATAAAGCCCTATGTAAAGGAAGGCCAGGAGGTTAAGCCCGGCCAGAGGATCGGTGTGATCCTTCTGGGGTCCAGGGCGGACCTGTATTTCCCCGGGGAATTTTCCCCGGCGGTGGAGGAGGGAGAGAAGGTGAAGGCAGGACTCAGCGTAGTAGCAAGGAGGAAAAATGAAAACCAGAAAGAGAAAGAGGCCCGGGAGAAACCGCAATAATTTAAACCTGGTGTATTTTGCCCCGGCCCTTCTTACGGTGGCCAATATATACTTCGGATTCGTCTCCCTGAACTTCTCCATAAGGGGAAAATTTGACATGGCGGCCCTTTCCATTATTTTCTCCGCCATCATGGACCTCTTGGACGGAAGGTTGGCCAGGGCTCTCAGGCTCTCTTCTCCCATCGGCAGGGAACTGGATTCCCTTTCAGATGTTATATCCTTTGGGGTGGCCCCTTCTCTTTTAATTTATTTATGGGGGCTTCAGTACTTACCGAAACTCGGTTTTCTGATAGCATTTGTTTATCTGGTTGGGGGAATCTTGAGGCTGGCCAGGTTCAATGTTCTGGCCTCCAGCGGAACCGTGGCCAGGAGGTATTTTGAGGGTCTCCCCATACCCTCCGCCGCCATGGTCCCCGTATCCATCGTACTTTATTTTCGCCAGCCTCTGGACATCCCGTTGTTCATACCAATTCTGGCGGGGGTCATATTTCTTCTCCCGTTTTTAATGGTTTCAAGGATAAGATACCGCAGTTTCAAGGACATCAACCTGAAGAGCAGGGAACATTACCTCACGGTTTTGCTTTTTGCCCTGGCCCTTTCGGCCCTGGCTGCATGGCCCAGGCACATGATTTTTTACCTCACCACCGCCTATGTGGTTTCCGGGCCAGTTCGGGCCCTTATCTACATCTTGAAGAAAAAGCCCAAGGAGCAGGAACATGGACTCCAGACCTAAACTGGCCATAGTGGGAAGCAGGAACATCCTGGGAAAATCCCTGAAGGAGGTTCTGGAACGGGGCAAATGGGAAATAGGGGACCTTTACCTCTACGAGCCCGGAGCCCGGGAATACGCCTTCGTGGATTCCTTCCGGGGCGAGGCCCGGGTGGTGAGGGATCCCCGGCCGGAGGAACTGGCCTACCGTGATCTGGCCTTTTTCACCGTGCCCGTGGACGATAACCTCTTCTTTGCCCCGAAGGTTTCGGTGGACCTCAGCGGAACCCGTCGGGACCTTCCGGTCTATGTGGAGGGGATAAATCACCGTGACATAAAGGAGAGAAGGCTTGCCAGTCCCCATCCGGCGGCGGTGGGGATTTCCCTGGTCCTTTCCTCCTTCCGGGGAGTTCTGAAATTCGCATCCTCCGCCGTCATAGAGCCCGCATCCACCCTGGGGGAGGAGGCCATGGACGAACTTTTTTCCCAGGCCGTTTCCCTCCTCAACATGGAGGAGGTTCCCAGAAAGGTCCTGGGGGATACCCTGGCCTTTGACATTTTTCCCAAAGGGGGTCGGAGGGGAAAGGGACGCTTTACCCTGGAGGAGTTGGCAGTTTCTTCCCAGATAGAGAAACTGGTGGGGGCGAAGCACCACTGCTTGATTTTCAGGGCCGGCATATTTCACAGGTATTCCTCCCTCCTATACCTGGAGTTTTCCCGTAAAAACATGAGCATAAAGGCCCTGGAGAAGGCTCTGGAGGCGAATCCCTATGTTCTTCTGGAGAAGAAAACCATATCTCCCCTCAAGGTGGAAGAGGAAGAAGGGTATTTTATACGCGTGGGCGAGATAAAGAAGGGAGAAGGCGGCAGGTTCTGGCTGTGGAGCGTTTTTGATAACCTTCACAGGGCTTCAGCCCTCAACGCCGTATCCATAGGATTCCAGGCCCTCAGGAGTCATGAAAAAGATAATTAAACTCATCCTCCCCCACCGCTGGAAGGTGGCCCTGGCCCTCTTCTGCTCTGCCATGGCCGCCGCCTTTACCGCCCTGGCGGCTCTGATCCTCCAGCCCATGATGGACGACCTGTTTCAGACCTACAACAGGTCCGCCGCTGGCTTTAAATTCGGGAAATTTCTCCACCGCTTCTTGGACCTTTCCAATCCGGTGGTCATCCCCGTCCTCGTCTTCGTGGTGTTTTTCGGGAAGGCCCTCTTCACCTTTCTCTCCAATTACTCCATGAGGGCCCTGGCCCAGAGGGTGGTCAGGGACATAAGGAACGAATTCTTTGACCTTCTCCTTTCTTCGCCCATTCCCTTCTACGACAGGATTCACAGCGGGGATATTTCCTCCAAATTCTTCTACGAGGTGGATGTTCTGGAAAGGAGCATTTCCGACGGGGTCATCCGCCTGGTGCGGGAATCCCTAACTGTTTTTTCCCTTATGGTGGTTATAATAGCCAACAATCCGGGTTTTTTCCTCATCGCCCTTCTGGTGGTTCCCCTGGCGGCGGTGCCCGTGGTGGTTTTCGGGCGGAAGGTGAAGGCCCTGGGCACCCTGAGGCAGAGGTCCGTGGGGGAAATTTCCCGGAGGGTGAACGAGGTCCTTTCCAACATAAGGATAGTAAAAACCTTCGCTGCGGAGGATCACGAGAGGGAGAGGTTTCGCAGGGTCAACGAGAAAAATTACAGGGATAATCTGAGGTTCGTGAGGGTGTGGACCCTATCCTCACCGTTTATAGAATTCATGGGGGGGCTGGTGGCGGCGGTCCTCATATACATAAGCGCCAGACTCATCAGGGACGGCACCATGACCCCGGGGCAGTTCACCACCTTCATAGCCTCGGTCTTCTACATGTACACCCCCATACGCCGACTTTCCGGAGCCAACAACCTTCTACACGAGGGAGAGGCAGCCCTGGAGAGGATAAGGGAAATAATGGAGGAAGCCAGGAAATATAAGGTTCCTTCGGGAACTTACAGGCCACGGGACCTCCGGGGAGAAATTGAGTTCAGGGATGTTCACTTTTCCTACGAGAACGGAAAGGAGGTTTTGAGGGGGGTTAACTTCCGGATAGAGCCCGGCGAAACGGTGGCCCTGGTGGGGTTTTCCGGGGTGGGAAAAACCACCATAACCCAGTTGATTCTGGGATTTTACTTTCCCACCAGGGGAAAAGTTCTAATTGACGGGGTGGAAATTCAAAAATACGACCTCAAGTGGCTCCGGGGAAGGGTGGGGGTGGTTACCCAGGACATTCTGCTTTTCAGCGAATCTGTGGCCGAGAACATAGCCTACGGAGGAAGGGAAGTTTCCATGGAAAAAATAGAGGAGGCCGCCCGGGCCGCCCACATCCACGACTTCATAACCTCCCTTCCCCGGGGATACGAAACCCGCCTCAGCGAAAGGGGGGTGAATTTCTCCGTGGGTCAGCGCCAGCGCCTCTCCATCGCCAGGGCCATAGTCAAGGACCCCAGGATTTTAATTCTGGACGAAGCCACCTCTTCCCTGGACGCCGATTCGGAGAAAAAAATCCAGCAGGCCCTTCAGGAGATAGTCAAGGGAAGGACCACCATCATAATCGCCCATCGTCTCTCCACGGTTAAGATGGCGGACCGGATCCTGGTACTCCATCAGGGCAAGATAGCCGAAGAGGGAACCCACAGGGAACTTATGGAAAAGGACGGGGTTTATGCTAATCTTTACAGGACCCAGATGGAGGGCTAAATGGAATCTATGACAGGATTCAGCAGCGGAAAGTTTTCGGCTCCTTCCTTTGACCTCAGGATTTCCGCCAGGTCCCTTAACAACAAATACCTGGACATCGTCATCCGGGCAGGGCTTTTTCTCCGCTACCTGGAGGAGGAGATTCGGGAACTGGTGAAGGGCAAATTTCGCCGGGGGAGAATTGAAATTCACCTGGATGTGGTTTTCACCTCCGGTGAGAGGCAGAGGGTTTTTATTAATGCCCCTTTGCTGGCGGGACTTCTTTCTCAGTTGAGACCGTTCATGGGTTCGGGCCAGGTTTCCCTGGACGGTCTTCTTCGCCTTCCGGGGATGGTGGATTACCTGACGGACAGCGAGGGTTTTTCCCCTCAGGAGAAGGAGTTTATCCTTCGTGCCCTGGAGGAGGTTCTGGACTCCCTCAAGGAGGCCCGCCGGAGGGAAGGGGAGAAGATTGAAAAATTCCTCCGGGAAAGGTTGAACCTGATATCCAGAAAGAGGAGCGAAATGGCGAAACTTTTTGCCTCCGCCCAGGAAAAATCCCGGAGGGAACTGGCAGAGCGGATAAAGGAGTTTCTACCGGACCTGGACGAGGGGAAATTGATACAGGAGGTTTCTCACCTGATATCCCGGTACGACATCACCGAGGAACTTTCCAGGATAAAATTTCACATCCAGGAGTTCCGCAGGAGCCTCAAGGATGGGGGAAAGAAACTTGATTTCATAGCCCAGGAGATCCTCCGGGAGGCCAACACCATAAATTCAAAAACCCAGGATCCCGGAATAATAAAGAGGGCCATCGCCATAAAAACGGTGGTGGAGGAGATGAGGGAGCAGATCCACAACATAGAGTAAAATGGCCAGGATGATACACATAGGCTTCGGCAACGCCGTGATGAGGGACAGAATAGTAGCGGTGCTGGGGGTTGATTCCCTGCCGGTGAAAAGACTGAAGGAGGCGGCCCGGGAAAAGGGTCTCCTGGTGGATGCCACCACCGGCAAGAGGGAAAGGTCCGTTATAATAACCGACAGCGGCCATGTGGTGATTTCAGCCCTGGCCCCCACCACCATAATCATGAGAATAGAGGAGGAAGATGTCAAACCCTGAAGGTATGATAGTGGTCGTTTCCGGTCCCTCCGGGGTGGGAAAGACCACCGTGGCCCGGGCGGTGGTGGATAGGATGGAGGGCGTTAACTTCTCCGTTTCCCACACCACCCGCCCGCCCCGGGGAGGGGAAGTGCACGGCAAAGACTATTATTTCGTGAGCCGGGAAGAGTTCTTGAGGATGGTTGACCAGGGGGAGTTCGTGGAGTGGGCGGAGGTTTACGGCCACCTCTACGGGACCAGCCGGGAAGAACTGGAGAGGAAACTCAGGATGGGGGATGTCCTTCTGGACATAGATGTTCAGGGGGCCCTCTCGGTTAAAAAACTCTTTCCCCGCAGCGTCCGGATCATGTTGTTTCCCCCTTCCCTGGAGGTTCTCAAGGAGAGGATTCGCAGGAGGGGTGATACGCCGCCGGAAGACATGGCCCGGCGCCTGGAAAAGGCCCGCTGGGAACTTAAGCATTACCCCTACTTCACCCACATAGTGATAAACCAGGTCCTGGAGGAGACCGTAGAAGAAGTTTGTTCCATAATAAAAGGGGAGAGGAGGAGGGAGTTCAGGATGGAAGAAAGGGCAAGGAGGATAATTTGGGAAGAAGGGTGATTCTGGCGGTTACAGGTTCCATAGCCGCCTACAAGGCGGTGGAGATCCTCAGGGAATTTCAGAAGAAGAACTGGGAAGTCCAGGTGGTGATGACCGGGGCGGCCACCCGGTTCGTTTCTCCCCTCACCTTCCAGACCCTCTCAGGGAGGAAGGTCATAGCGGACCAGTTCAGGGATGTGGAGTCTCTGGAGCACATAGAACTCTGTCGGGAGGCGGAGGCCCTTCTGGTGGCACCGGCCACCGCTGATTTCATCGCCAAGATGGCCGTGGGGCTTGCCGACGACTTCCCCTCTTCCCTATACCTCGCCTGCCGCAAGCCCGTGTTTGTGGCCCCGGCCATGAACCAGGGCATGCTCCTTCACCCCGCCACCCAGAAGAACCTCACCGTTCTTAGAGAACGGGGAGTCCACATCGTGGAGCCAGAGAAGGGGTATCTGGCCTGCGAAGACGAGGGCCTGGGAAGGCTGGCGGAGCCAGCAAGGGTGGTTTTCCAGGTTATCTCCTCCCTGGGGAAGGAACTTAAGGGGAAAAGGATTCTGGTCACCGCCGGACCCACCAGGGAATTCATAGACGAAGTGAGGTTTATATCCAATCCATCCACCGGAAAACAGGGGGTTGCCATAGCCCATCAGGCGGCCCTCATGGGGGCGGAGGTCCACCTCCTCCTTTCCTCCGCATCTCCCTTAAATCCCATGGTTCCGGCGGAAAACTTTACCACCGCCCAGGAACTTAGAGAAAAATTGCTGGACAGGGATTTTGATCTTCTTTTCATGGCGGCGGCGGTGGGGGATTTCAGACCCGTAAGGTTTCAGGCCGGGAAGATAAGGAGGGAAGGGAAACTTCACCTGGAACTGGAGGCCACCCCGGACATTCTGGCGGAGGTGTGCCGCAAGAAGCGCCCGGGACAGTTCGTGGTGGCCTTTGCCGCCGAAACCGAAGATTTCTTGGAGAGGGCCAGGGAAAAGATGAGGAGGAAGGGGGCAGATGCCGTATTCGTAAACCCCGTAGGCCGGGAAATGGGCTTTGCCAGCGACCAGAACCAGGGGTGGCTTATTTTCAGCGACGGCACCTCCCATGAGATTCCCCCTGCACCCAAGGAGGAAGTGGCCAGGAGAATAATAGAGATTATTCTCAAGAAGGAGGAAATATGAAAAGAGCCTTTGCTTTGATTTTGGCATTAGCCTTCAGCCTTGGTTTGGCCTCAGGGCTTTCGGCTCAGAAGTTTAAGAATCTCGCCTTGACCCCGCCCATGGGCTGGAACAGTTGGAACTGCTTCGGGCCCAACATCACCGAGGACCTTATCAAGGAGATAGCCGATGCCATGGTCTCTTCCGGGATGAGGGATGCGGGCTATGTTTATCTGGTGATTGACGACGGATGGCAGTTGAAGAGGGACGAGGAGGGAAACATAATCCCCAATCCCAAGAAATTTCCCCACGGAATAAAGGCCCTGGCGGATTATGTCCATTCCAGGGGGTTGAAGTTCGGTATATACTCCGACGCCGGAAGGAAAACATGCCAGGGGCTTCCCGGAAGCAGGGGCTACGAATACCAGGATGCCAGAACCTACGCCCGGTGGGGTGTTGATTACCTGAAATACGATTGGTGCTACCACGGCAAGCAGAACTCCGAGGCCTCTTACAAACTCATGAGGGATGCCCTTTACAAGGCCGGAAGGCCCATCGTCTTCAGCATTTGCGAGTGGGGGACCACCAAGCCCTGGACCTGGGCCAGGGACATAGGCCATCTCTGGAGAACCACCGAGGACATCCAGGACTGCTGGGACTGCGTCAACGAATGGGGCGGCATGGGATGGACCCTGATTCTGGACAAACAGGTGGGCCTGGAGAAATACGCCGGTCCCGGCCACTGGAACGATCCCGACATGCTGGAGGTGGGAAACGGCGGCATGACCACCAACGAATACAGGGCCCATTTCAGCATGTGGTGTATGCTGGCAGCCCCACTTATGGCGGGCAACGATGTGAGGAAGATGAGCGATGAGATAAAGGAAATTCTCCTGAACAAAGAGGTCATAGCCGTGGACCAGGATCCCCTGGGAAAGCAGGGGGTGAAGTTGACCGATGTGGGGGATTACGAAGTCTGGGCCAAGGAACTCTCCGGAGGAGAACTGGCGGTGGCCCTTCTCAACAGAGGCACCGTTCCGATAAACGCCGTTATCCGCTGGGGATACTTCATGCGGAAATTTGGCCTGAAGGGCAATTACAGGATAAGGGACCTGTGGAAGCATAAATTCGTGGGCACCACCTCCACGAAATTAGAGGTGAAGGTTCCTCCCCACGATGTGGTGATGCTCAGGCTGGTGAAGGTCCGTTAGGGTCCGTCCTTTTTGAGTTGATTCTTTACCCTTTGAAACCAGCGGAGCCTTCTGGCCAGTTCCCTTTCAAAACCCCTTTCGGTGGGGGTGTAGAACTTCCATTTTTTCCCCGCAGGAAAACAATCCATGGGGGTGGTTCCCTGGGGAAAATCGTGGGCGTAGAGGTAGTCCTTGCCGAAGCCTTCCTCCCTCATTAGGCCGGTAACGGGATTTCTCAGGTGAAGGGGGACCGGAAGGTGGGAGGTTTCCCGGGCGGCCTTCCGGGCTTTTTTCCAGGCCCTGTATGCGGAATTGCTCTTGGGGGCCAGGGCCACATATATGGTGGCGTAGGCCACCACCAAATCCCCCTCCGGGGACCCCAGGAACTCGTAGGCCTCCAGGGCTCCCCGGGCGATGGAGAAGGCCTGGGGGTCTGCAAAACTGACATCTTCCACGGAAGCCATGATTAAACGCCTCAAAATTGGCCCCATGTCCTCCCCGGCGGCCAGCATCCTCGCCAACCAGTAAAGGGCGGCGTCGGGGTCCGAGTTTCTCAGGGACTTGTGGTAGGCCGAGAGCATGTCGTAGTGATAGTCCCCGGCCCTGTCGTAAATGTGATGTTTCTCCCCGGCGGCCTCCTCCACATGGGAGACCTCCACCCCTTTGGCCCCTGCCAGACTTTGGGCGGCTTCCAGGGTGGAGAGGGCCACCCTGGCATCTCCGCCGCTGAGGGCCACCAGCCGGTCCATGGCCTCCGGGGTTAGTTCAACCCTCAATTCCTCAGCCCCCCTTTTCAGGATTTTCCGTATGTCTTCGGGGGTTAGGGGCTCAAACCGGAAGACCTTCATCCGGGATAGGAGGGGGGAGATTACCTCAAAGGATGGGTTTTCCGTGGTGGTGGCTATGAGCACTGCCCGGCCCTCCTCCAGATAGGGAAGAAAGGCCGCCTGCTGGGCCTTGTTGTACCGATGAATTTCGTCTAAGAATATGAGGTTGGGACCCAGGAGGTCCTCCCCCTCCAGGGCCTTTTTAACCTCGTTTATGGAGTGAACCACCGCCGAGAAATAATACGGTTCAAGGCCCCACTGGTGGGCCAGGAGTCTGGCCGCCGTGGTTTTCCCGCTTCCCGGAGGACCCCATAGAATCAGAGAGGTGGGGGGAAGGTGGCGCAGAACCCTGACCACCTTCCCCTGCCCCACGAATTCGTCCCAATTTCTCGGCCTAAGTTTCTCAGGTAAGGGCTTCTTTATTTTTTCTTCTCCGCCTTTTCCTTTTTCTTCCAGGATTTAACATCCTCCGGGAATATGTCGGAGAGTTTCCGGTCAAATTTCAGAAGGTAGCCCAATCCGGCCGTTCTTCCCACCAATTTCCCCTCCACTTCGCCGAATTCCACCCTCTGGGTCTTCTTTTCCAGTTTGAAGTCCACCACCACCTTGGGCTTAAATCCGGAGGGATCGTCTATGAAGTCCTGGGCCTGGAGGTCCTCAATGTTCCTGAGAAAGCCCTCCACCTTGTCGGTATCCAGCGGTCCCTGGAAGGGTTTTACCGCTTCCCACTCCTTGCCCTTCTTTCTGGCCTGGAAAACCTCCTTTCCCCTTCGCCAGGTGAAGCCCTGAACATCAAAACTGTAGAACTTGACCAGTTTTTTCTCCCTCAATTCCCTGGGGTCTCTGGAGAAGGTGCTCCACAGGGTATCGTCCACTTCCACGATCATGTTGTCCTTGAGAAGGTATATTTTATCGTCCTTTTTGCTGAGTTTCAGTTCAATGGGCTCCTTCTTTCCCTTGAGGAAAATCCTTATGACCAGGTCAGGGGCGTCCAGGCCGTATTCCTTTAGGTCCTTTTCTTCGGCGGAGTCTTTGACGAAGGCCTTGGCGTCGGTGCCCGTGAGGGTGTAGAGCAGGTCTTCGCATTTGTAGTTGTCCGCCATGGAGTTTACGGGCTGGGTCATCCACCAGTCGTCCCCCTTCTTGACCAGGGTGTAGGAAGTCTTTCCCTGAACCTGGATTTTTTCCGCCAGGGACTCGTCAAACCTGGCTATCTTCTTATCCCTGTAGTCGTTGGGGGACTTCAGGGCCAGGTCGGTGAACAGGGACGGAAGGATGACCACCCGGCCGTCGCCCTCCACCATGGCGTAGCGGTTGGCGTCCATGGGATTTTTGTCGCCGATTTTTATCACCACCGGTTTCGGGTTTCCCCTCTCCCAGACTTTTATTACCGCCCGGGGGTCGGCGAGACCGTATTTCTTGAGGTCCGTGGCCTTCTCTTCCACCAGGTGGCGGTAGCGGAGTTCCTTCACCTCGTCGGCAATGCGGCTGAGAATGTAGCCGTCCGCTGGGACCTTCTTGGGCTTTTCCATCATCCACCGGCCGGCCTCCCTTTTAAAGACCAGGTTTGCCCCGTCCCTTCTTATAATTTCCACCTTTTTGACCTCGTGCTCCAGTTTAACCAGGAGGTTTTCCCGGGCCTTTTTTTGCTTCTGATAGTGGGAAAGGAAGTATATGGTCCCGATCAAAACCAGCAATATTATGAAGAGAATTAAAGGGGTTCTGGATCTCATTGCCACCTCCTTCTCATCCATATCCATAGACCTATAAGTAGGAAAATTTCGGGGATGAGGATGATGGAGAGGAAGCCTATGAATCTCTGCTGTTTTCCGGTAAGAATCAGGGTGGAAGATTTGAAGTTGCGGGGACTTATGGCTATGAGGTTTTCCTCCTTGCTGCACCAGTTGACGGAGTTTTCAAAGAGGTTTCCGTTGCCCTGCTGGTCGTAATAGGCGTTGGTTATGAAGTCGGAATCCCCGAAGACCACCAGCCTTCCCTTCTTGTCCTTCTCAATTCCCTTAACCTCCAGGGCCACCGCCAGGGGGATGGGACCCGGGATGTCCTTCCCCTGATCAAATTTCAGGGGGGGCTTCAGGTTAAATTCTTCCCAACTCTTTTCGCTGGTCTCGGCTATTTCCAGGCCGCTTACCCCTTCAGGCAGGGGATCCGCCAGGAATACCCCTTGGGCCAGGGGGTAGAAGGTCATCAGGCGGAAGTTTCTGGTTATGTCGTGCCATTTATAATTGGTGACCACCGGCACCAGGGCGTTGACGCCGAAAATCTGAGAAACCATGTCCACCACTATGCCGTTCTTCAGGGAGATCCCGTATTTCCTGAGGAATTTATAAAGGTTGGTCAGGGGCTTTTCGGTGGGGTCCACCATGGCGATGACGCTTCCTCCCTTCCTCAAAAACCTGTCAAGCCTCTTTATCTCCACCTCCAAAAAATCGGTTTTTGGTCCGGGGATAACCACCACCCGCACATCCTCTGGCACCGCTCCCTCTGCCAGGCTTATCTCGCCCACATCGTAGCCCAGGTCCCTGAGGCGGGTTGCGGCGCTGGAGATTCCGGTTTTCCCGTAAACCTCCATGGAGATTTCCCCGTGTCCCTTGAGGAAGTAAACCTTCTTACCGCCCTTGGAGGTCAGTTTTATTATGCTGTTGGTGAGGTTCTCCTCGGTGAGGTCGTCCACCCGGTCCTTTCTTTTTCCCACCTTCACTATCACGGTTCCCAGGGCCACCTTTCCGAGTTCCGAAATGGCCTCCGGGGATTTGTAGGGGTCTATTATCCTGTAGTAGAAGAACCTGGGGTTGACCTCCCGGTAAAGTTTAAATAATTCCTCCATCCGCTGGCGAGCATCGGACCTTTCTTCGGCGATGCCTATGACCTCCACCTTGGTGTTGAGGTTTTTGAGAACCTTTACCGTCTGGGGGGCCAGGCTGAAGACCTTTTCCTTGGTGAGGTCAAACCTCTTGTGGAATTTGGCCAGTCCGTAGGTGGCAACTCCTATAATGGCCAGTCCCAGCACCACGGAGATGAATAGGTTTATACCCATGGCGTCCACGATTTTAACGAAGGCGTAGGCTATAAACCCCAGGGCGGCTATGGCGATGCCCACCATAAAAACCAGGTTGTTCCCCAGAAGATATCCAAGGTTTATTGCCACCAGAAGGGCGATTATCGCTATCCATATGATGAGATTAGACCTTTTCATTTTTCACCTCCACCACCTTTTTACCTCAAGAACCGCATAGGTCAGGAACAAACCCACCAGGGTGAAACTGATGTAGTAGGCTATGTCCGCCGTGTCTATCACCCCCTTGGTGAGGTTATCAAAATGCCCGAAGAAGGAAATGAACTTGAGGAAGTCCCCCATGAAGGAGGTTACATAGGTGAGCCAGTAGATGAGCCAAAGCAGAAGAAGGATGGCAAAACTGAAGACCGCCGCCACTATCTGGTTTTCGGTGAGGGATGAGGCGAAGAGTCCGAAGGAAATGAAGGAGGATCCCAGGAGGAAAAGTCCGAGATATCCGGTAAGGACCGGAGCCAGTTCCGGCTTCGCTATGGTGAAGGGATAGAAAACATAGGGGGTGGTGGCCACTATCATGAGGAGGAGCACCGTCACCGCGGCTAAGTATTTTCCCAGGATTATCTGGGTGTTGGTCAGGGGCAGGGTGAAGAGAAGTTCCTCGGTTCTCTGCCTTTTTTCTTCGGCAAAGAGCCTCATGGTGAGTATGGGAAGCAAAAGGAGAAGGACCACGGCGGCGTTGGAGAAGAAGGGGATGTAAACGCTTTGATTGAGGCTGAGGTGAGAAGAGAAATACGGATTGTTTCCTGCCCTGAGGGAGAGCAGGCTGAAGTTGGAAATTATCACATAATACATGAACCCTGCCAGAAGAAGAAAAAGGGAGATGACTATGTAGGCCGTGGGTGAGGAGAAGTAAATCTTCAATTCCTTTTTCATTATGGCCCAGGTGTTTCTCATGCTTCACCTCCTCTGGAAATGGCGGAGATGTAAACTTCCTCCAGACTGGTGGACCCGTATTTTTCCTCCACTTCTTTGATTTTTCCGAATTCTATGAGCCTGCCTTCGTTTATTATGGCTATGGAGTCGCATATGGAAGTAACCTCCTGGAGGATGTGGGTGGAGAGGATGACCGTTCGCTGCCCTCCCAGGGATTTGATCAGGCTCCTTATCTCAAGAATTTCCTTGGGGTCAAGCCCTATGGTGGGTTCGTCCAGGATGAGAACCCGTGGTTCGGCCAGAATGGCCTGGGCTATTCCCACCCTCTGGCGGTATCCCTTGGAGAGGTTCCTGATGCGGCGGTGGGCCACCTTTTCAAGCCCCGCCTGGGAAATCACCCGGTCAATTTCCTCCTTTTTCTTCTTGCCTCTGAGTCCCTTCACTTCCGCCACGAAGTCCAGGAAGGAGGAGACCTTCAGTTCCGGATAAAGGGGAGGGACTTCCGGCAGGTAGCCGATAAGCCTCTTGGCCTTAAGGGGTTCCCTCTGGATGTCAATCCCCTCAATGAGGGCCCTTCCGCGGGTTGGGGTGGTGTAACCGGTGAGCATGCGCATGGTGGTGGTTTTTCCCGCTCCGTTGGGTCCCAGAAATCCCAGAATGGTGCCGTCGGGAACCTCCATGGTGAGGTCCTCCACGGCCCGGATGTTGCCGTAATACTTGGTGAGGTTCTCCGCCCTTATCATTTTCACCTCCTACATCCTTTCGGGAATTTCTATGCCCAGGATGTATGTTCCTATTTTTAATTTTGACTCCACCAGTTCCATTAATGCAAATCGCAGGGACCTTTCTTCCGGGTCCTCCTCGTTCAGGATGGGATATTTGGAGTAGAAAACATTGAAGGCCTGGGCCAGGGAGAAGAGATAACGGGCCAGGAGGGAGAGTTCCGTGTTTTCCCGTGCCCTGTCCAGGACATCGTCCATCCGGGAGGCCCGGTGAACCAGGGCCCAGTAGTCCTGGTTATCCCTCCAGCGGGGGGGACCGAATTCAATCCCCCTTTCCCGGGCCTTCCTTTTTATGCTGTTCATCCTCACCAGGGAATACTGAAGGTAAGGACCGGTTTCCCCCTCAAAACTCAGGGCATCCTCTATGTCAAAGAGGACCACGGAGTTGTTGGTGTATTTCAACATGTAGTACCTGATGGCTGCGGAGGCTATTTTCCCCGCTATTTCCCTCTTCTTCTCCCGGGGAAGTTCCGGATGTCTGGACTCCACTTCCCCCAGGGCCCTTTCTTCCACCGCCTGGATCAGGTCGTCGGCCTTTATACCGATGCCCTTTCTTCCGGATATGGAAACGGCCTCCCCCTGGGCCTGGAAGCCCAGGGCTTCGGCGGATTTTCTGCTGAGGGCTACCATCTCGTAGGAGAGGTGTACGGAGCCTTCGGCGGCCTCAGGATATCCCAGCCTCCTTATGGCCTCCTTCACTATCCTCTGGAGGTAACCCTGGCGGGAGTCTATGACATTGTAAACCCGGCGGGCATGGCCGAAGTCCATCCTCCGGCCCCCCTCAAGAACCGTCGTGTAGAGAAGCCTCCCCGACGGGTATTTTTTGAAAATTTCGTAGGTGAAGTCCCTGTCCTGAAGTCCCAGTTTCCACATCTGATAGGCTATGTCCTTGGCCACATAGGTGGCGGTGCCGTCGGAGCGAACTATCACCTTCTCCCGCACCTCTCCCCCCTCTTCTATGTCCATCACCCAGCAACCTGCGTTGGGGCCGGTTTCCGCCTTTCGGATAACCCCCCTTTCTTTCAGTAGTTCAAAGGTTCTGGCCCACAGGCCCAGGGCTATTATGTGGGACTCCCAGGTGAGGAGGTCGTATTCTATCCCCAGTTTCTCCATGGTTTGAAGGTGGAGGGAGGCGATTTTTCGGGAAAGGGCCCTGCCGGCTTCGGCGTATTCCCCCTTCCCCTCCTCCAGGGCTTTGAGGATCCTCCTCCTTTCCTCCAGGGCAGAGGGGGCCTCCTCCATCCTTCTCTCCACCTCCACATAGAGGTCCCAGCAGTAGTGGTCAAATTTTTCCTCTATGCGGTCCCATTCCTCCGGGGGAAGATTCCTCATCCTGAGAAGTCCGAAGACCACATCCGCCACCTGGACCCCGGTATCGTCTATGTAGTTTTGAACCTCCACCCTTTCCCCAGCCACGGAGAGGAGTCTGTAGAAGGAATCCCCCAGGACGGCGTTTCTCAAGTGGCCCACATGGGCGGCCTTGTTGGGGTTTATGTTGGTGTGTTCAATGAGGTTTTTCCCTTCCCGGGGAAGGACCTTTGTTTTTTCCCTGGTTTCGTAGGCCCGGAGGAAGAACTCCTCCCGGTTCAATCTTAAGTTGATGAAGGGACCGGCGGTGCGCACCTCCTCCACCATGGGGAGGCTCTTCAGCCTGGAGGCGAAGTCCCGGGCCAGTTCCACCAGGTTTTTCCCTTCCCTCTTGCCGATGATGAAGGCGGAAAGCAGGCTGAGGTCCCCCAGGTTAAGGTTGGGAGGATAGTCAAACCTTACATCTTCCTCGGGGATGGACAGGAGGGAAGAAATTTTTTTTCTAAGTTCCCTTTTGAGTTGATGCATCAGTATTTGATTATACCATTGATTTTGTTTAAACGCCCCGGCCTCTGAGGTATACTTTACCCATGGATCCCCTGGTGGCCAAGGGTCTCGTGGTTCTCGTGGTCGTCGCCTTCCTGTGGATAAGCGAACTCATCCCCCTGGCGATAACCAGTCTTTTAGTTCCGGTTCTGGCGGTGGCCCTGGGAATATCCGGGGTGGAAGAGGCCCTGGCGCCCTTCGCCCACCCCATCATTTTCCTGTTCATGGGCGGTTTCGTCCTGGCCGGAGCCCTTCGTAAGAACGAGATAGACCGGTGGATAGCCCAGAGGATGCTTTCCCTGGCCCGGGGGAACTTCCGCCTGAGCGTTCTCCTTTTGATGTATGCCACCGGACTTCTTTCCATGTGGATAAGCAATACCGCCACCACGGCCATGATGCTTCCCATTGCCCTGGGCATTTCCCCCACCCCCTATGTCCTTCTCTCCATCGCCTACGCCGCCAGCATAGGGGGCGTGGGAACCCTGGTGGGCAGTCCCCCCAACGGAATAGCGGCGGGAATTCTCAACATTTCCTTTGGCCAGTGGACCCTCATAGGTTTTCCCCTGGCCATGGTTTCAATATTGCTGGCCTATTTTATATTGACCCTTTATTTTAAACCTCCCCGGGGCAAACTTCAGATGGAAGAAAGGAAAATTTCCCTATCAGGGGAGGCCTACCTCACCCTGGGGGTTTTCGGAATAACCGCCCTTTTCTGGATAACCGGCCTGGTCCACGAGTCGGTGGTGGCGGTGGGGGCGGTGATTCTCCTGGCGGTCTTCAAACTCATGGATGTAAACGAGTTCAAGGCCTGGGTCAACTGGCCGGTGCTTCTGCTTTTTGGAGGGGGGATAAGTCTGAGCAGGATTCTTTCAAAAACGGGCACCAGCAAGTATCTTGCCCATTCCCTGGTGCGTCTTCTCGGGGACGCCCCGGTGGGCCTCTACATCTTCGTCATGGTTCTCTTTGCCCTGGCCTTTACGGAACTCACCAGCAATACGGCCACCGCCGCCATCATCATCCCCATTTTGGTTTCCGTGGCAGGTCAACTGGGGGTTTCTCCCCTGCTTCTGGCCCTGCCGGCGGGTTTTGCGGTCTCCTTCGCCTTCATGCTTCCGGTGGCCACCCCGCCCAACGCCCTGGTTTACGCCACCGGGGTCATCAAGCAAAGAACCATGATAAAGGTGGGGGCCATCCTTGAGATAACCTTCGCCGTGGTAATAACGGTGATTTTCCTTCTCATCAATCCTTGAGGAGGGAAAGGAAGAGTTCCACCACCTCCTTCCAGGAGACCATCCTCATGCATTTTTTGTCCGGGCATTTTCGCTTCCAGCAGGGAGCACAGTCTATGGAGGGGGCTATCACCGCCGCCCTCCCCCAGGGACCGTTCCTTTCGGGGGATGTGGGTCCGTATATGCCCAGGACGGGTTTTCCCAGGGCAGAGGCGGCGTGGAGGACGAAGGAATCGGGACTTATGACCCCCCGGGCCGACTTCAGGGCGGTGAAGACTTCCTTAACCGAAAGGAGGGGGGAGAGTTCACAGCGGCAGAGGAGGGAGGCCCGTTTGGCTTCCCGTAGTTCGTCCTTGTTGCCCCAGAGAAGAATTGGCTGGATTCCTTGCTCTTTAAGGGCCCTTCCGATTTCCCCCCATTTTTCACCCCCCAGGCGCTTGCTTTGCCAGGAGGCTCCCACGCTCAGGACGGCCTTGCCGGAGAAGATCGCCTCTATCCGGGGAATGGATTTTACCTTCAGGGGAAATTCCGGGTCCCCGCACCGGCGCCCGGCGACCTTTGCGGCCAGGGCCAGGTTTTTTTCTATCACATGCACTCCGCCAAATTCTTTCAGTTGCCGGTTGTAGAAAAGGGAGGCCATGGGTTCCCGGGAGAGGCCCCGGGAAAAGCCGAACCTCACCCTGGCTCCGGAAAGATAGGTCAGAAGGGCTGACTTCAGCAGGCCCTGAAAATCCACCGCCACATCCCATCCCCTGAGGCGTCTCCAGGTTCCCCCCTGAAGGGGGTTGAGGACGACCTCGTCCAGGCCCTCCACCATCTCCAGGATCTGCGTTCCGGGCCGGGACGCTACCCAGCCGATTTTAGCCCTGGTGGTCCGTCTCAGGCAGGAAAAGGCAGGGATGGTGTGGATTATGTCCCCCAGGGAACTGAGTTTTACTATGAGGATTTTCACGGCGTGCCTCCCTTCAGGAATTCCACCAGTCTCCGGGCTCCCTCCTCCACCTCGGGAGAAAGTCCTTCCCCGAAGGAGGTGTCCTTTATCTGAACCACCAGAAGCCTTACCCGGGGACAGCATTCCCCCACCAGAGCGGCGAAGAGGGAGAGGGGAAGGGTGTGGGAGGATACGGTGTGGCGGTCTATTTCCTCCGGGGAGACCTCCCGGAATTCTCCGGGGCTGAGACCCAGGTCTCCCCCGTCCACCACGATGACCTCCCCGGGCCTTTTGGAGCATATTTCGTCCACGAACCTTTCCGGATAGGTGTGGCAGAATACCACTTCAAGGTGGTCCTTTAAGAGTTCACCTACCCTTATGCCCACCCCGTCGTCCCTCCTCATGGGGTTCCCCACGGCGCATATTAATCTCATTTTTCCCCCTCAATGCTCAGGAGGTGTAGTTCGTTTCCCCGTAGAATTTCCCCACCGGGGGTTCCACACTCCGGACAGATAAACACCGGGTCCCGGGGATGGTAAATCTTCCCGCAGGCAGGGCATTTTACCTCCAGTTCCACCTTTTCCACCTCCAGGGCGGCTTCCCCCAGCCCGTATTCCCCCTTCATCATGTCAAACATGGTTTTCAGGAATTCTTCCACCACGGCGTGGGCCTCTCCTATGAGAACCTTGATTTTCAAAACCCTCCTCATTCCTGCCCGCTGGGCCTCCCGCCGGACGCTCAGGAGGATGGCCCGGGCAAAACTTCCCTCGTGCATCAGCAAATCCTCGGGAGAAGTTCCCCTAAGGGAGGCTCTACGATCCTGTGGGTGGAGGCCCTCGTCTTGAGAAGAACCTTCCCCGGGTGTTCGCCTATGACTTCTCCTATTACGGCGGCCTCCCTTCCCAGGGGGTGATCCCTCATCTTCTCCAGAATTTCCTCCGCCCCTTCCCTTTTGGCGAAGATCAGGACTTTGCCCTCGTTGGGCAATTGGAGGGGATCAAAGCCCAGGACCTCGCAGATGGCCTCCACCTCCTCGGTGATGGGCAGTGCTTCCTCCCATATCCGTATGCCGAAGTTCATGCCTTCGGCGGCTTCGTTGAGGACCGCCGCCAGACCTCCCCGGGTGGGGTCCCTCATGAACTTTATTCCTATTCCGGGGGAGAGCAGGGGTTTTATGAGGGACCAGAGGGGGGCCACATCGCTCTCCACCTCCGCTTCCAGGCCCAGTTCTCCCCTGGCCAGGAGGATGGCCATGCCGTGCAGTCCCAGGGGGCCGTTTATCAGAATCAGGTCCCCGGGCTCAAGTCTTTCCCGGCGGGGAGGTGGATGAAGGATCAGTTTTCCTATACCAGAGGAGTTCACGAAGAGGCCATCGGCCTTACCCCTTTCCACCACCTTGGTGTCCCCGGCCACAATTCTCACGCCGGCTTCGGCGCCGGTTTCGCCGATGCTTTTGACGATCCTTTCAAGAAGCGAAACCTCCAGCCCCTCCTCCAGGATGAAGCCCAGGGAGAGATACCTGGGTTCCGCCCCCATGACCGCCAGGTCGTTGACGGTGCCGCTTACGGCCAGGCGGCCGATGTCTCCCCCGGGGAAGACCAGGGGGTTTACCACGAAACTGTCGGTGGAGAAAACCAGCCCTTCCTCCAGGAGGGCTCCGTCGTCCATCTCCCGAAGGATTGGATCCTTCAGGTGACGCTGGAAGACATCCCGGATGAGCCGTTCCGTCTTTGCGCCTCCGCCGCCGTGGGCCAGGGTTATCCTATCCAAATTTGAACCACGCACTGCAACTTCCCTCCGATGATACCATACATGGTCCCAGGGGGTTTTCCGGGGAGCACACCGTGCGGAATAGGGGACATTCGGGAGGGTTTATTAAGCCCTTCAGCACATCGCCGCAACGGCATCCGGGGTGTTCCCTGGCGGGGGGAGGCTTTACGCTAAAGGCCCGGAATCCGTCGTGGGCGGAGTAGCCTTCCCGGAGGAAGAGTCCGCTCCGAGGAATGGAACCCAATCCCCTCCATCGGCTGTCCCCCGGGGTGAAAACCTCTTCAAGGATGGCCTTGGCCTTGAGGTTACCCTCTTCCCGGACTGCCCTGGGATAGTTGTTTATCACCTCAGCCCTTCCGTCCTTTATCATTTCCAGTAGGATTATTATTGACTGGAGTATGTCCACGGGCTCAAATCCGGCAATGACGCCGGGTTTCCCCAGTTCCCGAAGGAAAAGATAGTCCTTTCTCCCCAGAATCACGCTTACATGGCCGGGGAGAAGAAACCCTGAAATTTTAAGTTCGGGGTCTGCAGAAAGGGCCCGAAGGGCCGGCGGCACCAGTTTGCCACCAGGAAGGACGAAGAAATTTGTCCTGCCCTCTTTCCTGGCCCTTTGCACGGTGGCGGCCACCGCCGGGGCGGTGGTTTCAAAGCCTATGGCCAGGAAGACCACGGGTTTACTCTGCTGGATAGACATTTCGTAGGAGTCCATGGGGGAGTAAACCACCCTCACATCGGCACCTTCGGCCCTGGCCTTTTCCAGGCTGGAGTAACTCCCCGGGACCCTCACCATGTCTCCGAAGGTGGTCACGGTTAGCCCCGCCCTGGCCAGTTCCACGGCGAAGTCTATGTATTCGTTGGGGGTAACGCAGACCGGACACCCGGGGCCCGAGATTAATTTCACTTCCGGGGGAAGCATCTGATGTATCCCGAAGCGGTGAATCTGCATGGTGTGGGTTCCGCAGACCTCCATTATTTTTACTTCCTCGCCGAAGGTGAAGGAAAGAAGTTTTTCCTGGAGTTCCTTTATCCTGGAGGAGTCCCTGAAAGGCTTTACAAAGTCCCTCAACCGAGACCTCCCAGAACTGCCTGGCCCAGGGCTATTCCGCCGTCGTGGGCCGGAACCCTCCGGTGAAAAACGGGCTCAAATCCGGCGTTTTTTGCCTCTTCCTTTAGAAGTCCCGTCAGAAGGTTGTTCTGAAACACCCCTCCGCTGAAGACCAGTTTTTTTATCCCTGTCCGTTCCCTCAATTTAAAGGCCACCTCCGCTATTCCCCGGGCCAGGCCTCGGTGAAAGGAAAGGGCCATCCTCTCCGGGGATTCCTTCCGGGTTAAAATCTCCTCAAAGGCCGGCAGGGGATCCAGGAGGAGTTTTTCCCCATCCTCCCTGAGGGCGAACCTGTAGGGCGGAGCGGAGGGGCAGGAGGATCCGGCTTTTTCCAGGGCCATGGGGGCTTCGGCCTCGTAGGAATTTTCCCTTATACCCAGGATCAGGAAGGCGGCGGCGTCAAAGAGCCTGCCGGCACTGGAGGTGGGGACCACCCCCAGGCCCTTTCTCAGGGCGGCAAGGACCACCTTCGCCCGGGGACCGATTTCGGCGGCCATCTTCTCGGCCCTTTCCGGGGATATTAGGTCTATCAGGGCCAGGGCCGGGCGCCAGGTTTCCCGGGCGGCGGAATCCCCTCCCTGAAGGGGGAAGTATTCTATGTGGCCGACCCTGGTCAGTTCTTCCACCTCACCCACGAAGAATTCCCCTCCCCACACACCTCCGTCCTCGCCGTATCCCGTTCCGTCCATGGAAATCCCGATGACCTCCTCGGTTATGCCGTGCTCCGCCAGGGCAGAGGCTATATGGGCCCGATGGTGCTGAACCAGCACGGGGTCAGGATGGAGTTCCCTGGCCGTTCTGGTGGAAAGGTAGCGGGGATGGAGGTCCCCCACCACCACCCGGGGTTGAAACCCCCTCCGCTTAATTTCTCCCAGGACCTCCTCCTTGAAGTCCAGGGCTTCCTCCACCGTGGAAAGGGGTTTTCGGGAGTAGAAAAGGGTTATTTGTCTGTTTTCCCCCAGGGCAAAACTCCTCTTCATGTCCGCCCCCAGGGCCAGGGTGGATTTTATGTTCCAGGGAATTTCCAGGGAAAGGGACTTCATGTCTTTATTTTACCAGCAAAGGCGTTCAAACCGTTGATTCAAATTCTTGAATTTGTGAGGTGTGGGTCGGGATTGCTCCGCTCTATAAGCGGGAAAACGGGCAGGGTTTCTGGCACGGAATTTGCATGTAAAAGCGTGAAAAACCTTCAAGGAGGTGTATGCATGCGAAAATTTCTCGTTCTGGTCGCACTTCTGGCTCTCGTGGCCATTCCGGTCATGGGTCAGGTGAGGACCGGAAACATCTACGGGAAGGTGGTGGATGCCTCCAGCGGACAGCCCCTTCCCGGGGTAGCAGTTACCCTGACGGGAGATAAGATTGCTCCCATGACCACCGTCACATCGGCGGAGGGTAACTTCAGGTTCCTGTCCCTTCCCCCTGGAACCTACACCATCAAGGCGGAACTCCAGGGCTTTAAGACCGTGGTGAGGAAGGGCATCAGGGTAGTGGTTGGAAGCGATGTGAGCATCGTGTTGAAGATGCAGGAAGGCGCCATCAAAGAGGAAATCACCGTCACCGCTGCTGCTCCCGTGGTGGACACCAGGAAAGCAACCGTGGCAGCCAATGTCACCAGGGAAACCCTCCAGGAACTTCCCACCGCCAGGGATCCCTGGGTTATACTGCAGTTGGCCCCCGGCGTGATGGTGGACAGGGTGAATGTGGGAGGTTCCGAATCCGGTCAGCAGTCCACCTTTGCAGGAAGAGGAGCCGGTCAGAGGACTGCCCAGTGGAGTATTGACGGAACCAACATCACAGACGAGGCGGCCCAGGGTGCTTCTCCCATGTATTACGACTACGATGCCTTTGAAGAAATTCAGATTCAGACCGCTGCCAACGACATAACGGCAGTTACCGGTGGAATCCAGATTAACTTCGTGACCCGGCGTGGTGGAAACAGGGTCTCCGGAGGGGCCAGGGTTTACTGGACCGGAGAAAAATATCAGGCCAAACTTTCCGCTGACAGAGGAGATTTCGCCACCGTTTCTACTCCCATGGGAAAGAAAATTCCCCTGGGAAATAAGATTAAATCCATAACCGATTACGGTTTCAATCTGGGAGGTCCGCTCATCAAGGATAGGCTCTGGTTCTGGGGATCCTACGGAGTTCAGGACATTGACAAGTATAACTTCGTAGGTGCCAGGGATGACACCTGGCTGGAAAACATCAACGCCAAATTGAACGCTCAGGTGGGAAATCACAGGCTTGAATTTGCCTATACCTGGGCCAACAAGGAAAAGGAAGGAAGGTCCAGGACGGGCGGATATCTGGATGCCCACGAGGCTACCTTCCATCAGACCGGACCTACCAATGTTTATAAGATTCAGGACGAATTCACCATCGGAAACGACCTCTTCGTTTCTCTTAAACTCGGCCATGTGGCCGGAGCCTTTGAACTTATGCCCTACGGCGGAAAGTCCACCGAAGGCGACACCATAACCTTCTGGGATGTGGTGACCAATGTGAGATGGGGTTCCAACTACTATTACTGGACCGATAGGCCCCAGTATCATGGAACCTTCCTCGTGGATTATTTCGCCGAGAATTTCCTGGGAGCGACCCACGAATTCAAGGTGGGCGTTGACTACAAATACGCCATGACCGATTCCATGTATCAGCCCGGTGCTCAGGCGAGGCTGGCCAACGGCCACCCTTACGAAGTTCGCCTGTATCGTGGGTGGGACACCAAGTATTATTCCAGAAGGCTGGGATTCTTCCTCCAGGATACCGTCAATCTGGGGAGGGTTACCCTGAACCTGGGAGCCCGCTACGACATAATGAAGGCCGGTTCTCTCTCCAAGGATGTTCAGGGAACCAATCACAACCTCTTCCGGAACATCGGAGGGAAGGACTATAACTGGGCACCCGTTAAGACCCTCGCCAGAGAGGTTCCCTTCAAGTGGAATGTTTTCTCTCCCAGGCTGGGACTTACCTACGATATTACCGGCGACGGGAAAACCCTGCTGAAACTCAATGTTAGCCTTTACGGAGAGACTATCCCCGCGGGTTACGGTGATAAGATGAGCGTTCCCTACGCTATAGCCAGGTTCTACTGGTTTGACGACGGCGACGCCGTTCCTGAACCCAACGAACTCGTTCCCAGGTATGTGATAAGTTTCATGCTTGATCCCGACATAGACCTGCTCTTTGACAAAAACCTTTCTCCGCCCAAAACCCTTGAGGTCCTCGTTGGGTTGGAGAAGGAGATAGTTCCCAACTTCGGAGTGGGAGCCAACTTCATTTACAGAAGGTACTTTGACCTCAACTGGAATGTTCCCTGGATGTGGGATACTTCCACCGATACCCTGGTTCGTCCCACTGAGGAGTCCTATTGGTATCAGGCCGGTGAGATTGACGGCCATATCTGGTGGGATACTCAGCCCTGGCTTCTTCCTTTCTGGTGGAACAACGGGCTGATTATTCTCCCCGACTACACCACCAAGCATCCTGATTTCTATGTGGACTATAAAGCCCTTGAACTCGTGTTCAACAAGCGGCTTTCCAACAAGTGGATGCTGAACGGCTCTGTGACCTTCCAGGATTCCAAGAGGCATTATCTCTCCAGGAAGGCCTACATAGACCCCACCAACCACGAACCCGAAGACATGGTTAACAACACCGTTTATGCTCCGGTTTCCAGGGGTTCTGGAGCCACCAATGTTCATATGTTTGCTCGCTGGATGGCCAAGTTCGGATTCCTGTATCAACTTCCCTATGACTTCAACATCTCCGGGGTTCTCATCGCCAGGGAAGGATACATCTTCCCGGTTCACAAAACCGATTACACCGCAGAGAAGCAGTACGATTGGTGGGGATTCCCCAGCGTCCTGACCAAGAAGTACGGTTCCGAGCATCTGCCCACCTTCTGGATGCTCAACTTCAGGCTTGAGAAGAAGATCCAGATAAGCGAAAGGGGAAATGTCTATCTCACCGTGGACCTGTTCAACGCCACCAACAACGCCATTTCCCTTGGAAAGGACGCCAACGAGGCCTCTCCCAACTTTGGGAAGGACCTCCAGGTGACCAACCCCAGGTTGCTCCGCTTCGGCGCCAGGTTCGAGTTCTAATCTGACCTAAGGATAAAGGGCCCCGCCCCGCAGGGGGCGGGGCTTTTTTTATTTTTGCGACACATTTTCTTGTTGAGGAATTAATATTGTTTTAATCACTCCCGCTTCCCTTTGCTACCCTTTACGGATTTTAGAAAAGAGGATGCTCAGAAGAGTGGGATGCAAGTGAGGAGGTGACCATAGATTGTTAGGAAACACTAAAAAAGTTCAAGTCGTTGATTCAAATTCTTGAAGTCGTGGGGTGTGGGTTGGGATTGCTCCGCTCTATAAGCGGGAAAACGGGCAGGGTTTCTGGCACGGAATTTGCATGTAAAAGCGTGAAAAACCTTCAAGGAGGTGTATGCATGCGAAAATTTCTCGTTCTGGTCGCACTTCTGGCTCTCGTGGCCATTCCGGTCATGGGTCAGGTGAGGACCGGAAACATCTACGGGAAGGTGGTGGATGCCTCCAGCGGACAGCCCCTTCCCGGGGTAGCAGTTACCCTGACGGGAGATAAGATTGCTCCCATGACCACCGTCACATCGGCGGAGGGTAACTTCAGGTTCCTGTCCCTTCCCCCTGGAACCTACACCATCAAGGCGGAACTCCAGGGCTTTAAGACCGTGGTGAGGAAGGGCATCAGGGTAGTGGTTGGAAGCGATGTGAGCATCGTGTTGAAGATGCAGGAAGGCGCCATCAAAGAGGAAATCACCGTCACCGCTGCTGCTCCCGTGGTGGACACCAGGAAAGCCCAGGTGAGCGTCAACATCACCAAGGAATACCTGGAGGAACTTCCCACCTCCAGGAACCCCTGGGTGTTCCTGGAACTGGCCCCCGGAGTGCTGGTTGACCGTGAAGATGTGGGAGGAAACGAGGGTGGTCAGCAGTCCGCCTACACCGGACACGGCGTGGGACAGGGCCAGTCCACCTGGAATGTTGACGGCGCCAACATCACCGACCCCGCCGCCATCGGAGCCGCCCCTGCTTACCTCAACATGATGGGATACGAGGAGTTCCAGGTCACCGTCGGAGCCCCTGACATTGAATACATGACCGGCGGAATCCACCTGAACTTCATCTCCCGCCGCGGTGGAAACAAGATGAGCGGGCTTTTCTACCTCTTCGGCGAAGACGAGAGGTGGCAGAGGGACAATGTTCCTGACGACCTGAAGGCCAAGGGGTACAAAGGAAACAAGGTCAGGACCATTTACCACTACGGAGCCAACTTCGGCGGACCCATAGTCAAGGACAAGATGTGGTTCTATGTTAGTTGGGGTGTTCAGGACATCGGAACCTACACCATGGCCGGAACCTCCGACGACACCTGGCTGGAGAGCGGATACGGAAAAATAAACTTCCAGTTGGGCTCCCAGCACAGGGCGGAGTTCTTCGTGGAATACGACAACAAGAAGAAGTGGGGAAGGACCTGGTTCGGTGCCACCCAGCAGGCCCCGGAGACCACCTGGAACCAGACCGGTCCCGGGTACATCTGGAAGGGCGAGACCGAGCACTTCTTCGGCAACCTCATGCTCAACTTCAAGGCCATATTCACCAACGGAGGTTTCCACCTGGCCCCCAAGGCAGGCCTGGAACCCTATGCCGTGTTTGAACTCTATCCCAGGTTTTATCTGAGCGGTTCTTCTCTGGATTACCACACCGACAGAAACCAGTTGAACCTGGTCCTCAGGGGCAACTACTTCAAGGAAGCCTTCCTGGGCGGAGACCACGAATTCAAGTTCGGAATTGAGTATCTGGACGCCATCATCACCAGCACCACCACCTGGCCCCACGGTGGAACAGTCCTTTACAAATACGGAGATATCTGGTTTGCAGAGGCCAACTCCGTGGGACACATTGAGGCCAAGTACACCAGGTATTCCGCCTATCTCCAGGATGTTATGAACTACGGCAGGCTCACCGTAAACCTGGGTCTCCGCTACGATGTGGAAACCAACAAACTGAACCCCGGCACCGTCCAGGGCGCCGAGATAATGAAGTCCTACATACCTGACCTGGAGTTCCAGGGGGCCGATGTCAAGCCCAACTGGAGCATGTTCTCCCCCAGGCTCAACCTGATTTACGACCTCACCGGGGATGCCAAGACCCTGCTCAAGGTGGCCATGGCGAAATACGGCTCCCAGGGAGGAATAGGCAGGGCCTACTTCGTAAACCCCATAAGTATTAGGTACATCGCTTACATCTGGAGGGATGCAAACGGCGACGGAATCGTCACCGAGGACGAACTCCTGGGATATCCCAGCCTTGACTGGGCCATCTGGTACGGTGGATTTGACCCCGCCAACCCCACCGCCACAAGTACCCCCAACAGGTTTGATCCCAACTACCACAGCCCTGCGACCTACGAGGCCATAGTGAGCCTGGAGAGGGAGGTCATGCCCAACCTGGCGGTTTCCGTCCAGGGAGTTTACAGGAGGGTCACCAACCAGACCTGGGATCTCTTCATAAAGAATTACGATCCTCTGGTCCTTGAATCCAAGGACGACTGGGTGGTGGCTGGCTACATTCCGGAGATAGACAAGTACTACTACACCCTCTCCTACTACAAGCCCGCGGGAAGGTATAGGACCAACCACGACAAGTACCACACCGACTACAAGGCCATCCAGTTCATCGTCAACAAGAGGCTCTCCGACCGCTGGATGCTCAACGCCTCCCTGACCTTGGACGACTGGAAGCAGCACTGGGAAGGGGAATACACCGATCCCACCAACAAGGACTTCTACGACGGTGGAGTGGTGGCTCCCCAGTCCGGCGGTTCCGGAATCAGGGGAATCTATGTGAACTCCCGCTGGATGTTCAAGGCCTCCGGTCTTTATCAACTTCCCCACGACTTCAACATAGCCTTCGCCCTGGTGGCCAGGGAAGGCTATGTCATCCCCAGGTACTGGAAGATTAAAGATAGGGGAAATGGACTGGGAGGTGTGAATGTTTATTACGGAAAGTTCGGAGACACCAGGCTGCCTACCTTCTGGATTCTCAACCTCAGGCTGGAAAAGAAGTGGGAGATTGCCAATGTGGGCAGGCTCTACTTCTCCATTGACGGCTTCAACATCACCAACAACAACATGGCCCTGAAGAAGGAGCCCATGATGAACGCCAGCAACTACATGGAGGTACAGAGGATCCTCAACCCCACGGTCTTTGAGTTCGGAATCAGGTTCGAGTTCTAATCTGACCTGAGGATAAAGGGCCCCGCCCCGCAGGGGGCGGGGCTTTTTTTTATTTTTTTGGTAGTTTTACTTCCCGCCACCTTCCCTGGTAGAAAAAGGCCAATCTGGGCTGACCTTCAGGGGTTATCTCCAGGCGGATTCTCTCCTGGCCTTCCCTGTCTTTGAAGGAGATTACCGGGTTTCCGTTTTCTATTCCCACGAAGAGCCTTTCTCCCACCGCAAGGTCAGGATAGTTTTTGGCCAAATAGAGGACCAAGTCCTCTTCGCTCTTGATGGCTTTAAAAACCTCTGGATTTTTCCGCTTCAGTTCGGAGACGATCTCAAAGACCCTTTTCCGCAACTTCCTTATGTCCAACTTGGGGGAATGCCAGAGGTGAAGGCCAGCCCTGTAATTTCCCTTTTCGTCTTCGTTGTAGTTGAGAAATAGTATCTGGTTCTCTTTAAACCGATCCACCGAGAAGTGGAAATACCGGTTGTCCCATATCATACCTCCTACCTCGTCGCCGTCGGAGTTATAGAAGATCATTCCCCGGCACTGTCGCTTAAATCCCTCAAGCACTTTTCCTTCCATAATCGGCGGAGGGCAGAACTTAGAGTTTCCCATGACCAGCACCGGCTTTCCGTCCTCCTCCTGAAGAACGATTTTTTTTGCACGGAGTTCAGTGGTTTTAACTTCTTTCCTGAGGGTAAAATTAGAAATCAGAAGGAAAATTACCGCCAGGCTCAAAACGAGGTTGTAAACCTTCCACAAAGTTTTCATGTTCACCTCCTTTTCTCTTTAGTTTTTTACGAAAAGGAATAGGGGGATTCCCGTGTTATTCCTGAGGGTTTCCAACAAGGTATGGGAAACGAAGTTCCTCAATTTTGAAGAGGAACCTATTTCCCGGGGGTAGTTTTTCGTCAAATTTTACCTTCAGGTAGTTTTCGCTGAGGGCTTCCCCTTCCTTTATCACCGTGGCTTCCAAGGTTTTTCCCACCATGGCCCGGGCGAATTCCTCCTTTTTCCTCCTCCCCAGTTCCCGCAAAAGGGCGGACCTCTTTTTGGAAATCCTTTCCGGAACCCTGGGCCTTATCTCCGCTGCCCTGGTCCCCTTCCTGGGAGAGAAGGAGAACACATGGAAATAGGAGAAGGGGGCCTCCCCGGCGAATCTGTAAAGGAGGAGGAAGTCCTCCTCGGTTTCCGTGGGAAATCCCACTATGAAGTCGGTTCCCAGCCCCGCCTCGGGTCTGGTAGCCCTTATTTCCTCTAAAATTTCCATAAAGCCCCTGTTGCTTCCCCTTCCCATAAGCCTGAGAATCCGCGGGGAATAGTGCTGGAGGGACAGGTGAAAACCGGGCATTATGTGGGGGGCGGAAAGTATGTAGGCGAGGAGTTCCCGGGTAAGGAAGCGGGGGTCCAAGGAGGAAATCCTGAACCTTACCGGGGGGTAGAAGGCCTCCAGACGCTGGAGAAGGTTGAGAAAACCGCTCTTCTCCCCCAGGTCCCTCCCGTAGGATTCTAAGTGAATTCCCGTGATCACTACCTCCTGGTATCCCAGGACGAGGAAGTCCTCCATCCTCCTTTCTATCTCCGCCCAGGGAAGGCTCCTTGAGGGTCCCCTGACCCTGGGGATTATGCAGTAGGTGCACGCCAGGTCGCATCCTTCCTGGACCTTCAGAAAGCCCCGGCTTTTCCACCGGGCAATTCTTCCCCGGTCCACTTCCTCCAGAACTTCCACCACTTCCATTTTCCGGGGGTTGGGAAGGGAAAGGTAGGTTCCGGGGACCTCGCCGTGGTGGTCCACATAACAGCCCAGGGCTACGATTCTGGCGGTAGGGTTTTCCCTCTGGATTTTTCTTACGATTTTCCTCAGGTCCGCATCGGCCCTGTGGGTTACGGTGCAGGTGTTTATTATGACCCACGGGGCCTCCTGGGGCGAGGAGAGGATCCAGCCCTTCTTCTGAAGTTCCTGGGCGATGCGCTGGCTCTCTGCGGCGTTGAGCCTGCAACCCTGGTTTATCAGGGCGAATTTTTTAGACCTTTGCCCGGAGTTCTTCCCTGTATTTCTCAAGTTTCTCCGCCAGTTCCGGATACTTGATGGCCAGGATCTCACAGGCCAGGATGGCGGAATTCAGCCCTCCCCATTTCCCCACGGAAACCACGGCCACGGGCACGCCCCGGGGCATCTGTACCATGGAGAGGAGGGAGTCCAGGCCGTTGAAGGGGGCAACGGCCACCGGAAGCCCGATGACGGGCTTTACCGTGTGGGCGGCCACCACCCCGGCCAGGTGGGCGGCCCCGCCGGCCACCGCCACGAATACATCGGCCTCCTTCTCCTTTTCTTTAACTATTTTGACCGTTCTTTCCGGGGTCCTGTGGGCAGAGGTAACCAGAACCTCCACCTTTACCCCCATTTTTTCCAGGAACTCCAGCCCCGGTTCAATGGTGGGTCTGTCGGAGTTGCTTCCTATAAGGTAAATTACTTTCATTGGAACACCCCTATGTCCTTTCTGTAATGCATTCCTTCAAAGTGTATCCTTTCTATGGCGGAATAAACCTTGGACCGGGCCTCCTCTAAGTCCTTACCTTTGGCGGCCACATTGAGAACCCTGCCTCCGGCGGTGTAGAACTTTCCGTCCCGGTATTCGGTGCCGGCGTGGAAAACCACCACATCCGAAGGAACATCCTCCAGGCCCTTTATTTCCTTTCCCTTTTCGTATTTCCCCGGGTAGCCTCCGGAGGCCAGGACCACATCCAGGGAAACTTCCCGATCCCATTCCAGTTTCTTTTCGGGAATAAGCCCTTCGGCCACGGAGGCGAGAACCTCCACCAAGTCGCTCCTCAGCCTCAACATTATGGCCTGGGTTTCAGGGTCTCCGAACCTCACATTGAACTCCAAGACCATGGGGCCTTCTTCCGTAAGCATGAGCCCGGCGTAGAGAACCCCGCGAAATTCCCTGCCCTCCTCCAGCATTCCCCGGATGGTGGGCCGAACGATGCTGTCCATTATCTTCACATAAAGGTTAGCGTCCACATAGGGACAGGGGGATACTGCGCCCATTCCACCGGTGTTGGGGCCCCGGTCGCCGTCGTAGGCCCGCTTGTAGTCCTTGGAGGTGACTATGGGGACTATGTTCTTACCGTCGGTGATGACGGTGAAGGAGATCTCCCTTCCCGGGAGGAATTTTTCTATTATCACCCTGTCTCCGGCGGTGCCGAAGACCCGTTTGTTTATCAGCAGGTCCAGGGCTCGCAGGGCCTCCTCCCGGTCGGAGCAAACCAGGGAGCCCTTTCCTCCCGCCAGCCCGTCGGCCTTTATCACCACGGGATAGCCGTATTTTCCCGAGTCCAGGATTTCCCTGCCGGAGGCGAAGTCCGTCACCACATCAAACTCCGCCGTGGGGATCCCGTGGCGGCTCATGAACTCCTTGGCGAAGACCTTGCTGGCCTCCAGTTCCGCCGCCGGTTTTGAGGGACCAAAGATCCTGAGTCCCCTCTTCTGGAACTCGTCCACGATTCCCAGGGCCAGGGGGAGTTCGGGGCCCACCACCGTCAGGTCCACATCGTTCTCTGCGGCAAAGTCCGCCAGGGAAACTATTTCGTGGGCAGAAATGGGAACCCTTTCGGCCTCCTTCATTCCCCCGTTCCCCGGGGCGGCGTAGATTTTCTCCACCGGTGAGGATTGGGAGATTTTCCACACCAGGGCGTGTTCCCTTCCTCCGGAACCCACCACTAATACCTTCATTCTTTCCTCCTTATGAGGCCCAGGGAGAGGAGTTTTTTCATGGCGGTTTCAAACTCCTCACCTTCCATGGGCACTATTTTGGAAATTGCTTCCACGGTGGCTTCACCGTCTATTAAAGAGAGCAGAAAGGCCTCCTTGGGCGTGAGGTCGGTGGGTGGGTCTGCCTCCACCCGCTGGAAAACATCCCCTTCGGTTATGCCCTGGCTTTCTATCTCGTCCAGGATCTCCTCGGCATCCTCCAGGTCCAGTTCTTCCTTTATGGTTTCAATGAGGGCCCTGGCCCTTACGAATTCCGGGTGGTTCTGGGGTATTTTTTTCAGCAACTCCAGGGCTTCCCGAAGGTTCCCCTCCGAATAGAGTTTCGTCCCTTCCCGGAAGGGGTCCACCCTTTCCATGAGGAGTTCCTCTATGGGGGTGATGTCCAGGCCGGCCTCTTCAAATTCCTTCCTGGCTATTTTCAGGTATTCAAAGACCTTGGTTTCCCTCCCCCTTTCGCTTCTGGCCAGTTTCAGCCAGTATTCGTAGGCCAGGGGGTAATTCCTCTCCGCGTAGGCACTCAGGCCCCGGGAAAGGAGAAATTCCGGCTTCCGGAAGAGGTCCAGCAGTTTTTTTCCCGCTTCCTCCGCCTCGGCCCCTTCGTCCACCACCACCACATTGGCCTTCAAATCCCTTCTCCGTATCCTTTCCTCCGGGGGTTTTATTATGAGGGTGAGGGGGGAGGAGCGGTCCCAGAGTTCCTCCAGGTTGGTGAAAACATCGCCCCGGGTGAACTTGCCCAGGGGAAATTGGGCCACCACGACTTCGGAAGAGGTTTTTGAAATCTCCTGGGGGTCTTTCAGTTCCTCCACCTCAAACCCCTCTTTCTGGAGGATTTTCTTAAGGCCCTCCAGGAGGTCCGGGGAGCAGAAAAGGGAGGCCTTCATTCCTTCTCAAATTCCTTTCTCAGGTCAGGGTAGAGGGGGAATTCTTCGGTGAGATTCCTGACCTCTTTCCGGACTTCTTCTATCACCTCTTCCCTGTCCATGTTGTGGAGAACCCTGGATATGAGCCTCCCCACCTTTTCCATTTCCCTTTCCTTCATCCCCCGGGTGGTAAGGGCAGGGGTTCCCACCCTGATGCCACTGGTTACCAGGGGAGGCTGGGGATCAAAGGGTATGGTGTTTTTGTTGACGGTGATGCCGGCCCTTTCTAAGGTTTTCTCCGCCTCCTTTCCGGTTATCTCCAGGGACCTGAGGTCCACCAGCATGAGGTGGTTATCGGTTCCCCCGGAGACTATTCTGAGGCCCTCGTCCTGGAGAGTTTCGGCCAGCACCTTGGCGTTCTTAACTATTTGCGCAGCGTATTGCTTGAACTCGTCGGTCATGGCCAATTTAAAGGCCACGGCCTTGGCGGCGATTATGTGGACCAGGGGGCCTCCCTGGGCTCCCGGAAAGACCGCCCGGTTCAGGTCCTTTTTGTACTTGGAGCGGGTCAGGATAAACCCTCCTCTGGGTCCCCGGAGGGTCTTGTGGGTGGTGGATGTTACGAAGTCCGCATAGGGAACCGGCGACGGATGGACTCCTCCCGCCACCAGGCCCGCTATGTGGGCCATGTCCACCATGAAATAGGCCCCCACTTCGTCGGCTATTTCCCGGAATCTCTTGAAATCAATGAAGCGGGGATAGGCCGAGGCCCCGGCAACTATGAGTTTGGGTTTGTGTTCTTTGGCCAGGCGAAGAACCTGATCGTAATCTATGGTCTCGGTTTTCTCGTCCACCCCGTAGAAGACCACATTGTACCAGCGACCAGTAAAGTTCAGGGGATGGCCGTGGGAGAGGTGGCCTCCGTGGGAAAGGTTCATCCCCATCATGGTGTCTCCGGGTTCCAGGACGGTGAAGTAAACCCCCATGTTGGCCTGGGTTCCGGAATGGGGTTGGACATTGGCAAATTCTGCGCCGAAGAGTTCCTTGGCCCTGTTTCTGGCCAGGGTTTCCACCACATCCACGAATTCGCATCCGCCGTAGTACCTCTTTTTGGGATAGCCCTCGGCGTATTTGTTGGTGAAAACCGAAGCGGCGGCTTCCAGAACCGCCCTGGGGGCGAAGTTTTCCGAGGCTATGAGTTCCAGGGTGGAGTGCTGTCTTACGGTTTCGTTGTAAACGGCCTCGGCTATTTCCGGGTCGTATTTTCTAAGGTCCTCAAACATGGCTTCCCCCTTAGAGAAGGTTCTCTATCTGTTTGGAGAACTCCTCCTTGGCCAGGAGAAGTTTCCACTTCCTGTCCACCATGCCCTGGATCTCCTCCACATCCTTCTGGGTCAGGTGGCGGAACCTTCCCTGAAGTTTGAGGTATTCAATCACCGGCTTCAGTTTCTTGGGCTTTATGTTTATTTTGTATTTTTCGCCGTTTTCCACTTCGTAAAGCGGGAAAACCCCGGTTTGAACCGCCAGGCGGGCCAGTTTTATGGTAATTTCCGGGGGGGTCTTCCAGCCCGGAGGACAGGGGGAGAGAATCTGGATGAGCCGAAAGCCCTTCATTTGAGCCGCCTTTTTGACCTTCTTTACGAAGTCCTCGGCGTAGGCCACGGTGGCGGTGGCCACATATGGGACCTTGTGGGCCGCCAGAATGCCTATTATGTCCTTTTTGGGCCTGGACTTGGGGAATTTGTAGGGGGTGGTGGTGGTCCACGCCTTGTATGGAGTGGCGGAACTCCTCTGGATTCCGGTGTTCATGTAGGCCTCGTTGTCGTAGACGATGTAAAGGATGTTGTCCCCCCTTTCGGCGGCTCCGGATATGGCCTGAATCCCTATGTCAAAGGTTCCACCGTCTCCGGCCCAGGCCACCACATTTACATCCTCCTTTCCCAAGATCTTCATGGCGGCGGAAACTCCGGCGGAGGTGGAGGCAGCGGTTTCAAAGGGTGCGTGGAAAAGGGGAACTCCGGCGGCGGAGTAGGGGAAGGGGCCGTCTATGACGGACCAGCAGCAGGCGGGTATGGAAAGTATGGTTTTTTTGCCCAGGGCCTTGAGGGCCAGCCTCATGGCCAGGGCTCCCCCGCACCCCTGGCAGGCCAGGTGGCCCGGGGTCATGTATTCTTCTCTGGGCAGCGTAAGTTTTCTCATAATTTCACCCCCTTCCAGATGATGTCCTTTCCTTCTTCCATTTTTTCGGCCTCCTCAAAGAGTTCCATGATGTGTTTGGTGGTTATGTCCCTTCCACCCAAGCCCATGATGTAACTGAGGACCGGAGGGTGGTTTCTCAGGTTGGCCAGGGCTCCCCTCACCTCCGAGGCTATGATTCCCCCGGCTCCAGGCGACAGGTTCCTGTCCAAGACGATGACCTTCCTGGCGTTGGAAAGGATTTCCTTTATTTTGGCGTAGGGGAAAGGACGGAAAACCCTTATCCTCAGCAGTCCCACCTTCTTGCCCTTTTCCCTGAGGAGGTCCACCGCATGGCGGGCGGTGGAGGCGGCGGTGGAGACTGCCACCAGAACCGTTTCGGCGTCGTCCACCTTGTAGGGATCCACCAGGCCGTAGTAGCGGCCGAACATTTTTTCAAATTCCCGACCTTCCTTCTCAATCAGGTCCAGGGCTTCCTCGTGGGCCTTGTGTATTTTATACCTCAATTCCATGTACCATTCTGGGTTGGTGAGTCCCCCGAAGGCGTGGGGGGCATCGGGGTTCAAAATGTATTTGTTCTCGTAAGGGGGCAGAAACTCGTCCACCTTTTCCTGGTCAGGGATTTCCACCGGTTCCGAGGTGTGGGAGAGGAAGAATGCGTCTAAAACCACCATGGTGGGGAGGAGCAACTGTTCTGAAACCTTGTAGGCCAGGATGACCGAATCAAGGACCTCCTGGTTGTCCTGGGCGTAAATCTGCATCCAGCCCGTATCCCTCTGGGATAGGGAGTCGGTCTGCTCCGTCCAGATGGACCAGGGAGGACCGAAGGCCCTGTTTATATTGCCCATAACCACCGGAAGCCTGGCTCCGGTGACCCAGTGGAGAACTTCGTGCATCAGGGCAAGGCCCTGGGAGGAGGTGGCGGTGAAGGCCCTGGCACCGGAGGCAGAGGCCCCCATCACCGCCGCCATGGCGGAGTGCTCGGACTCCACCTTGACGAACTCCGCCTTGAGGGTCCCGTCGGCGCACATTTCCGATAGGAGTTCCACCACCTGGGTCTGGGGGGTTATGGGATAGGCGGCTATTACCTGAACCCGGGATAGCAAAGCCCCATAGGAAAGGGCGTGGTTTCCAACTATGGCCATTCTCTTCATTTTCCTTCCTCCTCGGTGTAGATGGCGTCCACCGGGCATTCTTCTACGCATATGAGGCATCCCTTACAGTAGTCGTAATCAACGGCCACCCTTTCGTCGGGATCCCTCAGGAATATGGCCGGCTCAGGGCAGTACTTCCAGCATATCATGCAGTCAATACACTTCTCGTAGTCAATGATGGGTTTGAGGTTCCTCCAACTGGCCGTCTTGTTTACCCACATGGTGCCAAGACTCATGGCCATGGGAGGGAGGTCGTGAACCGTCTTGAAAACTATTTTTTTCTCGTCCTTTCCCATTTCATCCCTCCATTATCACGGAATTATAGGCCTCCTGGGCGGCGGCCCGGTTTTCCTTGGGTTTGATGGGCACTCCCTCCTCAATGGCGTCCAGGAGGGTTTCAAGTTTCACCACGGGAATCACCCTGGCGAAGGCTCCCACCATGGCCGTGTTCACTATGGGGGAGGCGGCACTGCCCAGGCGGTACTTCAGGGCTATGCGGGTGGCGTCCACGGTGGCGACCCGGTATTGTTCGGGAAAGCCCAGTTCCGATGGTTTTTTCTTGGTGTTTACCAGAATCCAGCCCCCGGGTTTAAGGCCGTCCAGAAGTGGAACGGCCCCTATCAAGGTGGGGTCAAGGATCACGATGTGGTCCGGTTCGTAAATCTTGTGGCGGGGCCAGATTTTCGTGTCGGAAATTCTGGCAAAGGCGGCCACCGGGGCTCCCCTTCTTTCCACCCCGAATTCGGGGAAGGCCTGGATGTATTTTCCGTCCCTGGTGAGGGCATCGGCCAGGATTTTGGAGGCTACCACGGTTCCCTGACCTCCTCTGCCGTGGAATCTGATCTCTATCATGAGACCTCCTTAAGGCATGAACTTAAGAGGTAATTCTAAACCCAAATGGGATTTCAAGTCAAACGGAGAGGTCAGAGGCCGTAGCGGTATTTGTCCTCAATTATGTCGTGTTCCTGCCATTCCCTTACCCAGTCGTCCACATGGAATACCATGTATTTTTTGCGGGGGTCCGCCACGGAGGTTATCACCCGGCGCAGGCCGGCGTTTATGATCATCTTTTTGCAGATGAAGCAGGGAAAGGCGTTTATAACCTCCCCGGTGTCCCTCTTTTCTCCGTAAATGTACATGTCGCCTCCCAGGATGGAAACCCCGGCCCGGGCGGCGTTTATTATGGCGTTCTGCTCGGCGTGGACCGAGCGGCAAAGTTCGTATTGGCTACCGGAGGGGATCCCAAGTTTCTGACGGAGGCAGAAACCGTGCTCCAGGGAACTTTTGGTCTTCCTGGGGGCCCCCACATATCCGGTGGAGACTATCTGGTCGTCCCGGACTATGATGGCTCCTATGAGGACCTTCAGGCAGGTGGACCGGGTGGAGACGACCCTGGCTATGTTCAGATAGTATTCGTCCTTCTCGGGTCTTTCTATCATCTTTACCTCCTGCAGAAAACCATTTCTCCCACCTTTTTATTTAAATAGGCCCCCACCACCGGGCACTTCACCCTGAAGAGGAAGTAAATGTCCAGGCCCTTGTCCTCTAAGGTTTCAAAATTGCCCTGTCCCTTGGAGAGGACCAGGGGAATTTCCCGGAGGGCTTTTTTCATCTCCTCCCCGGCCCTTTCCAGGACCAGCCCCGCTATGTTCTGGCCCGTGGTAATCACCTTGGCCACCTTGTCCAGGCCTATTTGAAGGGCGTCCTCCACCGTGGCGTCGTTTATGATGGGGCCCCCCCTCACCGCGTAGGTTACCTCCACCCCGTATTTAACCTTCAGGTATTCCACCAGGAGTTTGTCAAAGACGATTTCTCCGGCGTTGTCCCCTATAATCAGAAGCCGCTGGCTATCCTTCAATTCCCTCTCAAATTCTTCCACCACCTCCGGCGAAAGCCGGGCCTTTTTCAGTTCTTCAATTTCCCTCTCCACATTGAACCGGGCTTCGGTGCCGTAGTCCATGGAGTTCCCCAGCACCGAGAGTTTGAGGGCGTCCTCCAGGGAAAGTTCCTCCAGCCTCTGGCGGAAGGGTGCTACCAACTCCTGGGCCCTTCGGTTCTCTTCTCTCTTGATTTCGGCGTAGGGGTCCTCTATTCCCGTGAGTTCCCTGACCCGATCGTAAACCTTTTCCGCCAGTTCCGGAGAGGTTACATCGTAGGAGGAGGACTGAAGAATCCGCAATACCTCCCTCATGAGGTTTTCCTGGGAATCCCTGTCCAGACGGAGGATTTTTATGAGTTCCACCATCTGGGAGACGATGCACTTTACGCAGTAAATGTCCATTTTCATTTTTTTCTCCTTGGGAGTGATTATATAATAATTAGCCAGAGAGGTGAAAAAGATGGGAAAAACGATCGTTGAGAAAATAATCTCAGCCCACAGCGGTGGCCACGCCAAGGCCGGGGAAATCGTCTGGATGGAAATTGATGTCCGCTCGGCCCGGGATTTTGCAGGAGCCAATGTGGTGAAAAACTACGAAAGGGAATACGATGGGGCGCCGGTGGAAGATCCCGAAAAGACCTTCTTCACCTTTGACTTGGTGGCCCCTGCCAAGACCATAAAATACGCCGTGAACCAGCAGATATGCAGAAATTTTGCCAGGAAACACGGAATCCGGGTTTACGATGTGGACATGGGAATAGGCTCCCATGTGCTCATGGAGGAGGGCCTGGCCAGGCCCGGAGCCACGGTGGTGGGAACCGATAGCCACATGAACATAGTTTCCGCCGTGGGGGCCTTCGGCCAGGGAATGGGGGATGTGGATGTGGCCTTCATCTTCAAAACGGGTAAAACCTGGTTTGAAGTTCCCTCCACCATAAAGGTGAGGATAAAGGGGAGGCCCTCGGAGGTTTCGTCCCCCAAGGACCTCACCTTGAAAATAATAAAGGAACTGGGGACCACCACGGCCCTGGGTAAGGCCATAGAGTTTTCCGGGGAGGCGGTGGAGGAACTTCCCCTCCACGGGAGGATCACCCTCCTGAGCATGGTAACCGAAATGAGCGGCATCGCAGGATTCATACCCTTCACCGGGGCGGTGAGGGAAGAGATCAGGGAATGGGCCGGGGATTTTGAGGAGGTGGTGGCCGACCCCGAGGCGGAATACAGCGGGGAGGTTGAGATAGATGTAAGCGGGCTAAAGCCTATGCTTTCTGCCCCCTCCCATCCGAAAAATGTTCATCCGGTGGAGGAATATGCCGGCGAGAAAATAGACACCGCCTTCATAGGTTCCTGCACCAACGGAAGATACGAAGACATCCGGGCGGCGTGGGAAATTTTGAAGGGCAGGAGGGTGGCTCCGGGGGTAAGGCTCATAATCGTCCCTGCCACCAAGAGGGTTTACGGAAGGCTACTCAAGGAGGGAATACTTCAGGACCTCTTTGAGACCGGAGCCGTTATCCTCAACGCCTCCTGTGGAGGATGCGCCGAGGGACATGCGGGACTCACCGGCGAGGGGGAAATCCAGATAAGCACCGGCAACCGAAATTTTGCAGGAAAGCAGGGGAAGGGTCTTACCTATTTGGCCTCCCCCCAGACGGTGGCGGCTTCGGCCCTCACCGGTAAAATAACCTCTCCAGAGGAGTTTTTAGACTGATGCTCTGGGCACTTTTGCTTATAAATTTTTTGAGAATAGACGCCAAGGCCTTACCCTACGAACTGGTAAGCGGAGAGAAGGGCAAAATAAACATCTACATAGCCGTCAACAATCCCAATGTTACCCTCCAGAGCCTTCCTCCCTTCAAGATTTACATAAGGGATCGGGACTCGCTGGTTTTCACCAAGGATTTTTACACCGCCTTTGACCTGAAGGCCATAAAGGAAGGGGAGGTCCGCAGGAGCGAACCCATAAAGAGCATCCCCGTTCTCTCCATTCCCTTCACCGTGGACGAAAACGCTTCCCCGGGGAAGCACCGAGTTAAGTTTGAAATTGAATACATGGTCTGCTCCCGGGATGGCAAGTGGTGTCTTAAAACCCGCCAGAAGTTTTCCGCAGAGGTCTGGGTAAAGTCCTATGTAAGGCCCAGGAGAAAGCGCTGAACTCTCCGGTCAGGGATTAAAACTCCGCCTCTTTCCAGCCCAGGAGAGTTCCCTTTTTGTCCAGGGCTTCAAGGCGGTATTTATACCTGACCCCGGGTTCCAGGGAACCGTCGGTGTATTCCATCTGGAAGTATCCCCCGGATTCGTTCCAGGTGAAGTCTCCAGGCCTCATTTCCGCTATTTTCTCCTTTCCTTCTCCATCCTTCCAACGGTAAAGGACGAACCGGGAAGGAGTTATCGGGCAGGAACTGGGATAGTATCTCAGAAAGAGGTGGACCGAGTCGCTCTTTATTATCCACGCCCTGTCCTCGGTCCTCTGACCCTCTATTTCAATCCGGAGGTTCGGTTGGCCCACCTTTATGGTGAAAAAGGTTTTCCTGGACCATTCCCCGGAGTTGTCCATGACCCGAAGGGAAACTTCGTATCTTCCGGGAAGGTCCGGGACGAGGTAGGCCTTCTCGCCTGCGGGTTTAAGGGTGGCGGAGGAACCGGCGGGTTTCTTTTCAAGGTTCCACTGGTAAGTCACTATCCTGCCGTCCCTATCGTGGGAGGAACTGCCGTCCAGGACGATTTTTTCCTGGGCAAGGCATGCCTGGCTGTCCCCCTTTATCACCGCCACCGGCGGGTCGTTGTAGGTGAGTTTCACGGCTATGCCGTCGTAACTCCCGCCGGCGAAGGAGCCCTGCATGGGGTTAAGGACGGGAAAATCGCTGGAATTGGTCCCTCCGGATATGTAAATGGAGCCCTTTCCACCCAGGTGCAGGGAGGAGGATTGGTCATAATTGCTCCCCCCCAGATAGGTGGAGAATATCAGGGAAGACCCTGAACGGGAAAGCCTGAGGACGAAGAGGTCCCAATTTCCGCTGTAGCCGAATATTTCCTGTTTCACCGGGAAGTCCGAGGAAGCCGTTCCCCCGGTCACGGTGGGCTCCATGAGTTCGTTCACCTCCACATCCGCCGCTTCGTCGTCTCCGCTTCCTCCGATGTAGGTGGAGTATATGAGTTTGTCCCCGGTGCGGAAGACCTTGGTGATAAATCCATCCTTTCCCCCGGCCAGGGCCGGCTGAAGGGCCTTCTGGGTGGGGAAATCCGTGGAATCGGTTCCACCGCAGAGGTATATGTCTCCCACCGGGTCCACATAAAATCCGTTGATTCTGTCGTCTCCGCTTCCCCCGAGGTAGGAGGAAAATACGAAGGAGGAGCCGTCTCCCTTGAGTTTGACGAAGAAACCGTCGGTGTTACCCCCAGGAGTGGGTTGCAAAGCCGCCACCACGGGGAAGTCGGTGGAAGTGGTCCACCCCGTTACATAAATGTTTCCCTGGGGATCGGATGTTATGTCGTAACCCCATTCCGTTCCGCTTCCCCCCAGATAGGTGGAAAAGACCACCCCAGCCCCGTCGGGAAGAAACTTAACTACGAAAGTGTCGTCGTTTCCTCCGTAGGTGGCCTGGATAGGAGAGACCAGGGGGAAATCGGAGGACCGGGTGACGCCCGTAAGGATGATTTCCCGGGAAGAGGTGAGGTCCATCCTGAAGACCCAATCCCAGTTTGATCCGCCCCAATAGGTGGAAAACACCAGGTCAGAGCCGTCGGGGGTCAGTTCCGTGATGAAGCAGTCGTGATAACCCTTGTGGGTGGACTGAAGGGGGTTCTTCAGAGGGTAATTGTTGGACCAGGTTGCCCCTGCCACATAAACATTTCCCTGGTCGTCCACCACCACGCTGTATCCCACATCTATGCTGCTTCCCCCCAGGTAGGTGGCAAATACCGGAGTGCTACCGTCCGGGGATATTTTTACCAGGAAGGTGTCCCAGTGTCCGGGCTTGTTCTCCTGAAAACTGCCCGGGGTGGTGGGATAATCGGAGGAATAGGTCCACCCTGTAACGTATTGATTGCCCTTCTTGTCCACATAGTTCCCGTAGGCGTAGTCGTAACTGGAGCCCCCTGCGTAGGTGGAGTAGTTGAGGAAAAGGGGATCAATGATTATTCCAGAGGTAAAGGAGCCGGCTTCAAGGACGAACTCTCCGTTTCCCACGGACTGGAATCTGGCCTCAATTTTTCTACCCCGCCTCCCTTCTTCCACGGTCACGGCTTCAGGTATTTTCACGAGAAACTTCATGGAACCGCTGCGAAGTAGAACTTCGTTCTTCCCTATTTTCACCTCGTCAGCCGAAGGTTTAATTCTGGCCCGGGAAAGGTCAGCCCCCGCCCTGGCCTCCAGGTCAAATTCCAGTTGTTCTTCGTCCCTGAAGTAAAAAACCAGATCAATTCCCGGCCAGACCTCCTTCAGCCTGACCCTTGAGTAAGTTGGGACCGATTTTATACGCTTGCGGTTGCCCTTTATGTAATTAACTTTTAATTCAAGGGGTTTTTCCCCTACTACTTCCACTGGGTTTCCTTCCACCATCCGGAGTTTTATGGTTTCCTTCCCGTCCCTGGAAGAGAGAACCACCTCATTCTGAAGAAACCACACATTGAAGTCGGGCGTTCTTCCAAGAAAAAGAACTTTGCCGTCCCATTGTCCCGCATTTTTTTCAAAATAGCCCTTGTTGAAACTCAGGGCCGAAGCCAATCCCACCAAAGCCAGGAAAAGCACAAACTTCCTTCTCATAAAATTACCTCCTCCATCATGCTTACCTTAATCTTAACTATTATAAGATTAAACCTCTTAAATTTCAATAACCATACTCTTTTTAGAGTTTAAACTTATCGTTCAAGTTTACGATTATAACAGACCTATCAAATTGGTGTTTTTATGGGGCTTGAAGCCGGGGCAAGGGTGTATTTTAGAAGGAGAGGGAGGATGGACCGGCCCCCTGAAATAAATTTTTGATAAACTCTTTTCTGGGAAATATAATTTTTCCGAGAAAGCCGTTAAGGAGGAGTTATGGATTATACGCCCTATTTCTCAAAGAACGCCCTCAGGATGAAGAGGTCGGAGATAAGGGAACTGCTTAAACTCGTAAATCAGCCGGACATGATTTCCTTCGCCGGCGGGCTTCCGGCGCCGGATGTTTTCCCGGTGGAGGAACTGCGGGAAATCGTGGACGAAGTTCTCAGGGAGGAGGGAAAGAAGGCCCTTCAATACAGTCCCACCGAGGGGGACCCCAGGCTTAAGGAGGAACTTATAAAACTCATGGCCAAGGAGGGGATTTCCGCCAGGCCGGAGAACATATTGATAGTGACGGCTTCCCAGCAGGGCCTGGACCTTCTGGGAAAGGTCTTCATTGACAGAAAGGACACGGTGATAATGGAGTCTCCCACCTATGTGGGGGCCATCCAGGCCTTCAACTCCTACAGCGCCGCCATGGACACGGTGGAATGCGATGAGGACGGCATGATCCCGGAGGCCCTGGAGGACAAACTCAAATTCCTCTTTGAAAAGGGGATAAAGCCCAAGTTCATATACCTCATACCCGATTTTCAAAACCCCTCTGGAGTCACCCTCTCCGGAGAAAGGAGGATGCAAATCCTGGAGATTGCTGAGAGATACAAGATGATCGTGGTGGAGGACACCCCCTACCGCCAACTCAGGTTTGAGGGCAAGTCGGATCCTCCCCTCAAGTCCCTGGACAGGAACGGCAGGGTTATTTCCCTATTTACCTTTTCCAAAATCTTTCTGCCGGGATTTCGTCTGGGGTGGATAGTGGCCCCCGAGAAAATAATTGAAAAACTGGTCATGGCCAAGCAGTCGGCGGACCTGTGCACCTCTGCCTTCGTTCAGGCCATAACCTACCGTTATTTGAAGAGGGGACTTTTAGATCCCCTGATAAAGAGAATCGTGAAGGAATACCGGGAAAAGAGGGACCTCATGCTGGCCATGTTTGAAAAATACATGCCCAAACTGGAGGGTCTGAAGTGGACCAAGCCCAAGGGTGGGCTCTTCCTCTGGGTTACCCTTCCCACCTACATGAATTCCCGGGAACTCTTCGTCAGGGCCGTGGAGAAAAAGGTTGCCTTCGTGGTGGGGTCTGCCTTTCATCCCCACGAGAAGTGCGTAAACTCCTTCCGGGTGAACTTCTCCTATTCTTCCCCCAGGGAAATAGAGGAGGGAGCCAAGAGGCTGGCCCGGGCCATAGAGGAATACGAAGCCGAAATAAAGAGGAAGGAGTTTACCGTTATAACGCCTTAGGACCCGTTACTTTTTAAAAATCTCCTTTTATCTGGTATATTTATCAGATGAACCCTTTGAGCGTAGTTCTACAACTGGCGGTGGTGCTATTCGCCGTGGTGATCCACGAAACCAGCCACGGATACGCTGCCTTTCTTCTGGGGGATCCCACCGCCAAACTCAGCGGAAGGCTCACCCTCAACCCCATACACCACATAGACCCCATCGGAACCATAGTTCTTCCCCTTTTCCTGGCCCTTTTTCACATGCCCATATTCGGGTGGGCCAAGCCCGTGCCGGTGAATCCCTCCCGGTTTAAGGACTGGAGGAGGGACATGATGCTGGTGGCCCTGGCAGGCCCGGGTTCCAACATCGTCCTGGGGGTGATTTCAGGACTGGCCCTCTATTTTTTGAAAACCCTCTCCCCCGGTGCCGTGGTTCCGGCCATAAGGTTCCTTCAGGGGGGCGGAGGCCTTCCTCCCCTCTCCCTCCTCATGGTGATTTTTATATACTCCTTCCTGATAAACTTCTTCCTGGCCATTTTTAACCTGCTCCCCATCCCTCCCCTGGACGGGAGCAGAATCCTGGCCTGGATTCTTCCCAGAAAACTTCTGCCGGAGTATTACAAACTGGAAAGATACGGGATCCTGATCCTCTTTTTGTTAATTTACCTTGACTCCTATGTGGGAATTTTCAGGGCCCTGGCATCGCCCATTTACCATTTGTTGACCAGGATTCTCGTTTAGGAGGTGTTATGAAAAGGGTTCTCAGCGGGATGAGGCCCACGGGAAAACTTCACCTGGGCCACTGGGTAGGGGCGCTTCAGAACTGGATAGAACTCCAGAGGAAATACGAGAGTTTTTTCGTAATCGTGGACTGGCATGCCCTCACCACCGATTACGAAGACCCTTCCCGGATAAGGGAAAACATAATTGAAATTGCCGCCGACTGGTTGGCGGCGGGGATAAACCCGGAGAAGTCCACGGTCTTCGTCCAGAGCCTGGTGAAGCAGCATGCGGAACTTCACCTTCTCCTTTCCATGATAACCCCCCTGGGCTGGTTGCTCCGGGTTCCCACCTACAAGGAGCAGATGAGGCAACTCTCGGACCGGGACCTCCACACCTACGGTTTCCTGGGGTATCCCGTCCTCCAGACGGCGGACATAATAATTTACAAGGCGGAACTGGTCCCCGTGGGGGAGGACCAGAAGTACCACATAGAACTTGCCCGGGAAATCGTCAGAAGGTTCAACCACCTCTACGGGGAAGTTTTCCCGGAGCCCAAGGAGATCCTGACCCCGGTGCCCAGGATCCTGGGAACCGACGGCAGGAAGATGAGCAAAAGTTACGGAAACGCCATTTTCATGGACGATCCTCCGGAGGTGCTGAAGAAAAAAATATTCCCCATGATGACCGACACCCGCCGCAAGAGGAAGACGGACCCGGGCAGACCCGAGGATTGTCCGGTCTGGACCCTCCACAAGGCCTTTACCCCGGAGGAGAAGAGGAGGGAACTTTACCAGGGTTGCACCACCGCCTCCATAGGCTGCCTGGATTGTAAGAAGGTTCTGGTGGAGGAACTTTCCACCAGGTTCGCTCCCTTCCGGGAGAAGAAGGCGAAACTCATGGAGAAGAAGGACGAGATAAAGGGAATCTTGATGGAGGGGGCCAGGAAGGCCTCCCAGGTGGCGGAGCAGACCCTGGAGGAAGTCCGGGAGGTTATGGGGATTGGAATTAAAATTTGACGGCTTTGAGGGGACCCTGGAGACCCTCTACCAGTTGGTCAAAAAGAGCATAGTGGACATAAAGAGAGTATCCCTCCTCTACATAGCCCGGCAACTCCTGGAGTATTCCAGGGCTCCCCGGGTGGACATAAACAGGGCCGCCCATTACCTTTATCTTCTTTCCCTCCTGATTTCCATAAAATTGGCCTTCCTCATCCCTTCACAGGATTTCAAACCCGAAGAGGAACCGCCGCCCCAGGAAAAGGGGATGCCCCCGTGGGTGGAGAAGTGGCGGGAGAGGCTGGAGGAACTCCACCGGAGGAGGTGGAGGGTTTTCCACCACCGCAGGGAGGGGGTTCCTGCCCGGGAAGAGGTGGTGGGGGACCTGGAGGAGTTCACCGAGGCGTATTTTTCCATTCTGAGGAGGGAAGCCGCCCGCCGGGAACTGGAAAAGACCGTGGGAAGAAGGGATTTTTCGGAGTTCATGGAGAGGGTTAGGGAGGAGATAGAGAGTAAGGGGAAACTTTCCCTGGGAAATCTGGTTTCCATATGCCGGGACGGGGAGGAGGCCATATTCGCCTTTTTCCTTCTTCTGGAAATGCTTCGCCAGGGGGATATAATAGCCATACAGGAGATTCCCTTTTCCGAAATTTTTATATGGTCACGGGAAGCCTTTGAAAATGAGATTGCCAAGACTTAAAGCCGTCCTTGAAGCCTATCTTTTCCTTTCGGAAAAGCCCCTCCGCGTGGAGGAGGTTTGTGAGAAACTGGAGGTTTCCCCTTCCATGGTGGAAAAAGCCCTGGACGAGATCCAGGAGGATCTGGAAAGGGAGGATCGGGGACTTCGCCTGGAGAGGGTGGCCGGGGGAGCCGTTCTGGCCACCAAGGAGGAGTTGTTTGAGGAACTCAACCGATTGGGACCCGTGCGGCGCAGGAGGCTTTCCAGGGCAGCGCTGGAGACCCTGGCCATAATAGCCCACCGCCAGCCCATTACCCTACCGGAAATAAACGCCATAAGGGGGAGGGATTCCTCGGTGCCTCTCCAGACGCTGATTTCCCGGGGCTTGGTCAAGGCCGTGGGCAGGAGGAGGGAACTGGCGGGACGGCCCTTTCTCTACGCCACCACGGAGGAGTTCTTAAAGGTTTTTGGTCTCAATTCCCTGGGGGAGATTCAGGGCGATGAGGCTTGACGAATTTCTCCAGGCGGCGGGGGTGGCTCCCCGGAAGGAGGCGGCGGAGATAATAAAGGAAGGCTCCGTGGTGGTGGATGGGGAGGTGGTGACCGATCCTTCCCGGAGGGTGGATCCGCAAAGATCCGTGGTTTACTTCGCCAACCTCAGGGTGAAACTGCCATCCAGGCCCCTCATTTACATGGCCCACAAACCCAAGGATTACAACAGTTCCTTCTTCGCCCCGGACGGAATTTACCCCTTCTTTAAAAAACTGGCCTTCCGGGTTTATCCCGATGCCCTCCTTCCCAAGTTCGCCTCCGGCCTGATTCTTCTCCACAATCAGCCCCGCCTCACCAGGGCCCTGGCCAGGGTGGACCTCCCCTCCCTTTACAGGGTAAAGGTGAAGGGCCGCTGGGGCGACAGGGACAGGGAAAAAATCCTCTCGGGAATGAAAGTTTACGGAAGGACGGTGAAGGTGGAGAAGATCCTCACCGAATCCCGCCGGGGGGATAAGGTTTCCCTTTTGCTGGTCTTTACCCATCGCTTTCCCTCCCGCTTGAAGACTATTTTCCTGCGGAGGGGGCTTTCCGTTATGGCCATGGCAAGGCTCAGCCTGGGACCCCTGAAGTTGGGAAGCCTCAGAAGTGGGCAGGCCCGGGCCCTGACCCCCCGGGAAGTCCAGGAACTGGAGAAAGCCCTGGGTCTGGATTGAGACTGGAAAAATTCCTTCTTTTGCTTTATAATATTTAAAAGGGGGCGACTGGAATCGACAGGGGTGCAGCGGTTACAGGGCTGCATGCCGAGGTGCCGTCAACCTCGTAAAACAGGCGGCAACACAATAAGTGCGAACGATTTCGCTCTCGCTGCCTAAGTGAGGCAGCCGTCTGCTGAAGCCCTTCCCTGCGGGGCTCAGCAGGCGACAAATAGCAGGGTTGTTCCGGGAACCTTCCCCCGATTCCCGGAACGAGAACGAGGGGGATAGTCCTTCCGAGCCCTGCCCCTTCGGGCGAGGAAGGGCGAATTAAAAAAGAAGGGGCTAAGCATGTAGAGGCCCTGGGATCGCCACCTCTGGACGCGGGTTCGAGTCCCGCCGCCTCCATTTTTTTATGTTAAAATAAACCCTGTATGAGAAAACTGAGTGTTTTTTTACTCCTTCTTTTTCTCTTCCAGGCGGCAGAATTGAAGGTTCGGTGGTCAGACCACCAGGGTTTTTCAAGGCTGGTGGTGGAGTCGTCCACTCCCCTCCGCTACTCCGTCCGACAGTATGGAGAGTTTTTCCTTCAAATTCTGATAAAGGGCAACCATTCCGTTAAATCCATCCCTGCCACCGATAGCCAGTTTCTAACTTCCCTTCAGGCAGCATCCCTGGAGGGGGGAACGCTCCTCACCCTTAAATTCAAGAAATCTTCGGTGTGGAAAATCGCTGAACTTCAGGATCCCTTCCGCATAGTGGTGGATGTTCGCCCACGGCCCGGGGGAAGGATAGTGAAGTACACGCTGCGAACCATAGTCCTTGACCCCGGACACGGAGGCCAGGAGGAGGGAGCCGTGGGAAGGGGAGGCACCAGGGAAAAGGACCTCACCTTGATTTTCTGCAAAGAACTTAAGGCTCTTTTAGAGTCCAGGCTGGGGGTGCGGGTTATTCTGACCCGCCGGGATGACAGTTTCGTGGGTCTGGACGAAAGAACTGCCATAGCCAACAACGCTAAAGCCGACATGTTCGTAAGTATTCACTTCAACTACAGCGACGACCCATCCGTCCGGGGGCCGGAAACCTACTTCCTCAGTTCCAGCGCCACCGACAGGGAAAGCAGGTTGCTGGCCTACAAGGAAAACATGGGGGAGATAAAGAGCGCCCCCAATTCGGACATAGGACTCATCCTGTGGGACATGGCCCAGAACCAGTATCTTTACCAGTCCAGTAAACTGGCGGAAGCCATCCAGGACGAACTGGCTTCGGAGATTGGAGTGGCCAACCGGGGCGTAAAACAGGCCCCCTTCGCCGTTCTCATGGGTGCCACCATGCCCGCGGTGCTGGTGGAGGTGGATTTTATTTCCAATCCCGAGGAAGAAAAACTTTTAAACTCTCCCCAATACCGCCGGAGGCTTGAGGAGGCCATTTTGAGGGGGATTAAAAAATACATGGAAAGTCTGCGCTGATGAAAAAGATTCCGATTCTGCTCCTGGTGGTTGTTGCCCTCGCCCTTCTGGTTTCCCTGGCGGTTTACCTGTTTTCCCGGGGAGGAGGCCAGGAAGAGAAGGGCTCCACCCCGGTGAAGAAACCTCCTCAGAAGGAGGAGACAGTTAAGGTGGAAGGGGAGGAGGTGGTCCTCTTTTTCCCCTCCCCGGAGGGATACCTCAAGAAGCAGGATCGGGAAATAGAGAAGGCCGGGAGCCCGGAGGAAAAGGCTTTGAGAATACTTGCCCAGTTGAAGGAGCCTCCTTCGGGAGCCCTCTCCCCCTTTCCCCCCGGAGGAGAGGCCCGGAGGGTTTTTATCGTAAACGGGGAGGCCGTGGTGGACATAGTCCTTCCAGGCCAGGGCTTCGGCAGTCAATACGAACTGCTGACCATTTATTCCCTGGTGGATTCCCTGACCTACAACCTGGAGGCGGTGAAAAAGGTTAAACTCGTGGTGGGGGGGATGGAAAGACAAACCCTTTTCGGCCACATCAGTTTGAAGTATCCCTTTTTCCAGGACCTCAGTTATGCAGAAGAGTGAGAACCCCATAGGAATATTTGACTCAGGGATAGGAGGGCTTACGGTTTACAAGGCCCTTAAGGAGATCCTGCCCCAAGAGAGATTCGTTTATCTGGGGGATACTGCCCGCCTTCCCTACGGGACGAAATCCAGGAGAACCATCGTGAGGTTTTCTTTAGAAAACGCAGAGTTTCTGCTTAATTTCAACATAAAATCTCTGGTGGTGGCCTGCAACACCTCCTCCTCGGTGGCCATAGAGGAACTCAGGAAAAGGTACCCTGATCTGGTGATCCTGGGGGTCATAGAGCCCAGCGCCCGAAGGGCCTTGGAAATGAGTCCCCGGGGTAAAATCGGGGTTATTGGAACGGAGGCTACCATAAGGAGTGAGAAATATCAGAAGATTCTCCGGGAGGGAGGGGCTGAGGTTCACTCCAGGGCCTGCCCCCTTTTCGTTCCCCTGGTGGAAGAGGGGTGGATAGACCATCCGGTTACCCGTATGGTGGCCCGGGAATACCTCCAGGGGTGGAGTGACAGAATAGATACCCTGATCCTGGGCTGTACCCATTATCCTGTGATAAAAAAAGCCATTTCCCTGGCGGTGGGCCAGGACAAGGTTCTGGTGGAGTCCGGCCAGGCCGTGGGCCTGGAGTTGAAGAAAATACTGAAAGAAAGAAAACTTCTTAGGTCCTCCCCATCCCACGAAGATGACCTTTTCTTCGTGACGGACTTCCTGGAAAAATTTGAGCGGGTTTCCTCCCTCTTCCTGGGGCGGAAGGTTAAGATAGAGGAGAGGAAGTTCTCCTTGTGTTAAAATTTAGGAAGGAGGTTAACCATGAGAAAATTTAGAATAGCCCTGGCCCTGGGCATCGCTTTAATTCTGGGGATTCTTATAGGCACCACGGTTTCAAGACCCGCCGCTGAGAAAACGAAAACTCCGGTGGTCTTCGCCGACGAAAACCTCCCCTTCAACGAAGTCTTCGTCAAGGTGGCGGAGAAGGTGAAGCCGGCGGTGGTGAGGGTGGAGACGGAGGCCGTGGTGGAATATACCTCCCCCTTTGGAGACTTCTTCTCCGATCCGTTTTTCCGCTGGTTTTTCGGAGATACTAATCCTTCCCCCAGGAGAAAGGAAATCCTGAAGGGATTGGGATCCGGCTTTTTGATATCTCCAGAAGGATACATAGTCACCAACAACCATGTGGTGCAGGGAGCCAAGAAGGTCATGGTTAAACTCTTTGACGGGAAGAAATTTAAAGCGAAAATCCTGGGAACCGACAAGAAATCCGACCTGGCTCTTTTGAAAATAGATGCTAAGAATCTACCCCACATCACCTGGGGAGATTCTTCAAAAATAAAAGTGGGGGAATGGGTCCTGGCGGTGGGTAATCCCCTGGGACTGGATTATACGGTGACCGCAGGGATTATTTCCGCCAAGGGAAGGCAACTCCCCCTTTCCGAGTACGAGGACTTTATTCAGACCGACGCCGCCATAAACCGGGGAAACAGCGGAGGGCCTCTGGTAAACCTGAAGGGTGAAGTTATAGGGGTCAATGCCGCCATCCAGACCGAAACCGGAGGCTTCATGGGGCTCGGCTTTGCCATCCCCTCCAATCTGGCCAGGAAGGTCATAGGGGACCTCATGAAGAACGGGAAGGTGGTGAGGCCCTTCCTGGGAGTTCAGATGCAGGCGGTCAACGAGGACATGGCCAAGGCCCTGGGCCTTAAGACCACGCAGGGAGCCATAATAACCAGCGTGGTGAAGGATTCTCCAGCGGACAAGGCCGGCCTTCGTCGCTACGATGTGGTGGTGGGGGTGGACGGTAAGAAGATAAGAAACCCCCTGGATTTAAAAATAGCCATAATGAGCCATTCCCCCGGGGATAAGATAGTCCTTCGGGTTATAAGAAACGGCAAGGAAATGAAGATCCCGGTGGTGCTGGGAAGCGAAACCCAGGCGCCTTCTTATTTTGCCCAGGGAAATCCCCTGGGAATAGAGGTTTCTCCCCTTTCCCGCCGCTTAAAGAGGTTTTATCCCTACGGCGTGGAGGTGGTGAGGGTTAAACCGGGAAGCCCGGCCCAGAGGGCAGGAATTCAGCCCGGGGATGTGATACTGGAAATAAACAGGAGGCCCGTCCACTCCGTGGGCGAGTTTAAGGCGGTGGTTGGCCAGTTGAGGAAGGGCGATATAGTGCTACTTACGGTGGCCAGGGGAGAACAGACCTTCTTTGTAACCCTGAGGGTAGGTTGATGAAGTTCTACAAGGCCCATGCCCTGGGAAACGATTTCATAATCGTTGAGAAACCCCAGGTGAAGGGGGATCCCCACACACTGGCCAAGGAACTCTCTCACCGCCATTTTGGGGCGGGAAGCGATGGATTGATAATCCTCTCCCGGGAGGGGGACAAATTTTCCTTCCGGATATTCAACGCCGATGGATCCGAAGCGGAAATTTCCGGCAACGGTCTTCGGTGCGCAGCGGCCTATGTTTACTACCAGGGCTACGACGGTGAGGAAGTAGAGTTTGAGACCCTGGCCGGAATAAGAAGGGCCCGGCTCATGAAGAGGGAGGGAAACCGTTTCATATTTGAAATTTCCATGGGAAAACCAAAACTTTCCTCCCGGGAGATCCCCTTTGACGACGGAGTTGCCAGGGAAAAGGTAGTGGATTATCCCCTTTACATAGGGAACCGGACCTTCCCCATCACCGTAGTTTCCGTGGGTAATCCCCACAGCGTCCTCTTCTTTGAGAACCTGCCCTCCTCGGTGGAGTGGAAGGAGTTGGGTAAGGAAATAGAGGAACATCCCTTCTTTCCGGAGAGGACCAATGTGGAGTTCGTGAAGGTTCTGGACCCCGGCACCATCCAGGTTCTCTTCTGGGAAAGGGGTGTGGGTGAGACCTTTTCTTCGGGGAGCGGCTCCTGTGCCTCTGCCTATGCCGCATATTTGAAGGGCCTCGTGGGCGAAAGGGTCAGGGTGAAAACCATGGCAGGGGATGTTATGGTGGAGATAACGGACGACGAGATTAAAATGATGGGCCCTGCCGAGGTGGTCTTCAGGGGAGAATGGCTCAAATAGCAGGGATGAGGAGGAATTTGAACCTTCCCAACCTCCTCACCGTTTTCCGAATATTTCTGGTTCCCCTCATAGTGGCTATTCTGTTGGTGGAGTTTGAAGGCAGGGCTTTCTTTGCTCTGGCGCTTTTTCTGCTGGCGTCCCTTACTGACTTCGTGGACGGATACCTGGCCAGAAGGAACAATCAGATCACTCCCCTGGGCATTCTTCTGGATCCCATAGCGGATAAATTGCTGGTTTCTTCCTCCTTCATATCCCTGGTGGCTTTGAAGTTGGCCCCGGCCTGGGCGGTGATAATTCTGGTGGGGAGGGAAATCGGCGTCACGGGCCTCAGGGCCATTGCGGCGGGCCACGGAATGTTGATTCCCGCCTCCTCCCTGGGGAAGAAGAAGATGCTCTTAGAAGTCATTTCCGTGGTTCTGCTCATTCTAAGTCTTAAATATCCCTTCCTGGGAAGGGCCGGCACGGTTTTTCTTTACTTTGCGGTGGTTCTTTCCCTGTATTCCGCAGGGGAATACATAATCAAATTCCTCAAACTATCTTCATAGAAATGGTAAGGCAAACTATCTTCATAGAAATGGTAAGGAAGGTTCCCGGCGAAGGGATGCCCGCCGGAGAAAATATAATAAAATCCGGGAAGAATTTCGTCTTTCCATCCCGTCTTTACATAAATACAATTTATTGCATGTGATTGTCAGCCGTCCTATAATAGATGTGAAAGGGAGGGTTTATGATTATCATATGTCCTAAATGCGGGAAAAAATACAAGTTTGACGAGAGAAAATTCGCTCCGGACGAAAAATCCAAAAAGGTAAGGTGCAAGAACTGCGGGACCGTTTTTGAAATCTTCAATCCGTTCTACGAGGAGTCCACGGCGGATAACCTGGAGGAAAAGGTAAAGGAAACCGTCCCGCTGGATGAGGCCAAAACCCAGGAGCCCGAGGTGGGCGAAAAAACCACCAAGGAAAAAATCATCAAAGAGGGGGAAGAACCCTACCTTCCCGAGGACAAGGAGTATGTGCTTTACATAACCCGGGGGGCCAAGCAGGGGTTTAAGTACAAGGTGGAGAAACCGGTGGTGGTCCTGGGAAGGTTTAATGTGGACCTGGTCATACCGGACAGGCAGGTTTCCAGGAAGCACGCCGCCATTGAAGTGTACGGGGACAAGGTGATTATAAGGGATCTCCAGAGCACCAATGGAACCTTCGTAAACGGGGAAAGGGTCTTCTACGCGGAACTGGAGGACCAGAGCGAAATCCAGGTAGGGGAAACCTACATCCTTTTCCTGAAATTGCCCAAAAACCAGGAAGCCTTTTTCTAAACTTATGCCTTGAAAAAAATAAAACTCCTTTTTCCAGCCCTCCTGGCCTCTTTGTGGGCGGGATTTTCCATAGGGGCTATACTTAGAATTTTAAACTTCCTTCCCCCGTTTCCTTCGGAGGTTTTGTATGTGGCCGGCTTCTATGCGGCCCTTTTCCTTCCCATCCTTTTTCTACTGGCCCTTTTCGTGAACCTCATAACCGGGGGGGAACCCCTCCTTCTGAACTCCCGGTATCTGGTGGGTCTCATATTCCTGCTTTCCTCCTATCTTGCCCTGACAGTTTATTTCAACCTCAATTACATGAGGAACCTTTTACCTTCCCGGGCTTATTACACCTTCATCGCCCTGGGCCTGGCCCTGGCCATGCTTTCCCTCCTGAGCCTATCCCTTATAGGCAGAAAAAACAGAGTTCTCTTTGTGGTGTTTACAATCCTGGCATTCGTTTCCTCCGGCGTGTTCTATTCCCTTCGGATAAAGGTCGCTTCGCAGCCTCCTCCCCCTTCCCCCATCCCCTCCACCCTGGCGGAGGGCCGCAGGGCGGTTGTCCTCTATGTGGAAGGACTTTCAGCCCAGGACATCCTCAAACCCAGCGGTCATCAAAAACTTCCTAATTTCGCTTACCTGGTGGGGCAGGGAGCGTGGGGAAAGGTGAAGTCTCCGGTTCCGTGCATTTCGGAGGTTACCTTTTTCTCCTTCCTCCGGGGAACCAAGCCCTCGGTCCACGGGTACCGCTCTCCCCGGGAATACTCCTTTCTGGGAAGGGGACGGTACACCCTTTTCCCCAAGTGGGTGTTTTTCCAGACCTTTAAAAAAGCAGGGGTGGTGAAACTCAGAAGGAAATTGCCCAGGCCCAACCAGGGAATAGTCTTTCTGGTGAGGAAATTTCAGGGGAAGGCTGCGTTGGTGGAGGCAAAAAAATACCCCAGGAGAACCGAGACCCTCAAGGCTTTATTCCCCGAAGCGGAGGAGGGAACATGGCAGTATGAAACCCTGCTGGATGCCCTCTCCAGGGACATTCAGGTTTCCGAGAGGGCCCTGCGGCTCATGAAGCGGAAGCACCTTCTGGTGGTATATCTGGAGGGGATGAAGATGGTGAAACTTAGGTTTTTGAAGTACACTTCCGAATTTTTCCCTTTCATACCACCCCAGGAACTGGAAAAATTCATGGGCGTTGTGGACAAATACACGCTTTTCTACGATCACATCGTGGGAAGGTTTCTCACCCAACTCCCCCCCGAAGGCCTGGTGGTGGTGGTTTCCCCGTTTTCCGTGGAACCTATAGCCCCCTGGAGGTTTTACCTTGAAGGGTTGATGGGGGATAAACTCACCTGCGGAGATTTTCTGGACTGTCCCGAAGGCGTTTACATGGCCTTTTCACCGTGGACCAACCGGGGGAATTTTCCCCTATCCCTCCTGGATTTTACCCCCACGGTGGCTTATTATTTGGGGCTTCCGGTGGAGAAGGAATCCCAGGGAAGGGTGGCCACGGAGATTTTCAAAAAGGAGTTCTTCCTTGAAAATCCCATCCTATTCATCCATTCCTATAGAGGTTTTTTTAAAAGAGGCCGGTGAATCTCTCCTCCCCTGGTTTAAAAGGGGGGAGGAGATGCTGGGTTTGAAAAGATACCCTTTGAAGAAACTGGCCCGGGAGGTGGCCCGCCTCTCCGAGGCCCTCATCCGGGGAAGGGCCGGGGCATACATGGAAGAGGAGTGGGCCCTCAGGGCTTATTTTGCCTTTTATTTTCCCCAGGGATACCTGAGAACATATTTCGTCTTGAGGGAAATGGGAGGTCTCCTGGAAGAGGACTTCTCCGTATCCACGATAAACGACCTGGGCAGTGGCCCCGGGGCTTCCCTTCTGGCGGCCAGGGATGCGTTCCCCCGGGCTACTCTGAAGGGTTTTGAAAGGTCCGGGCGGGCGGCCCGTTTCGCAGAAGAATTAGGGAATCTGCCGGTGTTAAAGGCCGATTTTACCAGGGCGAACATCAGGGGGGATGTGGCCCTGGCGGTTTCTTCCCTTTCCGAGGTGGGGGAGGTCCTGAAGGTGGTGCGGAGGCTGTGGAGAACCCACAGATGTCTGGTGGTGATAGAACCGGGATGGTCCAGGGGTTATTCCATGATAATGGAACTTAGCCGGGAATTGGGACCTCCAATTCTTCCCTGCGGGGGATACCGCTGCCGCCTGGGAAGGGGCGACTGGTGCCATGGGGCCCTTCCCTTTCGTCTTCCGGACCTGACCCTCCGCCTGAACTCTCTGCTCCGGCACAAATTGAGGTTTTTGAAGTTCACCTACGGTGTTTTCTGCAGGGATTCTTCCCTGAGTGGGTGGGGGGTAAGGCTTCGCTCCCCGCTTATAGAGGAGAAGGGAAAATCCTATTATCTGGCCTGTAGTCAGGGCAGGCCCATAAGGCTTGAATTTCTCAGAAGGTCCTGGAAGAGCATACCCCGGGCCTTCTGCTGCGATCTGGTTCGCTTTAGGGGACAGGAAGTTTCTCCGGGGACCTTCCGGGTGGAGGAGTTCAGGGTAATTACTTCAGAGGTTCTGAAAGAGGACCAGGATTAGGAGGGAGAGAGCCCCGGCCACCAGGTCGTCCAGCATTATTCCCAATCCCCCGGGGACCCCTTCGGCCGTTTTTACCGGGGGAGGCTTTAAGGTGTCAAACAGACGAAAGAGGAGGAAACCCGTGAGAACCTGGGTCCAGGTCACCGCCGTCAGAAGGGCCAGCAACTGGCCTGCCACCTCGTCTATGACCACCGACCGTGGGTCCTTTTTTCGGTGGTATTTTTCTCCCTGGGAGGCGGCGGGAATGCCGGTAAGAACCACGAAGACCACCAGACCTATTTTGTACCAGATGCCCAGATGAACCAGCCAGAGACCGTAGGCCAGGCTCACGGCGGCGCTGGTGAAGGTTCCTGGAAACAGGGGAAAGAAGCCCAGGAAAAAAAAATGTGCCCACAGGAGGGAAATATGCCTCATAGGGGTTGGGCCTCCAGGTCGTAGGAATGGGCGTGGGTTATTTTTACCTTTGCCCTGGGACCTTTAATCTCCCCCAGGACATAAATCCCTCCGTCCACCTCCGGGGCGAAGTGCCGGGAGCGGGCAAAGTAAATCCCCTCCTTCACCCTTCCCTCCACCACCACCTCCACTTCCTGACCCACCATGGAGCGGAGTTTTTCCCGACTGATTTCCTCCTGGACCTCCATGAGTTCCCCGAGCCTTTTTTCCTTCTCCTCCTCAGGGACCGGGTCCCCCAGGGGGTAGGCCCCGGAGCCCCTTTCACGGGAGTATTTGAAAACCCCCACCCTGTCTATCCTGGCTTTTTTCAACCACCCCTTCAGGTGTTGGAATTCCCCGGGCCCCTCGGTGGGGAAGCCCACGATGAGGGAGGTCCTCAGGGTGGGGTCCTTTACCCTGCGGCGGATTTCCTCTATAAGTTCCAGATATTTTTCCCCGTCCCAGGGCCTTCCCATGGCCCTCAGAACCCCGGGGTGCGAATGCTGAAAGGGGATGTCAAAATAGGGAAGAAGCCTGGGCTCCCTGAAAAGGGGCAGAATCTCAAGAAGTTTGCCGGAGGGATAGAGGTAAAGTAGCCTTATCCATATTCTTTCGGTTTTTTTGAGGAGGGCCTCCAGGAGTTCCCCGAGGCTTTCGCCCCGGTCAGCGCCGAAGGAAACCGTGTCCTGTGATATGAGGTTCACTTCGGAAAAACCGCCTTCCTCCAGTTCCTTAACTTCCCTTACGATGTCCTCCACCGGGCGGGACCTGTAGGGTCCCCTTATCCCCGGAATGATGCAGAAGGTGCATTTCCGGGAGCAGCCCTCGGATATTTTCACATAGGCCCATGCCGGTGGGGTGGATATGAGCCTGGGGGTTTCCCGGGTGGGAAGGTATAAGCCGTGGATTTTCGGGGTTTTTCCCCTCAGGACTTCCCCTATCCTCTCCACCCCTTCGGTTTCCAAAAAGCCCAGGGCTGAAGGGAATTTTTTTTCAAGGGCTTTCCGGGCCAGATTCACATAGCAGCCCGCCACCACCACCCTTTTATCGGCCTTCAAAACTTCCCTTATGGTTTCCTCGCTTTCCTTCCGGGCTTCTTTTAGGAAGGCGCAGGTGTTTATAACCACCACCTCCGCTTCCTCCAGGGAGGGGGTTATGGAATGCCCCGCCCTCTTCAAAACCCCCATCATTATTTCCGTATCCACCAGGGCCTTGGCGCAGCCCAGGGAAATGAAACCGATCTTCACGGGTATATTTTATAGAGGAGCCTAGGGAAAGGTATGGTTTCCCTCACATGTTTAACCCCGGTGATCCACGCCACGGTTCTTTCCACCCCCAGGCCGAAGCCTGCGTGGGGAACGGAACCGTATTTCCTCAGGTCAAGATACCACTGGAAGGCTTCCTCGGGAAGGTTGTTTTCCCGGATCCTTTTAAGGAGGAGTTCGTAATCGCTGATCCTTTCGGAGCCCCCAATTATTTCTCCGTAGCCCTCCGGGGCCAGCATGTCAAAGGAAAGGGAAAGTTCGGGCCTTTCGGGGTCCGGCTCCATGTAAAAGGCCTTCTGGGCCGCGGGGAACCGGTGAAGTATCAGGGGTTTTTCAAATTTGAGGGCCAGGGCCGTTTCCTCGTCTCCTCCAATTTCATCTCCCCATTTTATGTCAAAGCCCTCCTTTTTAAGGATTTCTATGGCCTCGTCGTAACTCACCCTGGGGAAGGGCCTTTTAACCTTCTCCAGACGGGCGATGTCCCTTTCCAGGGTTTCAAGTTCTTTGCTTCTTTTCTCCAGGACCCTTCCCACGATGAATTCCACCAGTTCCTCCGCCAGTTGAATGTCGTCCTCCAGGCGGAAGTAGGCCACCTCCGGCTCCACCATCCAGAACTCCATTAAATGCCTCCTCGTCTTGGACTTTTCTGCCCGGAAGGTGGGGCCAAAGCAGTAAACCTTGCCCAGGGCCATGGCCGCCGCTTCCATGTAAAGTTGTCCGCTCTGGCTCAGGTAGGCCTTCTCCCCGAAATAATCGGTTTCAAAAAGGGTGGTGGTTCCCTCGCAGGCCGCCGGAGTGAGTATGGGGGCGTCCACCAGGGTGAACTTCTTTTCTTCGTCAAAGAAGTCCCTGATGGCCTTTATTATTTCGTGTCTGATTCTCATTATGGCGTGCTGACGGGAGGAGCGGAGCCACAGGTGGCGATGGGCCATTAGAAATCCTACGCCGTGTTCCTTGGGGGTTATGGGGTAGTCTTCCGCTATCTGAATCGGGATTATCTCTCTGAGTTCAAGTTCGTATCCTCCGGGGGCCCTGGGATCCTCCTTTACCTTTCCCCTTACGATAACGGAACTTTCCCTGGTGAGGGTATCAAAGGTTTTGAACAGGGGATTGTCCTTGTCCCTGGACCATGCGGTGGCCTGAACTATGCCCGTGCCGTCCCTTACCAGCAGAAATCTTACCCTTCCGCTGGAGCGTTTGTTGTAAACCCACCCCCTTATTTCAACTTCTTCCCCAACATGCTCCTTGAGGTCTTCTATGTAAACCCATTTCATAGGGGAATTTTACCAGATGAAACCACCTTGAAAAACACTTCCAGGGGGATTATCCTATTTTCAATGCTTCTTGATAGGTATGTTCTTAGGGAAATTCTCCCCCCGGCCCTGGTGGGCTTTCTGGTCTTCACCTTTGCCCTCCTTATGAACACCCTTTTAGAGTTCGTCCAGGTTCTGGTGATGAGGGGGGTAACCCCGGGGGAACTTATCCTGCTCCTCTGGCACATATCCCTGTCCTTCTTGCCCATAACCCTGCCCATGAGTTTGATGATGGGGGTGCTTTCGGGGATAAGCCGCATGTCGGCGGACTACGAGATCCTGGCCCTGCGAACCCTGGCGGTTCCCACCACCAGGCTACTCCGGCCGGTGATCTTCCTGGGGGTTCTGGCCCTGTTTTTCAATTTGTGGGCTAACCTCTTCGTGGCACCCAAAGCCACCCGGGCAGCGGAGAAGCAGGTTTTTGAACTCATGCTCTCCAGGACGGAAAAAATGATCAGGGCCAAGGAGTTCTTTGAGGGCATCCCTGGCATGGTGGTTTTCGTAAAGGAAAAGGGTCAGGGGCTGTGGAAGGGGATATTTATAGAGAAATACGAAAACGGCGTGGAGAAGTTCATCCTGGCCCGGGAAGGTAGGTTCGTGGTGGACCGCCGCCGCAAGGAGGCCTTCTTCGTCCTGAGGGAGGGGGAGGTCCACAGTTTTGACACTTCAAACCCGGAGAAGTATTCCAGGGGATTCTTCAAGGAGGCCATGGAGATAATTCCCCGGGAGGTGGCCTTCCCTAAAATAAAACTGGGGAGAAAGCCCCGGGAGAAAACCCTTCCCCAATTGCTGGAGGCCATAAAAACCGCCCGCAATCCGGGTTTAAAGAACCTGTATCGGATGGAACTTCACTCCCGCCTGGCCCTGGCCCTTTCTTCCCTCCTCTTCCTTTTGCTGGGGTTTTCCCTGGCGGTGAATGTCCGCCGGGGAGGCACCGGGTACGGTTTCGCCCTATCCATCATAGTGGTGGTTTTGTATTTTACCGTCCATTCCGGGGCCAAGAGTTTCGTGGAGCAGGGGAAGGTTCCCGCCTGGATGGGAATGTGGTTTGCCGATTTCCTGGTGGCGGTCCTGCTAATTCTCCTTCTGCCCAGAATCAGGGGGAGCATAAGGCCAGTAAGACGCAGGGCCAAAATCGTGAGGAAAGCCTCCGGGGTTTCCCTGAGGCTTCCCAGGATATTTTCCACCCTGGATACCTACGGGTTTTCCCAGGCACTCCGGGTGTTTTTCATGATCCTTTTTTCCTTGCTTTTCCTGTCCCTTCTGGTGAGTTTCTTTCAACTGGTGGACGATGTATTTCAAAACAAGGTGCCCATCAGGATTCTCTTCAATTACCTTCTTTATTTTTCGCCCCAACTGCTTTACACCCTCCTTCCCCTGGGGCTTCTCATCTCCCTGATGGTGGCCATCTCCCTTTTTTACAGGAGGGGTGAAATAACCGCCATCAAGGCCGGAGGGATAAGCCTGCACAGGTTTTCCTTCCCATTTCTGGCCCTGGCCATGATAGTCCTGGCTTCCAGTTTCTACCTCCAGGAAAAAATCCTCCCCTTTTCCAACAAAAAGGCGGAGACCCTCAGGGCCTACATAAAGGGTAGGAAGAGTTCGGGCGAGTATGTCATCTCCAGGAACTGGGTGTTTTCCAACAACACCATTTTTCATTTCCTCTATTTTGAGAAAAAGAGAAAGGCCTTCGTGGACATCTACCTTATGGAACTGTCTCCGGAATTTTCCCTGAAGAAAATAATCCACGCTAAAAGGGCCTTCTGGAGAAGGAACCACTGGCTTTTGAGAAGCGTGTGGATGAGGGATTTTTCCCGCCAGGGCAGGTTCCTTCAGGCGGACAGAAAGAGGGTCAGGATGCCTCCACCCGAGTATTTCTTCAGGGAAATGAAGGGTTTTGAGGAAATGAATTTGAAGGAACTCAAAAAGCACATAGATACCCTCAAGAGGGAGGGCTTTCCCACCCGGGAAATGGAGGTGGAGTTTCAGGCCCGCCTTTCCTTTCCCTTCGTAAACCTGGTGATGGCCCTGCTGGCGGTGGCCCTGGGGTTTTTGATGGGGGAGAGGGGGCCCACCATAGGGGTGGGAACCGGCCTCGCCCTGGGAGGGGTTTACTGGACCCTCTACGGAGCCTTTAAAGCCCTGGGGAAGTCCTACATACTTCCGCCGGTCTTAGCGGGATGGAGCCCCACGATTATTTTCTTTCTCATTTCCCTTATCCTCTTCACCTACATAAGGAGTTGAAAACATCCGATTGAGTCTGTAAAGTTCCAGGCTCAGGGCCATTTGCCTCTTCCACTGACCGAAGAGCGTGCCCGCCCCCGTAAGTTTTTCCACTTCCCGGAGAAAGGGTCCGGAGAGGGGCCTGGGTTTCTCCAGGGCCAGGGGGGTGGAGGGTAGGGGAAGAAAATAATGGGCGTGAACTCGGGCCCCCATTTCCGCAAGACGCTTCATCAGGCGGAGGGATTCCTCTTCGTCGTCAAAGGGGAGGCCGAATATGAAATCCACCTCTGGCCTGAAGTTTGCCTTTAGCGAAACCTCCGCTGCCCTTACGACATCCTCCACCGTGTGCCCCCTTTTTATCCTCCTCAGTACCTCGGGACTTCCGCTCTGGGCGCCGAAGATCACCCTTCGGTTGGAGACCAGATTCCTCAGGGCCTTCATGGGGGAAAGGCTTATGTGTTCCGGACGAAATTCCGACGGAAAGGAGCCCATGTAAAACCTGGCCCTGGGGTATTTTTTCTTGAGCAGGCGAAGCAGGGAAAGGAGCCTCTGGGGTTGAGCACCTCCCCTTCCCCCGTATCCCATACCGTTGGGGGTGATGAACCTTATGTCCTTCATCCCCCTGTTTACCAGTTTCTCCACCCACCGGACTATGGTTTCCAGGCTCCTGTGCCTCATTTTTCTTCCGGAAAGCCTGGGGGTTTGACAGTAAGCGCACAGGAAGGGGCATCCCCGGGTGATTTCAATGGGAATGGGAAGGTCCTCGGCGAAGGGGGCGAATTTCTCAATTTCCACTCCCCTGCACACGGTTCCCATCCTTTCCCTGGACCAGAGGCACGGGGGAGGCTCTCCCCTGCCCTCCAGAAAGTTCAGCAGGGAATGTATGTGTTCCTCCCCCTCCCCGGAGAAGACGAAGTCAAACCCCATGTCCAGGGCGTGGAGGGGCAATCCCGAGGGATGGGCTCCCCCGGCCACCTTTACAACCCCCCGGGGGAGTCGCTTTAGGGTTTCCCAGGTTTCCTTCCAGTCCGGCGACTGAAAGGAAAAAAGCACCGCATCCCCGGCTCCTGGCTTTTGCCCTTTAAGGGGCTTTATTCTTCCGGTGGCGGCGGCCAGCAGGGGAGAAAAGGAGTATTTGTTTTTCCCGGTGATGTAGGCGTAGAAGTTCACTTTACATAGCCCAGGGATTTCAGGACCTTAAGTACCTTCCTTTCCCTTTTGGGCCGTATCTTTATTCTGGAGTACGCCTCCCCCTCAAAGTTTTTAAGGGCCTTCATCATGGAGGGAACGGAGGAATTGAACGGGATGGGTTTTACGCTCCCCGGGTCCCTGGTGAGGTCAAAGAAAAGGTATTTCTTCTTGGCCGGGGTGTGTATGAGTTGAAAATTTCCTTCAATCAGGGAGAACCTGTCAAAGAAGGATTCCGGGGCAAAGGTCTCCAGAAACAACCGCCGGTGCCCCTTGCCCTTTAGAAGGTCCCGTCCCACGGTGTCTCCGGGGACGGAAATGCCCGCCAGGCGAAGGACCGTGGGAAAAATGTCCACGATCTGACGGTACTCCAGCCTCAACTCCTTATTCCCCCGGGGAGGGATCACCAGAAGGGGAATTCTGGTGTAAATGCCGTTGAGGAAGTGAATGTGACCCTTGTGGTCCTTCCACTCTCCCAGACCCTCGCCGTGGTCGGCCAGGACGAATACATAGGTGTTTTTCAGGAGGCCTGCAGAGGAGAGTTTCTGGAACAACTCCTTGAACTTAGCGTCCCAGTAGAGAACCTCCCTCTTGTAGAAGAAACGGGCCCAGGGGGTGGACAAAAAGACCGATGGTCTTATGGCCACATAACCCTTTTCCCCTATCTTCAGTTTAAACTTTGCCCTTCCCCGGCCCTGGCCCCTGCCGTTTAGAAGGACGATTTTTTCCCTCCTGGTGGGAATTTCCACCAAGTAGGCTATTCCCCGCTGGGGTTTCCCCGTGAGGATTACTTCCACCTCCACTTCTTCCCCGGGATTTCCTTTTACGAAGAAGAATTCTTTTTTGTAAAAGCAGACATCCCCGGCCTTTTCCCCGTTTACCACCACTTCCCCGTTGGGGGGAAGCCAGGGTGGGGCGTAGGGTTCGTGGGGGTCTGAATAGTGAATCCAGAGAAAGAAGGGGGGTTTTATCCGGTGGAGGATTTTCTCCACCTCCTGGTTTACCTCTGCGGCGGTTTTATACCATCTGCTTCTGGGAAATTTGTCCAGGTAAAGGTCAAAGCCCCGGGCGGGTCCCAGAAAGCCCTGGAGGGTTCCCAGGGAAACCACCGCGTAGGTGCCGTAGCCTTTCTTCTTTAGCCTTTCCGCCAGGAGTTCCCTATTTCCCCGATACTTTTGGCCGTTGTTTATCACCCCCACCTGGAATGGGTATTCTCCGGTGAACATGGAAAGGTGGGCCGGCAGGGTGATGGGTATGGTGGTGTATGCATTTTTAAAATAAATTCCTTTTTCTTTGAGGGAGTTGAAAAAATCGGGGTTGGCCCCCCCCAGATCCTCCCTCAGGGTGTCCACCACCACCAGGATTATGTTGGGCCTGGGAAAGAAGAACTTTTTCTTTAGGAAATGAATGCCGGTTCCCAGGAGAAGAAGAACCAGGAGCGAAATGGTTAATTTCTTCATCTTTTAGCCTCCAGGTCTAAAATTCTATCATCCTTGACAAAGGGCAGGGTAATTCTTATTATTCCCATCTTATGGAAATCCTCCTGGCTCAGGAATCGGGTTTTTGTTTCGGGGTTCGCAGAGCGGTAAAAATAGCCTACGAAGCCAAGGAAAAATGGGGTGAGGTCTATACCTACGGGGATTTGATTCACAACAAGCAGTTTGTGGAGAAACTAAAAAGGGATGGGATCAAGGTGGCGGAGAAAATAGACGACCTTCCCCCGGGGGCGGTGGTGATAATCCGGTCCCACGGCATATCCCCCCAGGAGGAGAGGGAACTGAGAGAAAAGTTTAAAGTCATAGATGCCACCTGTCCGTATGTGAAAAAATCCCAGAAGATAGCCGCCAAGGAGGTCCGCTCCGGGAAGGAACTGGTGATTTTCGGCGACAGAAACCATCCGGAAATAAAGGGCATCCTGGGTTACACCCACGGAGCAGGGGTGGTTATTTCCAGGCCCGAAGACACCGCCACCCTTCCCTCTTCTCCCCGCCGGGCGGTTATTTCCCAGACCACCAACGACCTGGAGGACTACAAGAAGTTCGTAGGTGGACTCATGGAAAACACCGAAAGGCTCACCGTCCACCAGACCATATGCTCCTCCACCATCCAGAAACACCGTTCGGCCAAGGAGATTGCCTCCCGGGTGGAACTCATGCTGGTTATAGGCGGAAAGCACAGTTCCAATACCCGCAAATTATTCAAGGCCTGCCGGGCGATCCAGCCCAATACACATCACATAGAGACTCCCAGGGACCTGGATTTGATAGATTGGAGAAAATATGAGAAAATAGGCATAACCGCAGGAGCCTCAACTCCTGATTTCGTTATAAAGGCAGTTATGGAAAAAATTAAGGAGGAAGGTCATGACTGAAGAGAAAAGACCGCCAGAAGAAGATTACGAGAAACTCCTTGAAGGATACCGCTTCCAGTTGCCTTCCAGCGGAGAGGTGGTCAGAGGAAGGGTGATAGAGATAACGGATAAGGAAGTCCTGGTGGACATCGGCACGAAGATAGAAGGCATGATTCCCCTGGAGGAATTCAAGAACATAGATGGGGAAGTGGAGGTGAAGGTGGGGGACGAAGTGGAGGCCATAGTGGAGAGGGCCACACCTTCCGCAGGCTACATTCCCCTTTCCCGCAGAAAACTTCTTATGCGCAAGGCCATGGAAGTTGTAAACAAGGCCTATCGGGAAGGACAGCCCGTGGAGGGGAAGATCGTCAAGAAGGAGAAGAAGGGTTTTCTGGTAGAAATTATGGGTCTCAAGGCCTTCCTCCCAGCCTCCCAACTGGAGATAAGACCGGTCAAGGAAACCTATAAATATATAGGAAAGACCTTCCCCATGAAGATTCTTGACATAAGGAAGCATCGGGGAGGCGTTTCCATAGTGGTTTCCCGTAGGGCGCTGATAGAAGAGGAAATGAAGAAGAAAAAGGAGGAGGTCCTCTCCAGAATAAAGGAGGGTGATTGGGTAAAGGGGGTGGTGAAGAACATAACCGACTTCGGAGTTTTCGTGGACCTGGGGGGTATAGACGGTCTCCTTCCCACCAGCGAGATAAGTTGGGGCCGGGTTACGGATCCCCGTAAATTCTTTAAAGAAGGGGACGAAATAGAAGTTTTGGTGTTGAGTTTTGACCCGGAAAAGGAAAGGATAACCCTGGGCTACAAGCAGAGGACTCCGGACCCCTGGGAAAACATAGAAGAAAAATACAAGCCCGGAGACAGGGTAAAGGGCAAGGTGGTGAGCCTCACGGATTTCGGGGCCTTCATAGAACTGGAGAAGGGGGTGGAGGGCCTGGTTAGAAGTAGGGAACTCAGTTGGACCGAAAACATAAAGGACCCCCACCAGATTATGAGCGAGGGGGAAGTGGTGGAGGTGGAGGTTTTGAGCGTTAACCCCCAGGAAAGGAAGATAGCCCTCAGTTACAGGAGGACCCTGCCCACGCCCATCCAGATCTTTGCTTCTACCCACGGCGTGGGGGAGGTTTTGAAGGGAAAGGTTAAGGATGTCAAAGACTTCGGAGCCTTCGTGGAATTGCAACCGGGGGTGGAAGCGCTTTTGAGAAAAAGCGATTACTCCTGGGAAAATGTGCCCAACCTTCAGGAAGCGTTGAAACCCGGCGAGGAGATAGAGGTTAAAATCCTGGAAATACTGCCGGAGGAGGGAAAGGTCCGGGTGGGAAGAAAACAACTTCTGAAGGACCCCTTTGAGGACTTCGTAGGGGAATTCAAGGTGGGGGACGAACTGGATGCCCGGGTGGTGAATGTGGGTGAAAAGGGCTACACCCTGGAACTCGTTCCCGGCGTTTACTCCTTTCTCCCCAAGGGGAAAAAGGAAATGGCGGAGGGCGATGTTTTGAAGGTTAAAATTACCGCCATCAGCCCCGAGAGGAGGAGGGTCAGGGTAGCCATTCCGGAGAAGGAGGACAAGGGGAAGAAGAAACCCAAGATGAAGGAGGCTAAGCCCCCCACCCTGGGAGATCTTCTTCCTGATTCTCTCAAAAAATGAAGTACCTCTTCACCCCCTGGCGGTGGGAATACATCAAGAGGACCTTGAAGAAAGAGGAGGGGTGCGTTTTTTGCCTTGCCCAGAAGAGGGAGGACGAGGAGGCCTTTATCCTCTACAGGGGAAGGCATAACCTCATCATCATGAACATCTATCCGTACAACAACGGACACATAATGATAGCCCCTCTGCGGCACCTTGCCACTCCGGAGGAGGCTCCTGCTGAACTCCTTTCTGAAATAGGGCTTCTCCTTCAGGCTTCCCTCAGGGCCTTGAGGAGAATCTTTTCCCCCCACGGATTCAATGTGGGTATGAATCTGGGGCGGAGCGCCGGGGCAGGGGTGAAGGACCACTTCCACCTTCACATAGTTCCCCGGTGGGAAGGGGATTCAAATTTCATGGCAGTATTTGCGGACACCAAGGTGATGGCCCTGGATGTTTCCCGGGTCTACAGGATGCTTAAACCGGTCCTCCTGGAGGAAATCAAAAATCTGACAACGCCAGACTAAAATTATCTAACATTAAGCCCTTGAAATTTTTGGATTCCCGTTCTATAATATTAGTGAAAATAAACCGTGAGAGGAGGTAGAAATGGGCAAGATAATAGGAATTGACCTCGGAACCACCAACTCCGTCGTGGCCGTAATGGAAGGCTCCGAAGTCAAGGTTATACCTAACCAGGAGGGCCAGAGGACCACTCCATCGGTGGTGGCCTTCCTGAAGGACGGACAGGTGCTGGTGGGACTTCCTGCCAAGCGTCAGGCCATAACCAATCCGGAGAACACCATCTATTCCATAAAAAGGTTCATGGGAAGGAGATACGAGGAGGTTCAGGAAGAGATAAAGATGGTGCCCTACAAGGTGGTAAAGGGACCCCACGGAGATGCCAGGATAGAGGTTATGGGCAAGGTGTACACCCCGCAGGAAATATCCGCCAAGATACTTATGAAACTCAAGGAGGCCGCCGAAGACTATCTGGGTGAAAAGGTGACCGATGCCGTTATCACCGTTCCCGCATACTTCAACGATGCCCAGAGACAGGCCACCAAGGACGCTGGGACCATAGCCGGGCTGAATGTCCGCAGGATAATAAACGAACCCACCGCTGCAGCCCTGGCCTACGGACTGGACAAGAAAAAGGACCAGAAGATAGCCGTCTACGATTTCGGAGGCGGGACCTTTGATATCTCCATCCTTGAAATCGGAGAAGGGGTAATTGAGGTTAAGTCCACCGCAGGAAACACCCATCTGGGTGGAGACAACATAGACCAGAGGATCATAGACTGGATGGTGGAGGAGTTTAAGAAGGAGCACGGCATAGACCTCAAGCAGGATCGCATGGCCCTTCAGAGGCTCAAGGATGCCGCAGAGAAGGCCAAAATTGAACTCTCCTCCGCCCTGGAAACGGAGATAAACCTTCCCTTCATCACCGCCGATGCTTCGGGGCCGAAGCACCTGGTGATGAAACTTACCAGGGCCAAACTGGAGTCCATGATAGAGGACCTGGTGAACATGACCCTGGATCCCTGCCGGCAGGCCCTGGAGGATGCAGGGCTTAAGCCCGAGGACATAGATGAGGTGATTCTGGTGGGAGGTTCCACCAGGATTCCTCTGGTTCAGCAGAAGGTTAAGGAATTCTTCGGCAAGGAGCCCAACAAGAGCGTCAATCCCGACGAGGTGGTGGCCGTAGGAGCCGCCATTCAGGGAGCCGTTCTGGCCGGAGAGATGAAGGATGTCCTCCTGCTGGATGTCACTCCCCTTTCCCTGGGCGTGGAAACCCTGGGAGGAGTCATGACTAAGATAATACCCAGGAATACCACTATACCCGTGAAGAAGAGCGAGATCTTCACCACCGCCGAGGACAATCAAACCCAGGTGGAGATCCATGTTCTCCAGGGTGAGAGGGAGATGGCCAAGGACAACAGGAGTTTAGGAAGGTTCATCCTCACGGGTATTCCTCCGGCTCCCAGGGGAGTTCCCAAGATAGAGGTTACCTTTGACATAGATGCCAACGGTATCCTCCATGTCTCGGCCAAGGACCTGGCCACGGGCAAGGAGCAGGCCATAACCATTACCGGAAGTTCGGGCCTGACCAAGGAGGAGATTGACAGGATGGTCAAGGAGGCCGAGATGCACCGGGAGGAGGACCGTAGGAGAAGGGAACTCATAGAACTCAGGAACAAGGTGGACGGTCTGGCCTACGAATTGGGGAAACTCCTGGAGGAAAACAAGGACAAGGTTTCTCCTGCCACGGCGGCCGAGGCTGAAAAGGCCATATCCCAGGCCAAGGAGGCCTTGAACAGTCAGGACCGCAGCGCCCTGGAGAGGGCTCTGGATGCCCTCAACGCCGCCAGTACCGCCATTGCCAAGGAACTTTACGCCAAGGGCGAAACCACGGCGTCTCAGCAGCCTTCGGCCTCTGAACAGGCCCAGGCAGGAACTCAGGACGCTTCCTCCCAGGGGCCGGACCAGGATGATGTAATAGACGCCGAGTACGAAGAGGGCAATTAACCCGCTTAAGAAGGGGGGAGTTTCGGCTCCCCCCTTTTTTTATTCCTCCACCGATACCGAAAAAAGCCTCTGGATCTTCTTCCCTTTGTACTTGACCAGAATCTGGACCTTGACCCACCCGGGGACGGTGAACATGAATTCGTGGGTAACCACTTTCTTCCCGCATACCTTTTCCGAGGCTTCGTTCTTATCCATGGAAAACCCTGAATACCAGTACGCCCAGACCACCTCAGCGCAATCGTAGTCCTCGTAGAAGAAAACATAGCCCACAACCTCCAGGGGGGCCTTCCCGTGGTGGGTGGACAGGTCTATGTAAAGAGGAGGTTTGGTCCTGGGCTGGCATCCCACCAGGAGCAGGACCGCCAGGAAAAATAATTTTCGGATTGCTTGAATCATTATTCAAAAAAGATTATAATACAAAACGCTGAAATCCGAATACGGAGGTAAGGATAATGAAGAAGTCGTTGGCACGGAGTTTTTTGTTGTTGGGAATAGCGGCTTTTCTTCTTGCGGATTCAGGGGCGAGTATTTTGGGATATGTTTTTGAAAGGCCGGAGAAAAAGAACCCGGTCATGGGAGCCGTGGTCAAACTGGTTCCCGACAGCGGAAACGCCATCGTTTCGTCCCCCACCCAGGAGGACGGTAGTTATGTTATAAAAAATGTTCCCAGGGGGAACTACCGGGTTTTTCTCGTGTACAACGGGAAGGAATACCGGGCGGTCTTTACCCGTCCAGGCCATCTCGTGGGCAAAGGGGACCTGAAGGTCAACGGAGGAGTTTTAATCCTTTCTCTCGCCCTGAAGCCTGGGAGGGAAAAAATTGCCCTCATGACCCTGGGAGGCGCCGGCCTGGTTTACATTTATCAGTTGACGAAAAAAGAGAAAGAGGCAAGCCCTGTTAAATAAGGGAAGTTATTCCCTGATTTTATTCCTCATTCTCCTTTTTTCCCTGGCCGGGAAGGATGTGAAAAAAGAGAAACTCAAAATCCAGAGGGAGTCTCTGTGGCAAAGAGGTTCCTTTTACCTTGACCTTTTTCCGGTTTTAAAAACCATAGGCTACGATTTCAACATATATTCCCTGGAGGGGGAAGGGACCGGCGACTGGGTCTTCAACGGTGGGATTGGAGGGAGGCTTTCCTTTCTGAGGCCGGGCTTCTATCTTTCCTCCGCCCTGACACCCTATTACCTGGCATTTTTGCACAACCGGGAGGAGAATTTTCTTAACCACGACGCCGTAGGGGAATTTGGCCTCAGGGTTTCAAGGCTCAATTTTTATGCGGGGTACTTTGACATCAAGGAAAAGACCAGGCCCTCCTTTGAACTGGGGCCCAGGATAGTCCTCCACCGCAGGTCCCTGGTGTTTTCCACGGAGGTTTCCCCGGGAAGCCCCCTTTCCTTTGAGGTTCTGGGGAGGAGGGACGAATACCAATACTCAAATCTGTGGGGCAGCGGTGGGTTTTCCCCGGCGGACCGGACGGAATCCACATACCTTTTGCACCTGAGGAGAAGGATATTCTCGGCCACGCACCTGGTATTTACCCTGGGATACAGGCGCTCCTTTTTCAGATACGATCCCCGGAACAGAAACGCCGTCCAGGGGTGGGGGGAAGTCAGAATAAATTTTCCGGAGGTTTCCAGGATAAAGGGCTCCTTTTCCCTGGGCTTTAAGGGATTGCGTTCCGTAAAGGAAGGGGGACTTCGCTTTCAGGGGATAAAGGGAAGGGGGGATGTTACCGCAGAGGTGGGTCCGTTCCTACTTTCTATGAGTTACCACCTGGACTGGATATACTCCGTTTTCGTGGTGGACATAATCCGGGTGAGGAATTTGAAGGCCGGGGGAGGGGTTAAAATCCTTCGGGATAACTTCCGCATACAGGGATGGCATTCCCGGGGCGATCTTCTGTTCCTCTACTCGGGGAGGATTGATAAAATGAAAAATTCTGGTATACAATTTCTCTTCAGAGTGAGCCCGAGGAGTTTCGTGGGGCTTCAGTATTTCTGGCTTAAGATCACTTCCAGCGTCCATCAATGGAGCAGATTGATAAATACTGTAGGAGGCGTGGTCGTCTATGAGATTTAAAATCTTGATTATCCTGGGGTTGTTTACCTCTTTTTTGTTTCCTTCGGAGCCCTACGAATACAGAATAGGGCCCAAGGATCTCCTCGTTATAAAGGTTTTCCAGGTTCCGGAATTGAACACCACGGTGAGGGTGGGGGAGGACGGCACCATAACCCTTCCCCTGGTGGGGAAGATAAGGGTGGAAGGTTTGACCCGCTACCAACTGGAGGAGAGGATTGCCTCCCTTCTTTCGGAAAAATATGTGAAGAACCCCCAGGTAACCGTCTTTATTAAGGAATACAGAAGCAGAACCGCCATGATAATGGGAGCAGTCAAGAAACCCGGGGCTTACGAAGTAGTGGGAAAAACCACGCTGATACAACTCATAGCCCAGGCCGGGGGTATAACTTCCCGGGCTCAGGACCGGATAATAATCTTGAGGGAGAGAGAAGGGAAGCAGAAAACCATCGTGGTTCCCATCGTTCCCCTTCTTTTTGAAGGCCGGGGGGATTTCAATGTGGAGATCTTTCCGGGGGATGTGGTAAACATCCCCGGGGAAATGGTCATGGAGGTATATGTTTTCGGCCAGGTCAGAAAGCCCGGGGTGGTGGAGTTGCCCATGGGATACGGAGCCACCATACTTCAGGCCATAGCCAAGGCCGGCGGGTTCACGGAAAGGGCCAAGAAATCCTCGGTTATCCTGAGAAGGCGGGAAGGTGATAAAGGGGAAACGATAATAAAAGTTAATGTAAAGGACATCTTGAAAGGCAAAAAGCCCAATGTTAAACTCAGACCCTATGACATAATATATGTTCCCGAAAGTTTGCTTTAAGGGGTAAGTTATGGAAGAAAGGGAAGAAGTTTACGAAGAATTTAACTTCGCCGAGATCATCAACATCCTTCGCCGCAGGAAAAACATAATCCTTTATTTTTTCATCCTGAGCGTGGTGGTTATCATGGGCCTCACCCTTATGAAGGCTCCGGTTTACGAGGCCAAATCCACCATCCTCATAGAAAGGGAATCCAATGTTCTTTTGTTTAAGGATCTTTTCAGCGTGGAAACCGGCAGGTGGGACCAGAAGTTCAACTCCTATGTCCGCATGCTTCACAGCAGAAGCCTCGCCAGAAGGGTGGTCAGGAGGCTAAAACTTGATGCCGGATTTCCCCCCAACCTCCCGGAGAGGGAGAAGGAAATCCGCATATCCAGACTGGTGGGCTCCCTTCTTTCGCACCTGAAGGTAGTGCCCATAGAAAACACCAGGCTGGTGGAAATAAGGTACAGGGATACGGATCCCAGAAGGGCCGCCCGGGTGGCCAACGCCTTCGTGGACGAATTCATAAAATTTACGGTGGAACTCAAAGGTGAATCCGCCAAGAGGGCTTCAGAATACCTCACCAGGCAAATAGAAAAACTGAGAAAGGCCCTGGCGGAAAAGGAAAAGGAACTTCAGAAGTACAGTCAGAGAAAGGACATCTACTATGTAACGGACAAGCAGAACACCGTTATACAAAAATTCGCCCAATTGAACAGGGCCTACACCCAGGCCCAGATAAACCGGGTGAACCTGGAGTCCAAGTACAGGGAACTTCTGGCCAAAAACTTTGACCAATTTCCCAATGTGGTAAAAAACCCCCTCATAATGTCCCTCAAGGAGGAGTATTCCAAACTGGAGGCCGAATACAAGCAGAAATCCGCCATTTTCAAGCCGGATTATCCTGAGATGAAGAGCCTCCGCTCCAGGATGGAGGCCCTTAAGTCCAGAATAGAAAAGGAAACCAGGGCCCTGGGCCAGGAAGAACTTAAAAACGCCAGGGCCAAATACCTGGCGGCACTGAAGACGGAGCAATCCCTGAAGAAACTGGTGGAGGAACAGAAGGGGCAGATAACCGCCGCCAATAAAAGCGGTATTTATTACAGCAGTTTAAAAATAGAAATAAAAAACCTCAGGGACCTTCTGGCCCACCTCACCAAAAAACAGAAGGAATCGGTTCTCTCCGCCAATCTGGAGGGAATGAGGACCAGCAACATAAAGATAGTGGACCGGGCGGAGGTTCCCCTTTATCCCGCCAGCCCCAACAAAAAATTGAATTTACTCCTCTCGCTTTTCCTGGGGCTCTTCGGCGGGGTTCTTCTGGCCCTGGTGGTGGACGCCACCGATACCTCGGTAAAGGACCCGGAAGAGGCGGAGAAACTCTTTAAACTTCCGGTTATAGGGGTTGCCCCGGATGTTAGTTCCCAGAACGGGGAAAAGGCCCGGGAAGCGTCCCGGGAGGGGGAATACTCCTCCACATTCCAGGAGATGGTTAAGACCATAACCACTTCCATCCTCCTCTCCTCCCCACAGAAACCGCCGGGAATCATAGCCATAACCAGTTCCTTACCCGGGGAAGGAAAGACCACCATGGCCTATAACATCGCGATTTCCATGGCAGGTTTAGGCAGAAAAACCCTTCTCTTGGACGGGGATATGAGGAGGGGAAGCCTCCATAAAATATTTAAAACCCCCAACGGAAAGGGTCTCTCCTCGGTCCTTGCCGGGAGGACCTCCTCCGATGAGGCCATAAAGACCACCGACTATCCCAACCTTCACCTCATTCCGGCGGGGCCCTATCCCCCCACGCCGGTGGAACTTCTCTCCTCCGATGCCATGAAGGCTCTTCTGGACGAATTGGCCGGGAGATACGAACACATAATAATTGATACCCCACCCCTCATAGGGATCTCGGACCCCATAATTCTTTCCCGGCTGGCCCACAAGACGATCCTGGTGATATGGGCAGGAAAAACCTCCCGGAGGGATGTGATGAATTCCCTCTCCATCCTCAAGAAAAACGGGGTGGTACCCCTGGGATTGATCCTCAACCGAATGGGATTCAAGGGTTCGGGCTACAAAAAATACGGTTACCAATATTACGACTATGGTGGATATTCACCTTCACATTCTTCCAGGGGTTGACGATGGCCCCGAAACCCTGGAGGAGAGTTTGAACCTCGCCAGGGAACTGGTGCGCCAGGGGGTAAGCAGGGCCGTAGCCACCCCACACCGGGGAAGGCTCGTCCGCTATTCCTCCCTCCAGGAGGTTAAGGAAAAATTCCGGGAATTGAAGGGGGCCCTGGAGGAGGAGGGCATTCCCCTGGAAATCTACCCGGGCTTTGAAGTATTCCTGAACATGGAGACCCTGGGGGAAATGGAGGCCCTGGGCAGGGAACTTTCCCTGGCCGGGGGCCGGTATTTTCTCGTGGAGTTTCCCTTTCATTTCATATATCCCAACTGGGAATACCTACTTCTCAAAATCAAGGAAATGGGATTCAGGCCCATCGTGGCCCATCCCGAAAGATATGCCTATATCTTGAGCAACCCCTCCATCCTTGAGAGGATGGTTTCCCTGGGAGCCCTGGCTCAGGTGAACGCCGAAAGCCTGGCCGGGACCTACGGGGGGGAGGTGAGATTCTTTTCCAGGGAGTGCTTTCGCCGGGGGCTGTGCCACATAATGGCCTCGGATGCCCACGGGGTTTCCGGGAGGCCTCCCCTGGTTCACAGGGCCCTGGAGGAGTTGGAGGAGGTGCTGGACGGTGAAACCCTGGAGGAGGTCCTGATTAAAAGACCCGCCGCCGTCATCGGGGAGGATGGAGATGGGTAGGTTCGGCGTAAGTGCAGGAATCCTTCTCCTCGGCGTGCTGATCCTTGTCTCCCCCCTTCCCCTGGGATGCGTTCACTGCTGGAGTTTTTTTCTCCTCCTGTTTATGGTGAACCTGGGCTCCCTTCTTCTGTGGAAGGATGGGAGGGAGGTTTCAGACGGGAAAGTGGAGGCCCTGCTCTATGGCCTTATGGGGTTCATGGTTTTTCAACTCCTGCCCATGCCCCGTTTCCTCCTTAAAGCCCTTTCCCCCTCCGGTGCGAAAATCCTCACCCTGGCCCTGGGGAAGTTCAACTTCCATTCCCTGTCCCTTTCCCCGTCCAGAACCCTGATTTATACGGTGGGGTTCTGGAGTTTCCTCCTCCTGGGATGGATTCTCTGGAGCCGCCCCTGGAAAAGGGAGGAGGTCCTTTTTCTGACCAGGGCTTTTGTGCTCCTGGGACTGTGGGAGTCCCTTTTTACAGTTCTGAAATTTCTGGCCCACCAGAAGAGGGTGCTGGTGTTTTGGGGTGCTTCCACGGGATATCCCACGGGAACCCTCCGCAATCCCGATCATTTCGCCGCCCTCATGGAGATCCTATTTTTCGTTTCCTTGGGCTATGTCTATTACAAAATAAAGAGGGATGGGTTCTCCCGGCTTTTATCCTCCCGGGAGGTTATTTTTCTGATTTCCCCCGTTTTCATCGCCTTCGCCATGCTTCTTACCCACTCCCGGGGTGGGGTGGTGGCCACCGGGATATCCCTTCTCTTCTTCCTTCAACTGACGGCGGGCAGGAAGGTAATCCCCAGGTACAGGAAGTTTTACAAAATCTTTTTGTTATCTCTTATGGCCTCGGTAATTCTTCTGGGCGGAGTTTTTACCTACAAAAAGGGGTTTAAAATCCAGAGGGGGAACTTCTGGGCCCTTTCCCTGGAGGCCTTCCGGGATTATCCCGTGTTCGGCTCGGGTTTCGGGACCTTTCCGGACCTGATAGAGACCTACCGAAAAGACCCAAAGTTCTTCTCTCTGGTGGTTCACGCCCACAACGATTACCTTGAATTTCTGGTGGAGGGGGGGCTCGTAGGGTTTACCCTGTTTTTCCTTCCCCTGGTGCTGGTTTTCTACGGAGGGTTCCAGCGATGGGAAGGGAGAAGGTATCCCCTGGTCAAATACCTGGGGGCCGGGTTCATGGCGGGGGTGGTGGCCGCAGCCTTCCATTCCTTCTTTGATTTTCCGCTGAGGATTCCGGCGGTGGCCCTGGTCTTCGTGGTGGTTTTTGCCCTGGCCACTTCCATAGGAAGACTAAGGAGGGAAAGGTGAAGTTGAAGGCCAGGGTGTTTCTGCTGTTCCTTCTGGGATTTTCCCTCCTGTTGGCCCTTTTGTGTTTCTTCCCCAGGGCTAATTTCCTGGATTTCCGGGCCCAGTATCTGGAGGGGGTGAAGGCCAGGGGGGAGAAGAGGCTGGTTTTCGCCAGGAGGGCCCTTCGGCTCAATCCCATTTATCCCCACACCCATCTCCTTCTGGCGTCCGTTTACCTGGAAACCTCCGGCAGGGATCCCGCCGCCTTTCCCCGGGCCATGGAGGAACTGCGGAGGGCAGTAGCCCTGGGGGCTTACCGGGGAAGCATACCGTGGGAAGCCTTCAAGGTGTACTTAACCCTGTGGCCCTTCCTTTCCCCTGAGGATAGGGAGGCGGCCCTGAGGGCGGGAAAATTTGCCGTGCCCAGGATGAACGAAGGTAGGGTGCGGGAGGCCCTGGACCTGTGGGCCAAGTTCTGCCGGGATTTTGACTTCATGTTTTCCGTCCTGAAAAAGAGGCCTAAGTACATGGCGGAACTTGCCAGGGTGGTCTACGAGAAGGGAATGCCCCTGCGGTGGAGGTGGAGGGCCCTTACGGAATACGAAACCTGGCTTTTAAAGGAAGCCTCCCGGCGGGATCCTGCCTCCATGGATCCTCCTCAGATTAAAAGGTCCCTTTTCCTTATGGACGCCATAAAACTTTACCACAGGCTGTCCGGTGAACCCTTTGAAGAAAAATTTTACAGGAATTTCCTTGAAAAACTCCTTTATCAGGGAGCCCTTAAAACCCAGAGGAAAGAATACATAGTTAGATTTCTCCATCTTTCCCGGAACAAGGATAGGATAAAGAAACTCATGGCTTACCTGGAGGAAAGGGGCCTGCTTTCTGGCCGGGATTTCTCGTCCTTATTTTTGAGGGAGTTTTTCCTCTTCAAGTTGAGGGATTTTGAAAGGATGGAGAAGGAAATAGAGGAGTTCAGGGGCGGAATCCGGTGGATAAAGAAGGGGGAGACCGAGGATTATGTGAAGGTGAACCTCCTCCTGGTGGATTATTTTTACCAGGAGAACCTTTTGCTCAGGGCTTCTTCCATTCTGGAGGAATTGTTGAAGATAAGTCGTTCTCCGGAGGTTTTGGTTAGGATGAAAAGGATAAAGGAGATGACCGGGGAGGATTGCTCCTGCGAGGCCCCGGATTTTCACCACAGGAATCCGGTGCGCCTGAACCTTCACCACGGCAGGGTCAGGTTTTATTTTTCCCCTCCCGTGGGCAGCAGAAAACTGGAACTGGAGGTGGAGCCTCCGGAGGTTCAGGGACTGCTTCAGGTTTTTCTGGACGGGAAGATTGCCTCGGAAACCTACATTAAGGGTAGGGCCTTTCTCTCCCTTCCCCTCCCGGCGGAGCGGGACTTCTTCGCGGTGGAAGTTAAGGCGATTCACCGTTGACATAAAAAATTCCCTTGATTTAATATAAGTTGAAATGGAGGTGTAAATGGCCAGGCTTTTTGAATACCAGGGAAAACAAATCCTCAAGGAAACGGGGATCAAGGTTCCCCGGGGAAGGGTGGTAGAAACCCCGGAGGAGGCGGCCCGGGCCGTGGAGGAATTGGGCACCGAGGCGGTTTTAAAGATCCAGGTCTGGTTGAAGGGAAGGGCCGAGATGGGGGGGGTGAGGTTCGTGAAGACCCCCGAAGAGGCGGAAAGGGTGGCCCGGGAACTTCTGGGGATGAAGGTTAAAAATTTCGTGGTGGAGAAACTTCTGGTGGAGGAGAAACTCAGGATTCAAAGGGAACTCTTCGCCGGGGTGGTCATAGACGATTACGCCAAAAAACCCCTGGTGGTTTTTTCCTCCATGGGTGGAACCGGCATAGAGGAAATAGCCCGGGAGCATCCTGAGGCCTTGCTTACCCACCATGTGGATGTCCTGGAGGGATTTCCGGAATACAGGGCCCGGGGTCTTCTCTCCAGGCTGGGGTTCAAGGGAAAACTTCTGGTTAAACTTTCCTCCACCCTGTCCAGGCTCTACCAGGCCTTTCGGAAATACGACGCCCGCTCAGCGGAGATAAACCCTCTGGTGGTAACCGAAGAAGGTGAAGTCTACGCCGCCGACACACACATCGCCGTGGACGACTACGCGGTTTACCGCCATCCGGAACTGGGAATTGAAATAGCCAGGGAATTTGATAGGCCCCCCACGGAACTGGAAAAGATAGCCTACAAGGTGGAGGAGAACGATTACCGCGGGACCTTTTACTTCTTCCAGATGGTGGAGAGGCCCAACCCCGAGGAAAATTACATAGGCTTCCACGGCGCCGGTGGAGGAGGTTCCATGATGTCCATGGACGCGGTGTTAAACCGGGGCTTTAAAATTGCCAACTTCACCGATACCAGCGGGAACCCTCCGGCCTCCAAGGTTTACCGGGCGGCCAAAATAATCCTCTCCCAACCGGGAATTATAGGCTACTTCGCCTCCGGCTCCGGGGTGGCCTCCCAGGAGCAGTTCAACTCCGCCCGGGGGCTGGTGAAGGCCTTTCTGGAGGACCAGATAGAGATCCCGGCGGTGCTTCGCCTGGGAGGGAATTACGAGGAAAAGGCCATAGAAATACTGGAGACCTTCTCTAAGTTTATTCCAGGAAAGATAGAGGGCTACGGCAGGGACGATTCCCCGGAGTTCTGCGCCGACCGCTTGAAGGAACTGGTGGAAAAAGGGGGAAGGAAGGTTCACCGGGTCAAGCCCATGACGGATTACACGCCCCCAGAGGGAGCCTACAGTTTCAAAACCCTTACGGGCAGAGTTTACATAAACCACAGCCTTTGTGCCAGATGCGAGGCCAGGCCCTGCGTTGAAGCCTGCACCTACGGGGTTCTGAAGGTGGAGGAGGGGAAACCGGTTCTGGCCATTTCCGAAGAGGATGCGGCCAAGGGGAAGTGTACCGAGTGTCTGGCGTGTGAACTGGCCTGTTACCTTGAAGGGGAGAGGGCCATTCACATAGACCTTCCAATCCCGGGCCTCAAGGAATACCGGGAAAAGATAATAAAGGAGGGATAAATGGCCATCCTGATAGATGAAAAGACCAGGGTCCTGGTTCAGGGAATAACCGGCAGGGAAGGAAGGGCCAGGACCAAACTCATGAAGGGCTACGGGACCAATGTGGTGGCGGGGGTTACCCCGGGCAAGGGAGGACAGGAGGTGGAGGGGGTACCCGTCTTTGACTCCGTATACGAGGCCATAGAAAAGGTGGGACAAATAGACGCTTCGGCGATCTTCGTTCCGGCCCCGCTGGTGAAGGCGGCTGCCCTGGAGGCTATAGACGCCGGTATAAAACTCCTCCTGCTGGTTCCCGACAGGGTTCCCATCCACGATGTCCTGGACATAGCGGCCCACGCCGAAAGAAGGGGGGCGAAGTTCATAGGGCCCAACACCCTGGGAGTTCTCTCCCCGGGAAGGGCCGTTCTTGGGATGATCGGTGGAAGACCAGAGACCGCAAAACAGTGGTTCCGCCAGGGAGACATAGGGGTGAGTTCCCGCTCCGGAGGCATTACCTCCGCCATTTCCTATTACCTTTCCAGGGCGGGCTTCGGGCTTTCCACCATAGTCCATGTGGGGGGAGATGCGGTGGTGGGTCTGCCCCATCCCGATGTCATGGGGCTTTTTGAGCAGGATCCCCAGACGAAGATGATGGTCATGTTCGGCGAAATAGGCACAACCCAGGAGGAGAGGGTGGCGGAGATGATGGAGAAGGGGGAGATAACCAAGCCCATCGTGGCCTTCATCGGTGGGAAGGCGGCCAAGGAGGGCACCCGGTTTTCCCACGCCGGAGCCATCGTGGAGGGGGGAAGGGGAAGTTACGCCTCCAAGGTGGAGAGACTTCGCCGGGCCGGAGCCTACATCGCCGAGGCCCTCATGGACATACCCAGGGTGGTGGCGGAGGTAAGGAGGAAGCACGGGCTTGACTGAGAAGGAAGAAATAGTTGAAGCCATAGGCCATTTATACAGGAGAGGGCTGATAACCCTTTCCGAGGGCAATGTTTCCCTGCGGAAGGGCGAGGTCTTTTACATAACCCCCGGGGGGACCAGAAAGGACAGGGTAAGGCCTTCGGAGGTGGCGGAGGTATCACTCGGAGGGGAGATCCTCAGGGGCAGGCCATCCTCCGAATACCTTCTTCATCTGGAGATTTACCGGAGGAGGCCGGATGTGGTGGCGGTGGTCCACGCCCATCCCTCCTTTGTTTTGTCCCTGGCCTCGGCGGGAATTCCCCTGAGGTATCCCATCCTGGCGGAGGCGGTTTTTCTTCTGGGACCCGTGCCGATAGTGGAGTTTTCCCTTCCATCCAGCCAGGAGTTGGCAGACAGGGCCGGGAAGGCCAGTCTTCGCCACGACGCCCTGATTCTTCAGAACCACGGAGCCGTTACCCTGGGCCCTTCCCTGGACCTGGCCCTGGCCATGATGGAGACCATGGAGCATGTGGCGGAGGTCCTGTGGAGGAGTTTGAACCTGGGAAGGGTATCCCTTCTGGAGGAGGCGGAGGTGGAGAGACTTCTGGGCCTGCGGAAAAAATACGGTCTTTCCCCCAGACCGTGGAGGGCAGAGGATTTTCTCTGGACCCTTGAGGGTTGAAATTTGTGGGGAATGGCGATATAATCAGTTTGTAAGAAATTTAGAAAATATTTAATAATAAGGAGGCAATCTTGTATAGGATAATTTTCAACAGGCCCATTGCCGAAAGGGTCAAGCACATGAAGGTGGTTGCCCCCTTTATAGCCCGGAAGAGGAAGCCCGGAAACTTCATTATCCTCATTCCGGACGAAAAGGGAGAGAGGATTCCCCTCACCATAGTGGATTCCGATCCCCACCAGGGAACCATTGACCTCATCTATCAGGAGGTGGGAACATCCACCTTCAAGTTGGGCTTGAAGAAGGAAGGGGATTATCTCTACAGGATAGTAGGTCCCCTGGGAAAGCCCACCCACATTGAAAAATTCGGAACGGTGGTGGCCATAGGGGGAGGAGTGGGCATAGCCCCCCTTTACCCCATAGCCCGGGGGATGAAGGAGGCCGGCAACCGCATAGTTACCATCCTGGGAGCCAGAAAAAAGGACCTCATAATCCTTGAAAAGGAAATGGCCGATATAAGCGACGACCTGAGGGTCTGGACCGACGACGGAAGTTACGGAAAGAAGGGGTTGGTGACCCACGGCCTTCAGGAACTCATTGACGAGGGCCTGAAGATTGACATGGTTCTGGCCATTGGGCCCGCCATAATGATGAAATTCGTGGCCAAAATGGCGGCGGAGCACGGCCTTCCCATCATCGTTAGCCTCAACCCCATCATGGTGGACGGCACCGGCATGTGCGGGGCCTGCCGGGTGGTGGTAGGGGGAGAGATAAAATTCGCCTGCGTGGATGGGCCGGAGTTTGACGGCCATCAGGTGGATTTTGAAAACCTTATCCTGAGGCTGAAGGCCTACAGAAAATACGAGGTGGAAAGCCTGGAGAGATTCGCCAGTTTTTATCCGGAGGTTAAAACCTACCTTCAGGGAGGTGTAAGATGACCAAGCAACCGGCCCGTTTCCCGGAAGAACTTAAGAAAAAACTGAGGGAGAGGTTCAACGAGGATTGGAGGAAGGAACTCAGAAGAAAGATAAGCGTAAAGGAAAGGCTGGCCATAGATAGGGTTCCCATGCCCGAAAACGAGCCCATGGAGAGGATAAGGGGCTTTTTTGAGGTCAACAAGGGGTACACCCCGGAGATGGCCATGGAGGAAGCCCGCCGCTGCCTTGACTGTGCCAACCCCACCTGCGTCCTGGGATGTCCCGTTTCCATTGATATACCAACCTTCGTTAAACTCATAGAAAAGGGCGATTTCATAGGGGCAGTTAAGATAATCAAGGAGACCAACTCCCTCCCAGCGGTCTGCGGCAGGGTGTGTCCCCAGGAGGACCAGTGCGAGGGCAACTGCGCCTATGTGAAGATGGGCAAGAAACCCGTGGCCATAGGAAACCTGGAGAGGTTCGTGGCGGACTACGAGAGGGCCGCCGGAGAGGTAGAAATTCCTCAGATCAAAGTCCAGAAGGGAAAGAAGGTGGGGGTTATAGGAGCCGGTCCCGCCGGACTCACCGCCGCCGGAGAACTGGCCAAGATGGGTTACGATGTCACCATCTTTGAAGCCCTCCACGAGCCCGGCGGAGTTCTCATCTACGGGATACCGGAATTCCGTCTCCCCAAGGCCATCCTGAAGGAGGAACTGGAATACCTCAAGAAAATGGGGGTTAAGATAATAACCGACTTCGTGGTGGGAAAGACCGCCACCATAGAGGATCTGAAGAAGGAAGGATACGAGGCCTTCTTCATAGGCTCCGGGGCCGGTGCTCCCTGGTTCCTGGGCCTTCCCGGGGAGGAACTCAACGGAGTCTACTCCGCCAACGAATATCTAACCAGGGTCAACCTTATGAGGGCCTTTGAATTTCCCGAATACGATACCCCCATACCCCGGGGAAAGAGGGTGGCGGTTATCGGCGCCGGAAACACTGCCATGGACGCCGTCCGAACCGCCAAGAGGCTAGGGGCAGAACACGCCATGATAGTTTATCGCCGTTCCCGGGCGGAAATGCCGGCCAGAATTGAGGAAATAAAACATGCGGAGGAAGAGGGCATTGAGTTCATCTTCCTGACCAACCCCAAAAGGTTCGTAGGGGACGAAAACGGATGGGTGAAGCAGATGGAGTGCGTGAAGATGCAATTAGGGGAACCTGACGCCAGCGGGAGGAGGAGACCCATTCCCATACCGGGCTCCGAATTTCTCATGGATGTGGACATAGTGATAATAGCCATAGGAACCAAGCCCAATCCCCTTATTCCCCAAACCACCCCTGGACTTGAACTGGCCAAATGGGGGGAAATAAAGGTGGACTGGGAGACCATGGAAACCTCCATCCCCGGTGTCTTCGCCGGCGGGGACATCGTCAGGGGAGGGGCCACTGTCATCCTGGCCATGGGGGACGGACGGAAGGCCGCCTATCAGATAGACAAATACCTTTCGGAGAAGAAGGATTGATAATAGCCGGCCTTGACGAGAGCGGCAAGGGAGACTACTTCGGCCCGCTGGTGGCGGCGGCGGTGGCCCTGAAGGGGGAGGAGATAGCCGCTCTGGATTCCATGGGCCTCAAGGACAGCAAGAGACATTCCAGGGGAAGAATAAGGGAACTGGCCAGGAGCATCAGGAAATTCCACCATTCGGTGGTGTTGATTTCCCCGGCGAAGTACAATCAACTCTACGAAAGGTACAAGAACATGAACCTCATTTTGGCCTGGGCGCATTCCCAATCCCTGGAGAACCTGCTCAAGGAAACCCCCGTGGACCTGGCCATCCTGGATAAGTTCTCCCGGGCCGGGGAATTCGCCAGGGCTCTGAAAAAAAAGAGGCTAAAGTTGGAGATAATGGAGGAGGAGAAGGGGGAACAGTACATCCCGGTGGCCGCCGCATCGGTCCTGGCCAGGGATGCCTTCGTCTCCTGGATGGAAAGGGCCTCCAGAAAACTGGGATTTGATCTTCCCCTGGGTTCTTCCTCCCCCCGGGTCAAGGAGGTGGCCTGTAAAATAGTGGAGGAGCACGGGGCCCCTGCCCTGGGAAATTACGCCAAACTCCACTTTAAGATTACCTCTTCCCTTCCCTGCCCTGTGTTATAATCCCTCCATGGAACACAAGAAAAGGGCCGAGGCCCTCCTTCTTCTTTACCTCCTCTTTCTCTTCTTCCTGATCTTGATTCACCGGGCCATCCTTTTCCGCTGTGGAGGCCATCTTTTTTATTCCTACGACGATGCCTACATCCACATGGCCATGGCCAAAAACCTGGTAAGGCACGGGGTGCTGGGGATAACCAGATTTGCCTACACCCCCGCCTCCTCCTCACCCCTCTGGACCCTCCTTCTGGGCTTTGGATACCTCCTCTTCGGAGTCAATACCTACATTCCCCTGGTACTTAATCTCGTTTTCCTCGTCATCCTGGTGTGGCAGGTGTGGAAAACCTTTGAGGGCCATTCCCTTTCCTGGCAGTTCACCCTTTCCTTTCTTTTCCTCCTGGCGCTTCCCGTCTATTTGATCCTCTATTCCGGGATGGAACACATCCTACACATCCTCCTGGTTTTGCTTCTGGCCCGGAAGTTCGTAGCCTACCTTCATGGGAAAAAGTTGGGATGGGATTTTTACCTCCTGGTTTTCCTGGCCATGGGGGCGAGATACGAAACATCCTTCTTCTTGTTGCTTTTCTTCCTTTATTTCCTTTGGGAAAGGAAGTGGGCCCAGGCCGGAACCCTTCTGGCATCTGCCGTGCCCTTTCCCCTGGCCTACGGGATAATGAACATTTACCACGGATGGGGGTTTCTTCCGTCTTCCGTGGCGGTGAAGGGGAAATCGGTAATCCTCCACTACCTTCTGAAGGGTGAGATTTTTGGGGCCATCCGCTCCTTCCTGGGGGCTCTGAGGTTCAGAATGACCTCCTTCGCCGTCCCCACCCTTTCCATGGAAATCTTTATATTCTTTCTTCTGGCCGCCTTCCTTCTCGTGCTTTTCCTTCAGGGGAAGGAGAAATGGCCCTTTTACCTATTTCCCCCCATTCTGATAACGCTTCACTTCCTTTTCGCCTACTACACCTATCCCCCCCGGTATCAGAATTACCTCCTGGCCTTTGCCCTTCCCTTCGTGTTGAAGGTTCTTCAGGGGGTAAAGGTCAGAAACCGCCTGGCTCCTTTTCTGCTGGGGGCGGTGGCCCTGGGATTTTTCACCCCGAGGTTTCTCATGAACTACAATACTCCGGTGGGTTCCGAGGGCCTTTATTCCCAGCAATATCAAATGGCCATGTTCGTGAAGAGATTTTTTCCCCGGGGCAGGGTGGTTCTCAACGACATAGGGACGGTAGCCTTTTACAACGAAGGGGTGAAAATAGTGGATTTCGTGGGCCTCGCCACCAGGGAGGTTTACGAGATCAAGATTTCCCCCGTCCCTTCGGAGGACCGGCGGGCCCTGATAAAAAACTTCCTCTCCCGTCAGGAGCCAGACCTGGCCATAGCCTTTGAAGATTGGATAAAACCTATTTTACCCGAGGGCTGGTGGGAAGCGGGGCGGTGGAGACTTCTGAGGAACCTGGTAAGCGCCAGAAGGGAAGTGGTCTTCTACGGTGTAAAGGACAGGGAACTTCCTCTGAAACTCCGATTCAATTCCGTATTCCTCCCCGATGTGGTGGAGGGGGGAGGCTACACGCTGATGAAGGGGTGGATATCCCGGGGCAATTATCGTCTGTGGGAGCCCGGGGTTAGCATAGTGTTGAAGCCCGGGGGAAAATTTAAAATTCCCCTGAGTCTTCCCCATGGCAAATACAGGCTCTTCGTAAGGGCCCGGGGAGCCGGGGCGGTTTTGAAACTCCTTCCCCCGGGGGAGTCCGTGGAACTGGATAAATTTTCCTTCCACCCCTACATGTTTGACCTTTATCTTCAGGGGGAGGACATTTTTCTGGAGAATCCATCCTCCAGGAGTCTGGTCTTCAGAGAGTTACTCTTCCAGGGCCCTGGAGAAGATTCTGTCAATGTGTCTAAAGTAGTAGTCCAGGGAGAATAACTCCTCCACATGGGGGATTTCCTTTCCCAGTTCCTCCTTTACCAGGTCCCTGAAGTCCTTTCCCTGGTCAAAGGCCTTCAGGGCCAGGGACTGAACTTTCCTGTAGGCCGAGTCCCTGCTCCATCCCCTTTCCACCAGGGCCAGAAGAACCCTCTGGGATAGGAAGACCCCGCCGGAGGACCAGATGTTTTTCAGCATCCTCTCGGCGTTCACCCTGAGGTTGGCAATTATGTCTATGCTCTCCTCCAGGATGAAGTGGAGGGCCAGGAAACCGTCGGGGATGATGACCCTTTCCACCGAGGAGTGGGAGATGTCCCTTTCGTGCCAGAGGGGGTTGTTCTCCAGGGCCGGTGCGAGGTAGGACCTTATAAGCCGACTGAGGCCGCATATTCTCTCGCAACGCACGGGGTTCCTCTTGTGGGGCATGGCGGAGGAGCCCTTCTGTCCTCCGGAGAAGGGTTCTTGGGCTTCCGAAACCTCCGTCCTCTGGAGGTGCCTTATCTCCAGGGCCATTTTCTCCAGGGTGGAGGCCGTCACCGCCAGGGCAAAGAGAACCTCCCCGTGGCGGTCCCTCTGAAGGACCTGGGTGGTGGCCGGAGCAGGCCTCAGTCCCAGCCTCTTCATGGTTTTTTCCTCCACCTCCGGAGGAAGTTGTGAAAAGGTCCCCACGGCTCCGGAGAGTTTGCCCACGGAGATCACTTCCCGGGCCCTTCCCAGCCTTTCTATGTTCCTCTCCATCTCCTTGGTGTAGACCAGGAGTTTAAGCCCGAAGGTAATGGGTTCGGCGTGGATTCCGTGGGTTCTTCCCATCTGGGGGGTGTATTTGTGCTGGATTGCCTTTTCCCGGAGGACCTCCCTGAGGTTTTCCGCCCTCTCAATTATCATTCCCAGGGCCTCCCTCATGGCCATGGAAAGGGCGGTGTCCACCACATCGTAGGAGGTGAGACCGAAGTGAAGGTATTTTCCCGCCTCCCCCACCCGGCGGGCCACCACATCCACGAAGGCCGCCACATCGTGCTTCGTCACCTTCTCCCTTTCTTTTATCTCTTCCAAGGAGAAGTCCGCCCTTTTCTCAATTTCCTCCGCTGCCCAGGAGGGTATTATCCCCAACTCCGCCATGGCCCGGGCGGCGGCCACCTCCACCTCCAGCCATCTGCGGAACTTGGCCTCCTGGCCCCAGAGGGATTTCATGGGTTCCTTGCTGTATCTCTCAATCATTTTCCCCTCCTTGCCACGGTGATATATCCCGTGTGGGAATGCATCACTTCCTTGGGCCTTACTCCGAAACTCCTCACCACCATTTCCCTCCTGAGTATTTCAAAACTCCGTATCCTCAAAAAACCCTCTTCCCGCAGGGTCAGGGCGGTTTTTTTCATCTGCTCCATGTTGGGGGAAAGGGAGACCCAGGCCCCCCCGGGAAGTATGGCCTCCCGGGCCCGGGAAACCGCTTCCCACGGCTCCGGAAGGTCTATGAAAAGGGCATCAAAGCGGAACTCCCCGAAGCCGTCCTTGACCACATCCCTGTGGATTATTTCGTAGTTCTGGAAGGGGGATTGGCGTAGGTTTTCCAGGGCCAGGTCTATAAACTCCTTCCTTGCTTCAAAGGAAATTACCTTTCCCTCCCTTCCCACTATCCGGGAAAGAAGGAGGGTAAGGGCCCCGGAACCGGTGCCGGCTTCTCCCACGGTGCTTCCGCTTTCCACGCCGGCCTCCAGTAGCATCACACCGGCATCCTTGGGATAAATTATGGTGGTCTTTCTCCGGACATCCTTCATGAGGTCCGCCAAGGATGGCTTCAGAACCACGAACTCCGCCCCGGTGGAAGAACGAAGAAGGTCCCCGTACTCCAGACCCTCCTTGAGGATTATCTTGCCCAGGTGAGTGTGAACTTCCTCCCCGGGCCGGTATTCCACCAGAAATTCCCTTTTCCCGTAGAGCAGGATTTTTTCCCCTTCCTTCATCCCAAAATCATACCATACTTCCCGGGTTTTCAGGGCCCCGCCGTTTGACAGAGGGAGGCTTAGACGGGTAGAATTATACTTCGGAGTTTTTAAAGGAAGGTATTGTCATGGGTGAAGAAATCCTGCCGGTGGAAATTGAAGACGAAATGCGGCGTAGTTATCTGGACTACGCCATGAGCGTCATCATAGGAAGGGCTATCCCCGATGTGCGTGACGGACTCAAGCCCGTCCATCGCAGGATCCTCTACGCCATGTGGGAAGCCGGCAACCGCTCCAACTCCCCCTACAAAAAATCCGCCAGGATAGTGGGAGAGGTCATAGGAAAATTCCATCCCCACGGAGATGCTCCGGTTTACGACGCTCTGGTTAGAATGGCCCAGGACTTTTCCATGAGATATCCCCTGGTGGACGGGCAGGGAAACTTCGGCTCCATAGACGGCGACGCCCCGGCGGCCATGAGGTACACCGAGGTAAGGATGAGCCGCATAGCCGAGGAGATGCTGGCGGACATAGACAAGGACACGGTGGATTTCGTCCCCAACTACGACACCACGGTCATGGAGCCGGTGGTTCTCCCCACCAGGATACCCAATTTGCTCATCAACGGGAGTTCCGGAATAGCGGTGGGAATGGCCACCAGAATTCCTCCCCACAACCTTACGGAGGTGATTGACGCCCTTGTTTTCCTGGTGGACAACCCCACCGCCACCGTGGAGCAACTAATGGAGTTCGTTAAAGGGCCGGACTTTCCCACCTACGGCATTATTGCGGGGACGCAGGGAATAAAGGACGCTTACACCACCGGTAAAGGGTCCATAGTGGTGAGGGGGAGGGTCCATGTGGAGGAGGAAAGGGGACGGCCGCGGCTGGTGATAACGGAATTGCCTTACGAGGTGAACAAGGCCAAACTTCTGGCCAAGATAGCCCGCCTTGTTCAGGAGAGGAGGATAGAGGGGATAACCGACATAAGGGATGAGTCCGATAGAAGCGGTATAAGGGTGGTGGTGGAACTCAAGAGGGACGAGAATCCCCACAGGATCATCAACCTCCTCTACAAGCACACCCAACTTCAGATAGGCTACGGGATCATACTTCTGGCCATAGTGAACCTCCAACCCCGGGTCATGAACCTCAAGGAGATACTGGAGCATTTCCTTTCCCACAGAAGGTCCGTGGTCATACGCCGGAGCCGTTACGAGTTGAGGAAGGCGGAGGAGAGGCTACACATTCTGGAGGGACTCCTGGTGGCCCTGGCCAACATTGACGAGGTGGTGGCTATTATAAAGAGGAGCAAGGATGTGGCCATCGCCCGGGCCGCCCTGATAAAGAGGTTTTCCCTCACCAGAGTCCAGGCCCAGGCCATCCTTGAGATGCAACTTCAAAGGCTCACGGGGCTGGAAAGGGAAAAACTGGAGGAGGAACAGAGGAGCCTCCGGGAGAAGGTTAGGGAACTCAAGGAAATTCTATCCAGCCGCCGGGCCCTGGACAATGTGGTGAAAAGGGAACTCAAGGAAATAAAAAAGAAATACGGCGACGAGAGGAGAACCGAGATCCAGCCCTATGTGGAGGAGGTGGCGGACGAGGACCTGATCCCCAGGAGGGATTACCTGGTGATCCTCACCCGCAAGGGTTTCCTCAAGAAGAGGCCCGTGGGCTACCTCCGGGTCCAGCGCCGGGGGGGCAAGGGCAGGAACGAGGCTACCCGCAAGGAGGACCTCCTGGAGAAGGTGGTGCTGGCAAACTCCCACTCCCTTCTCCTTTTCTTCACCGACCGGGGAAAGGTATACGGCATGAAAACCTACGAGATCCCGGAGACAGGGGAGAGGGGCGGGGGAAGGAGCGTCAGGTCCCTCATGAGTTTAGAGAACGAAGAGCAAATAAAGGAGATGATTTCCCTGAAGGAAGTTCAGGGGCAAAACCTCATCATCATCACCAAAGGAGGCCTGGGGAAAAGGGTTCCCCTTTCGGAGTTTGAGAACATAAAGAGAAACGGTAAAAGGGCCATAGGCCTCCGGGAGGGGGACGAGGTGGTGGCGGTGTTTCCCGACTGCGGAAAATATGTGTTCGTGGCCAGCCGCAAAGGAAAGGCCATCATATTCCCCGTGGAGCAACTGAGGGTAATGGGGAGGACGGCCGCCGGGGTAAGGGTGATGAGGCTGAAGGAAGGGGACGAGGTGGTTAGCGCAGGGATCGTAAAACCCTCCCACCGGAACATTCTGGTAATAACGGAGAGGGGTTACGGAAAGAGAACCCCCATATCCCGTTACCGCATCCAGTCCCGGGGTGGGTCCGGGGTGAAAAACCTCACCATTACCTCCAGGACCGGGGATGTGGTGGCTTCCTTCCCCATAGATTCGGAATTACTGGTTCTCATAACCCGGAAAGGGAAGATAATAAAGATAAGGAGCCAGGACCTCAAAGAAAAGAACAGGCCCGCCCAGGGGGTTCAGGTGCAGAGACTGGATGAGGACGATGTGGTGGTGGACTGCGAGAAGGTGACGGAGGAAAAGAAGGATGGACCGGCCCAGGAACCCCTACCCTACAGTTGACCTGATCATTGAGGTGGGTGGGGAGATAGTTCTGGTGGAAAGGAAGAACCCTCCCTACGGTTGGGCCCTCCCCGGAGGATTCGTGGAATACGGCGAAACTTACGAGGATGCGGCGGTGAGGGAGGCCCTGGAGGAGACCGGGCTGAAGGTGGAACTCCTCTGTCAGATGCACCTTTACTCCTCCCCCCGCAGGGATCCCAGGTTTCACACCGCCACCCTGGTGTTTATAGCCCGGGCGGAGGGTGTGCCCCGGGGTGGGGACGATGCTAAAAGGGCGGAACTTTTCTCGCCCCACGACCTTCCTCCCCTGGCCTTTGACCACGGAAGAATAATCTCCCATTACCTTAAATTTAAGGAGTGGTTGTCCGCAAGGGGGATTGACTGCCGGGAGATGGAAGAAATTTTCAGGGATTGATGAGGGCCCTTCTATTTTTTCTCCTTCTGAGGGCCGTTTTCCCTGCGGTTTCCCTGTCCTGTTTTCCTGGGGGGGTTAGTGCCTATCAAGGCGAGAAGGTTTATCTGACCTTTGAGGTCAGGGGATTGCTTCCCGATACCCTGGGCCAACTTTCCCTTTCCTATCACCTTTACGATTCCAGGGGCAGGTTGGTGAGGTTTGAGAACCCCAGGTTTCGTCCCCCGGCCCGGCGGAAGTTTTCCCTGCCGGTTTTCTTCGCCGCCCCGCCGGGAGAATATACGGTGGAGTTTGAGTTTCTGAAGGAGGGGGAGTTCTGGGGAAGGGACCGGGGCTGGAGGCCGTGCCGCCTGAGACTTTCCCTGAAAGGTCTTTTTTCTCCGGAGTTCCGCCGGAAATACCTGCCCAGGCCCCTTACCTTCAAGGATGAAAGCCTGGTGAGGCTTCAGTATCTGCTGAGGCTTACCTACCTAAACAACGAGATAAGGAAAAACGGTGCCCTCTGGGGATTTTCTGCGGGAAGCCATTATCCTCAACTCTGGATAAGGGATCTGGCCAGCGCCATCCCCTACGCCCTGGAATTTTACCGCTGGGACCAACTCCGGGGATCGCTGGAGGCGTTTTTGATGCTTCAAGGCAGGGACGGGGAGATTCCGGGGTGGATAGGCACCGATTTGAAGACCGGAAAGAACACCGTCTCCTCGGACCAGGAGCCTTCCCTGGTCCTGGCGGCCTACTTCCTGGCGAGGAAGAATCCCTCGTGGCTGTGCAGGGAAGTGAAGGGCCTGAAGGTGGTGGACCGCCTGGCCGGGGCTTTAATGTGGCTGTGGAGGAACCGCCGGGATCCTGAAACCGGCCTCATCTGGAGCGGGTTCAAGGCCGACTGGGGGGATGTTTCCCTCCAGCATCCCCGGGACCCCACCCACTTTCATCCTGGGGACCTGAAGGTGGTGGGCATTTACACCCAGGCAAGGTTTTACAGGGCCCTGGAGGCCATCGTAAGGATGGAGAGGTGGTGTCCCCTCCGGCGGAGACCGCCCCTGGAGGCCATGGCCAGGAGGATTAAACAGGCTTCGTTGAGGTATCTTTATCTTCCCCGGGAGGGGTATTTCTTGATCCACAGGGTTCTGGGGACCACCCGCTACCTGGAGATGGAAAGGAAAATCCTTCCCGTGGGGGGAAACGCAGAGGCCATGCTGGCGGGCTTTATGAGCCGAAGGATGGTAAAGAGGTTTTTCCAGGTCCACCGGAAGAGGATGGAAACCCTGGGGGTTTCTTCCCCCTCCTTTGTTCTCCTCCCTCCCTATCCCGAAGGTTTTTTCCCCTTCCACCTCATGAAGCCCTGGCATTACCAGAACGGGGGAGGGTGGGACTGGATAGGGGCCAGGCTTGTCCAGGCCCTGTTGTCGTCGGGTTTTGATAAGGAAGGAGAAGAATACCTGAAGGAGATAGTTCGCCGGAACCTCCTATGGTTCTCCATATACGAGTGGTTTGACCGGCAGGGCAGGGGGTGGGGGGCCTTCTCCTATACCGCCGCCGCCGGGGAAATGGGCCAGGCCCTGAAGGTTCTCTCCAGGATAAAAGTCCGCGGGAGTCTTGACCGGAAGGCTAAATTATGGTAGGATTTCTCGGAAAAAAACAAGGAGAGGGGCAATGTTTGCAATTATAGAGACCGGTGGAAAACAATACATGGTGGAGAAAGGACAGATTCTGGAGGTGGAGAAGATAGAGGGGAAGGAGGGCTCCACCGTGGAACTGGATCGGGTTCTCTTCGTGGGAGGCGACGGAAAGGCTTTGATAGGAAAGCCCCTGGTGGAGGGGGCAAAGGTCAAGGCCACCATCCTTTCCCAGAAGAGGGGCCCGAAAATAATAGTTTTTAAAAAGAAGGCCAAGACCGGTTACAAGAAAAAACAGGGACACCGTCAATACCTCACCGTTTTGAGAATAGACGAGATAATAGGGGGAGAAAATGGCTCATAAAAAGTCCGGAGGCTCTGCAAAGAACGGTAGAGATTCCATATCCAAAAGGTTAGGAGTGAAGCGTTTTGCCGGCCAGTTCGTCAGGGCCGGTTCCATAATAGTCCGCCAGAGGGGCACCAGGTTTAAACCCGGCAAGAATGTGGGTCTGGGAAGGGATTACACCATTTTTGCCCTGAAGGATGGAGTGGTTTCCTTCAGGCGTTCGGCGGGAAGAGTTGTGGTGGATGTGATCCCTTCCTGATGTTTTATGTTCGTTGACCAGGCCAGGGTCAAACTGGTTGCGGGGAGGGGCGGAAACGGATGCGTAAGTTTCAGACGGGAAAAGTTCGTTCCCCGGGGCGGGCCTGACGGAGGCGACGGGGGGGATGGAGGAAGCATCTACCTGGTTTCGGATCCAGGATTGAACTCTCTGATAAAATACCGATTCAACCCCTACTTCAAGGCCGAAGATGGCCAGCACGGCCGGGGCAAGAAAATGCACGGGAGGAAGGGAAGGGACCTCATACTGAAGGTTCCCGTGGGGACGGTGGTCAAGGATGCGGAGACCGGAGAGGTTCTCTTTGATTTTACCCGGCCAGGGCAGAAATTCCTCGCCGTCAGGGGAGGGCGGGGCGGTCGCGGAAACGCCCGCTTTGCCACCCCCACCAACAGGGCTCCCAGATATGCCGAAGAGGGCCAGCCGGGCGAAGAGAGAACCCTTATACTGGAGTTGAAGTTAATAGCCGATGTGGGACTGGTGGGTTTGCCCAATGCCGGAAAATCTTCCCTTCTCCGCCGCATTTCCGCCGCCCGGCCCAGGGTGGAACCCTGGCCCTTTACCACCCTGAGTCCCCATGTGGGGATAGTGAGGCTGGACGAGGACCGCTCCTTCACCGTGGCGGACATTCCGGGCCTCATTGAAAACGCCCACCGGGGAGCAGGTTTGGGCATTAAATTTTTAAAACACATTGAGAGAACCCGGGTGATTCTCCTTCTTCTGGACCCGGCCCCCGGCGCTCCCCCCCTGGCCAGGCAGGTGGAGATTCTCCTCAAGGAACTTTCCTCCTACAGCGAGGTCCTTCCCCGGAAGGTGAAGGCCATAGCGGTGAACAAAATAGACCTCATTCCCTCAGAAAAAAGGGATTTTTCGGATATAATTAAGATAGCGGAAAAAATGGGTGCCAGATTTTTCGCCATTTCAGCCTTGACCGGCGAGGGGGTGGAGGACCTTCTGGAGGGGCTTTACAGCCTTTTAAACGAATGAGGATTGGAATCTACGGAGGAACCTTTGATCCCCCCCACCTGGGCCATCTTAGGGCCGCCGAACTGGCCAGGGAAAGTTTTTGCCTGGACAGGATCTGGTTCATGGTAGCGAAGGATCCTCCCCACAAAAAGGAGCGGGTGAAGAGCCCCTTCTCCGTAAGGTTCACCATGGCTTCCCTGGCGGTGGAGGAAAACCCCCATTTTCAAGTCAGCGATTTTGAGGCCGGGCGGGGGCTTTCCTACACGGTGGACACCATGAAGGCCCTCCGGGAAGTTTATCCCCACGAATTTTTCCTCATCGTGGGGGAGGACAGTTTTGAGGAATTTCCCACCTGGAAGGATTACCGGACCCTGGTTCGGGAAAACAACATCGTGGTAATAAAAAGGAAATGGACTCCCTTCAGGCCCCCGGCCTGGGCTTCTGACATGGGATTGGATATAAACTACCTTCACGAGGGGGAGCGTAACTGCGGAAAAGGGATTTTTTATCTTTCCTGCGCCACCCTGCCCATATCCTCTTCCATGGTGAGGGAGAAGGTAAAGAGGGGGCTGTCGGTAAGATATCTGGTGCCTGAAAAGGTAAGAAAATACATTCTCAAGGAGGTGCTGTATAGATGAAGTTTCCCGAAAACATTGAAAGGTCACTCCAGGCCCTGAGGGACAAGAAGGCCCAGGACCTGGTGGTCATTGACCTGAAAGGGATAAGTTCCTTCACCGATTATTTCCTCATCGCCACCGCCTCATCTACCCGCCATTCCAGGACCCTGAGCGATTTCCTTCAGGAGAGTTTGAAGGCCTCCCCCCTGGGGGTGGAGGGTGAGGAAAGGGGCGAATGGGTCCTTCTGGACTACGGGGATTTTGTGGTCCACATCTTCACCCGGGAAAAGAGGGAATATTACGACCTGGAGTCCCTCTGGATGGACGGCAGGTTTTACAGGATAGATGAAGATAATATCTGAGGATCCCCTTACCCGGGAGATCCTGGGAAAACTCGCCAAATTTGCTCCCCGCAGACTCCGACTTTACCTCTGGGGAGAAAGCGGAGTGGGAAAGGATACCCTGGCCAGGTACTATCACCTTCTGAGCCGGAGGCGGGGGGTTTTTCTCAAACTGGGTCTCCACAACCTTAGTTCCACCCTGGCCGAGGCACAGTTCTTCGGATATGTGAAGGGGGCCTTTTCCGACGCCCTTCACGACAGGGAAGGGTTCCTGGGCAGGGTTCACGGGGGGACCCTTTACCTTGACATGTTGGATCACCTGCCCCTGGAATTGCAGGTCAAGTTCTTTGACCCACTGGAAAGCGGGAAGTACACGCCTCTGGGAGGCACTAAACCCATGGAATCGGATTTCATCCTTATAGCCTCAGGCTCCCTTCCCCTCCAGGAGGCCGTCTCCCGGGGCATGGTCTACGAAAAATACCAGCATCTTTTCCACCTGGAGTTGAGGATTCCACCCCTGAGGGAGAGGAGGGGGGATATATTGCCTTTGATAAGGCATTTCTCCCGGGGTAAACTCAGTATTGCCGATAGAAAAGGTTTAATTTCATACCCCTGGCCCGGGAACATAAGGGAACTCAAAAACTTCGTGGAGAGGGAGATGGCCCTGGGTAAAAGGTCCCTGACCGCTCCCCGGGGAAGGGCTGTGTTTCCTCCCTCAGGGGAGGTTCTTACCCTGAGGGAGGTTCAGAGGATTTACGCCAGAAGGGTCCTGGAGATCTTCCACGGCAACCGAACCCGGGCAGCCCGGGCCCTGGGAATTACCAGAAAAACCCTCAGGAGGTTGCTGGAAGAGTGAAGTTGGTTCTCGCCTTCGGCGGAAGAAGCAAATCCCGCCCGGCCAGGGAGATGACCGAGAGGTTCTGCAACATGAGCAACAAGTTTCTTCCCTGCAGGATAGATTACATCAGGGATCTTTCTTCCTGTTGTGATCTTAAGAAAAGATATCCCCAGGCCGTGCTGGTTGGCCTTTCCCCCCGGGGGGAGGAAATGGATTCCCACGAGTTCGCCTCTTTTTTGAAGGAACTTCTGGGCCGTGGCTCCCCGGTGGTTTTCGCCGTGGGAGGGGCCGAAGGTCTTTCCGTTGACGGCTGTGCTAAAATTATCTCACTTTCAAAAATGACCTTTTCCCACGAGGTGGCTCGGATCATGCTGGCAGAACAGGTTTTCAGGGCTCTGTGCATAATATTTTCCCATCCATACCCAAAATAAGAAGGAGGAAAAATATGAGAAAAAGGGAGATGGAAAGGCTAAAGAGAAAGTTGCTCAGGAAGAGGGAGGAGATCCTTTCCAATCTGGAGGAACTGGGCAAGGAGACCTCCGAAGAGGGGGAAACTCTTATAGAGTATTACGATAGGGCGGCTTTTCAGTTTAACAGAGAATATAAAATAGCCCTGGGGGAGAAGGAGGCGGAAATATTGAAGGACATAGAGGATGCCCTCCGGAAGATGGAGGAGGGCACCTACGGGGTTTGCGAGGAGTGCGGGAAGCCCATTTCGGTAAAGAGGCTTACCGCCGTTCCCTGGGCCCGCTACTGCGTGGAATGTGCCGAGAGGCTGGAGGCTGAGAAAGAAGCCGAGGCCAGTGAAGACTATTATTAAAGCCCTCCAGAGGGTGGAACTCCTGGTTTTCCCCTCCCGGTGCAAGATTTGCGGCGTTGCTCTGAGGCCAGGGGAGCGGGTCATCTGCCGGGGATGTGTGGAGGAGTTCCCTTACCACGAAGGACCCCATTGCCCCGTGTGCGGAAAGCCCTATTTTTCCCAGAAGGCCCTTTCCATCCCCTGCGCCCAATGCGTGAACGGAAGAAGTTTTAAGGTCCACCGCTCCGCCGGCCTTTACGAAGGAACCCTGAGGTCGGCCATTTTGCTGTTCAAGTTTTACGGCCACGAGAGTTTGGCGAGGCCCCTGGCGGAGTTTGCCTCCAGACGGGTGGAGGATGTCTGGGATGCCGACTGCATCGTTCCCCTTCCCACCCATCCCCGGAGGCTGAGACAAAGGGGGTTTGACCACATATACCTGCTGGGCAAGGCCCTGGGACGGTTGCGGAAGATGGAAGTTCGTCGCCTTTTGAAGCGGAGTCGGTTTACTCCTCCCCAGGCCGGGCTTTCCCGCAGCGAAAGGCTGAAAAATCCCCGGGGTAGTTTTGCCCTGGCGAGAAGGGACCACTGCAGAAGGGTTTTGCTTTTAGACGACATATGGACCACCGGGGCCACCGTATCCGAGGCCTCCCGGGTCCTGCAACGGGAAGGATACGAGGTTTATGCCCTGACCCTGGCCCGGACGGTTTAGAGGGATTCTATTAGGTTGAGCAATTTCTCCGGGCTGCGGAGGGACTTGAAGTATTCCAACTGCCTCTGGCCTTCCCTCAGGAGTTTCTCCCTCAATTCCTCGTTGGAAACCATGGTGTAGGCCGTTTCTCCCCACAGGGCCGGGTTTTTCGTATCCAGAATTATCCCTCCCCTTCCAACGGTTTCGGGCACCGCCCCGGCCCTGAAGGCCAGCACCGGAAGGGAGTAGTGGAAGGCCTCCAGGAAGGGGGCTCCGAAGCCCTCGTGTTCGCTGGCGGAGACGAAGAGGTGGGCTGTCCTGTATAGGCCCCTCAGTTCATCCTCCTCCACCCACCCGGTAAAAACCACTTCGTCCCGGGAAAGGTGGAACCTGTGGGCCAGGTCCATAAGGGAGAAGGTATAACGGGGAAGGGCCCTGTGGTTTCCGGCGATGATGAGCCTCATGGCCGGCGATATCATCTCCTTGTAGTAGAAGGCGAATTTGATGAGGTCCTCTATTCTTTTGTTGGGGACCACCCTGCCTACGAAGAGGAAGTTTACCTTGTGGTCCTGAAAGATCCCCATGAAGTAGGGGTTGAAGGGTCCATTGAACCTTTCCCAGTTTATGGCCAGGGGAACCGTCACCGCCGGGGCCCCCATTTCCTCAATCATCCTGGAGTTAAAGTGGGAATCCCCCACGAAGAGGGAAATTTTGTCCCGGTTTTCAACGAAGAAGCGAAGTTCCTCCAGGGTGGCTTCCAGGAGGCCGGCTATTTCCTCGGAAAAGGGCCTGTAAAATTCCGGAGGGGTTATGTTGTGGTTTATCACCACCTTCCTGGCCTTCAGGGAAAGAAAATCCCTGGCGTAGGGGGTGGCCACCGCTATGTGGTAAATCACCGCATCCCCGGGTCCCAGGGAGGATAGGCCCCGGAGGTTCAATTCCCTGACCAGGGGATGGGGGGTTTTTATGTCCGGGGATTCAATCCAGGCTTCGTGTCCCCTTTCCTTGAAGTGCCTGGCCAGGGCCAGGGAGTTTTCTCCGATGGCATCTCCGGTGGAAAAGGCTGGAAGGAGTTGAACGATCCTCACAGTTCCTCCACCTCCTTCACGAAGTTCAAAAGGGTGGCCTCAATGGCCTTCCTTTCGTATCTTTTCAGGGCCCTTTTCTGGCTCTCCAGGACCCTTTCCCTGAGGTCTCGGTCCGTCAGGACCTGGTGAGCCGTGGCGGCTATCAGGGGGAAGTCCTTTTTTTCAAAGAGGATCCCTCCGCCGTTGGCCGTCTCCTCCACGGCGCAGCACCGGTAGGCCAAGGCCGGCAGGTTAAAGAAGAAGGCCTCCACCAGGGGCACACAAAAGCCCTCGTGTTCGCTCATGCACAGGAAAAGGTCCGCCGTTCTGTAGAGGGAAAGCAGTTCCCGAAAACTCACATGGCCGGTAAAGACCAGGTTTTTAACCCCCAACCTGCCGGCAAGTTCCCAGAGGGCCATGTAATACCTTTCAAATCCCGAATAATTCCCCGCCAGGATAAGCCGGCTTCCGGGGTTGAAGTAGCGCTGATAATAATGGAAAACCTTTATCAGATCCTCAAATTTCTTGTTGTTGATTACCCGACCCACGAAGAGAAAATTCTTTTTCCCGTCCTTGAAGGCGCTGGAAAAGGAGGGACTGGGGGGAGAAGACAGCCTTTCAAAATCTATCATTATGGGCAGGACCCCGGTTTTTTTGAAACCCGCTTCCTTGAGTTCCTCTTCGTTGTAGGAGGAATCTCCCAGGGCCAGGTGGGTGTGGGGGGCCAATTCCGGAAGAAACCTCCTTCCCATGTAGCATTCCTTGGCCAGGGCCAGGTTGGTATCGTAAAAGAAGTGGTGGGGGGTTATGTTGTGGTAGATGAGGATTTTCTTGCTTTTAAGTTCCATGTAAAGTAGGGAGAGGGGAGACGAGAGGGAATAGTGGTAGATGAGAATGTCGTCGGGGCCCATTTCTTCCTCCAGTTCTGCAAAATACCTCACCTGCCCCGCCAGCCTGGGATCGTGGTTGTAGGCGAAGATCTCGGAAGTGTATCCCGCCTTTCTCAGGGCATCCCTTATGGCCAGGGTGTGATTTCCTATGGCGTCTCCGTAACTGAAGGTGGGAAGCATCTGGTGAACCTTCACAGGACCTCCTCCGCCAACTTCAGATACTTCTCCTCTATTACATCCCAGCGGTAGTTTTCCTGGTAATAGGCCCGACCCGCCTCCCCCATCCTCCGCCGGAGGACTTCGTCGGAGCGGAGTATCTCCACGGCTTCCTCAAATTCGTAGTAGTTGTTGAAGTAGAGCCCTCCACCGCTTCTTTTTACTTGCCCTTGAAGGACCTCGCATCCCCCGTAGACCAGCACCGGCCTGGCTATGGACCAGGCCTCCAGGAGGATCATGGACAGGCTTTCCAGGTGGGAGGGATTTACCAGAAAAAGGGCATCCGCCAGGGCTTCCCACTTCTCTTCCTCCGGAAGGAAGCCCAGGTGGATTATGTCCGGGTCCTTGGGTAAAGGAAGAACGGGCTTCCCCACCAGGAGAAGTTTCAGGCCGGGATGTTTTCTCTTGTAGTGCAAGTAATACGAAAAAAGCCTTTCTGCCCCCTTGTTCCGGTCTATTCTCCCGATGTAAAGCATGTATGGGGAAAAACGAGAAAACTTACCCCCCGCAGGGTTCATTTCCTTGATGCCCACCCCCACCACCACATGGGGAGCGGAGATCCCGTGGATGGTTTCAATAAGTTCCTTTTCCTCGTGGGAGTTGTACAGAAAGCCCGTGGCCTTTCTGAAGGTCCTGCGGGCCAGGGGGAAGTAGAGGACGGGGTCGTGTTCCGCCGTGGGGACCAGAAGGGCCTTGCCCTCTGCCTGGGGAATTCCCCTCAGGGTCTGGTAATACCTGTAGGAAAAGAAAACGAAGAGGTCGTAATCTTCCCGGTGGTTTCTTATGTATTTTATGAGGGCTGGGGCGTAGGGCCCCTCTTCGTCTATCCACTCCTCCTCATCCCTGGGGGTGTGTTCCTGGCTCTGGAGTTTTTCCTGAAGACGGGCGAACCTGAACAGGTCCCTCTCCTTCTCCACAGGGAACCGTCTTATTTTTACCCCGTTCAACACCTCTTTGGCAGGGAAATTTCCCCTTTTCCACCGGACATAGTCCTCGGCGTCGGTGGTGAGAACCTCCACATCCCAATGTTTTCTCATGTGTTCGGCCACCAGGCGGGCGTGGTATTCCGCCCCTCCGGCTATTCTAAGCCCGTATCTTTGAACCACGATGGCTGCTTTCATTTGCCTTCGTATATTCTTATTCTCCTCTGAAGAATTTCAAGTTTTTCCTCCAGGGCCTTCACCCGGGCCTCCAATTCCAGGGTTTTAACCCTCTGCTTGGACAGTTCCGTTACCAGGTTGTGGGATAAGTTGTGAAGGATCCTTATGTATTCCGTCGCCTGACCTATTTTTTCCGGGGAGAGAAGGGGTCTCATGAAGAAGAAGAATAGCCTGAGGAATTTTTCCCTGAACAGGTCCCTTATCACCTTCTTCAGCCCCCGGGGAGGATGGTATTCTTCCTGGAAAATGTGGGGTTCGTAGAAGGAGCGAACCTCCGCTTCGTCCGGGAGAATCTTCAATTCCATCTCCTCTATGTCCCGGATTTCCTCGTCGGTGAAATAACCCTTTTTCTTTTTCTCCTCAATTCTCCTTCGGGCCTCTTCCATTATTTTTTCAATGTCCATTTTCCCTCCTTCACGAGAAGATATTTTAAAAAAGAATAATAGGCCTGGGCAAAGGACACGGTGAATCCCCGCCATCCTGCCAGAAATCCCCCTTTTAGCAGGTAGGAGGAAAGAAAGGTTCCCACCGGTTCTGTGCAGACCTTAACCCAGGAAGGCTCCCGGTGTTTTTCCTTCTCCGCCCAGAGTTCGGCGTATTTTTCCATGCGACGGAATAACTCCCTGGAATTTTCGTAGGGGTAATGTAGGACCTTTCCCCTTAACTTCCCCGTTCTTCCCTGGAAGACCAGGGATTCGTGGACCCATTCCCCCTCCCATCGGGCCTTCTCCTTTTTGAACAGGCGGATCCCCCAGTCGGGCCACCACCCGCAACAGTGCATGGGCTTTCCGGCGAAGTAGGTTTCCCTTCTGACGAGATATCCGTCGGCGGAAAAGTCCAGGGAGAGAATTTCCGCCTTGAGTTCGGGACTCACCACCTCGTCGGCGTCCAGGGAAAGGACCCAGGGGTGAGTTGCCTTCTGAAGGGCGAAGTTTCTCTGGGAAGCGTAGCCCTCCCACTCCCTTTTGTAAACCCGGGCTCCCAGGGATCTGGCCACTTCGGCGGTTCCATCCCGGGAGAAGGCGTCCACCACCACTATTTCGTCCACGAAGTCAAGGCTGCGGAGCAGGCGGGGAAGCCTCCGCTCCTCGTTCAGGGTTATTATCACTGCGGAAATTCCCATCCGTTCTATTTTACCCTATTTTCAGGTAAAATCCTTTTTATGGAACTGGTGATTCATCATTGGGATGCCGACGGGATAGGTTCTGCGGTGCTGTGGACCAGGGTAAAGGGCGGGAGTTTCCAGTATTTTACCCCGGAAATAGGGAATTATTTTCTGGGAAAAAGGGATAGGACGGAGATTGAGGAAAAGGGGGCGGATTCCCTGGTCCTGCTGGACATGAGCCTTCCGGAGGAGGACCTGCTCTATTTGAATTCCCTGGGGCCCCTTACCGTGGTGGACCATCACCACGGCAGGAGGGTGGATGGGGTGAGGATTATAAATCCCACCCTGGAGGGCAGAGAGGCCCCTTCCAACACCAGGGTTCTCACGGAGATGTTCTCCCTTCCCCACAACGACATGGAATATCTGGGGCTTTACGGAGACAACGGTTTTAAACTGAAGGAGGGCCATCCGCTCCTGGAGGAAATGAGGGCTTTTTACCGGGAAAAATTCGGTGATTTTCTCCGGGCGGTGAAGGTGGTGGACCTTCAATACAAAACCGGGGACAGGGAAAGGGTTTACGGGGTGGTCAGGTATTTGCTGGAGAATCCCCTCCTTTCGGTGGTGGAAAAAAAGGAATTTTCCCAAGTGGAATCCCTGGTGGAGGAGGAGATAGAGGGGGAATTAAAGAAGGTGAGGGTTTTTCCCGACCTAAACTTTCTCTTTACCCCCACCAGGTTCCGAATAGTTTCGGACCTTACCCGTAACCTCTTCGCCAGGTTTCCGGAGTCCATAAACATGGTGGTGGGGTACCAGGGGGAGTTTTACAATTTTTACCTTAGAACTTCCCTGGAGGACCTTTCTCCCCTGGTCCGCCGGGCCAAGTCCCTGGGGTTTTACGCCGGGGGAAAGAAGGATGTCATAGGGGCCGTGGTGGAAAGGGAACGGGTGGGGGACTACATTGCTCTTCTGGAAGAGTTTTTCAGGGAAAGGGGACGGCCCGTGAACCTGAGGTCCCTTGTGGGCGATTTGTCCTGAGCGTGTATAAATTATATAATTTTTTCGGGAGGGGAAAATGAAGGAATACATCACCCTTTCAAGGTTTATCATTGAAGAACAAAGGAAATATCCCCAGGCCACCGGTGAGTTTTCCAGTCTATTCAGCGACATAGCCACCGCTTCCAAGATAGTTTACCGGGAGGTAAACCGGGCGGGAATAGCGGAAATTCTTGGCAGCGCAGGCACCATCAATGTCTTCGGCGAAGAGGTTCAGAAACTGGATGAATTTGCTCTAAAGACCTTCGTTGGCGTCCTGGGCAGGGGAGGATACCTGGCGGGGATGGCCTCGGAGGAGACCGCTTCGGTGATACCCATTCCCGAGGATGTTCCCCGGGGCAAGTACCTTTTCGCCTTTGATCCCCTGGACGGATCTTCCAACATAGATGTAAATGTGAGCGTGGGCACCATCTTCGGCATATGGAAAAAACAGGATGGGGACGGCGATGCCACCGAGGAGGACTTTTTCCAGCCCGGTTCTGCCCTGGTGGCGGCAGGTTATGTGATTTACGGTTCCTCCGCCATGCTGGTCTACACCACCGGGCAGGGGGTTCACGGCTTTACCCTGGACCCTTCGGTGGGGGAATTCATCCTCTCCCACCAGGACATAAAGATCCCGGAAAAGGGGAAAATTTACAGCACCAACGAGGGATATTACAACCGCTGGAGCGAAGCCGTCAGGAAGTTCGTAGATTACCTGAAGGAGGAGGATAAGGAGACCTCCAGGCCCTATTCTGCCCGGTACATAGGTTCCCTGGTGGCGGATTTCCACCGTAACCTGCTCAAGGGGGGGATCTTTTTCTATCCTGCCGATGCCAAACATCCCCGGGGTAAATTGAGGCTGCTTTACGAGGCGGCACCCCTGTCCTTTATAGTGGAGCAGGCCGGGGGGGCGGCCACCGACGGAAGGAGGAGGATTCTGGACATAGTTCCGGAAAGTTTGCACCAGAGGACTCCCCTGGTCATCGGAAGCAGGAGGAATGTGGAGATTTTCACAGAGTTTATGGAAAAATATGGAGGTTAAAAATGAAGCCTTTTTTATCGGAAAATGGGCCCAAACCCATAGGGCCCTATTCCCAGGCCGTGATTTCCGGGAAGTACATTTTTCTTTCCGGACAACTTCCCATTGACCCTGAAAAGGGTAATGTCTGCGGCCCCCCCATTCAGAGGCAGACGGAGAGGGTTTTGCTCAACATAAAGGCAATCCTGGAAGACGCCGGTTCCGGTCTGGACCGGGTGGTGATGGTCTTCATGGCCCTGTCCAACCTCAGCGAATACAAGGGAATGAACGAGGTTTACGAAAGGTTCTTTTCCGAGAACCCTCCGGCCCGGTTCATCTTTGAAGCGTCCCGCCTGCCCAAGGATGTGAAGATTGAGGTTTCCGTGATAGCAGAACTTCGCCAGGAGGAGGAACCCTTAGGTTAATGCCCAAGTTCGTGGTTAAACTGGCCTCCGAGGAGAGGGTTTGGACGGAGGAATGTTGGGGCAGCGATCCGGAGGAGGTCCGGAAAATATACGAGAAAAAGGGAATCGTAGTATTAAAAATAAGAAAGAAAATCTCCCTCTCCCGGGCCAGGTTGAAGTGGAGGGACAGGATTATCTTCACCCAGCAGTTTCTGGCCCTGGTGAGGGCAGGGGTTCCCTTTGTGAGGATTCTGGAAATTATAGGGGCCCGGATGAAAAATCCCAGGATGCTGGAGATCATCACCGGTGCCCGGGAGAGAATACTGGACGGAGCGGAACTTTCCGAGGCCTTTCGCCCCTACACCAGGGATCTGGGGGTCCTGTTCGTAACGGCCCTGGCCGCCGGGGAAAGGAGCGGGAAGATAGCCCATACCCTGGAGAAATACTTGGAATACGCCCACTTCATGGAGGACATTACCTCCAAGATCAAGGCTTCGCTGACCTATCCCACGGTGGTGATAACGGTGTCCTTTTTTCTGGTGTTTTTGCTCACCACCTTCGTTATCCCCAGGTTCGCCTCCTTTTACAAATCGGCCCGGATTCAACTTCCGGCCTTAACCCTCCTCATCCTTTCCTTCTCCTCTTTCATGAAGGCCCACTGGCCCTACATTATCCTCGGCCTGGTTCTCCTGTACCTGGGCTATAAAAATTCTCCAAGGGTAAAGCCGGTTCACATGTGGGTGGAGAGGGCGAAGCTGGCGGTTCCCTTCCTGGGGGAGGGAATTTTTCTCATTTCCTCTGCCCTTTACCTGAGGACCCTTTCCTTCCTCCTGGAGGGGGGTATCCCGGTGGTCCAGGCAGCAAGGACCGCCGCCGAGGCTTCCCCCAACGGCTATCTCAGGGAGAAACTCAAGGAGGTGCCGGAGAAGGTGAGCCAGGGAGAAAGCCTTTCCAGGGCCCTGGAGGAAAGCGGGGCCGTGGAGGAACTGGGGGTGGAAATGGTGAGGGTGGGGGAGGGCTCGGGTCAACTGGCGGAACTTCTCTTTCAGGGGGCCGATTACCTGGAAAAGGAATTTGAGTTCAAGGTGAGGAGATACCTGGGGATCCTTGAGCCCCTGACTATTCTCTTCCTAGGGGTGGTGGTGGGTATAATGCTCCTTTCGGTTTATCTTCCCATATTTGAACTGGCAAGGGGGGTAAGATGAAAATAGATGTGGAAGAAGCCAGAAAATTTCCTCCGGAGATGATTTACCGGATAAAATTCCTTCCCCTGGGGTGGAAGGACGGCAGGCTCCAGGTGGCCATGGTGGATCCGGACAACCCCATTCACCGGGAGGAAATTGAGGATTTTATAGACGCCAGGATAAATCCAGTAAAGATTTCCGAGGAGGAATTTGAGGAGGAACTGAGGAGGGCGGACCTTATCAAGGGAGTCCTGGAGGAGGCCTCGGCGGAATTTGCCGGCGAAGAGGTAATGGAGGTGGGGGAAGAGGAGGTTTCCGTGGAGAGCCTTACCCTTCAGGAGGCCTCCATAGTGAAACTCGTAAATTCCATCGTGTTCACCGCGGTTCATCGGGGGGCTTCGGACATCCACATTGAGGCCACCGACAAGAATGTTAAGGTTAAGTACAGAATAGACGGGGTTCTCTACCCTGCCATGGAGCCTATCCACAAAAAATTCCATCCCGGGATAATATCCAGGATAAAGGTTATGGCGGACCTGGACATAGCCGAAAGGCGCATACCCCAGGATGGTAGGTTTCAGTTGAAAATAAAGGGGAAGAAGATAGACTTCAGGGTTTCCATCCTGCCGGGAATCCACGGGGAAGAATGCGTGATAAGGATTCTGGACAAGGAATACCTGGCCTCTTCCTTCAAGGAACTCACCCTGGACAAACTGGGTTTTGACGGCGACATAGTAGAGAGGATAAGACGCCACATAAGGCTTCCCTACGGGATGTTTCTGGTTACCGGGCCCACCGGTTCGGGAAAAACCACCACCCTCTACGCCGCCCTCAACGAAATCGTCACCGAGGAGGAGAAAATAATAACCATTGAGGATCCGGTGGAATACAACATCCCCGGCATCCTTCAAATTCCGGTCAACGAGAAAAAGGGCCTTACCTTTGCCCGGGGGCTTCGCTCCATCCTGAGGCACGATCCGGACAGGATAATGGTGGGGGAGATAAGGGACCCGGAAACGGCGGAAATAGCGGTTCAGGCAGCCTTGACCGGTCACCTGGTCATGACCACCGTCCACGCCAACAATGTTTTTGATGTTATCAGCAGGTTCGTTCACATGGGCATAGACCTCCACAGTTTGGTTTCGGCCCTCAACGCCGTTCTCGCCCAAAGGCTGGTGAGGAAACTCTGTCCCTACTGTAAGGTGGAGACCCGTTTGGACAGGGATGTTCTGGCGGAGAACGGTCTGGATCCGGAAAGGTTTTCCGACCATGTGTTCTACAACCCCGGCGGGTGTGATTTTTGCTCCCACACGGGATACCGTGGAAGAATGGCCATAGGGGAGTTTTTAGAACTTTCTGATACAATTAAAGAAATGATAGTGGAAAGAAAGTCCCCCAGGCTGATAAAGCAGGAAGCGCGCCGTCTGGGAATGAGGTTTATAAGGGAAAACGGAATGGACAAGGTTCTCGCCGGGGAGACCTCCCTGGAGGAACTCAACAAGGTGACCTTCGTGAGCCTGGAAAAATGATGCTTTTCAGAGGAAAGACCGCTTTGGCCCTGGGGAAGGAAGCCCTGGCGGTGGGAAGAAAAAAGGGCAAGGACAAGGAGATCCGCCGCTATCCGGCTACCCTTTTCCACGAAATTTCTCCCTTTAAAATGGAGTTAAGGGAGGAGGATTTGGAGGGGGCCCTGGGGAGTGCCGAAAAGGAGGTGGGTCCCCTGAGGAGGGTGAAACTCCTTCTTCCGGAAAACTCCTTTCTGATAAATTTCGTGGAACTCCCGCAGGTCCCGGACTCCACCTACGAGCGCCAGAAAATGCTCCATTTTTACATGAGCAAGAGGTTGCACTGGGAGGGTGATGTGGCGGTGACTTACCACCACCTGGGGGAGGGAAAATTTCTGGTGGCCACCATGGCCCTGTCCAACCTCCTGAGGCTCAAGGAGTTCTTTGAAAAGCGTAGGGTGAAACTCCGTTCAGTTAAGCCGGCCTCCATATCCGCCCTGAATTATTTCCTGGGGCGGGGAGATGTGGAGGCCTTCAGTTTCGTATTCCCCGTGGATGGTTTCGCCGTGATAATGGGGGGACGGGGAGGCCGGCTGGAGGTTTACAGGAGGATAAGACCTCCCTTTGAAGAGAAGGAACTCCTGGAGGAGTTGGAACTTATAGACCGTTTTCTACAGGTTGAAACCGACAAATTCCTTTGCAGGGATTCCCTGGACCTTTCCGGTTTTCAAATTCTGGAGGAGCCCTGCTGGAAACTTCCAGTGCTGGGAGAGATAGAATGAAGAGAATAGAGTTGAACTTCCTTCAGAAAAGACGGTTCTCATGGGAGAACGAAGGTCTGAAATTTTCCTACTACGCCCTTCTTTCCCTCCTGGCCCTTCTCTTTCTGGTTTCCGCATATTTCTACTTCAAAATAAAGGCGGTGAAACCCCAATACGAGTCCCTGAACCTCGCCTTGAACCAACTCCGCTCCAGCGTGGAGAGGGAGAAAAGGGAAATAAAGAGTCTGGAAGCCCGACTTCTCCCGGGGATAAGTTTTTTGAATTCGGGACTTGAGAGGAAGGGATTTTCCTACACCGAGGTTTTTTACATGCTGGAAAAGGCCCTCCCGTCCAGGGCGTACCTTACGGAACTGACCGTCTCATCCAACGGCAAGGTGGTGTTTACCGGTTTCTTTGCCAGTTCCTCTTCCATAAAAAGTTTCGTTGACTCCCTCTCCCAGAAGGGGAAATACCAGGTTTACCTCATGAGGGAGGAAAGGAAGGCCGGGGGTAGCGTGGCCACCATAGCCTGGGACCTCAAGGGAGGTGGTAAGTGAAGCGCAAGGTTATAGCCCTGGGGCTGGTGGACCTTTTGCTGTTGCTGGTTCTTTTTCTGCCCATGCACCGGGACTACAAAAGGATTGTCCTGGGCAGGGAAAAAATGAGGAGCGAGAAGATCGCTCTGGAGAGGAAACTTCAAGAACTTCAGAAGGAGAAGAACTCCCTTTTAAAGGAGGGCAAAAAACTGGAGGAATTCCGAAGGACCAGCCTCTTCCTGGGGGATTCCGGGGTGGTGGAGGTTCGGGAGATCATAAGGAAGGCCTTTTCCCGGGCGGGGGTTAATTTCCAGGGTCTCACCTTTTCCAACCCCACCGAGGCGGTGGCCGGATACTACAAAATCGGTATCAGCCTTCCGCCGGTATTGACCTCCTACCCCAAACTCCGGCTCCTTATTTACCACCTGGAGAATACCCCCAAGATGCTGGTGATAAAAAGCGTTACCGCCAAGAGGAAGGGAGGGGGGAAGGTGGCTGGAAGTATAAACCTGGAGGCTTTTTTCCATGAGGGTTAGAATCTGGGCTTTGCCTTTGCTTCTCATGTTCGTGGTCCTCAGGACCGATTACCTGAAACCCAAAAAATACCACAAGCCGGTAAGAAACCTTTTCTACATGGCCTCCCAACTGGTCGTCAGGTCAGCGCCGTCTCCCGTCCAGGCCCCGGCGGAACCCTCCGATACGATAGAATACTACGGCAACACCAAGGGGGCCCAGGGAACCGTGGCAGTGTTGAGCCTCAACGGTGAGGTTTACACCGTAAGGGAGGGAGAGGTTCTGGGCAAAAAGTACAGGGTGGTGAAAATATATTCGGATAGGGTTATACTTCTCAATGAGAAGAGCAACAAAAAAATAACAGTCAGGATCAAGGAGGGCTGAATGAAAAGAATCCTTCTTTTTGCCCTGATGGGCCTTTTTTTCTATTCTTGCGCCACGGTTTCCCCCTACGCTAAGCAGGGGGAACTTTACCTTCTTAAGGGAAAATACGATGAAGCCGTGGAGGCCTACAAGAAGGCAGTGGAGGAGGACCCCATGAATCCCCAGTACAAGGCGGGCCTCTACAAGGCCAAACTCTCGGCGGCCATCCACTACTGGATGAAGGGGGAGGAGGCCCTGAGCAAGGGAGATAAGGCCAAGGCCCTGGCTTATTACAAGAAGGCCCTTTCCTATCAGCCCAGCAACGAGGCGGTTTTGAAGAGAGTGGAGGCCCTTACCGGGAAAAAGGTGGAAAAAAGGAGGGTTACCCGTTATCGGCGGGCCAGACCCAAGGTTTCACTCCACTTTTCCAACGCCAGGCTCAAGACCATATTTCAGGCCCTGGGAAAATATGCCGGGGTTAACCTGATATTTGACGAGGGGTTCCGCAACATCAGGTATTCCATTTCCATGGAAAATGTGGATTTTGAGGATGCTCTGAGGTTGCTGTGCGCCTCCACCCAGAATTTTTACTACAAAATTGACGATAAAAACTACCTGATAATTCCGGATACACCCCAGAAGAGGGAACAGTACCTGGCCAAGAAGGTCAAGATATTTTACCTGAGGTATTCCGATGTAAAGAGCATAAGGATGGCCCTGGCTACCATGGTGATTTCAAGGATGAGGAGGGCCATAACCATTTCCTACGATAACAACCTCAACGCCGTCATAGTGAAGGGCACCGATGAGCAAATAGAGTACATAGCCCAACTGATAGAAAGGCTGGATAGGCCCAAGGGGGAGGTTATAATCCAGGCGGAGATCCTGGAGGTTAACCGCTCCAAACTTATGCAGGCAGGGCTGGACCTCACCCAGTACGCCATAGGGGCTGAGGTTTCCATGGGAGGAACCACCGGCGATGAGGAGGGAGGCGATACCTCACCCACCGTTACCCTCAACACCCTGAGGAACCTTACCGGAGACGATATAGCCGTTATAATGCCCACCGCCTATTTGAGGTTTCTTGAGACCAACACCCAGACCCGGGTAATGGCGAGACCCCTCCTCAGGGGCATAGACGGGGACAAGGTTACCCTGAAAATCGGCAACAAGGTTCCCATTCCCCAGACCACCTTTTCCCCCATCGCCGCCGGTGGTTTGAGCATCCAGCCGGTAACCTCCTTCCAGTATCAGGATGTGGGAATAATAATGGAAATGGAACCCAGGATAAATTCCAAGGACGAGGTTACCCTCAAGATAAAAATTGAGGTTTCCTCCATCGCCGGGACCGGTTACAACAACCTTCCGGTCCTGGGCAACCGGGAGGTGGAGATGACGGCCCGGGTAAGGGGGGGCGAAACGGTCATCATAGCCGGCCTTTTCCGAAACCAGGAGACGGAAACGGTTAAGTCCCCTCCCTTTTTCTCAAAAATACCGGTTCTGGGTTGGCTTTTCTCCAACGCGGAAACAAGGAAGGAGCAGACCGATGTGGTCATAGCGATAACCCCCTACATAGTTAACTATGTGGAACCCACCCGGGAGGAAGAAAAGGCCATAATCACCTCCGAGGGTCGGGGCTTAAAACTTGAGGGAAAGAAGGAGAAAACCCCGGCCTCCATCAACCAGCCACCCGCCAGCAAAATTAAGGGGGACAAGGGGTCTGTACTCAACCTCTTTCCCAAGAGGGTTTTCGTCTCCAGCGGCTCCACTTTCTCCCTCTCCCTGACCTACAGGGGAGAGCCCATAAAGTCCGGGGAGGTGGTCATAGAGTTTTCCCCGGAACTGGAACTGGAGGATGTGATTCCCGGGGCTTTCCTGGACAACCAGTCCTTTTTGAAGAACAAGGAGGACCACAGGGTTCTGGTGGGCTTCACCATAAAGGGGGATGCCACGGTAAAGATAGGTCAACTGGCGGTGTTGAAGTTCAAACTTAAGGGAGATCAGGGGGAGGTGAGCATAGTTTCCGCCACCCTCAGGGACCGGACCCAGCAGCCCATTGCCCTGAGCCTTCCGGAGCCGGTTCAGATAACTTCCAGAAAATGAAGGTCGTCCCCGGGGAGGTTCTGGAAAACCGGCGTCTGAGCCAGGATTTTTTCCTCCTGAAAATAGGGGGGGATTTTCCTCCGGCGGAGCCAGGTCAGTTCGCCATGGTTTCGGTTTCCTCCTCCCTGGAACCCTTTTTGGGAAGGCCCTTCGGCATCGCCATGCAGGAGAGGGATGCCCTGATTTTTCTGGTGAAAATCGTGGGTCGGGGTACCGCCATGCTTTCCCGCAGGAGAAGGGGTGAGAAAATATCGCTGGTGACCCCCCTGGGCAAAGGTTTCTCCCCGATCCAGGGTAGAGCACTGCTGGCGGGAGGAGGCTCCGGCATAGTTCCTCTGGTATTTTTAGCCTCCCGCCTTTCCGGCTACACCCTCGTTTACGGGGCCCGGACCCGGCGGGAGGTTTTCCTGGATGCCTTTCCACACCTTCAAGAGAGGGCCAGGGAAGTGGTGGTGGTGACGGAGGACGGCTCCCTGGGGAAAAAGGGCCTCTTGACCCGGCACATCCCGCCGGGGGAATTCCACATGGCCTATGTTTCCGGACCCTGGGCCATGATGAGGGAGTTCCACAGGGTTTACCCCGGTAAGGCGGAATTTTCCCTGGAGACCAGGATGGCCTGTGGATTTGGGGCCTGCTTCGGTTGTGCGGTGAAGGTGATGAGAGAAGGAAGGGAAAGGATGGTAAGGGCCTGCGTGGAGGGCCCTGTTTTCAAAGGAGAGGAGATAATATGGACACAAGGGTGAAGGTTGGGGGGCTGGACCTTAAAAACCCCATAATTCTGGCCTCCGGGACCGCAGGCTACGGGGTGGAACTCGCCCCCTTTCTGGACCTTAACCGGGTGGGGGCAGTGGTGGTAAAGGGGCTTTATCCCTACGAGAGGGAGGGAAACCCGCCCCCCCGGGTATGGGAAACCCCCTGCGGACTCCTCAACACCATCGGTCTCCAGGGCGTGGGGATGGAAAAATTCGCCCGGGAGTATTTGCCCCGGCTGGAAAAATACGACACCCGGATAATAGTAAACGCCTGCGGCGAGGAAGACGAGGAATATTTGAGGGTGGTGGATTACCTCCAGGGGTTTGATGCCGTGGCCGGCTTTGAACTCAACCTGTCCTGCCCCAATGTCCGGGAGGGGGGACGGTGCCCGGCCATGTGGCCCCAGTGGTCCTACGAAATAGTGAAGGGGGCCAGGGGTCTTACCCACAAACCCCTCTGGGCAAAACTTACCCCCAACACCTCTGCCCTGGTGGAAGTGGCCTCCGCCTGCCGGGAGGCCGGGGCGGATGCGGTTTCCCTGGTGAACACCTATCTTGGTATGGCCGTGGATTTCAGAACCAGGAGGAGCCGCCTCTCCACCCTTTTCGCCGGCCTGTCGGGCCCTGCCATAAAACCCCTGGCCCTGAGGGCAGTTTACACCGTGGCCTCCTCCGTGGATGTGGATGTGGTGGGTATAGGGGGGATAGCCAGCGGCGAGGATGTTCTTGAATTTCTGCTGGTGGGGGCCCGGGCAGTCCAGATAGGTTCCATAAACCTCAGGGAACCCTCCGCCGCAGAGAGAATTCTTGAGGAGGCAGTTTCCCTTCTTCAGCAGGAAGGTTATAATAATTTCAACGAAATCATAGGGAGGTTTGAAGGTGTATAGAAGGGTTATAGTGGCGCTGGATGTGGACAGTCTGGAGGAGGCGGAAAGGTTTATTTTCCCGGAGGCCTATGTCTACAAGGTGGGGTGGAGGCTTTTTGCCAGGGAGGGTTTTAAGGCCCTCAAATTCCTGGAGGGCAAAGGCAAGAAGGTCTTTCTGGACCTGAAACTGGGGGACATTCCCTCCGCCGTGGAGGCGGCCCTGCGGGAGATTTTCAAATACAGCCCCTACATGACCACCATCCACGCCGTCAGCGGCAAGGAGGCCTTTGTCCGGGCCCGGGCCCTGCGGGAGGAAATGGGAAAGGACACCATAATCCTGGGGGTTACCCTTTTAACGAGCCTTTCCTCCGAGGATGTAAAAGCCATGGGTATTGCTTCGGTGGAGGAAGGGGTTAAGGCCCTGGCCGGCGTGGTGGAGGCGGGGGGAGGCGACGGCGTCGTCTGCTCTGCCCAGGAACTTATGCTCCTTAAGGATTTCAAACTTTTGAAGGTGGTTCCGGGCATAAGACTGGCAGAGGAAAAGGGAGACCAGAAAAGGGTGGCCACCCCTTACGAGGCCTTCCAGTCCGGCGCAGATTTCATAGTGGTGGGTCGGGAGATCCTCCACGCCCCGGATCCCCGGCGCCGCTTTATAGAAATACTGATGGACGCCGGATTTCTGGATTTCTCCCACTGATGAGAAAGGTCCTTCTCTTCCTTCGGGCCATGAGGCCCCACCAGTGGGTAAAAAATGTTTTCGTCTTCGCCCCGGCGGTGTTTTCCAAGGAGATTTTTCAGGAAAGGGTGGCCCGGGAGGCGTTTTTCGTTTTCGTCCTTTTCTGTATCCTGTCTTCCTCCATCTACATAATAAACGATTTTTTTGACCGGGAGGAGGACCGCCGCCACCCGGTGAAGAGGCACAGGCCCATAGCCTCGGGCCAACTTCCTGCCTACCCGGCCCTGGTGGGGGCCCTGTTTCTGGCGGGTCTTTCCCTGGCCTTGGCCTTCCTGTGGAGGAGGCCGGTGTTCTTCGTCATGCTCTTTTACTTCCTTCTGAACTTCCTCTACTCCTCCTCCCTGAAGAAGGTGGTGATCCTGGATGTTTTCGTGGTGGCCCTGGGCTTTGACCTGAGGGAGGCTGCCGGCGGGCTGGCCTCCGGAATTTATCTGTCCCCGTGGCTCTTCGCCGTGACCTTTCTCCTGGCCCTTTTCCTGGCCACGGTAAAGCGGAGGCAGGAACTGGTTAAAATGGAAGATGTTTCCCGGCAGACCCTCCTGAGGTATCCCCTGCCCTTCCTGGAGCAGTTCATCACCATAATTTCCGCAGTTACGGTGCTTTCCTACATAATCTACACTCTAACTCCGGAGATCCGCCACAAACTGGGCGAGCACCTCTACCTGACTACCCCCTTCGTCCTCTACGGAATACTGAGGTATCTTTTCCTCGCCTACAGCGAGAACATGGGGGAGGACCCCATGGAGGTCATACTTAAAGATAGGCCCTTTCAAGTAAACCTCCTCCTCTGGATGGTGGTGGCGGGGGTTATAATATTCACCGGATGGTAGAGGATTTAAGGTCTCTGTTGCTTTCGCCTTCCCCCCGGAAGCAGTGGGAGGGGTTCAACCATCCGGATTTTTCCGGGGAGCACGCCTTTCTCCTTCTGAAGAACAGGGCCCTGGACCCATCCCTGCTGGAGCAACTCTCCCGGGACAGGGAACTTATGGGCAAGGGGAGGTTTAAGGTTCTTCTGGTAAGCCATCCCAATGTTCCCCTTCATCTGGCCCTGGACCTTCTTCCTCATCTTCTTCCTGGGGAACTCCTGGAGGTGGCGAAAAACCCGGGGGCTAAACCCCAGGTAAAGAAGAAGGCGGTGGCGGCCCTGGCCGAGGGAATGAAAAAATATCCCAAGGGCTTGAGGATATCCCTGGCCCGGAGGCTTCCCCCCAACGCTCATTTTCTCATGCTCCAGGAAAAGGACATGGATGTTCTGGGGGCCTTCCTTCAGAATCCCTCCCTGACCCTGGCCTCTGTGCTCAGGCTCCTGGATCGGGGAAACCTTCCCCCGGAGTTTTACAATTACCTCTACCACAGGACCAAATGGGGACTTCGTCCGGAGGTGAAGTTTAAAATAGCCATCTCCCGGAATTCCCCCGTCCCCTTGGTGTTGAGGATCCTGGGAGAACTGAGCAAACCCCAACTAAGGCAGATAGAGAAAAGCCCGGGTCAGCCGGATGTTATACTTAAGAGGGTGAAACTCCTGCTGGGAAAGGAGGTTTAGATGGAGATAAAGTTTGAAGAGGGTTTAAAGAGGCTGGAGGAAATCGTGGGGAAACTGGAGTCCGGCGAGGTCCCCCTGGAGGAGGCCATTTCCCTCTACGAGGAGGGGATAAAACTGGCCAGGGCCCTCAAGGCGAAACTTGAGGAAATAGAGATGAGGGTGGAGAAGTTAATGGAGACCGAGGAAGGGTTCAAGACCGAAGAGTTCAAGCACAGGACCGAAGCGGATGAAGGTTGAGGACGAGGTAAAGGAGTTCCGCCGGAGGGTGGAGGAAGTCCTGAGTAGGGAGGTGAAGGACCCCTATCTTTCCTATCCCCTCCTGCCCCCGGGAAAGATGATAAGGCCCACCATGGTTTACGCCGGGGCCTATCCCCTGGTTTCTCCGGAGGTTCTATGGGCCTCGGCGGCGGTGGAGATACTCCACGCCTCCTCCCTGGTCCACGACGACCTCCCGGCGGTGGACAACGGAAAGGTGAGGCGGGGAAAGCCGGCGGCCCATGTAAAATTCGGCGAGGGCGTGGCGGTGATGGTGGGCGATGCCCTTCTCTGCCTGGCCTTTGAATACGCCTCCAGGCTGGGAGGTGAGGCGGTGGCCCTGCTGGCCAGGGCCGGGGGAATGGACGGGGTGGCGGGGGGACAGATACTGGATCTTCAGGGGGCCAGGAGCATGGAGGAAATCCGTGAAATTCACCTTCGCAAAACGGCAAGGCTTATGGAATCTTCCTTCCTCCTGGGGCTTCTTGCCTCGGGTAGGAGGGACCTTATGGAAAGGGGGGCCGTCCTGGGAAGGGAAATGGGCCTCCTTTTTCAAACCGTGGACGACATACTGGACAGCGAAACTTGTGGGGAAGAGCCCAATGTGGTTAAAATCTTGGGTATGGAAAAATCCAGAGCCCTGGCTCAGGAGTATTTTGAGGGGGTGGTGAGGAAGGCGGAAGAATTTCCAGGAAGGAAGGTAATAAGATGGCTGGCGGAAAACACGCTGGAGAGAGCATCCTCCAGAGGATAAACTCGCCCCGGGACCTCCGGGGCCTCTCCTGGGAGGAATTGAACCGTCTGGCGGTGGAGATCCGGAAAATGCTAATAGAGGTGGTCTCCAGGACCGGAGGACATCTCTCCTCCAACCTGGGAACGGTGGAACTTACCCTGGCCCTCCACCTGGTTTTTGACCTGCCCCGGGACAAGATAATCTGGGATGTAGGGCATCAGACCTACACCCATAAGATAATAACCGGAAGAAGGGATTTGTTTCCCACCCTCCGTCAGAGGGGAGGCCTCAGCGGTTTCACCACCCCGGAGGAAAGCCCCTACGACATATACGGAGCAGGGCACGCCTCCACGGCCCTGTCGGTGGCCCTGGGCATGGCCACCGCCCGGGATCTGAAGGGGGAAGACTTCCATGTGGCGGCGGTGGTGGGTGACGGCTCCCTCACCGGAGGGGTGGCCCTGGAGGCCCTGAACCAGATTGGCTTCCTCAAAAAAAGGCTCATCATAATCCTCAACGACAACAAATACAGCATTTCCCCCAATGTGGGAGCCCTGTCAGGCTACCTGAACTACATAATTTCCGGCCAGTTCTACCTGAAGATGAAGGAGCAGGTGGCGGGACTCCTGGAGCATCTCCCCGGGGGGAGGAAGATGATAGAGGTGGGGAGGGCCCTGGAGGACAAACTCAAAAAACTCTTCGTGCCGGGAATGCTGTTTGAACAGTTGGGAATAAAATACATGGGCCCCATAAGCGGTCATTCCATAAGGCACCTGAAGAAGGCCCTGGAGGATGCCAAACAATACGAGTATCCCGTTCTCCTCCATGTGGTTACCAAAAAAGGCAAGGGATACAAACCCGCTGAAAAATCCGCTAACCTATTTCATTCCTCCCCTAAATTTGACATAAAAACCGGAGAGTTCAAGAAAAAGCCCAGGCCCTCCTTCTCCCAGATTTTTTCCAGAACCCTCATGGAGATGGCGGAGAAGGACGAGAGGATAATCGCCATAACCGCCGCCATGCCCGAGGGCACCGGACTGATTGAGTTCAAGGAAAGGTTTCCCCGCCGGTTTTTTGATGTGGGGATAGCCGAACAGCACGCCGTCCTCTTTGCCGCCGGTCTTTCCAGGGAGGGACTTCTGCCGGTGGCGGCCATTTATTCTACCTTCCTTCAGAGGGCCTACGACATGCTTTACCACGATCTTGCCATAATGAACCTTCAGGTGACCATAGGGATAGACCGGGCCGGGGTTGTGGGGGGCGACGGCCCCACCCACCAGGGAATCTTTGACATGGCCTACATTCGGATTTTCCCCAATTTCGTGATAATGGCGCCGGCGGACGAAAACGAACTCAGGCACATGCTCTACACTTCGGTCTATTATCCAGGGCCATCCACCCTGCGCTATCCCAGGGACATGGTTTACGGGGTGGAACTTGACGAAGAACTCAAAAACCTCCCCATAGGAAAGGGGGAGGTTCTCCGCAGGGGTAAAGACCTGCTCATGGTGGCCATAGGAACCATGGTCCGCCCAACCCTGGAGGCGGCGGAGGCCCTGGCCGCCCGGGGTATAAACCCCACGGTGGTCAACGCCAGGTTCGTAAAACCCCTGGACGAGGACCTCATAACTTCCCTGGCCAGGGAGCACCATGCGGTTATCACCCTGGAGGAGGGGGTGGTGGACGGAGGCTTCGGCTCCGCCGTGAGGGAAGCCCTGGACCGCCGGGGGGTGGATGTGCGGTTTTCCAGGATAGGAGTGCCCTCCACCCTGATTCCCCACGGAGGGAGGGAAGAACTCCTGCGAGAACTGGGCCTTGACGCCCCGGGCATTGCCCGCCGGGCAGAGGAATTCCTCCATGGCAAAAAAAAGGGCTGATGTCCTTCTGGTGGAAAAGGGGCTGGTGGAAAGCAGGGAGAAGGCCAGGGCCCTCATAAACGCCGGAGAGGTTTACACTCCCCACTTCAGAATAGAGAAGCCATCCCAGAAGATAGATGAGGATACCCGGTTAATTTTGAAGGCCAGACCCCGGTATGTGAGTCGGGGAGGCCTCAAACTGGAGAAGGCCCTGGAGGAGTTTAATTTGAATCCCCGGGGGTTCCTCTGCTGGGACATAGGGGCCTCCACCGGGGGCTTCACCCACTGTCTCCTGGAGCACGGTGCCCGGAAGGTTTACGCCATAGATGTGGACCCCAGACAACTCCACTGGAAGTTGAGGAAAAGGGAAGAAGTAGTGCCGGTAAAGATGAACGCCAGGTATATGACCCGGGAAGATATCCCGGAACCTCCGGACCTGGTTACCGTGGATGTTTCCTTCATCTCAGCCTTAAAGATTCTGGAACCCCTTTCTGCATTCCTGGGGGATGTGCCCCTTCTGGTTCTGGTTAAACCCCAATTTGAGGCCGGCAGAGGAAAGGTGGGAAGGGGAGGGATTATAAGGGATCGCAATGTTATAATTGAAGTGGTCCGGGAGTTCTGTAGAAGGGCCCGAGAAATGGGGTTTTATCCCCAGGGTATAAGCCTTCCCATACCGGGAAAGGAGGGAAATCAGGAGGTTTTCGTTCTCTTCAGGAGAAGGCCTCCGGGAATAGACGAGGAGAAAGTCTTAAAGGAGAAACTCCGTGAAGGCAGGGATAGTCGCTAAGGGTCACGCCGAGGACCTTGATTTTTATCTCCGCAGGGCAGTTTCCTTCCTTCAGGGAAAGGGGGTGGAGGTGCTCCTGGAAAGGGACCTGCGGGGAAGGATGGGGGCCTTTGAAGGGAAATACCCCAGGAGGGAATTGCCCTTCCATGTGGATTTTCTGGTGGTGCTGGGGGGCGATGGGACCTTGCTTTCGGTGGCGGAGGCCTCTGCCCGGGCTGGAATCCCGCTTCTGGGTGTGAACCTGGGGTTTTTGGGCTTTCTGACGGAAATAAAAAAGGACGAACTGGAGGAGGCCCTGGAGGAGTTTTTAGAGGGAAGGGCTATGGTGGAGCAGCGGCAGATGCTGGAGGTGGAGTTCAAGGGGGCCTCCCACCTGGTCCTGAACGACGCCGTGATAAACAAAAGCGCCCTGGCCAGGATGATCTCGGTAAGGGTTTGCGTGGACGGGACGGAGATTTCAAAGATAAGGGCCGACGGAATAATAGTTTCAACCCCCACGGGTTCCACGGGGTACAATCTGTCCGCCGGGGGACCCATTATAAACCCCCAGGTTTCCGCCATCATACTAACCCCCATCTGTCCCCACGCCCTGACCCAGAGGCCCATCGTTATACCCTCCTCGTCCCGGGTGAGGCTGAGTCTGGTAAGCGGAGAGGAGGTTTACCTTACCCTGGACGGTCAGAGGGGAGGGGCCATGGACGAAGGGGACAGGGTTTCCATAGGGGAAGCCCGGGAAAAACTCCTGCTGGTGAGGCCCTCCGGCAGGAGTTATTACCAGATGCTAAGGGAAAAATTGGGCTGGGGGAGTTAAGGCCTTTACTTGGTTTCCCCTTGGGGTATAATATCATTTAAATTCCCGGGAGGTTGTCCATGCAGTTCAATTTTTCTGAGATAGAGAAGAAGTGGCAGGAGCGGTGGGATAAGAAGAAGGTTTTTCGCGCCGAGGACTTCAAGGGCAAAAAATACTATGTTCTGGAGATGTTTCCCTATCCTTCGGGGAAACTACACATGGGCCATGTGCGGAACTACGCCATAGGGGATGTGGTGGCCCGCTATTACATGAAGAGGGGATACAATGTCCTCCATCCCATAGGCTGGGATGCCCTGGGTCTTCCTGCGGAAAACGCCGCCATCCAGCACGGGGTGGAACCGGAAAAGTGGACCCGGGAAAACATAGAGCGGATGAAAAAACAACTCAAGAGTTTGGGGATAAGTTACGACTGGGACAGGGAGGTGGCCACCTGCGATCCGGAATACTATCGGTGGAACCAGTGGTTTTTCTTGAAAATGCTGGAAAAGGGTCTGGCCTACAGAAAGGAGGAATGGGTAAACTGGTGCCCCAGGTGCAAGACGGTCCTGGCCAACGAGCAGGTTAAGGACGGCAAGTGCTGGAGGTGCGGAACCCCGGTAGAGCCCCGCCGCCTCAAACAGTGGTTTCTCAAGATAAGGGATTACGCCCAGGAACTCTTGGAGGGACACGAAGTCCTCCAGGGAAAGTGGCCTGAGAAGGTCCTCACCATGCAGAAGAACTGGATAGGTCGGGGAGAGGGGGTGGAGATAGATTTTCCCGTGGAGGGGTTGGACAAAAAAATAAGGATTTTCACCACCCGCCTGGATACCATTTACGGAGCCACATACCTGGTTCTCTCCCCGGAGCACCCCCTGATAGAGGACCTGGTGAAGGACAATCCCCGGAGGGATGAAATCCTGGAGTGGTGCTATCGCAAGATAAGGCAGATGAGGGTTCTCAAAAAGGAAAGGGATGAGGAGCCGGAGAAGGAGGGAATATTCACCGGGGCCTACGCCATAAACCCCTTCAACCGGGAAAGGATCCCCATATGGATAGGGGATTATGTCTTAATGGAATACGGCACCGGCGCCATAATGGCGGTGCCTGCCCACGACCAGAGGGATTTTGAGTTCGCAAAAAAATACAACCTCCCCATAAAGGTGGTTATCATGCCCGAGGATGGAAAACTGGAACTTCCCCTTCAGGAGGCCTTTGAAGAAAAGGGGGTTCTGGTAAATTCCTCCGGATACACCGGGCTGAAAAGCGACGAGGCCATAAGGCGGATGGTGGCCTTCGCCGAGGACCAGCAGTTCGGAAACAAGGCCGTTTCCTACAGGATAAGGGACTGGGGAATTTCCCGTCAGCGCTACTGGGGGACCCCTATTCCGGTGGTTTACTGTGAAAAATGCGGGATAGTTCCCGTGCCGGAGGACCAGTTGCCGGTGGAACTTCCCAAGGATGTGAAGTTTACCGGGGAGGGGAATCCCCTGAAGACCTCCCCGTCCTTCGTCCACACCACCTGCCCCCGGTGCGGCGGGCCTGCCCATCGGGAAACCGACACCATGGACACCTTTTTTGACTCCTCATGGTATTTCCTTCGCTACGCAGATCCCCACAACGATAGGGCTCCCTTTGAGAGGGAAAAGGCCGAGTTTTGGGCCCCCCCTGAAATATACATAGGCGGGGTGGAGCACGCCATCCTCCACCTGATATACGCCAGGTTCTTCACCAAATTCATCAGGGACATAGGCCTCATCGGGTTTTCGGAGCCGTTTCCCCGGTTGCTCACCCAGGGAATGGTCCTTAAGGACGGGAGGAAAATGAGTAAGTCCCTGGGAAATGTGGTGGAGCCCGACGAAATGATAAAGAAATACGGGGCCGACGCCGTTAGGCTCTTTATCCTCTTTGCCGCTCCGCCGGAGAGGGACCTGGAGTGGTCCAATGCCGGCATAGAGGGGGCCTACCGCTTCGTCAAAAAACTCTGGTCCCTCTTCCAGAGGAACCTGGATGTGATGCGGGAGAGCCTTGAGCTCTCCCCGGGGGATTACCCCGAACTCCGGCGGGCCACCCACAGGACCATAAAAAAGGTCACCGAGGAAATCCAGGATAGAATGCATTTTAATACGGCCATAGCCTCCCTGATGGAGTTTTACAACTTCCTCACCGAAAGGGAGGAAGAACTCAGGAAAACTCCCGGGGGGAAGGCAGTGTTAAGGGAGGCCCTCCTGTCCATGCTCCACCTCATCTCCCCCTTCACCCCCCACCTGGCGGAGGAAGTTTGGGAGGCCGTGGGGGGAGAGGGATTCATCACCAGGGCTCCCTGGCCTTCCTACGACCCGGCGCTCATGGAAGAGGAAGAGGCCACGGTGGTGGTTCAGATAAACGGGAAGGTAAGGGATAAGATAAAAATTCCCAGGGATCTTCCCAGGGAAGAAGTTAAAAAAAGAGTCCACTCCTCGGAAAGGGTAAGGAAGTTTCTTGAGGGAAAGGAAGTGGTCAAGGAAGTTTATGTGCCGGGAAAGATTTACAGCATCCAGGTGAAATGAAGAAAACTGCTCTGGTTCTACTCCTCCCCCTCCTGGTGGGATGCGGGTATCACCTGGCGGGGACCGGGACCACTCTGCCCCCTTACATAAAGAAGATTTACATTCCACCCATAAAGAACATGACGGCCCGCCCCGAGGTGGAGAGTTTTTTCACCGCCGCCATCCGGGAGGAGATGATAAAAAGGGGAAAGAAGGTGGTGGACCGGGAGGAGGCGGCGGATGCTGAACTCCTGGGGACCATAGTGGCCTTCCGGATGGTGCCCGTGGGCATAACCACCGGCGGTGAGGGGAGGAGGTTTTCCATAGTCATAACCGGCAGGTTTTATCTCAGGGACCTTAAAACCGACAGGGTAATATTCCAGAGTTCCTCCTACACCTTCCGGGACGAATACCAGGCCCAGGGTTCCCGGGGAGTAAATTTTCTTTCCCTCCAGAGCGATGCCATAGATAGAATAGCCAGAGAGTTTGCAAGGTCAGTGGTGAGCACCATCCTTGAGGGATTCTAAGAGCACTTATCTTTACGGACCGGATTCGCTGGGGCGCTGGAAGAGATTCAAGGCCCTGGCCAGGGGAAGGGTTTTTTACCTCTTTGAGACCAGTTGGGCTGACATCCTGGAGGAAGTAAAACATCCATCCCTTTTTTCATCCTCCCTGGTGGGGATAAGGATACTCCAGGGCAGGGAAGAGAAGGTCAGGAAGGAGGATAGGGACACGATAAAGGAGGTGATCCGCACAGGAGCCGTCATCTCCTCCGAGTATTCCGAAAAGAGCGAACTTAAACGGCTACTTAAAGAACTCCCTTGCAGGATGGAATATTACAAGGCCCTTTACGAAAGGGAAAGGGCGGCACTGGTGAGGGAGGAATTGGCCAGGTCAGGGAAGGAAATAGCCGACGATGCCCTCTTTTACCTGGTGAAAACCCTGGGGGAGGATACCCTGGCCCTGTGGGCCGAGGTGGAAAAACTGAAGCATTTTCCTGACGAGAGGATTCTTCTTTCCCATGTGGAAGAGACGGTGGCCCCCCTCAGGGAATATCCCGTGTGGGAACTGGAGGTGGCCCTGGCCAATCGGGATTACCCCAGGGCCTGGGAGGTGCTGGAGGACCTCAAGAGGAGGGGGCAGGCCCCCCAACTGGTGGTGGGCAGCCTCAATTACATGATAAAGAGGATATGCCGGAAGGACCTCTCCGGGGAGATTTTTGACCTGGACTGGAGGGTGAAAATGGGTTATTCCCCCTGGGATTCCATTCACCTCTTTGTTCTGAATCTCCTCGGCAGTTGCTAAATGTTATAATTTCCTCGTGTTTAAGAGAAAGGTTCTGCTCTCGGCAGGGATAATCCTGGGGGTTTTTGCCCTTCTGTTTGCCATAGAGGTTTACATATCCAAAATCTCCCCCAGCGCCGGGCCCTCTGAGACCCTCCTTCTCTTTTTCCTCTGGAACATAGTCATCATTCTCTTCCTCGTTCTGGCCTTCGTCCTGGGGCGAAACTTCTTCAAACTTTACCTGGAAAGAAGAAGGATGGTCCTGGGGGCCAAACTGAAAACCAAACTGGTGATGTTCTTTTTCCTCTTTACCCTGGTGCCCACCATAATGATTTTTTTCTTCGCCTCCGACATAATAGGCCGATCCGTGGAAAGTTGGTTTAAAACCCCCATGGACACCATAATGGAGGACATAGACGAATTATCCCGGGATTTCTACGAAATATGGAAACCCCACCTGCTTCACTACGCCAAACTTATCCGGAAGGAGATCCAGGGGGACGAGGACTTCAAAACCCTTTTCTCCAGGGTGAGGTCCAGGATGATTGAATACAACATAGACCTGGTGGGTATTTATTCCGGAGAGGAGGAGGTCTTCACCTTGCTGAATCCGTCCCTGCCCCTCCACGACTACAGGGACCTTCCTCCCCTCACCGTTAAAAAGGGCCTCATCGGGGAGTCTCAGTGCGTGGTGGACACCATGGAGAAGGGGGATCTCATCAGGTGCGTGGCTCCCCGGGGGCAGGGGAGATTCGTGGTGGCCGTGGGAAAGTTTTTCCCCCAGAGCATTTCCCAGAAGGTGGCCCTTTTAAAATCCGTGGTTACCCGCTACCGGGAGGTTAAACTCCTGAGAAATCCCATGAAGACCACATACATTCTTTTCCTTTTGCTGCTTTCCCTTCTCATTCTCTTTTCCGCCTCCTGGGTGGGACTCCAAATAGCCAAAAACATAACCAGGCCGGTGGAAGAACTCCTGGGGGCCACCGAAAAACTTTCCCGGGGGGATTTCTCCGTGAAACTGGAGGCCCGGGGAGAGGACGAAATGGGGCTACTGGTTCAGGCCTTCAACCGCATGGTGGAGGAATTGAAAAAACAGAGGCGGGAAATTGAAGCCAGGAAGAACTACATAGAGGTTCTTCTTGATACCATAAACCCCGGAGTCATAGAAATCTCCAGGGATGGAAAAATAATATCCGCCAATCCCTCGGCGGTTTCCCTTCTGGGGCTGGAGGGAAAGGTGGGCCTTCCCCTGGATGAGGCCGTAGAGGACGAGGGTTTGAAAAAACTTCTGAAGGAAGCGGTGGCCCGGGGAGAAACCCTGGAGGCCAGGGAGGTGGTTCTCACCCGGGGTGGAAGCCCGAAACATCTGATCCTCAACCTGGTTCCCATCAAAAGGGATGGGGAGGTTCAGGCTTACATAGCGGTTCTGGAGGATATAACCCCGGTGATTACCACCCAGAAAATGGAGGTATGGAGGGAGGTGGCCCGCAGAATTGCCCACGAAATAAAGAATCCCCTCACCCCCATCACCCTGGCGGCCCAGAGGATAAAGGCAAAATTGGCTTCCGGGAAGTTTACCCCCGAGGAAATAGACCGGGAGGCCGGGAGAATACTTTCGGAGGCGGTTACCATTAAGGCCCTGGCGGAAGATTTCTCCCAGATGGCCAGGATGCCCCAGATGAGGAAAATTCCCTATTCGTTGAAAAAACTGTTGAGGGAACTTTACGAAGCCTACAGAGCCACCTATCCTGAAATAAATTTTTCCCTGAAAATAGAAAGGGATTTTCCCTCCACCCTTTATTTTGACCCGGATCAAATTAAAAGGGCCATAAGAAACATACTCAACAATGCGGTGGAGGCGGTGGAGGAGGGCGATGAAATTACTATAGAGGCAGAGGCTGACCTGGAGAAGGGGGTGTGGAGGGTTATAATATCCGATACGGGACCTGGTATTCCGGACCAGGATAAGGAGAGGATCTTTACCCCTTATTTTTCCAAAAAGAAGGAAGGTTCCGGGCTGGGCCTTTCCATTGCCATGCACATAATAAGGGAGCACAACGGAAGAATTTATGTGGAAGATAACCAGCCCCGGGGAGCCAGATTTATACTGGAGGTGCCGATTTGAGAAGGGGAAGGATTTTAGTGGTGGACGACGAAGAGCCCATCAGGGAACTTATGAAGGAAATTTTAGAAGACGAAGGCTACCATGTGGATCTGGCGGAGTCCGGGGAAGAGGCTTTGGCCATGCTGGAAAGGCGGGCTTACGAACTTCTGTTCCTTGATATACGGTTGCCCGGCATGGATGGTCTGGAGGTGCTAAAGGAGGTAAAGGAAAGGGAACCCCGGCCCTATGTGGTTATGATCTCGGGCCACGGGACCATACCCGATGCGGTGGAGGCTATAAAATTGGGGGCCTACGATTTTCTGGAAAAGCCTCTTACCATGGACAGAATAATAGTGGTGGCCAGGAACGCTTTAAACGAAAGAAAACTCCGGGAGGAGCGCGAAGTTCTTTTGAGCGTCCGGGAGAGGGTGGAGTTCGTGGGTGAGAGCCGGGCAACCCAGGAGGTCCTCCGCCTGGTGGATGAGGTGGCCCCCACCGATGGAACCGTTCTCATCACCGGAGAGACAGGGACCGGCAAGGAACTGGTGGCCCGGCTTATCCACGAAAAAAGCCCCAGGTCCCGGGGCCGGTTCGTTCCCCTGAACTGCTCCGCCATCCCGGAGGACCTCATGGAAAGCGAACTTTTCGGGTATGTAAGGGGGGCCTTTACCAACGCCGTGAAAAACAAGAAAGGAAAACTCCAGATGGCCGACGGAGGAACCCTTTTCATGGATGAGATAGGGGACATGAGCCTCAGGATCCAGGCGAAGATACTGCGGGTAATAGAGGAGCAGAGGTTTGAGCCCCTGGGATCCACCCAGGTGGTGGAAATAGACACCCGGTTCATCGCCGCCACCAACAAGAACCTTCAGGAGGAGGTCAGGAGGGGAAATTTTCGCCGGGACCTCTTTTACAGAATAAATGTTCTGCCCATACACATTCCGGCCCTCAGGGAAAGACCCGAGGATATTATCCCCATAGCCCGCTACTACCTGGGAATATTCTCCAGGAAGTACAATAAGGTGGACCTTAAGTTTTCCCCCTCCGCAGAGAAACTCCTCCTCTCCTATCCCTGGCCTGGAAATGTGAGGGAACTCAAGAACACGGTTGAGAGAGCCGTGATAATGAAAAGGCAGGGAAGTGTTCTTATGCCGGGAGACCTCCAACTTCCCCGGGAGGGAATGGAGGGAAGGCTTTTCGGCCTTTCTTCCCTTCAGGAGGCCACGAGGTCCTTTGAAAGGGAGTTTATAATCCGAAAACTTCGGGAACACGATTGGAACATAACCAAGACCGCCGAGGCCCTGGGCATTGACCGATCCAATCTTCACAGGAAGATGAAAATTTTGGGAATAGAAAAGGAGAACGAACATGGTGAGAGTTAGATTCGCCCCCTCCCCCACCGGTCACCTTCATGTGGGGGGAGCAAGGACCGCCCTTTTCAACTGGCTTTTCGCCCGTAAAAACGGCGGAAAATTCGTCCTCAGAATTGAGGATACCGATGTGGAGCGCTCCAGCCAGGAAATGAGTTTTGAGATTCTTCAGGCCCTGAGGTGGCTCCGCCTTGAGTGGGATGAGGGCCCCACATATCAGAGCAGGAGACTAAGACTTTACAGGAGGATGGCTGAGAGGCTCGTAGAGGAGGGTAAGGCGTATCATTGCTATTGCACCAGGGAGGAAATAGAGGAAAGGAGGAGGGCCTCCGGAAAGAAGGCGTGGAAGTACGATAGAAGGTGTCTTCACCTGAGTCCAGAGGAGAAGGAGAGGTTTGAGAGGGAAGGCAGGCCCAAGGCGGTGAGGTTTTTGGTCCCTCCGGGGGTTACTGAGTTTGAGGACCTCATCCTGGGAAGGGTTTCGGTGAAAAACGACGAAATAGAAGATTTCGTCCTTCTCAAATCGGATGGCTACCCCACCTATCACCTCTCGGTGGTGGTGGACGACCACTTGATGAAGATTTCCCATGTGATAAGGGGGGCAGACCACATAGCCAATACCCCCAAGCAGATCCTTCTCTACCGGGCCCTGGGCTGGGAGCCGCCCCGCTTTGCTCACCTGCCCCTGATCCTGGGCAAGGACAGGAAGAAGTTGAGCAAGAGACATGGGGAAACCTCGGTCCTGGCCTTTAAAGAGAAGGGGATTGTTTCCTTGGCCATGATTAACTTCCTGGCTCAGTTGAGTTGGTCGCCGGGGGAAGACAGGGACTTCTACACCATGGAGGAACTGGTGGAGAGGTTCTCCATAGATAGGGTGAGAAAGTCCAACCCGGTCTTTGATCTGGACAAACTGGCCTGGCTGAACTCCCGGGTTCTTTCCTCCCTCCCCGCCGAAGAAATCTGGCCTGAACTTTTCCCTTTCCTTGAAAGGGAAGGGATCGGGGAGGAGGCGGAGGCAAGGAAAGAATGGGTTTTCAGGGTCATAGACCTGGTCAAGGAACGGTCCAGGGACCTTCTGGAGATGGCCTCCAAGATAAAGAGGTATTTGAGAAGCGATTTTGAATACGCCGGGGATGCCCTGAAGAAACACTGGAAGGAAGGAGCCAGGGAGGGGCTCAGGAGGTTGAGGCAGGTCTACGCTGACCTGGATTCCCTGGACGCCGCCAGGGCGGAGGCTGTCCTGAGGTCCCTGGCGGAAGAGATGGGGGTAAAGGCCGGCAAACTTATTCATCCCCTCCGGATAGCCCTTCTGGGGGAGAGGGTTTCCCCGCCCATTTTTGATGTGGTGGAGGTCCTGGGGAAGGATGAGGTCATCCGCCGGATAGACAGGGCCCTGAGGGAACTCCCCGATGTATAATTTAAGCATGAGAAGGATACTTGTTCTGTTGGTGGGTTTGGTGGCCGTTTCCCTTTTCCTTTCCTGCGGGGGCCATGGGAACAGAAAACTCAATGTGGTTCTGATAACCATAGACACCCTCAGGGCAGACCACCTGAGTTGCTACAATCCCGGTTTTGCCAGAACTCCCCACATAGATGCCCTGGCGGAAAAGGGGGTGCTCTTCACCCATGCCTTTGCCCATGTACCCATGACCCTTCCCTCCCACACCTCCATCCTCACCGGAACCCTTCCTTTATACCACGGCATCCACGACAACTACGGGTTCAGGGCCAGCGAGAAACTGACGACCATGGCGGAGTTTCTCAAGGCCCGGGGCTATGCCACCGCCGCCTTCATAGGAGCCTTTCCCCTGGATTCAAGGTTCGGCCTCGCCCAGGGCTTTGACCTGTACGACGAAAAATATCCTTCCAAAAACATGAGGACCTTCTTCTTTCCGGAAAGGAAGGCTAAGAAGGTGATAGATGCCGCCCTGGCGTGGCTTTCCGCCAATCAGGGAAAGAGATTTTTCGTCTGGGTTCATGTTTTTGATCCCCATCAGCCCTACGATCCGCCTCCCCCCTACGACAGCCAGTACAAGGACGATCTTTATTCCGGCGAGATAGCCTACACCGACGCTCAACTGGGGAGGCTTTTTGAGTATTTAAAGGAAAAGGGACTGGAGGAGAATACCCTGGTAGTTATAACTTCCGACCACGGCGAAGGCCTGGGGGATCACGGGGAATCCACCCACGGATACTTCGCCTACAATTCCACCATCCACATACCCCTCATTTTCTACGCCCCCGGGATTTTTCCCCACCGCAAGGTGGATACCTATGTGGCCCACTGGGACATATTCCCTACGGTGGCCGAAATAATAGGTGAGAAACCTCCTTCTCAGGTTCAGGGCCGTTCGCTGGTGCCGGCCCTTCGGGGCAAGAAGATGGAGGACGAGGAGATCTATTTTGAATCCCTCTCCCCCTTCCTTTCCAGGGGATGGGCACCCCTCCGGGGGTTGATAAAGGACCGGTTCAAGTTCATTGACCTTCCCATAAAGGAGGCCTACGACCTCACCAGGGATTTTTCCGAGGAGCACAACATTTACGGAACCCCTAAATCCCGGGAACTGGAAAGGGAACTTCCCCGGGTAATGGATAAGTATTCCAGGGGGAAGGTCCAGGCCACCGGGGTATCCCGGGGAGACATGGAGAAACTTCTTTCCCTGGGCTATGTTTCCGGAAGGGTGAGGGGGAAGGAAAAATTCACCCGGGAGGACGACCTGAAGACCCTTCTTCCCATTCACCTGGCTCATCTGAAGGCCATAAAACTCTACTCCGCAGGAAAACTGGACCAGGCTATAAAACTGGAGGAGGAAGTCCTTAAAAAACGGCCCGACTTCCCCCAGGCCTATGTAACCCTGGCCACCTTTTACAAGGCCAAGGGGGACATAAGGAAGGCCCTGGAGGTTTTCAGGGAGGGCGAAAAGAGGGGGATAAAGGAATACAGTTTTTACACCTTCTACGGGCTGACCCTCACCGAAGCCGGCAGGCCGGAGGAGGCCATCAAGGTCCTCAAAAAGGCCATTTCCATCGTGGACTTTGACCCCGAGGCCTGGAATTATCTGGGGATCGCATATTGGAAGGCGGGGCTTTACGATCAGGCCCTCCAGGCCTACAAAAGGGCCCTTTCCCTGGAGCCCAACTACGCCCTGGTTTACAACAATCTGGGCTCGCTGTTCCTTTCCATGCGCATCTACGAGGATGCCGCCAAGTACTTCCAGAAAGCCCTGGACCTTGACCCCTCCCTGGCCGCCGCTTACAACGGATTGGGCGATTGCTACGAGGCCATGGGGAAGAGGGATAAGGCCATAGAACTGTGGAAAAAGGCCCTGGAAAAGAACCCCTGGTATGCCCTGGCCGCTTACAACCTGGCGATAGCCCTGGAGAAGGAGGGGAAACTCAAGGAGGCCAGGGAATACGCCCGGAAGTATTTGAAACTTCTGGGCAGGAACATCTCCCCGGCGGACAAAGCCAGGATGGAACGGATCCTCCGCCGCTGATGGGGTCTTAGCGGGGCCTTATTTTGTTGACATAGGTGTAGATTATAGGAACCACGAAGAGGGTGAGAAAGGTGGCCACCGTTAGCCCTCCCACTATGGCCAATCCCATGGGAGCCCTCATTTCGGAGCCGGTGCTTCGGGATACTGCCATGGGAAGGGTCCCGAAGACCGTGGTAAGGGCGGTTATGAGGACGGGCCTCAGCCTGGTCACCGCCCCCTCCACCACCGCCTCGTATTTATCCTGCCCTCGTCTTATGAGTTGGTTAATGTAGTCCACCATGACGATCCCGTTGTTCACCGCTATGCCCGCCAGCATAACTATTCCCATCATCCCCGGCAGGGAGAGGGGCTTGCGGGCCAGGAGGAAGGCCAGGAAGACCCCTATTATGGCCAGGGGAACGGTGAACATTATGACGAAGGGATGGGAAAGGTGTTCAAATTCTGCGGCCATTATCATGTAGGTTAAAAGGGCGGCCAGGAGGAAAACCTGAATCATGGTCTTTATGGCGTCCACCATGTCTTTATACTGTCCTGCCACTTCCAGGGAGTAGCCCGGGGGAAGGTTCTTTCCCAGGGGTTTTAATTTTCTTATGGCCTCCCCCACCGCCTGGCCCAAACTCCTTCCCACTATGTTGGCCCGGACGGTAATCACCCTCTCCTTGGAGGAGCGGTATATCCTAACGGGTCCTCTTCTTTCCCTGGTGTTGACCAGTTCCGAGAGGTAAACCCTGTCCCCCCGGGGGGTGATCACCGGGAACTTCAATATTTCCTCCAGGTTTTCCCTCTCCCCTTCCGGCAGTTGGACCCTGACATCGTAGTTGTCCCCCCGGTAGTTTAATCGGGTGGCCAGTTCGCCGGTGGTGGCGTAATTGAGAAGGGTGGCTATGTATCCCGTGGAAAGCCCCAGCCTGGATATTACATCCCGGCGGGGCAGAAGAACCACCTCCGGCTTCCCTGCCTGATAGGTGAGGTTTACATCCCTCATCCCCCTTACGCTGCGGAGGACCCTGGCTACCCTCATGGCCAGGGTGTGGATGGCCTGTAGGTCCTTGCCGTAAACCTCTATCTCCACCGGATAGAGACCTCCCCCGGTCATCATCCTGCCCAGGTCCAGAACCTGATTCTCCACTCCCCTGTAACGGGGCACCTTCCTGCGGAACTCCTCCAGTATTTCGTCCAGGGACCTCTCCCTTTCCTCCCTGTACTTTACCTTCGCCCAAAGCATGGCTTCGTGGGGGCCTGAGGGTGAAAATTCAAAGGAGGCGCTTCCCACGCCACCCTCCTGGGTTACGCCCACGCTGGTCAGGACCGAAATGGTTTCGGGGAAGGAGGAGAGGATTTTGGCGTCTTCCCTGGCCAGTTTGTCGGTTACTTCCAGGGGAGTTCCCACCGGAGTCTTTATCTTCATGACCACGATGGCCCTGTCCACCTTGGGCATGAATTCCGTCCCCACGATTTTCAAAACCCCGAAGGAGAGAATGAAGAGGACGAGGACGGCGCCCAGGACGGGACCTCGGTGGGCCAGGGCCCATCTCAGGGCCCCTTCGTAGGACCTTCTCATCTTGCCCTTTACGAAGGAGTCCGAAAACCTCCTCACGAACTGGGTCAGTTTACCTTTTTTCCTCTCCTTCTTGTAAAGGACGGAGGTCAACATGGGGGTTATGGTTAAAGCCACGAAAAGGGAGGAGAGAAGGGCAAAGGATATGGATAGGGCCAGGGCCCGGGAAAGTTTGCCGGTTATACCTCCGGCGAATACCATGGGGAAGAAGACGGCGATGGTGGTGAAGGTGGAGGCCGCTATGGCCATGGCTACCTCCTCGGTTCCCACCACCGAGGCCTGGTCCGGGGACAACCCCTTTTCCTCAAAATGCCTGTAGGTGTTTTCTATGACCACCACCGCGTTGTCTACCAGCATTCCCACCCCCAGGGCCAGTCCTCCCAGGGTAAGGAGGTTCAGGGTGTAGCCGGCCACATAAAAGGCTATAAAGGTTGAGATTATGGATATTGGGATGGAAAGGGAAATCACCAGGGTGGGTCTCCAATTCCCCAGAAATAGGAAAAGGATGCCCACCGCTAAGATCCCTCCCACCAGGATGTTGGCCACGGTTCTTATGGCCATAAGGGTTATGGGCTTTTCCTGGTCAAACACCAGGTGGAATTCCACATCGGCGGGCAACCTTTTCCTGAGTTCTCCCAGGGTTTTCTTCACCCTTCGGGCCACCAGGACCGTGTTGGCGCTGGAGGTCTTGGTCACCAGCATCACCACCGCCGGTTCCCCGTTTATACTGGAAGTGGACCGCTCCCGATAGTCCCCGAACCTCACCTCGGCCACATCCCCCAGGTGAACGGTTCTTCCTTCCCGGGTTACTCCCACCACCACCCCTTTCACCTCATCCAGGCTGTTAAACTGGCCCTTTATCCTGAGGTTTCTCTCCCGATGGGACGAAATAACGAAACCCGCCGGTTGATTTATGTTTTCCCTCCTGAGGGCCTGAACTATCCTGTCCACTCCTATCCCGTAGGCCGCCATTTTCTCCAGGCTGGGGGTTATGAGAAGTTCTCTCTTTCTGGGTGAGAGGACCTGAACCGCCGCCACTCCATCAAGCCTGGAGAGCCTTTCCACCACCTGGTCGTCAAGGAGTTTTTTTAACCGGGACTGGGAAAGGGTTTTGCTGCTAACCCCGTAGTAGAGGATGGGAAAATCGGAGATGTTAAATTTGTAGACTATGGGGTCTTCCGCCTCCTGGGGAATGAATTTCCTGAACCGGGCAATCCTATCCCTTATGTCCTGGGCCGCCGCATCCATGTTGGTTCCCCATTCAAACTCCACGGTGATCATGGATAGGCCTTCCTGGGATATGGACTTCACCTCCTTGACCCTGGTGACCGAGGACACTATTTCTTCCAGGGGGGCCGTGACCAGTTGTTCCACATCCTCCGGGGAGGCTCCCGGGTAGGAGGTCATCACCGTGAGGGTGGGGTATTCTATGCTGGGCATGAGGTCCAGCCCCAGTTTGGTGTAGGATATGGCTCCCACCGCCACTATTATCAAGATCAGCATGGTAATGGTGACCTTTCGTTTGACCGAAAAGGCAGGGATGCTCATTTTACCTCCTCCACCCTGGCCCCGTCGTAGAGGCCGAAAAGTCCTTCCACCACAATCCTTTCCCCTTCCCTCAGCCCCTGGCGTATTTCAACGAATTGATCCCCCTTCAAACCCGTAAGAACCTCTTTTCGGTGGGCAGTTTCCCCCTCCACCACGAAGATGTATTTCCCTTCCACCAGTGAGGCCAGGGGAACCGCCAGGGCCTTCCTTCGGGCGATTACGATGCTAACCTCCACATCGGTGCCGGGTTTTAAAAGGAGGTCCTTGTTCTCCGCCAGAACACCCACCCTGAAGGTTCTGGAGGCGGGGTCGGCGGCCTGGGCCACGGAGAAAACCTTGCCCTGGAGGGTAAATTTCCCGCGGCGTATCAGGGAGGGGGCCCCGGGCTTGACCAGGGCTATCTCCGAAGAGGGCACATCCACATAAACTTTTATCCTCTCAAAGTTCATGAGGACCAGGATTCCCGGTCCTCCCCCGAATCCGGCCATGGCGGGATTTACGAAATCTCCCTCTTCCTTCAGTTTCCGGGTAATTACGCCGGAGAAGGGAGCCCTGAGCCTGGAGGAGTCCAGAAGAAACCTGGCCATCTCCACCGATGCCCGGGCCTGTTTTAGCCGGGCCCCGGCGGCCTTGAAGGCCATCTCCGCCTTTTCGTAGCGCTGGCGTGAGATGGCCCTTTCTTCCAGGAGTTTTTGGGCCCGGAGAAAGTTTCTCCTGGCTTCCTCAAAATTCACCCTGGCCGCCTCCAGCCCTGCTTGGGCCTGGCGGAGTTGAATTTCCGCCTGCTGTCTGTCCAGTTCCACCAGAACCTGGCCCCTGGAGACTATCTGGCCCTCCTCCACCAGGATTCTCTTTATCCTTCCGTTTATCCGTGGAACTATGCTCCTCTTTCTGTAGGCTTCCACGGTGCCTGTGTGGCGGAGGGTTTTTTGAACCATCCGGTATTGAACCCTCCTGGTTTTGACCCTGAATTTCACCCCCGTTTCCCCTTCGCTGCCCCGGGGACCGGGGGAGCCTCCGCAGAAGACCAGAAAGATCAGGGTAAGGGGCAAAACCAGGTGTTTAAGGGACCTCATTTTTCACCTCCGAATTTATATCCCGTTATGCTTTCTATTTCCGCCAGGGCTTCGTTGTACTGGTAAAGGGCGTTGAACATGTTTATTTCGGCCATTTTCAGGGAGAGCCTGGCCTGATCCACCTCCAGGGAAGTGATTAGCGATTCCCTGTAGTTAACCCTGGCGAGCCTTACGCCTTCCCTGGCTTCTTCCACCGTTTCCCTGGCCGAGAGATAACTGGCCCGGGCCAGTTCTGCCCTGCGGTAGGCGGCGTGGAGTTTTGATATTATCGCCTGCCGGAGAGCCTGCTCTCCGTATTTTGCCGAGTAGAACTGGCTGGATGCTGCCCTGAGGTCCTCCACCCTGGAGAATCCTGAGAAAAGGGGTATGGAAAAGGAAAGGGCCAGGGTGTAGTAGTCTTCCCAGTTGTTGGCCCGGAAGTTGAAGTTTTCCGAGCGGAAATTGTAGTCCAGAACCAGGGCCATGGAGGGGCCGAATTGAGCCCTGGCCAGGTTGATGCCCTGGGCGGCGGCCCGGGTTCTAAAGACGGAGGCCCGGAGGGTGGGGGAGTGGGAGAGGGCAAATTCTTCCAGGGTTTTCAGGTCAATTTCCAGGGGAATGTAGGGAAGGCTTCCCTCCACCTCAAATTCTTCCTCCAGTCCCAGGAGGGCTGAGAAGTTTAAACGGGCTAATTTCAGGGCGTTTTCCGCCCTCATGAGTTCCGGCTTCGTGTTCTCCCACCGGACCCTGGCCTGGAGAAGTTCAAATTTCGTGGCCGAGCCGGCCTCGTAAAGGGCCTTGACCTGCTTGTAGTGCTCCCGGGCGATCCGGGAGGATTCCCTTTGAATTTCCAGCATTTTTTCCGCAAGCAAAATGGAGTAAAAGGCTCTTTTTACCTGGTAAACCAGGTTGAGTTTCTTCTGGAGAAGTTCCATCTCCGCGGTCCGGAGTTGGAGTTGGTTTAACCGATAGGCGGCGGAGAGCCTGCCGCTGGTGAAAAGGGGTTGGGTCAGGTTGAGGCCGAACTGGTATCTTCGGGTAAAGTCCATCCTCACCTTTCTGGGCTGTGCTCCGGGAAAGAGGGGAGGAAGTTCCACGGTAAAAGGTTTTTTCTTGAGGATGTCCTGTCCCTGGAGGTTCACCTGGGGGAGAAAGAGGGATGTGGCCTTTCGGGCCCTGGCCCTTTGGGCCTCCACGGCCTTCAAGGCCTGAAGGTAGGAGGGCGAATGAGCCAGGGCGTAGGATACAGCCCCTTCCAGGTTGAACTTTACCCTTCCCCACAGGAGGACCGGCAGGGCCATGAGAATCAAAATCCCTTTTTTCATACTTCACCTCCCAGTCCCACCAGTTGAAGTATCTTTTCCCTGGTGTAGGAAAGGAATCTTTTGAATTCTTCCTCCTGGTAGAAGGGGATTTCCGAAACCACGCCCTTCAGGGTGGCCAGCACAAGGCCTGAGACCATCCCCGGGGGTTCCTTTATGTAACCGTCCTTTTTCCCCTGACGGAGGATTTCCTCTATGGTGCGGCGGTAAAAATTCCTGTTTTCACTGATCCTCCGATAGAGGTCCCTTCGGCCTTCCCGGAGGAAGGGGCCGTGGGAAAAGGTTTCCGATGCCAGGATCTTCACGAAATTCTGCCTTTTTTCCACCTGTGCCAAAAACAGGTCCAGGAGTCTGGGAAAGGCCTCCGGGAATTTATCCCGGGGCAGTTCCTTAACCTCCCGGACGATTTCTTCGTTCAGGGCTTCAAGGACCCGGAGAAGAAGGTTTTCCTTGGACGGGAAGAGTTTGTAGATGGTGGCCTTGGATATCCCGGCCCTTTCCGCAATTTCGTCCATGGTGGTGAAGGCGAACCCCTTTTCTCCTATGAGTTCCGTGGCTGCCCTGAGGACGGCGGTCTCCTGGGCCCGCCGTGCCAAGTCCCTCCAGGTCTCGGCCATGTTGCCTCCTCGTTTAAACTTTATGGTTTAAATTATAAACTCATTAGTATAAAAACGCAACGGGAAGTTTCTTGATTTTTTGTGATAATTGTTTTAAACTTGGAATAGTTTTAATATTTTCCGTTTCCTCCTGTGGATTTCAGGTTTCAAAGTGAAGTGATGAAGGAAGAAAAAAAGGAGTTATAATAAAAAGTTGGAAATGAGAAAAAGGTTGATTTATTTCGTGGGGGGCATTTTCCTTCCCCTGCCCCTTTTGGCCTATGTGGGGCCCGGGGCGGGATTTGCGTTCCTGGGATCCTTCCTCTTCGTTTTTCTGGCCTTCTTCGTGGCCCTTTTCAACCTCGTTACCCTGCCCATAAGGGTGGTTATCCGGGCAATAAGAAGGTCCAGAGCCCTGAAGAGGGCCAGGGTCAAAAGGGTGATTATCCTGGGCTTTGACGGCATGGACTACAAACTTGCTTCCGAACTTATGAAGCAGGGGAGGCTTCCTAATTTTAAAAAACTGGCGGAGGAGGGCAGTTTCCTTCCTTTGAAGAGCACGGAGCCGCCTCTTTCCCCGGTGGCATGGTCCACCTTTTCCACCGGGGTGAATCCTGGAAAACACAACATCTTTGACTTTTTGGCACGGGATCCCAAAACTTATCTTCCCAAACTTTCAGCCTCGGAGATTCTCCCCCCGAAAAAATATCTGAAGATTGGAAAATGGCAGATTCCCATCAGCAAGCCCAAGATTGAACTCCTAAGAAAGAGCAGGGCCATGTGGAAGGTCCTGGGGGACAGCGGGGTTTACGCCCAGGTCCTCCGGGTGCCCTTCACCTTTCCTCCGGAGAAATTCTACGGACTTCAACTGGCGGGTCTGGGAACCCCGGACCTCAGGGGAACCCAGGGTACCTTTACCTACTTTTCCGAAGAGGAAAAGCCCGGGGACTTTGAACTTTCCGAGGGGATCTTTCTCAAACTGGAAAAGGTAAACGGTTATTACAAGGGTAGGATTCCCGGACCTCCCCACCCCTTCAAAAAGGGCGAGGTACTGAACAAGGAGTTTAAAGTTTTCCCCCTGGGGGAGGATGCGGTGAAGATTAAGACCGAGGACGGGGAAATGGAGGTGAGGAAAGGGGTTCTTTCCCCCTGGTTCCGGATGGATTTCCGGGCCGGGGTGGCGAAGGTTTCCGGCATCGCCCAGTGGTATCTCCACTCCACTTCCCCCCTGAGAATTTATCTCTCACCCATAAACCTCAATCCCGAAAAGCCCGCCATGCCCCTTTCCCACCCTTCCATCTTTGCCGTTTACCTGGCCAAAAAGAACGGTCCCTTCGCCACCCTGGGCATGGCCGAGGATACATGGGCCCTTAACGAAGGGGTCCTGGACGAAGAGGGCTACATACAGCAGGTTTACAACGCCAACCGGGAGAGGGAGAGGATATTCTTTGACGCCCTTCCCAAGTCCAGGGAAGGCCTGCTCATTTCGGTCTTTGAGTATCCCGACAGGATTCAGCACATGTTCTGGCGGTACATTGATCCCCAATCCCCTGCCCCTCGCGACAGCAGGAAGAAGGAGGTGGTGGAGGCCATATACAGGGTTTACCAGGATGCGGACAGGATAGTGGGGGAGACCACGAAGAGGCTCAGGAAGGGAGACCTCCTCATGATAGTTTCAGACCACGGTTTTGGTCCCTTCAGGAGGGGGGTGAACATAAACGGTTGGCTGATGAAGGAGGGTTACCTTCACCTCAAAGAGGGGAGGGATGGAAGCGGCAAATGGTTCGCCGATGTGGACTGGTCAAGGACCGTGGCCTACGGATTCGGTCTCTCCGGGGTTTACATAAACATGAAGGGAAGGGAAAAGGAAGGGATAGTTGCTCCCAAGGAAGCGGAGGCGCTGAAGAGGGAAATAAGGGAAAAACTGCTGAAACTCTACGACGAGGAAAAGGGGGAACGCCCCGTAGCCGCCGCCTTCCTCCGGGAGGAGATATACAAAGGACCCTATGTTAAAAACGCTCCGGACATAATAGTGGGTTATAGATTGGGATACAGGGTTTCCTGGGAAAGCGCCGTGGGCAAGGTGGTGGAGCCGGTGGTGGTGGACAACACCAGAAGGTGGAGCGGAGACCACGGCTTCACCTCCGAGCAAATACCGGGAATTTTCTTCTGCAACAAGAAGGTCGCCTCCGAAAGGGCCAGTCTCATGGACATTGCGCCCACGGTTTACGATCTTCTGGGGGTTAAAACCCCTGCCTTTGTGGAGGGCAAAAATCTGGGAGTGAAGTTATGAAAAGAAGGGAATTTTTAAAACTGGCGGGTGCCGGATTGGTGGCTCCGATGGTGTTTTCCCGGAACCTGTTTTCCTCCGCCGCCTCCCGGCGAAGGGTTCTGGTCCTGGGATTTGACGGCATGGATCCCAACAGGGTTATGAAGATGGTGCAGGAGGGGAAACTTCCCAACATAAAGAGGTTTCTCCAGAGGGGGCACATACGGAAGATGGCCACCACCCCTCCCCCCCAGAGCCCTGTGGCCTGGGGAAGTTTCATCACGGGTAAGGACCCCGGGGGATACGGGATATACGACTTCATCCACAGGGACCCCAAAACCTACATGCCCAAGTTTTCCCAGTCCGACACCATTCCCGCCAGCCACTTCGTGAAACTGGGCTCCTGGAAAATCCCCCTTAAAGGCGGGAAGGTTGTTCTGAACCGTGGCGGCAAGGCCTTCTGGAATTATCTTGAAGAGGCGGAGATTGACTCCACTGTTTTCAAGGTTCCCTCCAATTATCCTCCGGAGGAGAGCAGGGCCAGGACCATGGCGGGGATGGGCACCCCGGACCTCCTGGGGACCTACGGCACCTATTTTCTCTACACCAGCGACGAAAGGGAGGCCCAGGCGGACCTTCCCGGAGCCAGGGTCTACTACGCCTATTTTAACGATTACGACGAGATGGAAACCGAAATAGAGGGGCCTCAGAACCCCCTGAAGGAAGAGGAAGAACCCCTCACCGTTCCCTTTAAGGTCTACCTGGACAGGGGATCGCGGGCGGTGAGAATAGACATTCAGGGAAACGAAATCCTGCTCAAGGAGGGGGAACTCAGCCCCTGGGTGGAGATAAAGTTTGAGGTGGTAAAGGGTATCCAGGGGATAACCGCCATGGTGAGATTCCTCCTGTTAAACGCCGGCGAAAAATTCCGTCTTTACATCTCTCCCCTGTGTATAGACCCCCGGGATCCCGCCCTTCCCATTTCCACCCCCGAGGACTACTCCAGGGAACTGGCAGAAAAACTGGGGCTTTTTCACACCTTGGGACTCCCTGCAGACACCAAGGCCCTTTCAAACCTCACCTTCACCGTGGGGGACTTCATAACCCAGTCCATGTCCATTTTAGAGGAGAGCAACAGAATCTACCACTACGAACTGGAGAGGTTTCTTTCCCTCAAAAAAGGATTTCTCTTCTTCTATTACTCCTCCCTGGACCAGGGCCAGCACATGTTCTGGGCCCTTTCGGACCCACGCCACCCTTATTACCATCCGGAGGACAGCAAAAAATATGGAAACATGATAGAGGAACTCTACATGGAGTTTGACAAGGTGGTGGGATACACCCTCAAGAGAATCCCCCGGGACCTTCCCCTCATGGTGATATCAGACCACGGCTTTGCCCCCTTCCGCCGCGGAGTTAACATTAACAAATGGCTCATAGAACAGGGATACCTTAAACCTTCGGTCTCAGATTATGCGGACTCCAACATAGTGGAGGTGGCGGACTGGGGGAATTCGGTGGCCTACTCCATAGGTTTGAACGGACTTTACATAAACCTTCAGGGCAGGGAAGGGGAGGGGAGGGTTCCTCCCTCGGAAAAGAGGGGATTAATGGAGGAGATCAAGGCAAAACTCCTCTCCATGAGGGACCCCAAAACCGGTGAATCTCCCATAACGGCGGTCTTCATTTCGGAGGACATTTTCTCCAAGGACTACCTGGACCGGGCTCCGGACCTGATAATAGGGTTCAACCGGGGATACAGAATGGACAATTCCTCCGCCATAGGGGGAATCACCAGGGAGTCCATTCACGATAACCTTGATTGGTGGAGCGGAGACCACTGCATTGACCCCAACCAGGTCCTCGCCACCTTTATGAGCAACTTTAAAATAGGCAGAACGCCCCATATGTGGGATGTCCCTGCCACCATACTGAAACTTTTCGGGGTTGAAACCCCACCGGATTTTAAAGGAAAACCACTTATATAGGAGGAGTCATGGCTAAAAAGGTGAAGATAAGCGACGAAGCCTACGAAAAGGCCAGGGAACTGGTTGAAAAAAAGGGTTATTCCTCGGTGGAAGAACTGGTGGAGCATTTAATCAACAGGGAATACTCCGAGGAAGGCGAAGGCGGAGGTGAAGAGGAGAGGCTTAAGGGTCTGGGTTACATTTCCTGATGGCTTTTCTTGTAAAGTCCTCCACGGCCGTAACCGACTTCCTGCTCGTTCCCTTTAAGGGGCTTCCTCCCTTCTGGGGAGTTCTCTGGCTGAGTTTTATAACCTCTGTTCTCGTTCTTCTGGTTTACCGGTGGGTCTCCTTCCCGGTCCAGGTCAGGAGGGCCAAGGATTCCATAAAGGCCCACATCCTGGCCATAAGAATTTACCGGGACCATCCCGGCGTTATAGTGAAGTCCTTTTTCGCCGCCATGGCCAATGTTCTAAAGTACTTCGCCCTGAACCTGGTTCCCCTTATGGTCCTGTTTCCGGTGCTTTTTTTCCTCTTCGTTCAAATGGAATGGAGGTACGGTGTTAGGCCCCTGAGGCCAGGGGAAGTTACCACGGTGAAGGTAAGCACCGAGGCCGATGCGGACCTTCTTCCCTCTGCCCTTTACCGCAAGGAGTTGAAGGTCAGGGTTAAGGCCCTTCATGAGGTGGACTTCAGGGTGAAAATTACGGGGAAGGGCAAGGGAAGACTGGTTTTTTCCTGCGATGGAGAGAGGGTGGAGAAGAGGTTGATAAGCGGAATACCCGGTCAATACATGGTTCCCAAGAGGTTTTCACGGCCCTGCTGGGAAATGCTCCTCTATCCATGGGAACCGCCCATGAACTCCACCTGTGCCCGCTGGATAAAGGTCCGTTACCCGTCGCGGCTTATTTCTTTTATGGGGATAAGGGCCCATTGGATTCTGTGGTATCTCCTTTTAATCCTGATCATGGTCCTTCCCGTTCACAAGAAATTGGGAATAGAGTTCTGATGCTCAGCCTGGACGAAATAATAAAATACGCCCTGGAAGAAGACAGGGCCTTTGAAGATGTGACCACGGCCTATGTGGTTCCCGAGGGCAAGAGGGCCCGGGGAAGGGCCTTGGCAAAGTCCCGGGGGGTGATGGCGGGGGGCTGGGTGGCGGAAAAGGTTTTCTCCGCTGTGGACCCCGGCCTCGTTTTTCGTCAATACAAGAAAGAAGGCGAGGAGTTCCTTCCAGGGGAAGTCCTTTTTACTGTGGAGGGGGAAGCCTCCTCCATTTTGAAGGGGGAAAGGGTTGCCCTGAACTTCCTCCAGCGCCTTTGCGGCATAGCCTCCCTTACCAGGGAGTTCGTCAGGGCGGTGGAGGGAACCGGGGTTAAGATAATGGACACCCGCAAAACCACCCCTCTTTTAAGGTTGCTGGAGAAATACGCGGTGAAGATGGGGGGAGGGGAAAACCACCGCTTTGACCTTCGGGAGATGGTTCTTATAAAGGAAAACCACATAGTCCTGGCTGGTTCTCTCAGGGAGGCCATCCGCAGGGCCAAGAAAAGCGGGAAGTTCGTGGAGGTGGAGGTAAAGAGCCTGGAGGAGTTGAGGGAGGCCCTGTCCTGCGGTCCCGACAGGATAATGCTGGACAATTTTTCGCCGGAGGAGATAAGAAGGGCGGTGGGACTGGTTCGCGGCAGGGTGGAACTGGAGGCCTCGGGGGGGGTGAACCTTGAAAATGTCAGGGAAATAGCCGAGACCGGGGTGGACCTGATTTCCATAGGAGGCCTCACCCATTCCTTCCGTTCCTCGGACATAAGCCTTCTAGTGGAGGTTTTATGAGCGAACCCCTTTTTTACGATGTTCTGGTGCTGGGAGGAGGCATTGCCGGGGGAAGTTTAGCGTGGAAGGCGGCTCAGATGGGCCTCAAGGTGGCCCTGGTGACCAGGGGGGACGGTCCCTCCCACAGCAATACCTATCTTGCCCAGGGGGGTATAGTGACCCTGGGGGAAGACGACAGTCCTCAACTCCTTGCCCAGGACATAATTAAGGCCGGGGCCGGCATAAACAACCCCGAGGCGGTGGAGGTCATCGCCACCGAGGGCCCCCGGGTGGTGGACGAATTTCTGGTGAGGATCCTGAAGGTCCCCTTTGCCCGGAAAAACGGGGATTTTCTCTACGGAAAGGAGGCGGCCCACTCCCGCAGGAGAATTCTCTTCGTGGGGGACCAGACGGGGAAGGCCATCATGGAAGCCCTGTGGAAGGCCCTTGCCTCCCACCCCGGGATAGATGTCTACACCGGCCAGACCGCCGTGGACCTTATCACCAACACCCATCATGCTGAAGATCCCCTGGAGGCTTACAGAAGGCCGAGGTGCCTGGGGGCCTATGTCTTGGACAACCGGAGCGGGGAAATAAGGAGGTTTTTTGCCCGCTTCACCGCCTTGGCCACCGGGGGACTGGGAAGAATTTACCTTCACACCACCAACCCCCAGGGGGCCCGGGGTGATGGATATGCCATGGCTTCCAGGGCCGGGGCCAGGCTCCTCCACATGGAGTTCATCCAGTTTCACCCAACTTCCCTTTTCCACCGGGATGCCGACGGTTTTCTTATCTCCGAGGCGGTGCGGGGCGAGGGGGCCAGGCTCCTCACCAGGGACGGTCAGCCCTTCCTCCACAAATACACCCCCCAGGGGGAACTGGCCCCCAGGGATGTGGTGGCCCGGGCCATCTACGAGGAACTCCACCGCAGGGGAGATAATTATGTTCTCTTGGACCTTTCATCCCTTAAGGTCAACATTCCCGAGAGGTTCCCTGGGATATACAGGAAGTGTCTGGAATTGGGAATAGACATAACCCGCCAGCCTATACCGGTGGTGCCCGCCGCTCATTATTCCATAGGCGGGGTTCTGGTGGATACCTGGGGCAGGTCCTCCCTGGAAGGTCTTTATGCGGTGGGGGAGGTGAGTTGCACCGGCCTTCACGGGGCCAACCGCCTGGCCTCCACATCCCTTTTGGAGGGTCTCCTATGGGGATGGAGGGCGGCCCGGGATATGGCCCGAAGGGATCACCGGGAGGAACTTCCCTTTCACAAAATTCCCCGCTGGAGACGACCCCGCCACGAACTGGAGGTGGACCCGGCCCTCATAGTTCAGGACTGGGTTTCCATAAAGCACACCATGTGGAACTACGCCGGGATAATAAGAACCCGACGCCGCCTGGAAAGGGCCATTTCGGACCTGAGGTACCTCTACCACAGGATTGAGAGTTTCTACAGGACCGCCCGGCTCAACGACGGCATAGTGGGGTTGAGAAACGGGATAATAGTGGCCCAGGAGGTGGTGAGGGCGGCCATGATGAACCGTAGGAGCATAGGTGCCCACTACATAAAGGAAGAGGACGGGGAGATTTAGGCATGGAGAACCGGGTAATTGCGAGGATTTTTGACGAAATAGCCGATTTTCTTGAAATAAAAGGGGAAAATCCCTTTAAAATAAGGTCCTACCGCCGGGCGGCGGAGGTTATAAGGGCTTTTCCCCGGCGAATTGAGGATTATGTGAGGGAAGGCGGGGATTTGAAGAGGATTGAGGGGATAGGGGAGGCCATTGAGAAGAAGATAAAGGAAATTCTGGAGACCGGGGATTGCAACCTCCACCGAAGACTCCTGGCGGAGATGCCCTATTCCCTCCTTTCCCTGCTCCGGATTCCCGGCCTGGGTCCTAAAACCGTGGGATTGCTTTATTTTTCTTACGGTATAAAGAGCGTGGACGAACTCCGGGAATTTCTCAAGTCCGAAAGGGCCCGGGAACTTCCCAAGTTCGGACCTAAGAAGATAGAAAAGGTTTTGAGAAGTCTGGAGAGGATGAGGGTTTATCTGGGCAGGTTTACCTTGGAGGAGGCGGAGGAGGCCCTTTCCCTGGTTCTGGAGGAGGTGGAGGGTGCGGAGCCCGTGGGCAGTTTCAGAAGGTTTGATGAACTCTTTGAGGACCTGGACATCCTTTACTTTGCCAAACCGCTAAAATTTCCCTGGCCCCGGGAGGAACTGGAGGATCGGGTAAGATTCTTCTTTCCTTCGGGGATCCCCGTGGAATTTTTCAACCGGGCCAGGAGGGGGATATGGAAGATAATCCTGACGGGCCCCCGCTCCCACTGGGAATGGCTGAAGGAAAGGTCTTCTCGGATGGGATACAGACTCACTCCGGAGGGGTTGTTCGTCAAAAACAGGGTTCTCCACTCCAGCGAGGAAGAGATATACCACGCCCTGGGGTTGGAGGTCATTCCTCCGGAGGTGCGTCACCTGAACCCCGAGAAAATTCCTCCTCTGGTGGAGGAAAGGGACCTGAGGGGGGAACTCCACTCCCACACCGACTGGACCGACGGCAGAAGCACCTTAGACGAAATGGTCAGAAAGGCTGCGGAGATGGGATACGCTTACCTGGGGATTACCGATCACTCGGTTTCCTCCAAAATCGCCGGAGGGCTTTCCGCCGAGAGATTAATGGAGCAGGTAAACCTCATAAGGACGGGAGGTTTTCCCATAAAGGTTTTCGCCGGGGCGGAGGTGGACATCCTGGAGGACGGGAGGCTGGATTACCCCGACCTGGTTCTTTCCAGGCTGGATTATGTTGTGGCCTCCCCCCACCTTAAATTGGACATGGGGAAGGAGGAGATGACCCGGAGACTCCTCCGGGCTCTGGACAATCCCTATGTCAGGATCCTGGGCCACCCCACAGGAAGGCTCCTGGGAAAAAGGCCCCCGGCGGAGGCGGATTGGGATGAGGTTTTCAAAAAGGCAGCCCGGAGGAATGTGGCCATAGAAATAAATTCTCAGATTCAGCGTCTGGACCTTCCCTATTATCTGGCGGAGAAGGCCCTGGGCTATGGGGTTTACTTCGCCGTTACCACCGACGCCCATTCCGCCGCCAACATGGAGAGACTCCGAAGATACGGGATCATGGTGGCCAGGAAGGCAGCCCTGCCTCCGGAGCGGATAATAAACACCTGGGACAGGGAGAGGCTGGAAAAATTTTTCCGGTCTGGACTTTGACTTTATGGAAAAGGTCCTTCTCCTATTTCCCCGCAGCGGGGAGGAACGGTGGAAGGGGGTTAAACTTCCCCCTTCGGCGGCTTTCCTTTCCGGAGGGTTGAGGGAGGAGGGATTCCACTCAGACTTCTCCTACCTTGAAATTCCCTCCCTGGAACTTACTCCTCCCCGGAGCCTGGAAGATTATTTTGCCGTGGGCCTGAGCCTCTTTGACGATTTCCTTCCGGAGGTTTACGCCTTCGTCCAATCCATACCCCAGGAGACTCTGGTGGCCCTGGGAGGGATAACCGCCACCATGGCGCCCCGGGAGGTATTCCAAATATTCGGAAGGGCCAATCTTGTGTTTCCCGGGGAGGGGGACAGGGAGTTCGCCAGGGTCCTTTCTTCTTTGAGGGAGGGGAAATTTCCAGAAGGACCCTGGGGAATAAGGTGGATGAGCAGGGAAAAAATGCCCCATCCGGAACCCGTCCGGGAGAACCTGGCCAACACCCTTCTGGACCTTTCCCTGCTGGGGGAGGGGGGCGAACTGGAGTTGGTTCTCACCAGGGGTTGCCCCCGCTCATGTATTTTCTGTACCCACCCCCACGGCAGGGTTCAGAGAAGAACCCCCCTTTCCCTGGTGAGGGCCTGGATGAGGGAATACAGGAGAAGGGGTGGAAGGAGAATAAACCTGGCAGACGACGACATCCTCCTCCATCCTGAATACGCCCGGGAAGTTTTCAGGATTATGGGTGAGGAAGGGGTGGAAGTATGGGGGATTCAAACCTCCATGGACAGCCTCAGGGATCCTCTGGCCCTGGAGGTTCTGGAGGAAGTTCCCTTCGCTTCGGGGCCGGTGGTGTGGATAGGCACCGACGCCTTCATAAGCCCCCGGGCCCGGCGCCTGGCCAAGAGGGCCAGGGAGGAGGAAATCTTCGCCGTGGTGAAAGAACTGGAGGAAAGGGGCATGGGGAATTACCATTATTGGATTCTTTCGGATTGCCAGTCCACCCTGGGGGAGTTCGCCAGGGAGTTCTCCGTGGTGGGAAGGCTCATGAGGGATTTTTCCCGGTTTCACCTCCTTCCCAATTCTCCCTTCCTCATACCCTATCCGTACACGCCCTCATACAAAAGGGCCCTTCTCAAATGCAGTGAAAGGGTAGTTTATCGGGAGGTTCTAAGGAAAAACGGTGTGGAGTACCCCCTGGTCCTCTACGAAAAACCCGCTTCTTCGGCCCTATATCATTTTTTGAATCCGGAAAAAACCCTGATTCCCTGGATGAGGGCCGGTGAGTTTTTGGCCAGATTGAAGGAAGGGGACCTTTACGGGGCCTCCTCCCTGCTTTTAAGCCTTCTGAGGGAGGAGGGAGAGGACCCTTCCCCCCTTTATTCGGTTTTTGAAAAATAATAAAATAGGTGAAGTGAAAAAACTTCTTGTCTTAATCTCTCTGGCGGTGCTTTTCTGGGGCTGTGGGCGCACTCCCATGGGAACCTGGGGAAGATCGGAAGTGGGCTGGAAATTCCTGGAGTGGACCGGGAAGGAGAGGTTGATAAAACACCTTTCGGCCTCCCCCGGGGAAGGGGCCTATTTCCTTGCCCTTCAGCCCTGCTCCCTGGAGAGGGAGGGAAAGACCGTTAAACTCCTCCCCGGGGAAGGGGTGAAGTGGGCGAAGGGAATGAAACTCCGCTCCTCGCCGTGCAGGGCGGCGGTGATCCCCTCCGGGAGCATAATTTTTCAGGGAAAGGGGGGAAAGGGAAATAGGGAATTCGTCATTCTATCCGAGGGAATATACCTCCTGGGTCAGGAGGATGGGGAGCGGTTCAAGTTCAGCCTCTTTCCCTTCCGGGGAAAATTTCCAATACCCCCCAAGAACATCGTTCTGGCCCAGGTCCTGGACTACAGGGGCTGGGAGAAGGTGCGGGAGGAGTTCTCCACCGTCACTTACCTGGGAAACCGCAGGGTTTTTCAGGTGATACCGTTTTTCCCCCAGGATTTCCTCAGTTTTTTCACCGGGGACAGAAGGAGGGTGGAGTTTTACACGGCGGTAATGACGGTTCCTCCTCCCCTGGGATTGATCTTTCCTGCTCCGGGTTTCAAGTTTAAGATAACGGCCATCGGGCCTGGAAAAAGGGAGGTTTTAGGCGAGTTTTTCCAGAAGAAGGGCTTTGTTCTGAGAAGATACGATGTCCCACCGTGGGCCACCAGAATAGAGGTGAAGAGGGAGGGAAGGGAATTTGGGAATCTGGCCTTCGTTTCAAATCCGTATTTTTACGACCCATCCCCCCGGGCCCCTGTGGTGCTTCTCGTGTCCATGGACACCGTCCGGGCCAGAAGCCTTTCTATCTTCGGGGGAAAGGCCAGGACCCCGGCCCTGGATTCCCTGGCGAAGGAATCCCTGGTTTTCCGCCGGGCCTACACCCCGGTTCCCTGGACCTACGATGGGCACATGGCAGCGCTTTTTTCCAAGTATCCGTGGGAAAAACCGGTCAGAGCCCTGGCGGAGGTTCTCCAGGCCCGGGGCTTTTACACCGCCGCCTTCACCGGAGGAGGCCTGGTTTCCCCCAACATGGGTTTCGCCAGGGGATTTCTCCTTTATGCGGTGAGACCCTACGATGTATTTGACCGCCGCTCCTCACAACGGCTTTTTGACCAGGCCCGGGATTTCATAGAGAAGAACAGGGATAAACCCCTTTTCCTTTTCCTCCACACCTACCAGGCCCACAGCCCATACCTGGCCCGGGGACGGAGGTTTGACCCCATGAGCGCCGTGGGTGGCATCCCCGGGGTTTTCAAACCCCTGCCGGACCGGGACCGGGAGATGGCCCGGAGTTTGTACGAAAGCGAGATTTCCATAATAGACAGGGACCTGCTGGGCCCCCTGGTGAAGTTTCTCAGGGAGGAAGGACTGTGGGGAAGGTCGCACCTGGTGATATTCGCCGACCACGGGGAGCAGTTCTACGAGCACGGCAACTGGGAACACGGATATTCCCTCTACGAAGAGGAAGTCCATGTTCCCCTGGTGGTTCGTTCCCCAAAATTTAATCCCGGGGAGGACTCCCGACTCATCTCCCTCGTTTCCCTTTGGGAAATCGTCGTTAAAATCTGCGGATGTCAGGGGGATAAAACATGGAAACCCCGGAGGGATTTCGTCCTTCTCTTTACCCCTAAATCCTCCCCGCCCCTTTACTTTCCCAGGAAGGCGGGAATCGTAAAGGGGGAGTACAAATTGATCCACAACCTTAGCCTGGACCGCTCCATATTCAAGCCGGTTCCCAGGTTACCCATGGCTGAACTCTACCGACTGTCCCGGGACCCCGGCGAGAAGAAGAACCTTTATGGAAGTTCCCGGGAGGGAATCTCCCTCTTCCGCCTCCTTTCCCCCATGGAAAAATTTTACATAAAGGGCCCGGAATACAGGCCCAGCCGGGAAGAATTGAGAAAACTCAGGACCCTGGGCTATGCAAAATAAGATTGAAGTCAAAGGCCTCGTCAAATTTTACGGAAATTTTCAGGTTCTGCGGGGTGTGGACCTGGAGTTCCTCTCCGGTGAGATAGTGGGGCTTCTCGGCAAAAACGGAGCCGGGAAGACCACCACCTTCCATTGTCTGGTGGGGCTTCTGGCCCCGGACCGGGGGAAAATTTACCTCAACGGTAAAGACATCACCCTGGTGCCCACCCACAAAAAGGCTAAATTGGGCCTCATATACCTGCCCCAGGAAAACTCGGTGTTTCGCAGGGCCTCGGTTTACGAAAACCTGTTGATGGTGGCCAAGGAAAACGGCGTGGAGGAGAGAATAGAGCAAGTAATGAAGTGGATGGGCATTTCCTCCCTGGCTCGCCAGAGGGCGGAGACCCTTTCCGGGGGGGAGATGAGGAGATTGGAGATGGCCAGGGCCCTTCTTCTTGCTCCCAGTTTTCTTTTCCTGGATGAGCCCTTCAGCGGGGTGGATCCCATTACCGTGGGGGAAATCAAAAAACTGATAAGGTCGCTGGCCTCCCAGGGAATAGGCATAGTGATAACGGACCACAATGTGGAGGATGTCTTCTCCGTGGCCTCCCGGGCCTACATAATTGACGAGGGAAGGGTCATCGCCCATGGGAGCCCGAAGGACCTGAGGAAAAATGAGGAGGTCAGAAGGCGTTTCCTGGGATAAACCCTCCTACCTGAACATTGGCCTCCGGGAACTTCGCCGCCGGGCCGAGGAGGCCTACGATTCCTACTCCAGATGCGAACTCTGTCCCTGGAAGTGCGGGGTGGACAGGATCTCCATGGAGAAAAAGGGGGTCTGTAGAAGCGGGGCACAGCCCCTGGTCGCCAGTTACAACCTTCACCACGGGGAGGAACCTCCCATAAGCGGTGAAAGGGGTTCGGGGACTATTTTCTTCACCAACTGCACCCTCCGTTGCGTTTACTGCCAGAATTATCCCATTAGCCAACTGGGGGCAGGCAGGCCCTACACCCACCGGGAACTGGCGGAGATGATGCTTTACCTCCAGAGCCGGGGAGCCCACAACATAAACTTCGTAACCCCCACCCACTTCGTCCCCTCCATCCTCAAGGCCCTGGTCATGGCGGTGGAAAGGGGATTTCGTCTTCCCATAGTCTACAACACCTCGGGATACGAGAGGGTGGAGACCCTAAAACTCCTGGAGGGGGTGGTGGACATATATCTGCCGGACATAAAATATTCCTCGGACCGCATGGCGAAGAAATACTCCCGGGCCATGAATTATGTGGAGAACAACCGCAAGGCCCTTAAGGAGATGTTCCGTCAGGTAGGTCCCCTGAAGGTTGATGGAAAAGGGGTGGCGGTAAGGGGCCTTCTTATAAGACATCTCGTCCTCCCCAACGACATCGCCGGTTCCGAGGAAAGCCTCAACTTCATTGCCCGGGAACTGTCCCCGGAAGTTCCCATAAGCCTTATGAGTCAATACTTTCCGGCATACAGGGCCAGAAAAATAGAGGAACTTTCCAGGCCCATTTCCCCGGAGGAATACGAGAGGGTTCTTGAAATCATGGATCGGTTAGGCCTCAGAAGGGGTTGGATTCAGGAATATTTTTTGCTATAATAAACCTTCCCCCTGCTTTGTCTGTTGACAGGGGGGTGTTTTTCGTGATAGAATACGAATTTGAACGCTAGCGTAGCTCAGCAGGCAGAGCGGCTGATTTGTAATCAGCTGGTCGGGGGTTCGAGTCCCTCCGCTAGCTAATGTGGATGGGCAGGTTCCAGAGTGGCCAAATGGGGCGGGCTGTAAACCCGCTGCCGCAAGGCTTCGGTGGTTCGAATCCATCCCTGCCCACCATCCGGGCGGGAGTAGCTCAACTGGAAGAGCATCGGCCTTCCAAGCCGATGGTTGCGGGTTCGAGTCCCGTCTCCCGCTCCATTCCCGGGCCCACGTAGCTCAGTCGGCAGAGCACGTCCTTGGTAAGGACGGGGTCGCCAGTTCAAATCTGGCCGTGGGCTCTTATTGGACGGTAATTTTTAAAAATAGATAAGAAACTTAAAGGAGGTTAGGATATGGCTAAGCCTAAATTTGAAAGGACGAAGCCCCATGTGAATGTGGGTACGATAGGCCATGTTGATCATGGGAAGACCACATTGACTGCGGCTATAACGAAGGTATTGCACAAGAAATTTCCTGACA
>JAMOUJ010000004.1 GCA_027068075.1 Candidatus Aminicenantota bacterium | reverse complement strand
TACGGAAGCCCGTAATTTTGTTACGCTATGTCGTAACTAAGATAAATTCAATTCTGCATTGGATTTAGGGTGCACATTTTAGGAAAGACTAAACAAAAAATTACGCTACTCCGTAACCACAATATTTTAGTCATTGCTTAACAAGGCTTATAGAGCGGGGGCAATGGGTTGGGAAATTTGGCATGGAAATTGCTATAATAAAAATGCCCCTTTCAGGTCCTACCCCTGAGGGGGGTAGAAAAAATATAAGGAGGTGTGTGATGAAGAGGTTGAGATTTTTCCTTTGGTTTTTCTTGGTCTTTTCCCTCACGGCAGGGGTGGATAAATACTACTTTGAGCTGGGAGAAAATACAAAGGTTGTAGCAAAAACATCTATCTTCACCTCGCAGGGACTTCTGAAAGTTTACGGTTTAAAATCAGAAAAAGGAGAATATTATATCTTGGCTGAACTCGGAGAGCCTGAAGTGAAGGCTTCTTTCCTGCTTCTTACAGGTCCCAAGGTGGTTTTAAAAGTTGGGAAGGAAAAAGCTTGCTGGCCGATAGATGTAGATTCACTTGCAAGGGGGGAGCTTACAAAATACGCTCCCTATATGAAAGGGATGGTCTTGGCTCTTAAGGAGGCGTATGAGAATACTCCCTCAACGGACACTTGGAATAGCAATTATGCGGTTTTATATTTTATTCTTACGGGTAAAAATATAAAAAAATGGGAGAAGGTTAGCAGTAAAAAAATAAGTAAATTGGTTTATTGCGATGAATGCGACCTTGTTAGAGAAGAGTGCTTGGGTGTGTGTTACTCTAATTTTGAGGCGTGTGTGCAAACGGGTTGCGGTCGCATAGAAGACCCGCAGGAAAAAGCAAGATGTATTCATTCATGCGTGGTAAGTTGGCAGCAATGTAATAATATATGCATCTCCAATTGGGCAAGGTGTAAGTCTGAATGTAAGCCCAGACCGAAATAAATTACTAAATAAATGCCCCTTTCAGGTTCAACTCCTGAAGGGGCAAGAAAAAATAAAAGGAGGTGTGTAATGAAGAAGATATTTAAGTGGTTGTGGGTTTTGATTTTAGTAGTATTTATAACAATTCCGTTAAAAAAATCATTTTCTGATACAAGGATAAAAGGAAAAACTAAATACATAGGCGGCATTACTGCCTGTGATTGCACAGTTACCAAAAACACAGATTGTCATTGTAGAATAGTTAGATAACGAAGGGAGGTATAGAAATGAGGGATTTAACTAACAAAAAAACAATTATCTTAGTTTTATTTATTGTTTTGCTAATCCTATTGTTTGTTCCTAAACATATTATAGCTAATAGCAATATCACTTCTCAGAATCTAAAACCTACCGCGATTATATTAACGGGCATGATGACTTTAAATGGTCCAGATTGGGAATGTGTGTGTCCAGTAAGCCCTTGGGACTGTTATTGTATATTGCCCAAAAAATAATCTTGAATTTCAAATTAAAAGCTGCAGTTTTAGTGATTGCGGTAAATTCTATTTTTTCATTGGGGCTTAAGGTTAAGAATGAAGTAATCTTAAACATTTCCCCTGTTAAGACCCCTTTTTCTTTGTTTAATCTTTATGATAATCCAATTGTAAATTTATTTGAGGGGATAAATGGGGAGATTATAGTAGCAAGGGGTTCTTTTTTAGAGGTTTTTGACAAGAACGGAAGGTTTTTGAAAAGGGTTGGCAACTTAGGGGAAGGTCCTGGTGACTTTAAGAACATAATTTTTCTAAAAAAATATCAAAATGAATATTATATACTTGATTTCCCTAATCTGCTGAATATATTTGATGCGAAATTTAAATTCCGTAAAAGATTTTACCTTCAAGGAAAAAGAAATTCCCCTTTTGTTTTTGATTTTGAGATTTCCGGAAATTATATTATAGCAGCTCAGTTTTGGCGAACTTTTATGGGCGAGGAGAAGAAAGAAAATAAGGATAAAGTCATTTCAATTTATGATTTAAACGGAAAATTTCAAAAAGCTATATTCAATTTTTCCAATGCCCTAAATCTCTTGGGGGATGAAGCATATCTTAATCCAAATATATGCACTTTTGATGATTTAATATGCGTAACTTTCGCAGCTTTAAATAAAATATGGATAATAGATAAGGAGGGCCAGCTAATAAAAGTAAAAACCTTTGGAATTAATTCTTGGAGAAAAATTCCTTATTCTTCCGAACGGGAAGAACAACTTAGAAAGAGGGGGTTTGACCAAGCTAAGATACTTGCCTGGTTTTTAACAAGTGGTGATTGGGTTTATGATGTTAGCTTTTACAGAGGATATATATTAATAAATGCTTTGAGGAATAAAGAAACTCAAGATATGAATTTAGGAGTAAGTTATATTTACATTCTTGACAAAAACTTGCAAAATATAAATTCGCTAATTTTCCTTGACAAATATTTTCTCGGAGGGGTGGGCAGGAAATTTCTTTACTTTGTTCGCTATCTTCAAGTTCCTTCTGCCCGAGCAAAAACTAAAATAGAGGTAAAGAAATGCGTCTTAGAAAGGTTTTAGTTTCAGCATTAATGTTGTTTATGAGTCCTTTCCTTTTATTAAATGCTAAAAGCCGAGATTGGGAAGAGGATTTCAGGTTGAAGGACATTTGGGAATTTCCTGAGGAAAAACTGGGAAGTTATATATATGATTCTGACATTTCCCCGAATGGAGATGTTATTTTTATTGGGTTTAAATGGTGGATTGTAAGGGTAAATAAGAAGGGAGTTTCCCTCTTGGCTCCCAAGGGGGAAGGTCCAGGAGAGTTAAGGTCGCCTTTTAATTTTTTCATAAAAGACGATTTAATAGGTGCGGCGGAAACCTATGGGAAGATTTCCTTTTTTAAGATAAAGAAAAACTCATATGAATTTCAGAATTCTATCTTTTTGAAGCCATCCCTTCAAATAAGAACCTCGGTTTTTGAGTGTGGAGGGAAATTTTATGTAGGAGGCTTTTTGCCTGCTCCTCCCCGAACCTTGGCCAAGGGCTATTTTCTTACCATTTATGGTAAAAGTGGCAAGCCCCTAAACAAGACATTATTTTTAGATTTCAAGAAAAATAGTCGCATTTACCTAAGTAGAACTTTTATAAGGAGACATAAGGATAGGCTATTTGTAGTGTTAGAGTTTTCTCCTACGATTTATTGGCTTAATTGCGGGGAAGAGGAAATAAGGGGTAAGATTGGTCTGAAGATGCCGGATTTTTATATTCCCATGAGGAACCTTCCTCCGCCCCCGGAAGGGATAATATCAAAAAGAAGGCTGCAGGAGATTTATGAGAGTTGGGAGGGTTCGTATTCCCGAATAGAGCAGATAGCGATGGATGGAAATTATATGATATTGCAGATTCGCACATTAAAGAAGCCAAAGTTTGCTTTATTATTCTATGATTTGAAAGATTTCTCGTTAAGTAAGGTTTACCTGGTGGATGATAGATTATTAGGGGTTAAGAATGGGACTTTCTATTTCTTTGCCAACGGAAATCCGGGTTTTGACGAAGAAGCCGGTGAGATCAAAATAAAGATATACGAAAAGAAGGTTCATGAGAAAAATCGCTCTGATTGAAAACCTTATTATCTTTGTGTTATTATTCCTTATAGGGCTTGTCATTTATTTTAAGTATCTCAAAAATAAAGGCTACGAAATTCAGATAAAAACTCCTTCTCAAATTTATCTGCAATCTTTTAAAGGGACAACCGTAAATTTTGACGAAATAATCCCTAAAAAGGAAGAAGCATATGTATTCATTCTTAAAATAGATTCTTGCCCGGGCTCTATTTTAAAGTCATTTAATAAGGCTTCCCATCTCAAGAGTAAAGGATACGATGTTATACTTATAACCGTTCATAACTGGTTTGATGAATGGAAAGCCTGGGTTGTGAACTTTGATTTTCCTACAGAAGGTTTATATCTGATGAAAAAAGAAGTTTTCTCCGCTCATTTTCTTGTGCCTCCTCTACCCGTAGTTATGCAATTTAAGGATAGTAAAGTTGTAAGTTGCGAAATGGTCCGCTGAAGGGATTCTCCTTGACTCCCCCAATTTTTCCTCCTAAAATTTTTTCTGTAGAGGTTAGAGATGAAGAAATTGCTTAAGGTTGCAATTTTCGTTGGGTTTTTGGCGGGGTTGGGGGTAGGGGGGTATTACGGATGGAAAGCCTGGGGAGCAAAGAAGGAAAGAAGCGAGGAGAAGGCCGAGAAGAAGGAAGAAACCCAGAAGGTAGAGGAGGCCCCTGTTCCCGTCAAGGTGGTAAAGGCGGTGCGGGGCGACCTTCCCCTTCGCCTCACATTCTCAGGTCAGGCGGACTGCTGGGAGAAGGCCACGGTAAAGGCTGAGACCTCAGGGAAGGTGCTTAGGATTCTCAAGCCCGTGGGGTCCTGGGTAAAAAAGGGTGAACTTCTTGCCGTCCTGGACGATAAGGAAAAGCGCCTGGCCCTGGAGAAGGCAAAAGCCGCCCACCTCAAGGCCCTGGCAGACTACATCACCACCTTCCGACTCATAAAAACGGGTCCCCTCATAACCGAAAAGGACAGGAAAAGGCTTGAGCAGGCCAAGAAGAAATACGAGGAGGTTCTGGCGAAGTATAGGGCGGGAGCCTGCAGCAGGGAAGAACTTCGCAAGGCTGAGGAGGAACTCCAGATTACCATGATAGAGACCGGCGCCCTCCAGGAGCAGGTAAGAAAGGCCACCAAGGGGCTTACCGATGCGGAGATTTCCCTACGCCAGGCGGAACTTGAAGTTGAAAAAACCAGGATAAGAGCGCCCTTTTCCGGCATAATAGCGGACATAAAGGTCTCCCCCGGCCAGGAGGTCTCCGCCGGGACGGAGGTTTTTCGCATAGTTAATCCCCGTTCCCTTTATGTGAGGGCCTTTGCCCTGGAAGGAGAGGTAGGGAAGATAAGGAAGGGTATGACCGCCAGGATAAAATTTCTGGCTTTTCCCGACAGGTTCTTCAGGGGGCGTATAAACGCCATATCTCCCGAACTGGATCCGGAGAAAAAAACGGCCACGGTCTTTCTTTCCGTTCTGGATCCGGCCAAGGGACTCCGTCCAGGGATGAGTTGTGATGTCCAGGTGGAATACAAAGTTCTTAAGAATGTGGTGAAGGTTCCCAGAAAGGCCGTTCTCGTCCGCTCAGGAAGACCTCTGGTTTTCGTGGTGAAGGACAATGTGGCCCTTTGGCGGTACATAAAAATGGGAGCCCAGAACGAAGAGGAAGTGGAGGTAAAGGAGGGCGTTGAGGAAGGGGATCTGGTGGTGGTGGAGGGCCAGTTGACATTAGCCCACCAGTCCAGGGTAAAAATCGTCCAATGAGGCTGATAGCCCTATCCGTAAAGCGGCCCATAGCCACGCTGATGTTTTTCGTGGGAGTGCTTCTTCTGGGGTACATCTCCTTGCGAAACCTCACCGTGGACCTTTTGCCTTCCCTTTCTTATCCGAAACTTACGGTAATCACCGAATACCCCGGGGCGGGGCCACAGGAAGTGGAAAAGATGATCACTCAGCCCCTGGAAAGCGAACTTTCCTCCATTCCTTCGCTGAGGAAGATAAACTCAACCTCCCGGGAGGGCATTTCCATCATAACCCTTCAATTCCACTGGGGGACGGATATGGACTTCGCCCTCCTCCATGCCCGGGAGAGGGTGGAGGAGGCTTCAGAACAACTGCCCTCCGATTGCTCAAAGCCACTGATAGTTCAATGGGACCCATCTTCAAGACCCATCCTCGTCTTCGTTCTTGAAGGAGGCGAAGGAGGGCAACTTAGGGACACAGCCCTTTATCTGGTGAAACCCCGTCTGGAACGGTTAAAGGGCATCGCCAGGGTGGAGGTTCGGGGAGGGGGGAGTCAGGAAATCGTAGTCCAACTTGATCCCCAGAAGATGGCCAGATACGGGGTGGGCTTCCAGGATGTGGAAAACGCAATCTCTTCCTACAACCAGTTAGTTCTCAGCGGCACCGTAAGGAAAAACAAGATCAGGTATGTGGTGAAGGTGGAGGGGGAGTTAAAGAAACCCTCGGAAATAAACGAAATCCCTGTGAAGGACCTGGGCTTCAGGACGATTACGGTTCAGGACATAGGCAGGGCCTTTATGGGAGAGAGTCCAAAGCAGGGTGAGATAAGGTTTAACGGGAAGGCCTCCCTGGCCCTTCTCGTATTCAAGGAGAGCGGAGCCAATACCCTTCAGGCCACCTTCAGGGTGAAGGAGGAAATCCAGAAAATAGAAAGGGAATTTCCCGGCCTCCGTTTTAAGACCATCTCGGAGGATGCCGCCCTTATTACCTCCGCCATAAATTCCATAAAATACTCCATTTACATCGGAGCGGTGCTGGCCTTTTTGGTTCTGGTTCTTTTTCTCCGAAACCTCAGGGACCCTGCTTTGGTGGCCCTGGTAATTCCCATTTCCGTAATTTCCACCTTCGTGTTGATGTTCTTCACCAGGGTAAATGTAAACATTATGAGTCTGGGAGGTCTGGCCCTGGGGGTGGGAATGTTCGTGGACAACTCCATAGTGGTGCTGGAGAGCATGTTTCGCCACCGGAGGGAAAAGTCCGCAGAGGAGGCTGCCATTGACGGGGCTTCGGAGGTGGCAGGGGCCATAACCGCCGCTACCCTCACCACCATAGTAATCTTCCTTCCGGTAATTTACATATACGGGATAGCAGGGAGGCTTTTCAGGGACCTCGCCCTCACCGTTTCCTTCTCCCTTCTTTCCTCCCTCTTCGTCTCCCTGACCCTTCTCCCCTCTCTTTTTGCTTTTTTTGCCCGGGAAAAAAGGGCAACGCCAGTGAAGACTTCCCCTGGAAAGAGAAAAACTTTCTGGGAGAAGATGCATTTTATTCTGTCGCTGCCCTTTCTGGGGCTCTTTAAGGTTGTGGTATTTATTTTTAAAGGGGTTTTCGCCGCTTTAAGGGCCGCGTTGGGCTTCGCAGGTAATTTGTTATCCCGCGTTGCGAAACCGATTCTGGATGGATTTCAAGACCTCTACGGGTGGTTTGACGAAAAATACCACGATTTTCTTCAACTTTGTTTTGAAAGAAAAACCATTCCCTTTTTAATCGGTCTCTTCATGTTTTTGTTCATAATTTTAAGTTTTCCCTTCCTAAAAAAAGAACTTCTGCCATCGCCCTCCACCCAGAAGTTTGAAATTTCCGCCGAGGCCCCTCCAACCTTCGGTTTTGAAGGGACCGACGAACTGGCCAGGAAAATAGAGCATACGCTTTTGGGGCGAAAGAGCACCAGGTTCGTTTTTTCTCAAATAGGGGCCGTTTCAAAATTTTCTGCGGGGGAAGAGGCCCTTTCGGTGGAGCACATTGAAATGCTGGTGGGCACGGCGGACAGGGAGGGGGAGATGAAGTGGACGAGGAAGTTTCTGAAGGGAATAGAAGGTCTGCGCTTTTCTGTGTTTCCGGAGAGGAACACCCTGAGCCGGTATCTGAGGCTGGGAGCCGAAAGTTTCCAACTCAAGGTTTTCTACAGGTTTGAGGAGTACGGAAGGAAGGCGGTGCGGGAGGTAATTGAAAAACTTTCCGGGGTGGAGGGCCTGTCTGACTTGAGGACCAACGCATTTTACTCCAGACCCATGATTTCAGTGAGATTCAAGGACGAAATAATCAAAAACTTCGGCCTCTCCCGTCGGGAGGTGGCAGACCTTATAGAAGCGGCCTTCCGGGGACGCAAGGTCATTACGATAAAGAGGTTTCAAAAAACCTACGATGTGGTTCTCACTTCGCCACTGAGGGAGAAAAAGGAACTGGAGGCTCTCCTTTCCCTCCCGGTTTCCGTCAAGGACAGGGCAGTCCCTCTGGGAAATTTCGTGGAACTCAAAGAAGAACTCACCCCCGGGGAAATCACCAGGGAAAACCAGGAGAGGTATTTCCTGATAAGCGGTGATCTGGAGGAGAATCTGGCGGAGGTCTCCCGCCGGGTTACGGAACTTCTCTCTTCCCTTGTCCTTCCTCCGGAAGTGAGGCTGAAGATCGGTGGAGCCGAGGAGGAAAGGAGGCGAGCCTTCCGCTCCATCTACGAAGCCCTCTTGCTGGCGGTTATTCTGGTTTACATGGTGATGGCTTCCCAGTTTGAAAATCTGATACATCCCCTGATAATAATGATTACCATTCCCATGGGCCTTTTCGGGGGCTTTCTTTTCCTTCTTCTGACCGGTCAATCCCTCAATGTGATTTCCGGAATAGGGTTTATGGTTATGGCGGGAATCGTCGTAAACGACGCCATCGTGAAGGTGGACTACGCCAACAAACTCAGAAAAAGAGGTCTCTCCGCCCGCCAGGCCATGCTGGAGGCCTCCCGGGTGAGGCTCCGCCCCATCCTGATGACCACCTTCACCACGATATTCGGCCTTTTGCCCATGGCGCTTATGAGGATGACCGGCTCCGAACTTCAGCGTCCCTTAGCGGTGGTGGTAATCGGTGGCCTTCTCGCCTCCACCTTCCTCACCCTCATCCTCATCCCGGTCCTCTACGAAATGGTTTCCCAGAAAAAATGATGCTTTAATGCTCAGGTAGAAGTGCGGTTCAGAGTCCTGCCACCCCTTGATTTAGGCAAAATCTTCCGTCGCTAAAAAAGCCTCTCAAACTCCAGGCCCAGAATTCCGGCTATTCCCTTTTCCCCGGATCTCCACGGTTCCCTGGGTCTTTTGCTTTCAAGAAGAAGGGCAGAGAAAACTTTAAGCCCCCTGTTTTTAACGACCAAATAAAGAATCCCTCTTTTAATAGGTTCGTCGTGATAGGGGTTCCCTATTCTTTGAGGATAATAAACCCCGTAATTCAGGTTTAGTTCCAGAGTTTTGCCCACCACGGCGAAGTTCATGTAGCCCCCCCAGCCCTTTATGGGTGTTTTGTACTTATAGAAAATGTCTCTGTAATACAGGCTTCTGGGCCAGTTTATGCGTTCTTCCCCCTGGGGTTTCCAGAGTCCATACCAGTCGTGAACCACCTCGCCGAAAAGGGAAACCCCCCGAAGTTTCACAAGAAAATCCATGCCGTAGTAATTGTTGAACTTTTTGAAAAATTCAGAGCCGATTCCATCCTGGGTCTTTGAGGAAAACCCCAGGGAAATGTGCCGGGTTTTTATCCCCAGCCTTAAGATCAACGCCTTGTCAGAATTGGTGTCCCCATCCTCTTCTCCGTTCACCAGGGCAGCGGCGAAGTCAAAGAATAGGGGTTTCCATTCCAGAAGCACTCCAGTTTCACGCCAGAGGACCACCTCCGAACGCAAGAACGGAGAAAAGGCCCCCAGTTCGTTGGTTAACAGAGGAAAATAAACTCTGCCGAAGGGGGAGAAAAATTTCCCCAGGGAAAATCGGAGGTTTTTCCCCTCAAGGCTTATGTTCATCTCAGAAATTTCAAGGCTTTCCTTCTGGAAGTTTGGAAGGTATTTTACCCTTTCCTCATCCACCAGAATGCTTTTCCCGTAGGGTTGATTTAAGAATACGGATGACCTCAGGCGGATTTTTGTCCAGGAAAGCCTCTTTTCCATGGAAAAATTAATCCTTCCTTCGGCCAGGAAGGTGCTCTCAAGTCCGCTCCAGAAAATTCTCTGGTCGTTCCTGTAGTAGGCCCTCAGGGCTACGGACAATTGGGAGGAGAAGATGTGGTTACCAGAAGCCCGGGGCAGGAGAAGGATTGAGTAAACGAGAGAAGCCCAAAGGAGCCGTTTTTTCTTCATGGGCGCTTCCTCCTTAAAAAAACGATAAGCGTCAAGCCCTGAGATTTTAACAATTTTTCCCGTTAATTTAAACGGCCCAGGAACTCCGGGATTTTGAAAGAAAAATTGCTCTGAAGGGATAGAATAGGTTTAAATCTATGTAGGAGGAAAAGATGAGAAATAAGGCCTTGCTTTTCTTTTTTCTTGTCCTCGTGGGTTGGAGCGTTCTTTCCGCCGGAGAGGAATGCACCACGGCGATAATAAGCGGGAGGGCTTCCACCGGTGGAGTTCCTTTACTCTGGAAAAACAGGGACACGGGTCACGCCTTCAATAAGGTGATTTTCGTCAAGGAGAGCCCCTACAGTTATCTGGCCCTGGTAAACCACGATGAAACTTCGGGAAGGAATGTTTACGCCGGCGTTAATTCTGCGGGATTTGCCATCATAAACTCCATGGCCTACAACCTTCCCCAGGACCCCGGAGAAAGTCGGGACCTGGAGGGAATCATCATGGCGGATGCCTTGAGGAAATGCCGCACCGTGGACGATTTTGAAAGGTATATTCGCAAGAACCTGGGGCCTTCCCTGGGGAGCCGGTCCAATTTCGGTGTGATAGATGCCCGGGGAGGAAGCGCTCTTTTTGAGGTTCACAACCACGGCTACAAGCGATTTGATGCGGAAGAATTCCCTGGAAAATACATGGTGAGCACCAATTTTTCAAGAAGCGGAAAGCCCTACGGGGGATACGGTTATTTGAGGTTTGAAAGGGCCCTTCAACTTTTTCAAAGGGCCGAGAGAATTTCTCCCTTTTACATCTTACAAACGGTAGCCAGGGATGTGGGCAATGCGTTGGTGAAAATTCCTCCCCGCAACCGATGGTCGTCCCTTTCTCCGGAAAGACCCTTCTGGATTTACACCAACGATTCCATTGACCGGGCCAGCACCGCCTCGGCGGTGGTCTTCCAGGGAGTGAGGAAGGGGGAAGACCCTTCCCTTTCTTTAATGTGGGTTATCTTAGGCGAGCCCCTTACCTCCATTGCAATACCCCTCTGGGTAAAATCTGGCGGGGTTCCAGGACTTCTTTGGGATGGGGACCTTTCCCCCATTGACAGGGAGGCCATGAGAATAAAAAAACTCTTGAGGCCGTTAAAAGGGGGGAGCAGGCCCCATTATCTTGACCTCACCAGATTGGACAATAAAAGGGATTCTGGATGGTTGCCCATAATTTTAAAAAAGGAGGCAGAAATTTTCACGGCCACGGAGAAGTTTCTTGAAAAACCCCACACTTCCCGGGAATTTTTTGAATTTGAAGTTAAGATAAGCCGGGAAGTTTACAGAACCCTTAAGTCAATCCGTTAACAGTTTGGACGGCCCAGGCCGCTGTTTAAAACACCGTCCTTGAGTGCACATAAAAATTAAATATGCGGTTGAGGGAGACGGAATCTCTGTGATAAAATGAAAGAATGGAAGAAAAACAAGGTAAATTGAAACTCTTTGAGGAGGGGCTGGAGGAATATCCTCCTATGGAAGCCTTCGTTGGAAATTTCTTCATGCTCCTGTGGATCGGAGCGGGTTCTCTGGCGTGTGGTCTTCTTCATCCGGTCCTGGGATGGGTTTTTCTCGGTTTGTCCTTTTTTACCATCTATGTGGTCTTAAAGAAACTGGTCTGCACCAACTGCTACTATTACGGAAAGAGGTGTTCCATGGGCTGGGGGAAACTGGCGGCCTTGATGTTCAAGCCGGGCAGGATAGAGCGTTTTCCCACCTCGGTGGGGATAAAAATTGCACCGGCGGTTTACGGAAGCCTCACCGCAATTCCCCTGGTTATCCTGGTGGTTTTGATGCTCAAGCGTTTTCACCCGGTTCAACTGGGTCTTTTCGCCTTCCTGCTGGTCCTGGGAGTCTACTCCTGGTTGTCCCGACCCAGGGCGTGTGCCCGATGCAAGATGAGGTATATTTGTCCGGGGAGCGCTGCGAAGTAGTGGGTCCTGTTTTGTGTTATAATCTCTGGTGATGGTCCACAGGAAGATGCCTGAGAAGGGTTGGAGAAAAGGGGAATTTAGGACTTCACATCTCAGTATTAAAAATTTAACCTCCAGAAAAACCTCTGCGTTTTTGAACCCGTGGGAAAGGAAGCCTCGGGGAGGGTTGGAAATCCTATGAGGAGGGAACCTTGATGTCCCTGAAAGGCAGAATAAAACCCACAGGAGCGATGGTTTCGCGTTCAGCCTTCGGCGATGGACTTAAACCTGTAAAGGGGGGATAGATGGGAAAGAAAAAGTCCTGGAGGGAAAAACTCCACGACAAAAAAGACCTACCTAAAATCGTGGAACTTACCGGTAAGATGAAGGAAAGATGGGGTGAGGGGAGGATGGTTGTCCCTTCTCCCCTGGAGGTAAAGGAAATAATGGACTCCGTCCCGGAGGGAAATCTCATCACCATCGCTGAGATTCGCCAGGCACTTGCCAAAAAACACGGGGTAGAGGTGGCCTGCCCCATGACCACGGGAATTTTCGTGTGGATTGTGGCCAACGCCGCCGAGGAGGAACGGAGCGAAGGCGCAGAACGGATAACCCCATATTGGCGCACTTTAAAGACCGGGGGCTACCTCAACGAGAAGTATCCCGGAGGGAGTGAGGCCCACAAAAAACTCCTGGAAGAGGAGGGGTTCAGGGTGGTGAAGAAGGGAAAGAGGTATGCGGTGATGAACTACCGAAAATTTCTTCTGGAACCTTAGGATGAACGAAGCGGTGAAGTCCCTTACCGGCGCGGAGGGCCTGAATTCCGGAGGGTGATGTGTTCGGATGGGTAATAAAAAGGCCCGTGTTCTCCGGCATGCTTTTCGCCTCCATATTTTTGCTTGGGGTTTATTCCATTCGCCATACCCCGGTGGAATTGGTGCCCGACGAAAAACTTCCCTCCCTGACCATCACGGACTTCTGGTTTGGGGCCTCCCCTGAGAGCATCCTGGAAAGGGTTGCCCTTCCGGTGGAGGAGGCCATAAGCGGACTCAAAGGGGTGAGGAAGGTTAAAACCCTTTGTTCGGAAAATCAGGCCAAAATAGATGTGGAGTTTACCCGAAATACCAACATGGAATTCGCTTACCTTGCCGTAAAGGAAAGGCTGAACCGCATAAAAAAGAACCTTCCCCTATCCGCCCGCCGTTCCCTGAAGGTCCAGCCCTTCGTTCCTGAAGAATTTAAGAGGAAGGCCTTTCTCTCGGTGGGTATATTTTCCCACCTCCCGCTCCAGAGTATAAGAAGCATCGCCGAAAGGGAGTTTCTTCCCAGGCTCAAGGGGATAGGTGGTGTCTCCCGGGTGGAACTTTGGGGAGGGGCAGAGGTGGAGGTGAAGATATCCCTTGATCCCGACCGCCTCAATCTTTACGGAATCAACATTTACCAGGTCTATTCGGCCATAGGGAAGTCCTTTTTCAACCTCCCCTCCTTTTCGGTAAGGGAGGCGGGGAAGGATGTGATCCTAAGCCTTTCCTCCAGCGCCTCCTCCGTGGTGGACCTGGAGGACCTCATCGTTCCCTCCAGGGGAGGGGTTTTGCGGATAAAGGACCTCGGTAGGGTTGATGTGGGGATGAAGGAAATACAGGAGGAAAAAAGGTATCAGGGAATGCCGGTGGTGACCCTTGACATCTACAAGGAAAAGGGTGCCCCCTCCTTGAAACTGGCCTCGGTTCTGAAGGAAGAAATTGCCAGGATAGAAAAAAGGCTGGGCGGAATAGTCTCCACTAAAATCGTGGAGGACGAAAGCAAGGAACTGCGAAAAAGGTTAAACAGGCTGATAAAACTTTCCCTGCTTATTCTCCTTATAATTTTCAGCATTCTTCTCTTGATCTTCCGCGATTTGAAGCCCTCGCTTCTGGTCATATCCTCCGTGATTTTCTCGGTTTTCGCCACCTTCACCGTCGTTTACATCCTGCGCATTCCTGTAAACCTTCTTACGCTTTCGGGCTTTGCCCTGGGATACGGCATGTTCGTGGATAACGCCGTGGTGGTTTTTGAGAACATCATGAGGCTGAGGGAGGAGGGAGTTCCGCCCCTGGAGGCCTCCCTCAGGGGGGCCAGGGAGGTGGTTCTTCCGGTCCTCGCTTCCACCGCCACCACCATAATAGTTTTCTTTTCCTTCGCCTATTTCCAGGGCAGGCTAAGAATTTACTACCTCCCCTTGGCCTACATAGTGGCCATCGCCCTCGTCTCCTCCGTATTGGTGGCCTTTACCCTAATACCTTCCCTTTCCGCCAGAATGAAGTTCAAGACGCGGAGGCGGAAGGAGATAAGGAGGGAAGGTTTTATCCGCTTTGCGGTGAGATATCCCCTCTTCGTGCTCCTGCCCCTGGTCCTCGTTTTCCTTTTCTCTTCTAAACTTTTTTACAAAAATGTTACCTTCGGCCGGTTTTTCTCGTGGTATCAAAAGCAAAAACTTGAGGTCTGGGTTAATCTGCCCCCGGGTTCGGCCTTTGAGGACACCAAAAAGACCATCCTTCAGTTTGAAAATCTCGTTCTTTCCAAGCCCTATCCCAAGGAGGTGAAAACCTGGATCCGGGAGACCACCGCCTACATGGAGGTGGAATTTCCTGAAAAGATAGAGTTTTCCGCCTATCCATACATGCTCAAGCAGGAACTCATCCAACTGGCCACCAACATGGCCGGAATAGGTATAGGGGTGTGGGGTTTTGACCCCCAGGGGTATTATTATTCCCCCACCACCGGGAGTTTTCTTCCCTATTCTATCGTTTTAAAGGGCTACGATTTTGAGAAGTTGAAAATGGTGGCCCGGGCCCTGGTAAAAACCCTTCTCATGAACCGCAGAATTGAGGAGGCCAAAATTCGCTTTCAGAGGGGGTTCTTCTGGGGAGGGGACAGGAAGTACTATTCCATGGAATTGAGGTTTGACAACATGAGGAAGTTCGGGGTCAACCCCAGGAATTTTCTCTACCAAATAGCCCCGGCCATCCGCTCCCGGGGAATTTATCAGAGGATTAAACTGGCCCAGAGGGAGATGGACCTGGAGGTGAAGCCCAGGATGCAGGAGCCCGAACTTCAGGACCTCCTCAAAATGGAATTTTTAAGCCAGAAGAAAATCCCCTACAGGGTGAACCAGGTGGTTGACCTCAGGGAAGAAAAGACCAGGGGAGGTATAGAGAGGGAAGATCAGCAATATGTGGCCCTGGTTCAGTGGGACTACCTGGGCTCTTACAAGAAGGGAAAGGCCTTGGAAAAGGCCATTTACGAAAACCTGACCCTCCCGCCCGGGTTTACCAAGAGTTTGGAAGTACCGCACTGGTGGATGAAGGAAACGGAGATGAAACAGATAAGGTTCGCCATGGTGGTGTCCGTTTTCCTCATATTCCTCCTTCTGGCCATGCTGTACGAAAGTTTCCTCCAGCCCCTGGTGGTTATGATGACCATTCCCCTGGGCTTGATAGGGGTTTTTCTGGCCTTCGTTCTCTCGGATTTCCCCTTTGACTCCACGGCTTACATAGGTCTAATCTTGCTCTTCGGAATTGCGGTCAACAACGCCATCGTCCTGGTGGACCACAGCAACAATTACCTGAAGATGGGATTGAGCCCCGTGGAGGCGGCGGTGAAGGGAGCCTCCGAAAGGATAAGGCCCATTTTCATAACCAGCGCCACCACGGTTTTCGGGATGCTTCCCCTGGTCTTATCCCACCGGGGAGGCCAGGCCGACATATGGACCACCCTGGCCCTTTGCACCGTGGGCGGGCTTACCACCTCCGCCCTGTTGGTTCCATTGGTGATCCCGATTTTCTACTATCTGGCCCTTCAAGTGAAGAGGTCCCTCTGAGCCGGGTGGGCCCGCCCGTCCCTCCTTATGTGGAAAACCTGAACCCCCCTTTCCAGAAGGGCAGGGGTTATGAGAAAACCCCGATGGCATCGGGCAGGGTTCTCTTCGGCGCACATCACGGCCACGGTTTTCTCCCGGGCCAGACCGAGGAGTTTCTCAATTCCCCTCAGGAAAAAATCAGCCCTCCTCACCCTGTCCCAGTCTATTTTTCCGTCGGGGAGGATCAGTTCCCGGTGTTTCCCCAGGGTGAACTTCCCTCCCAATTCCCTCCCCATCCAGATGTATTCAATCCCCCTTCTCTGGAGGGCTTCCTTTAGGTTTTCCCGGTTGAAGTGGGGAACGAATTTGCTGAAGGGATGGGAGCGAACATCGGCCACCGCCTCCACCGAAAACTTTTCAAGGAGGGAAAGGAAAAAATCAAGAGGGTGGTTGCTGTGGCCTATGGTGTAAATTCTCATGACCCTTTAATTTTATCTCATCTGGACAAGGCGAGGGAGTTTCTGTTAATTTAAGTTCTATGAAAAGGGCAGTTCTTTTATTGATGGTTTCCCTGTTTTGCTTCGGAGCAGCAGAGGAGTGGAGGGACCCCCGGGTGGTGGGGGGTAACAGACTTGAACCCCACGCCTTCTACATCCCTTACTCCTCCGTGGACCAGGCCCTGGCCAACAGGTGGGAGGCGTCCCCCTACTTCCTTTCCCTGAACGGCCTCTGGAAGTTTCACTGGGCCAAAAACCCAAGGTTGAGGCCTGGGGAGTTTTACCGGGAGGACTTTGATGTAAGCGGGTGGAGGAGCATACGGGTCCCCTCCGATTGGCAGATGGAGGGCTACGGGTTTCCCATATATGTCAACGCCAAATACCCCTTCCTCTCCCCCGCCGTGAAGCCCCATCCCCCGGACCTTCCGGTGGATTTTAATCCCGTGGGCTCCTACAAGAGGTTCTTCAAGGTTCCCCGGGGATGGGGGGACAGGGAGGTGATTCTGCACTTCGGCGGGGTCCGTTCCGCCTTTTATGTTTGGATAAACGGTAGATTCGTGGGCTACAGCGAGGGGAGCAAGACCCCGGCGGAGTTTTTAATAACCCCCTACCTTAAAAAGGGCTTGAATTCCGTTGCCCTGGAAGTTTACCGCTGGAGCGACGGAAGTTATCTGGAGGACCAGGATTTCTGGCGTCTCAGTGGGATAGAAAGGGATGTTTTCCTTTATTCCATCCCCCGGCTTCACATCCGGGACTTCTTCGTGCGGCCTGGCCTGGACTCCTCTTACAAAGAGGCCACCCTTGAAGTTGAAGTCCTCCTGGAGAACCTCCGGCCCGGGACCAGGACCGCCTACCTGGAGGCGCTCCTGGTGGACCCCCGGGGCAGGACCATAAGGAAGACCCGCCGAAGGGTGGTGGTCCGTGGGGTGGGAACCGTAACCGAAAGGGTTTCCTGGGACCTGGGGGAGGTGGAGAAGTGGGACGCCGAAAACCCCAATCTTTACAAACTCCTCCTCGTTTTGAAGGACAGGGATAGGGTTCTGGAGGTTATCCCGTCCAATGTGGGCTTCAGAAGGGTGGAGATCAAGGGAGGACAACTTCTTCTCAACGGGGTTCCCATCTACATAAAGGGGGTCAATCGCCACGAGCACGACCCCTGGCGGGGCCATGTGGTTGATTTAAAATCCATGCTGGAAGACATAAAACTCATGAAGATGTTCAACATAAACGCCGTCAGGACCAGCCATTATCCCAACGACCCCAGGTGGTATGAACTCTGCGACCAATACGGGATTTACCTGGTGGACGAGGCCAACATTGAATCCCACGGCATGGGCTACAGCCCGGATAGAACCCTGGGCAACGATCCCCTGTGGATGGAAGCCCACCTGGACAGAACCAGGAGGATGGTGGAGCGGGATAAAAACCATCCTTCGGTGATAATATGGTCCCTGGGAAACGAAGGCGGCGACGGGGTGAATTTTGAGGCCACCTATAGGTGGATTAAGAAAAGGGACCCCTCCAGGCCGATAATGTATGAAAGGGCCCTCCTGGGACCCCACACGGACATCTACGATCCCATGTACCCTCCTCCCGAAGCCCTGAAGAAATATGCGGAAAAGCCCAGAAGGAGACCCCTTATAATGTGCGAATACTCCCACGCCATGGGCAACAGCAACGGGGGCCTGGGAGAATACTGGGAAATTATATACCGATATCCTCAACTTCAGGGCGGGTTTATATGGGACTGGGTTGACCAGGGCCTCTTCAAAAAAATAGGCGGGAGGGACTGCTGGGCCTACGGCGGAGATTTCGGACCCCCGGGCCTTCCCAGCGACGGGAACTTTTGCATAAACGGTTTGGTAAATCCCGACAGAAAACCCCATCCTGCCCTGTGGGAGGTCAAAAAGGTCTATCAGTATGCGGAATTCCTCCCCCACGACCTCAAAGGGGGTGAGGTCAAGATTTTGAACCGATACGATTTCACGGACCTCCAGGGCTTTGAACTGGTCTGGAGGATTCTGGCCAATGGGCTTGAGACGAAGCGGGGAAGCCTTCACCTTCCCTCCATAAAGCCCCGAACCTGGAGGGTCGTCCGCCTGCCCCTGCCGGCCTTATCTCCGGAGCCCTCCACCGAGTATGTCCTGGACCTTAGTTTGAGAACTCCGTCCCGCCGGGGCCTTCTTCCCCGGGGACACGAAATAGCCTGGGGGCAGTTTCTTCTGAAAAGGCACCGCCCCTCCCTTGTGCCCGAAGGGGGGGAAAGCCCCTCCGTGGAAAAGAAGGGAGACCTCGTAAAAATACGGGGCAAAAGGTTCGTCTATACCTATAGCCTCAAGTCCCACGGGTTTTCTTCCATGAAGTTTGAGGGTCGGGAACTGCTCCTGGAGGGTTTTCAGCCCAACTTCTGGCGTCCTCCCACGGACAACGACTTCGGAAACGGGATGCCCCGCAGGTGCCGGGTCTGGAAGGAGGCCGGTCCCCGGAGGAAGGTGGAGGATGTTTCGGTGGAGCGTTCCCGTAGATGGGTGAAATTGAAGGAAGTTTCCAGGTTACCGGCGGGAAACTCACTCCTCAGGATCACCTACACCGTTTATCCTTCGGGCCTCCTGGAGGTGGACCTGAAACTTCATCCGGGATATCCCAACCTTCCGGAGATCCCCAGGGTAGGGATGACGGCCCTGCTTCCCCGGGAATTTTCCCGGGTCTTCTGGTATGGAAGGGGACCCCACGAAAACTACCAGGACCGGAAACTCGGCGCCCGACTGGGGCTATACTCCGCCGGGGTGGACCGCCTTTATTTCCCCTATGTAAGGCCCCAGGAAAACGCCAACCGCTGCGATGCCCGGTGGGTGGCCCTGGTGGATTCTGACGGATACGGCATAATGGTTATAGGACTCCCCCGTCTGGACTTCAGCGCCTATCCCTTCCTGAACCAGGATTTTGACGAAGGCTTTTACAAGAAGAACCGCCATTTTTGTGAACTGAAGAAAAGACCCCTCGTAACCCTGAACATTGATTACAGGCAGATGGGGGTAGGGGGGGACAACAGTTGGGGAGCCCTTCCGCATCCTCCCTACATGCTTTATCCCACCCGGGACTACCACTATTCCTTCGCCGTATTTCCCTTCAGAGGAGAAAGGATAACCGGAGAATTTCTGGACGCCCTCTTTAGAAAACTTAGCCCCGGGGCCGAAAATTTCGTAAAATAAACTGGAAACTGGAAAAAGGAGGTTTTTATGAAAAGACTCACCCCCCTGGCCCTGCTCCTCTTCGTAGTTGCAGTGGCTCTTACCCACTGCGGGAAGAGGAAGGGACTTAAATATCCCGTGGCAAAAAAGGTAGATGTGGTGGACGACTACTTCGGCACCAAGGTGGCAGACCCCTACCGCTGGATGGAGGACATAAACTCTCCGGAGGTGAAGAAGTGGATAGAGGCGGAGAAGAAACTCACCGAAACCTACTTCTCTAAAATCCCCTTCCGGGATAAGATAAGGAAGAGGTTAAGGGAACTCTGGAATTACGAGAAGTATTCCGTGCCCTGGAAGGTGGGGGAAGATTATTATGTTTTCCAGAAAAACTCCGGCCTCCAGGAGCAGAGCGTGGTTTACATCCAGAAGGGCCTCGGGGGAGAGCCCAGGGTTCTTCTTGACCCCAATAAGTTTTCCAGGGACAACTCCGTTCTTCTCACCGGGCTTTCCTTTTCCCGCGATATGAAGTACTACTCCTACTCCATATCCCGGGGCGGCTCCGACTGGAGGGAGGTCTTCGTGGTGGACTTCAAAACCGGCCGTCCCCTTCCCGACCACCTGAAGTGGATAAAATTCTCCGGAACGGCCTGGTATAAGGACGGATTTTTCTACAGCAGGTATCCCGAACCCAAAAAGGGGCAGAGCCTAAAGGAGGCCAACCTCTATCAGAAGGTTTACTACCACAGGGCCGGCACTTCCCAGGAGGAGGACGAACTGGTATACCAGGACCGGGAGCATCCCCGGAGGGGATTTTCCCCCTATGTGACCCCGGACGAGAAGTACCTGATAATATCGGTGTGGGAGGGGGCATCCACCGGAAACATGCTCTACTACAAAGACCTGACCAAGGAGAACTCTCCGGTGGTGAAACTTATTGACATGCCCGATGCTCACTTCAACTTCGTGGGAGAGGCCGACGGAAAATTTTACATCCTCACGGACCTCAACGCCCCCAATTACCGCCTGGTGAAGGTGGATTTGAAAAAGCCCTCCAGGGAGAACTGGAAGGATGTAATCCCTGAATCGGAGGATAAACTGGAAAATGTTTCCATGGTGGGCGGGAAGTTCATCGCCGTGTACCTGAAGGATGCCAACTCCGTTCCCAGGGTTTTCACCCGGGAGGGCAGACACCTCTACGACATTTCCCTCCCAGCCATCGGCACCGCCTACGGGTTTGGAGGAAGGCCCTGGGACAAGGAGACCTTCTTCGTGTTCACCTCCTTCACCTATCCTCCCACCGTTTACCGCTACGATGTGGAAAAGAACCAGGTGGAAGTCTTCAAGAAGTCTAAGGTGAAGTTCAACCCGGAGGATTACGAAACCAGGGAGGTTTTCTACAGGAGCAAGGACGGCACCAGGGTTCCCCTCTTCATCGTTCACAGGAAGGGATTGAAACTGGACGGTAAAAGGCCCACCCTCCTTTACGGATACGGAGGGTTCAACATAGCCTTGAGGCCCGGATTCCGCCTCACCATGCTGCCCATCCTGGAAAACGACGGGGTTTACGCCATGGCCTGCCTGCGGGGCGGGGGAGAGTACGGAGAAAAATGGCACCGGGCCGGCATGCTGGAAAACAAGCAAAATGTCTTTGACGACTTCATAGCGGCGGCGGAGTACCTGATCAGGGAAGGATACACGGACCCACAGCACCTGGCCATCTTCGGAGGCTCCAACGGCGGACTTCTGATAGGGGCGGTTATAAACCAGAGACCCGAACTTTTCCGCGTGGCGGTGGCGGCGGTGGGGGTAATGGACATGCTCAGATTCCAGAAGTTCACCATAGGATGGGCCTGGGTGAGCGAATACGGTTCCAGCGACAACCCCGAGCAGTTCAAATACCTCATAAAATACTCACCCCTCCACAACATAAAGGAGGGACTTCCCTACCCGGCGGTTCTGGTAACCACCGCAGACCACGACGACAGGGTGTTTCCGGCCCATTCCTTCAAGTACATAGCCACCCTCCAGGAGAAGTACAAGGGACCCAATCCCGTTCTCATCAGGATTGAAACCAAGGCCGGACACGGAGGAGCCTCAGGAACCACCCGTCTGATAAATTACTACACCGATGTTCTCTCCTTCATCTTCTACAACATGGGAATTGAACCCTACAAAAATGTTGAATTTTGAGTCGTCGGGCGAAATTCTAACCAGGGGAGGTTAGGGCAGGCGGTGTTCCTCCTTCTTTGGTCCCTGGGAGCCGGTCTTTTCACACTCATGGGGGTTATTTCCCTGGCCTGGCCGTGGGTCCTCCTCTCCTTCGGCATGGTCCACGGTCTTGGGCACATGGTCTTCGCCGCACTGGTGGGGGTCAGGGTGGGGCCCACCGTTAGCAAGGCCAGGGGATTTTTTCGCATAGAACTGGTGAAAAATCCCCCGGAGAGGTGGAAGGATTTTTTCGTCGCCCTGGGGGGACCTATCTTCAGCCTGGCCTTTCTTTTCGCCTTTGCCACCCTGGCCAGGGTAAAGTCCGGCGAGGGCCTTAAGAACCTCCTGGGGGCCCTGGCGGTTGTAAACCTCCTCAACCTCTTTCCCGCCTATCCCCTGGACGGGGGCCACATGCTTTACGCCTGGGGTTTCAGCCTCACCGAAGGTTTCCGCCGGGCGGGGAAGGTTGTAAGCCTTCTCCTATTCCTCCCCCTGATGATCCTGATGAAAATTCCGCTTCCCGTGGCCGCCTCGGCGGTTCTGTACATAATCTTCGGAGGAAAACTTCCCCCAGAAGACCTGGAGGGGGAAAGGATAAATCCACCCCTGATGCTGGTCTTTGCCCTGAGTTACCTTGTCCTGGTGGTTCTCTCCTTCCTTATTTTTTCCTGGATTGGGCCTCCGGGACGCTGAGGAATCTTAGGAAGAAGTCCGCCGCCGCCTCGTAGGCCCTCAGCCAGTTGCGGTAAAGGAGGAAGTCGTGGACCTCGTCCGGGAAGACCAGGGTTTCCACATGGGCTCTCCCCAGGCGCCGAAGCCTCTGGACCAGGTCCACCGTCTGTATGAAGTCCACATTCCTGTCGTCGTCGCCGTGGATGAACAGAACCGGGGAAGTCCAGAATTGGAGGTCGGCCACCGGAGAGGAGAGCCTGGCCAGGCGGAGCCTTTCCCTGGAGATTCCCCAGTCTTCAACTCCCCTCCTCATCCCCCTCCAGGACCAGTCGTGAACCCCGTGGAGGTCCACCCCGGCGGCGAAGAGGTCCGAATCCCTGGCCAGGCCCAGGGCGGTGAGGTATCCGCCGTAAGAACCTCCCCACAGCCCTATTCTCAGGGGATCCACCTGGGAAAGACGCTGGAGGAACCTGGCGGCGGCCAGGATGTCCTGATACTCCGAGGCCCCCTCCGGTCCCTGATGAGGAGCGGTCCTGAAACTTGCCCCGTAGCCTATGCCTGAACGGTAGTTCACCGAAAGGACCACGAAGCCCCGGTTAACCATGTATTGATTGAAGGCGTAGGAGTTGTGGTAGTAGTAAAAATAATGCCAGCCCAGAAGCATTTGCCTTATGGGGCCTCCGTGCATGAATATCAAAGCCGGCCTTTTCTCTCCCTCCTTCAAGCCCCGGGGAAGAAAGAGTTGCCCGTGAATCTCCAGGCCGTCCCCGGCCCGGAAAACCACCGGCTCTGCTTCCACCAGGAGGTTTTCTGGAAAACTGGCGGGTATGAGGTCATCCGTTATGGACCGTCTTTTTCCGGTTTTGAGGTCCAGCACCGCCACGGAGGCGGGATGCTTTCCGGAGGACCACAGGAAGGCTATGTAGTTCCCGGAGGGCAGAAAACGGGGGGACCATTCTATGGTTTTTCCCCGGGTAATCCTCCTCAGGGGGCCCCCCGCCACGGAAACGGTCCAGAGGTGTCTCCGGTCTATGTCCTCCTTATTGGAATTGAAGACCAAGTATTTTCCACCGGGGGAGAGGTCAAGGTTTTCCACCTCGTAGTTTCCAGGGGTCAGACACCGGGCCCTTCCAGTTTTGAGGTTCAGGGAGTAAAGGTGCATCCACCCGTCCTGCTCCGAGTAGAAAACCAGCCGGTAGGGCCGGGGCCAGAGAAGGGGAGTCCGCGGATAGTAAAGGGCGAATCCGCTTCCCCGCTGGGACTCAAAAACCTTCCTGCCTTTACCGGTGGTTACATCAAACACCCATACGGAAAAGGGCACATCCCACCTTCTCCAGATGGGGTCAAACTCCATGGTGGCCCCGGGGATTCTTATGAAGGCCAGTTTTTTCCCGTCCGGGGACCATACGGGATGACTGTCCCGGTTCACATCGGGAAGGACCCACAGGATTTTTCCCTTCTTGAAGTCGTAGATTCCTACGAAACTGTGATCGCCCCTGCGGCTTACGAAGGCCAGTTTTTCCCCGCAGGGAGACCAGACGAAACCCTGGTTTCTTCCCCGGGCTTTAAACAAAACCCTGGGTTTTTCGGAGCCCTTAAGGGGGGAGTAGAGGACGGTTTTTCCCCTGCGGAATACCACCACATCTCCCCTGGGAGAGACGGCGGGTTCCGTTCCTTCGCCGATTTTCCACGCCCGCCCGTCCTTCAAACTCACGGCCCACACTTCCCTTTTTGCTCCCCGGGGATCGCTGGTGGGGTTGGGATGTTCTCCCTCCCGGTTGGGTCCTTCTCCCCTGACGAAAAGGATCGTTTCGCCGTCGGGGGAAAAGACCAGTTGACTTATCTCCTGGCCGTCGTCTTCGGCGTAATTGGTGAGTTTTCTGGGGTGAAAGTCGGGAGCCCGGGCTATCCATATGTTCCTTATTCCCCGTTGGTTGAAAACCCAGGCTATAAGGTCTTCCTTGGGGGAGGCCGTCAGAGAATAGGGGAAGGGTGAACTTAAAACATCCTTCAGGGTGAAGGCCCGGGAAGGCAGAATTGCGAGGGCCAGCACCGTCAGAACCCGGAGAATTCTTTTCGTCATTTTTTCACCTCCAGGAAAATTTTAAAGCCATGGACCCCTTCCTTTCAAACTCAGGGGTTCATTGGGAGAACCTCAAGTTCTCCGGCCTCCGGGCAGGGGACCACCAGGGCGCAGGTGGTGGTTAACAGCCCCTCCTTCAGGGAAACCCTCCGCCGGAAACCCCCGGTCTTTACCAGGAACTCCAGCCCTCTCCACCTCTCTCGGGGGCAGTCTTCCCGGTAGAAAAGGAGGTATTCCTTCAGACGATATACCTTTACCCATGGGTTGGAAAATACGGGCCGGGGGAGGGGAATTTTCCGGGACAAGAACTTCGCCGCCACGAATTTTTCCACGGGAGTGAGGGAGGAAAAGTCGGGGGGGAGGTCAGGGACCCAGGCAACGAAGTCCCCCCTGCGGATTACATTTCTGAACCGCGGTTTCAGAACCCTTCGGGAAAGGAAGTCGTATTGGAAGAGATACTTCAAGAGGACTTTTCTGTGGGGATAGTTTTCGTAAAAGGCCGTGATGCGGAGGCGTCCGTTTTTCGTGTAGATGTATTCCACGGGAGAAAACCTGTTCTTCCTCAGGGCGAAGAAGAAAAAGGATGGATTTCGGGAGAACTGGAGGAGATAAAGGAAGGCCAGCCTTTCCCCCAGGTGGGCCGATGGATGAGAATAAAAGGGGTTCTGGGCTACGAACTTCTTCGCCGGAATAAAAACCAGGGCCCTGGGTGGAAGGTTTAACACGGATTTCCCGTAAAGGGCCTTCAAGTCCTTCCTTTTTTCCAGGTTCAATACGGGTGAGGACGCCAGTTTAAAAAGCCTTGAATCCTTGATCCCCGGGAGTCTTAAAAGAAGGAGGGAAAAGAGCACCAGGGAAAAAATCAAAACCGTCCTTTCCCTGAAGGAGGTTTTCAGCGTCCCCACCTCCTCCCAGGCAAAGGCGAAGGCCACCAGGTAAACCATCTCCAGCATTTGATTGAACCTGAAGTTGGGCATGGGGCTTCCCGCCAGGGCCAGGAGGTCGGAGAGCAAAATCAGGGCGTAAAGGCCGAGGAGAAGTTTCCCTGAGGCCCTGGCCAGCGGGTTTTTCCTGAAGGCGTAAATTACGAAGACCAGTCCGGCAAAGGCGAGGACTTCCCTCAGGGAAAAGGAGGAATACAGAGGGAAGTATGGGGTAAGGTCCGCCGCGGTAAACCACCGGTTCTGGAGGGATTCCCCTCCCCTGGTCAGGAGGTCCAGAAGGTATGGGAGCCAGAAAAAGGCGGAAAAAACGGCGGTGAAAAAGAGTACCCCGAGTTTTCCCCTGAAATTTGCCCACCACTCCCTGAAGTTTCTTCTCCCCAGGGCGGCGTAGGAAAACTCCAGGGCCAGAAGAAGAAAGACCGGAAAGAACCAGAGGTAATAGGTTCCCAGGAGAATTCCCCCCGCCAGGCCCCCGGCCAGGATCCTCTTCCAGGACCGAGGGGAGCCGTCCCCTTCAAAATAGAAAAACCACCAGGGAAGAAGGAAGGCTAAACTCAGAAACTCGTAGGGCTTGTAAAGATAGAGGCGGAAGGAGTAGAACAGGGCCAGGGCCGTTATCAAGAGGGCGGTGTGGGGCCTGACCACGGCCCTCCAGGCGGAGTAAAGGAAAAGGGGAAGGAAGGCGGCGATTATTACGGGGAGGTATTTGAGAACGGCGTGGGGAGCCGCAGAAAGGAGCCAGGCCAGTTTTCCCGCAAAGTAGTGGTAGTAGAAGGGATAAAAGCAGGATAGGCCGGCGTAGTTGAAGTCCATGTTTTTCCAGAAGTATTTGAAGGTGGTCGCCATGGCGTGGCTGTACCAGGAGTCCCAGTTTCCTCCCCCCAGGGCAAAGGGAACCTTCCTGAAAAGCCAGGCCAGGGAAAGAGACCAGGCCAGGCCGAAGGAAAGGCTCACGGTGCGGAGGCGGCGGTGGTTTGCCTGGCTGAGGGCGGAAAAAATCCCTGCGGCTATAATGAAAATAAGTGCCAGGAGGACGGGAACCAACTGCGCCTCAAACTCCTGGGGAAGTGCAGGGCAGGCCCTCAGGGGACGGACGAAAAGCAAGAGGAAAGGGGCCAGGGCCCTTTTAGAAAGGCCATTCAATTCCTTCACAGCACGATTGTAAAATTCCTTGAGTTTAAGGGACGCATTTATTTTGCCTTTTTTCACGAATTAGTATATCATGGTCCGGGATTGAGATAAAGATTGCGCCCGCGGCTTCTTTTTCTTTTTCCCGAACAAAAACAAGGAGGTTTCTATGTCAACCGAAAAGCGAAGTTTTCTTTTCCTTGCGGTGCTGTTGGGGCTCGTGTTTCTTCTGACGCCTGGATGGGCGCAGAGCAATGTCCAGGTCAGGAAATACGCCATAGCAGTATCCGACGCCAACATCCGGTCCAACCCCACCACCCAGAGCAGCATTCTCACGGTGGTGAGGGCCGGAGAAAAGATGGAGGTTCTTGACGACCTGGGCACATGGTTTAAGGTCAAGACACCCTCAGGTGTTGTGGGGTATGTCTGGGGCAAACTGGTGAGGATTGAAGTGGAAAAGGTGATAAAGGAGGTAACTCCTGAAACTCCTCAAACTCCTCCTAAACCGCAGAAACCTGAGACCCCTCCCGCTCCCCAGACCACTTCCCGGCCCAAACTTCCCTCCACCGCCGGGGGGTCTGATGTGCTGACCCAGGCCAGAGAAGCGAAGTTTGACTTCAGTTTCAATTTCACCTACGCCCTGGTGAATCCAGAGGACTTCTGGGCCTGGGGGAGGACCTTTAACACCATCTTTGAATACTACGAGCAGATCTGGGTATCTTACGGTTACACGCCCCAGATGGACGAGCCCTTAACCAACCTCAAGCACATGCTGGGTGGCGATGCGGAACTCAAATACTTCTTGAAGGACAATTTTGCCATCGGGGTGGGTTTTACCCTCCTTTCCGGTTCAAAGGATGAGAAGAGGAGGCTTGAAGTTGCTGGCACTTACATGGAAGTTAATCAAGCCCTGAAGTCCAGCATCACAGCCCCCTTCCTGGCCCTTCACTTCTACATGCCTTCGGAGACGGTGAACTTTGAGGTCTTCGCCGGGGCAGGATATTACATTGGAAAGTTCTCCGCCGATTACCTTTACACTACCAATTTCAGCAGGCCGTTTTCCGTGTCGCTTACGGACATGAAAAAATCAACTCCCGGGTTTTTCGGTGGACTGAGGGTTAACTTCCCCATTCAGGAGAACATGGGAATATTCGTCGCCGGAAAGTACGACTACATAAAGTTTACGGACATTGAAGGGAAGTATTCCTCCGGTGGCGGAGGTGGCACTTACACCACTGGGAAGGTTTATTACTACGAAATATTGAGTAATGGAAGGTGGCTTCCCATGCTGACGCCCTTCCAGACGCCTCCTGCACCTTCTCGCACCTTGCGAAACATTCGCCCGGCGGAGTTCAACTTCTCAGGGATCAACCTGAGTTTGGGCTTCTTCGTTAAATTCTGAGACGGGAAAATGGGACTTATTCCAGGGCGAGCCTGAGGGTCCAACCCCCTCCAGGATTCGTAAGAAGGAAAATAAGTTCGTTTTTCCCTTCTTTAAGGGGCAGGGTAACGAAGTGAACCCTGCCCCTTCTCTTTACCCTGTAAACCTCTTTCCCGTTCAGAAACACCCGCACCCTTTCGGTGGTCTCCAGCGCCAGGGTTTTCTCCACAGGACCTTTTTCCTCAAGAACCGCCCTGGCAAAGGCGTAAACCTTCATGTTGGGGAAGACCTCCTTTTCCAGGTCAAACAGGTGGTTGAACCCTGAACGGACCACCTTTCCCTCTCTATCCAGTTCTTCGGAAACCCCCTTTAAAAACTCTTCGGTGAGTTCCCTTTGGTATATCTCTGGGATTCTTCCGTGGTACTTCACCGGTTTGCCCAGCCTCAACTGATCCACGAACTCCAGACCTCCCATTTTGTATTCCACCTGCCTCCGGAGAAAGACCCAGCCCTCTTCGTCCCTGGCGGTAATTTCCCATCTGGGGAAGGGGAACACTTCCCTCAATTCCCTGGCCCTGAACCTTAAAAGAAGGGGTATTCTCAAACTTTCCCCGGGCAGAAGAACGAACCTCACCCTCTCGGGGGAAGCGGTGAAGTAATTTCCCTCCACGGCGGATTTGAAGGTGAAGTTCAGGGCCTTTCCAAAGGTGTTTTTAACCAGCACGCAGCCCTGCCTGTCCTTTCCGGGCTCCACAACGGGGGAGGCCTCCTGGAGGGACCTTTCCAGTCTCTCCTTTTTCTCCGGGGTGACGAAGTCGGCGGGATAAACTCCCCGGGAACCTATCACCAGGTATTGGTCGGAGTCTTTCCCCTCCCTTATGTAAAGAAAATGGGGGAAGGAACCGTTGAACTCCTCCCGGTTGGATTCGGCGCCTCCTCCCCCGGTGACGATGTACTTTATACCGTCCATTTCCCGGTATTCGTATTCGTGATAATGGCCGGCGAAGACGGCCTTTACTCCGTATTTCAGCAGAAGGGGGTGGATTTTGCCCATCCAAAGGGCGTGGTCTTCGTAGGGCCACCATAGGGGCCTGTGCATCAGGATGTATTTTTTCTTGATCTTTCTGAACCTTTTCAGGGTTTTTTCCAGGAATTCAATCTCCGGTGGGGAAAGGGTTTCCTCGTATCCGAATTCCTCGGTGCTCAGGGCAATAAACAGTTTTCCGTTGACCAGCCTGGACCAGTAGGTGGGTCCTGCGTATTTTTCGTAAAGTTGCTTTCCCAGGGGACTTCCGAAAATTTCGTGGTTGCCCGCCACCAGATAATAAGGCATTTTGAACAGGGAAACCGCCTGGAGAAAGTGCTTCCATTCTTCCTCCAGGACCTCCAGCCTGGGGTCGTAACCGTGGATGAGGTCCCCCACGATGAACACCGCCTCGGGCTTCAGCAGGTTAATGGCCTTGATGTTGCGCAGGAAATCGGGGTTGGGTTGCCTCCTGTAGGGGTCTTCCAGGATCAACCTGACATCTCCGATAACCACGAAGTCCGAAAACAGTGGAACCGAGATAAACAAGGTTAAGAATAAAGCCAGGATTCCTTTTAGTCTCATATTAACCTCCATGGAAAATTTACCTCAAAACCAGTGCGGATTCAAGGTCGTGGTAAAATAAAATCATGATAAGAATTGCCTTTGCCACCGAAACCCCCGCGGGCCTGGATGGTGAGGTAGCCCGGCACTTTGGGCGTTGCCCTTACTATACCTTTGTGGATGTGGAGGAGGACGGCAAAGTGAAGGATTACCTGGTGGTCCCCAATCCGGCGGCCGAAGGCCACGGTCCAGGAGAGATTCCCCGTTTCATAGCGGAGCAGGGGGCCGCGATCGTAGTATCCGGAGGAATGGGCCCTAAAGCCCAGGAGTGGTTTCTCCAATTGGGAATAAAGCCGTATGTGGGGCTGGAGGGAAGGGTGAGGGATATCCTCCCGGCAATCCTGAGCGGGAAAGTAGAGCCCCTTGAGTCCCCCGGAGAGGGATGCGGCGAAGGGGATAAGGACTGTCACCACCAGGATTGAACATCCCCTTTAGTCAATCGGAAAACAGAACCTTGACAATGGTTATCTGGCCAATCATAATTAAAGCATGAAGATTTCCACCAGGCTTAGATACTCTTCAAGGCTGCTGGTGGCCCTGGCAGAGCGGGGTCGGGTGGCCAGTACCACGGAACTGGGAAGGGAACTGGGAGTCTCACCTCTCTACCTGCGGCCCATAGCCCTGGACCTGGAAAAGCACGGACTAATAGAAAGCCTACGGGGAGCCAGGGGAGGCTACCGTCTGGTCCAATCGCCCTCGTCCATCACCATGCTTGATCTGGCAAAAATCCAGGAAAACCTGAACCTGGTCCCCTGTTTAAGGGATCCGTCCGTCTGCCCCTTTTCCCAAACCTGTAAAACCCGAAAACTCTGGCTGAAACTCAGGAAATGCATAGAGGAATTTCTGGCCAGCATCAGTTTAGAAGATGTTATCAAGGAGGAGATATGAAGAAGAAATCCCCCATGAAGGTGAGTTTTGAGTGGAAGGGAGGGATGAAGTTTGAAGCAATACCTCCCTCGGGTCACAGAGTGGTAATGGACTCTTCCCCGGCGCACGGTGGGGAGGATGCCGGACCCAGGCCCATGGAACTGGTCCTGGTGGCCCTGGGTGGATGCACCGGCATGGATGTGGTTGCCATCTTGAAAAAAATGAAGCAGGAAGTGGATCAAATCTCCATAGAGGTCTCCGCCGAGAGGGCAGAGGAGCACCCCAGGGTTTACACCCGGGTTCACCTGGAATACAGGTTTCGGGGGAAAGACCTCTCCCGGGAAAAAATAGAAAAGGCGGTCCGCCTTTCCCAGGAAAGGTACTGCTCCGTATCCGAAATGCTCCGCAAAACCGCCGAACTTACCTATTCCGTAATCATAGAGGAAAACTGAGGGGGAATGGCGAAGAAATCCGTCCTCTTCGTCTGCACCCACAACTCGGCCCGTTCCCAGATGGCCGAGGGCCTTCTCCGCCACCTATACGGGGACAAATACGAGGTGGCCAGCGCAGGAACCCTGCCCGGTGAAGTTAACCCTTACGCCGTGGCGGTCATGAAAGAGATAGGCATTGACATTTCCCGGCATCGGTCAAAGAGCGTAGAGGAATTCCGGGGTAAAACCTTTGACATAGTGGTGACCGTCTGCGACCACGCCCGGGAGACCTGCCCTTTCTTTCCGGGGAAGAGGGTCCTTCACCGGGGCTTTGAAGACCCCTCCAGGGCCCGGGGAACCCCGGAGGAGATCCTTCAAAAATTCCGGGAAGTCCGGGACGAGATTTTCCTCTGGCTTAAGGAAAACTTTTAAGAAAGCCCGGCCCACCAACGCAGAACCTCCCCTTCCGTGATGACGGCTTTTCCTGCTCTCCAGAAGCCGCATCCTTTCAGCCCAACCTCTCATCCGTGATTATATATTGGATACTTACTAAAAAGTATTTTGATACTATCATAATAATATTAATCTTCTTTTACGCTTGACAAGTTATGTATAATATACTTAGTAACAGATGATGGAGGATAGGAAATGAAGGATTTGAAGGTGACCATGGAACTTGGGGATGTTTACGGGCCTACCATCCGCCGGGCGGAGGCAGGGGAAATGGGTGTTGAGAAAAAACGGAAGGACCAAGGAGGATCAAATGATTGATTCTTTCTGGCACACAGTTAGAAAATTTCTGGATGAAGTCCCCTCGCTTACGAGGAAGGACGAGGAAATTTTAGGTGAAATAATAAGGGTAGATGCCACCTGGAAACTAATAAAAAGGGAGGATCCAGAACTTTTAAAGAAGGTGAACGAACCCTCAGCGAAGGAAGCCCTTTACGCCTACATGAAAAAGGCGGAAAAGGAAAATCGGGAGTTTATCCTTAGAAGATTTCCCAAAGATCCAAACCTCTTCCAGAAAATGTTTTCTATATACATGCAGATTGGGGATACCGTTTCCTTCCTCAAAACCCTATTCAATCATCCTTTCCTGAACACCGAATTCCTGGAGGAAAGGGTTTGCCGGAAAGCCTTTGAATTCTCTGAGGGGGCAGAAAGGATCCATGTCTTTGAGGCAGAACTTTTCCTCTCCTATCTGCCCGAAATTCTGGGAAAACTTAAGGATAGAAAAATCTGGCTTCATCCCGGGCCTCAAGCCACGAAAGGCATAAAGGTTTTTCTGCGCTATCTGGCCAAAATGTACCCCGGGGTGGAGGTCGCGGAAAACGAGAAATTTTCCCCCGGAGACCTCGTGATTATGGCGCCTTTTTTCTGGCGGAAATCCCGAGTAATCTTTTCCATCATAGATGTTTTTAACCGAATTGAAAAAGCCCCGTCAAATGTCCGTTTTGTAATAGTGATGTTCAGGGAGATTTTGGTAAAGGCTGAAACCACAAAAGTTAGGCAAGCCTGGATTCCTTACCGTTTGGAAAAGATGTATTTCTTTGAAGGGGGGCGCTATCCCCTGGACCTTGCGTTCCTGGTTCTCACGAATAAAGAGGGTGAAGATTACAAAGTGGAGGTCATGCAAGAAAAAGATTGCCGCTTGGTATCCCGCAGGGAACTTGAGGTAATAACCCTCTGGAATCCCGAAATCCTTTTGGCGGATGACATGGAAAAGGTCCTGGGGTTTTTCCAGAAGACTCCTAAAATTCCCCTGGGGAAGGTGGCAAGCGTAAGGAAGGGATACTCCTTACATTTAAGGGAACTGAGCGACGACGCTGAAGATTACACCCACAGAGTCTTGAGGGGCTCCATAAGTAAAAAAACTGGATGGGTGAACCCTGAAAAACTCACCAAAGTAAAACTTGACGAAAAGATGGCGAGGAAATACCGTCCCCTGAAGCCCGGGGATTTGGTAATAGACACCTTCGGCTGGTTTAATTTTTCGGTCAGAGAGATTCCCCCCACCAGGGAAAAGATTCTACCTTCCGAGTATGTAATAGTGCTCAGACCCAGAAAATACCCCTCCTCTCTTCTTCGTCTTTTCCTTACCTCGGAGATAGGCCACGCTCTTATGGAAGCCATACACATCTCCTCCCTTTTTCTGAGTTTAACCCCGAAGCGCCTGAGGGAACTTCCCGTGCCGAAACTTTCCCCTGAGGTGGGAAAAACTCTCTCGGAAAAATTCCGCGCCGCCGAGCAGGAGCGCCTCCGCAAAATCCAGGAGGCCGAAGAAGAATACCGCACCCGCATAAAGGAAATAAAAAAACAAATAATCAGGGGTTCAAATGAATTTGATAAAAATTGAGCCGCCTGAATAAAAATCTTAAAAGGAGGAAGTAATGAGGAACGAGTTTTTGGAAAAACTTTACGCCTTTTGGAGGATGCTTTCTCCCTTCGTGGAGAGGGACGAGCACATCTTCTGCGAAGTTATAAGAATGGACGCCACCCGAAAACTTATAGAAAGGGAGGAGCCAGAACTTTTAAAGAAGGTGAACGACCCCTCAGCGAAAGAAGCCCTTTACGCCTACATGAAAAAGGCGGAAAAGGAAAACGAAACCTATCTTATAAGACCCCTTCCCGGGGATGCAGACTTCTTTCAAAAAATGTTTTCCGTTTACATGGATGCGGAAGATACCGTAGCCTTCCTCAATGCGTTGTTTGAGATTCTCTTTTTTAAGTCCTACTATCTCCCCAGGGAGGTTTGCCAGAAGGCCTTTGAAATAGCGGAGGAGCATGAGACACTCCATGTTTTCTACCCAGAGGTTTTTCTTTCCTGCTTCCCCGAACAACTGCGAAAACTCAAGGAGAAAAGGATACGGCTTTACCCGGGCCCCCTGATGGAGAAAGGCGTATACGCTTTTTTCCGCTATCTCAGCAAGGGCAACCCAAAGGTGACGATTCCCGATGAGGAGGAATTCTCCCCGGGAGACCTCGTCATTATGACCTCCATTTTCACGAAGGCATACCCGGGGTGGGAACTTCCCCGGAGGAAGGATTTCCTTCCCGTTCTAAAATCCCCGGATGGCGTGCGGTTCTTTATCGTGTTTCCCAGAAACTTCTTCACCTCCGCTAAACTCGCTGACTTGAAAAGGAGACTTACCACCTACCGCATAGAAAAACTCATCTTCTTCGGAAAAGACCTCAGTTTGAGCAACCTGGGCGCCCTGGTTTTAACCAAAGAAAAGGCCGGGGACTACCGGGCAGAGGTCATACTTTCCCGACAGAGGAAGGAGGTCTCCCGAAGCGAACTTGAAATCATAACCCTCTGGAATCCCGAACTCCTTTTGGCGGATGAGAGGGAAGAAATTCTGGAGTTCTTCCAGAAGACCCCTAAAATTCCCCTGGGGGAAGTGGCAAGCATAATGGAGGGGTGCTTCTTGCCTGAGTTAAAAGAACTGGAGGACGAGGCTGAAGACTACACCCACAGGCTTTTAGTAAAGGAAGAAATAACGGGTAAATCTAAATGGGTAGACATTGAGAAACTTCCCAAAGTACAACTTAACGAAAAAATAGCGAGTAAATGCCCTTCCCTAAAGCCCGGGGATTTAGTCGTAAATACCTCCAGTTATTATTTGCCGGTCAAGGAAATTCCCCCCACCAGGGAAAAAATCCTGCCTGGTAAATATGTAATGGTAATCAGACCCAGAAAATACCCCTCCTCCCTTCTTCGTCTTTTCCTTTCCTCGGAGATAGGCCGCGCTCTTATGATATCGCTTCACATTCACTTTCCTTCCTCAACACCGCTCGAGAAGCGCCTGATGAAACTTTCCGTGCCGAAACTTTCCCCCGGGACGGTAAAGGCCTTAGCCGAAAACCTGCAGAAGGCCGAAGAAGAGCGCCTCCGCAAAATCCAGGAGGCCGAAGAGAAATACCGCTCCCAGAGAAAACGACTGGAAAGGGAAATTATCCTCAGGGGCGCCGGCGAGTAAAACAAATTTTTTAAAAAATAAAGGAGGTTACAAATGGGTTGGTATTTTGGTATAATGGATGGAAAGACGGTTTTTATTGAAGAGGAGGAAATGATGGTTATGGATTTCACCCAGAAAATTAAAGAATTCGTGGAGAGGGACGAGCACATCTTCTGCGAAGTCATAAGAATGGACGCCACCCGCAAACTAATAGAGGCCAACGAGCCCGAACTCCTGGAAAAGGTGGAAGACCCCTCCGTCAGGGACATTCTCTACTCCTACATGAAGGAGGCTGAGAAAGAAAACCAGGAATACCTCATGAGGCGTCTCCCCGGCGATGCCGAACTCTTTCAGGAGTTGTTCTCCATATACACGGTGGCTAAGGATACCCCCTCCTTCCTGGAACGCCTTTTCAAGGAAGAGGTTTTCAGGTCCTATTACCTTCCCCAGGAGGTATGCCACAAGGCCCTGGAAGAAGTGGAGAAGGCCGAGAAAATTCACATCCTCAACGCCGAACTCTTCATCCCATGCCTCCTCTTCTGGCTCAGGAAACTCAAGGGCAAAGAGATTCGCCTCTATCCGGGGATAAGGGCAGAAAAGGGAGTGGTGCTCTTCCTCAAATACCTGACCAAGGACCATCCCTGGGCTTCGGTGAGCGAAGAGCGGGTGAACCCTACGGAAAACTTCTCCCCCGGGGACCTTGTTTTAATGGCCCCCATTTCCCGAAGAATACGCCTCAGGATGGAACTGCCCGTAAAGAGATTTCTCAGGACCATAGAGGAGGCTCCCCAGGGAGTTCACTTCTTCGTGGTTTTGCCCAGAAACTTCTTCACCTCCGCCGCCTACCTGGAGGACAAGAAGACCCTGGCCTCCTACCGTGTAGAAAAACTGATTTTCTTCGGTTCAGAGCCCAACCTGCGGGACATCGTGGCCCTGGTCTTCACCAAAGAAAAGGCCGAAGACTATCAGGCCCAGGTGATAGACAGAAGAAAAACGGACATCGTATCCCGGAGGGAACTGGAAACCATAACCACCTGGAGCCCTGAATTCCTCTTATCCGGGGACAGGGAGAAAATTCTCAAATTCTTTCAAAAAACCTCCAAAGTTCCCCTGGGGGAAGTGGCAAAGATAAGGAGGGGATACTTCCTGAGAAGAACCGAGGAAGTCAAAGAAGGGGAAGCCTACACCCACCGCCTCCTCAGCGTGGGGGACATAAAGGAAGGCATCATAAACCCGGAGGAACTGGCCAAAATAAAAATAGACGAAGAATCCATGAAGGAATACCGCCCCCTGAAGCCCGGGGACATAGTTATATCCGCCAGGGGGACCGTCCTCAAAGTGGCAGAGATCCCGCCCACCGAGGAAAAAATCCTCCCCACCGACTCCGTCATAGTCATCACCCCTAAAAAATACCCGTCCGCCCTTCTGCGGTTCTTCTTCTCCTCCGAAATGGGAAAGAGCCTCCTGGAAGTAAGCCGCCGCAGCCTGAGGTTTCTGAGCCTTTCGCCCAGAGACCTGGAGGACCTCCCCGTCCCCAAATATCCCCCCAAAAAAGCAAAAGCCCTGGCGGATAAGATAAAAAACGCCGAGCAGGAGCGCCTTCGCAAAATCCAGGAGGCCGAAGAAGAATACCGCACCCGCATAAAACAAATAGAAAAAGAACTCTTCGGAGGATGAAATTGTTAAAAAATCAGAAAAAAAGAGAAAACTGTAGATATTTGTGCTATAATAAAAAGGGGGGAGAATGAGATTGAAGGTGATTTTAGATGAGGAGGGGAAAGGGGAGGTTTTGTTAGACCGGGACTACAGGCGGAGGTTTATTTCCTTCCTCAAGGATGTATTCGCTGCCGCTGGTAGGGAAGTTTATGAGCGCCTCTACAATAGCCGAATTCCTGGAGGAGCCGACGGCAAAAGACTCCTTCCTCCGAGAAAGCCCTTCACCTTTTCCGTTTACCTGGGAAAAGCCTTCCGCACCATTGAAGGAAGCGACTACCTCCTGACCTCCCTTCCTTACGAATTCCTCTTTTCCACCGGCGACCCCTTGATAGCCTCCCATTTTTACAACGGGGTTTTAAGACTCCGCTCCAACGGTTATTCCTTGAACCTGAGCAGCATAACCAAGGCTCAACCCTTGCACCTGAAGGTGGGAGAAATTACCTTAGCGAGGGAGGAAGTTATAAAGAGCAGAGCAGTGCTTTTTAAGACCAAGCAGCCGGTTATAATTACGGCCCCAAAGGAGCCGTTGAAGAAAGAGGAAGGAGAAGAAGGCTATTATGTAGTGCCAGGGGATGATGGGTGGGAGGAGATTTTGCGCCAGAGGCTTTTTGAAGATTACAGGCGGACTAAAGGGAAGGAACTTAAAGGAGATTTAAGGTTTAAAGAAGTAAAAAATCCCCTGGCAATGGAGATACTTTCCCGCTGGGGAAAATTGGATAAAACCTTTGTGCAAAAGCCCATAAAGACCACCAGGATTAAGCACTACGGCGTCCATGCCCTTCGCGGATTCAAAGGTGTTTTCCTCCTCTGTGGTCCCGTGGAACTTCTTCAATTTGTCTACCAATACGGCATGGGGGTGAGAACGGGGCAGGGCTTCGGCATGCTGGATGTATTGGCCCAGTTAAAGGAGGAAGTATGCCTGGAGAAGAAAGAGAATTAGAACTTTATCCGTCCAACTGGCTCTACAACGCTGGGGTGATTGGGTTTTTGAGGGTGCTGGAGGAGGGATTTGAGGATGAGAAGAAGAATTTTGAAGATAAACTCAAAAAATTTTTTGAAAATAATTGCTTTTCTCTCCCGGAGGAAGCATTTAAAAAGAAAACAATCGTCATTGAAGATGGCTTAAAGGCAGAGATCTACCAAATTTGGGAGTGGTATTTTTCTGCTATCGGGGGAAAAAATAAAGATGAGGAAGGAGAAGAAAATCCTGTAAAAAAATATTGGGGTTCTGTATTCAATAAGTTTTTCCGAAATCTTTTTAATCCAAGCTTGTTTGGGAAAAGAAAGATGTCCTCTGATAAGAAGGAAGACGAAATAAAAAAGATAAATGATTTGTTATATTTTGCAATCTATAGAGAAAAACAAGTAGGCGGAGAAATACATACATGTTCAATTTGTGGTAGAAATTTTAAAAAGAGGGAAAATTTTGATAAATTTTACACCTTTTCATCTCAACACATAAAGGGGTTGGGTTCTTCTTCGGGAGAATTTCCTAATTCTTTCTGGAATCTTAATGCTTCCATGCCCATTTGTCTTACCTGCACCTACATGATCCTTCACTATCCTTTAGCCTTCACCAGAACCTCAGACGGGGACGAAATCTTCATCAATGCTCCGGATTTTCGCCTTATGTGGTATTTGAATAAGTTTGTAAGGGAGATGTATGAAAAGGGGGAGGCTAAGGATACGAGAAAACTTTTCGGCCTTTCCCTTATGCAGTGGGCAATGAGGATAAATCAGACCTTGGGCGCCTGGACCATGGCTAATATAGAGGTTATAAGGAAAAAAGGTAACATCATAGACCACTTTGACCTTCCTCCCGATGTGGTAAGTGTCCTCATGGACCCCGTAGCCGCAAGCCTCATAACTTCCCTCCACCTCTGGCCTATCTTAGAACTGGTAATGAGGGGGAAGTATTCCGAACTTCTCGTTGCCACATACTGCGCCGCTAAGGCTCATCTCGCTGATAGTATTTCCGACAATCATTGCGTTTACAAATACGGTGGCAACAAAAATAGGGCAGGGGAAATGTTCCAGAAACTCCCCCTGCTTTTTGCCAGGATAAAGCAATTAACAAAGAAGGAGGATAAAATGGGAGAAGAAAAAACGAAGGACGAAAAAGTCCGGGCAGTTTATTATGCTGGGGTCAATTCCAGGGAGTTAAAAGATAACTTTAAAAATCTGTCCTTCCGTATTCTGGAACTTACTCGCTTGGGAAGGATAAATGACGCCTACCAGGCAATAGCCAGAGTCTTTATTGCAAGCCGCACTCCTATACCATCGGACCTGGTTAACATTCTGAGAGAACAGGACCAGGAACTTCAAAAATCACATATATACGCCTTTCTCAGCGGAGTGCTGGGAGAGGAGAAAAAATAAGGAGGTGAACAATGAAAAACGCCGTAACTATAACTATGATTTTCAAAGCCTCTGCCCTGAACAGAGATGAGAAGGCAGGGGGAAATATCCTCACGATTAAAAAACTGAAAAGGGGCGATGGAAAGGTCTATCCTTATATCTCTCGTCCGGCTATGAGACATTATTTGTGGTATACGCTATGGAAGAAAAATAGAGATAGATGGGCTCCCGCAGAGGTTAGATTAGCCCAAAACGATGTTATTCAATTTGACCTGAGAAAAGGAAATGCCATTACTAAGGCCGAACTTGACCTCTTTGGATATATGGTTACTATTTCCGGGCAGAATTCTATAACGAGAAAAGCTCCTTTAGGAATTACAAAGGCGGAAGGTCTGGAACCCTGGGAAGGGGATATGGCTTTTTATTCTAATCATGACCAGGTAAGAAGAGGAAGAGAGCAAGGATATAATGCGGAGCCGGACCTTTACAACAAAGAGGAATTTCTGGGGTTTTTCAAGGTTTCCTTCACATTGGACCTGGAGAGAATTGGGGTTATAGACGAATTTTATAAATATGAAATAGCTAACAAGGAAGAGATTGAAAAAAAAGAAGTAAAGGAGGTGATTATAAAAATTCCCGGAGAACAAGTAAAAATCACTCCCGAGGGAGAATGTGAAGAGATAAAGGATGGCAAAGAATACGAAGGAAAAGTAGGAAGAAGTACAAAGGTTAAATTTAAGAGGGAAAACAGCGAGATTCACTTTTATATGAAGAAAATTGAAGATAAGATAAAGAAAGGGAAGCTGGTGCTTAAAGTCGGCCAAAAAGAATATTCTTTGCCTATAAGGAGGAAATCGGAAGACGATGGGGTTGTCTTAGACTTACCAGACACTGCTGTTAAAACAGGTAAAGATAATGGGAAAGATGTCTGGTTTTTAACGACGACTATAGAAGTAAAAATTCCATTAGAATGGATAGATCAAGATGCCAGTTCTTTGGAAAGCAAAAAAATTAAACTGGTATTGAATAAAGAAAAAAGGATTTGCCGGATTCAGGATGTCCTTGAAGCCCTCAGGGGAGGGCTTATCTATCATTCCTCCACGGAGAATTACGGCATTACCCCTCTGTTCTTCGCCGCCGCCATAGTGAAAGTTCCCATACCAGTCCTTCACAATTATGTAGTGGTAAAGAATATAGGAAGAGATACATTTGAGATCGACAAAGATGTATTCAGAAAAGCGGCCAAGAATCCTTGGGTGGAGAAGATTTATGTGGAAAGTGTATTTGATGAGAATATAACGGGGGGAATTGGAGGGGAAAGGAAAGATGGGAAGGAGGGAAAGGAAGAAAATGATGAGAACATAATAGGGGATGGATATGAAGGGTACAGGGAAACATTTATTACAAAGCTCCTTGGAAAATTATGTTCGGATAAGACGGATAAGGAAGAAAAAAAAGAGCCCTCAGAGGAGGTAAAACCGAAGGAAGAAAAAGATGGGGAAATGCCCAGGGGAGAGGAGTTTGTAGAACAAAAAGAACCGATGGATGAAGAAAAAAAGGAAGCCTCAGTGAAAGTAGAAACGGAGGAAGAAGAGGAAGCACCCGAGGGAGAGGAGGTTGTAGAGAAAGAGCCGATAAAAACGGTAGCAATAAAAACGGTAGCAGAGGTGCAACTATTGAAGGGAGGAAGGGTTAGACTTCGGTATAAAAATAAAAAACTCAAATTTGAAGAGATCTTTACACTCCCGCTTGAAGAAGCAAAAAATCTGAACCAAACAGAAATAAAAGAAAAAATAAAAGCTAAACTTGAAAAAAGCCCTCAGGATGAAACGCTTGAGAAAATAGAAGAAGAAATTAAAAACTTATAGCAAAATGAGTAATCTTCAACTTCTTCACATCAAACTTCGCCAGCCCTCTACCCACTACAGGGTGCCCTTTACCTTTTCAAGAAGGCACACATATCCCATCCCTCCCTTCTCTACAGTTATAGGTATGCTCTGCAACATATTGGGTATAAGGGAGCAGAAAGGCGAGGATTTTGAGAATCTCAAAAAACTTCGCATGGCCATTTACGGAAGATACGAAAGCCTTACCAGGGAATATGTGTGGTTCAGAAATCTTTCTAAAAGCGCTCATGAAAATCGCTTCGGTCCAGAGGCCAAGCGCTTCAGCTCAGCCGCCAACCGCTTCTTGGATGGGGTTCCAGAACACCCCGGAGGTCAGACCCCTGTCAGGGTGGATGTTCTTGAAAATGTGGAACTGCTGATTTATCTCGGACACCAAGAAGAGGAATTTCTCAAGAAGATAAAAGAGGCTTTTCAGAAGCCCTCAGGATGGCTTTATCCTCTCCACCTTGGAAGGGCAGAGGACCTGGTAATAATTGAGGAACTTCAGATAAGGGAAATTGGGGAAAAGGCTCCCGTTGGTGCCCTGCCTTATTTTGCCTGGATACCGGAGAAATCTTCTTGCATCTGGAATCCTCCTGAGGATTATGATGATTTCTTTGAAAACATCTATGCCACCTATCACAGGGTCCCTACATTTTACGAGATAAGGAATGGCGTCAGAAACTTTGATTTCGTAAGGGCGAAACTCTTTGAAAAAGGGGGACTTCCCTTAAAGCCTACCGCCGAACCCTATAAGTTCCCCTGGGACGAAGTGGATGGGAAGAAAATTCCCTTAATTTTTGTGAAAATCGGAGGAGGAAATGGGAGTATGGGCTAAGAGTGACGAGACAACCCTTTCCGCCCATACTTTAGATGTGCTGAGATGGGCAAAGGAATTGTGGAAAGGGGTTGAGAAAAAAATAAGATTTGGGACGGAGAATGGATTGACCAAGGAAGAGTTCCGTAAAATGCTCCTCGTTGCAGCCTTTGCCCACGATTTCGGAAAAGTTTGGCCCAGATTCCAGTGGGACCTGGCAAACGAAGGCTATATGAAAGGGTTAGAAAAAGATAATCTTCCACGCGTCCAGCACAACCTCCTTTCGGTATTTTTCCTTAATAAGCAAAGAGCCCTGAATTTCATAACCGAGGACAAGGATAAATGGAAAACCATAGCCCCTCTTTTATATTCCGCCATTGCCTTCCACCACTGGCGGACAGATTCAAAAAGCATACTTTATGGTATTAAAACTTCTCTCCATGCTACCGCGAAAAATTTGCTTAAAACATGGGAAAATAGGACTTTAGGGGAAGCCTTAGAGGAAAAATTGTTGAAGGAACTAAAAGAGAAGGAAGACGAGTTTAAAGGAGAATTTTATAAAAATTGGGCGGGATTGGTAGAATTTCATAAGGATTTTACCGAATACATAGCGAACGGAGGAACTTTTATCCAGACTAAAATTTTCTACCCTCCTTATACCTTGGAGTTTTTGCCTGTTAGATTGAAGAGTATTGTTGAAGATGAGAAGGAAAGTTTTACCTGGGTCTTCCTGGCTGGCTTTCTCATGAGGGCAGACCACTTCGCTTCGTGGCTGAAGAAGTATGATAAAGAGAAGAAAGAAAAGATTTTAATAGAAAAAAGGTTCCCAGAAGTTAAGTTTCTTGAATCTCTTCCCTCTAAGTGGTGGCAAAGGAAGATTTTTGAGAAAGAGCAAGATTTAAATGAAAAAAACATCCTCCTCATCGCGCCCACAGGAATCGGAAAAACTGAATTCGCCTTTGCCTGGGGAGAAGGGGAAAAATTCATTTTTACGCTTCCCCTGAGGGTTGCCACAAATCAGATATTTGAGAGAGCGCAAAAGATTTTTGAAAAGGAAACGAAAGAGAAAGATAAGGAAGCACCCGAAACAGGAAAAAAGGGAGGGATTAAGGAAGAAAACCGCATCGTAGGTCTTCTCCACAGCGATGCGGACATCTTTCTCGCAGAAAGGAGCGAAGACCAGGAAGGAGAGGCTTTCCTCACCCTTGAACTTTCCCGCCACCTTTCCCTTCCTGTAATAATCGCCACCGGAGACCAGTTCTTTCCATCAGCCCTCCGCTATCCTGGATACGAAAAGATTTATGCCACTCTGGGCTATTCCCGCCTCATAATTGACGAAGTCCAGGCTTACGACCCAAAGGCAGCCGCCATAGTGGTAAAACTCATAAAAGATATTACCGCCCTGGGAGGAAAATTCCTCCTCATGACCGCCACCCTTCCGGAGTTTGTTAAGGAGGCTTTGAAAGGGCTGGATTACGAAGAAATAGACCTCTTTGGGAAGGGGAAATTTAAATTTCCCAAAAAGCACAAGGTGGAGATAAGAAAAGAGGATATAAAAGAAGTTAGAGTTGCAAAAGAAATTGTGAAGAAAGCCTCCGAGGGAAAAAGAGTCCTGGTTGTCCTAAACACTGTGGAGAAGGCACAGGATGTTTACGAGAAGATTAAACAAGAGATAGGAGATGACAAAAGCCCCATTACTCCAATTCTTCTCCATTCAAGATTCACATTTGACGACAGGAAAAGGAAAGAGGTGGGAGAGAAGGAGGGCGTAACCGATAAACTCAAAAAGAGAAAAAAAGAAGAGGAACTGTGGAATAGTAAGACAGGGGCCATCGTGGTCGCTACCCAAATAGTAGAAGCCTCCCTGGATATAGACGCGGATTATCTTTACACGGAAATATCTCCGGCAGACTCCTTAGTTCAGCGCATGGGAAGGGTGCTCAGAGGAATAAGGCCTCAGGAAAAAGGAAAAGTATGGGGTGAGGATGATTATAATAAATATTATAAAGAAGGAAAAGAAGCAAATGGAAAAATTGAAGCCAATGTAAAGATTTTTGTGGACGAAAAGAAAGAAAAGGACAGAAAACGCTACGAGTCCGGAAAGGGGAAAGTTTATGAAAATTATCTGATAGAAGCTACGATTTATACTCTTCATAAACTGAAAGATAATAAAGAAGGCGAAGATTTCCTCGCTGACTTGGAAAGGAAAAAATTGAAAAGCGAAGTGGAAAGGATTCTGAAATTGAAAAAGAAGGGAAGAAAAAAAGAAGAAACCAACGCATCTGTTTTTTCTATGGTTTTAGAAGAAAGGATAAAAAAGAAATGGGTTGAGGAGGTATACAATACCGATTTTCTCAGGCGGGTAGACTACCTTCAAGAGTTTTACAACACCCTTGATGTGCTTGAGGCAGGCTATGTGTCGGAGCAGAAGGACGAAGCGCATCGTCTTTTCAGAGAGATTCGCAGCGTGAATGTAATTCCTGAGGGCAAGGTAGAAGAGGCGATAGGAGAGTTAAAGAAATTCGCGGAAGATAAAGAGACATATACTGATTTCAAAAGGGATTTCATAAACAAATTCGTCGTGCCGGTAAACGAGCCTACTTTAAAGTGGAATTATAAAAAGGACCTCAATCCCTTTACGAGCTATCTTTCAGATGACATCCCCAGAAAACTTAGCCGCTACCTTCAGGGAATTTATGTGGTAGACCTGGAATACAGCGAAGAAGAAGGTCTCCTTCCGCCCGGCGGCAAAACCGATAAAGAACAACAGGAGAATGAATGAACCTATAACTCCCCAAATGATAGTCCGGGGAACTGAGGTCGCTTATTACCTCATCTGCCCAAGAAAACTCTGGCTTTTCTCCCACGGCCTTCGCATGGAGCCCTTCTCAGACACTGTGTTTATAGGAAAACTCCTCTCCGAAATGACTTTTCGCCGGGAAAGACACAAAGAGGTTGAGATAGTGGAGGGCTCAAAATTTGATTTTATCCGCTTTGGCGACGAGATAGTAATCCACGAGGTGAAAAAATCCAGAAAACTTGACCACGCCCACAAACTCCAGGTGAAGTTTTACATCTATCAACTGCGCCGCATGGGACTGAACTGCAGAACTGCCATAATCCATTATCCGAAGGCCATGAGAAAGGAGGAGGTGGAACTGGAAGAAGAAGACGAAGAAAGGATAGAAAGAGCCATAAAGGAGATAAGAAAAATAAAGGCAATGAAATCTCCACCGCCTGTTAAAAAGAGAGGTTATTGCAGAACTTGCGCCTATTATAATTTTTGCTTTGTATGAGGATAATGGGAAAGAATTATTATATATTCTCCAGCGGTCATCTTCGCCGCAGGCAGAACACCCTTTTTCTGGAGGGCGAAAAAGGGAAGAAACCTATCCCTGTGGAAGGAGTGGAGCAGATTTTCCTCTTTGGAGAAATAGCCCTTAACACGAAACTTTTAAACTTTCTGTCCCAAAAGGGAATTGTCCTTCATGTCTTTAACTACTATGGATTTTACTCCGGAAGTTTCTACCCCAAGGAGAGCCTTCTATCAGGAACCCTGGTGGTGAGGCAGGTGGAACATTACCTTGATAAAGAAAAGCGTCTTTTCATAGCAAAAAAGTTTGTGGAATCCTCTCTCCACAACATGAAAAGAAACCTGGAAAAAAGGGAAGGGTTTTACCAACAGATAGAAAAAATAAAGGAAGCCGTGGATAGGGTCTCTCATGTGGGGAGCATAAACGAATTAATGCTTGCCGAAGCCTACGGAAGAAGGGTTTACTTCAGTTGCTGGGAGCAGATCACCGGATGGGAGTTCGGCGAAAGGAGTATGCGGCCTCCCAGAAATCCTTTAAACGCTTTGATTTCCTTTGGAAATTCTATGCTTTACGCCCTGATTCTCAGGGAGATTTACATGACTGCTTTAAACCCTACGGTGAGTTATCTACACGAACCAGGTGCTCGCCGTTTTTCCCTTGCGTTAGATGTCTCTGAAGTTTTCAAACCGATTTTGGTGGACAAAGTTATCTTCAGAATGGTGGATAGGGGACAATTGAAAGAGGAGGATTTTCTGGAGGAGCCGGAGTTCGTTTATCTTGGAGAGAAGGGAAGAAAGGCTTTTATAAGGGAACTGGATGCCCAGTTGGAAAAAACTATACTTCACAGAGCGTTGAGACGCAGGATTAAATACAAAAATTTGATTAGGCTTGAACTTTACAAACTCATAAAGCATTTGCTGGGAGAGAAAATATATAAGCCTTTAAAGGTTTGGTGGTGATGAAGGTAATACTTTATTACGACATATCTACGGAGGAGGCCTCTGGTCAGAAGCGTTTAGGGAGGGTTCTTAAAATCTGCCGAAAATACCTTCACCATGTCCAGAAGTCCGTGTTTGAAGGAGAACTAAGCGAAGGGCAGGTTGCGAAACTGAAGGCTGAATTGAAGAGAAATCTTAACCTATCTAAGGATAGTTTGATAATCTACATAATTCCAGAAAGTCTGAGGGTGAAGAGGGAGATCCTTACCGAGACTCCGGATGCTACGGACAATGTGCTTTAAGATGGGCGTTCTAACCCCGAGGATAGAAGCGGCACGACAGAGCCGGAGATTTGACGCAAAATTTCCCGGATTATGCTTGACGAAACCCCGTAAATAGGGCATAATATGTACTGCCGCAATCATCCAATGAGGAATTTAAACGAGATTTTTCGCAGAGTTAGACCTCGTGAAGTGTAGGCCGCAATCATCCAATGAGGAATTTAAACTTGAACCTGATTGTTGTGGGAGGGGCAATAGCGGCGCCGCAATCATCCAATGAGGAATTTAAACAAATGTCCTGTGCCGCCTGGAAAGCCTCCGGCTGAGCCGCAATCATCCAATGAGGAATTTAAACTGATGCTATAATACATATTCCAGGCGTAGTAATTTTGCCGCAATCATCCAATGAGGAATTTAAACGGCTCCAGGTCCTCAAAACGATGGGCGAACCCTTCAAGCCGCAATCATCCAATGAGGAATTTAAACACCTTAAAGGGGACAACATTTCAGGAATTGGATATGCCGCAATCATCCAATGAGGAATTTAAACTCTTTTAAGTAGGGCGTAAAACAAATTGTGCTTAGGCCGCAATCATCCAATGAGGAATTTAAACCGGAGGAAATACAGGTCAGGGTTGAAGGGGAAAGCACGCCGCAATCATCCAATGAGGAATTTAAACTCACATTTGCGCCTTCTGGATTTTGGAAGTCCTTTGGCCGCAATCATCCAATGAGGAATTTAAACACCTTAAAGGGGACAACATTTCAGGAATTGGATATGCCGCAATCATCCAATGAGGAATTTAAACAGCATAATTTTGATTCCTTTTTCAATATCTTTTTCAGCGCCGCAATCATCCAATGAGGAATTTAAACCTGGCTTATCTATGTAGATGATGAGGGAAGGAAGAGCCGCAATCATCCAATGAGGAATTTAAACAATTTTATTTGAATACCAGACGGGAGGTATTCAATTACGCCGCAATCATCCAATGAGGAATTTAAACTCAAGTAACCAAGTTCCCTTTAATAAACAAGGATTAGCCGCAATCATCCAATGAGGAATTTAAACAAAAGTTCTTTAAATATTTTAAATTGCTCACTCTTGCCGCAATCATCCAATGAGGAATTTAAACGCATATGGGAGCTATACGAGAAGCCGGTTTTGGGAATGCCGCAATCATCCAATGAGGAATTTAAACATATACCGCAACAAAATATTCGCATACGGATGAGGCTGCCGCAATCATCCAATGAGGAATTTAAACCAAAGGCTCCGCCCTCCCCGTGAAAATCAACAACACGCCGCAATCATCCAATGAGGAATTTAAACTCCTTATCGGTCTTCCACTTGTAATTCCTGAATTCCGCCGCAATCATCCAATGAGGAATTTAAACGTAGGGAAGACATATGATAATGAGCAAAATGCGATTGGCCGCAATCATCCAATGAGGAATTTAAACGAACGATGTGACCGCCTCCTGGTGGCGTGTAAGGGTTGAGCCGCAATCATCCAATGAGGAATTTAAACTTGCTTTAATTTCCTCAACCTCAGCCTTCGGTTTGTGCCGCAATCATCCAATGAGGAATTTAAACCTCATAGGAAGCGCCGCGATGAAACTAATGCTTCCCGCCGCAATCATCCAATGAGGAATTTAAACGCCTTCTTTACCAGGTCCTCCAGGGCCTGGAGTTTCTGCCGCAATCATCCAATGAGGAATTTAAACGTGGAGGGAGGAAATCCTTCCGACGGAAGAAAAAATGCCGCAATCATCCAATGAGGAATTTAAACCTTAGTTGGTACCCTCACCCTCCTTCTCCCACCGAGCCGCAATCATCCAATGAGGAATTTAAACGAAACTCAAAGTCTGATATATTAAAGCGGTTGTCGTGCCGCAATCATCCAATGAGGAATTTAAACTTTCACAGAAGGAATCGCCTTGACTTCATCTCCTTCCGCCGCAATCATCCAATGAGGAATTTAAACTTGAATTTCAGCCATTTTTCCTTTTCTCCACTTCAGCCGCAATCATCCAATGAGGAATTTAAACTTTACCCTCCCTTCTTACTCCAGCCATTTCTAATCATGCCGCAATCATCCAATGAGGAATTTAAACGGAAATAAAGATAACGGTTGTGACTGCTGATAAGGGGCCGCAATCATCCAATGAGGAATTTAAACCTCGATTAATTCTTCATGTTTTTGAGTAGGATGTAAGGCCGCAATCATCCAATGAGGAATTTAAACTTTGACAAATTTGGTCTATGATAAAGAGGCTATCCCTGGCCGCAATCATCCAATGAGGAATTTAAACGGAAATAAAGATAACGGTTGTGACTGCTGATAAGGGGCCGCAATCATCCAATGAGGAATTTAAACCTCGATTAATTCTTCATGTTTTTGAGTAGGATGTAAGGCCGCAATCATCCAATGAGGAATTTAAACTAGAAACCTGCTACCTCTATTCCTTTTTCTTCAAGGCCGCAATCATCCAATGAGGAATTTAAACCTTTTTTATAAGTTCTGCAACCCTTTTCATCTTTTCGCCGCAATCATCCAATGAGGAATTTAAACCCTATTATATCTCTTCCTCACCGCACTTTCCCCCATGCGCCGCAATCATCCAATGAGGAATTTAAACCAAAAATAAAAGAGTATGACCCGCAAGTTTAATATCGCCGCAATCATCCAATGAGGAATTTAAACGTGGATGTCCGGGATAATCTCGTCGTGAACAGGCCAGGCCGCAATCATCCAATGAGGAATTTAAACCTGCATTTAGGACATACTTCTTCAACTTCATCCTGCGCCGCAATCATCCAATGAGGAATTTAAACATATTTCATAATCCATTCGATTAATTCTTCATGTTTTGCCGCAATCATCCAATGAGGAATTTAAACTCCCTTTATGGTTTCCAAGAAAAGCCCCCTCTACATGCCGCAATCATCCAATGAGGAATTTAAACTAATTCAACGAATAAGTTTTCTTTATCTTTTCCTAGCCGCAATCATCCAATGAGGAATTTAAACAAGTTGTAGTTTTAAAATAGAATATCCATCCGGTTTGGCCGCAATCATCCAATGAGGAATTTAAACATTATCCTTTCCGTGAAAGGGTTATGGTGGTTGGTGGGCCGCAATCATCCAATGAGGAATTTAAACATTGTTCGGGGTAGGCCTACAATCTTTCCTCTCCCGGGCCGCAATCATCCAATGAGGAATTTAAACGATATCATAATAATTTCTGCCCGGAATTATTTTTATGCCGCAATCATCCAATGAGGAATTTAAACATTACCCCAAGTATTATCGTAGACCCATCTTAACGCAAGCCGCAATCATCCAATGAGGAATTTAAACCTTCTTGACAAGATATTCCCCTATTTTTGCGACAAGGCCGCAATCATCCAATGAGGAATTTAAACCTTCTTGACAAGATATTCCCCTATTTTTGCGACAAGGCCGCAATCATCCAATGAGGAATTTAAACTCTTTCAGCAGCCTCACCTTCGCAACGGTCTGCCGGGCCGCAATCATCCAATGAGGAATTTAAACTTCGCTTGTATTGAGGTTTCTTTATATTCCCTGTAAGGGAGCAATCTCCCAAAGGGGAGAGGAGATATTTTTGAGTTTGACTTGTGCCACAAGGTGTTTTATAACCTTAAAAGAAGGATTGGCGGAAGGGGATTTTTCGTCAAAGCATCCGTTTCTGGAACTAATTATTCTTTTCTTTCTCGTAATTAACTCGCCTTTCCTTGCCGTCCTTTTTATATTCTACATAGCTTCTTCTAACTCCCATTAAATCAAACGATCTATTTTCTATTAAAGATAAAAGAACAGCCAATCAGCCCCTACCGACTGAAGGCTATACCCACCCCCTATTGGGGGTAGGCCCAGGAGGCGAGTATCCACTAAGTATTATAGGAAGGAGTGGCTGAAGTATCAACCTTAAAATTCGCATTTATTTGCGTTTTAAGGGAAAATTAAGATAAACTCAATCTGAAGTAGAAGGAGTAGGTCATGATGAAGTATGGTTTTTGGATAGATGGGGGGACGGGGGAGGTGGTTTTTTGCCAGCGGAAGCACATTGACGAGGTGCTGAGCCAGCCGGAAAGGTTCGGTTTTACTAAGGATAGGGTAGTGGCCATTTACGAAAAATACGGGGAGAGGCTCGGTTTTGAGGGCTTTGCCAGGGAGGAGATACTAAGGGAGGCTATAAGAG
>JAMOUJ010000003.1:60000-186271 GCA_027068075.1 Candidatus Aminicenantota bacterium | reverse complement strand
ATGTGAACCTTGAGGTGGAACTTATCACTCCGATAGCCATGGAGAAGGGTCTGAGGTTTGCCATCAGGGAAGGCGGAAGGACCGTTGGAGCAGGAACCGTAACGGAAATACTGGAGTAGAAAAATGGCCAAGGAGGTAAGGGTTATAATAACCCTTCAGTGCACGGAGTGTAAGAACAGAAACTACACCACCACCAAGAACCGCAGGAACACTCCAGATAGATTGCAGTTAAAGAAATTCTGCCCGCACTGCGGGCGTCATACCCTTCATAAGGAGGTAAGATAGACAGGCCAGTAGCTCAATTTGGTAGAGCACCGGTCTCCAAAATCGGTGGTTGGGGGTTCGAGTCCCTCCTGGCCTGTTGAAAACATAAAATGGCAAAAAGGAAGAATAGAAAAGGGGGCAGGGAGTTGGCTTCCGCCCCCTCCTCCAAAATCTCCAAAATCTTGTCCTTCCCCTCCAGGGCCAAGCAGTTCCTGAGGGAGGTTAGGGCTGAACTCAAGAGGGTTACCTGGCCCACGAAGAAGGAGGTGGTGGGCACCACCATCGTGGTCATAATTATGGTGGCCTTCTTCTCCATTTACCTTTACATATGGGATGTCATTTTCGCATGGATCATTGAGGGAATAAGAAGGGCAGTGGGAGGATAAACCCGATATGAAGTGGTACATAATCCACACATACACCGGATACGAAGAACTGGTGGTGGCTCAGATCCGCCAGAGGCTGGAAAAGGAAGGTCTGGAGGATAAACTGGGGGAGGTGGTGATCCCCAAGGAGACGGTGATTGAAATAAAAGAGGGAAAGAAAAACCTGGCCACCAAAAATCCCTATCCCGGCTATGTTTTTCTTCAACTGGACCTGGACGATGAAGAGGTTGGGGACAAGGTTTGGTTCGTGGTGAGGACCACACCCAGGGTTTCAGGGTTCCTGGGAACCCGCACCAAGCCGAAGCCCATCCCCGACGAAGAGGTGGAGAAAATAAAGGATCGGATGACCAAGAGCAAGGATAAGCCCAAGCACAAACAGACCTTCCAGAAGGGAGATGCGGTGAAGATAATTGATGGGCCCTTTTACAATTTTACGGGGACGGTGGAGGAGGTGGATCCGGTGAAACAAACCCTGAAGGTTATGGTCTCCATATTCGGAAGGCAGACCCCTGTGGAACTTAATTTTTCGCAGGTTGAAAAGTTATAAGGAGGATTGAGATGGCGGCACCGAAGAAAAAGAAGAAGAAAAAGGTCAAGACCGTTATCAAACTGCAGATACCCGCTGGCCAGGCCAACCCATCGCCGCCGGTGGGACCGGCCCTGGGTCAGCACGGGGTGGCCATAATGGATTTCGTGAAGCAGTTTAACGATGCCACCTCAAAAATGGAACCCGGCATGATCATTCCGGTGGAAATAACCGTTTACGAAGACAGGAGTTTTGATTTTATCCTTAAAACTCCTCCAACTTCCTATCTCATTAAAAAGGCCATCGGAATAGTCAAGGGCTCAGGGGAACCCAACAAGGTAAAGGTTGGAAAACTCACGAAGAAGCAACTGGAGGAAATCGCCAAGGTGAAACTTCCCGACCTGAACTGCGATACCCTTGAAGCCGCCATGAGGATAGTGGCGGGCACCGCCAGAAGCATGGGAGTGGAGGTTGAAAATGGCTAAGCACGGCAAAAAGTATCTCCAGGCCAAGGCCAAGGTGGAGCCCAGGCCTTACAGCCTGGACGAAGCGGTGAAACTCGTCAAGGAGGTAAGTTACACCAAGTTCCCCGGTGCCGTGGAAGTGTCCATGAAACTGGGGGTGGACCCTAAAAAGGCCGATCAGATGGTCCGCGGTACGGTGGTTCTTCCCCACGGTCTTGGTAAGACCAAAAGGGTTCTGGTTATAGCCTCGGGTGAAAAGGTTAAGGAGGCAGAGGAGGCCGGGGCCGATTATGTGGGCGGCGAGGATATGATAAAGAAAATCCAGGAGGGATGGCTGGACTTTGACGCCGTGGTGGCCACCCCGGATATGATGCGGCTGGTGGGGAGGCTCGGGAAGATTCTTGGGCCCCGGGGACTTATGCCCTCCCCCAAGACCGGAACCGTCACCTTTGATGTAGCCAAGGCAGTTAAGGAAATAAAGGCCGGAAAGGTGGAATTCAAGGTGGACAAGACCGGAAACATCCATGTCATGGTGGGAAGGGTGGACTTTCCCGAAGAGCATCTAAAGGAAAACATAAAGGCCCTGGTGGACGCCGTCATAAGGGCGAAACCCCCTGCCGCCAAGGGAAAATACATAAAATCCATTTACATAAGCCCCACCATGGGTCCTTCCATAAAACTGGACCCCAACGAGTTTATGAGATAGGAGGCGGAGATGAAAAGGTCCGACAAAATAGAGAGAGGGAAACAACTCAGGGAACTTTTTGATTCCTACAGGTACTTCGCCTTTTTTGACTTTACCGGAATAACGGTGGATCAGATGAATTTCCTGCGCAGCACCCTCCGAAAGGACGGAGCCCTGATCAAGGTGATAAAAAACAGGATAGCCAAAAAGGTGATGGACGGCACGCCGGTGGAGGAGGCCAAAGAATGGCTTCAGGACCCCACGGCGGTGGTTTTTATACAGGACGATGTGGGGAAGGCGATAAAGGAACTCCACGAGTTTTCCAAGGAGGCCCCCCTCAAATTCAAGGGATTTATCCTGGAGGGCAGGAAACTCGGTCCGGAGAAGGCCGTAGAGTTAGCAGCCCTGCCCACCCGGGAGGAACTCATGGCCCAGATAGCCGCCGCCATGGCAGCCCCGCTGGTGATGTTCGGCAGGGCAATGTCCATGCCCCTGAGCATGCTGGCCAATGCCCTTTATCAACTTAAAGAAAAAAAGGAAAAAGGAGAATAAATAGGAGGTAAAAATGGCTGAGATAACCAAGGAAGACTTCTTTAAACACCTGGATAACCTTACGGTTCTGGAACTGGTGGACTACCTCAAGGAATTTGAAGAGAGGTATGGAATCAACCCCATGGCCGTGGCCGCAGCCCCCGTGGCAGCAGCGGCTGCCCCTGGAGCCGCCCCTGCCCAGGAAGAGGAGAAGACGGAATTTGATGTGATCCTCAAGGACATCGGCTCCCAGAAGATCAAGGTCATCAAGGTGGTCAGGGAGATCACCAATCTGGGACTTAAAGAGGCGAAGGCTCTGGTGGAATCCGCTCCCACCGCTGTAAAGGAAGGGGTTTCCAAGGAAGAGGCCGAGGCCATCAAGGCGAAATTTGAGGAAGTCGGCGCAACGGTGGAGATTAAGTAAAGGGGTAAAACTTTAAGATATGGAGGAAAAGGGAAACTACATTAAGAGAAAGGATTTTTCTAAGATAAAGGTTTTCGTAGACATACCGGACCTGGTAGAGGTTCAGAAAAAATCCTATTCTCAATTTCTCCAGATGGAACTCCTTCCCGAAGAGAGGAAGGATGTGGGACTGCAGGCGGCCTTCAAGTCCATTTTTCCGGTTTCTGATCAGAAGGGGAATGTAAAGATCTTCTTTGACAGTTACCGCATTGGGGAATGGTCCTGCAGTTGCGGACGGTTGAAGGGCGTGGAGAACTCAAGGCCCGTTTGTAAAAACTGCGGTTCCCTGCTCCCTCCTGACATTCAGGTTGATTCCCACACGGTATGTCCCCATTGCGGTGCCGTGGGAAAGGTGGAGTATCCAGTATGTTCTCACTGCGGTGGTCGGGTGAAACTCCGCATAATGCACACCCCGGAGGAGTGTAAGGAGAAGGGGTATACCTACAGCGCTCCCCTCTATGTGAAGTTCAAGTTGGCCCTTTACGAAAAGGGCAAGGAGAGGAAGGAGCGCAGGATCACCGAGATCAAGGAGGGGGAGGTCTACTTCGGGGAGATCCCCCTCATGACTGAGACCGGCACCTTCATCATTAACGGCACCGAAAGGGTGATTGTCAGCCAACTTCAGAGGTCCTCGGGAGTTTACTTCGTAGAGAGGAAGAAGGAGAGGGGGATAATAACCGCCGAGATAGTCCCCGACCGGGGAGAGAGGGTAGAAATAAAATACGACCCCAAGGGAATCCTCTACTCGGTGATTTCCAAAAAGAAGATCCCCGTCACCACCTTCCTCAGGGCCCTGGGTCTGGAAAAGACCGAAGACATAATAAAGACCTTCTACACGGTTTACACCCTGGGGTTCAAGGACGGAAAACTCCTCTGGAAACTCTCCGATGATCTTGTCGGGAAGAAACTGGGGGAGGACCTCTACGACAAGGACGGCGAACTCATCGGGCCCAAGGGGGCAACCCTCAGTTCCGCCATGATAGAAAAGGCCAGAAAACACGGTCTGGAGTATATTCCCATTTCCTCCGAAGAACTGGACGGAGCCTTTCTGGCGGCGGATGTGGAACTTCCGGAAGTGGACGGCAAGAAGGGAATTATCCCCGCCAACACCCCGCTGGACGAGACCCACTTCACCATTTTCTCCAAACTGGGCAAGGAATTTCAGATATTCTTCCCCATGAAGGACGAACTGGACCACCTCATATCCACCACCCTTTCCAAGGACAGGGCCTTTGACAAGATAAGCGCCTACATAGAGATTTTCAAAAGGCTTCGCCCCGGGGAAAAACCCACCAAGGAAAGCGCCCGGGCGTATTTCCGGTCCCTGTTTCTGGACCCCCAGCGGTTCCACTTCCAGAGGGTGGGTAAGTACAAAGTCAACATCCGCCTGGGTCTAAATTCTCCCCTGGACGACCCTCTTCTTCGCCTGGAAGACTACATAGCCATAATAAAATACCTGCTGAAACTCCGCCTCAGAAAAGGAAGGTGGGATGCCACCTATTACCTGGACGACATAGACAGTCTGGCCAACAGGAGGGTTCGGCCCGTGGGAGAGCAGGTGGAAAACGCCTTCAGGATGGGTCTGCGCAGGATGGAAAGAACCCTGGTGGACAAACTCACCACCTATCCGGAGCCCCAACAGATGACGCCGGCGGATGTTATTACCCCGCGGCCGGCCATGTCCTATCTCATGGACTACTTCACCACGGCCCAACTATCCCAATTCATGGACCAAACGAACCCCCTGAGCGAGATAACCCACAAGAGGAGGCTTTCTGCCCTGGGGCCGGGAGGCCTTAAAAGGAAGACCTCCGGATTTGAGGTCAGGGATGTTCACCCGTCCCACTACGGAAGAATATGCCCCATAGAAACTCCGGAGGGGCAGAACATAGGGCTTATAGTTTCGCTTACCACCTACGCCAGGGTTAACGAGTACGGGTTTATAGAAACGCCGTACCGTAAGGTGGAAAACGCCAGAATAATAAACTACTACGAAATCACCTATCCCGGGGATTCCGACTTCAAGATCGGTGACAGGGTGAAGGAGGACGATTTGATCCCTGTGGTCAACAAACTCAAGGCCCAGGGAAAGGAGCCCCCCAGGTTTAAGCCCTATCTCTTTTACCTGACGGTCTGGGAAGAGAGAAAGTACAGCATAGCCCAGGCCAATGTCCGCACCGATGAGAAGGGATACCTCCTGGACGAATACGTCAGCGGAAGGAAGGCCGAGGAATTTAAGTTGATAAAAAGGGAAGAGGTGGACTTCGTGGACCTGGCCCCGGTTCAGGTGGTTTCCGTGGCCGCTTCGCTTATTCCCTTCCTGGAGCACGACGACGCCAACAGGGCCCTGATGGGTTCCAACATGCAGCGCCAGGCCGTTCCCCTGGTTAAGCCGGAGCCCCCCATAGTGGGAACCGGCATGGAAAAGGTCGTGGCCAGGGATTCCGGAGCCGTGGTGGTGGCCAAGAGGAGCGGCGTGGTGGAATATGTGGACGGGGAAAGGGTTATAGTGAGGGTTACCGGCGACGAGGTGGGGAAGCAGGACATCGGAGCCGACCTTTACACCCTCACCAAGTACAAGAGGTCCAATTCCAAGACCACCGTGAACCAGAAGCCCGTGGTTAAGAAGGGCCAGGTGGTCAAGAAAGGCCAGGTTATAGCCGATGGACCCGCCACCGATCGCGGTGAACTGGCCCTGGGAAGGAATGTCCTGGTGGCCTTCATGCCCTGGAGGGGTTATAACTACGAAGACGCCATAGTCATAAGCGAGCGATTGGTGAAGGAGGATGTTTACACCTCCATTCACATAGAGGAGTTCACCATAGAGGCCCGGGATGTTTCCCTGGGAGAGGAGGAATTCACCAGGGAAATCCCGGAAGTTCCTGAATCCAAACTCCGTCATCTGGACGAAAGCGGCATCGTTAGGGTGGGAACCAAGGTGAAGCCGGGAGACATCCTGGTGGGAAAGGTGGCTCCCAAGGAGGAGGTCCAACTCACCCCCGAGGAAAAACTCATAATAGCCATCTTCGGGGAAAAGGCCCTGGATAAAAAGGACGAGTCCCTCCGCTGTCCTCCTGGCGTGGAAGGGACGGTGATAGATGTGAAGGTCTTTACCAGGAGAGGAAGGGCCAAGGATCCCAGAGCCAAAGCCCTGGAAGAGGAGGAAATAGCCAAACTCCGCAAGCACCTGGAGGAAGAGATAAGGATCATCCAGATGGAGAAGGAGCGGAGGATAAAGGAACTGCTGAAGGGCGAGGTGATCCAGGCCAACCTCCTGGATGCCTCCACTGGAAAGGTTCTCATAAAGAAGGGCACGAAACTGGAAGGGGAGGTGCTGGACAAACTTCCCTATTACTATCTGAAGAAACTCAAATTGAAGTCCAACCCCGAAAGGGACGCCCTCATCCGGGAAATTGAGGAAAAGGCGGAGAGACAGATAATAGGACTCAAGGAAAGCCTGGAAGAAAAAATAAAGAAGATAAGGGCCGGGGAAGACCTTCCACCGGGAGTCCTCAAGGTGGCCAAGGTTTACATAGCCTCCAAGAGGAAGATCCAGGTGGGGGACAAAATGTCCGGAAGGCACGGGAACAAGGGCGTTGTGGCCATAATCCTTCCCGAGGAAGACATGCCCTTCCTACCCGACGGAACCCCGGTGGATGTGGTTTTAAACCCCCTGGGAGTTCCTTCCCGAATGAATGTGGGGCAGATCTTGGAGACCCACCTGGGATGGGCTGCCAAGGCCCTGGGGCTCTATGTATCCACCCCGGTCTTTAACGGTGCCACCGAGGAGGAGATCAAGGAGATGCTCCGCAGGGCTGGCCTCCCGGAAAACGGAAAGATAAAACTCAGAGACGGCAGAACCGGCGAAGAGTTCATGGAGGAAGCCACCGTGGGATACATGTACATGATGAAACTCGTCCACATGGTGGACGACAAGATCCACGCCCGCTCCACTGGACCCTACGCCCTGGTTACCCGCCAGCCCCTGGGAGGAAAGGCCAGGTTCGGAGGCCAGAGGCTGGGGGAGATGGAGGTCTGGGCCCTGGAAGCCTACGGAGCGGCCTTTGCCCTTCACGAAATGCTCACCGCCAAGTCCGACGATGTCAAGGGAAGGGAGAAACTCTACGAGGGCATCATCAACGGAACCCTCAACTTTACGCCGGGACTTCCCTCTTCGGTGAATGTGATAGTCAGGGAACTTCAGGCCCTGGGCATAGATGTGGACCTTCTTTCGCTGCGGAAGCGCAAGAGAAGGAGAAAATTTGACGACATAAAATTTTAAAGGGAGGAGGTCATGAAGAAAGGCCTTCAACTTCGGGAGATGACCATAATGGACTTTGACGCCGTCAGGGTCCGTCTGGCTTCTCCTGAAGACATACTGAGTTGGTCCTACGGTGAAGTAAAAAAACCGGAGACCATAAACTATAGAACCCATAAACCTGAAAGGGACGGATTGTTCTGCGCCAGAATATTCGGTCCCATTCACGATTACCAATGCCTTTGCGGAAAATACAAAAAGAAGAAGCACAAGGGAACCATATGTGAAAAATGCGGGGTGGAGGTGACGGTAAAGGAGGTCCGCCGGGAGAGGATGGGACACATCCAACTGGCGGCTCCCGTGGCCCACATCTGGTATTACAAGGGGCCTCCCAGCCGCATAGGTTTGGTGCTTGACCTTCCTGGAAAGGAAATAGAGAGGATAGTGGTCTACGACAAGTATGTGGTTATAGACCCCGGAGACAAGAAACTCACCGGCTTAAAGTACAAGCAGACCCTCACCGAGGAAGAACTGGAGAGGGTTATGGAGGAAGTCAGGGCCAAGGGGGGAGACGAAGATTCCTTCAAGGTAGGGATGGGGGCTGAGGCCCTAAAGGAACTCCTCGCCCAGGTCAAGGTGGAGGAGGAGGTGGAAAAACTCCGGGAGGCCATGAAGAAGGAGAAGAACCAGCAGAAACTTAAGAAGATAGCCAAAAGGCTTTCCATCCTCAAGGGTTTCAAGGAGAGCGGAGTCAGGCCCGAGTGGATGATAATGGATGTTATTCCGGTTCTTCCCCCGGACCTTCGCCCCCTGGTGAAACTGGACGGTGGAAGGTTTGGAAATGCAGACCTTAACGAACTCTACAAGAGGGTTATAAACAGAAACAACCGCCTAAAAAAGATGATAGATGCCAACTCCCCGGAACTTATCCTCAGGGAGGAAAAGAGGCTTCTTCAGCAGGCGGTGGACGCGCTTTTTGACAACTCCAAACTTGCCCGCCCCCAGACCAATCAGCACCGAAAACCCTTCAAGTCCCTCAGCGATAATCTCCGGGGAAAACAGGGAAGGTTCCGGCAGAACCTCCTGGGCAAGAGGGTGGACTTTTCCGGAAGGTCCGTCATCGTGGTGGGGCCGGAACTGAAACTCCACCAGGCCGGCCTTCCCAAGAAGATGGCCCTGGAACTCTTCAAGCCCTTCATAGCCCATAAACTGGAGAAGGACGGTCTGGTGACCACCGTCAAGGTGGCCGAGGAGTGGATAGAGCAGGAGAGGCCGGAGGTTTGGGATGCCCTGGACGAGGTGGTCAGGGAGCATCCCATACTTCTGAACCGGGCCCCCACCCTTCACCGCCTGGGAATTCAGGCCTTTGAGCCGCTTCTGGTGGAGGGAAAGGCCATAAAAATTCATCCCCTGGTCTGCCCTGCCTTCAACGCCGATTTTGACGGGGACCAGATGGCGGTCCATGTTCCCATATCCCTGGAAGCCCAGGCCGAATCTCTACTGCTGATGCTTTCCTCCCAGAACATCCTTTCTCCGGCCCACGGAAAACCCCTGGCCACTCCCACCCAGGACATGGTTCTGGGAACGGCCTACCTCACCATGGAGAGGCCGGGAGTTCCGGGAGCGGGCAAGGTCTTTTCCTCCAGGAAGGATGTTCTCCTGGCCTATTCCCTGGGTCAGGTTCACATCCACGCCCCCATTTACCTGAGGTACAGCGGGGAGTTGCTGGACCTTACCGCCAATGCAGAAAACGACCAGGATGTTCTCAACACCAGGCTTCAGAAGGTGAAGAACCAACTCATTTCCACCACCGTGGGAAGGGTGATCTTCAACGATGCCATGAGCGAAGAATTCCCCTATGTAAACGGATTCCTGAAGAAGAAGGGAATTTCCAACCTTATTTACTACGCCTACCTCCGCTTCGGCCTGGATTTCACCGTGGACATGCTGGACCGGCTCAAGGAATTGGGCTTCAAGTATGCCACCATGAGCGGACTTTCCATCGGCATAGATGACATGGTAATCCCACCGGAAAAAGACAAACTGGTGGCCAAGGCCCAGAAGGAAGTCATGAAGGTGGAAGAGGAATACATGGCCGGAGCCATAACCAAGGGCGAAAGGCTCAACAAGATATCAGAGATATGGCACGAGGTTACCGAGAAGATCAGAAACAAGATGTTTGAGGCCATGGCGGAGCAGACCAGAAAGGGCAAGATAAATCCCCTTTACCTCATGTCCGAAACCGGAGCCAGGGGTAGCAAGGACCAGATAAGTCAGTTGGCAGGAATCAGGGGACTCATGGCCAAGCCCTCCGGGGAGGTCATAGAGACGCCCATAACCAGCAATTTCCGGGAGGGACTTTCCGTGGCCCAGTACTTCATATCCACCCACGGAGCCAGGAAGGGGTTGGCGGATACCGCCCTGAAGACCTCCAAATCCGGTTACCTCACCCGCAGAATAGTGGATGTTGCCCAGGATGTGACCATCACCACCGAGGACTGTGGAGCCGTGGAAGGTCTGGAACTCACCGACATAGAGGAAAACGGAAAGGTCATAGAACCCCTGGAGGACAGGATAGTGGGAAGGATCGCCGCCGAGGACATCGTGGATCCGGAGACCGGCGAGGCCATAGTCAAGGAGGGGGATCTCATCAACGAAAGGCTGGCCAGGAAAATAGTGGATAGCGGAATAGAAAGGGTGAGGGTTCGGGCGGTCCTCACCTGCCAGGCTCCCCACGGCATATGCCAGAAGTGCTACGGAGGCAACCTGGCCACCGGAGCCATGGTGGAAATGGGAGAGGCCGTGGGAATAATAGCCGCCCAATCCATCGGAGAGCCGGGAACCCAACTTACCATGAGGACCTTCCACACCGGCGGTATTGCTAAAAGGGGAGAGGGACAGAACATCCATACCGCCAAGATAGACGGCATCGTGAAGTTTCAAGACCTGCGCACCATCGTGGACCCGCAGGGCAACCTCATCGCCGTAACCAGGATGGGAAAGATAATCCTCCTGGACCACAAAGGAAGGGAAAGGGTACACTACAGCGTGGTCTACGGCTCCAGGATCTTCGTCAAGGAAGGTCAGAAGGTTCAAAAGGGACAGCCCCTGGCGGAATGGGATCCCTTCACCACCTCCATAATCTCCGAGGTGGAGGGTTATGTTAAGTTCGTGGACCTGAAGGAAGGGGAAACCCTCATAGAGGAGAGGGACGAGGTTACCGGGAAGGTCCAGAAGGTTATAGTTCTTCCTCTGGACGAGACCAAGCGTCGGCAACTGGAGCCCCAGATCCTCATAGTGGACGAAAAGGGGAATGTTTTGAAGACCTATCTGCTGCCGGTGGACGCCCACCTCATGGTGAAGGAAGGCCAGAAGGTTTATCCCGGAACTATCCTCGTAAAGAAACTCAAGGACATAGCCACCACCAAGGACATAACCGAAGGTCTTCCCAGGGCCGAGGAACTTTTTGAGGCCCGCCATCCCAAAAACCCCGCCATCATCTCTGAGATTGACGGCATAGTCATCTTTGAGGAGAAGAGGGCCAAGGGAGGCCAGCGCACCATAAAGGTTAAATCCGAAGTTACCGGCGAAGAAAGGGTTTACAAAATCCCCAAGGGAGCCCACATAATAGTCAGGGACGGAGAAAGGGTCAGGGCCGGTGCTCCCCTCATAGAGGGCCACATAGACCCCAGGGATATACTCAATGTCCTGGGTCCCCAGGAACTGGCCCAGTACCTGCTCAAGGAAATCCAGAAGGTTTACAGGCCCCAGGGAGTCCGCATCCACGACAAGCACATAGAGGTGATCATCAGACAGATGCTCCGCTGGGTCATCATAGAGGATGTTGGAGATACCGATTTCATAGTGGGAGAAGTGGTGGACAAGTTTGAGTTCCAGAGGGTAAACGAAACCATGATAGCCGAAGGAAAAAAGCCTGCCAGAGGAAAACCTCACCTCCTCGGAATTTCCAGGGCTGCCCTTAATTCCCCCAGTTTCATTTCCGCCGCCTCCTTCCAGGAAACCTCCAAGGTCCTGGCGGATGCTGCCATAAGAGGAAAGGTGGATTATCTCAGGGGAATAAAGGAGAATGTCATCCTGGGAAGGATAGTCCCCGCCGGCACAGGATTCCAGTTCTACAAGGCCATGGAAGAAGAAGAAAAGGAGGAGACTAAGGAAGAGGTAAAGGCCTTTTGAAGCGGACCTTTCTTCTGATAGCCCTTATTTCCCTCATTTTTCTCCCTTCCTGCGGGGGAAGGGAGAAAAACACCAGGGTAATTCTCCTGGGCTTTGACGGGGCCGACTGGGATTTCATAGAGCCCCTTATGGCCCGGGGCTACCTTCCCCACTTCAGACGACTCAGGGAAAGGGGAACCTGGGCCAGACTGCGCTCCATGAAGCCCACCCTTTCGGCGGTGATCTGGACCACCATAGCCACGGGCAAAAGGATGGAGAAGCACGGGATAGTGGATTGGCTCTATGTGAAAAGACACAACATAAAGGTTCCCTACAATTCTTCGGAGAGGAGGGAGCCCGCCGTATGGGAAATTCTGGACCAGTACGGTAGGTCCTCCGCCGTGATTAACTGGTTTCTCACCTTTCCCCCGGACCGGATAAAGGGGGTGGTGGTTTCCAGCGCCATGAGGGAATATGTGGTCTCCAAGAAGGACCCGGAGGTTCTACGCCAGGCAGTTTACCCCCCGAGGTATTTCCCGCTGGTGAAGAAGTGCATGGTCTGGAATTTCCCCGAGTCTCTTAAGGAAATGGGCATACCGGACTACAGGGAAATGGCCCGGGCCATGGGAAAGGACCCTGACAAACTCCCCATCCTGAACAGTTTCAGGGCCTTCGTCCTCATGGAGAAGTTCACCGAAAATGTGGGGGAGGCCATCTGGAAAAGCGGAAAATACGATTTTTTCGCCCTTTACTTCCGCTGGCCCGATGTAATTACCCACATCTCCGGGATGTTCATCAGGGATAAGGCCCTGGTCCAGAGGGCCCTGGAGCAGGTGAGGAAGGAACACCGATTGGATCCTGAACTCAGGCGGGCCCTGGACCAGGAGGACGCCCAGGTTCTCCTTCCCGTTTACCGCTGGCTGGACCGGATCCTGGGAAGGTACATGGACAGAGCCCGGAAGGAAAACGCCTACCTTCTGGTGCTTTCGGACCACGGCTTTGATTTCGGCCCCAACGGCTACAACCACGAACTTCCCGATTGGATGGAGCCTCCCCTGGGCATCCTGGGGATAATGGGGCCCGGGGTTAAAGAGGGTCACCAACTCAAAAAGGCTTCGGTCTACGACATAGCCCCCACCCTCCTTTACCTCTACGACCTGCCCCTGGGCAAAGAGATGGACGGCAGGCCCCTTATGGACGCCTTTAAGTTTTCCCGGAAGGTGAAGTACCGGAGATACTTCCGCCGGGAATTCATAAAAAAGCACATAAAGGAACTGGACCGGGACACCCTCAAGGAATTGAAGTCCCTGGGCTACATCTAAATTGTTATAATATTTCCAGGAGGAAGGCCATGGAACGCTACGAAGCCGAAAAGAAATTGCAGGAATTGAGGGGGAAATTTGAGAAATTAAGGGGGTATCTTTGACCCTCAGGGTCTGGAAAACAAACTTGAGGAAATAGAGAAGGAACTTTCTTCCCCTTCCCTCTGGAGCCAGAACCCCTCCAGGGCCAGGGAACTGGGAAGAAAAAAGAAGGTGGTGGAGGATAAACTCTCCTCCTACCGCCGGATGAAGGACGCCCTGGAGGATGCGGAACTCCATGTGGAACTTTACGAAGAAACCTCCCCCGGGGAGGTGGAGGAAAGCCTTCGGGGATTGGAGAGGATAATCCAGGAAGAGGAAATTAAAAACCTCTTCACCAGTGAGGACGAGGAAAGGAACGCCCTTTTGACCATTCACCCCGGCGCCGGAGGCACCGAAAGCCAGGATTGGGCCCAGATGCTCCTCCGCATGTACCTGAGGTGGGCTGAGCAGAAGGGCTACAGGGCCGAGATTCTTGAACTTCAGGAGGGGGAGGAGGCCGGAATTAAAAGGGCCACCATAAGAATTGAGGGTCCCTACGCCTTCGGACTCCTTCAGGGGGAAAGCGGAGTTCACCGCCTAATAAGGATTTCCCCTTTTGACGCCAACCGCCGCCGCCACACCTCCTTCACCTCGGTTTTCGTTTACCCGGAGGTGGACGAGGATGTGGAGTTGGAGATAGACCCCAAGGAATTGAAAATTGAAACCTTCAGGGCCTCAGGCCACGGCGGCCAGCATGTAAACAAAACCGAATCCGCCGTCAGAATCACCCACATACCCACGGGAATAGTGGTATCCATTCAAAACGAACGGTCCCAGCATAAAAACCGTGCTCTGGCCATGAAGATACTCCGCTCCAGGCTCTACGAACTGGAGCGTCAGCGGAAGAGGGAGAAGATTGAAAAACTGGAAAAAAACAAAAAGGACATTTCCTGGGGAAATCAGATAAGGACCTATGTTCTTTATCCCTACAAGGCGGTCAGGGACCACCGGACGGGCCTGGAGATCCCCCAGGCGGAGCGTGTCCTGGATGGGGACCTGGACCCCTTCATAAGGGAATACCTGTTCAAATTCAAAAGTGCACCTTCGGAAGGAAGGTGAGGTCTCCGTTGGGGTAAACCTCCACCCCCTTTAAGCCCCTTCTGAAAACCGCCACGGAGTCCGGGTACCAAAGGGGAATGTAAACTACATCCCGGGCCACGATTTTCTGAATCCTGGAGTAAATTTCCTTCCTCTTCTTCGGATCGTAGGTGGCCTCCGCCTCCTCAATTAGCCGGTCCACCACGGGATTTTTGTATCCGCCCCGGTTGGCTCCGTTGGGGGGGATGGAATTGGAGTGATACACGAATCGGAGTATGTCGGGGTCGGAGATCCCTACCCACATGAGGAAATAGAGTTGGAAGTTCCCCTTCAGTATCTGCGAGTAGAAATAGGAGAATTCCCCGCAGTTCACCTTCAGGTTAATTCCTGCCTTTCCCATCTGGTATTTGAGGACCTGGGCCAGTTGGCGGGCAAGACGCCGGGAGGCGCACTTAAACTCCAGAGAGATGCGAGGGAATCCTGCCTCCACCAATAATTGACGGGCCTTATCCGGGGAGTAGTGGAAGGAGAAGACCTCCCCTTCGTGCCAGATGAGATGTGGGGGGATTATGGTATTGGCCACGGTGGCATACCCCCTGAGGAGGTTTTTAACTATACTTTCCCGGTCTATGGCGTAGCCCAGGGCCAGGCGCACCCTCCTCTTTCTCAGATGTTTATCCCTGAAGTTCAAACCGATGTAGGCGAAGTTTCCTCCTGTAACCCTTTTTATTTCCAGGCCTTTGTTCCTGGAGAGTTCAAAGAGGGTGTCGGGGGAGAACCCGTTGACCACCAGGTCTATTCCACCGGCCTCCAGTTCCAGGGCCCGGGTGACTTCGTCGGGGATAAACCTTATTCTTATCCCCCGGTTTCTTGAAGTGGGCTGGTGGGGATTTGGAAGAAGGAGGATTTCCTCCCGATCCTTTTTCTCCACACAGTAGGGGCCGCTTCCCACCGGGTGGTCTCCGAAGTCCCTTCCTGCCCCCCGGGGCACGATTCCCAGGGTGGCGTTTATCAGGAAGGAGGAGTAGGGTTTGCGAAGTTCAAAAATCACCTCACGGCCCCGGGCCCTTACCTCCTTCACCATCCACAGGGCCCCTTTTCTTATGCTCCGAATTTTCCCTTCCAGGAGAGAATTGTAGGTGTAGGCCACATCTTCAGCGGTGATCTCCCGGCCGTGGCAGAATTTTATTCCCCTTTTTACCTTAAAGACGAACCTGGTTTTGCCCTCCCGGTGAAACTCCTCCGCCAGGTCCGGGGTCAACCTCCCGTCCCTTTCCCGGCGGAGAAGTCCCCGGAAGAGGACCTGGTGTATCCTCTGGGAAGCCTGGTCCGTTCCCACCCTGGGGTCCAGGCTTATGGGGTAATTCTCCAGGGCCACCCGTATGTAGGGGGAGGCCTTCGGATTTTTTCCGCACGCCCAAAGAAGAACTAAAAGGAGAAAAACTGTTTTTTTCACTCTTCGGGGGTTATCCGGTGATAATAATCCAGGACATGGAGGTGGTCTTCCTCGGTGCAGAATTCCCGGGGTTCGGTGCCGGGGGTAAAGGCCTCGTTTATGGTGTGGAGGCAGAAGGGCATCACCAGTTTTCCAGTGTAGGAGTCTATTTTTACGAAAATTATGTTGGGGGGCACTTTGAAATTCTCCACGGGCCTTCCTTCAAAGTATTTTTTCATGAATTCCACCCAGATGGGGGAGGCTGCCCTGGAACCCGTTTCTCCCCTTCCCAGGGATTTTTTCAGGTCAAAGCCCACCCACACCCCGGCGGTGATGGAGGGGGAGAAACCCACGAACCACGCATCGGTGTATTCGTTGGTGGTTCCGGTCTTTCCTCCCACGGGCCTCTTCAAAACCCTGGCCCTCCAGCCCGTTCCCCGGCGGACCACGCCCTCCAGGATGTAGGTCATCTGAAAGGCCACCTCCGGGGAAAGGGCTATGTGAACCTTTCTCCGGTGGGCCTCCAGGAGGTTGCCGTATTTGTCCTCTATTTTTTTGATGAAGTAGGGTTCAATTCTGACTCCTCCGTTGGGAAATACCGTAAAGGCGGAGGTCATTTCTAAAAGGGTGGATTCAAAGGCTCCCAGGGCGATGGAAAGGTAGGGTTTTAGGGGGGAAGTTATGCCGAATTTTCTGGCGTATTCTATCACCTTCTGGGGGGTAAGGGCCGCCACCAGTTTAGCGGTGACCACATTTCTGCTTTCCTCCAGACCCCTGCGGAGGGTTACCCAGCCCTTGTAAACATGATCGTAGTTGCGGGGTTCCCATACCTCCCCGGTCCAGGGGTCCACGAAACTGACCGGTTCGTCTATGATTATGGAAGCCGGGGTCCATCCGTTTTCCAGGGCAGCGGAGTAGATTATGGGCTTTATGGTGGAGCCCGTCTGGCGATGGGCCTGAACTGCCCGGTTGAATTCGCTTCTCTTGAAGGAGTAGCCCCCCACCATGGCCTTTATTTCACCGGTCCTGTGGTCTATGGCAATGAAGGCTCCTTCCACCAGGGGTTCCTGGTCCAGGGAGATTTTCAGAGAATCCCCTTCCTTACCCTCCACTTTAATCAGGATTATGTCCCCCTTCTTGAACAACCTTTTCAGGGAATAGGTTCTGGTCCAGGAAGCGTCCTTGAGGTAAAGGTAAGGGGTGAATTTTCCCACCTTAACCCGGGCCCTTTTGGTTTCCACCTCCAGAACCACGGCGGGATAGGATCGGCCCACTTCTATTCCCTCCTTCCACTCCTCCGCCTGGAACTCTTGGGGATCCATTCCCTCCTGGAGGATGTTTCTCCTGGGTTTTCTCCACCCTCTCCTTTTGTCCAGGGCTTTAAGCCCGTTCCTGAGGGCCTTCTCGGCCCACTCCTCCATCTTCACATTCATGGTGGTGTAAACCCTAAGCCCTCCCCGATAGACCTTTTCGGGACCGTATTTTTTGGCGATGTATTTCCGCACTTCCTCCAGGAAGTAGGCCCCCACGATTCTGGCTTCCCTCTTTTTTATGTCCACCACTCCCAGGGGTTTTTTCACCTCTTCCTGGTATGTTTCCCGGGTTATGTAGTGCTCTTCGGCCATCTCCTTGAGGATCCGGTTTCTCCTCTTGAGGAGTTTTTCCGGGGCCACATAGGGAGAAAGTTTAGCGGGGGAGGAGGGAAGCGCTGCCAGGGTGGCCGCCTCGTGGGGTTCCAATTCCCACACATGCTTGCCGAAGTAAAACCTGGAGGCGGCTTCCACCCCGTATATCCCGTGGCCCAGGTAAATGTTGTTGAGGTAAAAGGTGAGGATTTGATCCTTGGAGTACTTCCTCTCTATCTGGATGGCCAGGAGTAGTTCCTTGATCTTTCTTTTGAGGGTTTTTTCCCGGTTCAGAAAGAGCATTCTGGCCAACTGCTGAGTTATGGTGCTGGCCCCCTGGATGGCTTTCCCCTTGGTCAGATCCACGATTATGGCCTTTAAAATTCTTCTGGGGGAGAACCCGAAGTGGTGGTAAAAACCCCGGTCTTCGGCCACCACAAAGGCCTTTTTTACGAAATCGGGGATTTTTTCAGAGGGCACGGTGATTCTCTTTTCTATGGCGAATCCTCCCATGATGGTGCCGTCGTCGGCGAAGACCTGGGTGGATTCGGCCAGACGGGTTCTTTCCAGTTCTTCTATTCTGGGCAGGTCTTTGCTGTAACTGATCAGGATTCCCACCATTACCCCGAAGACGGCTCCCGCCGCCGCAACGAAGGCCAGTTTTTTCCACTTCTGCATGGGAAATATTCTACCACAACCAGGTTGACAAGGGAGGAAATTCCTTTTATATTTAAACTTGAGAATTGCAGGAGGTAAGACAATGAAGAAAAGGCTGAACATCTTATTGATTTTGGGAGCGGTCCTTATGTTGATCCTTCCGGGATGCCGGGAACTCAAGTGGAAGGATCACTTTAAGAGGGCCAATCAGTATTTTATGCAAAAGGACTTCAAAAAGGCAGCCATAGAGTATGAAAAAGCCCTTAAATACAATCCGGACCTTCTGCCGGCCCATTTTTTCCTGGCCACCTCCTATCAGAGTCTTTACCGTCAGGCGCTGGACAACGAGTCCTTTAGAAAAAGGGCAGAGAAATCCGTTATAGCCCTGGGGCTCAAAAAAGGCCTGGACAGGGAATTCGTGGAATTTTTGGCCAAACTTGACACCGAGGACAAACTGAGGGCGGCCTATTATCTTCTCAAGGCGGAGTGGTATGAGCCCCTCAGGGGAAAGGATATAAGCACCGACTCCATATACAAAACCGATACGAGAATAATCGGAAAGAAACTGAGCCCTGACGAACTGGTGGATTACTTCAACCAGAAGTTTGATGAAATGCTGCCAAAACTGAAGGCGGAATTTGAAGAATACAAGAAGAAGATGGAGGAAGAAGCCCAGAAGGCCGCCGAGGAGGAGAAGAAGGCCGCCAAGGGCAAGAAGGCCAAAAAGGTAAAGAAGGTAAAGAAGGAGAAAAAGGCAGAACAGGCCCAGGAAAAGGCCGAGGAGGCCCAGAAGGAAGAGGCCCCTCCAGAGGTGAAGAGGGAGGATGTGGGCTTTGCTCTGAAATACATTGAAAACAGGCTGAGGATCTTGGGGGCCATAAAACACTACACCTATTACATGAACCATGTTAAGGACGAGAAGGAGAAGAAGAAGGCTATCCAGGCCCTGGCGGAGATATACGATAGAATAGGGGACTTCAAGAATGCCGAGAAATACTACCTGATGTTCTTCGGCGAGAAGCCCACCAACCCTCAGTATTACTACATTCTGGCGGAGTTCTACAACAAGTACGGGAAATACGACAAGGCCGAGGAATACTACAAGAAGAGAATTGAACTTGACCCCACGGACCCCGACGGCTACCTCTACCTGGCCAATTTCTACTCCAACCAGGTGGGGAAACTTCCCAAGGAGAGCAAAAAGGAGATATTTGACAAGGCCATAGCCCTCATGAACAAATCCATCGCCGCCCACGAGAAGAGGCTGGAACTAATCCCCGAACCCAAGGTAGAGAACGGGGTGAAGATAGCGGAGGTTCCCCTGGAGAAACTCCCCGAAGGGATTGAATTTCCTCCGGAACTTTCCGATAAAATTGAATACGATGCCCAGGCCAAGGTCCTGAGGTTCAAGGGCACCATGAGCGATGCCGAGAGGGACCAGTTAATGAAACTCTCCGACGACCCCGCATGGCAGAAGGCCGTTAAACTCCTTTATCTGAGTTCCAACAAGGAAAAGGCCTATTATTACATGGCGGTGGTTTGCTGGGCTAAAAGTTACAATATTCGCCGGGTTATGAGCCTTAAGGATAGGGTTGCCACCCTGAAGAAGGGGCTTAAGGCCCTGGACAGGGCTCTGGAACTCAATCCCGACTACGCCGAAGCCCATGTTTACAAGAACCTCATCTACAGGGAATTCGCCAAGGCTTATCCCGCCAAGAAGAAGTACTATCTCAACCTGGCCAAGAAAGAGATGGAAATTTACAAGAAAATCATGGAGAAGAAGGCCGCCAAGAAAAAGGCCCTGGAGAGCCTTGGTTCCTGACCTGTAGATGATAGACCGGGAACTTCTGAGGAAGCAGCCCGATTTCGTTCAGCGAAGGCTGAAGGAAAGGGGCTACGACGACATAGATGTAAAGGTCTTTCTGGACCTGGACAGGAGGAGGAGGTCCATACAAAGGGAATTGGACCAACTCCGAAGGGAGAGAAAGGAAAAGTCCAGGGAATACGGCCGGCTGAAGGCCCAGGGGAAGGAGGACCAGGCCCTGCGGGAAGCCACCAGGGCTATAGGCGAGAGGATAAAGGCCCTGGAGGAAGAACTCCGGAGGGTGGAGGCGGAACTTCACGAGTTCATGCTCACCATCCCCAACATTCCCCACGAGACGGTGCCCGTGGGCAGGGACGAAGGTGACAATGTGGAGGTTCGCCGCTGGGGTTCCCCCAGGGATTTTGAGTTTCAGCCTCTTCCCCACTGGGAACTGGGTACCCGTTTGGGACTCCTGGACTTCAAAAGGGCCGCCAAAATAGTGGGCGCCCGTTTTGCCATGAGTTACGGTCCCCTGGCGGCCCTGGAAAGGGCCCTGGTGGCCTTCATGATAGACCTCCACACCTCCCGGGGTTACCTGGAGGTTCTTCCCCCCTTTATAGCCCATCGGGATTCCCTGGTGGGGACGGGAAATCTCCCCAAATTTGAACAGGACCTTTTTAAGATAGAAGGAAGGCCGTGGTATCTTATCCCCACCGCCGAAGTCCCTCTGACCAACATTCATAGGGACGAGATTCTTGAGGAGGACGAACTTCCCATTAAACTGGTGTCCTACACCCCGTGTTTCAGGGCCGAGGCCGGGGCCGCAGGCCGAGATACCCGGGGACTCATCAGGCTCCACCAGTTCAACAAGGTGGAACTCATGGTCTATTCCAGGCCCGAGGATTCTTACGAAATTCTGGAGAAACTCACCGGCGATGCCGAGGAGGTTCTCAGGAGACTGGACCTTCCCTACCGGGTGGTGGCCCTTTGCACTGGAGACCTGGGTTTTTCCGCAGCCAAGACCTACGACATAGAGGTCTGGATGCCCAGTTACGGCAGGTATGTGGAGATTTCCTCCTGCTCCAATTTTGAAGCCTTTCAGGCCAGAAGGGCCAATCTGAAATTCAGGAGGAAGGACTCCAGGAAGGTGGAGTTCCTCCACACCCTCAACGGTTCGGGCCTGGCCGTGGGAAGGACCGTGGCGGCCATCATGGAGAACTACCAGAATCCGGACGGAACCATAACCGTTCCGGAGGCCCTCCGGCCTTACATGGGGGGGATGACCCTTATAGGAGGAAGGTGGTAAAATATCCCCCAGGAGGGATGGCCGAGTGGTTTAAGGCGGCGGTCTTGAAAACCGCTTCCCGGCGGGAGCCGGGACGGGGGTTCGAATCCCTCTCCCTCCGCCAGTTTTTTATTTTTGGCAATGAAAATTGAAAATATATCCCTTTTTCTAAGAAAGTTTTTCAATACCTCCAAGACGGGGAGGCTCATCGTTGACAAGGACAACATAAGGCGGGAGCATTATTTCTTCAATTCCCGTCTGGTATATTCGGTATCCAACTCCACGGAGGAAAGGTTTGGAGCCTTCGTAAAGATCTTCGGAATTCACCTCCAGAACGACATTGAAAAACTTCTCCAGACGGAGTATCAATCCAGAATAGGCAAACGGCTGGTGGAACTTGGTTTTCTGGACGAGAGAATCCTCAACGACATACTGGTCCATCAGACTAAGGAGATTTTTATAGCATCCTTAAAACTCTTCCATGTGGAGTACCGGTGGGAGTCCAACCGGGAAAACCCCAACAAGGCCTTTAATGCGGATCTCCCTTTAGTTCCCCTGGTGGTGGAGGGCCTCAGGAGGATTGAAGACGCCAGCCCGGCCAGCCACCTCCTAAGCGCCGAACTGGAAGTCTCCTCCCAGTATCCCAGGGAACTGGAGAAACTCCTGAGCGAGAAGGAACTGAGGCTTCTGAAGATCATAGGAGCCGGCACTCCTCCTAAGCCTGCGGATCTCAACCTTCCCGAGGGGAAGTTCCTGCGCATGCTGTTTACCCTATATGCCCTGGGTTTTATAAAGACCCGAAAGGCCTCGGACCTGGTGGAGGAACTCAGAGAATTCCATTCCAAAATTGGGTTCGTGGACCACTGGGAACTCCTGGGGGTGGATAAGAAGGCCTCCACCGATGAGATAAAAAGCGCCTATTTTCGCCTTTCTAAAAAATTCCACCCCGACCGCTTCAACAAGGAAGACAAGGAAATTCAGGAGATGGCCTCCAGGGTCTTCAGGGAGATCAACTCCGCCTACGAGGTTCTTTCGGACCCCAAGAGGAGGGAGGAGTATCTAAAAACCCTGGTCCAGGAAAAGCCCCTCAAAGAGAGGGAGTACATTTCGCCGGAGACCCGGTTTAAAGAGGGCAAGGCCATGTACAACCGAAAAAAATACAAGGAGGCCGCCTACCTCTTTAACCTTGCCTTCCAAATGGAGCCCGACAATCCCAACTACATGTTCTGGAAGGGGGTGGCCCTGTCCAAACTTCCGGGAAGCGAAAAGGAGGCGGAGGAGGTTCTCCTGGCCTACGCTAACCGCCAGCCATGGGATCCCAAACCCATGATAATTCTTGCCAACATGTATGCCCAGAGGGGACTTAAGACCAAGGCCCTGAGTTTCGTAAACAAGGCCCTGGCCCTGGATCCCGAGCATCCCACGGCCCTTAAACTGAAAAAACTCCTGGAAGGGGAAAAAAGGAAGGGACTGTTCAAGTTCTTCAAAAAATAACTACAGGTCCCCGAAACTCACTCCTATGGCCTTGGCCGCCAGGACTAGTTCGTCGTCGGGTTTGACCCTTTTGGGATTTTCCACGGCTTCCTCCAGTGGAACCAGGACGATGTCCTTGCCCCGCAGGGCCACCAGTTTTTCGCTTTCCCCGGAGGCCGCCGCCTTCACGGCGTGGTATCCGTATCTGGTGGCCAGGATTCTGTCAAAGGGCGTGGGGCTTCCCCCCCGCTGAAGGTGGCCCAGGATGGTGTATCTGGCCTCCAGGTCCACCATCTCCTGAAGGGTGGTGGCCACTACCCTTCCCACTCCCCCCAGCCTCATGGATTGTGTCGGGTCGTCCACCTTCATGAGGTAAACCTTTTTCCCGTCTATCTTAGCCCCCTCCGCCACCACCACGATGCTGAACCTTTTTCCCATTTTTTCCCTTCTCCGGATGGCTTCGGCGGCCCTCTCCAGGGAGAAGTCTATCTCAGGGATGAGAATTACATCGGCTCCTCCGGCCAATCCCGCATGGAGGGCAATCCATCCGGCGTCCCTCCCCATGACCTCCAGGACCATGATTCGGTGGTGGCTTTCAGCGGTGGAGTGAAGTCTGTCCACCGCTTCGGTGGCCACCGTCCGGGCGGTGTCAAAGCCGAAGGTCTGGTCCGTTCCCCCAAGATCGTTGTCTATGGTTTTAGGAATCCCTATTATTTTTACCCCCTTTTCCGCAAACTTCAGGGCTATGGCCTGGGTTCCGTCGCCTCCCACGGTTATGAGAAGGTCTATACCCCGGCGGGAAAGGTTGTTCAGAGCCTCCTCCGACCGGTCCTTTACACCTTCTGGGGTTCTGTACTTGAAGGGGTTATCCCGGTTGGAAGTTCCCAGGATGGTTCCGCCCCTGGGAAGGATTCCGCTTACATCTTCCAGGGTAAGGTTTTTCGCCATGTCCTCCACCACCCCCTTGAACCCGTCCAGAAACCCCACTACCTCAAAGCCGTAGTCCATTACGGCGGTTTTCACCACGGCCCTAATCACTGCGTTGAGGCCAGGGCAATCCCCTCCTCCGGTGAGTATTCCCAATCTCATTTTTGTTTACCTCCGCATGTCGGTGTAGTAAAATTTTACCCCATCGTAAATTTTCAAAGAAGGAGGTTTCTATGTCCGTTGATTCCATTCTTTCCCGCATAGAGAGTTTGAAGGAAGAGGCCTTTGAACTGGAGAAAAAACTTACCGCCTTCAGGGCCCTGGGTCCTGAAAACGGAGGCGACGGCGAGTGGGAGAAGGCCCAGTTTTTGAAGAACAAACTCCTTGAAATAGGGGTTACAGAAATAATTGAGGTGAATGCCAAGGACAACAGAGTTTCCTCCGGGTTAAGGCCCAATATAATCGGAATTTATCCCGGAAAAAACCACCAGCGGCGCATCTGGATCATGACCCACATGGATGTGGTCCCTCCCGGGGACCTTTCCCTCTGGAAGTCGGACCCCTGGAAGGTCTGGATGGACGAAGAGGGCAGAATCTACGGCCGGGGCGTGGAGGACAATCAACAGGACATGGTGGCTTCCATACTGGCCCTTCAAGCCTTCGCCATGGAGGGGGAAATTCCCTACTACGATGTGGGCCTGGTGTTCGTTTCCGACGAGGAGACCGGCAGCGACTACGGGATAAAATATGTCCTTTCCCACAGAAGGGACATATTTTCAAAGGACGACCTTATAATAGTGCCCGATGGAGGGAACCCCGACGGGACGGAGATAGAGGTGGCGGAGAAGGGCATACTGTGGATGAAGTTCGTGGTGAAGGGAAAGCAGACCCACGGTTCTACCCCGGAGAGGGGGATAAACGCCCACAAGGCCGGAGCCAACCTTATAGTCAGGCTTGAAAAACTCTACGAGATCTTCCCTGCCCGGGACCCCCTGTTTGAACCCCCCATCTCCACCTTTGAGCCCACCAAGAAGGAGGCCAATGTTCCCAACATAAACACCATCCCGGGGGAGGATGTGTTCTATTTTGATTGCAGGATTATGCCTACCTATCCCCTCAAGGATATCAAGGAGAAGGTCCGGGAAATAGCCTCCGGAGTGGAATCCGATTTCGGCGTAAAGGTGGAGATTTCCTATCCCCAGGAGGCAGAGGCTGCCCCTCCCACTCCGGCGGACGCTCCGGTGGTGGTGGCCATTAAAAAGGCGGTGAAGGACCTCCGGAACCTTGAGGCCAGGGCCATAGGCATAGGGGGAGGCACCGTGGCCGCCCACTTCAGGGAGGCGGGGTTTTACGCCGCCGTGTGGGCCACCATGGACGAGACCATGCACTCCCCCAACGAATACGCCTGGATGAAGAACATCATAGGAGATGCCCAGGTCTTTGCCTACATAATGGCCGGTAAAGCCCTGGAATAGTTTTTCAGCGCATAAACACGGAAATTCCGGCCAGGACGGTAAAGCCGGAGAGGTCTATGGGTTCAAATCCCAGGAAGGTGGGTTCCAGGTTGCCGTGGGCCCAGGTGTAGAAACCCATTATCCGGAATCCCATGTTTCTGCTCATTTTCGCCACCACCCCGGCGTTTATGAACAATCCCAGGGAGGAGTCCCGGCGGTAGAATTCCCCGTAATAAATGGGGAGGTAGGGGTCGGAAAAATCAATGAAGTCTCCGGTCTGGGACCATTCCCAGGAGACGAAGGCTATCCCTGCTCCTACGAAGGGGAGTACACCCCTTCTGTAGACGGGAATGGGGTAGAACCTTATCCCCAGGTATGTGGGGGCGTCCTTGAAGTAAACCGTCTGCTGTATGGGAGTCCCGTCGGACCAGACATAATCCCTGTATTCCGTATAGATTACCTTCCTCCCGCTGAGGGATGCCCCGGCAAAGAAGGTGGTATTCCTCCTTCCCCATTCCCATTCCAGATATCCCAGATTGGACTGGAAGTTTTCCTGATTTAATATGAGGTTCTGGAAGTTCACATCCCAGATGTCGCTGGATGTGTTGGGATAAAACCTTCCCCCCATGAAACTGATGGAACCCGCCGTAAGCAGTCCCACCAGAAGCAAAACCAAAGCCAGTTTGTATTTCATCGCGGCCCTCCTTGTTTGTTCTACAGGATTTATTGCAAAAACCTTGCCAGAAAAAGGTCCCTGTTTTGAGCGCCGGAGGTGAAAACTGTCCCCTTTTTAGGACAGATGGTGCCGGGGGCGGGACTCGAACCCGCACGGACAAAGTCCAGGGGATTTTAAGTCCCCTGCGTCTGCCTGTTCCGCCACCCCGGCGAAGTTATTTTTTGAGCCTGTCCTTCAGGGCCTTTCCCGGTTTGAACTTTATGTATTTTCTTGAGGGGATGTGGATGGGCTGGCCTGTCCTGGGGTTCATTCCCTGGCGGGCCTTCCTCGTCCTTACTTCAAAGGTGCCGAAGCCCACCAGCACCACCTTGCCGTCCTTTTCCAGGCCTTCCCTCAGCGCTTCAATGAAGGAGTTGATAATCCCCAGGGCTTTTCTCCGGGAAATCCCGGTTTTCTCGCTTACAAGCCTGACCAGGTCCTCCTTTTTCATGTACACCTCCCTGAAGATTATACCTTATTTTTTCCCGCATCTATTTTCCAGATACCACTCTATTTGCTTCACGATTTTAAGAAAGACCGCCACATCCTGCCTCTGCCAGTAGGTCCTTCCGATGGCCCTCCTCAGTGAGCGGGCGAAGTGGTCCGATTGGTTGACCTCCTTGAACTCCATCCTCTTCATAACCTCCAGCATGCGGCGGTGGAGCAGGTCCAATTTTTCTTCATCCGCCAGTTTATCCTTCACCGAAGGGAGGGGGTTCCTCATGGTGTCGTAGATGATGTAGGCGTAGAGCATGGCCGCCTGGGAGAGGTTCAGGGAGGGGTAGGTTCTGTAGGCGGGGATGGTGGTTATGAAGTGGGCTCTCCTTATCTCCTCGTTGGAGAGACCGCTGGCTTCCCTTCCGAACATTATCCCTATTTTGTTCTCCTCGGCAAAGGGAAGAATTTCCCGGGCCAGTTCCCTGGGTTCCCAGGAGGGTCCCCTTTCGGAACCCAACCTGGCGGTGGCGGCCACCACTATGGAGAGGTCCTTCACCGCCTCGTCTACCGAGGAAAACACCTCCGCATTTTCAATTAGGTGATAGGACTGGTAGGCCATCATCCGGGCCTCGTCGGTGTTTAGGTCCGGGGGGTTTACCAGCCTCATGTGGCTGAGGCCCATGGTATTCATGGCCCTGGCCACGGCCCCCACATTACCCGGATATTGGGGTTCCACCAGGATGAAGTATATGTTGTTAAGTTTGTTTTCCACCCATCCAATTTAACACGAAGAAAATCCCGGTGTCAAAGGGGGATTTTTTCAAAATATATTTTGTTGCCCTTAACACCGTAGAAAACCAGATGCTTCCCCTGAAACTTCATCCTGGGGCCGTAGGTGGTTCGGAAGAATTTTCCTCCCCTTTCCACCTTCACATGTTCGCTCAGGAAGTAATCGTATTTCGCCACGGGTTTCCCGTCCAGATAAAGCACCTGGGGTTTTCCCTCCACGATGAAGGTCCAGTGCTTCCAGTCCGGGGATATCAAGATGGTGTCGACCAGGATCAGGGGATATGTGCCCTGGGATTTTCCGTGGAAGATGAATTCCCACCTGTCCCCCCTCTTCACCGCAAAGGCGTATCCCCTTCCCAGCCTTATGCTGTTGCGGAGGACCCCTTCAAAGGGTCCGAATTCCGTCCCGCTTATGTTCACGAAGAACCGGTTGCCTCTCCTGCCCACCAGAGCGAAATTTTCCCCTTTGAAAGTCAGGGAATCCGGGTAGACTACTTCGTAGGGGTCGGTTTTCCTATCACCCCAGTAGGCCCTCCACCTGTTATCCTGGAGGGCTACAAAAAAGAGGTTCTTTCCCAGGAAGAAAAGGCTCCCCCTGAGTATTCCCTCGTATTTTCCCACTTCCCTTCCGTTGAGGACCACGGAAAAGAGTTTGTTGTTCTCCTTCACCACGAAGGCCAGTTGGCTGAAATCCGGAGAAAGGATTATGGAGTTTTTGATTACCTTATCCATGGAGCCCCTGTATACGAGGGTGGCTCCCAAAATAGGGATGGCTAAACCGAGGGCAAGAAGTCTCTTCATTTCGTCCTCCTTGATTTATAATTTTACCCGTGGAGGTGGAAAATGAAAAACGAATTTCTTGAAATAACCGTATCCACCAGGGGATTCGCCGACATTCACGATCTCTCCCCCGTAATAAGGGATTTCCTCCGGGAGGTGGATGCCAGGAACGGGCTTCTTACGGTCATCGTCCCGGGCTCCACCGCCGGGATAACCACCATAGAATACGAACCCGGCCTTTTAAAGGATTTTCCTGAACTTATGGACAAACTCGTTCCAATAAGGAGGTACCACCACGACAGCACCTGGGGGGACGGAAACGGTTTTTCCCACCTGAGGGCTTCCCTTATAGGGGCCTCCCTGAGCGTTCCCGTAAAGGACGGAAAACCCGTCCTCGGCACATGGCAACAAGTGGTCCTGGTGGATTTTGACAACAGACCCCGCTCCCGCAGGGTCGTTTTTCACTTTATGGGAGAATAGGGCTCAGTCGTGGACTACGAAGGTTATCTTCAGAAGAACCCTGTATTCTTCAATGTCGCCCTTTTCGTTGATCTTTACTTCCTGTTCCTTGACCCAGGCGGAACGGATGTTATCCACCGTTTTAGCGGTTCTTTTAATTCCCTGCATAATGGCGTCTTCAAAACTCTTCTTGGAAGTTGCTTTGACCTCAATAATTTTGGCTACGGACATTTTATCCCTCCTTTTTTCTTTTTAGGTTAACATTTTAGTGGTTTGATTACAAGAAGGATGAAAGCCGTGGAAATGCTAATTTATTCCCCGGAAAGGGAACCCTTCTGGAGGTTTCCCATGTGGCTGGTGGAGGAGATAAGGGGGGAGTTTCCTTCCCTGAGGGTTACGGTGAACTACGGGGATAGGCCCCTTTCGGAGTTGATTCCTCCGGTGGAAATTCTCGTAAGCGGGCGACTTTCCCCCGAGGCCTTCACCAGGGCCCGGAGGCTCCGCTGGGTTCATTCCCCCTATGTGGGTGTGGGAAATATGCTCTTTCCGGCGATGGTGGCAAGTTCCGTCATCATAACCAATTCCAGGGGGGTCAACGCCGAAGCGGTGGCCACCCACGCCGTGGCCCTGGCCCTGGCCCTTATTAGAGGTTTACCCTGGGCCTTTGAGAAAAAACGGAGGAGGACATACGACCACGGATTTTTTACCCGGAATTTCGTGCCCCGGGAGCCCGGGGAATTGGTGGCCGGGGTCTTCGGCTACGGAGAAATAGGTAGGAGGGTGGCGGCGAAACTCTCCTCCCTGGGCTTTAAGGTTCTTTGCCTTAACTCTTCGGGCCGGGATGGATGTCTTCCCTTTCCCCGGATGGAGGAATTTCTCCGACAGGTGGACCTTGTGGTGGCCTCGGTTCCCAGGACTCCCCTTACCGAAGGCTCCTTGGATTACCCAAGAATGGGGTTGCTGGGCGGATTTCTGGTGAATGTGGGAAGGGGGAAGGTGGTGGTGGAGGAGGACCTGATAAGGGCGCTTTCCGACGGAACCCTCCAGGGGGCGGCCTTAGATGTCTTTGAAAGGGAGCCCCTTCCGGAGGATAGTCCCCTCTGGGGTATTCCTAACCTCATAATAACACCCCACATCGCCGGGACTTCTCCCCTTTTCTGGAAGAGGGAGGGGGAACTTCTCAAGGAAAACCTCCGGCGTTTTCTGGAAGGAAGACCCCTTTTGAATGTGGTAGATAAATCCAGGGGTTATTAAAGTAGGGCTAAGGCTTCTTCCAGTATTTCCCCGGGGGCTATGTCCTGGACGCAGCGGGGATAGGGGTAAGGGCATTTTTTCTCAAAACAGGGACGGCAGGGGAGGTTCCTTTCCAAGACCTTTATCCCGAATCTCCTCCAGGGCCGGTAGTTCTCGGAGGAATGCGGTCCGAAAATCACCACCGTGGGGGTTTCGGTGGTGGAGGCCAGGTGGGCGGGTCCGGAGTCAATCCCTATAAAAATCCGGGCGCCGGCGATGAGGGCCCTGGTCTGTCTCAGGCCCAGCCCCGCCATGTTTAAGCCTTCCCCTATTTCTTCTATTTTTCCTTCTTCACCCTTGCCCCCGATGAAAACCGGCCTAAGTCCCCGGCTTTCCAGCCCCCGGGCCAGTTCCCGGGCCTGGGCCGTGGACATGGATTTCAGGGGGGAGGCAAAGGGGTGGAGAACGGCGTATTCCCCATTAATGGGGGAGGGTTGAGGAGGAGGAAACCTGTAATCCCCGGGCCTTGCGTCTATGCCCAGAAGACGCAGAAGTTGGAATTGATTTTCTATGTGATGGGAACGGGGGGAGATTCTCCGGGGCACGGTCTCTGTGTAAAAGAAGGCCCAGGAGGTTCGGAGACCGTAACTTTTGGGGCAGCACCAGCGGGAAATGAAGGCCGTTCTCAGACCGGAATAGAGGTCCAGGGCCAGATCAAAATCCTCCTTTCGGAGCCATGTGGCGAAGCGGTATGTTTCCCAGGGGTTCATCGCCGGGGGCATTTTCACAACCCGGTCCACCGATGGATGGTCGTAAAAGAGTTCGGCGTACCTCTTCTCCACGAGATAGTGGATTTCCCAGTGGGGGTGGGTCAACTTCAGGGCGTCGGCCACCAGGGTGGCCAGGACTGTATCACCCAGTTTCCTCGGCCTCAGAAGAAGAAGTTTTTTCCTCTCCTTCAAAATAGGCTTCCTCTTCCAACATAATGGGGATTCCTTCCCTTATGGGGTATATCCTTCCGCACTTTACGCATTTGAGGCCCTTTCCGTCCGGGGTGGGCTCCACGGGCTCCTTGCAAACCGGACAGGCCAGAACCTCCAGGAGTTCCTTGTCAATCATTTTCCCCTCCGTACTGTCTATCAAGGATGATGGTGACGGGGCCGTAATTTACGAGGCTCACCTCCATTTTCGCCCCGAAGACTCCCTCCTCCACCTTTAATCCCATTTTTCTCCAGGCCTCCGCCGCCTCCTCCAGCATCTTCTTCGCCCTTTCCGGTTCCTCTGCCCTGGAAAAGGAAGGTCGCCTTCCCTTTTTTATCCTGGCGGCCAGGGTAAACTGGGAGACCAGGAGCACTTCCCCTCCTATGTCCAGCAGGGAAAGGTTCATTTTCCCCTCCTGGTCTTCAAATATCCTTAACTCCGCCACCTTTTTTACCAGGAATTCCATTTCCCGGGGGCCGTCGCCCCTTTCTACTGCGGCTAAGACCACCAACCCCCTGCCGATTTTGCCCCGGACCCTTCCCTCCACCTTCACCTGGGCCTGAAGCACCCTTTGAATTACCGCCCTCATCCCTTGCCGTAGGCGAACAATCCCCCGGCCTTAAGGATTTCCATCTGAACCCGGGATGCGGGTTTTGCCCGAAATTCTTTGCCGGTGGTGAGGTTTTTTATTTTCCCGGTGGCGAGGTCTATCTCCACCCGGTGACCGGAGGCGAATTCCCCCTCCTCTACGAGTTTTGAAAGGCCGGGAAACTCCACTATGGCCAGGGCAGAATTTATGGCGTTTCTTTTGTAAATGGCTCCGAAGGACTCCGCCACGATGGCCCCAATCCCCAGGGCCTTAAAGCAGTCCACCGCGTGCTGACGGGAGGATCCCGCTCCGAAGTTCTTTCCGGCGAAAATTATGTCCCCGGGCTGGGCCTTTTGGGGGAAGTCTTCCCAGCCCTCAAGGTTTCCCAGGGCGTACTTCCCCATTTCTTTGGGGTCGGTGATGGCCAGGTGCTTGTTGTGGTAAATCTGGTCTGTGTCAATGTCGTGGATGACCTTCCCCTGGCTGTCGGTGAGAACCCATATCCTTCCGGATATCTTCATTTTTACCTCCGGGTGAAATTATAATATAATTCTGCCAGGAGGTGAAAATGCTCCAGGGAAAGAGAGTAGCCCTTTTGCTGGAGGAACTCTACGACGAATTTGAATTCTGGTATCCCAAACTCAGACTGGAAGAGGAGGGGGTAGAAGTCCTGGCGGTGGCCCCGGAAAGAAAGGTTTACAAAGGGAAAAAGGGTTTTCCTGCCCGGGCAGACCTGGCCATAGAGGAGGTTGATGCTAAGGATTTTCACGGGGTTCTCATCCCTGGAGGCTATTGTCCCGACAGGCTCCGCCGTTATCCCGCCGTTCTCAACTTCGTAAGGAACATTTACGCCCAGGGAAAACTGGTGGCCACCATTTGCCACGGAGGATGGGTCCTCATATCCGCCGGGCTGGTAAAGGGCAAAACCATGACCGGGTTCTTTGCCATAAAGGACGACCTGATAAACGCCGGAGCGAATTTCGTTGACCGGGAAGTGGTCAGGGACGGAAATCTTATTACCTCCCGCAGTCCCGCGGACCTTCCCTTTTACATGAGGGAAATCATAAAATTCCTTGGGGAAGAAGTTTGAGAAAGGCAGCAATTTTTACCCTCATCCTCAGCCTTCTGGTGGGGGGAATCCTTCTGGGGGAGGATGTTTTTAAGGCTCAGTTGAGCCGGCTTCTCAAGGCCTACGCTTACATAAAGACCTTCTCCTACGAAAAACCCAAGAAAAAAGAACTGCTCTTCGCCGCCGTGGAGGGGATGACCAGGGGCCTGGACCCCCACTCCCGTTTCCTGGATCCCCTCACCCTGAGGACCTTGAGGGAGGACCAGGGGGGGAAGTTTTACGGCCTGGGCATAAGCATAACCTCCATCAACGGGAAGATAACCGTGGTTCAGGTTCTGCGGGGAACCCCGGCGGAGAAGGCGGGGCTCCTGGTGGGGGATGCCATCATAGAGGCCGACGGTAAATCCCTCATTGGTTACACTCCCCAGGAGGCGGTAAAGGTTTTGCGGGGTCCCAAGGGGACCACCGTTAAAATCCTGGTGGAGAGGGAGGGGTACAGTAAACCCATAGAGTTCACCATAAAGAGGGCGGAGATACCCCTCAATACCGTGAGGGCCTCCTTCATATTCTCCGGGGATGTGGGCTACATAACCCTTACATCCTTCGGGATAAAATCCCCCGAAGAATTGGTAAAGGCCCTGAAAAAATTCAAATCTCAGGGGATGAAATACCTCATCCTTGACCTGAGGGGCAACGGAGGAGGAGCCCTGAGGGCGGCGGTGGAGATATCGGACCTGTTTCTGAAGAAACCCCATGTGATAGTTTCCATAAGGGGCCGGGGACAGACGAAACTCAGGACCTTCCGGGCGGAGAGGGACGGCCAGTTTGAGGATCTGCCCATGGCTGTGCTGGTCAACCGTTATTCTGCCTCCGCCTCGGAAATTTTGGCCGGTGCCCTTCAGGACAACGGCAGGGCCCTTATCGTGGGGAGCAAAACCTTCGGAAAGGGATTGGTTCAAACTCTGCTGGGGCTTCCCTTCAACTCGGCCATGGCCCTTACCACCGCCAAGTACTACACGCCCTCGGGCCGCTGCATACAAAAACCATTTGGTAACTGGATACTCTACTTCTGGGGGATCAATTCCCCGGACTACGACAAGATGCCCGGGGGAATAATCCCGGATTTAAAGGTAAAGCCCGAACTTTTGAAGGAACTGGCCGCCCGCATGAGGGGAAAGGGTCTCTTCTTCCGCTGGGCCAGCCTTTTTGCCAAGGGGAAGAGACCGTCCTCCCCCAGGAACCTTTCCAGAATCAAGGGAGAGACCCCTTATACCCTGAAAATAACCCGGAGCATGCTGGAGGATTTTCTCAACTACTGCAGGAAAAACGGCCTCACCTGGAGCGAAAAGGAATTCAGGGAGGCCAGAAGGGACATAATCTTTGAGTTAAAGTACGAACTGGCCACGGTGCTCTGGGGACCCGAGGCGGGAACCAGGGTTCTGCTTCAGGTGGACAGGGTTTTCCAGAGGGCCCTCCAGGCCCGAAAAACCGCCGAGAAAATGGCGTTAAATTACCTTTCCAGATGAGAGAAAGGCCCTTAAAAAAGCGAGATAAGTCCCAGGTCTTCTTAGTGTTCGTCATAGTCCTCATCTCCCTGGTTATAGTGGGGGTTACCCTGGCGGACCTGGCCAGGATCCTCAAAACCCGGGGAGAGATTAGGAAAGTGAAGATTAACATAGGGAAACTGGAGAGAGAGGCGGAGGAACTACGCCGGGAGGTGGAGTGGCTCAGCACCCATCCCGGGGACCTGGAGCCCTTCGCCAAGGACGAACTGGAAGTCCAGAGGCCCGGAGAAAGGGTCGTGGTGGTGGTAAAGAAAAAATGAAGGAAGTCCTTTCCATTCTGGCCAAACTTCTTCTTTCGGGTTCCCTGGGGGGAATAATAGGCCTTGAAAGGGAACTCAGCCGAAAACCCGCCGGGCTGAGAACCAACATTCTCCTGGCCATGGGAACCACCGCCATGGCAATGCTCTCCCTTTCCTTGCCTGCCCGGGGCTTTGACCCCTCCCGCATAGCCGCTCAGATAGTGGCCGGAGTGGGTTTTATCGGGGCAGGGGTCATAATAAGGACCAGGGCTTCGGTTCACGGGGTTACCACCGCCGCCACCATCTGGGCCGTCACCGCCGTGGGAATGGCCGTGGGTTTTTCAAAATATTACCTGGCCGTTTTGCTTACGGTTCTGGCCTTCGTGGTTCTGGCGGTGCTCCGGGGGGTGGAGGCCCGGATGGTGAGGAAGACCTCCCTGACCAACCTTAATGTGTACATAAACGATCGGAAGGAAATCCCCATCCTTCGCCGGGTGGTGGACGATGCCGGGGGAGAGGTTCTTGACCTGGGTATTGTTCGGGAGGGCAAGGCTTTTCGGGTGGAGATGATGGTGGAAATTCCGACTACCCGGGAGGGTGAATTAATCTCAAGGATTTTTGAACTCCGGTCCGTGGAGAGGGTGGAGAATGTTTAAGATTTACCTGGCCTCCTCCAATCCCCACAAGGCCGTGGAAATGAGCCGCTTCCTGGAAGGGGTGGCTTCGGTGGAGGTTCCATCCCACTACCAACCGGTGAAAGAGGAAGGCAGGAATTTCAGGGAAAACGCCCTCTTAAAGGCCCGCAGCCTTTCCCTCCGGATGCCCGGAAAACTGGTCCTGGGGGAGGATTCCGGCCTGGTGGTTCCCTACCTGGGAGGCGCTCCGGGGATAAAATCCCACCGCTTTTCCACCGGAGGAACGGACCTATCCAACATAGAAAAACTCCTGGAGGCCATGAAGGATGCCCGGGGGGAAGAGAGGAGGGCTTATTTCGTAAGTTACGGGGTTTTGATCCGGGATGGGGAGGTTCTCTGGGAGGGGGAGGGCCGGGTGGATGGGATTATAACCCAGGAGATGAGGGGGGAGGGCGGCTTCGGTTACGATCCGGTTTTCTTCTATCCACCCCTGGGTAGAACCTTCGCCGAACTAACCCCGGAAGAAAAGAACGCCGTGAGCCACAGGGGAAGGATGCTTGAAGGTCTAAGGAGATTCCTTTTAGATAAATTGAAGGAGGAGCAATAATGAGACGGCTGTTTTTCTTCGTTTTAATCCTTTCTGCCTTTTCCCTGGGAATACCCAGACACCCCTCCCTGAGCCCCGATGGGAAGTGGGTGGCCTTTTCTTATCAGGGGGATATATGGAAGGTTCCCACCGCCGGGGGGGAGGCCATCAGGCTCACCGCATCCCCCGCCGATGAAATATATCCCCGGTGGTCCCCGGACGGGCGGTGGATAGCCTTTTCCTCCAACAGGTTCGGCTCCTACGATGTTTTCGTCATCCCTTCCCGGGGCGGTCTTCCGGTGAGGCTGACCTACCGCCACAGCAGGGATTATGTGAGCGGTTGGTCTCCGGATAGCCGTCGGGTTCTTTTCTATTCCAACAGGGATTTTTCTTATCACTACGCCAATTACAATTTATACGAGGTCTCCTTGGAAGGGGGAACCCCCCGGCAGGTGGTGCCGGAACTCTCCACCTTTGGAGTTTGGTCCCCGGACGGACGCTTTATAGCCTTTAACTACGGCTCCAGCGAGGAGTGGAAAAAGGGATATCACGGCTCCGCCAACCTGGATGTTTACCTTTACGATGTCGGAAGCGGGGAGTTCGTAAGGCTCACCTCCTATGAGGGAAACGATAAATGGCCCCGGTGGTCCCAGGACGGGCGGTGGGTGTACTTCGTCTCGGACAGGGATGGGGTTTTCAACCTTTGGAAGAAGGACCTCTCCCGGGGAACTCTGGTCCAGATTACCCACCTGAAGGAGGAAGTTCTTCATCCTGATGTTAGAGCCGGCACGGTGGTTTTTGAACACAGGGGATGGCTTTACAGGATGAAGGAAGGGGAGGAGCCCCGGAAAATAGAGTTTGAAGCCTCCGGAGACCTTCCTTCGGGCACCTACAGGAAGGAAGTGGTTTCCAGGGGAGTGGAGGAGATTTACCCTTCCCCCGACGGTAAGGAGGTGGCCTTTATCCTCCACGGGGAACTCTTCGTGGTTCCTGCCGAGGGAGGAAGGGCGGTAAACCTGAGCCGAACCCCCTGGCGGGAGTATTCCCCGGTCTGGTCCCCGGACGGAAAGCGTATTTACTTCGTCTCCGACAGAAGCGGAAGCCGGGGAATTTACTATGTATGGACTGGCGATGGGAAGACCTTTACCAGAAGCCTTGATGTCAGGACCGAAAGAGCCGTGGACGGACCCCAGGAGGAGTGGTCTCCGGTCCTTTCTCCGGACGGGAGCAAACTGGCCTTTATAAAGGGAAAGGGGGACATCTGGATATCCGACGCCGACGGCAGGAATCAGAAACTGGTTTCCCCTTACTGGAACGCCTACGACCTGGCCTTTTCCCCCGACGGCCGCTACCTTTCCTTTTCCAGGGACGACAACGACTTCAACCGGGAGATTTACTTCGTGGACCTCAATTCCTCCGAAGCAAAGCCCGTAAACATATCCATGCATCCCTACGAGGACTACGGCGGGGTGTGGTCCCCGGACGGACTCTTCTTCGCCTTCATATCCCACCGGATAATGAGAAACGCCGACCCCTGGTTTTTCTACCTGACCAGGGAGGCGGATTACAGGACCGCCCGGGACTGGGAAGAGTTCTACTCCACAAAAAAGGAGAAGAAGGGTCCTGTGAAGGTTCAAATAGATTTTGAGGGTATAAGGACCCGCCTGCGGAGGATAACGGAGTTTCCCTCCCGGGAGACGGGGGTGGCCATCTCCGCCGACGGCAAAACCGTTTATTTCGTCTCCCAGACCCGGGAGGGCTGGGACCTTTTCTCCTACCATAGGATAAAGGGTGATGTAAAGAGGCTTACCCGGGGCCAGGAACTCTCAGGAAAACCCGTGTGGGACGGAAAGAGAAAGAAACTCTTCTTCATAAACCGTGGGAAGCCTTCCTATTTTGATGTGGGAAAGAAAAAACTGAAAACCGTGGGGTTTTCGGCCATGGTGGAGGTGGATGTGAGGGCGGAGAACCTGCAGAAACTTTCCGAAGCCTGGAGGACCCTCAGGGATTATTTCTACGATCCCAACATGCACGGTGCCGACTGGAAGGGCTTATACGAGAAATTTCGGCCCCTTTTCCAGGAGGTCTCCACCCCGGAGGAATTTTGCTACCTCTTCAACATAATGCAGGGGCATTTAAAGGCTTCCCACACCAATTGCAGGCCCCCCAGAAAAAACTCCGTGGAAAGGGGTAGGGAGTTGGGCGCCGTTCTCGTTCCCGTGAGGGAGGGAATCCTGGTCAAAAGGGTTCTTCCTGATTCCCCGGGTTCTTATCCCCAGTCCCTGCTCATGGAGGGGGATGTTATCCTGGAGGTGGACGGAAGGCCCACCGCCGGGGAGAACATCTACGAACTTCTCCTGGACAGGGAGGAGGTGCTGCTCAAAATAAAGAGAGGGTCCAGGGTAATGGGCCTTAGAATTAAGACCATACCAGAAGTCCAGCAGAGGGAGTTGATATACAGGGCGTGGGTCCAGGACCGGCGCAGGAAGGTGGAGAAACTCTCCCACGGGCGTCTTGGCTACATACACATTCAGGCCATGGGTCTCACCAGTTTCCACCGGTTTATTGAGGAACTCTACGCCGCCGCCCACGGAAAGGAAGGTCTGGTGATAGATGTGAGAAACAACCCCGGGGGATGGACCACCGATTACCTTCTGGCCTCCCTGATGGTGAGGAACCACGCCGTAACGGTGCCCAGGGACGGAGGACCCGGTTATCCCCAGGGCAGGAGGATCTTCTACGCCTGGACCAGCCCCATAATAGTTCTGGCCAATTCCCGTTCCTATTCCAATGCGGAAATCTTCTCCTGGGCCATCAGAACCCTCCGCCGGGGGAAAATAGTGGGGGAGAGGACCAACGGCTCCGTCATATCCACCGGTGCCCGGGTTCTCATAGACGGTTCCTATGTGAGGGTTCCCTTCCGGGGGTGGTATGTAAACGACGGAAGCATGACCAACATGGAGGGAAACGGGTGTCCGCCCCACATCCCCGTGCCCTATCGCCTGGGGGAAGAAAGTCGGGGAGAGGACCGACAACTGGAAGTGGCGGTGAAGGAAATAATGAAAGAACTGGGGAAGAACTGAAGAAAATTTGGGATCTGTGGTATACTTGAGTTGTGAAATTTGTTTTTAATCTATCGGAGCTTCTCGGAAAACTTCCCTTCCCTCGCTTCGCTGTATTTAACCCCCCGTCCCATTGAGCCTCTTCCCTGGAGCCCCCTTAAAAATTTGGAGAAATCCAAAAAATCGCATTTTGGAGGTAGTGTAATGGAACACTCAAAACTTTATGTAGGAAACCTTCGGTATTCCGCCACCGAGCAGGAACTGGAAGAACTTTTCTCTCAGTACGGAGAGGTCAAGAGCGTCAGGATCATCGGTAGCCGCGGATTCGGGTTCGTAGAAATGGGCAGTCCGGAAGAAGCCCGCAGGGCCATGGAAGCCCTCAACGGGAAGGAATTTCTGGGAAGGACCCTCAGGATTGACGAGGCCCGTTCAGAGAGAAGGTAAGCTCAGCCCGTGTGAGCCTCTGATATAAAAGGAAATCTCGCACGGAACCCCGGGGGAGCCGCAGGCTCCCCCTTTTTTTATTTTCCCCCTTTTTTGAAAAAAACAGCCCGTTAAATTAGGGGTTGAAAAATTTTTTGTGGTAATATATAATCAATTTAGAAACTAATGAAAAAATGGAGGCCTTATGAGGTTATTTAAACTTAAGAGGAACAACCTCTTCCCGTTCCTGCGGGGCCTTGAGGGATTCGGCGAGTTGTGGGGCCCGGTGAGGAAGGGGAGGAAGGTGGTTTACGCCAGGGCGAAGCCCGAGGAGTTTGACCTGGAAGCCCTGAGGACCATCATCCCCGCCAAGAAGTTCTTTCTTCCCCCCAGGTTTACCGCCCTCAAATTTCGGGATAATACCTGGGAAGACGATTACAGGCCCAGAAGGAAGGTGATTTTCGGACTCCATCCCTGTGAAATCCACGCCCTTAACATCTATCACAGGTTTTATACCAGGCTTTTCACCGATCCTTATTACGAAAGGTCCAAGGAGGCCACCCTGATAGTGGGACTCTCCTGCGTTCCCGACGACCATTGTTTCTGCTACGCCACGGGCACCTCAACGGTGAACGAGGGCTTTGACCTTTTCCTCACGGATCTGGGTGACAGGCTTTTGGTGTGGGTAGGTTCCCCCAGGGGGGAAGAGTCCCTGAAACTGGTGGGGAAGTTCCTGGAGGATGTGGAGCAGAAGGATATTTCCGACTATGTGGCCTGGAGGAAAAGAAGGGATGCGGCCTTTAAACTCAAGGTAGACCTGGATGGAATGCCGGAGATAGTCTCCTTCAGTTATGACTCGCCGGTTTGGGAGAAGATGGGCAGGGCCTGTCTCAGTTGCGGAACATGCACCATGGTATGTCCCACCTGCACCTGCTTTGACCTGGAGGACGAATACGACCTGAAAAGGGCTGAGATGCACCGGGAGAGATTCTGGTATTCCTGCGTTTTCAGGGAATATTCCATGGTGGCCGGCGGACATAATTTCAGGGAGGCCCGTTCGGAAAGGCTGAAGTTGTGGTACACCCACAAACTGGTTGGGTTCATGAGCGAATACGGGGCCCCGGCCTGCGTGGGGTGCGGCCGGTGCGTGGTCTCCTGTCCCGTGGGAATCAATGTGATTTCCGTGGTCAGGGCCCTCAGGCAGGAGAGAACCACGGCCCTGTGGACCAAAATGGAGGTAAAAGATGCATGAAATTCTCTATCACCAGGACAATCCATACATGCCCGAAAGGGCCAGGATCGTGAGGAAATACGACCTCACCGGGGATGTGAGGTTTTTTCAGGTGAGGCTGTGTAATCCGGACAAGGTTTTTCCCGTAACTTCCAGTTATTCCCCGGGGCAGTTCATGATGATTTCCCTTCCCTATGTGGGGGAAGCCCCCTTTTCCATAACCTCAACCCCCTCCAGACCCGGACTCTTTGAATTCTGCATACGGAAGGTGGGAAGGCTCACCTCCAGGCTCTTTCAACTGGAGGAGAACGACTTCCTGTGGCTGAGGGGACCCTTCGGAAACGGGTTCCCGGTGGAGAAGATGATAGGAAAGGACCTCCTTTTCGTGGCGGGAGGTCTCGGGGCGGCTCCCCTGCGTTCCCTCCTTCTCTACGCCCTGGATAACCGGGACCTTTTTGGAAAACTCTTCTATCTCCACGGGGCCAGAACCCCCCGGGACATGCTATTCAGGGAGGAGTTCTTTCAGTTAAAGCAGAGGAAGGACTTCCGCTGCTACCTGACCGTGGACGAGGACCCCGAGGGCGATTGGCCCTTTGACAAGGGAGTGGTAACCAGCCTTTTCAAGTATGTGAAGGTCAACCCCAGGAACACCGCCGCCGTGGTCTGCGGTCCTCCGGTAATGTACAAATATGTGGTTCAGGAATTCATAAAACTGGGGATCCCCGACGCTAACATATACATGACCCTGGAGAGGAAGATGAAGTGCGGAATGGGAAAGTGCGGCCAGTGCGTGGTGGGTCATAAGTATGTATGCGTGGACGGGCCGGTCTTCACCCTCTGGGATGTTAAGAATGTAAAGGGATTGATTTAAGGAGGGAGTTATGAAGAAGCCTAAGATTGGAATATACGGGCTTACGGGATGCGCCGGGGACCAACTCAACATCCTCAACTGCGAGGACGAACTCCTCAAACTGTTTGACATATTTGAAATCAAGTCCTTCGTCATGGCCTCCAGCGCCGCCGACGAAGAGGCGTCCCTGGATGTGGCCTTCGTGGAGGGTTCCGTCTCCACGGAGAAGGACCTGGAGGACCTCAAGGAAATCCGGAAGAAAAGCAAGATTTTGGTGGCCATGGGTCATTGCGCCGTCTTCGGTGGGGTCCAATCCATGTTCGTGGGGGAGGACTGGGATAAAATGTACAGGAAGGTTTACGGAAAAAAGAGGGCCGTCACCCTCACAAAACCCCTTCCTCCAAAACCCCTGGCGGCCTATGTGAAGGTGGATGCCGTCCTTCCCGGTTGTCCCATAGAGAAGGAGCCGTTTCTTAAACTGGCGGGCCTTCTGGCTAAGGGGGTGATTCCCCGACATCCGGATTTTCCGGTTTGCGCCGAGTGCAAGTGGAAGGAGAACGAGTGCCTTCTCCTTCGGGGGGAGATGTGTATGGGTCCCCTTACCAATTCCGGATGCGGGGCCATCTGTCCATCCCTGGGGATACCCTGCATAGGTTGCTGGGGCCCCATTGAGAAGGAGAACTGGGAGGCGGAGGCATTCCTTCTCCGGGAAAGGGGGTTCAGCGTAGAGGACATAGTCAATAGGTTCGCAATTTTCGGAGGCATGGAAAGGGCGGATAAACTGAGAAAATTTCTGGAAGCCAAGGAGGAATAAATGGAAAGGAAGGTTTTCATAGAGCCGGTGGCCCGGGTGGAGGGCCACGGAGGAATAGAGGTCTTCGTGGAGGGAAACAAGGTAAAGGAAGTTAAGGTGGACATATTTGAAGGTCCGAGGCTCATGGAGGAATTGGTCAAGGGAAAATACCCCGAAGAGGCGGTTTCTATAACCTCAAGGATCTGCGCCATATGCTTTCTCTCCCACAGGCTTTCCGACATAAGGGCCCACGAAAGGGCCCTGTGGGTGGAGCCTTCGGAAAAAACGAAACTCCTCAGAAAACTGGCCCACTACGGGGAGATGATAGAAAGCCACTCCCTTCACTATTACCTGCTGGCCCTTCCCGATTACCTGGGATATCCCGACGCCATCTCCATGATGAAGGCCTTTCCCCGGGAAGTCAAGGGGGCCCTGGAATTGAAAAAATACGGAAACCGGGTCATGGAGATAATAGCCGGAAGGAGGGTCCACGGGGAGAACATGAAGGTGGGGGGCTTCGGTTCCCTTCCCGGGGAGGAGGACCTCCACTGGATAGCGGAAATGGCGAGAAATCTGATCCCTGAAATTGAGAGGGGGCTGGCGGTATGGGGCAAACTGGATATCCCGGACTACATGGAGGCGGATACCACCTTTGCCTCGGTGTGGCCGGAGGACGGAGAATTTGGTTTCACCGCCGATACCATAAAAATTTCCGATGGGACGGAACTTCCCGCCGACGAATACAAGGCCCTTACCAACGAATATGTGGTGCCCCATTCCTTTGCCAAAAGGTGCCGCTACAAGGGGAAACCCTATACCGTAGGAGCCCTGGCCAGGGTCCTGCTTATGAGCGAAAGGCTGGACGGGCAGGCGAAAAAGTGGTTTAAAAAATACTACAATCAGCGGTGGTGGAAGAACCCCCATTACAACAATGTGGCCCAGGCCATAGAACTTCTGTTCTGCCTGGAAAAAATCCCGGCCCTGGTGGAGGCTATAAAGAAGGCGGATTACTACGAGGCCAGTCCCTCCAGGGATTCGGGCTCCGGCACCGGCATAGTGGAGGCACCCCGGGGACTTCTCATTCACCATTACGAGATAGAAGGAGGCAGGGTGAAGGAGGCCGACTTCGTCATTCCCACGACCCAGAACCTGGACGACATAGAAAAATACATAAGAATAGCCGCCCAGAACCTTCTGGACAAGGGGGAGCAGGAGATAGAACTTCCCCTGGAAATGATAATGAGGGCCTACGATCCCTGCATAAGTTGCAGCGTTCACATGGTGAGGGTGGTGAGAAGGACCTGATTACTTCCAGACGCCCTCTATGGGTTCTCCGCAGATGGGACATTTCCCGTCGGCCAGTCTGTTCTCTACCACCTCAAACCCCGCCCTCCTTATAAGGGGAGTCTGACACTTGGGACAGTAGGTGGTTTCGTAGGGAGAGGTGGGAATGTTGCCGGCGTAGACGAAACGAAGGCCCTCCTCGTATCCTATCTCCACCGCCCGATTGATGGTGCGGGTGGGGGTGGGGGGGAGGTAACTCATCTTATAGGCCGGGTGGAACCTGCTTATGTGCCAGGGGACCGCCGGGGAAAGTTCCTGGACTATGAAACGAGCAATTTCCCGTATCTCTTCTTCCGAGTCGTTAAATCCAGGGATTATGAGGGTGGTAACCTCCAGCCAGGGCAGGTGCTTGAACAGGGCCCGGAGCCCGTCCAGGAACCTGTCCAGCCTTGCCTTTACCACCTTGGCGTAAAATTCTTTCCTCATGGACTTGAAGTCCACATTGGCGGCGTCTATGAGGCCATCGCCGTCCTTCAGGGCCTCCTCGGTTATGTATCCGTTGGTAACCAGGATGTTCTTCAAACCCTTCTTTTTGGCCAGTTTAGCCGTGTCCAGGACATACTCCCAGAATATGGTGGGTTCCGTGTAGGTGTAGGCTATTACCTGGGAACTGGTCCTTTCCGCCACCTCCACCACCTCCTCCGGAGGCATGTATTCCCCGGGCACGATGTTGCTCCCGTCGTAGCGGTACTGGCTTATGTCCCAGTTCTGACAGTTGGCACAGCGGAAATTGCAGCCCACCGTGGCAATGGAAAGGGCCCTGGAGGAGGGAAGGAAGTGGAAGAGGGGTTTCTTTTCTATGGGGTCCACATGGACGGCTATGGGCCGGGCATAGACCAGGGAGTAAAGGGCCCCCTCCCGGTTGACCCTTACCTGACAGACCCCGGCCTGCCCGGGATAAACCACGCAGTGGTGGCGGCACAGATAACACCGCACCTTTTTGTCCTTGTAGGGTTTCCACCATAAAGCAATTTTCATCTTCTCAGCCCGTATTCAATTATCTCAGCCTCCAGCCATTTTTTCAAACGGTCCATGGTAAGGAGGTTGGCTTCCTCCGAGGGGTATCCCGGAGGGGCGAAGATTACATACAGGAAAGTTTCCGTCCCCTGGTCCACCGCCGTCCTGAAGGAATCGCCGGTGGGGTTTCCGAAGGGACCTTCTCCGTCCTCCAGAAGCAGCCTTCCCTCCAGGTTTATCCAGTCCCGGCCTATTCCCCGATAGCCTTCCCCGGACTTTCCCAGGCGAATTTTGATGTTTCCCCTTATCTTTGAAAAATCGTAGAGGCCGTAGGGGATGGAGTTTATGAGGGAGAGGAGGTTTATGGCGTCCACCGCCGGGTGAATTTTCGGAAAGGGTTTTCCCCGGCTCAACCTTCTGTGTAGGGCTTCGGAGGAGGGACGGAACTTGGTGGGGTCCTGGCCGAAGGTCTTGTAAAGTTCTCTTCCGTATTCCCGCCGGAAATTTTCCAGGGCAGAAGGGAGTTCGTCCATGGGAACTTCCCTCCCCTGACACCGGCACCGGAAAATACCGTAGGGGATTTCAATCCTTCCCTTTACTTCGCTTAAATCTATTCTCAATTTTCTTAAGCGCCTCCTTTATCTTTTTCTCTTCCTGGGGATTCGGTGGAATTTTACCAAATCTTTCCCTGTAGTAGAACATGGTGATGAGTTGGGCCTCCTTTCCCAGGAGGACGGAAAACTCCCGGGGAGTCTGCCAGGGCGGCTTTTTCACCGGAAGGAGTTTCAGCATGCGCCGATAATACCATGGTCTCTTCGTAGAGTTTTCCCGTTCCTTAACGCGGTTCTTCTTATCCTCCCGGGGGAGAAAGAGCGAGAGTCTTACCATCCTCAGGCCCACCGTAATCATCAGCGCTACCAGGACTATCCATGGGAGGTTCTCCTTTATCCAGAGGAAGGTCTTAATCTGTTGACGGTAGGAAAAGCCCGAAATATAGCGCTCCCAAAGAAGTTGAACCCTGGCCCCCAATCCCCTGAAGGGAAGGAGTTTTCCCCTCCGGGGCAGGACCGGGGATGGGTCGTAATTCAGCCACCCTTTCCCGTCCCAGACCTGAACCCACGCGTGGGCATCCATCATCCTCACCAGGGCCCAGCCCTCCCCCTTTTCAGTTATCCTGAAGCCGCTCACCAGCCTGACATCCCACCCCATGGCGTAGAGAAGGGCCGCCGCGGCGGTGGCGAAGAGTTCACAATGCCCCCTTCTAGTTACGAAAAGAAAACCCTCCAGGGGATCCTTCCCCTGTTTTTCTACCTTAAGGGAGTATTCGTAATTTTCGTTCAGATAATCCTTTATTTTCCTGAGGCTTTCCCCCAGGGTTTCTCCCCTCAGAGTTTCCGCCAGCCTTCGGATCCTTGAGACCGCTTCCGGAGGGAGAAGGATTCTGCTTCGGGCTTTGGCCGCAGGGTCCTCCCGGCCCAGGATAATGAACCGACCGTTCCCGTGGGGCCTGAGGACCATCGTTCTTCCCGGCGTGGGAAATACCCGGTAAACTGGAACCGGCTTCGTAAACTCTATGAAATGGCGAAAACTCCAGTAGCCGTTTCTCTCAAGAATCACGGACCATCCCCCGGTGGGAATGGGCAGCACCAGGCTTTCGTCAGAATATAACCTCACGGTCAGGGTCCGCCGGGGATTTATTTCAAGGATTCCCCTTCCTGTTTTTGCCCTTCCCCGGAACGGGTTTACCCACCGGCCGTTTTTGTAGATGTAATAAACCCTTCCCTTCCAGTAGGTGGGTATCTCCTTCCCCTTTATTTCCATGAAGATTTCCGAGGAAGGAAATATCTCCCCGGAGAAGTTCAGGTCCACCGAAGGTGAGGGTCCGGAAACGACGCCGGATTTCAATCCGATAAAGCCCTTGCGGGGCGTGAGGATAAAAACGAGGGGGGCCAGCAAGAAGACGGCGGCCAGGTGAACCGCCAGGAACCCCCATAAAAACCTTTCCCGGGGGTAGAGGCGGGAGTACATTCTAAGCAAGCACAGGGCCACAAAGGCCACGGCCAGGAAGAGAAAGACGGGCCCCCGGGCCAGGAGGGCGGTGTTGGAGACCAGAAGGAGGGAAGATAGAACTATCCAGTCCCTCCAGGGGCCCCGGCCCCTCCACAAATACTCCGAGGTTAGCAGATATGAGAGGAAAACTCCCCCGGCCAGATAGGGTCCGGAGGCGTAGGCAGAGAAGAAGAAACTCGCTCCTGCGGCCACCAGCAAAACCGCAAGGGGTTTCCACAGGGCTCTCGGAAGAAACTCCGCCGCCAGGAGGAGCAGGGCCGGGATGAGCACCCAGGGCTGTCCAGAGAGGAAAAGAAAGGCCAGCAGGGCGAATTCACCGCAGAGGACTTCCCAGTTCATCGCGTGAACACCATTTCCCCGGGGGAGAGGAGTTCCGCCAAAGGAGAGTTAGGGACCGTAATGGCGGCAAAGATGGTGTGGCCCGGAAACTCCCTTTGGAGTTCCAGGGCCAGCCTTCTGCTCTGTTCTTCGTTCCCGGGCTTCAATATGGCCAGGGCCGTAAGGAAATCGTCCAGGTTCTTTTCACTCACCCTCCCCCTGAATCTTCCGGCCACCATGTGGTGGGCCACTGAGTTTTTCATAAAAAATATTCCCACGGAGGCCACCAGGGAAATGTTCTCCTCAAATTTAGGCCCCTTTCCCATGGGGTCCAGCACCACTATAAACTCCCGTCCCTGGGCAGAGGTGAAGACCTTTTCCATGGACTTTCCGGTCCTGGCAAAGGCCTTCCAGTCTATTTTTCTCAGTTCCGCTTCCGGGTTTTCCCTCAGCCAGGCAATCTCCTCGCTTCCCCTCTTCCAGCGGGATGCTTCCCCCTGTCCTGAGAAATCCCTGGGAAAGTGGGGGAGAACCCTGAAGGTTCTGGGATAAACGGTGACGGTTCCACCGCCGGGATAATCCCTCCACCTTTCCACCATTCCCAGGGGAAACAGGGAATAGAGTTTAACCGAAGGAAGAGGATGGACCCCCCGTTTTCTGAAGACCAGGGACAGGGGAACCTCTGCAGTTTTTCCTGGAGACAGATCGCCGATAAAAGCCTTCCTGCCCTCCGCCTGGACCCAAAGGGCGAATTTAGGGATCCTGGTTTTGTTTTTAACCCTCAGGAGAAACGCCCCTTCTTCACAGCAGAAAACCCTGTCCGCCGGGGAAAACCGAACCTCCATTCCCCGGAGGTTTAGTTTGGAGAAAAACCCCGAGGTGGCCAGGGCTGCCAGGAGCAGAGAAAAGAAGAGGATGACGGAATTTTGGGCTGAGTTTATCCCACCGAACCCTATGAGAAGTATGGACAGGGAGAGGAGGAAAAACCTTCCCCGGGGCCTTGCCCTTATCCTCTCACCCAAAGTTCTTGTTTATGTATTCCACGGCGGTCATGGCGGCTATGGCACCGGTTCCCACCGCTACTGAAACCTGTTCGTAGGCGATTTCAATCACATCCCCGGCGGCGAAGATCCCCGGCGCCGAAGTCTCCATCTTCATGTTCACCTTTATTCTGCCGGATGGGGCCAGTTCCACTATGTCCTTCACCAGGTCCACATTGGGATTCATGCCTATGAAAATGAAGATGGCCTCCACCGGGAGTTTGCTCATCTTCCCGGTTTTAACATTTTCCAGGAGGAGTTCCCGAACCTTCTTATCCCCCCTTATTTCCTTGACCACCGTGTCCCAGATGAATTCAATTTTAGGGTTTTCAAAGGCCCTCTTTTGCCATATGCCTTCGGCCCTGAGTTTGTCTCTCCGGTGGATGAGGTAAACCTTGGAGGCGTATTTAGTTAGGTAAATGGCTTCGGATACGGCGGAATCCCCTCCTCCCACCACCGCCATGGGCTGGCCCTTGAAGAAGGGGCCGTCGCAGGTGGCGCAGTAGGAGACCCCCCTTCCGGTGAATTCCCTTTCTCCGGGAACATTGAGTTTCTTGGGTTCGGAGCCCGTGGCTACGATGACCGCCTTGGCGAGGTATTCGTTCTCCCAGCCCGTCACCCTCCAGAGGTTACCCTCCTTTTCTATTCCGTCTATTTCGTCAATGATAACCTCACCTCCGAATTCCTCCACCTGGGCCTTCATCCTTTTGGATAGTTCTTCCGGGTTTATTCCCCCCGGAAATCCCGGATAGTTTTCTATCAGGTCGGTGAGCAGGATCTGGCCTCCAGGGGCCTGTTTTTCCAGAACCACGGTCTTCAGGGTGGCCCTGGCTCCGTAAAGCCCGGCGGTAAGTCCTGCGGGTCCTCCGCCTATTATGGCCATGTCCACTTCTCTCATAGAAACCTCCTGAGGGCTTTTTCAATGCTGGAAGGTGGTTGAAGTCCTATCAGGGTATCCCTGGGCTGGCCCTGGTGGAATATTATGAGGCAGGGAATGCTTCTCACCCCATAAGAGGCCGGAGTTCTGGGGTTTTCCTCCACATTCATCCTGGCCACCGTGAGTTTCCCTGCGTATTTTTTCTCCAGTTTTTCCAGTATGGGCTCAATCTTCTTGCAGGGAGTACACCACTCGGCCCAGAAGTCCACTATAACGGTGTTTGCGCTTCTTAAAACCTTCTCTTCAAAGTTTTTGTCGTTTACATCAACAGGCATTTCTACCCCCCGGGAAAATTCCTACTAAAAAGGTAGTATAACAGAAAAATAGGGGAAAATCAACCCCTCAAATTTCATTCTTCCTTGACTTTTCAAAAAACTTTCCTAATATAAAAATACATGGAAAATCGGAGGGTTCTTAACTCAAGCGAGAGACAGCAACTTTTGGAGGTCGCCCTGGACTCCATCCTGGCGGCCTTTGACGGGATGCTGTATGTGCCCAGGAACCTCCGGGGGGCTCTGGCAGAACCCAGGGGGGCCTTTGTAACCCTGAAGAGGGATGGAAGGCTCCGGGGATGTATCGGCTATGTGGAGCCTTCCTATCCGCTGGGGGAGGCCGTGGCCCGGGCGGCGGTGGCCGCAGCCTTTGAGGACCCCCGGTTTCTTCCCCTGTCCCGGGAGGAACTTCCCGGCCTGGAGATTGAGGTCTCGGCCCTCACCCCGCCGGAGCCCGTCTCCGATCTTTCCCGGATAGAGGTGGGACGCCACGGACTCATAGCAGAAAGGGGATTTAAAAGAGGGCTTCTCCTTCCTCAGGTGCCCTTGGAATACGGATGGGGGTTGAAGGAGTTTCTGGAGAACACCTGCCTCAAGGCCGGTCTGGAAAGGGATTGCTGGATGGGAGATACCCGGTTTTACGCCTTTGAGGCGGAGGTTTTTTCAGGCTTTGTTGAATTAACGGAGGATGGTTCCTATAATATAAAGTATAACGCCACCGAAGGAGAATAAAAGTGATCGGCAAAAAAAATGACCTTTTAGGAATTGATATCGGTGCTTCCAGCATTAAATTAGTTTATCTAACTCCCAAAAAGAGCAAGGGGAAAAGGACCTTTGAATTGAAGAGCATAGGGATGGTACCCCTGCCCAGGGAGGCCATTGTGGAAGGAACCATAATGGATGCCTATGCCGTCTCCGACGCCCTGATGCAACTGGTGACCGAGGCCAAGGTGAAGGTGAAAAATGTGGCCATAGCCCTTCCAGGACACGCCGTCATGGTCAGAAGGGTGATGATTTCAGCGGCCAATCCCCAGGAACTGGAGGAGAACATAAACTTTGAGATCAAACACAACACTCCCTTCAAGCCGGAGGAGGTTCAGGTGGACTACCATGTCCTTCCCTCGGAAAGCGGTGAGCAGATGGAGGTCATTCTCGTTATCGCGAAGAAGGAAAAAATCGGGGAGTTTACCAGCGTGGTGGAGCAGGCAGGACTCAATCCCGTGGTGGTGGACATCAACGCCTTTGCCATATACAACGCCTTTGAGTTTAACTACGAACCCTTCATATCCAGCGTGGTGGCCATAGTCCATGTGGGGGCCACATCCACGGAGTTCGTGGTGGCCAGGGACGGAGCGCCCCTGTTCGTCAGAACCAAGGAAACCGGTGGAGATTTCATAACAGAATCCATCCAGAAGGAGTTCGGGGTAAGTTTTGAAAAGGCCGAGGACTTGAAGAAGGGGGAGGTTTCCGAAGGCATAACCCCTGATGCCCTGACCAGTATATACGAAATGGTTTACAGCGACCTGGCCTCGGAACTTACCAGAACCGTGGAATTCTTCTCCGGTCAGTTCGGAGTCCTGGAACTGGAGAGGATTTACATAAGCGGTGGAGGGGCTTTGATGCAGGGCATTGGCGACTTCTTTGAAAACAAGTTCAATCTTCCGGTGGAATTTTTAAATCCCTTTAGAAACATCATCTACAACGAAAAAGCCTTCTCCCGGGAGATAGTTGAAACCAATGCTCCCCTCTTTACCGTGGCCACCGGACTGGCCATGAGAAGCATAGGAGGTTAAACATGATCAAAATCAATCTTCTGCAACCCGGCAAGAAAGAAATAGCCTTCGCTCCTGCTGGCCTTCCGGTTGCTGAGGAGGGAAAGAAGATTCACTACGAACTTCTGGCTTTGGTGGGGCTTTTGACCCTGGGAATCATCGGGTTTATGTATTATAAAACCACATCCAGGCTTTCCTTTTTGAACGAGCAGATAAAGATAAAGGAGCAGGAAAAGAGAAGGCTTCAAGGTGTGTTAAAAGAACTGGAGGAGAACAAGAAGAAGAAGGAAATTCTCACTCAGAAAACCCAGGTTATAGAGCAGTTAATAGCCAAACAGGTTATCCCGGTTAAAATGATGGACCTCATCGTTAAAAAAATTCCGGACAAGGTCTGGCTCACGAAATTAAAATTTAACGGTTCCCAGGTTTTAATAGAGGGGAAGGCCCTCAACAACAACCTGATTGCCACCTTCATTGCCAATCTGGAATCCACGGACTTCTTCAAAAATGTGGAACTCATAAGTTCTAAAAAGGAAAAGGACCGGGGAAAGAAAAGGGGAATGGAGGTTTACAGTTTCAAACTGGCAGCCCTTGTCAATACGGGGGAAAACAACGAGGCCAAGCCCCAGGGAGGTGTTAGATGAATTTAAGGGAAATGACCTGGCAGGGTCAACTGATATTCTTCCTGTTTCTGGGACTCCTGGTCTTCGGTCTGTTCTATATCGGATGGTATAAGGGGAAGGCGGCCCAGATATCCAGGCTGGAGGCCCGCCTGAGTCAACTTACCAGGGAAGTCAACATAGCCAAGGAAAAGGAAAAAGAACTGGCCCTTTTGAAAAAGGAAAATGCGGACCTGGAGGCCAAACTGGAGAGGCTTAAGAAAGTTCTTCCCGAAAAAAAGGAAATAAGTAAAATCCTCAAGGATGTTCAGAGGCTCGCCTCCGATGTTCACCTTAATGTCATCAGTTTCGTTCCCAAACCCTCGGTGGACAGGGGACTGGTGGCCGAATGGCCCATAGACATTGAAGTCATCGGAACATACCACAACCTCGGTTATTTCTTTGATAAACTGGGAAAGTTCACCAGGATTTTCAATGTAAGTTACATAGAGATCAAGGCCCTGAAAGACCAGACCCCCACCAGCACCATAGATGCAAAGTTTACCGCCTCCACTTACATATTCGTGGAGAAAAAACTTGAAGAGCAACAGAATAAAAAGAAGGGAAGAAGAACGAGGAGGAGAAGATGAAAAAGGTTCTGATAGTTCTGATGGCCCTCTTTCTGAGCCTTCCCCTGATTTCCCAGAACACGGAATCCGGGGAAGAGCCGGGGATTCAGAGGGAAAGATACGATTACAATCCCATGGGAAAAAGGGATCCCTTCCGGGATCTTCTTTCCCTCAAGGAGAAGAGGAGAAAGGGAAAGAGGGGAGAGGGCATAAGGGGAGTTTACACCGACGAACTGGTCCTGGTGGGAATAGCCAGAGACTCCAAGGGGCGTTACTTTGCCCAGGTCCTGGATTCCCACAACTTCCCCTATGTTATAAAGGTGGGAACCAAATTGGCCGACGGAGAAGTGGTTAAAATAACCCCCAACGAAGTCATCATAAAGCAGGCTACCAGAAGTCCTGTATTCCTTAAGCCATATAAATATGTGGTTTTGAAATTAAATATGGAGGAGGAGTAAAAATGAAAAAAATCCTGTCTTATTTGATAGTTCTCCTCTTGGGCGTAGGCTTAGCTGTTGCCGGAGGAAGTCTGATCTCGCTGGATAAGAAGTTCAACGCAGGCAAGGAGATCATTGAGATAAAAGGGGACAATCCGCTTTCCCTTCCGGATTTTTACCCCTCGGTGAACGATCCTTCCCTTCTGGTTTTGAAGTTCAACGGAGTGAGCGCTAAACCCATACTCGGAGAACATAAATTTGAAAAGGGAGCAGTTAAAGAGGTGAAGGTGGCCGAAAAGGATGGCACCGCCGTGGTGGAGGTGAAATTTTCCTCCCTGCGGCCCTTTTCCATTTATTCCAAAGGAAATGCGATCCTCATTGAGGTAGAAGCAGGATCTGAAAAAACCACCGGTAAAACCTCTTCTGTGAGTTCCAGGGCGGTTCTCCGGGATGTGGTTCTCCACAGGGAAAACGGCCTCAAAATCTCCCTGGTTTTCTCAGGGGAGCCCGCCTCTTACAGGGCCTTCCTCCTGAAGAGGGATCCTGCCCACGGCAAGCCCATGAGGCTGGTGGTGGATGTTATAGGAGCCAAGACCAGAAGGCTGAAAAAGGTAGTGGGCAGAGAAGGCGTTTCCGCGGTTCGCGCCGGACAGTTCACCCCCCAGGTGGCCAGGGTGGTTCTGGACCTCTACAGGATGCCCAACTACCGGATTGAAAGGGATGGCAGTCGCATTGACATCCTGATCCCGGCCACCGCCATGGTCCAGAAGGAGAAGACCAGGGTGGCCACTCCGGCCCCAAAGCCTTCGGTCCCGGCCCGGCCGGCCAAGGCTACGGTGGCCCCCACCAGCAAGGTTACCAGGGTGGAGAACCCTCCCAAGACAGATAATCCTACCCCCTCCAGAAAGTCCAGGAAGGGACCTTCCTTTGAAACCGTCACCATATCCGGGGGTGAAAAGAAGTATTACGGGGAGAAGTACACCTTCCGCTTCAAGGATGCCGATGTCAGGGATGTGGTCACCTTCATAGCAAAACTGGCCCATCTCAATGTCATCTTTGACCCTGGAGTGGAGGGAAAGGTCACCTGCGAACTGGTGGATATTCCCTGGGACCAGGCCCTGGACCTGATCCTCAAGACCAATAAACTGGGGTACCTCATTGAAGGCAATGTTCTGAGGGTGGCTCCCCTGGATGTTCTCGCCCGGGAGGAGGAGCAGAGGCGGAAGATGAAGGAATCCGCCATGCCCCTCAGCACCGTCATGAGAACCCTCAGTTACGCCACCGCCAAGGATGTGGAAGGCGTGGTGAAGAAGTACCTCTCTCCCAGGGGAGAAATCGTCGTGGACGAGAGGACCAACACCCTGATAATAAAGGACATACCCGATAGAATTCAGGAGATAGACCAGATCATAAGCACCCTGGATGCCCCCATTCCTCAGGTTTCCATCCAGGCCAGGATAGTGGAGACCGTGGCCAATTATACGAGAAACCTGGGAATACAATGGGGTTTCATGGGGTATGCGGATCCCTACCACGGAAATCAGACCAGCCTGGTATTTCCCAACAGAATAATCCTTGATGGTGGTGCCGTCACCGGTGGCGGACTTACGAATCCCCTCAACGGATATGCGGTTAACCTGCCGGCAGCCGCCTTCAACTCCGCCCTGGGACTTTCCCTGGGCAATGTGACCGATTCCTTTGCCCTGGACATAGGACTTACGGCCATGGAGGAGGAAGGATGGGGAAAGATCCTCTCCGCCCCCAAGGTCTCCACCCAGGACAACCACGAAGCGGTGATCAGGCAGGGAAGACAGATTCCGGTCCAGACGAACATAAACAACACCATAATGGTCAGATATGTCAACGCAGTTCTGGAACTCAAGGTCACTCCCCACATCACCGCAGACCAGACCATCATAATGAAGGTCAACATCAAGAACGACTCGGCGGACTTCTCCAGGGTGGTCATGGGGATTCCAACCATCATAACCCAGAGTTCCACCACGGTGATGATGGTGAAAGACGGCAACACCGCCGTCATCGGGGGAATGTACCGGATAGAAGACAACACCAATTACAAGAAGACCCCCTTCCTCAACTCCATACCCCTGATAGGAGACCTCCTCTTCAAGAGCAGTTCTATAAACAGAACCAACAGGGAGCTTCTTATCTTTATTACTCCCAAAATAATCAGAAAATAGGAGGGAAAAAATGAGGATAAAACCCCTTTATATCTTCCTGGCCTTGGTGCTGGGAATGAGCCTTAGTTTCTACGGGTGCAACAAGATAAGCGACGAATCCACATCGGCGGTTAAACTGGTCATGTCCCGTCTTACCGGCGTTAATTGGACCGGCAACGAAAGTTCCGTGCTGGAGTCCGATGTCCTGGTACAAAATCCGGATACCGGAACCTCCACCGTCCAGAACGATTACGGGAATGCATACATAATAGCCTATCCCTACAACCCCAACGAAGCCGCCTCTTCCCTTTACGAGAATGTTCAACTGAAGGAATACCATGTGAGTTATGTCAGATCCGACGGAAGGAATCAGGAAGGGGTGGATGTGCCCTACTCCTTCTGGGGAAGGATATCCGCCCTGATCCCGCCGGACGGGGCTGAGCATCAGGTGGTTTTCGTGCTGGTGCGGGCCAATGCGAAGATGGAAAGCCCCCTGGTGGACCTCCTCTACGGTTCCGCCGGGAAGGAAATTGAGGCCACCGCTGTGGTGGAGTTTTACGGCGAAGACCTCTCAGGACATAAAGTATATGTAAAGGGAACCATTCCCGTGGTGTTCGCCAACTACGCCAACGATACGAAGAAGAAGTAAGGAGGCTTGAGATGAAAAAGATAATATTACCCTTGCTAATAGTGGGGGTTATGGGGTTCTCGGCCTGCTATAGGAGCGACGCTCCGGGGCCCGGGGATATGTTCGGTCCCTCCTCCAGCGCTTACATACTTACCCTCACGGCCCATCCATCGGTGGTTCAGGCGGTAGACCCTCTCCGCAATCCCGCCAACAGTGAGGTTACCCTGAAGGCTCGGCTTTCCAGTTACAACAAGGGACCCATGGCCAGAAGGACCATCTATTTTTACATCTACGATATAAGGGCGTCCTTCACCCCTCCGGACAGCAAATGGCAGTGCTCGTATAGGGGAGGTGCCGGCCTTTTGAACGGTAATCAAATCAAGTCGGTAAGCGCCACCACCGATGCCAACGGCATAGCCACCGCCAAGTACTTGCCCCCTACCACCGGTGATCTGAGGGTGGTTTGCGACACAGGAGAAAAGGACAGTGCCGGAAATCCCATCGTTAAATCCTACAGAATAGGCGAAGTAACCGTTTTGATAAAGGCCGCTTGGAGGGGTGGCTCCCTTTCCGATGTGGAAGCCGTCACTCCGGTTAAAGTTATTCGTTGATGGAAAGAAGGGAATACCTGAGCAGGGCGGAGGAACTGGAGGAGGGGGGCAAGTTAGAGGAGGCCGTATCGCTCCTGAAGGAGTGCCGTGAGGCCTATCCTGACTTCCTGGTGGCCAGGCTCTATCTGGCCAAACTCCTCCACCTAATCCAAAGGGATGAGGAGGCCATCCAGGAACTGGAATTTGTCCTGTCCAGGCGTCCCAACACCCTGGGAGCCCTGAAACTTCTGGGGGAAATTTTGTTCGCCAGGGGGAGGTATCGGGAGGCCAAAGATGTTTATCTGAAGGTGAATTTTCTTGACCCCTTTGACGACGAGGTGGGGAAAACCCTTCAGAAGATAAACGCCCTGCTGGAGAAGGAAGTTCAGGCGGAGGCGGTGGAGGAAGAATCTCCCTTTGAGTTGCCCCAGGAGCCTCCGGAGGTTTCATCTCCCGAGGAAGCCCCTGAGGAATTCAAAGAGGAAGAGGAGGAATTTGAAGTTGAGGAGGAAACCCAGGAGAAGGAAGAGGAAGTGTTTGAGACCGAATCCATGGCTCTGGTGTTTTTAAAGCAGGGGGAAATTGACAGGGCCGAGGAAATATATAAAAAACTTGCCCTCCGCAACCCCCATCTGGAGAAAAAACTCAAAACCCTCCGGGCTATTAAAATTTTGAGCAGAATGAAAGAAAGGTTGGGAGGAATTAACCATGTATAAAGAAGTTCTGGAAAAAGTTATAGAAAACAATCCGGAGGTGGAGGCGGTTCTTCTGGCAGCCAGCGACGGTCTGCCCATAGAGGTGGTGACCAAAAACGGCATGGAGGACTCCGAGGAAGTTGCCGCCAGGATAATGGCCCTGGTTTCCAGCGCCCTTTCCTACGAAATTCATCCGGTGAACTACATGGTTCTCAACACCGGCGACAGGAGCATATTCGTGGTCCCGGTGAGCGAAGATGTTTTCCTCATAGCCCTGGGAAGGGGCGGCTACGAAGGAAAGATAAAATTTTACCTCCAGTTGGCGGCCTCCGAGATAGAACTCTGAAGGCCTTGCCCTTACAAAATCCTTGGGTTAAAATCCTTAAAGAAAAAGGAGGGCATAGTGAAAATAGAGGAAATTAAAGAATTAGTTGATTTCATACTCTCCAAACCGGTAAAGGAATTTGAAATTGAAGTGGAGGGACTGAGGCTGAAACTGGTAAAACCAAAGCAGGAATTGGCCGCAGCAGCATCGCCCGAGGCCCGGGCCGCCGTCCAGGAGGAAGACAGGGAGGAAAAATCCGGGGAAGAGATCCACTACATTACCGCCCCCATGATCGGGACCTTTTACCGGGCACCCGACCCCTCCTCCCCTCCCTTCGTTAAGGAGGGAGACCATGTGAACAAGGGGGATGTGGTTTGCATCATTGAGGCCATGAAGTTGATGAACGAGGTGGAGGCGGATGTCAGCGGCGTCGTGAAGGAAGTCCTGGTGGAAAATGCCCAGCCCGTAGAGTACGGGCAGAAACTTTTTGCCATAATACCCGACAATGATTAGAAAACTTCTCATAGCCAACCGGGGTGAAATTGCCCTCAGAATTATGTCGTCGGCCAAGGAACTGGGTATAAAAACCGTGGTGGTTTTCTCAGAGGCGGACAGGGGCTCCATGCCCGTTCAATTGGCCGACGAGGCCTACTGCATAGGTCCGGCCAAGCCCCAGGACAGTTACCTCAACATGGCCGCCATCATGAGTGCGGCGGAAATTTCCAAGGCCGACGCCATTCATCCGGGCTACGGATTCCTCTCGGAGAACCCCCGGTTTGCAGAGGTGGTGGAGGCGGAAGGTCTGACCTTCGTGGGTCCTTCGCCCCAGCACATAAGACTGATGGGGGATAAACAGAGGGCCCGCAAGACCATGGAGGAACTGGGGGTCCCGGTTCTTCCAGGAAGCGACGGGGTGGTGACCAGAATCGGGGAGGCCCGGAGGATAGCCGAGAAGATAGGATATCCTATAATACTGAAGGCCGTGGCCGGGGGAGGAGGCCGGGGAATGAGAATCATAAACTCCCCGGCGGAACTGGAGGAAAATTTCAAGACCGCCCAGAGGGAAGCCTATCTCGCCTTCAATTCCCAGGACCTTTACATAGAAAAGTACATTGAAAGGGCTCACCATGTGGAAGTCCAGATAATAGGCGATGGAGAGAGGGTCCTGGCCATAGGGGACAGAGAATGTAGCATGCAGAGGAGGCATCAGAAGATAGTGGAGGAGGCCCCTTCGCCCTTTATTTCCCCAAAGACCAGGGAAAAAATGCTGGAGACCGTGGAAAGGGCCGCCGAAAAATTGGGATTGAGGAGCCTGGTTACCTTTGAATTTTTGGTGGACGAGGAGGAGAACTTCTACTTCATAGAGGCCAACACCAGAATCCAGGTGGAGCACCCCGTAACGGAACAGGTCACCGGACTGGATTTGGTGAAGGACCAGTTGTTGATAGCATCGGGGGAGAAACTGGGATATTCCAGGGAGGATGTAAAGACCTTTGGTCACGCCATAGAGGCCAGAATAAACGCCGAAGACCCCAGAACCTTCACCCCTTCCCCCGGAAAGATACACTTCCTCTTTCTGCCCGGGGGAAACGGCATAAGGGTGGATACGGCGGTGTTTCAGAGTTACGAAATTCCTCCCTTCTACGATTCCATGCTGGCCAAACTTATAGTTCACGGGAGAACCAGGGAAGAGGCCCTCAGGAAACTGGAAGTGGCCCTGCTCCACACCTCCATCGTGGGGGTAAAGACGAACCTTCCCCTTCTACTGAGTTTGCTTAAATCCCCGAAGTTCAAGAGCGGCAATTACACCACCAGATTTCTGGAGGAGGAATTTATCTGGTGAGGAGACTCCTTTTTTCCCTGGTTCTGGCGGGAGTGCTTTTTTCCCAGGCCCCGGCTGACCTGGTGGAGAAATGCAGTCTCAAGGTGGAGGCCTTTGCCCTTTCCAGGGAGGTTTTCCCCCGTCTGGCCGTGGGCTCCATAAGGAACCACTCCCTGAGGCCCCAAGGATTCGTGGAGAACCTCTACGAACTTATAACCTCCCGCCTTTCCGATTACCTCATGACCAACGAGGGGGTTCTGGGCTTTGATTCCCGGGGGGGCTTTTTTTCTCCTCCTCCGGGCTACGATTACCTTTTGAAGATAATCTACAAGGAAATAGCCGGGGAAGCCCATCTTTTCATAAGAATTTACTCCCGGGATGGAAAACTTCAGGACTTCGTTTCCTGTTCCGCCCGGGTGGAGGACCTTCCCTACAGGGAGTTTGAGATTTCGTCCCCGGGCTCCTCTCCCCCCATGGTTTTGTGGGATGCTCAGGTTCCCGGAAGGCCCCTGGCCGTTCTTAAAAACGGAGAGGACATATTCATACTTTATCCCGACAAACTTCTGGAGTTGAAAAAAGTAGGGGGAATTCTCAAGGAAGTAAAAAGGGCAGAACTCACCTGGCCCGGTCCCCTTTATCCCTCCCAGGACCTTCGGGGTTTCATAAAGAAGGTGAGCCTTCAGGACGGGGTTTTCATAAATGTGGGGATAAGTTCCTCCTCATCGTACCTTTACCTCAAGTATGAGGACCTTTCCCCGGCCATGGTCCTTCCCTGGCTGGTTCTGAGCGGGGACGGCGAAAAACTGCTCCTGGGAAGATTCGTCCCGGGGAAAAATCATTTTGATTCAACCCTGGCGGAGGTTTCCCTGCCGGCGGGCCTTCAGGACCTGACCCTGGCGGAACCGGAAAAATTTCCGCCCTTTTACGATGTATGCCTTTATCAGAACCTGATTAACATAGTGGATGAAGAGGGAAGGAGGAGGGTTTTCAGGGACGACCAGGAAATCCCTTCTCCCCGCCAGCCCCTGGGTGATGAAGTGGAATGCTGGGGGGGATATTTCGTTTTCACCGGTTTTGACGGTAAGGAAAAGGTGGGATTTCAGGATTTTTCCACCTTTGAAAAGAGGGGAGTTCTGGACCAGTCCGGCAGGATAATTTACATGGGTCGCACGGAATCCGGAACCGTGATGATCCTGGAGGAGGAAGCCTCTGCCTTCTGGATAAAGGAGATAAAAATAGAATGAAGAAGACCCTTTGGTTTTTTGCCCTTCTTTTCCTCCTCATGCCCTACACCAGGCCCAGGTATGGAGGGGAACTCAAACTTGAACTTCCTGCCTCGGGCAACCCCCTGTTTTGGGATGGGCTTTTGAAGGACAGTTTCACCTTTGTCAACATATTTTATCTGGACTCCCGGGGAAAGGCTGGGAGTTTTCTATTCTCCCACTGGTGGGAAAAGGAGGGGAAGTGGTATTTTCAGTTGAAGGAAGGTCTCCTCTACGGGGACGCCACCCCGATTCTCCCCCAGGATGTAGCCAATTCCATAAACGCCTTCCTGCAGACCAGCCAGCCGGGGGCCCTTTCTCTGAAAAGAACCATTACATCCATCGGAGTTGAACCTCCGGACCGGGTGGTGGTGGAGGTATCCTCCTCCGCCAACCTGCCCCTGCTCCTCTCCACCCCGTACCTCTTTCTCAGGAAAGAAGGGAAGTTTTCCGGTCCCTTCGTTCCCCAGCAAGAGGGGATTTTCGTGGCCAATCCGTTTTTCCCCGGGGGCAGACCCTATCTGGACAGGATTCTGCTGGTTTATCCCCCGGAAATTCCCGACATGAGTTTTACCCAGGGATTTGAGGGCAGGGCCGCCTTCTCCGTTCGCTACCTGGTTTACCTTCTGGTTTCTCCGAAGGTCTGGAGAAAACTCTCCAGAAGGGCCATTTTTTCCCTGGTCTCTTCCCTGGCCTGGAAGACCCGGGCGGATTCCTATCTTCCCCCTCAGTTGAGTCAGTTTTCCCTGGACTTTCCCCTGATAAGGGTGGGAAGACTCAGGGGGTATCTCCGCCGGAAGGTGGTGATGGCCCTATCCCCGGCCCTGGCCTCCATGGTTGGAGAACTCAAGGAGGGCGCCTCCCTGGCCCGGGTGAAGGTGGAGGTTAACCTGAGTGAGACCCCCCTGGAAGACCTCCTATCAGGCAAGGTCAGTGCGGCTCTCTTTCCCTCCCAGGCGGTTTTCGTGGGCAGCGAGGCCGAGGAGTTGGTGGGCATGATTGAAAGATATCGCCTGGACCGTTTTTATCCCTATTTAACCAACTTGAAGAAGAAAATCCTTTCCTACATGGGTAAGGATGAGAAAAAACTGGAGAAGGCCGTTTCCAGCACCTACGAATACATGGCTTCCCGGGAGTTCTTCTTCCCCGTGGCCGTGGCTGACCAGCCCATTTACCTGAAAAACTCCTTCCTGGAAGGGGGGAAGGATTTTTACGGGAGGCCCTTAATGTGGAAAATCAGGAGAGCCCTTCCCCAACCCCATGAGGGAGAAGTTAATACTTCTTCACAGGCTCACTAATCCTACCCCCCGGGAGCTGGTGGAGATTGCCTTCCGCCGGGATATTTCCGTGGGGGACCTGGTGGAATTCGGAATAACCAGAAGAAAGGCCAGCAAACTCCAGGACAGGGCTCTTCTGGAAGAACTCAAAGGGCAGATTGAAGTAGCCCGGAGACAGGGGTGGAGGCTGGTTTTCTACGACGATGAAGAATATCCTGAACTTCTCAGGGAAATATCTCACCCCCCGATTCTTCTTTTTGTAAAGGGGGAAGTAACCTGTCCCTGTGTGGCGGTGGTGGGGACCCGCAGGGCCACCTCCTACGGCCGGGGAATTGCCCAGGAGTTCTCCTGGAAACTGGCCTCCTCGGGGATTACGGTGGTGAGCGGTCTGGCCCTGGGCATAGACACATGGGCCCACCGGGGAGCCCTCAGGGGAGGAAGAACCGTGGCAGTTCTGGGTTCCGGTCCCCTGAACATTTACCCTGCCTCCAACCGGGCCCTGGCGGAGGAAATTGCCCAAAGGGGTGCCCTGGTCAGCGAGTTTTTTCCGGAGGACGGGCCGGCTAAGTTTAGATTTCCCCTGCGCAACAGGATAATAGCCGGAATGAGTTTCGCCACCCTGGTGGTGGAGGCTCCCCTTAAAAGCGGGGCGCTGATTACCGCCCACCTGGCCCTGGACTACGGCCGGGATGTATTTGCCGTTCCCGGGGACATAAACAGAAGGACCAGCCAGGGAACCAATCGGTTAATCCAGGAAGGAGCGAAGCCCGTCCTCTCCGTGGAGGATGTGGTGGGGGAATATTCTCGCCCGGAGGTGGACCTTTCGGAGGAAGAGGAGTTTCTCCTCCAATTCCTTCCCCCGGGCCAGGAGGTGGATGTGGAATTTCTCAGCGAGGCCAGCGGTCTTTCCCCGGAGAAACTTTTTCCCCTCCTGTTAGCCCTGGAAATGAAAGGTGTTATAATTGGGACTTCCGGATGGAGGTATAGAAGGATTGTCTAAAAAACTGGTCATAGTGGAGTCCCCGGCCAAAGCCAGGACCATAGGAAAATACCTGGGAAAGGACTACCTGGTAAAGGCCTCCATGGGTCACATCAAGGACCTCCCCAAAAACGACATGGGGGTGGACATAGAGAACCGCTTTCTTCCCCATTACGAGGTGATTCCGGGAAAGGAGAAGGTTCTCAGGGAAATAAAGGAGGCGGCCGGCAGGACTTCCTCCGTTTTTCTGGCCACCGACCCCGACCGGGAGGGGGAGGCCATATCCTACCATCTGAAGGAGGAGGTTGAGCCCGTAAATCCTGAAGTATACAGGGTAATGTTCCACGAAATAACCGCCAGGGCGGTGAAGGAGGCCTTTTCCCATCCTTCCAGTGTGGACATGAACAGGGTGAAGGCCCAGTGGGCCCGGAGGGTCCTGGACCGCCTGGTGGGGTACCTCATAAGCCCCCTCCTGTGGAAAAAGGTGAAGGGCGGATTGAGCGCCGGAAGGGTTCAGAGCGTAGCCCTCAGGATGATTTGCGAGAGGGAAGACAAAAGGGATAAATTCGTCCCCGAAGTTTACTGGGTGGTGGAGGCAAGGCTGAAAAAAGGGAAGGAGTTCACCGCCAGGCTCACCAGGAAGGGGGGAAGGAAGTACAGAATAACCTCAGAGGAGGAGGCATCCCAGGCTATACAGGCCGTGAAGACCCACGACCTTACGGTGGAAAAGGTGACCTCCAGGGAGAAGGAGAGGAAGGCCCCTCCCCCCCTGATCACCAGTACCCTTCAGCAGGAGGCCTTTAGACTTTACCGCTTCCCCGTAAAAAAGACCATGCAGATAGCCCAGAGGCTCTACGAGGGGGTGGACCTGGGCGACGGGCCCGTGGGGCTTATAACCTATATGAGAACCGATTCCTTCAGGGTTTCCCCCGAAGCCCTGAGGGCCGTTAGAAAATTTATAAAGGAAAAATACGGTGACGATTACCTTCCCTCCCGGGCCAACCAGTTCAAGGCAAAGAAGGGAGCCCAGGAGGCCCACGAGGCCATAAGACCCACCTATGTGGAGATGACCCCGGAAAGCCTGAGGGGAAAACTCAGCCCCGAGGAACTCAAGATATACGCCCTGGTCTGGAAGAGATTTGTGGCTTCCCAGATGAAACCCTACCGTTACCGGGAAACCAGGGCCGAGATCAGGGCCGGCGAGTATACCCTGGAGTCGGAGGGAAAACAAACCCTCTTCCCCGGATTCAGGAGGATCCTGGAGCCCTCCTTCCGGGAAGAAGACCTTCCTCCTTTGGAAACCGGGGATGTACTGGAACTGGTGGATGTAACCTCCCAGAGGAAGGAGACCCAGCCGCCCCCGCGCTTTACCGAGGCCAGCCTGGTAAAGGAACTGGAGGAGAAGGGCATCGGCAGGCCCTCCACCTATGCCAGCATAATCTCCACCATTCAGGATAGGACCTATGTGAGAAAGGAAAGGGGAAAATTCATCCCCACCTTCCTGGGCCGCCTGGTGGTGAGACTTTTAGAGGAAAGTTTCCCCGACATAATGGATTACCGCTATACCGCAGAGGTGGAGGAAGAACTGGACAGGGTGGAGAGGGGAGAAGTGGAATGGTCTGAGGTGGTGGGGAAGTTTTTCTCAACCCTGGAAAGCAATCTTAACAAAGCCCAGGAGAACATGCCCTCGGTTACCCAGGGGATTAAAACGGGGTTGAAATGCCCAGCCTGCGGCGGGGAACTATTGCTGAAAAGAAGCAGGTTTGGGCTGTATTTTCAGTGCGACTCCTGCCAGTATAAATCCCAGTTTTCCGACCTTATCGTGGAGGCCATCAAGATGAAATGCCCCCGGTGCGGGTCCCCCATGACGGTGAAGAGGAGCCGGCGGGGGGAGGAATTCATCGCCTGTTCCAATTATCCCAGTTGCAATTACATATACAACGAGACCGAGGACCTCCCCTGTCCCAAGGAGGGATGCGGGGGCCATCTGGTAAAAAGGAGGGGTAGGAAGGGTCGGTATTTTTACGGATGCTCCAATTATCCCAACTGTGACTTCATTACCCCCTATGCTCCGGTGAGGGAACCCTGTCCCCAATGCGGTCTCCCCTACATGCTCAAGAGGGGCAGAAAACTGGTGTGCCCCAGGTGTGGACACGAGGAGAAGGCCCATGGAAGTTAAGGTGATCGGAGGGGGGCTGGCCGGAGTGGAGGCCGCCTATGCCCTGTCCAAGGCCGGAGTTGAGGTGAAACTCTACGAGATGAGACCCCGGAAAATGACCCCGGCTCACTCCACGGGATATTTGGCGGAGGTGGTGTGTTCCAATTCCTTCGGGGCCACATCCCTTTCCACCCCATCCGGTCTCCTTAAGGCAGAAATGGAGGCCATGGATTCCCTGGTCCTCAAAGTCGCCAAAAGGGCAGCGGTGCCGGCGGGCCAGGCCCTGGCGGTGGACAGGGAAGCCTTTGCCCGGGAAGTGACGGAGTTTCTGGAATCCCTGCCGGGGCTGGAGGTGGTGAGGGAAGAGGTTCGGGAAATCCCCCCGGGACCCGTAATAATAGCCACGGGTCCCCTCACTTCCGAGGAACTTTCCCGGTCCATAGTGGACCTGACGGGCAGGAAAAACCTCTTCTTCTACGACGCCACCAGTCCCATAGTCTCAGCCTCCTCCATAGACATGGGGAGGGCCTTCGTGGCCTCCCGGTATGGAAAGGGAGGGGCAGATTACATCAACTGCCCCATGACCGAGGAGGAGTACATGGAATTCTGGAAGGCCCTGGTGGAGGCGGAAACCGTCCCCCTGCACGATTTTGAAAAACATCTTTTTGAATCCTGTCTTCCCATAGAGGAACTGGCCAGGCGGGGACCCCAGACCCTCATCTTCGGTCCCCTCAAGCCGGTGGGTTTGGTGGACCCCCGGACGGGAGAAATGCCCTACGCCGTGGTTCAACTGAGGCAGGACAACATCGCCGCCACCCTCTACAGCATGGTGGGTTTCCAGACCAGGCTTAAGTGGGGTGAGCAAAAGAGGGTTTTCTCCATGATCCCCTGTCTCCGCCGGGCGGAGTTCGTTAAGTACGGGGTCATGCACCGCAATACATACATTAACTCCCCCGCCCTTCTTCTTCCCACCCTTCAGTTCCGAAAAAAACAGGATGTGTTCTTTGCCGGCCAGATAGTGGGGGTGGAAGGTTACATGGAATCGGCGGCCACGGGTATAATGGCAGGGATTTTCGCCGCCGCCCTGGTGAAGGGAAGGGAGATATCCCCTCCTCCCCCCACCACCGCCATAGGTTCCCTGCTGAACTATGTCTCCCGGGCGGACTGGAGAAATTTCCAGCCCATGAACTTCGTCTTCGGGCTTTTGCCTCCCCTCAAGAAAAGGATCAGGAAGAGGAGGGAGAGGAGGCTGGCCCTATCCCGAAGGGCCTTGAGGGATCTGGAGGATTGGAAGGAAGGGGAATTAGCCCGCCTCCTTTAAAAAACTTCCTTTTTACATTTACCCGTTTTACACCCCTTCGGTGATATAATTTTCTCTTCATGGTAACTATTGAACTTAAAGGAACGGAGCCCTCCAGAATTTTAAGTTACACCCTTTACCTGGTGCCCCTGTGGTGGATTATGGGGTTTTCTCCCGTGGTCTATCACATCTCCGTCCTCCTTTATTTTTATGCGGTGGCCCGGCGGGAGAGGATAGTGTTTCCGGCCCCGTCCCTTTTTCTCCTTTTGTTCATGGTATTGTATGCCTTTTCCTTTTCCCTGAACTGGGTGAACTTTCCGCTGAGCAGGGGCCTGGCCTCCCTTTACAACCTGAGCATATGGGTTATGGGCTTTTTGTTGGTGGTGGGCATTTACATAGACAGCCACTTTGACCTTCGGGGTCTCCTGGAGGCCGGAACCTTCCTCCTCTGGTTTACCCTGGGGTTTTTCCTGTTTGATTATCTGCTTTTCCTCAAGTATAAAATGCTGAATTTTCCAACCCTCCTGGGGCTTCTCCTTCCCTTTTCCCCGTCGGGCTCCAGCCTGATAATAAAACTTTTCTTCCAGGTGAAACTCCACATCGTGGGCCGGGGACCCCTGTCCTTTCTACCCAGGGTTTCCTATTATTCCCCCTACGCCAACGCCTTTGCGGGAACGATGATTCTCATCTGGCCCATGGCCCTGACCTATTATCGGGGGAAGGGAAATGTGAAGAAAGCCCATCTGGCCAACCTCGTGGGCTTTTTCCTTCTGTTTCTCTCCATGTCCCGGGCCAGTTTTTTCATAGGGGCCCTGCTGTTTTTCTACTTTGAATTCACCCTTCTTTCCCTCTCCGGTTCCCTGGCCCTTCTGGCATTCTCTTCCCTTCTGTTGGCTGGTTTGTTTTTCCTGGGGGTAAATCCCCTGGAGGTTTTTGAAAAAATCTCCTACGGCAGCACGGAGACCAGGATAAAGCAATACAGGGAGGCGCTGAAACTCATAGGGGCCCATCCCATCCTGGGAATAGGTCTGAAGCCTTCTTACCTTCCATCCATTCCCCTGGGTTCCCATTCCACCTACATTGGACTCCTGCAAAAAACGGGGTTGATGGGTTTTCTGACCTTTCTGGCCTATCAGATCTCCCTGGTGAAGACCTTTCTGAAAGGGAAGCGGTTTCCCTACATCGCCGCGGGAGTTTTTTTGATGTTTGTATGGATGTTCTTTGAGGATTTGGATGCCCCGGCCCTGGTCGCCTTTTTGTTCTTCTCCCTCAACGGGGTTCTGATAAAATACAATTTGAAAGGAGGAAACGATGGAGGCAATTGAGATTTCCAGGATCTGGAGGATCCTGAGGAGAGGTAAGTATTTAATTTTCGCACTTACCCTTCTGGGTGCAGTTCTGGGCGTGGTGGCCTACAAGTCCTCCAGACCCATTTATAGATTTTATCTGACCTCCGTGGGAAATGTGTCCTTTCTGGAGAGCAATTTCTCATCCCAGGAGGAGGGGCCGAAGAATTATTTTTTCCAGGGCAGGTTTTTCTATCAAAATGTTAGGCCCTTTTTAAAGGATGTAAATGTGAGTTGGATCAGGATAGGGGAGAGGATCGCTTCCCTCAGACTCACCGGGGAGAAGGAAAAAATACTTCAGGACATCAGAATACTCAAGGGCATGTTCGTTAAGTTCCAACTTTCCCGGTTTGCGGCCATGAGGGCGGATGCCATAAGTGCCGCCCTGAGAAGAATCCTCGCCAACCAGAAGAAAATAATCTTTTTTAAAGAACGGGTAAGGCTGGCGGAGGAGAGCAAAAAATACTATCCCAACCAGTATTCCAGGGAGTCTTTTCGCCTCCGTCAGGTGGATGTTCTGCCTCCCGAAGCCCAGGTATATGTCTTTAAATACAGGATTGCCAACAGGGAATCCACCAACAGGATAACCCGGGATTTTATAGAGGAGGACCGTAGGAGGATAGAGAAGGTCAAGGAGATGGTGGAGATGGAGGACGAGGAACTGGGGGAGACCTTCTGCCGGGGGGAGGGAAAGAAATGGATGGATGGGGATCCTTATCTGGAAGCCTACAGGGTCTCCGTCTGCACTGCGCTGGATACCCTCTTCGTTAACCAGAAGTGGGAGGAATTGCCCTCCGCTTCCCCCTTTAAAGTTTTCAGTTGGGCTGGCGGTGGGTTCTTCGGCGGGATTTTCCTGGTTCTGTTGCTGGGACTGCTAAAGGGGGTCAAGGATGAGCAGTAAAGTTTTGATGGTGGGGATAGACGGGGGGACCTGGAGCATTTTGAAACCCCTCATGGAGGAGGGGGTAATGCCGAACCTCAGGTCCCTGGTGGAGGGGGGAACATGGGGAGTTCTGGATTCCACGATACCCCCCCTAACTCCCACCGCCTGGACCACCTTCATGACCGGAGTGGGTCCCGGAACCCACGGGATCATAGAATTTAACAATTACGATGGGAAATACGGCACCTACATAGTCAACAACACCTCCATAAAGTATAAAACCGTATGGGAACTTCTCAGCGACATGGGCCTCCGGGTCATCAGCATAAATGTTCCTCTGACTTATCCCCCCTTCCCGGTGCGGGGTTACATGATCACGGGAATGCTGACCCCGGATACCACCCGCTTTACCTATCCCCCATCGCTGAGGGAGGAGATTCTGGAGGAATTCGGAGGCTACAGAATCCTCACCACGGGCAAGGTTTTCCTCCTTCACGGCCTTGACCGCTTCGTGGATGAACTCAAGGAGACCGTGAAGGAAAGGGCGGAGGTGGCCTCTTACCTCTTCTCCACAAAAGAATGGGATCTGGCCATGGTCCATTTTTTCTCCTCGGATACCATCCAGCACTTCGCCTATCACTGCCTTGACCCCTCCCATCCCTATCACGATCCGTCCTGCCGGGACAAGGTGCTGGAGGTCTACAGGGAACTGGACAGGGCCATAGGCCGGGTGGTGGAGACGGCGGAAGAGAGGGGAGTGTCCCTGAAGGTTTTTCTTTCGGACCACGGTTTTACCGGCATCCACACCACCATAATGCTGAATTCCCTTCTTCTCAAGAAAGGATGGCTGAAGCCCAGGGTTCAGAGCCTTCCCAGGAGGCTCATGTGGGAGGCCCTCAAGTTCGTCCGGAGGATGGATGTTTTTAACCTTAACCGCTGGTTTTTACAGGGAAAAACCCGGGAAAAAATGATATCCTCCCTCCAGGTAAACAACATAGATTTTTCCTCTTCCGTGGCCTTTTCCATAAACGGGTGGGTTTACGGAAACATATTCATAAACCTGAAGGGTCGCCAGCCCCGAGGCATTGTGGAGGAGGGGGATTACCACAGGCTTCGGGAGGAGATTAAAGGGGGACTGGAGGAGGAAAGGGGGATTGATAGGGTTCTTACCAGGGAGGAGGTTTACGGGGAAACCCGGGTTCCTTCGGTTCCGGACCTGGTGGTGGTTCCGGAGGATGGCTACACCTTCACCTGCTCCCTTCTTGCGGATCCCAGAAGGGTGTACATCAAGCACCGGCTAAGGACGGATCACACCGGGGGCCACCGTATAGATGGGATATGGATTTTAAGCGGAGAAGGGGTAAGGGAGGGGAATCGGGTAAACGCAGAAATAAAGGACCTTCTTCCCACGGTTCTCTGGTACATGGGCCTGGACATTCCCGCCTACGCTGAGGGAAGGGTCGTAAAGGAAGCCTTTGAGGAGAAATTTTCCGCCTCCCGGGAGGAAAGAAGGGTTGAAATGGATCCCCACAGGGAGCCGGGCAAAACCTACGATGAAGAAGGAGCCATGGAGGAAAGACTACACGACCTCGGATACCTATGAAGGAGATCCTCTTTCTGGGACCCGTCCACTGGGATTTTCTCTGGCAGCGTTCGCAAATTCTTGCCTTCCTTTTTCACCGGGCCGGATGGAGGACCGTATACCTTGAAAGCACGGGCATAGCCAATCCCACGCTGAAGGATGTCTTTAGAATAGCCCTCAGGAGGTTTGCGGGGATAGAGAGGTTGAAGAATCCAAGGCCTCGGGGCCTGGACATAATAGACCCATTGATCCTTCCCCCTACCTTTAAGTTGTTCCGCCTGGTGAACCGCAAGATTTTCATCCCCAGGGTGGTGGCAAACTTGAGGTCCATCGGTCTCTCCCGTCCGGTGATCGTGGCGAATCTCCCCACGGAGACCACCCTGAGGATAATTGACGAGGTTCCACACCGCCTCCTGGTTTACGATTGCTCGGATAAATACGAGGCCTTTCCCCGGGCGGCTAAGGAAATCCCCCGGTGGGAAGAGGAATTGGCCTCCAGATCTCACATCATAACCGCCAGTTCCCCCTTTCTATACGAGAGGCTCCGTCAAAGTTTTCCCGATAAAACCTATCCCTTCTACAACGGAGTGGATTACGCGCTTTTTTCCAAGGCCTTTACCGGGGTGGTTAGGGAGGTCCGAAGCCTGTGCTTCTACGGCACCGTGAGCCAGAGGATGGATTTTGAACTTCTCTGGGGGGCAGCCTCTCTCCTTCCGGAGGTTAAGTTTTACCTGGTGGGCCTTTTAAAGGTGAAGCCCCCTTCTCCCCCTGATAATGTTAGATTCTTTCCGCCCATGGCACCGGAAAAATTGGTTGATTTCCTCAGAGATTGCGATGCCCTCGTTATTCCCTACAAAAAAAGCGATTTAATTGAAGGGGTTTTTCCCGCCAAGTTTTTTGAGTCCCTGGCCACGGGAAAGCCCCTGATAGTTTCGGGCATTGAGGAGAACATTCGGGACTACCTGGACCTGGTTTATCCGGCCAGCACCCCCGGGCGGATAAAGGAAGTTGTAAAGAGGATTCCGGAACTGGAGACGGAGGAAAAGGTTAAAGCCAGGATGCGGGTGGCGGAGGAGAACTCCTGGGAGAGGAGGTTTGAAACCCTGGTATCCCTCATAGAAAGGGCCGAAGGTAGCAATTTTTCCCCTTTGCCCCATGGAGCCCGTTCCTGAAAAAAATTTTGTTTCCCTCCGGGGGTTTTATAGAATTTTTCCCGTGAAAGAATTTTTGGCCTTATCCCCCGTGGAGTTGGATAGAGCGGTTTACTACCGTGAAGTTCGGATAGGGGAAGTGAGACCTTTTCCTGAGTCTCTGTCCTTTAACGGGATTTTCCACAGGGGCCGGAATTCCCTGGAGCAACAATGGGCTCTGGAGGGGATAGAATACAAATTCCGCCGTCCGGATTGTTTATGAAGGAAATAATCTTTCTCAGTTCCATCCAATGGGATTTTCTGTGGCAGAGACATCAAATTTTCGCCACCCTTTTCTACCGGGCGGGATGGAAAACCGTCTATGTGGAGAGCACGGGCATAGCCAATCCCAACCTCAAGGGTCTTGGGAAGGTAATTTTGAGGAGGTATGTGGGCGTGAAAAGAATCAAGAACCCCAGGCCCCGGGGATTGTCCGTAGTAAATCCCCTGGTTCTTCCTCCCACCTACAGACTATTCCGCCGGATAAACAGAAGGGTTTTCGTTCCCCGCCTGGTGAAGAAAATTTCTTCCCTGGGTCTCCAGAGCCCGGTTATAATCGCCTATTCCCCCACGGACACCACACTGGCCCTTCTGGATTCTCTTCCCCATCGCCTTCTCATCTACGATTGCGTGGTTAATTTTGAGGCTTTTCCAGGGGCTCCTTCGGACATAGGGGAAACGGAGGAAGAACTCGTAAGAAGAAGCGACTTCGTGGTTACCGATTCCCAATACCTGTATAGGAAAATGAAGGAGAAAACCTCCGCCGTATATCGTCTACCTCCGGGGGTGGATTTTAAGCATTTCGCCCGGGCTTATTCCGGTCCCATCCGGGAGGTAAAGCGCCTATGCTTTTTCGGGGGGGTAAGATGGGAAATAGACCTGGAACTGATATTAAAGACGGCGGAGATGCTCCCGCAAAGAGAATTCGTATTTATAGGGCCTCTTTTAATGGAGGTTCCCCCGAATGTTCCCCGAAACATCGTATTTCATGGGCCCGTGGCTTACGGCGAACTTCCACTTATTCTTAAAGATTGCCACGCCTTGCTCCTCCCTTACAGGAGGGACGAGTTTACCCGGGGAATTATCCCCGCCAAGTTTTTTGAGTCCCTGGCCACGGGAAAGCCCCTGATAGTTTCGGGCATTGAGGAGAACATCCGGGACTACCTGGACCTGGTTTATCCGGCCAGCACCCCCGGGCAGATGAGGGAAGTGGTGCTCAATCTTCCGGAGTGGGAAACGGAGGAGAAGGTGAAGTCCAGGATGCGGGTGGCCCGGGAGAACTCCTGGGAGAGGAGGTTTGAAACCCTGGTATCCCTCATAGAAGGGTCCGGAGGCTGATCGCCTTTCCCCCGAATTTTAAAGCGAAAAATTTTATTTCATTCCCGGGGTTTTATAGAATTTCCCCATGAGAAAGATTCTGGTTTTGAGCCTTTTAGGTTTTTCACTTCTGGCCTTTCAACGGGTCACCCTTAAAAGCGGCACCCGGGTCATATATCAACAGGACAGGTCCTATCCCCTGGTTTCTGTGGCCATAGCCGTGGAGGCGGGCTCTTCCTACGAGGCCCCGGCCGAGAGGGGACTGAGCCATTTCCTTGAGCACATGCTCTTTGACGGCACCTTCCGCCGGGACAGGGATTCGCTGGAGAAGGCCTTTGCGGACCTGGGCACCTATTACAACGCCTTCACCCGCAAGGATTATGTGGTCTTTGAATTCGTTTCTCCTCCCTCCGCCCTCCTTCCATCCTTTCGCCTCATCTCCGAGATGCTGTTTTTGAGTTCCTTCCCGGAGAAGGAGTTTGAAAAGGAAAAGGGGGTGGTTTATCAGGAAATAATTAAGGATTACGCCAATCCCGTGGCCGGCTCCTCCTACGAATTCTACCGGAGGTTTCTGGAGGCAAGTCCCTATGCGGAGCCGGTTCTGGGCTATCCCGAGGTGATAAAGAACCTCACCAGGGAAAGGGTTATGGATTTCTGGAGGAGGTATTACGCCCCCTCCAGGATGAAGGTGGTCATTCTGGGGGATTTTTCCTTTGAGGCCATAAGACCGGAACTGGAGAGGATATTCTCCTTTCCCCGCCAGGGAACGGATACTCCGGCGGTGGAGGTCCATCCCCGGTGGGGAGGGATGGATGCGGTTCAGTCCAGGGTGAGCAGGCTTGATTTGGCCCTGGAGGCTCCCTCTCCCTGTCAGAAAGGGTCGGGCCGTTACGAACTTCTGGCCCGGATTCTGGCCAGGAGGCTCATGAAGGAGATTTCCCTGCCCCGCGTTTCCGGCGAGTACGAAAAACACAGAAACTTCGGCTTTATTCACCTTTCCTCTTTGATCCGGGGGAAGACCGAGGGAAGGAATGTGGAAGAGGCCCTCAAGCGCATCCTTTCTGAACCCGTATCTTCCCCGGAAGTGGAGGTGGCCAGGAAGTGGTTTCTCTCATCCAGAATAATGGTTCTGGAAAAGAAAATCCACCTGGCCCGGGAGGTGGCGGGATGGGAAGTCCTCTGCCCCGGAAGGTATTCCTCCTTCGTAGATGAGGTGAATACGGCCGATGTAAAGGCCGTGGATTCCGCCCGGGTAAAGGTTGAAAAAAGCGGTAAGTACTACGGCCTGCTTCAGGGTCCCCAATTCCGGAGGGAGGTATTCAAGGCGATTTCCCCCCGGGTTAATTCCTCCCGGCTCCCCAACGGATTGAGGTACGCCCTGTTTCAGGGCCGTGGCAGAATTTACGCTGCCCACATCCTGGTGGGCCGTAGGGCCTGGGTGGAGGATTTTCCGGGCCAGGTTCACCTCCTTATGAAGACCCTGGAGAAGGAACTGGAGGGGGAACTGGAGAGGGCAGGGGTGAGCGCCCAGTTTACGGATTATCCCTTTTTCCCCTTTGACGATTTTTACCTGAGCAAGGATTACGCCTATGTCAGGCTGGAGGGTTATTCCTCCGGAGCCCTTGAAAAACTGGTCTGCCGCATCCTTCAGACTCCCCTTTCCCCGGAGGCTTTCCGGAAGGCAAAGGAGGAGGTCCTCTGGGAATTGGGCTATCTCTCTTCCAGACCTTCCTGGGCAGCGGGGGAGGCCCTCAGGGCCATGCTTTTTAAACCTCCCCTTTCCTATCCCCTCTACGGCAACAGAAAACTCGTTGAAGGGGCCAGATTTGCCGACCTGCAGGAACTAAGGGCGAGGGCCTTTTCCGCTTCAAACATCGTTTACACGGCCTCCTGGTCTTCCCTTCCGCCCTGCCTGGATTCCCTTCCCCATCGTTCGTGGAAGGGTTCCCCGGCGTTTTCCGAAAAAACTCAGTTCTCACCTCACCCTAAGAACGCCGCCTACGGCCTGGGGTGGAAGTTGAAGTGGGGGAAGAGCGATTATCCGGTTTACATGCTTCTGGCCTGGGCTCTAAGGGATGCCCTGGTGGAAGAGGTGAGGGAAAGGCGGGGATTGGCCTATTCCGTGGGCTCTTCCTTCGTTCCCTACAGCAACGGCGAGGGGAGTCTTGAAATAATCATCCCCACCGGAAAAAAAGCCCTCCCCGGAGTTAAGGAGGCGGTCTCCGAGGTCCTTTCCAGGTTTTCCCCGGAAAAGATAGGTCCCGAGGATTTCCATCGCCTGAAGGTTTCCCTGGCCAGCCGGGTCTTAAGATACGGGGAGAGGAAGATAAACAGGGCCTATTACACGGGATATTACCTTTATCTGGGGTTTTCTCCGGATTACCTCTACAAACTTCCCGCCCTCATTGAGAAGATCCCCAGAGCCCGTCTGGTGGAAGCGTGGCAGGGCCTCGGCAAACCCGTGGAGGTTGTGCTTAAATAACCCCCTTAGCCGAAAAGTTTGTCCAGGTCCACCAGTTCGCTGGTAAGGTCCTTGGTGTCCTCTTCCTCGGGTCCTTCCGGCAGGGTCTCTTCGGGGGGTTCTATGCCGAAACTCTTGAGGGAATTGGCAAAAAGCCCGCCCAGTTCCTCGTGCAGATCGGGACTGCTGGCCTTTTTCAAGGCCTTCCAAAAGTGGTTTATGGCGGTCTTGGGCAGGAGTTTTATCTCCATGACGCTTCCCCCCACTATCTTGAAGGCCGTGGTGAACTCTCCGGCGGAGGTCAGCAGTTCCATGAGGCTGGAGTGAACATCCGGATAGGTTAACTTCAGCATTTCCAGGAAGGAGGACAGGGCCACATAGAGGTTTTCCTTCTCCGCCTCTATGTTCTCCTCGGTATCCAGGCCCACATCCAGGGAGGCCAGTCTCTGGAGGAAGTCCTCCAGGAGTTGTCCCTTCACGATGTCGCCGTGCTGGGGCGCTATGACCTTGGGGGTGGGATTGAGCATGTTGATTCTATCCACGGTCATCTGGATTGCCCTTTTGGATGGCATGTATATCTGATGGAAAAGGGATATCCCTTCCCAGGACTCCTCGTTGGCGTAGATACCGGGACCCTTCCTGGTGTTCACACCGGCCATGAAGTCCCCGGAAAACAGAATTCTGCTTTCGTGGTCGTATATCATCATGGCCCCGCGGAAGTGGCAATACCTGGCCGGGACGAACTGGATCCAGTGCCCGGTCCTTTTCACTTTAAGGAGGTCCTTCTTGAAGGACTCAATGGGTTTAAACCTCTTTTCCGGAATCCCGTACATCTTCACCAGCCTCCAGGTATCTATGGAGGTGAAGACCAGGGCCTTGGGGGCGGAGGCGAGGATCGCCCCTATGTTGGAGGAAACATCCGGGTCCTGGTGACTCAGGAAGACTATGTGGATGTTTTTCACCCCCCCGATGAGTTCCTTCAGGGCCTTGCTCAGGCTGGGATAGTCCAGGGGAGTTCCGGGGTCCATTATCATGTTCAAACTGTCCCCGTTGGGCCCCACGAATCTCTTTATGTAAATGTTTCGGTGAAAATCCTTTTCATCGCTCCTCAAGAGGTAAAATTCCTTGCCTATTTCCTGAATTTCACCGTGCATTTTCAACCTCCTTCCTTAAACTGGAAACTTTCTCCTATTCTAACACGGTTTGATTTTTATTAAAAGTTAAGGGAAATTGCGGAGGTTTCTTTCCGGGTGGTAACATAGGAGTTATGAAGATAGCCCTGACCGGAGGAGGAACCGGGGGTCATGTTTATCCCCTTCTGGCCATAGCCGAGGCTCTGGAGAATGGGGAATTTCTCTACATAGGAACCCGCCGGGGGGCCGAGGCCAGAATGGTCCGGGGGATGAAGTTCGTGGCCGTTCCCGCCGCCCCCTTTCCCACTTCCAGAAGGGATCTCCCCGGTTTTTTGAAGTTTCTGCTAAAACTTATACCGGGGGTGGTCAGGGCCTGGTGGGTTCTGGGAAAGTTCAAACCCCGGGTGCTTATATCCAGCGGCGGATATGTCTCGGTGCCCGGGGTCCTGGCGGCAAAACTCAGGGGCATCCCCATAATTCTCCACGAGCAAAACCTCGTTCCGGGAAGGGCCAATAAACTCCTTTCCCGGCTGGCTTCGGCGGTGGCGGTTAGTTTCCCCGGGACCAGGGAAAAATTCCGGGGCAGGGTTTACTACACCGGATATCCCCTCCGTAGCAGGATAAGAAGGCTTCCCAGGGCGGAGGCCAGGAAAAAACTGGAGATTCCCGAGGATGTGGTTCTCGTCCTGGCCTTCGGTGGAAGTCGGGGGGCCCGAAACCTAAACATGGCCATGGCAGAGATATCGCCGGAACTGGTGAAAAAGGGGTGGTGGGTTCTTCACTCCTGCGGCATAGGGGGGAGGGGATACCGGGCCTTTGAAGAAACCAGGGATCTTTTAAAAGAAAAGGGGGTTCTGGAGGAGCCTTCGTACATCCTCAGGGAGTACATTGAGGATATGGAGAACGCCTATTCTGCGGCGGATGTGGTGGTGTGCCGGGCCGGGGCCGGCACCGTGGAGGAACTGAAGAGGGTAAGAAAACCGGCGGTGTTGGTTCCTAAGATGGGGCTTCCCGGGGAACATCAACTCCACAACGCCCTGTTTTTTAAAGAAATCGGCGCCGGGGAGGTGGTTCTGGAGGGACCCGGGGGAATCCCACCTTCAAAACTCCTTTCAGCCCTGGAGAGGGTGGTTTCCCACCGCCACGAAATGGAAAGGGCCTACGGGAAGTTGAAGGAAGAGCCCCCGGAAAAGGGTTTCAGGGAATTGATAGAGGAGGTGGTTCAGCGGGGACCTGGGTTCGGAAGGAGGGTTCTTTCCTCCGCCACCGGGGTTTCCATATCCAGGGTCTTTGGGTTTCTGAGGGAAGTTTTTATCGGAGGATACTTCGGCACCACCCTGGCCACGGACATCTTCGCCGTGGCCCTCACCGTGGCCAGTTTTTTCAGACGAGTGGTGGGGGAAAACGCCATGGACAACGCCTTTCTCCCCTCCTTTCTCAAGGCCAGGGAAAGGGGAAGGGGGAGGTCTTTGGCCTTGTCGGTGCTGTTTTTCTTCACCCTGGCCACCGCCCTGATAGTCCTGGCCCTGGAGTTCAGCCTGCCTTCCTGGTTCCCCTACATAGCCCCGGGATTCGTGAAGAAGGGGGTTTTGGAGGAGGGCATAGCCCTGACCCGGCTCATGCTTCCCTACCTCCTCTTCGCTACGGTTATCGGGTGGGCAGGGGCCATATTGAAGGGAAACAACAGGTTTGCCACCGCCGAGGGATCCTCGGCCTTCTACAGCGTGGGGATAGTCCTGGGAATACTGTTTTTCTACAAAAGGTTTTCCTTCTACTCCCTGGGGATCGGAGTTTTGATGGGAGGTTTGCTCCAGGCGGCCTTTCTCCTGGGAAATTTGAGACGGGAATACATGGGGGAGGAAGGGAAAGGGGGGCTGAAACTGGATCCGGGGGTATTTACCGTGGCCCTCCTCACCCTGCCCATTCTCCTGGATGTCTCCTTTTCTAAATTATCGGATTTCGTGGATAAAGTCCTGGCCACTCCCCTCCAGAACGGGGCCGTGGCGGCCCTTTACTTTGCCGCCATAGTGTTCCGCCTTCCCGCCAACATCGTAGGAAACTCCATAAACAATGTGGTCCTGAGGGATTTTTCCCAGAAATTTCATGGAGGGGACAGAAGGGGAGCCTCGGAGGTCCTCCATCGGGGTTTCAATTACCACTTCATCTTCCTGCTTCCTGCCACCGCCTTCACCTTCGTCTTCGCCAGACCCATAATAGCCGTGCTGTTCCAAAGGGGAGCCTTTGGAGCCCGGTCCCTGGACATGACCGCCGCTGCCCTTTCCTACTACGCCCTGGCCATAGTGGCGTGGGGTCTGAGTGCCATGGCCGGTAAGATCTTTGCCGCCAGGCTGGAAACCCATCTCTCCATGTGGACCAACGCCGCCGCCATATCCCTCAATGTGGTCTTGAGTATAATTCTGGTGCAGAGGATGGGGTACACGGGCCTTGCGTTGGCCACTTCCCTCTCCCTTTATTTTGCGGCGGCCCTCAGATTTTTTATACTAAACAAAAGGATGAGAAGGGACGGTGTGGAGATAGAATGGAACCGGGTGATGGCTTCCCTGGGGCGGTGGACCCTGGGGGTGGCCTTCAGCGTGGCCAGCGGATACCTTTTCTATCAACTGTTTTCCGGTATAAACCTGGGTTCCAGTTTCCTTTCAAATCTCTTTGCCCTGGGGGTTTCCCTGACGGTTTCCGTGGTCTTTCTTCTGGTTTACTATTTTATAACCAGGCCGGGAAACGGCCTCCCCGTTTCCACCCCGGGCCCTAAAAAACTTCCATCCCGGGAGGAGGTGGAGGCCCTCCTGATGAGTTCCCACTGGAAGAAGGTTAACCAGGGAATTAAACTGGCGGGGGAAATGGGGCTGGAGGAGTTCAGACCTGTCCTGGAAAAGTTCGTCAAGCACGAATACGGATTCGTCAGGAGGAATGCCGTGGCAGCCCTGGGAAAACTCCCTCCTGCTCCTTCCACCCTGGAGGTCCTTAAGGAGGCAAGTTCGGATCCGTATTTTGAGGTCCGGGCGGCGGTGGCGGAGGCCCTGGGGAAGTATCCCGAGGGAAGGGAGGTCCTTGAAACTCTGCTAAAGGACAGGTGGTTTGAGGTGAGGGAAAAGGCCATTATCTCCCTGGCGAAAATAGGGGATAGGGATGTCCTTCCTTTGATAAGGCCCTTTTACCAGGATGTAAATTACCGCCTGAGGCTGGCCTCGGTGGAGGCCCTCTTGATTCTCAAGAAGAGGGGAATTATCGGGTTGGCGGAGGCCCGGCAGGAGGCCAGGGGGATTCTGCTGATAAGCGAAGGCTTTGAGCCGAGGTTTCCCATAAGGGAAAAGGTGGCCCGGCTGATGGAGGAAGAATGATATACCTTCTCGGAAAGATGTTTCTGGGCAAATTTCCGGCCTCCAGGTTGCTGGTTTATGTGTCTTCCCGGACGATTTTTGCCGGTCTCACCGCCCTGCTCCTGGCGGTTTTCCTGGGTTGGCCCCTCATAAGGTTCCTCTACAGGCATGGCATCAGAGATAATCCCAGGGAGTATCTGGATTACACCAGGTCAAAGGTGGGGACTCCCACCATGGGGGGAGTTATAATCCTCCTCTCCGGGGGTCTTTCGGCCCTGCTCTGGTGCGACCTTTCCAATAAATTCGTTTACATCCTCTTCCTGTCCATGCTCTGGTTTTCCTTCCTGGGGGCCCTGGACGATGTTTTGAAAATAAGGGTGGGGGAGGGGATAAGCCGATGGCCCAAACTTTTCTCCCAACTTTCCTTCGGGGTCCTGGCCTCCCTGATCATCCTCACCCCTGCCATCTCTCCCCTGCCCAGTGCCCTCACCTTTCAACTCTACCTTCCCTTCGTTAAATACCCGGTCCTTCTTCTGCCTCCCCTGGTCTACGGCCTGGGCATAACCCTGTACTACGCCCTGGTGACCAATTCGGTGAACCTCACCGACGGACTGGACGGTCTTGCCATAGTTCCATCCCTGATGGTCATAGGGCTTTTCGGAATCTTCGCCTATGTCATGGGGAATGTGAGGATGGCCAATTACCTCCTCTTTCCCTTCATCCCCGGGGCCCACGAAATCGTCATCTTTTCGGCGGCCCTGGTGGGGGCGGGCATAGGATTTCTGTGGTACAACAGTTATCCCGCCCAGGTTTTCCTGGGGGATACCGGCTCCCTGCTTCTGGGAGGGTTCATGGCCACCCAGGCCATCCTACTGAAGCAGGAGGCCTTGTTTTTAATTGCCGGCGGGGTTTTCGTGGCGGAACTTCTCTCTTCCTTCCTCCAGGACCTTATCGGGATAAAGAGATTCAAGAGAAGGTTGATTTACAGGGCACCCCTTCATCACACCCTTCAGCACATGGGGTGGGGGGAAACGAAGATCGTAATAAGGCTCTGGATTATATCCTTCCTCCTCTTCCTCATAGCCCTATCTTCCCTGAAGATCAGGTGAGGAAAAAATTGAAGTTTTCCGCTTTTTAAAATAAAATTTCTTCTCTGAATCTAAAACGGTTGAGAAGGAGGAAGTATGAATCCAAAGGGAGTTACCATATGGTTTACCGGGCTTCCCTGCTCCGGAAAGACCACCCTGGCCAAGGCCGTCAGGGACGAACTGGAAAGGAGGGGGTATTATGTGGAGTCCCTGGACGGGGATGTTACCCGGAAGTATCTGTCCAAGGGGCTTGGATTTTCCAAGGAGGACCGGGATGAGAACATAAGGAGGGTGGGGTTCGTTTGTTCCCTGCTCACCAGGGCAGGGGCCATCGTCACCGCCGCCTTCGTTTCTCCCTACGAGGCCATCCGCCAGGAGATAAGGGAGCAAATAAAGGACTTCGTTCTGGTGTATGTCCGCTGCCCCGTGGAGGTCTGCATTGAAAGGGATGTGAAGGGCATGTACAAAAAGGCCCTGGCAGGGGAGATAAAGAACTTCACCGGAATTTCCGATCCCTACGAGGAGCCCCGTAACCCTGAAGTGGTGGTGGACACCGATAAGGAAACCATAGAGGAATCCGCCGCCAAGGTGGTGGGAAAACTGGAGGAATTGGGGTACATAGAGAAGGCCAAGCCGGAGTTCGTGGCCATCCCCAGGTATCTTTCTGATAAACTCAAAAAGGTGGCGGAAAAGAGGGGGATGGACCTTCAGCGTCTGGTTCTCAGCGCCGTAACCCCTCTGGTCCAGGAGGCAACCCCTGACCTTTCTCCGGAAGAAAAGGAAAAAATAAAGGAGAGGCTTCGCAGCCTCGGCTATCTGGAGTGAGCCATGCTTATACCACCCCACGGAGGAGAATTAATAAATCGGGTGGCTTCCCGGCAGCAGAGGGAAGAGGTCCTTTCCGGGAATTATCCTGAACTGGAGATTTCGTACGAAAGGGCCAAGGATGTGGTGAACATAGCCCGGGGTCTGTATTCTCCACTCACCGGGTTTCTGAATAGAAAGGACCTTCAATCGGTCCTGGACCATGGGAGGCTTTCCGACGGCCTCCCGTGGACGGTTCCCATAGTTCTGGATGTGGGGGAGGCTGAGAGGGAGAGGCTGATTGCCCACCAGGGGGTTGTTTTAACCCACCGGGGGAGAAAGGTAGCCTTTATGGAAATAGAGAGTATATACTCCTGGGACAAGGAGGAATTCGCCCTGAAGGTTTACAGGACCACCGATAGGTCCCATCCCGGAGTGGAGAGGACCTTCTCCATGGAGGACTTTCTTGTTTCCGGGGATATTCTCCTCCTGGACGGCATAGAGGAACCCTTCCCCGAGGTAAACCTTTCCCCCAGGGAGACCAGGGTTCTCTTTGAAACCATGGGCTGGGAAAAAGTGGTGGGCTTCCAGACCCGGAATGTTCCCCACATAGGCCACGAATATGTCCAGAAGGCGGCCCTCACCGTGGTGGATGGACTCTTCGTAAACCCCGTAATAGGCAAAAAGAAGAAAGGGGACTTCCGCGACGAGGTGATCCTTCACGCCTACTGGGCCCTTATAGAAAACTATTATCCTAAGAACCGGGTGGTCCTCTCCATTCTCCCCATGGAGATGAGGTATGCAGGCCCCCGGGAGGCCATACACCACGCCATCATCCGCAAGAACTTCGGATGTACCCACTTCATCGTGGGCAGGGACCACGCCGGCGTGGGCAATTTCTACGGTCCCTACGATGCCCACGAGATATTCAAGGAGTATCCGGACCTGGGAATAGAGCCCATTTTCTTCCGTAGTTTCTTCTACTGCAAGAAGTGCAATTCCGTGGCCAACGATAAGACCTGTCCTCATCCTCCCGAGGACCATGTGAACTTTTCCGGAACCAAGATAAGGGGACTTCTTCAGAAGGGAGAAAGGCCTCCGGAACTCCTCATGCGGCCGGAGGTGGCGGAGGTGATACTCTCCTACGAAAATCCCTTCGTGGACTAAACATCCTTCTATTTCCCGTTTTTCCAGGGAAAAAGGGATCCGTTGCCGTATAATTTTAAGAGACCGCCAAGGAGGTTTTGATGAGGAGATTTGTCCTTTTAATCTTGTTTTTAGCCCCCACCTGGGCCCTCAATGTGAAGGTCCAGAAGGAGGTTTTGCCCAACGGGCTTGAGGTTTTACTGGTTCCCAACCCCAACACGCCGGTGATGAGTTTTCAGGTGTGGGTGAGGACCGGTTCCCGGAACGAAAGACCTGGAATCACCGGAATTTCCCACATGCTGGAGCACATGATGTTCAAGGGGTCCAGGCACTACGGACCCGAGGAGCACGCCAGGATAATCAAGGAAAACGGAGGGGAGGTCAATGCCTTCACATCCGAAGACAAAACCGTTTATTTTGACAACATATCCCCGGGAAAAATTGACTTAGTGGCCAGGCTGGAAGCGGACCGCTTCATGTTCGCTAAAATAGACCCCGGGGCCTTTGCCTCGGAAAGGAAGGTGGTTTACGAGGAAAGGCTTATGGGCGTGGACAATTCCCCCTTCGGTAAGGCCTTTGAACTTCTCCAGGGGCTTACCTTCATGGCCCATCCCTACCACTGGCCCGTTATAGGGTGGCCCAGCGACATCCTGGCCTACACCGCAGAGAAGGTCCGCCAATACTACGAGGAAAGGTACAACCCCTCCAATGTTTTCATAGTGGTGAGCGGCGGATTTAATAGGGATGCAGTGGTGACCACCCTCAAAAAATACTTCTCTTCCTGGAAGAAGGGCCCCAAGGTGCCGCCGGTGGTAACCCGGGAACCGCAGCAGAAGGGTCCCAGGTACGCCAAGGTTTACATGAAGGTCCATGTTCCCTTCCTCTTCGCCGCATACCGGGTTCCTCCCTACAGAAGCCAGGACATCCCCGCCCTGGAAGTGGCGGCCAGAATCTTAGGACAGGGTAGGAGCAGCAGGATTTATGCAAAACTGGTGGAGGAAAAGGCCGTGGCCATGCAGGCCGGTGGCGGCATAAGGCCCATGATGGACGGAGGATACTTCTTTACCTATCTCATGGTGAACATGGGAAAGGACCTGGACGAGGCCGGGAATGAGATGTTTTCCATCGTGGAGAACTTCCACGAGGGTAAAATAGAGCCCTGGGAGTTAGAAAAGGCCAGGAATCAGATTCTCGCATCCATGGTGAGGAACCTGGAAAGGGCCTTTTATGTGGGATACATGGTGGGGGAAAGTTATCTGAACACGGGAGACCCCACCTTCTTTCTCAAGCGGCTGGAGGCCTATCGCAGGATAACCGGGGAGGATGTAAAGAAGGCGGCGGAAAAGTATTTTAAATTTCAGAAAAGGAATGTGGTTTACATCCTTCCCCAGGGAGGTGAAAAATGAGGAAATTATCGTTCTTTCTAATCTTCGTGGGTTTTGTCCTTTCGGGCAGCCTTCAATACTTTAAGGTAAGCGGTATAAGGGGAGCCGTGATCCCCAGAAACGACATAGACAGCGCCGTGATTTACATCATGGTCAAAGGCGGAAGCGGATACGACCCGGCGGGGAAAGAGGGATTGGCCGAACTTCTCTCTTCCCTGCTTACTAAGGGAACGGATAAATACTCTGCCAGAGAATTCGCAGAAAAGACCGAAACCCTGGGCTCCACCGTCACGGCCTATGCCGAGGACGAAGCCCTTTACATTTACGGATGGAGCCTCAAGGAGCACTTTGACGAGACCTTTTCCCTGGTGGCGGATGCCCTGCTTCATCCTTCTTTTCCGGAGAAGGAAATAGCCAAGGAGAAAAGGAGGCTTGTAACCTCCCTGGCCCAGAAATGGGACGAACCCGGTTATCTGGCCTCGGAGGTTTTCCGCTCAAAACTTCTGGCGGGGACCGCCTTCGGAAGGGAAGCCACCCCTAAAACCGTGGAGAGGATAGACCGCAAGGACCTCGTGAACTACCACCACGGGTTTTTCAACAAGGCCAATGTTTTCGTGGTGGTGGCCGGTAATGTTTCCCCCTCCCGGGCCAGGGAACTGGTGAAGAAATACCTGGCTTCCATGCCTTCTGGGCGGGCCGCTAAATTCCTTCCCCTCCGCACCAGAACCCTTGAGACCAGAATTTACATAGTGGATCGTCCCCAGGCCCCCCAGACCCAGATAAGGCTGGGTTATCTGGCCCCTGCCCTTCCCCTCAGGGAGATGGTGACCAGGAAAGTGGCCAATTACATCCTGGGAGGAGGAGGATTTTCCTCCAGGATGATGAAGGTCATAAGGTCCCAGGAGGGGCTCACCTACGGGATTTACTCCTATTTCACCGGGTTCCGGCGGGGCGATTATTTCGCCGTAAGCACCTTCACCAAGAACGAGACCGTGGGGAAGACCGTGGGCCTCATTCTTAAACTGATAAGGGAATTCAGGGAGAAGGGGGCCACCGCCGACGAACTTCGCAGAGCCAAGGGCTATTACCTGGGAGGATACCCCCTGAGGATGGAGACCCCTCTGGATTTAGCCTACCGGGTGCTAAACTCCGAACTCTACGGCTACGGAAGGGATTACATACACTGGGAAAGGAAGTTCGTTCCTCCCCTTGGCCTGAGGGAGGTAAACCGGGCAGCCAGAAGGTATTTTCACGAAAAGCCAGTGGTTGTAGTCTGCGTTGGCCCGGCGGAAAAGATAAAGCCCCAACTGAAGAACTTCGGTCCCCTGGAGGTGATAAAACCTCCCAGGTTCTGACCTATTCCTTTTTCTTTTCCCGGTAGAGGAATTTATCGCCGGTTTCCTCCACTATCCTCTTATACCACTCCTTGGGGTAGCCCGGATGGGTTACCCCTCCGAACTCGTCCTTTACATTTCCGTCCAGGTACTTCCAGATGAGGAATTCCCCCAGTTTTTTCCACCGGCGGAGGACATAGGTTGCCTGACTGTGGGAGTACCTGGTGAGGTAATCCCTGGCAAGGCCCGGGGCCTGTTTGTAGAGGGCCATGGCCGTGGTTTCCACTTCCTTCTGCTCGGCAAAAAACCTGCCCTCCAGTTCCCACTGGACCTTCTGAATGTCCTTTATCATGTCGCAGTATCTTGAGTAGGCGTAATTGGCAACGAAGTTGAAAACCCAGAAGGCGGAGTCCCAGGAGAAACGGCTGAAGTCCCCGCCTTCCACGGACCAGGCCCTGGGCACGGACCTTATCCCGGCGTAGAAGGGGACATACACATTGCTGTAGGTATCGTCCACCCCGAACCAGAAGACACCGCCTATGGGAGCGGGAAGCCAGGAGCGCATGTGGGCCACAAAGGAGAACCCCGTCTGCTGGGTGGAAATAGCCCTTTCGTTAAAGTATTTCTTTCCGTTGTATTTCCACACCAGGGGCCTCCAGCGATAGGGCAGTTTGAAGGGACCCGCCCCCACATCCCTGGTCATGTCCAGATCCGTTCCTTCAAAGTGGCTCCGGAGCAGGGAAATGACATCCCTCACCGTCAATTTCTTCTTCGGTTTTATCCACAGGGGAAGGGGTTTTGCGTCGGGGTTTCCCTTGATGTAGTCGTCGGGAAGTTGAAGGGAGGGGGCTACCCTTCTGAAAATGTCCCACACCCTCGCTTCGCAGAACCTCAGGCCACCGAAATCCACCGGGGCATAGGCGTCGGCAAAACTGAAGTCTTCGTCCCTTCCCTTGAAGTATCCCATTTTCCTGGCAAAGGAGATTACATCCCGGGAGTAGATGCATTTATCCGGGTCGTGGAGGGGAAATTTTCGTATCCTTGATTGGTTGGCGTGGGCAGAGATGTAGCCGTCGGGGACCCGGCAGGCCACCCATACCGCCCCCTTTTCCTTGCCCTTACCCACCATCTCCAGGATCCAGACCTCCCGGGGGTCAGCGATGGAAAAACTTTCCCCCTCGCTGTAATAACCGTATTTTTCCACCAGGGAGGTCATTACTTTTATGGCTTCCCTGGCGGTTTTTGCCCTCTGAAGGGCCAGAAACATCAAACTTCCGTAATCTATACCCACCTTGGAGCGGAGTTCGTGCCTTCCGCCGAAGGTGGTTTCGCCTATGGAAACCTGGTGTTCGTTCATGAAGCCTACCACCCGGTAGGTATGGGCCACCTGGGGGATGCTCATCAAATACTTACCCGTGTCCCATTCGTAAACATCAACGGTTTCCCCGGGGATGTGGTCCCGGGCCGGGGTGAAGTAAAGGGCACCGTAGAGGGTGTGAGAATCCGCCACATAGGCTATCATGGTGCTACCGTCGGCGGTGGCTCCCCGGGTTACCAGGATGTTGGTGCACGGAAAAACCGTTAAAATCAGAGTTAAAAAAACAGCGAGTGAGGCCAATTTCCTCATTTTTCTACCTCCCTTTTCTTAGGTCAGAAATTCTCCCATAAAATCCTCCCCGGGGTCAAAATCAAAGCATTGGAAATTTAAAGTTTTTTTGATATCATAATGACCCAATGACCCTTACGCTGGATGGTTCCCTGATAGCCATATTCTTTATCTTCTGGGGCACCTTCCTGCTACTTAAAAAACTTTATTTTGAGCCCTATAGGAGGGCCATTGAGGAGAGGGAAGGGTTCCTGGCGGAAAAGGAGGAGGTATACACCAGGGCCCTGGCCGCCTTTGAGGAGAAAACCCGGCTAATCCGGGAGGAATTGGAAAAGGCCAGGCGGGAAGCCCTGGAGGAGGTGGACAAAATCAGGAAGGAAGCGGAAAGGGCCAAGGAGGAAAAACTCCGGGTCCTGAGGGAGGCCCTGGCCCAGGAGGAGAGGAAGTTCAGGGAAAAAATCCAGGAGGAAATCCGCAAAACCAGAGAATCCCTCCGGGGGAATGTAGAATGGATAGCCCAGGAAATAGAAAAGAAATTGCTTTCCTGGTAGGGCTTCTCTTTCTCGCCCTGCCCGGCAATCTTCTGGCCTCGGAATCTTCGGGTTTTCTCTGGAAAACCCTGAATTTTTCCGTTCTAATGGCGATACTGATTTATTATCTGGGGAAGCCCATCAAGGAGGCCTTTTTGAACTACTCCTCCTCGGTTAAGGCCAAACTTAAGGAGGCGGAGGAAAGGGCCAGGGAAGCGGAGGCCAAACTAAAGGAAGCCGAGGAAAGACTGGCCAACCTCGGCAGAGAAATTGAAGAACTCAAGGGCAAGGCCCTGGAAAATGCCCGCAGGGAACGGGAAAAAATACTCCAGCAGGCGGAGGAGGAAGCGGAAAAAATAAAAAGAATGGCCCGGGAGGAAATGGAGGCGTATTTTGAAAAGGCCAAGAGGGAACTGAGGGCCTATGCGGCAGAGTTGGCGGTGGAGGTGGCCAGGGAAAGGATCAAGAGGAAAATGACCCCCCAAAGGCACCGGAAACTCATGGAAAAATACATAGAGGAGTTGGAGAATTGAAGGGAAGGGCTGTAGCCAGGAGATACGCCTGGGCCCTGGTGGCTTCGGTAACGGACCAGGAATACCCTGAGGTGGATTCGGAGTTAAAGGTTTTCCTCAGATTTTTCAAGGAAACTCCCCTGGGTGAATTCCTGTCCTCCCACTTCGTTCCCCCTGCCAGGAAGAAGGGCTTGGTGGAGGAGATAACCCGCAACTTCCACAAGAAAACAAGGAATTTTCTCGTCCTGCTGGCGGAGAGGAACCGCATGGTGATTTTTCCCATGATCCTTGAGTTCTTCCACCAGTTCTGGAATTCCGTCCACGGCATCTACGAATTTACCCTTATCTCTGCAGTAGATCCCGAGGAGGATCTGGTGGAGAGGATAAAGAAAGCCCTCCTCCGAAAGTTCAAGGGGGAAATCAAAATAAGAACCCAGGTGGATCCCTCCATCATCGGAGGTCTCGTTTTGAAGAAGGGGTACACCGTTTACGACGGTTCCATTGAAAAGCAACTGGAACTCATAAAAAGAAAAATAATAGAGGGGGAATAGGATGGAAATAAAGATTGAAGAGATAAGCAAATTAATCCAGCAGAGGATCTCCGAGTTCAAGCCCGAAATTGATGTGGAGGAGGAGGGGGTGGTGGTCCAGGCCGGCGACGGCATCGCCAGAATGTACGGTCTGGAAAATGTCATGTACGGGGAACTCCTGGAATTTCCCCACAACATCTACGGGCTTGCCCTCCAGTTGGAGGAGGACAATGTGGGGGCCGTCCTCTTCGGAGAATACGAGAAGATAAGGGAAGGGGACAAGGTCCGCAGGACCAGGAGGATCTTTGAAGTTCCCGTGGGGGAAGGTCTCATCGGCAGGGTGGTCAATCCCCTGGGTCTGCCCGTGGACGGGAGGGGTCCCATAAAAACGGATAAATACCTTCCCGTGGAGAGACTGGCCCCGGGAATAGTGGAGCGTATGCCGGTGAAGGAGCCCCTCCAGACGGGAATAAAGGCCATAGATACCATGATCCCCATAGGCAGGGGACAGCGTGAACTTATCATCGGCGACCGCCAGACCGGAAAGACCGCCATAGCCGTGGACGCCATAATAAACCAGAAGGACCAGGATGTGGTGTGCATATATGTGGCCGTGGGGCAGAAGGCTTCCACGGTGGCCCAGGTGATAAAAACCCTGCAGGACCAAGGGGCCATGGATTACACCATCGTGGTGGCCGCCACCGCCTCGGAGCCCGCATCCCTTCAGTATCTTGCCCCCTACGCTGGATGCGCCATGGGGGAGTATTTCAGGGATAACGGTAAACATGCCCTGATCATATACGACGATCTTTCCAAGCACGCCGCCGCATACAGGGAGATTTCCCTGCTTCTCCGGCGTCCCCCTGGAAGGGAGGCCTATCCCGGTGACATCTTCTACCTCCACTCCCGCCTACTGGAAAGGGCGGCAAAGTTGAACGACGAACACGGAGGCGGTTCCCTGACGGCTCTTCCCATAATTGAGACCCAGGAGGGCGATGTTTCCGCCTACATCCCCACCAATGTCATATCCATCACCGACGGACAGATTTACCTTCAAACCGACCTCTTCAACCGGGGAATAAGGCCCGCCATCAATGTGGGAATTTCCGTCTCCAGGGTTGGAGGAAACGCACAGATAAAGGCCATGAAGAGGGTGGCGGGAAGGTTGCGTCTGGAACTGGCCCAGTTCAGGGAACTGGAGGCCTTCGCCCAGTTCGGCTCTGAACTGGACCCCACCACCCAGGCCCAACTGGAGAGGGGAAAGAGGCTCACGGAACTTTTAAAACAGCCCCAGTACCAGCCGGTTCCCGTGGAGAAACAGATAGTGGCCGTTTACGCCGGAACCCGCGGTTACCTGGACCCCATTCCCGTGGAACTGGTCAGGGAATTTGAAAAGGGCTTGCTGGACTATGTGGAGAAGATCCACCCCGATATATATCGGGAAATCCTGGAAAAGAAGGACATAGACGAGGAACTGGATAAGAAGATGGCCCAGGCTGTTAAGGAGTTCCAGGAACTCTTCATGAAGGACAAGGGTATAGAGGCTGAGGAGGCCTGATGAGGAATCTTCAGGAGTTCAGGAGAAGAATTAGAGCGGTAAAGGACCTCATCCAGGTCACCAAGGCCATGAAGACCGTCTCCGCCGCCCGCCTCAGGAGAACCCAGAACAAGGTGGTTAACTACAAGCCCTATGCGGAGAGGATCAAGATAATGCTTTCGGAACTGGCCTACGCCATACCCCACGCCCACAGGCTTTTCCAGCCCACCGAGGAAAAGAAGCCTCTCCTCCTGGTTATATCCTCGGACAAGGGGCTATGCGGGCCCTTTAACTACAATGTGGTGAGAAAGGCCCTGGATTTTTTAAGGTCCAGGGAGGGGGTTCGCCTGGCGGTTATAGGAAGAAAGGGGCGGGAAGGGCTTAAAAGGGTCTATAAGATAGAGAAAAGCATAACCAACATCTTTCAGAAACTTAATTTTTCCCACGCCAAGGAAATTACGGATTATCTTCTCTCGGGATATTACTCCGGGGATTGGGACTCGGTTTTCGTTCTCTACACCCAGTTTTTCTCCGTGGGCAGGTATTATCCTACGGTGGAAAGGTTCATCCCTATTCCACCCTTTAAAGAGGGGGCTCCCCAGGAATTTATCTTTGAGCCGGGTCTTGAGGAGGTGGTGGACGGCCTCATGCAGCACTACATAGAACTTGAGATATGGAGGATTCTCCTGGAAAGTTCCACGGCGGAGCATGCGGCCCGCATGATAGCCATGGATCAGGCCACCCGAAACGCCCAGGACATGGTGAGGAGCCTCACCCTTCAGATGAACAAACTCCGCCAGGAGAAGATAACCAAGGAATTGCTTGATATAGTAACTGCCATAGAGGCCATGAAGAAAAGCCAGATATAGGAGGGCTCATGAGCAAGTATAGAAACATAGGAAGGGTTGTGCAGGTGGTGGGACCTGTGGTGGATGTGGAATTCCCCGACGGACAGGTCCCGGAAATATACGATGCCGTAAGGATAACCTCCGAGGGTTTTGAGGTCCCCAGGCCCATAGACATAATTGCCGAGGTGGAGCAGATCCTGGGGGAGAAGCGGGTGAGAACCGTCTCCATGCATCCCACCGAGGGCCTGGTAAGGGGGATGAAGGCCTACGACCTGGGGGGGCCCATAAAGGTCCCCGTGGGGAGGAAGGTTCTGGGCCGGATGATGAATGTGGTGGGGGAGCCCATAGATGAGATGGGGCCCATAGAAGGGGACGATTATTATCCCATCCACCGTCCCGCCCCTCCCCTGGAGGAGCAATCCACCACCATGGAAATGTTTGAAACCGGTATAAAGGTCATAGACCTTCTGGAGCCCTACCTTAAGGGAGGAAAGACGGGGCTTTTCGGCGGTGCCGGGGTGGGAAAAACGGTCATCATCATGGAACTCATACACAATGTGGCCATGCAGCACGGAGGCGTTTCCGCCTTCGGAGGCGTGGGCGAAAGGACCAGGGAGGGAAACGACCTGTGGCTGGAGATGAAGGAGTCCGGGGTTCTGGACAAGGCCATCTTAGTTTACGGTCAGATGACGGAGCCCCCGGGAGCCCGGTTGAGGGTGGGTCTTACCGCCGTCACCCAGGTGGAATACTTCAGGGATGTGGAGGGGGCGGATGTTCTCCTCTTCATAGACAACATCTTCAGGTTCACCCAGGCGGGTTCCGAGGTTTCGGCCCTTCTGGGCAGGATCCCTTCGGCGGTGGGATATCAGCCCACCCTGGCCACGGAAATGGGTGAACTTCAGGAGAGGATAACCTCCACCAGGAAAGGTTCCATCACCTCGGTTCAGGCCATATATGTTCCGGCGGACGACTTCACCGATCCGGCCCCTGCCACCGCCTTCGCCCACCTGGACGCCACCACCAACCTTTCCCGCCGCCTTGCGGAGATGGGTATTTATCCGGCGGTGGATCCCCTGACCTCCTTTTCCAGGATTCTGGACCCCAGGGTGGTTGGGGTGGAGCACTACAATGTGGCCATGGAAGTTAAGAGAATACTCCAGCGCTACAAGGACCTTCAGGACATCATCGCCATTCTGGGTATGGAGGAACTCTCCGAGGAAGACAAACTGACGGTGGAGAGGGCCAGGAAAATCCAGAGATTCCTATCCCAGCCCTTCTTCGTGGCGGAGGAGTTTACCGGAAGGCCGGGGAGATATGTGAAAATAGAGGATACCATTAAAGGTTTTCAGACGATCATTGACGGAAAACTTGACGAGATTCCGGAGCAGTTCTTCTACATGAAGGGGACCATAGAAGAGGTCATGGAGGAATGGGAAGAGGCCAGGAAGAAAGGAAAATGAAACTCAGCGTTATAACCCCGGAGCGAAAACTGGTGGTGGACAGGGAGGTGGAGGAGGTGAGACTCCCCACCCCGGCGGGATACATCGGCCTGCTACCCCACCACTTTCCCGTCATGGGGATACTGGGGGTGGGCATCCTTTCCTTCGGTGGGGAAAAGATCGCCGTGGAAGGCGGTTTCTTCCGCTTTGAAAAGGAGACCCTGGAGGTTCTGGCCAAGATGGCCTGGAAGCCCGAGGAACTCAGCAGGAAGCAGTTGAAGGAGGAGAAGGAAAAGGCCCTTCAGATTCTCCGCACATCTTCGGATCCCCAGGAGGTTGAAAGGGCGGCCTACAGGTTTTCCAGGGCTTCGGCCTTTCTCACCCTTTTTCAGGATTAAATCCCATGGACCCCGTCCTGTAACCCTCCAGGTCCAGGGATAGAAATTTAAACCCTATTTCTTTTCCGAGTTCTACCAGGTCCTTTCTAAGGCCCAGGGCTTTCCGGATCTGACCGGCGGGGACTTCAATCCTCACCACCCCCGAATGCCACCGGGCCCGGGGAGCGGATATTCCGTGCTCCCGCAGGAAGTCCTCCACCCTTTCCAGTTTTCGCAGGAGTTCTTCGTTAAACCGGGCCCTCAGGGGCAATCTGGTGAGAAGGCAGGTCTCCGGCGGAATTTCCTCCACCCCCCTTTCCTTTAAGAACCTGTTGACGGCCCTTCTGCCTATCCTGGCTTCGGCGAAGGGGGACTGGACTCCTTCCTCCCAGGCAGCCCGCAGGCCGTCCCGGGCTTCCTCCTTCAGGAGGCTGCCCTCAAAGACCCCCCAGTTCTTTTTGGCGAATTCCTTGAGTTTTTCAAACATCCTGCGTTTGCACCAATAACAGCGCAGGGGCTGGTTTTCCCTGAGTTCGTAGGGCAGGGGCATCTCCACCACCCGGTGGTTGAGGGAAAACTTCTTCGCCATTTCCCGGGCCTTTTCCACGGTCCATCTGTGGGTGTATGGGTATTTCACCGTAACGCACAGATGATTTTTCCCGTAAACCTCCCTGGCCAGAAGGCACAGAGCCAGGGAGTCCCTGCCGCCGGAAAAAGCCACCACACCGCCCCTGTAATTTTTCAAAAACTTCTTCACCCTTTCCATGGAAAAAATTAAAGCATAAATTTAGCCTCTCCTCAAATCCCCGGTCTTGGTATAATATTTACATGAAGTTCAGAACTTTGTTTCTACTGACGGTTCTTACCGTCCTGTTTTTGTGGATAGGACAGGCCCTGGGAGGAAGGGCCGGTCTTATTATGGCCATAATTTTCGCCGGAGCCTTTAACTTCCTTTCCTACTGGTTCTCGGACAAAATCGTTCTTTCCATGTACAAGGCGAAGGAGATAAGCCCTGAGGAGGCCCCAGAACTTCACCAGGTGGTGGAAGAACTGGCGGCTGCCGCAGGGATCCCTAAGCCCAGGCTCTATGTGGTTCCCCAGCAGGCGCCCAACGCCTTTGCCACCGGAAGGTCCCCATCCCATTCCGCCGTGGCGGTCACCGAGGGTATTTTGAGGGTACTGGACCTCAGGGAACTCCGGGGGGTTCTTTCCCACGAACTTTCCCACATAAGGAACCGGGATACCCTGGTCCAGACCATCGCCGCCACCCTGGGTGCTGCCATCACCTTCCTGGCCAGGATGGCGTATTTCTCCAGATTTTTCGGAATGGGAAGGGATAACGATACCAATCCCCTGGAACTTCTGGTAATGCTTCTGGTGGCTCCCATAGCGGCCCTTCTCATACAGATGGCCATATCCCGTAGCAGGGAATACCTGGCCGACGAAACCGGTGCCAGAATAAGCCGGGATCCCCTGGCCCTGGCCTCTGCCCTGGAGAAACTTCACTCCTTTTCCCGGAGGGTTCCTCTTTCCGGAAATCCCGCCACTTCCCATCTCTTCATCGTGGCTCCCAGGTTCTCCTCTGCATCGCTGGCCGCCCTTTTCGCCACCCATCCCCCTGTGGAAAAGAGGATAGCCCGGCTCAGGGCCATGGCAGGGGAAATCAGTTGAGGAAGGTTACAGGGCTTTTCCTCCTGGCCTTTTTTCTCCTGGCCCGGGATTACGATCCTGACCTGGCCAGGAGGGTGGAACTGAAACTCCAGAGGATTGAGAAGGAAAGCGGGAGGTTTTTCCGCTGGCTTTCCACCAGGAGGGAAGTCTTTTCCCAGAAGGAGGTCAATTCCTACATAAACTATGCCCTGGAAAAAAGGGAGGGGAATGTTCTTCTCCGGGGCGCCCGGGTGGTGCTGGGGGAGGGTTTCGTCCTGTTGGGGGGCGGCCTTATAACCAAAAAGCCTCTTCCGGGCTTTGAGATAGGCCCCCAGGGATGGCAACTGCTGGTCTTCCAGATGAAGTTTCGTCTCCTCCAGAAGGACGGGAAATACAGGGTGAAGGTGGAGGAGGCCTTTCTGGGCAGGAACCAGGTGCCCCTGGAACTTTTTTCCAGCCTTCTTCCCGTTCTCACCGCCGCCACGGGACTTAACTTTGATCAGAACCGATGGGAACCCCTTCCCTTGGGAGTGAAAAGGGTGGAAATAGAGAGGGGTAAACTCACGGTTTACTATTGATGCTAACTCCCCTTTCTTCCCTTTCCCGCCTGAAGGGAGTGGGGGAGAAGAGGGCTGCCCTTTTTCGCCAGAAGGGTTTTCGCACGGTGGAGGACCTCCTCCTCTATCTTCCCAGAAAATACGAAAGGAGGGGAGACCTTCGGCCCCTGGCGGAGGCCTCGGAAGAAGCGGAGGTTCTGGTGGAGGTGGTGAAGAGGAGGTGGTGGAGGGGAAAAAGGTATTTTATCCTGGAGGCGGAGATCAGGGACGATTCCGGGCGGGGGAAGGCGGTGTGGTTCAACCAGAGGAGGCTTCTGCGGACGATATTTCCCGGAAAGAAATACTACATGAGGGGAAGGGTAAAAAGGGAAGGGGAGAGTCCGGTTCTTTACTCTCCGGAGGTGAAGGGTGAAGTTCCCGGGGGCATCCTTCCGATTTACGAAAGGATATACGGGATAGGTTCCGGCGTCATAAGAAGGCTCATACTTCAAGCCCTGGAGCAGACGGAAATTTCCGAAAACCTCCCCGGAGTTCTCGTGGACAAGTATTCCTTTCCTTCCCGGCGGAAAAGTCTGGAGTTTTTACATTCGCCTCCGGAGGGGGCTTCCCTGGAGGAACTCAATTCAGGCTTCACCCCCTATCATCGCCGCCTGATCTACGAAGAGGCCTTCTTTTACCAATTGAAGGTTCGCTGGCTCCAGGAGAAGGGGAAAAGGCCCAAGGGAAGGAAATACCGGATGGAGCCCTCCGGCCTCTCCAGGGCCATTTCCCTGTTTTCCTTCCAGTTTACCGAATCCCAGGTCCGGGCCCTGGAGGAGATTGTGGAAGACCTGGCTTCCCCATATCCCATGAGGAGGCTTCTCCACGGAGAGGTGGGCAGCGGCAAGACCGCCGTGGCGGTGGCCTCGGCGGCTCTGGTGGCCATGTCCGGGTATCAGGTGGCCTTCATGGCGCCCACGGAAATTCTGGCCTTTCAGCATTTCTCCAGACTGGAGGAAAAACTTTCTTCCCTGGGTCTTTCTCCGGTTTTGCTGGTTTCCGGGATGAAAACTTCCCATCGCCGGGAGGCCCTGGAGAAGATATCCTCCGGCGAGGCGAAGATCGTTTTTGGAACCCACGCCCTTTTATACGGTCAGGTGAATTTCCGTAAATTGGCCTACGCCATAGTGGACGAACAGCACCGATTCGGGGTGGCCCAGCGGGCCAGGCTTTACTCCAAGGGCGAAGAGCCGGATGTTCTCCTCCTCTCCGCCACTCCCATTCCCAGGACCCTGGCCCTGGTTCTTTATTCGGAACTCAGCCTTTCCACCCTCCGCCAGTTGCCGCGGCCCCGGAGGGTTAAAACCCGCCTGTTGAAGATGAAGGAGTTCAGCCGACTGGTTCCCCTCCTCAAGGACCTGATGGGGAGGGGAGGACAGGGCTTTGCCATCTTTCCGGTGATTGAAAAGGGGAATCTGGATGTGGTGGATGCGGAGAGGGGGTTTGAAAGGCTCCGGGAGTATTTTCCCGAATTCAAACTGGCCCTTCTCCACGGAAGGATGAAGATGGAGGAAAGGCGGGAGGTTATGGAAAGATTTGAAAGGGGGGAAGTTCACCTTCTGGTGAGCACCACGGTGGTGGAGGTAGGTATAGACATAGAAAAGGCCAATTTCATGGTGGTCTTCAACGCCGAAAGGTTTGGACTGGCCCAACTTCATCAACTCAGGGGAAGGATCGGCAGGGGAAGGGACGAGGGTTACTTTTTCCTCCTGAGCCCTTCCCCTTCCCGGAGGCTGAAGTTCCTCCAGGAGCACCAGGACGGTTTTGAAGTGGCAGAATACGACCTCAGGGTCAGAGGGCCGGGGAATTTCGCCGGAAGGGAGCAGTGGGGAATACCCAGATTTCGCCTTCTTCATCCCTTTCTTCACGAGGATGTTTTAAGGCAGGCGGGCAGGGACGCCGGGGAGTTTTTCTCTTCCCACCGGGAGGAGGTTTCTAATATAATAAAAGAGGAGATAACCTTAGGTTGAAATGCTTAGAATAATATCCGGAAAGGTAAAGGGTAAGAAACTCGCCACCCCCCGGGGGAAGAAGGTAAGGCCCACCCCGGTGAGGCTTCGCAAAAGGATTTTTGACATCTTAGGCTACGATGTGGCGGGGTCACATTTTCTGGACGGCTTTGCCGGAACCGGTGCCGTGGGTCTTGAGGCCTATTCCCTGGGGGCCTCCAGGGTGGTTTTCGTTGAATCTGATCCCGAGGCCCTGAAAATACTCAGAAAGAACATAGAAAGGGTGGGAAACCCTCCGGAAATAAGAGTTCTGGAGACGGAGTTCAACATGGGGGTGAGGAAACTCCACCAGGAGGGGGAGAAGTTTGACTTCGTTTTCATTGATCCCCCCTACGATCTTCTGGAGAAGGCCAACCCCCTTAAAATACTCCACAAGAAGGACATACTCAGGGAAGGGGGTCTTATCCTATTTCAGAGGGGTTGCGGCCAGCAACTCAAAAACACCTTTGATTTTACCGTGGTTAGAGAAATAAAGGAGGGAAAAAACTGCGTATCCTTCCTAAGGAGGCAAGGATGATAGCCCATATAATTGCCGTGGGGTCCGAACTTTTAACCCCTTACCGTCAGGATACCAATTCAAAGGAAATCGCCCGCCTCCTCATGGATCTGGGGATCAAGGTGGGGAGCATAACCATAGTGCCGGACAACGACGAGGAGATAGCCAGGGCGGTGAAATCCGCCATGGGACGGGGCCAATTAGTGATAATAACCGGTGGCCTGGGGCCCACCGCCGACGACCGAACCCGGGAGGGGATCTCCAAGGCTCTGAAATTGGATCTGGAATTCAACGAGGAAATACACCAGTGGCTGAAGGAGAGGTTCAAGCAACTTAACAAGAAGGAACCGCCGGACAACCTGGCCAGGATGGCCTTCGTTCCCCGGGGAGCAGAGATTATTCCCAATACGGTGGGGGCAGCCCCGGGACTGTGGATAGAGGTGGAGGGAAAGGACCTAAGGGTCCTGGCCCTTCCCGGTCCCCCTGCCGAGTGGAAGCCCATGATGGAGGCGATGCGGGAAAGGCTGGAGGCCCTGGGCAGGAAGGATGTGGAGAGGAGGGTTCTCAGGGTGGCGGGTCTTCGGGAGGCGGAGGTGGAGGAGAGGATTTCCCCCTTCATCACCGGAGTGAAGAACCCTTCGGTAACCATCCTCGCATCTCCGGAGGATGTTCAACTGCACATAATCGCCGTTTCCAGGGATCCGGAGGAGGCCCGCCGGCTGGTGGAAGAGATGGTGGAGAAGTTCAAGGAAGTCCTGGGGGACAACATATACTCCCTTGAAGATGAGCCCCTGGAAAAGGTGGTGGGGGACCTCCTCAGGGCCCGGGGGAAAACCCTGGCGGTGGCGGAGAGTTGTAGCGGCGGTCTTCTTTCTCACCGCATTACCAACATTCCCGGAAGTTCCGATTATTTTCTACTGGGGGCCGTCACCTACAGCAACGAAGCCAAGGTTAAGGTTCTGGGGGTAAACCCTCAGGACCTTGAGGAGCACGGGGCCGTAAGCCAGGAAGTGGCCGCACAGATGGCCGAGGGGGTCAAGAAACTGGCGGGGTCCCACTTCGGAATAGGGATTACCGGAATAGCAGGGCCCGGCGGTGGAACCCCCCAGAAACCCGTGGGCCTGGTTTACATTGCCCTGAGTTGGGAAGGGGGAACCGAGGTTCACCGGAAGAGATTCTGGGGGACCAGATTGCAGATAAAGACCTATTCCACAACCCATGCCCTGGACATGCTGCGCAGGAGGTTGATTTGAGGCTTTTCATAGCCGTGGAACTCACCGGGGAGATAAAGGACAGGATTGAAGGGCACATAAACAGGCTCAAGAGGATGGGGGGCAACATCCGGTGGGTCAAGAGGGAAGCCATGCACATAACCCTGAAGTTCCTTGGGAATGTGGATCCTTCCCGGATTGGGGACATAGAGAGAGCCATGGATAGGACGGCTTCCCGGGTAAGGTCCTTTTCCCTGGATTTGAAGGGTTGTGGAAGATTCCCCCCCGATTCTCCCAGACCCCGGGTCCTGTGGGTGGGGGTGGAGGAGCCCGGGGAGATAAACAACCTTCAGGAAATCTTGGAGGATGAACTTCTCCGGGAGGGATTTCACAAGGAAACCAGGGCCTTTCACCCCCATGTGACCATGGGCAGGGTCAAGGGAACATCGGCTCTGAGAAAAATAGTGGAGGAAATAAAGGCTTTGAAGGACGAGGACTTCGGCCGGGTTAAGGTTGAAAGAATTGTCTTGTTCCGCTCAAAACTTACCCCGGAGGGGCCCATATACACAGAAATTTACGCATCGGAGTTGAAATGAAGGCAATTTTTCTGGCACTTTCATTCCTTTCGGGATCCATTCCCTTTGCCTACCTCCTTTACCGGTGGTTCCGGGGGGAGGACATAAGGAAGAAGGGGAGTGGAAATGTGGGGGCCACCAATGTTTTGCGAAGCGGAGGGGTGGGAATAGGGTTGGCAGTGGCCGTCCTTGACATATCCAAGGCGGCCCTTCCCGTGTACCTGGCCCTTCCCCAGGGCCGTGAGTTTGCCTTTGCCTGTGGCCTTGCGGCGGTTCTGGGCCATTGCTTTACTCCCTGGCTCGGGTTCAACGGAGGAAAGGGGGTGGCCACCTATGTGGGGGCTTCCCTGGTATCCTCCCCCCTTTCCGCCCTGGCGGGTCTGGGGGCTTTTCTGGTAGGGGCCGTATTCTCGGGCATGGTTTCGGTGGGTTCCCTTATTCTGGTCCTGGCGGTTCCGGTGGCAAGTTTCTTTCTCTACAGGAGTCCCGGACTTTCCTTGCTTCAAGCCCTGGCCTCCCTGGTGGTTATCTACCGCCACCGCGGCAACATAAAGAGAATTCTTCAGGGAAGGGAGAGAAAAATATGGAAGGGATTTATGTGATCGGTGCCGGGAGTTGGGGCACCGCCTTTGCCTATCACCTGGCCAGAAAAGGTCTTTCGGTGAACCTATGGGTGAGGGAGGAGGATGTTTTTCGCCAGATAAAGGAGGAGGGGGAAAACAAGGTATTCCTTCCGGGCTTTAAACTGCCGAATAACCTGAGACCCTTCAGGGATTTTTCCGAACTTAAGCCCGGTGGAATTTACTTCATGGCCGTTCCCTCCCGTTACGCCCGGGGAATCCTGCGCAAACTTCCCCTAAGACCCCAGCACCTGGTAAGCCTGACCAAGGGCATAGAGGAGGATACCCTGGCCACCATGAGCCATGTGGTCAGGGAGGAACTGGGCAAACTGGACTACGCCGTGCTTTCGGGGCCGAGTTTTGCCCGGGAGGTGGCCCAGGGGAGTCCCACGGTGGTGGTGGTGGCTTCTGAGAATCAGAATTTCGCCTCTGAGGTTCAGGTCCTGGTCTCCGACGAATATCTCAGGGCCTATACCTCCTCCGATGTGGTGGGGGTAGAACTCTGTGCTGCGGTGAAGAATGTTCTGGCCATCGCCGCCGGGGTTGTGACGGGCCTGGGTTTAGGCCACAACACCCTTTCGGCTCTCATAGTCCGGGGGATTGCGGAGATGCGCCGCTTCGTAATGGCCATGGGTGGAAGTTCGGATACGGTCTCGGGCATAGCAGGGGTGGGGGACCTGGTTCTGACCGCCACCGGAGCCCTCAGCCGCAACAGGAAGGTGGGCTACGAACTGGGGAAGGGGAAGACCCTTCGGGAGATCCTGGGGGGAATGAGGATGGTGGCGGAGGGGGTGACCACCAGCAAGGCCGTTCTTTCCCTGGCCAGGCGGTTGGGGGTTGAAATGCCCATCACCGAGAAGGTGGTGGAGGTCCTATACGAGGAAAAGGAACCTTCCAGGGCCATCAGGGAACTTATGCTCCGGAGTTTAAAGAGTGAGTACTGAGGGCATCGTCCTTGAGGACCCCCGGGAGGGGCGGAGGTATTCCTTTCCTCCCCCGGAGGTGAGTATGGGAAGAGCCTCAGAAAACCATCTGGTCTTCAGAGATTCCACCGTTTCCAGAAAACATGCCAGGTTGTTTTCCAGGGAGGGAATGTGGATGGTAGAGGACCTGGGAAGCAAGAACGGAACATTCCTCAACGGAGAGCCCGTGGAGGAGCCTGCCAGGGTCTTGCCCGGGGACGAGATTTCCCTGGGCAACCGGGTGGTGAAGGTGTTAGAGGTCTCCTCACCCCTCAAAATGGAGGACACCGCCTCCCGGACCCAGGTTGGGGAAAGCCTAACCCGGGTGGATACGGAGAAGTGGAAAAGGATAATGAAGACCATAGAGGAACTAAGCAAGGAGATAATATCCTCACCTTCGCCGGAGAGGCTTCTCCACCGGGTGGCGGAGGTGGCCAGGGAAGCCCTGGGGGCCGAGAGGGCCGCCGTGGTGGTTAGGGAAGGCGGCCAGGACAGGATAGTGGCCACTTCCTTCCAGGAGGGAGGCGAGAGAAGCATAGGCTTGAGCCGTTCCATTTTGAGAAAGGCCATAGAGGAGAGGGTGGGAGTCCTGACCAGCGATGCCCTTACAGACATCAGGTTCCACGGAGAGGAAAGCGTGGTGACCATGGGGATCCGCTCGGCGGCCTGCGTTCCCATATGGAAGCAGGACGAAGTGCTGGGAGCCATATATGTGGACAGTTCCGTGGCCAGGAAGATTCAAACCCTGGACGATCTGGAGATACTTACGGTTCTGGGTAATTATGTGGGTATCGTTCTGGAGCAGAGAAAACTCTTTGAAGAACTGGAAAGACAGAGAAGGATAAGGGAAAGGCTTGAGAGGTACCATTCTCCGGCGGTTATAAGGAGGATGCTGGCCCAGGACGAGGAGATTACCCTGGCCCCGGGGAGGTTCTTCCACGCCACGGGAACGGTGCTTTTTGCAGACCTGGTGGGTTTTTCTTCCATGATGGAGACGGGATCCGCCGGGGAGGTGGGGAAATTTCTCAACGATTTCCTCTCCGCCATGACGGAGATAGTCTTTGAACACGAAGGCACCCTGGATAAATACCTGGGAGATGGTATAATGGCTGTCTTCGGGGTCCCCTTTTCCATGGAGGACCACGCCCGCAGGGCCCTCATGGCGGCCTACCGCATGAGGGAGAAAAGCGGGGAATTTAAGTGGAGGGGCAGGCCCATGAAACTTAGAATCGGGCTCAACTCCGGCCCCATGATAGCGGGGGATTTCGGCTCGGAAAAAAGGCTGGAGTTCACCGTTCTGGGTCACAGCGTGAACCTGGCCTCCCGGCTCCAGAGCGAGGTGGCGGATCCAGGGGAGGTGGTGGTGGGCAGAACTACGGTGAGTCAGGCAGGGGAAGGATTCGTCTTTGAGCCCAAGGGAAAATTTAAGGTAAAAGGAATAAAGGAGGAAGTGGACGCTTTCCTTCTAAAGGAGGTAAAAGAATGAGGAAAATACTGATTTTGTTTTTGCTTCTCGTATTGATGGTTCCGGCGGTGGAGGGGAAGAAGAAAAAGAAGAAAACGGACCTATACTACTACAACATGGGAGTTTCATACCTGGAGAAGAAGGATCCGGAAAAGGCAATACCCTTCCTGGAGAAGGCCGCCAGGATGAATCCCAAGAATTTTCAAATCTTCCACGCCCTGGGTATAGCGTATTCCATGCTGGGGGAACTTAATCGGGCTGAGGAATACTTCAAAATCGCCATATCCCTGAATCCGGCCTACGGTCCCTCCCACAATCTTCTGGGGGTGATTTACACCCAGAAGGGGCTTTACGACAAGGCAGAACAGGAGTTCAGGAGGGCCCTGGACGACATCGCCTACCCCACCAGGGAGGTGGTTTACCTGAACATGGCCAAACTTTATCTTAAAATGGGAAAGACCCAGAAGGCCATCGCCGCCCTGGACCAGGCCATAATAGTCAACAAGAACTACAGCCCAGCCTACGCCCTGAAGGGTTACATCTACGCCCTCAACGGGGATTACGCCAGGGCCAAGGAACTTTACAAGGCCGCCATAGACCGGGACAGGGAAAACGGGAGGTATTGGTTTGCCCTGGGAGAAATCCTTGAAAAACTGGGGGACCTCCAGGGGGCCAAGGTGGCCTACGGAAAGGTTCTGGTTCTCCCGGTGGACCCGGAACTTCGGGTGAAGGCGGAGGAAAGGCTTAAAAAACTTGAAAAATAAAGGGAAGATTTTATGATTAAGAAAAGGGGGAAGTTATGAAAAAGTTCTGTAGATTCTACGAACTTAAAAAGGTCGGAAGCAACGCCCTGGGAGGAGTTTTCTATTCGGTAACCAGGGACGAGGAGAAAAAACTCAGGGATTACATGCTGGTGGAGGTTCGGGAGGAATACCATAAACCCAAACTCTGGACCGCCCTCACCGAATTTTTCCGCTTTTCCAGGAAACTTTCCCATCCCAACATTCTGCCCTACGATGTGTGGGGTAAGTGCAGGGACGGTTATTACGCCGCCACCAGGTGTCGGGAGTTCTTTTCCCTATCCTCCGTCCTGGCCCAGTTGAAAAAACGGGACCTCCCCTTTTCCTTTGACATCCCCATTCAGGCCATCTTTCAGTTGAGCACGGGGCTACAATACCTTGCCAACACCAGTTACAAGGGGAGCCCTATATATCACAACCTGATCACCCCCGAGGACATAATGATCAGTCTGGATGGGGTGGTTTACATAGCGAACTTCGGAATTTATCAGACCGTCTACTCCCAGGACAGGTCCCTGGCCGGGGAACTGGCGGTGGAGAGGTCCGCCTTCCTTGCCCCGGAGATACTTGACAGGAAGAAGCCCGGCCCCCAGGCGGATATATATTCGGTGGGGGTATTGCTTTTTTACCTTCTAACGGGAAAACTTCTTTCCCCCCAGAGGGACCTGGATGCCCAGTTGAAGGAAGCCAGGATGATCGCCAGGTGGGAAGGGGGAGAGGAAATTCCCGGGGCCCTGAGGGAAATTCTGAAAAAGGCCCTGGCCCCGGCGGAGGCCCGCTTCAAGACCATGGCGGAGTTTACGGAGGCCCTGGAGGCCTTCGTGGCTGAAGAGGACATAACCCCCACCACCTTCAACCTCGCCTACTACATGAACACCCTCTTCCAGGAGGAAAAGGAGGAGAGGGAGAGGCTGATCCGGGAAAGCCGGGGTAAGGTTCCCGTGGAGATAATAGAGGAGCCGGAGGAGAAAAAGCCCCTGGTGGAAGGGGTGGTGGAGGAGAAGAAGAAGTTTCCGGCCATCCTGGCCGGAGCACTGGCGGCCCTCCTTCTTCTCGTGATCGCCGGGCTATTTCTGCTTAAGAAGCCGGCCCCCAGGGGCTTGAGTCCGGAGGAAATGGAGCGGCGGATAAACCAGTTGGTGGAACAGAAGATGAAGGAGAGGGAAGCGCTCATAAGAAAGGAATACGAAGAAAAATACGGAAAACTCACAGCCCAGAAGGAGGAGGAGTTGAAGAAGGCCCTGGAAAAGGAAAGGCAGAGGGTCCTGGCGCAGATGAGGAGGCAGCAGTTCGCCCAGGCGGAAGCCCAGAAGCAGGAGGAAGTTCAGACCCAGGTGGAATCAGAGACGCCCCCGATCCAGCCGGAAAAGAGCCAGGAGCAGACTCCGGAGACTCCGACGGTGGCGGAGCAGGTGAAATCCCAGGGGGAGGTTTCCCTGCCTGAAAAGCAGGAAGCGGAAAAGACTGAGGAGAAAGAGGTTTCCGGGGAAACTCAGGCGAAACCCCCGGAGGAGGTGAAGCCTTCTGCCCCTTCTTCCCAGGAATCCTCCCGGGAAATCAAACCGGCGGTGACCCCGGGCTCCGTGGTTCCCATAAACGAACTGGATGTTCCCCTCCGCCTTATAAAAAGGGTGTCGCCCAGGATGCCGGTGAAGGCGTTGCGTCTCAGGGTGCGGGGCAGCGTTATGGCCTCAATACTGATAGACGAAAACGGCAATGTGGCTCAGGTCAGAATCATAAGGGCTACCCCCAAGGGGTTCTTTGAGGAGGAAGCCTACAGAACCCTCCTCAAGTGGAAGTTTTCGCCTCCCCGCAAGAGGGGGGTTCCCGTGAAGGTCTGGAAGGTAGTAACCATTCAGTTCAAGTAAGAAGAATTAAGTTAAAGGAGAGAACATGGGATGGAGGGATAGTATACTAAAGGTTTTAAAGAGAAATGCCAGAGGAGCGACCTTCAGGCAATTAAAGGACCAACTCAGGCTGAAGAAGGGCAAGGAGAAGCAGTTGAAGAGGGAATTGAACCGCCTGATAAAATCCGGTCTGGTGGTGAGGGTGGGAAAGAAGTACATGCTTTCCTCCAGCGTGGATGTGGTCCAGGGGAGGTTTGAGGATACCCAGTTCGGATACGGATTTCTGGTTACCCCCAAGGGGGATTTTTTCATTCCCAGGAGGTTTAAAAAGGACGCCCTCCACGGAGACATAGTGGAGGCCCTGATAATAAAGAAGGGAACCAAGACCGAAGGGAGAATTTTGCGGGTGGTGGAGAGGAAGCGGAAGAAGGTGGCGGGATTCTTCGTGTGGGAGAGGAAAATGCCGGTGGTGATTCCGGTGGAGAGGAGGCTCCCGGAGGTGGAGGTGAAGAAAATCCCCACGGAGCCCATAATCCAGGGGCATCTGGTGGAGGCGGAACTTTCGGGCAAAAAATGCGTGGTTAAAAGGGTCATAGGGGATCCCCAGGAGCCTGGGAAGGATGTGGAAGCCATCCTGGCCCACTACGATGTTCCCGTGGAATTTCCGGATCTGAAGATAGATAAACCCAGGGAAAAACTCAAAAGAAAGGACCTGAGGAGGGAGGTGATTTTCACCATAGACGGCGAGACCGCCAAGGACTTTGACGATGCAGTTAGCATAAAGAAAATAAGGGGGGGATACCGCCTGGGAGTTCACATTGCCGATGTTTCCCACTTCGTGAGGAAAGGGACCCTCCTGGATGCCGAAGGAGCCCTGCGGGGCAATTCCATATACTTCCCCGAAAGGGCGGTCCCCATGCTCCCTCCAGCCCTGAGCGAAGACCTGGCATCTCTGAGGCCCAGGGAAGACCGATTTACCATGACCGTGGAAATGGACATAAACAGGCAGGGGGAAGTGAGGGCCTACAGGATTTACCCCTCGGTCATACGCAGCGCCGAGAGGATGACCTACAACAAGGTCTGGGCCATTCTCCAGGGGGATAAGGACCTGAGAAGGCAATACCAGCACATCCTTCCTTCCCTGGAGACCATGGCGGAGGCGGCGGAGGCCCTTTTGAGCCGTCGCCGGAGGATGGGAAGTTTGGATTTTGACCTTCCTGAACCGGAGTTCATATACACCGAGGACGGTATTCTTCTGGACATACTCCCCTTTGAAAGGAATTTTGCCCATCAGATAATAGAGGAATTCATGCTGGCCGCCAACGAGTCCGTGGCCCATTTCCTTCGGAGCAAGGGTTATCCCACCATATTCCGAATTCACGAGCCCCCGGACCCCAGGAAAATTGAATCTCTTAAAAAGGTCCTCGCCATATTTGGCTATCGTCTGGAAGGGGAGGAAATTACCGTGGGGGACCTTCAGAGGGTGGTGGAGCAGGCCCAGGGAAAGGAGGAGGAAAAACTCATAAACATAATGATTCTCCGCTCTCTTAAACTGGCCAAGTATTCCCCGGAGCCCCGGGGGCATTTCGCCCTGGCCAAGGAGGATTACCTCCATTTCACATCGCCCATAAGGAGGTATCCGGACCTGGTGGTTCACAGAACGGTAAAGGCGGCCCTGGCGGGTTCTCCTCCTCCCTACGGCGAGAAGGAACTTGAAAAAATAGCCGCCCACAGTTCCTTCACGGAGAGGCGGGCGGACCAGATGGAGGCGGAACTCATACACTGGAGAACGGTGCGGTTTCTTGCGGAGAAAATCGGCGAAAGGTTTTCCGGTGTGATCGTGGGTGTGGGAAGCGATGGCCTCCATGTGGAACTGGACAAATACATGATCCAGGGCTCCGTCCTCTTCTCGGACATGAAGGAGGATTATTTCGTGGTGAGCGACGGTTGGATCGCCCGGGGAAAGAGGAGCGGGAAAACTTACAGGATCGGCCAGAAAATAGATGTTATTCTGGGCTCCATTGATCCTTATCGCAGAACCATATACCTCTTTCCGGCGGAGGGAGAAAAGGAAAAGAGAAAAAAGAAGAAAAAGAAGAGCAAAAGGTCCAGAAAAACCAAGAAATAAGGTGATATCATATTTCCATGGAAAGAAAAGTTGTTCTGGATTACACCTATTACGAACTTCCCTCCGGCTACCGTGACCTCCTGGAGGATTTCCTTCGGGCAAGGGAGGGCCTTCCCTTCGTCAAAGCATTGACCCATCCCTGGCTGGAAGAAATAGAGGAAAAACTCAAGGGGTTCAAACCCAGGGACCTGGTCATCGTGGGCATAGGGGGAAGTTCCCTGGGGGCCGAGGCCCTTCTCCGGGCCCTCCTCCCGGCCAGTTTCAACTCCCGGGGAAGGAGGATTTTTTTCTTTGACAATGTGGACCCGGAAAGGGCGGAGGAACTGGCAGAACTGGTGGAGCCGGAGCGCACCGCCTTCATAGTGATCTCCAAGTCGGGAAACACCACGGAAACCCTGGCCAATTTTTCCGTGCTTTTTCAGCGCTTCCCCGAAAGGGAGCGCTTCATTGCCATCACCTCCGGAGGAACCCTGAAGACCGTGGCAGAGACGGAGAGGTTTATCACCTTTTCCGTGCCGGAATACCTGCCCGGCAGGTTTTCGGTGTTTTCCCCGGTGGCCCTCGTCCCCCTTTATCTGGCCGGCGTGGACACGGAGGCCCTGCTCCGGGGGGCCAAGGAAGGGTTAGAACTGAGTTCCAAACCCCTCCTTGAAAACCCCGCCCTGTTTTCCGCCGCCGCCATCTATCAGGAGTGGAAGAGGGGCAAGAACATCCATGTGGTGCTTTCCTACAGCGAGCACCTTTACTTTGCGGGTTTCTGGTATAGACAACTTTTCAGCGAAAGTCTGGGAAAGGCCGGATGGGGAATCACTCCGGTTATTGACCTGGGTTCCGTGGACCAGCACTCCAAACTACAACTCTACCTGGACGGGCCCGACGATAAAATCTACACCTTCTGGAGGGTGGGGGAATTCCGCAGAGATCCCTTCGTCCCTGAAATTGAGGGTATTAAATCGGGCCTCTTCGGAAGAAAAATGTCTCAGATATACAGGGTCATGGCCCTTTCCACCCAGAGGGCCCTGGCGGAAAGCGGAAGACCCACCCTGGCCATGGAAGTCCCCAGGATAGAGGAAAGGTTTCTGGGGCAGTTTCTCATGGTTCTTCAATCTCAGGTGTGGTTTATTTCCCGTCTGGCCGGCGTAAACCCCTTTGATCAGCCTGGGGTGGAGAGGATGAAAAAACTGGCCAGAGATATGCTCCTGGGAAAGACGAAGGCAGAGGAAGCAAGGACCACATGAAGGACGCCCTGGTCTATTTTAAAGAAACCAGATTTTCCGTCCGCCAAAGGGTAGAGGGGGAATTGAGAGTAGGTGAAGTTCTCGGTCCCCTGAAGTGGTCCACCCTGGCCTTGTATTACTCCCCCGGGGAATCTTTTCGTCCCTGCGGTCTTCTCCCGTGGAAGGGGGAGGTGGCTCCCTTCCGCTCCCCGGCCACCGCATACCTGGTTAGCGCCGGTGACGGATACTTTATCAAAAAATGGGGAAGGCTCCGGCGGGGGATGAGTCTTTACGCTCCCCTCAGGGGAGCCTGGCTCAGGGTGAAGGAGATTCGGTTTCTGAACCAGCCCATATCCAGCATTTTGTCTCCCCAGGTTTTAAAGATTTCCTTTGAGGGCGGAAGGCCCCCCAGAAGGGGGGTGGTTCTGGTGGGGGAGGAGATCCCCCCATCCCACGAATACGAAATAGAGGGAGAGGCTCCCGACGGAGAGTACAGGGTTCTGGGACACGGATTTTCCACCGGAGGTTATCTTTCGGAAGGCATTTTAAAACTTTCCAATCCATTTCTTTTCTTCCGGGGCGATTCCATTATCCTTTCTTCCGAAAATCGCAGGTTCTGCGGAAGGGTTCTTAGAATAAGGAGGGGAGAGGGCAGGAGGGTTCCCTCCACTACCGACGAGGAGTTCCTGCTTTATCTTGCTCGGAGGCCGATTTCCGCCGCGGAAATTATGCTGCAGACGGGATGGAGAAGGGCCTACATAGAGGAGTTGATGGTAAGGCTCAGCGGAGAGGGGAAAATCAGAATTTTGAGTTTTTCCGAACTCTCTGCCCTCAGCCGGGAGGGGGTGGAGGAACTGGTTGATAAAATGGAGGCAAAACTCAAGCCCTTCCACAGGGCCAGGCCTGACCTCATGGGGATGGAGAAGGAAAAACTCATGGAGAAGTTGGGGGTGGGAAAGGAGGTTTTTTCCCTGGCCCTCTCCTCCGGCATCGCCCAGGGGCGGCTGAAGATGAGGGGGGAGGCCGTTTCCCTGGCGGAGTTCGTCCCCGAGGACGAAAGAAAACTCCAGCAGATGCAGGACCTGGTGGAGGGTATGATAAGACCCTCCATGGTGGAGATGGATAAAATTCTGCGGGGCCTGAAAAACCGCAGAATGGTGGAGCAGATAATAGCCAAACTTCTAAGCGAAGGGGTAGTGTTCTTTACCGGAGGGTTCCTGGTCCACAGGGATTACCTGGAAGATGTGCTGGAGAAGTTGAAGGGGATGGAGAAGTTCAGTATTCAGGATTTTAAGAAGATAACGGGACTCTCAAGAAAATACGCCATACCCCTCCTGGAACTTCTGGATTCCCTGGGAATCACCCGCAGGGAAAACTCCCACCGGAGGGTGGTCGTGAACCGATTGAAGCCCCCCTATTCGGTGCGTTGACTTTCTTTCGGCATGTATATATCATAAACCCATGGGAAAATGCCCTAATTGCGGAGGGGAGGTCCCGGAGGGAGCCCAGTTCTGTCCCCATTGCGGTTTTCCTCAACTGGAGGGCAATACCGTGGAGATAAAGGAGATTCCCGAGTATGCGCTCCGGGAGTTCAAGGAGATTTTTGAAGCCCTCTCCAAAAAATACAGGGTTCTGGGCTTCCTGGGGAAGGGAGGTTTTTCCCAAGTCTTTCTTCTGGAGGACAAACTCCTGAGGCGGAAATGTGCTCTGAAGGTTCTTTCGTCCCAGGTTACCGGTTTCTCCTCGGAGGCCGTGGAGAGGTTCCTGAGGGAGGCCAGGCTTTACGCGGAACTGGAGCATCCCCACATCGTTCCCATCTACGATGTGGGCTTTGAGGGAAATCGGGCTTATTTGATAATGAAATACATAGAGGGAAGGAACCTCAGGGACATTATTTCCAGGAGCGGTTCCCTGCCCATGGAGGCGGCCCTTAAAATAAGCCGGGACATCCTTTCGGCCCTCTCTTACATGCACGCCCGCGGGATAATCCACAGGGACATAAAGCCTTCCAACATCATCATAGAGGAGGGGACGGGAAGGGCCATTCTCACGGATTTCGGCCTGGCCAAGAGGGTGGACGCCGGGACGAAACTCACCCGGTCCGGCCAACTTCTTGGAACTCCCCACTACCTTTCCCCGGAACAGGCCAGGGGCGAAAAGATAACCCCTGCCTCCGATGTTTATTCCTTCGGCATCACCCTCTTTGAAATGCTCACCGGAAGGCTTCCCTTTGAGGGGGATTCTCCCCTCCAGATCCTTTGGAAGCATGTGAAGGAGCCCCTGCCAGAGCCCCGGAAGGTAAACCCTTCCCTTCCTGCGGAAGTGGAAAGGATAATTTTCAAGGCCACGGAGAAGAAGCCGGCTAACAGGTACTCCAGCGCGGCGGAGATGCTTCGGGACATAGAGGCTCTGAGGGAAAAAGCGAGGCTTACCAGGTCCAGAAGGAGCAGGCTACCCCTCCTCCTGGCTTCCCTGGTGCTGGCGGCGGTTCTGGGGGCGTTGGGGTATTTTCTCTCTTCCAGGGGAGCCCGGGTCTTTCCCCTTTCCCTCCTTTCGGGGAGAGGGGGATGGACGGAGGCGGCTTTGCCTCCGGGTAGAACTCTTCTCTATTCGGAGATTCTTCCCATGCCCGTGGAGTCCAGAGAAGTCCAAGAGGACCTTTTTCCACCGGTGGACATCGTGGGGGAAGAGTTGGAAGGAGAGGGTTTCTCCGGAGAATTCGCCCCCGGGCCGACTGAAACTTCGTCGCCCACCCTCACCCTGAAGGTGGATTATCCCGCCCGGGTTGAAGTGGATGGAAGGGAGGTGGGGGAGGTCCTGCCAGGTAAGGCCTTGACGGTGGCCCTGAAGGTCGGGGAGCATACCGTAAAATACTTTCCCCTCTACGGGGGGCAGGTCCAGGAACAGGTGATTACCCTGGGGGAAGGGGAACGGAAGACCGTCGTTCGGAAGTTCGGCTTCTCCTCCATGCTAACCACCATAGACTCAAAACCCTGGGCCAATGTTTACATAGACGGCAGGTTCATGGGAACCACCCCCATAAACAAACTTTCCCTGGCCTCGGGGGAACACATCATCAAGTTCGTGAGAAAGGGATACAAGCCCGAAGAGGTCAAACTGTTTCTGAAGCCCGATGAGAGGAGGGCGGTTTCCGTAATACTCAAGAGGGAAGAAAAATGAGGAAGGAACCTGTGATTTCGCTGTTTGTTCGCGGGGACTCAGTGAAGGTCCCGAACCTCCCATTACAAGGGATTCAAGTAGAGAGAAGGAGGAAAAAATGAAGAAATTTCTGGTGCTTTTCTTTCTTCTGCCCCTGTGGGCAGGGGTGGATCTTACTCTTTCCGGAAATCTATTCCTTCCAAAGGCTTCGTATTATAAGGACGCCTACGGGAGCACCATATTCAATTTCTCCCTGGAGGGGGAATACCGGATAATTCCCTCGGTGGGGGCTTTTCTCGGAATGGACTACCTCCACAAGGGCGGAAAACTCACCTATTCCGCCGAACCCCTTACCCTAACCGTGGTTCCAGTCTCCGCCGGGGTGAGGTTCCATTTCTCCTCCGCCTTCGTGGATGCTGGGGTGGGAAGTTGGAACTACAGCGAAAAGGCAGAGTTTGCATCTGCCTCCGGTTCACTTACGGGGTTTTTCCTGGGGGCCGGGTTCCGCTATACCTTCACGAAATTTTACCTGAGGTTCAGGGCGGAATATTCCATGGCCAAAAAGAAGGTGGAGGAACTGGAGAGCGATCTCGGGGGCCTTCAGTTGGAAGCAGGGGTGGGCATCTCCCTCTGATCTTCTTCTTTTCTGATGGCCAAAATTTTCCTTACCCCCACATAAATCAGAAAGAGGGGCCATAACTTGAACAGGATCTCAAAATAAGGGCATATCCTTCCGGAAAAGGCCTCCAGCAGGAGAAGGAGACCCAACACCAGAAGGGTCAGGCCCAGAAATATTCTTCCGCCGTGGGATCTTTTCATTCCTCACCTCCGTTTTTCAGGCCCAGGTAAATCATGTAAAGGCCAGCCACCACCAGAAGGGCGGGCCAGAGTTTGGCTATGAGAGCCCATTCCACCACTTCCAGGGCCCATATCTGGAAGATTGCTCCCACCAGGATCCAGAAAATACCCCATCCCAGGTTTCCCCGGGGGGAATAAATCTGGCCGGATACATCGTTGTAGGCCTCCAGAGAGGAAAAAAACCAGAAGGCTACCAGGAATAGGGCCGATGCGGAGCAGTGACTGAGGATGTGTATTATGTATATGAAGATGGCCATGAAGGCCAGCCCCTTGTGGACCTTTCCTGCGTAAAGACTTCCCACGCCGGGGAAAAGCAAGGAAAGGAAGGCTGCCACTACTGGAGATTTTTCTTCCATTTTCACCTCCCATTACTTATACGAAAGAAAAAGAAGTTTTTCTTCAGTTGGCTTTTTTTATTATACCCTTCTGCAGGAGGTGGTGGATGGCGTACTTTAGACACCCCCTCTTTTCCTGGGGTACCAGAAGCCAGATTTCCCTGATGGTAGTTTTCCCGTCAAGTAGGGAGAGGATGAAAGCCTCAAAGGGGTGAAGGGTGAGTTCCTCTATTTTTTCCGGAAGCATGTTTAACTGATAGCGGTCTCCACCCCGGAGTTTGAAATCCTCCTCCAGTTCCCTTATCTGGGAGGTGAGGGAATAAAACTCCCTGAGGTCTATTCCCGCCTCCTCAAAATCCTTCCTGGCGATGGATATGTATTCGTAGGCCTTCTCGTGGCAGTTGTGCTTCTTGAGAATGGAGAGCCATTCCCGGTATGCCTCCTGTAATTTTCCAACGCCGTAATGGGAAAGGCCGGTTTCCAGTTTCTCCTGAATTTCCGGGGAATCCTCCTCAGAAATTTCCTCCCCCAGTTCCAGTTCTATACCCAGATAATTGCCCAGGATTTCCAGTATCCTTTCCTCCAGGGCGTGGGAATTGGGAATTATGTGAACGAAGGGCTTGTTGTCCTGCTCCCGGAAACGGAAGGTGCTGGATATTATTATGGTGGGTATCTTCTCGTCCCACAGGCGGGAGAAATAGGAGAAAAACCTTCCCCTGGGAAGGTTCCACAGGGGAAATTCCGTTATAACGAAGTTAGGGGAAAGGCTGGCGGCGTTGGAAAGGGCTTCTATGTCCTGACCTCTCTCCACATAAACCTTTTGCTTTTCCAGGGTTTTTACCAGAGAACTCAAAAAATCATCCCGGTTGGTGAACAGCAATCCTTTCATTCCGTGTCCTTCCAAAAAACGATAAAATCAAAAACTTTCCTGAATTTTATCCCCCCTCGTATTATAACATTTTGTTTCAAAAAGTGCATCAAAAAACCTCCCAGGGTTTGGGGACGAAAAATTTGTTGTAAAGGTGGAGGGCGAAGCGGTCGGTGGCGCCGGAGATGAAATCCGCTATCCTCTGGACCAGGGGGTCCTTTCCTTCCTTTATGTAGAGGGGACAGTAGGCTTTAACCCCCCGGCAGTCCTCCAGGAGGAACAAAAACAACCCCCTCACCACCCCCTTGGCCTTTTCAAATTCTCTGGCCTTGAGGGGGTGAAAGTATACCTTCTCCTTCAGGAATTCTCTGAGTTCCAGCAGGAGGGAATGCATTTCCGGCTTCATGGAAACCCTCCGGTAATCCTCCTCCTTCGTGGCCTCAATGACATTCAGGACGAGGTTGTTTATCCTTTTGGCGTGGGTTTGTCCTATTCCGTGCAGGAATTTTTCCGGGACCTCCTTTATAAGCCCTGCCCTCATGGAGTCGTCCAGGTCGTGGTTGACATAGGCAATTATGTCGGAAAGCCTGACTATCTGGCCCTCCAGGGTGGCGGGGGCCCCGGAGAGTATTTCGCCGTGCAGACCCTTGGAGTGATGGACGATGCCGTCGCGGACCTCCCAGGTGAGGTTAAGGCCCATGCCGTCCTTTTCCAGTTTTTCCACGATCCTCAGGGACTGGCGAACATGGGAAAAACCCTCTTCAAATCCCACCTCCCTCAGGACGGCGTCCAGGGCTTCCTCTCCGGCGTGGCCAAAGGGGGTGTGTCCCAGGTCGTGGCCCAGGGCTATGGCTTCGGTAAGGTCTTCGTTGAGGCGAAGGGCTCTGGCTATGGTCCTGGATATCTGGGCCACCTCCAGGGTGTGGGTCAGGCGGGTTCTGTAATGGTCCCCCGAGGGGGAAAGGAATACCTGGGTTTTGTGCATTAGCCGGCGGAAGGCTTTGCTGTGTATTATTCTGTCCCGGTCCCTCTGAAAGGCAGTTCTAACCGAACACGGCGGCTCAGGCTTCTCCCTGCCCCGGGAAAGGCGGCTTTTGGCGGCCCGGGGATGGAGGAGGGTTAACTCCAGTTCTTCATATTTTTCCCTTATGCTCATGCCTTTTCTCCTCTATGAGGTATGCGAAGAGGGCCGCCGAGACCCCGTTGTCTATGTTCACCACCGCTACCCCGTTGGAGCATGAATTGAGCATGGTGAGGAGGGCGGAAAACCCACCCAGGGATGCTCCGTATCCCACGCTGGTAGGGACTCCTATCACCGGGGTGGAGGTCAGGGCGGAGACCAGGGTGGGCAGGGCTCCCTCCATCCCTGCCACCACTATGGCCGCCGAAGAGGAATTTATTTTCGCAAGGTGGGGAAGAAGCCGGTGGAGCCCCGCCACCCCCACATCGTAAAACCGCTCCACCCTTATGCCCAGCATCTCCAGTATTATGGAGGCCTCCTCCGCCACGGGTTCATCGGAGGCCCCGGCGCTTACCACAGAAACCAGACCCCGGTGCGGTCGGGGGGGTAAATTGGAGGCGATCCGGGCCATTGGGTAATACCTCAGGCCTTCCGAGAGTTCCATGTGTGCGAATTTTTCCCGACTCAGCCGGGTAATTATTACCGGTTCCCCCTTCTCCAGCAGTGCCGAGGCTATTTTCCTGAGGACTTCGGCGTCCTTTCCTTCCCCATATATGAGTTCGGGGAAGCCCCTCCGAAGCCTCCGGTGGGTGTCAAGCCTTATGTTCTCCAGTTCAAGGAAGGGGGCCCTGGCGAAAAGTTGACGGAGGTTTTCCTGGGCTTCCTCCAGACTTATTTTCCCGTGAACGAGGGCCTCAAGAGTTTTTCTCAGTTCCTCCATGTGTTGTAATTATACATCAATGTTGTTAAAATAACCCATGGTGATTGGCGATGAATGCCCTTCAGAAGCCGTCCCGCATCTGGCATGAAAATTGCTACTCTTTTTATTGATGAACAAGATGGTGAAGTTCGCAGAATTTGAAGGCGAAGGCGCCCATACCGGAGAATACGCAAAAATCCGGGTTTTTGACCACTACGATTGGATAGTCTTTGAAAAAAACGGCCACATTTTCCCCCTGGACATAAACAAGGTGGAAACCAGGTGGGCCACCATATTTGCCCACAACGGTTTCGTGGTTTTCACCATTGAGCACCTTCTGGCGGCCATCTACGGTCTTTCCCTCCGGGGGGCCAGAATAACCCTGGAGCAGGGGAAGGAAATCCCTCTTTTGGACGGAAGTTCCAAGGAGTTCGTGAATATTCTCACCAGGACCCTGGAGAAACTGGACGAAAAAGAGAAGCACTGGGTAATAAACGAACCTATAGAAATAAAGAGCGAGGATGGGTTTATCCGGGCCACCCCGTCGGATAAATTTGAAGTTCTCTACACCATAGAGTTTGACCATCCCCTCATAGGAAAACAAACCCTTGAATACACCTATTCCGAGGAATCCTTTGTGGAGGAACTGGCCCCTGCCAGAACCTTTGTCCCCATCTCCGCCGTCAACAAATTGAGAAAACAGGGGCTGGCCCAGAAGAAGGACCCGGAGGGGGTGATAGTCCTCACATCCACCGGCCTCTACAACGGGACCAAGTTGAGGTTCAAGGACGAGTTTGTCCGCCACAAGGTCCTGGACCTCATAGGGGACCTTTCCTTCCTCCAGTTCAAGCCCAGGGTAAGCATAGAGGCCTATCGGGCAGGCCACAAACTCCACATAGCCCTGGCCCGGGAGATAATGGCCCGGGGCGAACTCCGATAAGGTCCTTTCAAACTTCCCTTAAAATTTGTAAAATATAGAGGATTTTTGCAGGAGGTTTATTTCATGAAAACAGAGAGCGAAAGGATTTACGAAGAACACGCCGAACTTTTAAATAAGGCCCTGGACCTCTTCAATCAGGGAAAACTCAAGGAAGCCAAGGCCGTTTTCAACAAACTGAAAAACGGCAAGGTTCTGGAGTTTCAGCACAAGGCGGAGGTTTACCTTCAGATAATTGAGAAACTCAGTTCCCGCAAGAAAAACAAAAAGGAAGACCCCCTGGACAAGGCCGTGCGCCTCATAAACGAGAAGGAGCCGGAGGCGGCCCTTCAGGCCCTGGAGGGCCTGGACGAAGGAGACGCCAGGGTCTGGTATCTCAGGTCCATTGCTTTGACCCTCCTGGACAGGGTGGATGAGGCGGCGGAGGCCCTGAAGAAGGCGGTTTCCCTGGACCGGAGGTTCTTTTACCTGGCCAGAAAGGAGCCGGACCTTTTCCCCCTCTGGGACACGGGCAAACTTGACGATTTTTGAGGTGGCCCATGGAGGCTGCGTTTTTCCTGGACGAGGACAATCCCTTGATAAACCGGGAGGCCCTGGGGCGTCCCCTCTATTATTATCCCCTCAAGGAGGCCCGGAAGGTCTTTCAGAACCTATATTCTCCCCGGGAATTAGAGGGGGCTGAAAGGGTTGATGCTTCCAGCCTTCGGGACCTCTTCTCCAGGTTTCCGGAGTTGGAAAGGGTGTTTTTCACCTATCCTTCGGTGGTGGGGATCTTCGCCGAGGAGATCCTGGAGGCCCTGGAGGGAGATTCCCTTCTTTTCCTGAGTCAGGGAGAGGTGATTGGCGGCGTGGTAAAAAGGGGGCAGGACCCTGAAAAAATAGAGGAACGGATGGAAATAGAAGCCATAAGGGTGAGGGATGTCTTTGACTTCGTGGATGCCCTCTCCCTCCTCAGGTACAGGAAGATAGAGGAACTCCTTGCGGAAGGGGCTTTCATCATGGACCCTTCTACCGTCTGGATATGGGAGGATGTGAGGCTGGATGCCGGGGCGGTGGTGGAGCCCTTCGTGGTGATGAAAGGAAGAATCCATGTGGAAGGGGACGCCGTGATCAAGGCCCATTCCTATCTTGAAAACCCCGGGGAAAATCCCATGATGATAAGGCGTGGGGCCCAGGTAGGTCCCTTTTCCAGGTTAAGGCTGGATGCGGAGATAGGAGAGGATGCCAGGATAGGCAATTTCGTGGAGGTTAAGAAAAGCCTCATAGGCCCCAGGGTCAAGGCCCAGCACCTTACCTACATAGGGGATGCCGAGGTGGGGGAGGACAGCAACATAGGGGCAGGCACCATCACCTGCAACTACGACGGGTTCCGCAAAAACAGGACCCTCATCGGGAAGAGGGTTTTTGTGGGCTCCGGGGTGGAACTGGTGGCCCCGGTTCAACTGGAGGACGACACCTTCGTGGCCGCCGGCTCCACCATAACCAAAAAGGTTCCCCGGTTCGCCCTGGCCATTGCCCGGGCAAAGCAGGAAAACAAGGAAGGCTGGGTTATAAAGAAGAGGAAGGAGTGGGAAAGGAAGAGGAGATCTTAGAGCCCCTCAACGAAGCCCAACTGGAGGCCGTTCTCAGTTTTGGAAGGCCCCTCCTGGTTCTTGCAGGGCCCGGCGCCGGGAAAACCAGGGTAATAGTTCACAAAATAGCCTACATCCTCTGGAAGAGGCCCGTTCCCTTCCGGAGGCTCCTGGGGATTACCTTTACCAACAAGGCCGCCGGGGAGATGAGGGAGAGGGTGGAAAGGCTGGTGGGAAACTCCGCCCCCGTGGACCTCATGACCTTCCACGCCTTCGGTGCCAGGGTTTTGAGGAAGTTTTCGGACCTCAAGACCATATTTGACCGGGACGACAGTCTGGCCATTCTGAAAAGGCTCATGAAGGAAAGGGGCTGGAAGGAAACCGGGGCCTCCCAGGTTCTGGAGAGGATATCCAGGGCCAAGGCCAACCTGGTTTATCCCCGGGATGAGGATCAACTCTTTCTCATGGGTTTCAGCCCGGAGGAGGTGGAGATTTATGTGGACTACCAGGAGAAAATAGACGAGGTTCATGGGGCTGATTTTGACGACCTGATAGCCAGGACCGTTCTTCTCATGGACGAAAGGCCGGAGGTGGCTTCTTACTTCAGAAGCCTCTACGGATACATACTGGTGGACGAATTCCAGGACACCAGCCCCGGTCAGTACGAAATTCTCAAGAGGATCGCATCGTCTCCCCATGTGTGCGTGGTGGGGGACGAGGACCAGTCCATATACTCCTGGCGTGGGGCCAGCCTGGAAAACATATTTGATTTTGAAAGGGATTTTCCCGATGCCAAGGTGGTGGTCCTGGATGTAAACTACCGCTCCATCCCATCCATAGTGAAGGCCGCCTCCAGCATGATATCCGCCAACCGGAGGAGACATCCCAAGAACCTCAGGAACTTCAGACAGGGGGCCCTGCCCATTTTCTTCCGGAGAAATTTTTCCCGGGAGGAGGAGGCCCTTTTCGTGGCGGAGGTGGTCAGCAACCTCCTCGCCAGGGGGGACCTCCTGCCGGTGGCGGTTTTCTACAGGGCCAACTACCAGTCCAGGCTCCTGGAGGAGGCCCTTTCCCTGAAGGGGATAACCTACCGCCTGGTGGGTTCCGTTGGCTTCTTTGAAAGGAAGGAGGTGAAGGACATCGTAGCCTACCTGCGGGTAATCCACAACCCCGCCGATGAAGTTTCCCTCATCAGGGCCCTTCACCAGGTTCCCCGGGGCGTGGGAAGGGCCACCGATGAGGCCATCCTTCGGGAAAAAAAACGGTTGGGCCACGGCATAGAGGCCCTTAAGGCGGTGGTCCGGCAACTTTCCGGGAAGAGAAAAAGGGGGGTGGAGGACTTCCTCTCCGTTCTCCAGGGGGTGGAGAGGAGGCTGAGGGAGGGGGGAATAGGCTCGGCGGTGGAGTTCGTGGTTTCCGCCACCAACTTCATGGAGTACCTGAGGGAGAACGACAGGACCGGCTCCCGGGTGGAGAACATCCAGGAACTTATGAGAATGACCAGGGCCATGGAGTCCGCCGGCCTGGGCCTGGAGGAATTTCTCCAGAGGGCTTCCCTAACCACCTCCCTGGACTCCGGCTCCGGCGGTGATGTCCTGCTTTCCACCCTCCACGCCGCCAAGGGCCTTGAGTTTGAATCGGTCATCATCGTGAGCATAGACGAGGGGTTCATCCCCCACGCCAAGGTGGAGACCCCCGAGGGCATTGAGGAGGAGAGGCGTCTCCTCTATGTGGGTATGACCCGGGCCAAAAAACTTCTTCTTCTTTCCACCGCCACCTCCCTTCCCTCCCGGTTTTTGGCCGGCATACCCCCGGACCTGGTTCAGGTGGTGGAGCACCCATCCCAGGTGGCTTCCCCCTCCTCCGGCAGGTTTTTACACCCTTCCCTGGGCTACGGGGAGATTATCAGGAGGGAAGGGGGGAGGATAACCGCCCGGATGGAGGACGGAAGGATTGTGACCTTCCTGGAGGACTTCGTAAAGATTGAATTTCTGGATTAAAGTCCCAGGGTCCTGGCCAGGGAGGCGAGCACAGGTGCCAGTCCCGCTTCCTTCAGCAGTTTCGGCAGGGAGGGCAGGAGTTTTATCAGGGCCATGAACCTGCGCCTGCCGTAGAGCATCTGAGATGCCAGGTGGAGGGTTTTTCTGGCTCTGGGGGAATAGGGGAACCACCACAGGAGTTTCTTTCTCCGGGAAAAATCCTCCATAACATATTTGAGGTGGAGGGCCTCCTGGATGGCAAAGGGGCCGTGGGTTCTGCCCAGGCCACTTCCCTTTACCCCTCCCCAGGGGGCCGAGGGCTCCGCGTAGGAACTCAGGTGGTCGTTTACGGTGACGGCTCCTGCCTGGAGACCTTCGGCCACCCTTCTGGCCCTCTCCCGATTGAGGGTCCAGACCGAAGCGGTGAGGCCGTATCTGCTGTCGTTGGCCAGGGCCACCGCCTCCTCCTCCGTTTCAAAGGTTTTTATGGCGATAACGGGGCCGAAGACCTCCTCCTGCCAGAGGGGGGAGGCTTCACCGGGTTCCAGGACCAGGGTGGGTTCCATGAAAAATCCTTCCCTTTCCAGACTCCTTCCTCCGGTTAAAACCTCTCCGCCGCTGTTCTTTATCAATCTCAGGACCTTTTCCCTCTGTTCTTCCGAAATCAGGGGGCCCAGGTCGGTGGTGGGCTCCAGAGGATGGCCCGGCCTCAGGGCCCGGGTTTTCTCCAGGAGTTTGGAGAGAAATTTTTGGGAAATCTTCCGGTCCAGAAGGAGCCTCTCCACCGAGGCACAGGTCTGACCGGCGTTCATGAACCCGGCCCACAGGGCTCCGTTTACTGCCCTTTCCAGGGGGGCATCTCCGAATACCACCATGGCGTCCTTGCCCCCCAACTCCAGAACCGCCCTCTTGAGCAACCTTCCGGCCATTTCTCCCATCTTCCTTCCCACTTCCAGACTTCCGGTGAAGAAAACTCCCCCTACCCTGGGGTCCCTCAGCATTTTTTCGGCGTCTCCGTGGGAAGTGACGAGGACCTGGAGGCTGTGGGGTGGAAACCCTGTATCCTTAAACAGTTTCCCTATTTCAAGCCCCACCAGGGGGGTTCTGGAGGAGGGCCTGAATATTACCGGGGCTCCTCCAAAAACCGAGGCTATTATGTCCAGAAAGGGTATGGCGAAGGGGTAGTTCCAGGGGGAAATTACAAGGTTCACCCCCAGGGCCTGACGGTAAAGGATAGCCCTTCTTCCGGCGAACATGGCCTCGTAGGGGGGATTCTCCTTCACCGCCAGGATTTCTTCCCCCCGATGTACGAGAAAGTCCAGGTAAGAAAGGGAAGGGTAAATTTCCGCAGCCAGGGCTTCCTGGACGGGTTTTCCCTGTTCCAGCGCTATGAGTTCCGCTATTTCCAGGGCCCTTTCCGAGAGAACATCCTTCAATTTTTCAAAAATCTTTTTTCCCGGCCTTATTCCTACGCCCTTCTCCGCCGCCCAAAGGGCTTCCTCAATTAGGTTTCCCTCCGCCAGAAAAACCTCTTCTATGCTCTCTCCGTTGGCGGGGGATATGGTTCTTATGGTTTTGGAGCCCCCCACGAACCGTCCCCCCACGAAATTTCCTCTGGCCATTTCAGCCTCCTTAAATTACGAAGTTTATTCTTTTTCTGTTTTTCGTGAAAAAATCCACCAGGTTTTGGGCGTAGGTTTCTATGGGGGGAGGTTTTATTCCCCGGGGGTAGAGGACTTTCTCCGAGTTTTCGGGGATAAAGCGCTGGGGATGGTAGAGGTAGGGCAATATCTGACGGGGAATTTTCATCAACTTCCCACCTGCGGGGATGCTGAGGGCCACCTTCACCGCTCCCAGAGGCACGGTGAACCGGGGCTCCTTCCCCTTTATCAAGCGGTGGAAAAGGCCGTATAGGTCCCTGGCCCCCAGGGGGCTGGGGTCCGTCAGGTGAAAGGTTTTCCCCAGGGCCCCGGGTTCCTGGGCCAGGAAGGCCGCCGCCTTGACCACGAAGTCCACCGGCACCAGGTTTACCTCAGGGGTTTTCCTTCCTATGTAGGGCAGGGGAAGTTTTCCGGTGGAAGCAAAGAGGTTCATCATGTAATAGGGACCGTCAAACTTCGGTATCTCTCCGGTTCTGCTATCCCCCACCACTATGCCAGGTCGGATTATAACCGTGGGGAGTTCCCCCATTTTGCTCCTCACCAGTTTCTCGGCGTGGAACTTGGACCACTCGTACCAGTTTTTAAAACCTTCGTCCTTCAGGTCCTCCTCCCTTATTTCTCCCTTCCTCCATCCCGCCACATAGGCGGTGGAGAAGTAGACAAAACTTTCCAGTTTGGGGGCAGAGGCCAGAAAATTCAGGACATTTTCAGTGCCCTTCACATTGACCCGGAAGGCCGGCTCTTTTTTTACCGCCAGGTTGTAAATTGCCGCCAGGTGAAAGGCGTGGGTGATTTCCCCGGCTACCTTATCCTTTAATCCCAGGTTCTCCATGGTTATGTCCCCCACCACCACATCTGCCTTCCACCCCCTTTTCTTAACTTCTTCCTCGGCCCTTTCCCTGAACCTTTTTTCCACCAGTAAGTAGGTTTTACCGAAGGAGGGGATTATTTCCTGGAGGATTCTGGAGGCCAGAAATCCGGGAAATCCCGTCATGAAGAGGGTTTTTTCTTTCACAGGGAAATTATATATAATTCCGTGGGAGGTGAAAAATGGGCTGGATTATAGCCGAGGTCACCGTGGTTCCCCTGGGAACTGCCAGTCCCAGCCTCAGCAGATATGTGGCCGAGGTGGAGAAGGTCCTCAGAGAATTTGACCTTAAGACTACTCTTACCCCCATGTCTACGATAATTGAAGGGGAGTGGGACGAGGTCTTCAGGGCCATAAAGGCCATGCACGAGAAACCCTTTGAGATGGGGGTTCTTAGGGTTTCTACCCGGATAACGGTGGACGAGCGCCGGGATAAAAAACTCCATATGGAGGAAAAGATTAAAACCGTGGAGGAGAAGTTATGAGTTTAAAGCGGGCCAGAACGATTTGTTTTTTGGTGCTGGCGGCGGAGTTGGCCGTGGGCCTTGCCATCTACCTGATTCACAGATTTTCCCTTGCGACGGTAAAGCCCAATCCGGCTCTGTTGAGGCCCATTTATTACGCCGGGGCGGGCATAGTGGTTTTAATGCTCGTACTTAAGAGAACCATGCTTCGGCCTTCAAGATTTGCCGCCATGGATGAGGGCCGGATGATACCGGCCGTGGCTTCTTCCTTCGTAGTTCTCTCCGCCGTGGCCAGTTCCCTGGCCGGCCTGGCCCTGGTTTTGTACTTCACCACCGGGCTTTTGAAGTATTCCCTTATAATGATCCTCATCGCCGTGGTCACCACCCTCATGGTGTTTCCCTACGGCATGGCGGTGGAGGGCCTGGTTTACGAAGCAAAGAGGCTCAGGGAAAGGTCCTCCCCTTCCTGAGATTAAAAATCAAGTTTTACGGAAACGAAGGCCATTCCATCGTCCCTGAAGGCTCCGAATTTCGTCTGGCGGCTTCCTCCCACAAGAAATAGGCCGGATTGGACGGAGAGGGCGTCCTTAAGGCGGAATTCTATTCCGGGCATCACCGCGTAGGAGGTTTCTTGACCCAGTTCCACCAGGGTTCCCAGGGAAACCTTCACCGTCTCCGAGGCCAGTTTGTATTCTGCCCTGGCCAGGATGTAGTTTTCTATTTCCCCGAAGAAATGCCATTTCCCGATGCCGAGAATCTTTTCGGCCCGGGAGGTGTAGTCCCTTTCGTCAAAGAACCCGTGGAGGAATTGAGCGTTTATGTAGAGACCCGTGCCTATCCCCAGGGTGTAATCAAAACCAAGGACATATTTGAAGTACCCGTCCTCCAGGATCTGGAAGGGGATGCTGGGACCCATGCCTATCCTTATCTCTCCTTCCACCTTTTCGGGGATGAAGTAGGCAAACTCCGCCCAGAATCCCACGGAGAAGAGTTCTCCGGAGAGGTCCACCCCCACCACATCCAGGTCAGGGTAAGAGAACTGAAGTTGGGGCTGGGGAATGGGCTGAAATTCCGGGTTGGGAACCGCATAGGTGATGCCTTCAAAGAGGGGAAGGTGTAGGTTTCCGTGGTACCAGGAGAGGCCCACATCGGTGTTGAATATCACCGTGGACAATCTGAGGCCGAAGTTGGAGTTTTTCAGGAGGTTTTCCTTCCTTTTCACCGCCGCCGAGGGGTGGTGCGTGGACACGGAGGGACCCGGGAAGAGCAGGGAGGAAAATCCATATGGGAGGGGCGAGTACTGCTTCTCAGGAAGGAAAACGGCCTGAATCTTGGTGTTTTCGCCGGCATAATATTCAAAATTAGCCGCCAATTGGGGTCTTCTTTCGGCGAAGTAATCGGGGTCAAAGGTAAGGAAATTGGCGAAGTCCAAGGGATTCAGGTTGTCCACAACGCTTATTTTGTCGGCGGTGCCCCAACTGATCCTCTGTTTTCCCAGGGTAAAGTCCAGGTTTTCCACCAGAAAGTCGCTTATCCTGGCATAGGCTTCGTAGAGGTTCACTTCAAAGGGCTCCGAGCGGACGGGCGAGCCCAGGGGACCCGATTCGGGAAAGGGAAAAAATCCGGCATCCGCCCCGGAAAAGGCGTCAAACCTTATCCCGTAGGATATTTTATCGGAGACTTCCCCCTGTATTTTGAGCCTGACTTCCATTCGCTTTACGAAGAATTCTCCGGACCTGTGGGTTAGGTAGGGGCCCCTGGCATTCCCTGAGAGGAAGAGGGAAGAAAAGGCCTTTACCCTTCCCGTAACCTCTGCGCCGGTCAGGACGGTGGCCATTGCCACCATAAGCGCCAGTTTTTTCATTTCACCCTCCTCTTTAAAAATCTTTTGGTGAAGACCTTTCTGTCAATTCCCCGGTCCACTTCTATTTCCTTCATTTCAAGAAGAGTATAGCCTCCCTTCTTCACGGAAGTCATCTTTATTTTTACGGGAATCCAGTATTTTCCGATTTTCCTGACCTCCTGCTGGGAAACCTTCAGGAGTTCTCCGGAGGGGCCGTAGAGTTCCATTTTTGTGGGGAGCAGGGTTTTCTTGCTCACCCACATCTTTATCTTCCCGTAGGGTTTTTTCACCCCGGGCTTGAGGGTCAGGAGGAGGACATATTGGTCCGGGGTCTCTTCCACCAGCCTGGCGTAGTAGTATTTTGAGAAGCGAATGGTTCCCATGTCCTCGTAGGAGAAGTCCGAGCCCACGAAGGACTCCTTCCGGGCATGTGAGGCTATTCTCCTGATTCTATGGAATTCTGGGAGATAAAGGTACATCTGATCTTCCGATAAAACCAGGAATCCCAGACCCTTCACATCCGCCGGCCTGCGGAACTTCATCAGACGCCAGTCTTCGCCGCCGGGGTTGTTTTTTTCCCAGATTTCCATTTCCCTGATCTTTTTGTTTCCCCGGGGATCCACGATGGTCATAACCATGACGGCGTGGGTATCCCTGGGGGCGAGATCCCCTACGAGCCTTTCCTCCACCTTTTTAAGGATGGCGTTGCCGTCGGCAGAGAAGATCGGTAGGACCAGGGCAAGCACCGTTATGACGGACATCCAGCGTTTCATTTTTCACCTCCGTTTTTCTTTATTAAAACTAAAAGGGAAGGGAGCAGGGTCAGGGCCGCCAGGGCCGCTAAGAACATGGAGCCCATCATGGTGGCCCCGAACTGGTGAAGGGGTTTTAAGCGGGAAAAGAGGAGCACCCCGAAGCCCAGTATTACGGCTATGGAATTGGAAAGGATGGCCCTTCCCTTTTCTATAAAGGTTTTCTCTATGGCCTGGGTTAAATCAAGGCCCTTATCCATTTCCCCGTGGACCCCGTGGATAAAGTGAATGGCGTAGTCAATACCAACGCCGATGGAGATCCCTGCGATCATCATGGTGGCGTAACTCAGAGGTATTCCCGAAAGCCCCAGGAATCCGTAAATCACCCCCAGGGTAAAGAGAATGGGGGTGGTGGATACGGCCCCCACCCCCAGGGAGCCCCGGAGGGCCACCATCAATAGAAAGGTGAGCAGGAGGGCTATGGCCAGGGACTGAAGTTGGGAGGTGTAGAGGAAGTGGTCCAGCCTGGTCATGGCCGCTGGAAACCCGCTCTGGGTTATTTTATCCACCCCCACCCTTTTTCCCCGGAAGGGGAGGGTTCCGTAGGGTAGGACCGCCAGGTCGTCGGCCAATTCCCATAGGAGTCCCCGGGCCTTTTTCCTGAAGTGGGAATTTTCATCCTCTACATTCAGTTTTTCCCACGCCCTATTCACGAAGACTTCCCCCCGGGCTTCCCTGAGCCTGTAAAGGAGGCCCTCCACCACATCCCGGGCCGTTTCCTCTTCCCACTCCTCCGGGGAGACCCTGCGGCGAAGTGCGGAAAGGAAGGATTCCTTTCCGGCCTTTCCTTTCCGGGTAATGGCCGCAAGTTCCCGGACCAGGGCTTCCCCCTGCCGCCGGGAAAGTTCAAAGTCAAAGTCCGGGGATAGGATCTCTTCCTTCACCTTGTTGCGAAAAACCTCCACCACCTGCGGGTCGCTATCCGGGGGGAACCTTTTCCATATCTTCCCCAGGCTGCCCTTCAGGGTAACTTCGTATTTGCCGGCGAGGGATCGGAGTTGTGCCTCCACCTGTTTGGTTTCTGCCTCCCTCACCCGTTCCCCTTCTTTGGGTGAAAGGTCGTTGATGCGGTAGGCCTCAAATCCTCCCTTGAATTTTTCCAGGACCTCTTCCAGTCTTTGGTAAGTTTCCCTCATCAGGGTGGTGGATGCTTCGGGAAGTTTGGCGAAGACGAGGGCCTCCTTTTCGTCGTGGGTGAGAATCTGCGAAATTTCTTCCCTGCCTTCCATGAAGAACCAGAGGTTGGAGACTTCCCCCCGGCTGGCGGGGAGGTGGTATCTTCCGTTCAACTGGAAGTTCAACTCCTGGAGGAAGTCGGCCAGGGAGATGGGAAGGGAAGCCTCCTTCATGGAGTAAAGCCTATATTCGGCCAGCCTCAGCACCCGGAGAACTGCGGGGTCCCGGAAGGAGAGGGCCTTGAGGTAAAGGGTGAGGGGGTAGGCCCCTGCGAAGTGCTCCTTGACCACCTTCAGGGAGACCCTGGGAACGCTGTCCTCGGGATAATACTCGGTGAAGTTTACCTCCCTCCGGATTCTGGGGATCCAGAGGGAGAAAAAGACAAGAAGGATGAGGAACCCGGCGGCAATAAGTCCCTTCCTTTTCAGTACCAGGGCGGAGAGGGGCCTAAGCAGGGCAGAGTATCCGTGTTTTTCCACCCTCCTTCGCCCTTTCTCCCGCCGGAGGGACATCATGGCCGGGATGAGGGAAAGGGCTATCACCATGGCGTAAAAAATTCCGAGGGCTGAAAAAAGCCCGAGGTTCACTATGAGGCTAAGTTTTGCCGTGGAAAAGGACAAAAAACCCACCACGGTGGTGAGCCCGGCCATCAGGACGGGAAGAAAAATCTCCGCCGTGGCCGTCTCCACCGAATCCTCGTGGAGGATCTTGTTGAGAACATGTATACCGTAGGCTGAACCCAGGGCTATGAGAAGCACCGGGAGGATGGGGGTGAGGAGGTCCATGGGCTTTCTCAGAAGCCCCATGGTGCCGAAGGTCCAGATGGTGGAAAGCAACACCACCAGCGATGGATAAAAAACCCCCTTCCAGGATCTGAAGGAGAAGAAGAGAACCAGAACTATGAGGAGGATTACCATGGGCGTGAGCCTCCGAAGGTCCGCCATGGAAAACTCATTGGCAAAATAAGCGTCGGAAGGGTCCCCGGAGTAGTAAACCTCCGCCACATCGGACAAGTACTC
>JAMOUJ010000003.1:0-52500 GCA_027068075.1 Candidatus Aminicenantota bacterium | reverse complement strand
AGGTCCGGGAATCTTTATTGATGGGACCACATCGTCGTTTGCGGCATCGGCAGGTATGGTGGTGAAGTTGGCAAAGATGGTCTGGGAGAGTACCACCTTCATCCAGACATCACCTGACCAGTCAGTAACCCATTCCCTGAGGAAGTGCAGTTGTCTTTCCCCAAGAAGCACAGCCCCCGGAGGGTCTGCCTGGGTTTTCGGGTCAAAATTGGGGTTTCTTGGCCACCCATTTCTTATGTCTGCTTCGGGAAGGAGGGGTTTTGGGGCCGATTTAAATTTGCGGTCCTCTATCACTGCGAAACTTATCCCACCGTAGCGAAGATGGGTGTAGTATACGCCTATGCCCTGTTTTACAGGCTCAGGATCGTAGGGGTCGGGAAGGTGGGAGGTCTGGGTTCTTTCCACTGCCCTTATCCATACGGGTGGCATTATGTATCCACCGCTGTCCTGCCAGTCCACCTTGGTTCCCCGGCTGCGGTCTGCGGGTTTTCCCCCACAGCCCCACAAATTTCCGTGGAAAACATCGTGGTCGTCAGGTATAACCACTGAAGGGGTGGTGCGGAGGAGGTCTCCAAATGCCCAGCCGAAAAGATACCATTTTCTCAGATAATCCAGCATGGCCTCCTTGAGGGGTTGCATTTGATAACCGAATCCGCCTGCTCTCTCGTAAATCTGATCGCCGGAGAAGAACAGAAGGTCAGGGTTATGCTTTGCGACGCTGGAGACGAGTTCCTTGTGGGGAAAGCCAAGGGGGCCGTTCCCGGTGAAGGCAGCAAGGACGAACTCCTCTTTTCCTGAAGGCTCCTTCTTCACAAGGCCCTCCAGGCAGTCCAGTTTCCTTTCCCTTCCCTTCCAGAGATAGGGGTAGCATACCCTGATCCGATGATCAGCACTGCCGTCCCAGTTTTCAATCCTGAAGGTTGCCGTGCGGGAAAGGGGGTGAATGGTTGCAGAGTCTATCCTCTTCCATCCCTCCTTTTCCTTGACCTCAATGTATACAGCCCTTCCATCCTCCCTTCCCACAGGGGGCATCTGGGCGGTAAGTTTGAGCATCCCGTCGCTTAAGGTGTAAAGGATGAAAAGAACAGGACCGAAGCGGTGGTCCGCCCGGTAAGAGATCCTTTCTCCAGCAAGTTCAGGGGGGGAGAATCGCCAGCCTCCGGCATCCCCTTCCAGGTGAGAGAGGAGGGCAATCCCGCCTTCAAGACGGCTTGAGGGAAGAAGAAGGCAGAATTTGTCCCTTTTCTCTCCCCAGAGGGCTTCAACGCAAAGGCGAGTGTTTTCTCCTTCCGGTCTTCCTTTAACTCCGATCTTTACCCCTTCTCTCAGCGCCCACCTGAGCCAGGGTAAAGGCTTGCTTTTTTCGCCTATGAAAAGATTTCCCCCGGTATCAACCCCGGCGTCAATTCCTTTCCCGTAGACGGCATCGTCCCGGTAGTCGTCAAAAAGGCCGTGAATTCCCAGCCTGAAGCCGGCTTTTCCATTGAGGTCCTTTCCTGAAAGGCTTAATTTTGTATTCATACTGAAGGGCAGGTTTCGGTCTGACAGCCTGTAGGTAAGTATAAAGGCGGTCCTGTTCTGGCCAGACCTGGAGAGAATCTTTCCCGTCTCAATTCTCCAGTCCTGGAGTCTGTTGGCCCACCAGTCAGGTCCGAGCCATATCCTTTCGGTCTGGGCTACAGGGACGGTAGTGGTGGAGGCCACCATCCACAGGCCGATAAAAATTGAAGCGAGTTTAACCACTCTTCTCATCGTTCAACTCTCCTTAAACTGCTGTTTGCTCATTTTTTCACCACCCTCTCCACGAAGCGGCGGAGTCTGGGCCGGAAGGAGTGGAGGTGGTTGCGGAGGGAACGGTTTCCCATCCGTTGATTACACCGATCCCCATCCGGAGGAATTCATCGTTGAAAATTGTGAGTTTTTGCTTCCGGGGGCGGCGGTTTAGTTCCACCTCATTGAAGCCGCGGTTAATGAAGCAAGGGATGCTGAAATCTGCCATCGGCATTTCTCCAACCAGCATACCACACTCCTGTTATCTTTTAAAGGCAAGCCAGCCTCTGTTTTTCTTTAGGGTGATGGAGGTGTAATTGAGGTAATTGGAATTGTTGACAAAGGGGTTATTTTTTGTATAATCATAGGTGGGCCAATAGCTCAGCGGAAGAGCTGCCGGCTCATAACCGGTCGGTCCCGGGTTCGAATCCTGGTTGGCCCACTTTTTTGAACTTGGAGGAGTTGAAACCGCTTATAAGGATACAGGAAATTGATCTTGAAATTAAGAGAATAGAGTTAAAACTAAAAAAAGAAATCCCCACCAGCCTCCAGGAAGCCAGGCAAGGCAAGGAAAAGGCAGAATTTCTGGTAAAACAGGTGGAGGAAAAGTTTAAGGAAAACCTCAAAAGAAGAATGGACATAGACCTGGAGATCAAGTCCATAGAAGAAAGAATTAAAAAGCATTCTCAGGACCTTTTAAAGGTTACATCCAACGAAGCCTACAAGGCCATGCTGAAGGAGATAGAGGAGGAGAAGGAGAGAAAATCCGCCCTGGAAGACGAGATCTTGGAACTTCTCATCCAGGAAGAGGAAATCCAGAAGGAGAAAAAGGAGGCCCAGCAGGAGGCCGAAAGGATAAAAAAAGAGTTCAGCGAGAAGGAGGAGGAGTTTCTTCGCCAGGAAAAGGAACTTCTAAAGAGGCTGGAAGAACTTAAAAAGGAAAGAGAAACCCTGGCCTCTTCAGCCAATCCAAGGATTTACAAACTTTACATTCAAATAGCCTCCACCCACGGTGGCATAGCCCTTTCCCCTGTCCACGACGGTTTTTGTTCGGTCTGCCAGATGAAGGTCAGACCCCAGTTGCTGGAAGAACTGCGGAAGGGTGAGAGGATCGTGAGGTGTGAAAACTGCTCCAGGATTCTTTACATCCCGGAAATTGAGGAACCGGCTTAACCCTCCATAAGCCGGGCTATTTTCTCCGTCTCCGAAAAACTCTCCAGGATTATTTTTATTATGGATAAAATGGGAACGGAAAGCAGCATTCCCACCACTCCCCAGAGCCAACCCCAGAAAATCAGGGAAAACAGCACAAGGAGCGGGGAAAGGTTCAGGGTTTTGCCCATCCACCGGGGTTCTACGAAATTTCCCATTACCATGTGGTTTAAGGCCAAAAGTATGAGGAGGGCCAGGACCGGTAAGAGTTTTCCGAATTTAAGCAGGGCAATAATCAGGGGTGGAATTGTTATGAAGATGGGTCCCACATTGGGAATGTAGTTGAAAACGAAGGTTAAAAAGCCCCACACGAAGGCGAAGTCCACGCCGAACAGGAGAAGGATTAACCAGGTGTTGAACCCCGTTATAAGGCTTATGAGGGTTTTGGTCCACAGGTATTTGTAAACCTTCTCCTCCACCTCCTTGGAGATCCTGTGGATTCTTTCGGCCCGCCTCCCCCTGTAAATTTTTTCAAGTTTCCTCTCCAGGCTTCCCTTGCCCACCAGCATGAAGAAGAAAAAGAGGAACATGAGGGTAAGGCCGGTTATAAACTTCATGAAGGAGCCGATGGTGGAGAGGAGAAGGGAACTTATGTCCGTCAAGTTTAGGGTGGAGGGAATCTGTTCCAGTTTAAGCATGGGGTATTTCTTTGCAAACTGGGTGAAAAAGGAAAGGATCTGCTGGTAGCGGTGCTGATATCTGGGCAGGCCCTGGGCCAGGGTCTCCACGCTGGAATAGGCCAGCAGGCCCAGAAGGGTAACCACCCCGGCGGAGAGAAGGCCCACCATCAATATGGCAACCCAGTGGGGAATCCTTTTCCTTTCCAGCCTGTCAATGAGGGGGGAGGCCAGAAGGTAGAGTATGAGGGCCATCACGAAGGGGATGGTGAAACTGGAGGTGATCTCCAGAACGAAACCTGCGATAAGAAGGATGGAGATGGCGTAAAAGGCCACCGCCAACCTGTCCCTTAAAAGCAAAAAAGAATCCTTCACCCTTTTATTTTACCAGATCAGGGGGGCACAGCCCCCCTGATCAATTTCTCGCTTTCAGTATCCCCCTTCCTCCAGTCTAACCTTTCCCTTGAACCACTTGTAAATGTAGGCGGTGTAGAGGATCACCAGGGGCATTCCTATGAGGGCGATTATGAGCATTACAGAGAGGGTAAGTTTAGAAGAGGAGGAATTGTAAATGGTGAGGGAAAGGGTGGGGTCGTTTATGGCCCTTACCAGGTTGGGGAAGTGGATGGCGCCAATGATTCCCCAGAGGCCGGTTATGGCCAGGGAGGATGCGTAGAAGGCAGCGGCGTCCATCCCCTTTATCGTGTAACTCCTCACCAGGTACCATCCGAGCCACGCCACGATGGCGGCTATCCAGGCGAGGAACCGGGTTAAGGACCCGGGAATGAGGAACGCCGTGGCTATGAAGGTGAGGAGTCCCAGAACCAGAAAGGCCCACCAGGTGGAGAGGACGATTTTTCTGGACCGGTGATAAAGATCGCCCTCGCTTTTGAGGGCAGCGTAGGTGGCTCCGTGCATCGTGAACATTACCAGGCCGAATATCCCTATGAGCAGGGGATAGGGTCTCAGCAGGGTGAAGAAGTTTCCGGCGTATTCTATGTTGCCGTTGATCACCTTGAGGGGAACTCCGTATACCACATTCCCCAGGGCCACCCCGTAGAGAAGGGCCGGGAGGAAACTTCCTATTATAAAAGACCATTCCCAGAAGGCCCTTCCGCTCTCCGAATGGGCCCTGAACTCAAAGGAAACGGCCCTGAAGATGAGGGCGAAGAGAACCAGCATCAGCGCCAGGTAGAAACCGCTGAAAACGGTGGCATAGGTTTTGGGAAAGGCCGCAAAGAGGGCTCCGCCGCCGGTGAGAATCCAGACCTCGTTGCCGTCCCAGAAGGGCCCGATGGCGTTTAGGAGGACCCTTTTTTCCGTCTCGTCTTTGGCCAGAAACGGGAAAAGAACCCCTATTCCCAGGTCAAATCCGTCCAGGATGGAATATCCCAGGAGCAAAACTCCGATAAGTATATACCAGATGACCTGTAAGGTTTCCATGGTTCACCTCCTTAATACCCTGTCAATTCCCCGGCAGGTCCCTTCTGGACTATTTTCTTGAGGAAGTGGAGACCCACGAAGAAGAAGAGGGTGTAAATTACGACGAAAACCAGAAGGGTGAAGGCCACCTGTCCGGCGGGCACCACCACCGAGGCGGCGTCCTTGGTCTTTATGATTTTGTAAACTGCCCAGGGTTGACGCCCTATTTCGGCGGCCATCCATCCGAAGGTATTGGCGAGATACGGAAGCGGCACCGACCAGAGAAGAAGTTTGAGAAAGAGTTTGTTTTCGGTTTTCCTTCTCCCCAGGAACCATCCCCATAGGGCAAGAACTATGAACCAGAGCCCAAAGATTATCATCAGGTGGTAGGAGATGAAGGGTCCGGTGACATAGGGCCACTCGTCCCTGGGAAATTCGTTGAGCCCCTTGACCTTGGCGTTGGGATCAAAGTATATGAGCCAACTCAGGAGTTTCGGAATCCCTATGTAGAGATGGGTTTTCTGCTGGGAAGTGTCCGGGATTCCGAAGAGGGCCAGCGGGGCTCCTTCCTGGGTTTGCCACAGGGCTTCAAAGGCCGCCATTTTCTCCGGCTGATACTTGGCCACCTCCACCGAATGGAAGTGCCCCAGGAAAAGTTGGAGGACCGCCACTATGGCGAAGACCGTGAAGGCCTTTTGAAGCAGGACCTTGGCCTCCTCCAGGTGGATTTTCTTCAAAAGATAATAAGATGCGATGGCCAGAATCAGCATGGAGCCCGTTATCCATCCCCCGGCGATGGTGTGAAGATATCTTTCCACCGTGGAATGGTTAACGGCAGCCTGGAAGAAGTTGGTGAGTTTGGCCACTCCCCCCTCCATTTTGTACCCCGCCGGGGTCTGCATCCAGGAATTGGCGATTATGATCCAGAGACCGGAAAGGTGGGAGCCGAAGAACACGAAGAAGGAGGACCACCAGAAGAGTTTTTTGGAAACCCTTTTCCTTCCGAAGACCAGAACCCCTAAGAACATGGACTCTAAGAAGAAGGCAAAAACTCCTTCCGCCGCCAGGGGGGCCCCAAAGATGTCCCCCACCACCCTGGAGTAATTTGCCCAGTTGGTTCCAAAGGAGAACTCCAGGGTTATACCTGTGGCGGTTCCGAGAACGAAGACCAGGGCTAAGATTTTGATGAGGAAGTCGGAAAGTTTACGGTAAATTTCGTCCCCCCTCTTGAGGTAGAGGGTTTCAAGGATGAGGATGTTGAGGCTTAAGCCCAGGGTGGTAGGAGGAAACAGGAAATGAAAGCCAGCGGCTACGCCGAACTGGATGCGGGAAAGCAGAGTCGCATCCATGTTTCACCTCCTTACTCAAATTGTAAAAGAATTATAGCAGAACTCTTTTTACTGAAAAAGAAAGATTTTAATTCTGTCCTTCTTCTACCTCCTCAAACAGGTCCCTGGACGCTCCGCATACAGGACAAACCCAATCCTCGGGCAGACTTTCAAAGGGGGTTCCGGGCTTAACTCCGTTTTCCGGATCCCCCTCCGCAGGGTCGTAAATGTAGCCGCAAACGGTGCAAACATATTTTTTCATTTTACTCCTCCTTAATATATGTAGTGGCGGTTTTGGGGACCTTCCCCTTCAGGACCCTGTGGTAGTATTCGTAGGTGAGGGGAGGGCCCTCCTGAAGGACTTTTCCTCCCTTGAGGATTCCTATGAAGATGGTGTGGGTTTCCACCTCCAGCCACCTTTCTGTTTCAAATTCCATCCAGGCTATGGTGTGGTCCAGGACCAGCGGGGCCCCGGTCTGGCCTACTTCGTAGTTCACTGAGGAGAATTTGTCCACCTCCCTTCCCGAGCGGAAGCCGAAGAGCCCGATAAACTTAAAGGGCGTGTTTTGTCCCAGGACTGATACGGAAAACACCCCGCTCTCCATTACCATGTCATGGGTGAGGTTTTCCCGGTTTAGAGCCACGGCCACCCGGGGAGGATCGGATGTTACTTGAAATACGGAATTGGCTATCTGTCCGTTGACTTTATCTCCCTGTCGGGAAGCCACTATGTAAAGGCCGTAGGTTATCTTGTATAATGCCTTCTTGTCCATGGTGGCCGCTTAGAGGTCTTCCAGAAGGCCACGGAAGGTGTCCAGGTGTTCCTCTTCGTCCTCCAGGATTTTTCGGAAAAGCCTGGTGGTGGTGTAATCTTCCTCCTGCTGAGCCTTTTTGATTATTCTACGGTAAAGTTCTATGGCCTTTTCCTCGTCCTTCACATCCTGTTCCAGCATTTCCTTGAGGGATTCTCCCACGAATATGGGTTCGGGCTTGGTGGTTGGGATGCCACCGAGGAAGGCCAGCCTTTCCGCTATGGCCTCGGCGTGCTTCATCTCCTCAATGGCTATCTTTTCAAATTCTTCCTTTACCGCAAATCCCTTTACCCCCTTCCAGAGCACATGTTGCCACATGTACTGGATGGATACCTGTATTTCCCGGGCAATGGCCTGATTCATCAGGTCCATTAATTCCTTGGATGCCATTTTTTACCTCCTTAAATTTAGGCCCCTATGTGGACCATGGGGTTGTAATCTTCAAACTCTTCAAACCTTTCCACCACTTCCCGTTCCAGTTTAAGGATGTGGTAGTGACCCATCTCCATGGAGGAGAAGAATTGGAGTATTCTCCTGGTCTCCCGGTCTTCCTCCGAGGAAAACCTCTCGGCCAGGGATTTGTAGAATTCGTGGGCTGCCAGTTCCGCCTCCATGGCCCGGGTCAGGATGTCGCTCAGGGGAACCTCCTCGGAGGAGAACTCCATCTTGGGCAGGGGTACGGGGGTGGTTTCGGGAAGTTTTACCTCTTTGCCGGGAAATTTTCCCCGGTATATCCCCTCAATGAACCGCCGGTGTTTATCCTCCTCTTCGGCCAGGTATTCAAACCTCTCCTTCAAAAGGGCGTTGGAGACCGAGCGGGCGATTTTCTCGTATATGGCCTTGCTTTCCACCTCGGATTTTACCGCCGCCAGGAGAAGGTCCTCCAGACTGAATTTAGAAAGGTCCATGCTCCCCCCTCAGAGTTTAAGTTCCTGGGAGGAAGTCCAGAGACCGTGGATGTTGCAGAAGGAAAGGGCGTAGAGGGTTCCGGATTTTTCCGCCTTGAACCGGGCCACCAGGTAAGGATCGGTGAAAAGGGTGGAGTCCCCGTAACCGTGCCCTGCGGCCTCCCACCTACCCACCAGGTAAGGAAACTTGCTTCCCTGGGGCTGGAAGTAAAGTTCCACCCACTGGATGTGGTGCTCCGGAGTGTTGGGATGGGGTATTTCCTTGCCCACGCTCACCTCCACCACTATCCATTCCCCCTTTTCCTTGACCTCAATGGCAGGGATGTGTTTTTCTCCCTTCCAGTCTCCGGTTTGAATTAAATCTTTGATCGCCATTTTTACCTCCTTATATTAATATTTAGCGAATTTCTCCGAAGGCAGCCCGCAGACCGGGCATTTCTCTGGGGGGGTCTCCCCCACATAGGTATATCCGCAGACGGGGCATACATATATGTCGGATATGTCCATGTCCTTTCCCCTGATCACCTCTTCCCTGGCGCTGGCGTAGAGGTCGTGGTGGATTTTCTCGGCCTCCAGGGCGAAGTGGATGGCCCTCTGGGCTGATTTTTCCCCCTGGAGTTTGGCCACGGCATCGTAGGCAGGATACATTTCCTCCACTTCAAATTTTTCTCCGGCCATGCCCGTCTCCAGGTTCCCCGGGGTGTCCTTTATGTAGCCCAGGGCCCTGGCGTGGTTTTTGGCGTGAACCAGTTCCGCATAGGCTATGGCCCTGAACAGCCTCGCTATGTTTTTGAAACCCTCCTTTTCCGCCACCTCGCTGAAGAGAAGGTATTTCATGTGGGCCATGGATTCCCCTGCGAAGGCTTCCTGCAGGGATTTCTCCGTCATTTTTTTCATGGTCCCCTCCTTATTATTATAGGGTCTTCCAGGGGAGATGTCCTCCCCTGGAAGGATATAGAGTTACTTATCCTGGGCCTTGTGGCAGAACCACCAGTCAAAGCAGTCGTACTTCTTAAGCCTTTCCTCGGCTTCCCTTTCCGTCATGGCCGGTGGGATTATGACCCTGTCCCCTATGAGTTCGTTGTTGGGCCAGTTGGCGGGGATGGCCACGCCGTTGGCGTCGGAAACCTGGAAGCCCCGGATCATCCTGAGAATTTCGTCCATGTTCCTTCCCAGTTCCTGGGGGTAGTAGAGGATGGCTCTTATGATGCCTTTGGGGTCCACGATGAAAACGGCCCTTACGGTGTTGGTTCCCTTTCCCGGGTGGATGAGTCCTAATTTTGAGGAAACCTGGCCGGTGTCGTCGGCTATGATGGGGAATTTGATTTCCACATTGAGGTTCTCCTTAATCCACTGAACCCATTTTATGTGGGAGAAGACCTGGTCAATGCTCAGGCCGATGAGTTCGGTGTTCAACCCTTTAAACTGCTCGTATCTTTTCTGAAAGGCCACGAATTCGGTGGTGCATACCGGGGTGAAGTCTGCGGGATGTGAAAACAGTATAAACCACTTTCCCCTGTAGTCATCGGGAAGTTTGACCTTCCCGTGGGTGGTTACCACCTCCAATTCCGGGAATTTTTCTCCGATTAAAGGAAATCTTCCTTCCATTTTATACCTCCTAATTATTTATTTCTTTCCAGGACATGGTCCTGTCCCTGAGGGAACGGTTCAAAAGTTCCGCGTGTTCGGCGGTGACGGGATATTCCTCCAGTTTCTCCACATAGAGTTCCCCATCTTCGTCAACATCCAGGGCGTTGTAGAGGAGGAGGCCCTTGTCCAGGTCCACGGTGTAGAGGAAGAGGATGGAATCCCGGAGGTAATCCCTTATGGCTTCGTCTTTGACGGCCTTTTCCACCCCGGAGGCTGCAAATATCCTTACATGGAAGACTATTTCCGCCTCCAGGGCCCGGTCCGCCATCTCCTTCAGGGTTTCCACGAAGAGTTCCACGGTTTCTTCTATGGGGGTTTCACCGCCAAACATGAGGACTACCGCCTCCGGGGAAAATTCCTTGACCTTATCCATCATCTCCCCGATTTTCCCCTTTTCCGCCACGAAGTGGGCGGCCCTTCCCCCTGAAACCGCCACGAAGGCGGCCTCCGCCGCGGCGCTTATGGCAGCGCAGATGATGTTGCGGGGGGATATTACCGCCACCCTGTTGTATTCGGACAGGAGGAGTTCGCCCACCATTTTCCCCGTCAGAGCCCTCAGATAAATTTCTTCTCCAAAACTGGTCTTCGCCATTTTACACCTCCTTAAAGAGATTCAATTCCCTGTGCTTTTGGGCAATGGCCTCGGCCAGGGAATCCACCTTTTCAAGGTCTTCTTCCCGGGGGAGGCCCTTTACCATTATGGGTTCAAAACTCTCAACCTTCAGGGAGGTCAGTTGGGCCTTTATGTGATCCAGGGCCCTGCCTCCCCATCCGAAGGAACCCATGAACCCGAAGTATTTGAGTTTTGGCCTCAGGGCATTGACCAGGTAGGCCGCGTAGATGGCCATGGGGTGGACGCCCACCAGCACCGTGGGAGCCGCTAAGACCAGGGTAGGGGCATCCACCAGTTCAATGGCAAACCTTCCCAGGTCTATTTTCCCCAGGTCAAAGGGGACCACATCTATTCCCCTTTCCACCAGGGAGTCTATAAGCCTGTCCACCATACGCCGGGTGCTTCCGTGCATTGATATGTGGGGTAGGAGGACCTTGTTGGAGAGATTGTCTGAGACCCACTCCCCGTAGGCTTTCAGAATGAATTCGGGGTTTTTCCAAAGGGGGCCGTGGCTGGGTGCTATGATCCGGGGTTCCAGTTCCCCGATCCACTTCAAATACTTCCGTATCTGGACCCTGAAGGGCATCATGATTTCGGCGTAATACCTCTTGGCATCCTCCAGGACCTTGGCGTCTTCCTCGGCGTAGAGGCGGGAGGTGGCGAAGTGGGAGCCGAAGAGATCGCAGGTGAAGAGGATTTTGTCTTCCATCAGATAGGTGAGCATGGTTTCCGGCCAGTGGACCCAGGGGGCCAGGAAGAATTTTAAGGTCCTTTCTCCCAGGCTTAACTCCTCCCTATCCTCCACCACCAGGAATTTTTCTTCCGGGATGTGGAGAAGGTCCATGAGCATTCCCCGGCATTTGGAGTTGGTTACCACCCTGGCCATGGGATATTTTTTAAGGACCGCGGGAATGGATCCCGAGTGATCCTGCTCGGCGTGGTTGGCCACGACGAAGTCAAGCCTTTCTACCTTCAGTTTTTCCAGGTTGGTCAGAAGTTCGTGGGTTTTCTCTGGATCCACCGTATCAACGAGGGCGGTTTTTTCCTTGCCGAAGATAAGAAAGGAATTGTAGGAAGTTCCATCGGGTATGGGAATTAGTTCGTCAAAGACCCTCCTTTCCCAGTGAACGGAGCCCACCGAGAAAACTCCATCGGCAATTTTGTGAATCATATGAAGCCTCCTTCTTTTTCTTTAATTATAAACCCTGAAACTATCATCAAGAATAATTCTAATCTAAAAAATATTTTAAGTCAAGCCCCTTTTCTCCTGTGTTATAATTTTTCCATGATGGAAGAAAAAGAAATCATACAAAGGCTTAAGGCGAAAGGATATGTCCTTTCCATGCCCAGGGTAGCCATACTCAGGTATGTGCTTTCTCATCGCACTCATCATACTGCCGAGAGCATTTTTAAAGCCCTGAAGGAGGACTATCCCAATATTTCCATGGCCACCGTTTACAACACCCTGAAACTTTTGACCAGGGAAGGTGTGGTCCAGCAGATAATGATTGACGAGAACAAAGTTATCTACGACTCCAACACCTACCTTCATCCCCACTTCAAGTGCCGGGTTTGCGGAAAGATTGAGGATGTAAACCTTCCCTTTAATTTCCAGGTCCCGGAGGAGGTGGACGGCAAGAGGATAGAGGATGTCCATGTTTACCTCTACGGAATCTGCGAGGATTGCAGGAAGAAACTGGGGATTTAAAAGGGAAGGGCTCTGAGGATCAGGGCCAGGAAAAGGGCCACCGAGAACGAAAGGGCCGCGGATTGAAGGGCCGTTTTCCAGCCGAACTCCCTTACCTGGACTGATACCGACGAAAGGCAGGGTATGTAAAAGGTTACGAAGGCGGTGAAAACTGCCATCTGTTTGGCGGTGAGAACCGAGGCCAGGGATGTGATGTCAACGCCCAGGGCCTGAGAAGCCATAACCAGGGTGAGTTCTTTCCTCAGAAAGCCGAAGACCAGGGTTATACCCAGGGATGAGGGAAGATCCAGGAGTTTCATCAGGGGAGAGAGGGCGGCGGCCATCCACCTGTCCCAGCCCAGGGCATGGAAGAATCCCAGGAGGACGCTTCCCGCTATGAGAACCGGCCAGGCGTAGAAAACGAATTCCTCCACCTGGAAAAGCAGTTTTTTCATCAGTATTTTAAGGGAGGGCCATTTATAGGACGGTACCTCAATGATTAACTCCGGCGATGGCTCCCTCTTGAGCCTGGCCAGAAGACTGCCCACCAGGCCTATGACCAGGATGTTTCCGAAGTAGAATAGCAGGGCATACCAGAAACCCAGGAAGTATCCCACCAGGGCCAGGATCACGGCGGTTCGGGCGGAGCACGGCACGAAGGGAATGAGGAGGGCCGATAGTTTTCGGTCCCTCTCGTCCTCAATTATCCGCGTCCCCATGAGGGCCGGGACGGTGCACCCGTAACCCAGAAGGAAGGGAACTATGGCCTTGCCGTGAAGCCCTATCTTGTGCATGAGAACATCCGTAAGAAAGGCTACCCTGGACAGGTACCCCACCTCCTCCAGGAAAGAAAGAAGAAGGGTCAACGGGACGAAGTAGGGTAGAACTATCCCTATCCCTCCGATTATCCCGTCCATGAGAGAGGATGCGATTTCCCTGGCAAAGGGCGAGGAGAACATGTTTACCAGGGAGGATGCGGCTGACTCCAGGGGTGAGACCAGAAGGGACTCCAGGAGGCTTCCTACCCAGAAGACCGCTCCGAAGAAGGATGCAAAGGTTATTACCAGGGCGATGTAGCCCAGGATGGGATGAAGGAGAAACCTGTCCGCCCACTCTCCGGCGGTTATTTCCGGCTTTCCCCTTTCGGTTACCTTTTCCGCCAGTTTCATGGAGAGATGGTGTCTTTCGGCGGCAATGACCTCAAAGGGAGGAATACCGTGGAGGGCCACCAATTCCTCCTGGAGTTCCTTAACCAGACCCGCCAGTTCCGGAGGAGGGGGCAGGGCTCCCTCCAGATACTTGACCGCCAAAAACCGGCTTCCGGTTTTTTCCTCCAGTTTTTTTACCTTTTCCTCCACATGACGGGTGAAGGGAAATTCCCTGGGAGGTCTGGCCCGGGAAAAACTTTTTACCGCATCGTATATGCCCTTGCCGTGTATGGCCACCATGGGCACCACCGGGATGCCCAGAAGTTCCGAAAGGGCCTTTACATCTATCTTTATCCTCTTTCGTTCAGCCTCGTCCATCATGTTGAGGACCAGAACCATGGGTTTTCTCAGTTCCGCCAGTTCCAGGGTGAATTCCAGGGACCTCCATATGAGGGATGCGTCCATTACATTTACGATGATGTCGTAGTCCTCGTTGAGGAGAAAATTGAGGGTCACCTCCTCGGCCTCGTCCGCCGGGAAAAGGGAATAGGTCCCCGGCAGGTCCAGAATTTCGTATTCCTCACCGCCGAATTTCACCCTGGCCCGGGAGACCTTCACCGTGGTCCCGGGAAAATTGGAGGTCTGAACCTTAACCCCGGATATCTGGGAGAAAAAGGAGGACTTACCGCAGTTGGGCTGACCTACTAAAATAACCCTTTTCATGTGCTCTCAGAGGGGAGTAACGAGTATTTTTCCTGCCATGCCCCGGCCGATGGCTATCTGGGAACCGTTGGAGAGATTCTTTACCAGGATGGGGCCTCCGAAAACCGCCTTGTACAGAACTTCCACCTCGTCGCCCTTCCTCAGGCCCATGGCCATAATTCTCCGGACGCTGTTGGGACCTCCGTGAAGTCCCACTATCCTCGCCCTGGCTCCGATGGGAAGTTCCAGAAGAGACATTTACTACCTCCAAGGTAGCAATTTTACCCCTTTTCTCCCCGGGAATCAATCCCCCTGGGCCGTCCAGGGGATTGACGGATTTGGCGAAAAGTTTTAACCTTGAAAAGGAACATGCTCATTCGGAGGTTAAGATGAAGGTTCACGAGTATCAGGCCAAGGAGATCCTTTCAAAGTTCGGAGTGAAGGTTCCCCGGGGAAGGGCCACGGACGATCCCGAGGAGGCCCGGAAAATTGCTGAGGAACTTGGAGGAAGGGTGGTCATTAAGGCCCAGATTCACGCTGGCGGCAGGGGAAAGGCCGGAGGCGTGAAACTTGCCTCCAATCCCCAGGAGGCCTACGAGATAGCCAGGTCCATGCTGGGAATGAGGCTGGTTACCCACCAGACGGGGCCAGAGGGAAAGATCGTGCGTAAGATTCTGGTGGAGGAAGCCTCGGACATAGCCAAGGAAATGTACCTGGGCATAGTGGTGGACCGCTCCATGGAGATGCCCGTGGTTATGGCTTCTCCGGAGGGAGGAGTGGAAATTGAGGAGGTGGCCGCCTCCCATCCGGAACTTATCTTCAAGGAATATGTTCACCCCGCCACCGGGCTAAATGTATTCCAGGCCAGGAAACTGGCCTACAAGTTAGGTCTGGAGGGAAAGGCGTTGAAGGAGGCCACCAGGTTCATCCTGGGGCTCTGGAAGGCCTTTGACGCCACCGACGCTTCCCTGGCGGAGATAAACCCGCTGATCCTCACACCTTCCGGCGAAGTCCTCGCCCTGGATGCCAAAATGAACTTTGACGACAACGCCCTCTTTCGCCATCCGGAGATAGCCGAACTCAGGGATATCCACGAGGAAAGCCCCCTGGAGGTGGAGGCTTCCAAGTACAACCTCAATTATGTAAAACTGGACGGCAATGTGGGCTGTATGGTCAACGGAGCGGGCTTGGCCATGGCCACCATGGACATCATAAAATACTACGGCGGAGAACCCGCCAATTTCCTTGATGTAGGGGGAGGTGCCAACGAAGAGCAGATAAAACACGCCTTCCGCATTCTCCTTTCCGACGAAAATGTCAAATCGGTGTTCATAAACATATTCGGAGGAATCCTTCGGTGTGACAGGCTTGCCCGGGGTGTGGTCAACGCCGCCAGGGAAATGGAGGTTAAGGTCCCCATAGTGGTGAGGATGAAGGGGACCAACTACGAGGAGGGCAAGAAAATCCTGACCGAAAGCGGTCTTGACATCAAAGTGGCGGAGACCATGGCCGAGGGAGCCCAACTGGCAGTAAAACTGGCAGGAGGTGAAGCATGAGCATTCTGATAAACGAAAATACAAGGGTGGTGGTCCAGGGGATCACCGGCTCTGAAGGGAGTTTCCACACCGAGCAGATGCTTGCCTACGGCACCAGGGTGGTGGCGGGAGTCACCCCCGGCAAGGGAGGCATGAAGGTCTTTGACAAAATCCCGGTTTACAACACCGTGGAGGAGGCAGTGAGGAAGGAGGGCGCCAACGCTTCCATTATCTTTGTGCCTGCCCCCTTTGCCGCCGATGCCATTATGGAGGCGGTGGATGCCGGAGTGGACCTGGTGGTGGCCATCACCGAAGGGATACCCACCAGGGACATGATAAAGGTGAAGGCCTACATGAAGGGCAGGGGAACCCGTTTGATAGGTCCCAATTGTCCAGGAGTTATTTCCCCGGGAAAGAGCAAGATGGGGATAATGCCCGGACACATACACAGGCCGGGAACCATAGGGATAGTTTCCCGCTCCGGAACCCTGACCTACGAAGCCGTTGACCAGATAACCCAATTGGGATTTGGTCAGTCCACGGCGGTGGGAATAGGGGGAGATCCCATTATAGGGTCTACCTTTATAGACATACTCAAACTTTTCAAGGAAGACCCGGAGACCGAAGCGGTGGTTCTCATTGGAGAAATCGGAGGAAACGCCGAGGAGGAAGCGGCAGACTACATAAAAAGGGAGTTCAACAAACCCGTCATCAGTTTTATAGCAGGGCAGACGGCCCCTCCGGGCAGGAGAATGGGGCACGCCGGGGCTATTATAGCCGGAGGCAAGGGCACGGCGGCGGAGAAGATGAAGGCCCTTCAGGCGGCGGGAGTTCATGTGGTGAAATCCCCGGCGGAAATCGGAAAAACGGTGAAGGAAGCCCTTGGCAGATAAACTAACGCAGGGTAAGGTCCAGGTATACACCGGAACTGGCAAGGGGAAGACCACCGCCGCCATGGGGCTTGCCCTGAGGGCCGCCGGAAGGGGTCTCAAGGTTTTCATCTGCCAGTTCATGAAGGGAAGGGAAACCGGAGAGGCCCTGATCATAAAGGAGAGGCTTTCGGACCTTATAGAAATTCACCAGTGCGGAGGGGAGGAGTTCATCACCGACAGGAACTCCCCTCCGGCGGAGGCGGTGAGGATGGCCCGGGAGGCCCTTTCTCTTTCCCGACGGGCCCTCGTGGGTGGGGAATACGACCTGGTCATCCTTGACGAGGTTAATGTGGCGGTTTATTTTAACCTGATAAAGGAGGAAGAGGTCCTGGCTTTGATTAAGGAAAAGCCCTCCCAGGTGGAGTTGGTCCTTACCGGGAGAAGGGCTCCGGCCTCGGTGATGGAGGCGGCGGACCTCGTCACGGAAATGAAGGCGATCAAACACTATTTTGAAGAAGGGCTTTCCGCCCGCAAAGGCATTGAATACTAAGGAGGGAGTATGAAGAAGATTTTGATGATTTTCCTGTGGGTTTTCCTGCTGCTGGGTGAGGTCCCGGCGGACAAGGCCTGGAAGGTGGCCCACAAATGGGTGGTCTTCATGAATCAGGAAATGAGGTTTTTTGCCGGTCTCAGAACCCTTCCCGAGTTTTTCTCTCCGGAAATCCGGCAAGACATGAACTTCGCCATCATGGACTTCCGGGAGGTGTATTATCGTGGGGAGAGGGTTGGATATCTGGCGGAACTTTTCCCCACCGGATACATCCTGCTTCCCCTCTCCAGCAGCGTTTCCCCGGTGAAACTTTATTCCTATCGGGGGCGGTTTCAGCCGGAGTTGGTGGGTTTTCACAGGGATGTTCTCCGTCTCCTTTACCTCTATAGGCATTTGGAGGGAACGGATAAGAGGTGGAAATATCTCCTGGGGATCCCTACGGGAAAACTTAAGGCCGCCGCCGGCCAGCAGGTCATCTTCGGTCCCATGGTGGAGACCCGATGGAATCAGGGCCGTCCCTACAATAAGTACACCCCCACCATCAGCGGGTATCACACCCCCACCGGATGCGTGGCCGTGGCCTATTCCCAGATAATGAAGTTTTGGCAGTGGCCCGACCGGGGACAGGGTTCCCGGACCTATTACTGGGAAACTGGAAAGAAGTACCTCTCCGCTAATTTCTCCCATCCCTATCGTTGGGATAAAATGCCCGCTGCCCTGAACGACAGGTCCACCCCCGAGGAGATAGACGCCGTGGCCCGGCTCATGTACGATGTAGGGGTGGCGGTGGACATGGACTACGGGATCAGCGGCTCCGGGGCCTATCCCACCAACGCCATAGACACCTTTCCCAGACACTTCAAATACAGCAAGGCCATGAGCGCCATAGGGAGGTGTTTGAATTCCACCTGCACCGAGTATATGGAGGCCTCCCAGTGGTTTCGGGTCCTTAAACATCATGTGGATCAGTATGAACCCTTTGAATTTTCCATTTTTGGTAAAAAAGACGGGAGTTATTTCGGCCATGCGGTGGTGGTAGACGGCTACAAGGTCAGCGATGCCGGGGAGTTCATCCACATAAACATGGGATGGGGAGGAGCCTACGACGGTTTCTACTCCGTGGACAAGATAAAGCCGGGGACCACCAATTTCAATGTAATAGAATGGGAATACGCCGTGGTCAACATTTATCCGGCGAATCTGCCTCCGGCTCCTTCCTCGGTGAGGGCCACCCGCCATCGGGACCGGGGAATTTTCGTAAACCGCTACGTGGATGTGGTTGAGTGGGACGCTCCTCCCGGAGGCGAGGGTTCCATCTCCGCCTACGAGGTTCTGCGGTGGGATACCTCCTCGGGCTTCATCATAACCCAGGGGAAGGTGGAGGTGGGCCAGGACCGGAAGGTGGAGATCAATGTGGGAACCTCCCCGAAGGACTACCGCTATGCCGTAAGGACCATTTCCCGGGACGGGAAAAAGGGAAAGCCCTCCCCCTTCGTGGTCCCCAGGCTTAATCAATGAAGTCCAGATTAGCGGCGGTCTGTTTTTTAGCCTTCTTAGTATTTTCTGCCTCCCTTCAGGAGGCCCTGGTGGTTTCCAACGCCTGGAGCAGGGGCCGGGTGGTGGAGGTGGAGCCCGTGTTCTTCCGGGGAAAGAAGGTAGGCTTCCTTTCCCGTCTTGACAGGGGTTTCATTATCCTCCCGGCCAGCCGCCGTCTTCCCCCCATAAAACTTTACTCCACCCTTCCCTACGACCCGTCAAATCCCGTGGTTAAGTATGTTCTCTGGGAACTGTTCGTTGAGCAGGAGGAAATTCAAAAAACCCCGGAATTCAAGGCTCTCCTTGACCGGAGACGGGGCGTTCTGGCCTGGGTGGCCCTCAGGGACGGGAAGATCTCATCCCCCGTATCTCGGAATCCCCTGATCAAAACCAGATGGGATCAGGATTATCCTTATAATTACTACGCCCCGGTCCTGAACGGGAAGAAGACCTATGCCGGCTGCGTGGCTGTGGCCTTCGGGCAGATAATGAAATACTGGGAATGGCCGAAGCAGGGCCGGGGAAGCCACGCCTACAAGTGGAAGGGGAGGGTCCTTTCCGCCAGTTTTTCCGTAAGTTATCCCTGGAGGGACATGCCCCTGAGGCTTCTGGTTTCCTCCCCACTTCACCAGATTAAGGCCGTGGGCCTCTTGCTTTACCACCTGGGGGTAGGATTTGAAATGGATTACGGGACCGAAGGCTCCTCCGCATACGCCTCCGATGCCACCGGGGTGCTCCCCAGATATTTCCGGTATTCCTCCGGCATTAAATACCTTTCCCGTTCCTCCATGACCAGTCAGCAGTGGTATAGGAGAATGATGTGGGAAAGGGATCTGAGGAGGCCCTTTGAATTCACCGTATGCAGCGAAGATGTGTGTCATGCGGTGGTGGTGGACGGCTACACGAAGACCGAGCACGAGTTTCTGGTTCACATAAACTTCGGATGGAGCGGGTATTTTGATGGGTACTATTCTCCGGACAACATAGAGGCGGGTTACAGTTTCACCAAGACGGAGTGGCAGGAGATGGTGGTGGCGATATTCCCCGCCCCCAAGATTTTCCCCCCCGACGGTCTTATGGTGGTGCGGCACCAGGACAGGGGCATTTTCCTCAGGCGGTATGTGGACAAAATAACCCTTGAGAGGAGTCCCTCCCGGGAAGTTTCCGTTTCCTCCTACAGACTGTACAGAAATGCCGGGGGAGACATTGAGATGGTATGGGAAGGGGGTTATACGCCGGTGGTGGAAGTGGTGGCCTCCGGCAAGGATGTGGCCTATGCCGCCTCCGTGGTGGGGAAGGATGGGAGGGAGAGTCCTCTGACTCCCTGGGTGAGTCCCGACGCAGATTGAAGATTTTTTCCGGTGAAACTATAATTAAGGGAGGAGGTGAGGAATGAATTGCCCTGTCCGATTCAACTTCACCTCCTAAGAGGTTTTTTTATGAAGGGTCTTTCGGGATTTTCAGGGAGACAAGGAAAGGATATGGGGCCGGGGGAAATATGAAGGTTCATTTCTACGGAAAAACGGATGTAGGCGTAGTAAGGACGAACAACGAGGACTCCTTCGGGGCCTTTGCTCTGCCCGGTGAAGGTTATCTCTTCGTGGTGGCCGACGGCCTGGGTGGACACCTGGCCGGGGAGGTGGCTTCGTCCACGGCGGTGCAGAAACTGAAGGAATACCTGTCGCAGGCCCCCTCCGGGGACCTCAGGGAATTTCTGGATTCCGTTTACCGTCATTTGAACCGGGAAATATATACCCTGGGCCAGTCCAACCCCTCCCGCAAGGGCATGGGGACCACCCTCACCGCCCTTTACATAAAGGACAACCAGGCTTACATAGCCCATGTGGGCGATTCCAGGGTTTACAGAATAACCTCCGGAGGGATAGAACTGCTCACCCAGGATCAATCCTTCGTGGAGAAATTGGTTTCCAACGGGCTTCTTTCCCAGGAAGAGGCCAAGAAGCACCCCAGGAAGAATGTTCTACTTCAAATGATAGGGATGAAAAAGGATGTGGAACCTCAGATAATAGGCCCCTTTCCGGTTAGGGAGGGGGATAAATTTCTCCTGTGCACCGATGGACTCTCAAACCTGGTTATGGACAGGGAAATTTACGAGATCATTTCCCGATTGCCCCTGATAAATGCGGTGGAGTTTCTCGTGGAGGCGGCTAAAAAGAGGGGGGGGCCCGACAACATAACCGCCGTGGCCGTGGCCATAGGGGAAGTGAAACTCAAGATAACACCGGTTAAAAACCCTCCGGTAAAGACGGACTCCACCCGGGAACTTCCCTTTTTAAAGAGGAGGGGGGATAAGAGAAAGAAGAGGGTCATCCTGGTCGCCGTGGTCCTCGCCCTTTTGCTCCTCCTTTCCCTGGGCTATTACCTCTTCACCCTGAGCAAAAAAGGTGAAGGGCCAGGGAAACCTCAGACTCCCAGTTCAACCCTTCAGGAAAAGGGAAATGGTGGAAACGGTCCGTAAGGGGGGAGAGGGAACCGGCGGGGGCGTGAATATAAGTCCGGGGGATGTACTTGGGACAGGGACATCCGAGAGCGACGGTCCCTGGATGTGCCGTGATTTTCTCGTGAATTTCATAAATAAAATTACAGGAGGACGAAAATGAAGAGGAAAATCCTCGTTTTAATTGTTTTGGCGCTGGCCTATGTTTTCGCTCAGGCCAGGGAAATATCCAGGGCGGAGAAAATAGCCTACCAAACCAAACCTGCGGTGGTAAGGATTCTCTCGGTGGTTCAGGGAGTGGTGGCCTACGAGGGGGAGAACCAGCCCGGGGAAGAAAAGGTAGTTTTGGGAACCCTGGGGAGCGGGTTCCTCGTAAATCCCCAGGGTTACATCCTCACTGCCACCCCGGCGGTGGAGGTGGTGAAGGTGGCCGGTGAAGACCCGCAAGGGATTAAGGACAAACTTGTCCTCAAATTCGTGGCCCGGAAACTCCAGGAAGAGAACTTGGAACTTACCCGGGAAAACTTTGACCTCTGGGTTAAAGAACACCAACCCCGGGTGACGGAGATGAAAGTTCGGGCCGAGGTTTTCCTTTCCAACTCCGAAAAATTTAACTATCGGATAAAGAAAATTTCCCCGTTGAAGGGAGGGGGAAACGGACTGGTGATTCTTAAAATAGAAAGGGACAACTGCCCGGTGCTTTTCCTGGGTGACTCTTCCTCCCTGGTGAAGGACCAGGTGGTGTGGGCGGTGGGATACCCCGCTGTGGTGGATTTCTGGACTCCGGGTTCGGAGTTTGAAAAAATCCAGATTCAACCCACCTTAACCAGGGGGGTTATCTCCGCCCTCAATGTGGACTACGACGGCCTGAAGGTAATCCGGGCGGATGTGGCCCTGACCCCGGGGAATTCCGGAGGTCCTGTGGTGAACGAGGCCGCCAGGGTCGTCGGGGTGGTGTTCTTTTCTCAGGGTTTTCGGGATCCCTTTTCCGGTGAACCTCAAACCCCTTCAAGCGTTAATTTCTTAATACCCGTAAACCTTGCCAAGGAATTTCTAAGCGGAGCAGGGATTAAATACAATGTTTCCTCGGAGTTTACCACGGCCTACAACAAACTCCTTCAGGCCTACTGGAAGGGGGATTATTTCAAGGCGAAGGAACTGATGGCCCAGGTTCTCTCCTACATGAAGGGGCAGCCCGATCTGGAGAAACTTCAGGCAGAAATCCTCAGGCAGACCAGTAAGGTGCCTTTTCTTAGCAGAATGTGGAAAAAGCACAGGATTCTGGTGGTGCTGGGCGGCCTGGCCCTACTTTTCCTGCTCTGGCTCCTCCTTAAAGGTTTCGGTTCCGGCCAAAAATCCGGGTCTTCAGACCTCCCTCTCAAGCAGAAGGGATCTTCTTCGGAGGAGAAGGCCGGAGGCCTGGAGACCGAGGCAGCGGGATGGGTGGAGATTTTCGTGAAGGGGGAAAAGATAGGGGAGGAGGTCATTCCCACCGGCGGAGCCATAATAGGAAGGGACCCTGCCAGAGCCAGGATAGTCATCAATCAGCCCATAGTCTCCAAGGTTCACTGCAAAATAGTTCCCCAGGAGGGCGGAGTTTTCCTGGTGGTGGACCTGAACTCCACCAACGGAACCTATGTGGAGGGGAACAGAATTTCGCAGGAAGTGGTCCCCGCCGGCCAGCCCATTCAACTGGGCAAGAGGGGCGATGTAATTCTGGTCCTTAAAAAAGGGTAAAGGATTTCAGGGCCGGCCGGGCCGGTCCTTCCCTTTTTCCCCTTTGGCGTGTTAGAATAGTATTGACTTAAGCGGAGGATACTATGTTTTCCAAGGTTCTGGAGTTAATTTTCGGAACGAAAAACGAAAGGGAACTCAAAAAACTCGTGCCCGTGGTGGAAAAGATAAATTCCCTGGAGCCGGAGGTAAAAGCCCTTTCCAACGAGAAACTGGCGGCTAAGACCGAAGAATTCAAGAAACGCTTGGCCGACGGGGAGACCATGGACGACCTCCTTCCCGAAGCCTTCGCCGTGGCCCGGGAAGTGGCCTGGCGGACCGTGGGAATGCGCCCCTTTGATGTCCAACTCATGGGAGGGATAGTCCTTCACCAGGGGAAAATCGCCGAAATGAAAACCGGAGAAGGTAAAACCCTGGTGGCCACCCTTCCCATTTACCTCAACGCCCTGGACGCCCGGGACCTGGACGGGACCCCCAGGGAAGGAAAGGGAGTCCACCTGGTAACGGTCAACGACTACCTGGCCAAGAGGGATGCCCTCTGGATGGGCCCCATATACCTTCTCCTGGGCCTCACGGTGGGGGTTATTCAGCACGAGGCCTCCTACCTGGTGGAGTGGGAAAACAAGGAGAGGTTTACCACCAAACTGGTGCCATGTTCCAGAAAGGAAGCCTACCTGGCGGACATAACCTACGGAACCAACAACGAATTTGGCTTTGATTACCTCCGGGACAACATGAAGTACTCCCTGGACGAAATAGTCCAGAGGGGGCACAACTACGCCATAATAGACGAAGTGGACTCCATACTCATAGACGAGGCCAGAACTCCCCTCATAATTTCCGGTCCCTCGGAGGAATCCACCGCCATCTACTACAAGATAGATGAGATCGTCCGCCGCCTGAAAAAGGATGTGGACTACGAGGTGGACGAAAAAAGCCGGACGGTGGTGCTGACGGAGCAGGGAATAGAGAAGGTGGAAAAGGCCCTCAAGGTGGGGAACCTCTTTGACATCCGCAACATGGAATACATCCACATGGTCTACAACGCCCTGAAGGCCCACACCCTGTTCAAGAGGGATAAGGACTACATCGTCAAGGACGGGAAAGTCATCATTGTGGACGAATTCACCGGGAGGCTCATGCCCGGGCGCCGCTACAGCGAGGGGCTTCATCAGGCCCTGGAGGCCAAGGAAAGGGTAAAAATCCAGCAGGAATACCAGACCCTGGCCTCCATAACCTTTCAGAACTACTTCCGCATGTACAAAAAACTGGCTGGTATGACGGGAACCGCCGCCACCGAAGCGGCGGAATTTGCCTCCATATACAACCTGGATGTGGTGGTGATTCCCACCCACAAGCCCATGATAAGGGTGGACCATCCGGATGTGGTCTACCGCACCGAGGAGGAAAAGTGGGAGGCGGTGGTGGACGAAATTGAAAGGTTGCACAAAAAGGGACAGCCGGTTCTTGTGGGGACCCTTTCCATAGAGAAGTCCGAGCACCTGAGCCGCCTCCTCCGCAGGAAGAGGATAAAGCATGTGGTCCTCAACGCCAAATACCACGAGAGGGAGGCGGAGATAGTGGCCCAGGCCGGAAGGCTGGGGGCAGTGACCGTGGCCACCAACATGGCGGGAAGGGGAACGGACATAATCCTGGGGGGAAATCCGGAATACCTTGCCCGGGAGATGCTCAGAAAGAAGGGCAAGGACCCGGCGGCGGTCTCCCGGGAAGAGTGGGAAAGGGTTTATCAGGAGGCGAAGAAGATCACCGACGAGGAGCACAAAAAGGTGGTGGAACTGGGAGGACTCTTCGTTCTGGGAACCGAAAGGCACGAGAGCCGAAGAATAGACAATCAGTTGAGGGGAAGGTCCGGAAGACAGGGAGACCCCGGAGAAAGCAGGTTTTACCTCTCCCTGGAAGACGACCTCATGAGGATTTTCGGCTCCGACAGGATTTCCGGCCTTATGAAGAGGCTGGGCATGGAAAAGGGCGTTCCCATTGAGAGTAAATTGGTTTCCAAAACCATAGAGAGGGCCCAGAAGCAGGTGGAGGCCCAGAACTTCTCCATAAGAAAGCATGTTTTAGAATACGACGAAGTTATGAACAAGCAGAGGGAGATCATCTACGCCAAGAGGCGGGAGATTCTACAGGGCAAGGACCTGGGCGAGGAAATAGAGCAGGTCATAGAGGACATACTGGACTGGATAATAGACGAGAACTGTCCCGAGAAGGTTCCGGCCTCCGAATGGAACTGGGACGGGCTGGAGAAGAAACTTAACTACCACTTCCTCTTCACCCTGCGGGACCTTGATTTTGATAAGAAGAACATAACCAGGGAGGAACTGAAGGACCTCATCCTGAAGGAACTCCTGGAGCGCTACCGGGAAAAGAAAAGGAAGGCCCCGGAGGCCATGGCGGAGATGGAGAGGTTCATCATGCTTCAACTCATAGATAAATACTGGAAGGACCACCTCCTGGCCATGGACCACCTCCGGGAGGGAATAGGCCTCAGGGGATACGCCCAGAGGGATCCCCTGGTGGAATACAAAAGGGAAGGATACGAAATGTTCAACCAGATGATGAACCGCATAGAGGAGGACGCCGTAAGATACGCCTTCCTCTACGAACCCGTTACCCAGGAGGAGATGGAAAGAATGAGGATAAAGATAAAAATGCCCAAGGCCAAAGTTATTTCTTCCAAGAAAAAGAAGAAGAAAAGGAGGAAGGGATGAACATGGATAAAAAAATAGTGGGGGAAGCCCTGACCTTTGACGATGTGTTGATACTGCCGGGCTACTCCGAGGTTCTTCCGGCTCAAACCGATGTTTCCACATGGTTTACCAGAAAAATACGCCTGAACATCCCCATAATATCCGCTGCCATGGACACGGTGACCGAAGCCCCCATGGCCATAGCCATGGCCCAACTGGGTGGGATCGGTGTTATCCACAGGAACCTGGACATAGAGTCCCAGGCGGAGGAAGTGGACAAGGTTAAGCGGTCTGAAAGCGGCATGATTTTCCGGCCCATCACCGTTCGCCCCGACGACACCATAGAACACGCCACTCAACTCATGTCCAAATACAAAATCTCCGGGGTCCCTGTGGTGGACCGGGAAGGCCGGGCCGTGGGAATACTAACCAACCGCGACATAAGGTTCATAACCGATTACTCCAAAAAGGTCTCCGAGGCCATGACCCCCCAGGAAAACCTTATAACCGTCCGGGAAGGGATAAACCTGGAAAAGGCCAAGGAACTCCTCCACCGCCACAGGATAGAGAAACTTCTGGTGGTGGACCAGGAGGGCAAACTCAAGGGGCTGATAACGGTGAAGGACATAATGAAGAAAATAAAATATCCCAACGCCACCAAGGACAGTCTGGGAAGGCCCATGGTGGCGGCGGCCATAGGCGTGGGAAAGGATGCCGAGGCGAGGGCCAGGGCCCTGGTGGAGGCCGGGGTGGATGCCCTGGTCATAGACACGGCCCACGGCCATTCCAGGAAGGTTCTGGAAACCCTGGAGAGGATAAGGGAAATGTTCCCCGATGTTCAGATAGTGGCCGGAAACATAGCCACCCCGGAGGCCGCCGAAGCCCTGGTGAAAAGGGGGGCCGATGCGGTGAAGGTGGGGGTGGGGCCCGGGTCCATCTGCACCACCAGGATAGTCACGGGCATCGGTGTTCCCCAGGTCACGGCGGTGATGAGGGTGGCGGAGGTGGCCGCCCGGGCAGGGGTTCCCGTCATCGCCGACGGCGGCATAAAGTATTCCGGTGACATCACCAAGGCCATCGCCGCCGGGGCGGATTCGGTGATGATAGGCAGCCTCCTCGCCGGCACCGACGAAAGCCCCGGGGAACTGGTTCTGTTCCAGGGGAGAAGTTACAAGGTGTACAGGGGAATGGGGTCCCTGGAGGCCATGAAAAAGGGGAAGAGCCGGGACAGGTACTTCCAGGACGAGGTGAGCGAGGAGGCCAAATTGGTTCCCGAGGGCATAGAGGGGAGAGTTCCTTACCGCGGCTCCGTCATGCAGATGGTCCCCATGCTGGTGGGGGGACTTCGCTCTGGGATGGGATATGTGGGGGCCCACACCATTCAAGAACTCAAGGAAAAGGCCAGGTTCGTGAAGATAACCAATGCAGGGCTGAGGGAGAGCCATGTCCACGATGTCATAATAACCCGGGAGGCTCCCAACTACAGGATAGAGTGAGTTTGACTTTCCTTTAAAAAGTTCTATCTATTTAAAAGGGGGTGATTAAAATTTTAGGAGGGAGCAGATGAGGAGAGTTCTTTTTATACTTTCCCTGTTGTTTGCCCTGCGGGGAGTAGATCTGGGCTTTAGAGGATTTGTGGAAAACAGGGGACAACTTCCGCAGGAAGTCCTGTTCTACGGTAGGTTTTCCGGATATTGGGCCTTCGTGGGCAAGGGGTTCATTGAGGTCAAGGGAAACCACGGGGTCAGAATCGCATTGGAGGGTGTTTCCCGGAAAACTGCGGTTAAAACGGCGGAGATGAAGGCCGGAGTTCTGAACTTCATAAAGGGCAGGGACCCCGAAGAATGGGTTTTAGGGGTTAGAAGATACGGCCGCGTTATTTTTAAAGAAATATATCCGGCCACCGATCTAATTTTAAAGGAACGGGACGGGAATGTGGAAATGGTCTGGAAACTCCGTCCCGGAGCAGACCCGTCTTCAATAAGGATCCGCTTTCCCGGGGCTGAACTCCGCAGGGACGGTTCCCTGGGAAGGGGCTCCGTGGTCCTCAAAAAACTCAACGCCTGGCAGGGAAAGAGGGAGGTGGTGGCGGAGTATGTTTGCCTGGGCAAAGACCTGTGGGGCATCCGGGTGAAGGATTACGACAGAAGAAAGGAACTGATAATAGACCCGGTGGTCTGGTCAACCTTTCTGGGGGGCTCGGATGTTGATGTGACCTACGGGGCAGCGGTGGATTCCTCCTTTAGTCTTTACCTCACAGGCGAGACCTATTCCTCCAATTTTCCCCTTTCCGACCCCTACGATAGTTCCTACCACGGTGAGGGGGATGTCTTCGTTGCCAAGTTTGCCCCGGACGGTCAGACGCTTATCTACTCCACCTTTATAGGGGGAAGCGAGGAAGAGGAGGGTTATTCTATAGCGGTAACCTCCGGTGGGGAAGCGGTGGTGGTGGGTTCCACGGAATCCGACGATTTTCCTCTTCTCAATCCTATTCAGAATTACAGGGCGGGGCACAAGGATGGATTCGTCCTTAAACTTTCCCCGGACGGGTCCAGCCTTCTGCTTTCCACCTATTTTGGAGGGAGCGGCGACGACGAAATCTACGATGTGGCCCTTGGCGCTTCCGGGGAGATAGTTTTAACGGGATATACGCGCTCCAACGATTTTCCCGTTCAAAACCCGTATCAGGGGGCCAGGGATGGGAGGCAGGATGCCTTTCTGGCGAAGTTGAGCCCCGACGGACAGACCCTGGTGTTTTCCACCTATCTTGGAGGGAGGTTTAACGACATAGGTTATTCGGCGGAGGTGGGAGGTTCCGGGGAGATATACTTCGGAGGGAGAACCTCCTCTTCGGATTTCCCGGTCACCTCCAGTTCCTTCCAGCCCACTTACAGAGGCGGTGGGGACGGGTTCGTTGCGAGGTTCAACGCCGATGGAAGCGTCCTGGAGTTTTCCTCCTTCCTGGGGGGAAGCAAGAGGGACCAGGTGCGTTCGGTGGAGTATTTTGACGGCACAATCTACATAACCGGAAGGACGAGGTCCAGCGATTTTCCCCTTTCCACCGTTCCCCCTCCCTTTCAATCTTCCCTCCTTGGAACCCGGGACGCCTTCATCACGGTGATTGATTCCACCGGCAGTTCAATGGAGTATTCCACCTATTTTGGAGGAACCGGTAGGGACAACGGGGAGAACATAATAATAGACAACAAGGGAAGGATTTTTCTTTCCGGCTACACCACCTCCTCCGATTTCCCATTGGAAAATCCGGACCAGTCCAACCGGGCGGGGAGTTTTGATGTTTTTGCCAGCGTATTCACATATGACCCCGCCGCGGGATTGACCCTTCTCTACTCCTCGTACTGGGGCGGAAGCAATTTTGACGATTCCCATTGGAACGCCTCCGGCCTGGACCCTTACGGTTGTTTCTTCAAAATCGGTGGCCACACCGTAAGTCAGGACTTTCCTACCGTCTCCCCATATCAGGGAAGTTACGGCGGAGGCCTCGCCGATGTTTTAGCCTTTAGCATCACCCTAAACGAACCTCCCGTGGTTCAAACGGTGTCTCCACCTTCTCCCTATTGCGTGGGGGAGGAGGTGTCCTTAGAGGGAAGCGGGACGGACCCGGAGGGGGATCCTCTGGAACATCACTGGGAACTCACCGCCAGGCCGTCGGGTTCCTCCGCCTCCATCCAGGACCCCTCCAGTTGGGCTACCTCCATAATCCCTGACCTTCCCGGCCCCTACATGGCGGAACTGGTGGTCAGGGATGTCTGTGGAAGCGAGATCAGGGAGGCCGTAAACTTCAACGCAGAAATATGCGACGAGCCTCCTCTGGCGAATTTTCAGTGCAGTTCTCCCGTATCCGTAGGAGAAAAGCAGTGCTACGAAGCCCAGGGGACGGATCCGGATGGAGACCCTATCGTGGGTTATGCCTGGAGTTTAATGGTGAAGCCCCAGGGCTCCCGGTCTGAGATGAACCCCAAACACGAAAAACGGAGTTGTTTCGTTCCGGACAAGCCCGGGATTTACCTGGTGCGTCTCAAGGTGGCCTCCCGAAGGGACGGGAAACTGGTCTGGTCCTCCAGGGCCCATCACTGCGTCGTAAAGGTGGAGCCCTCCACCACCTGTTCCTGTCCCGCCGTGGCCCTTCAGGTGAAGGAAAGCAGCGATAGGATGTGGCATAGGATCACCGAGGCCTCGGCGGTTCTGACCTGGAAAATTTCCCCTCCGCAGCCGTCTTGCTCCCCGGGAGGCTTTAGAATCTATAGAAACGGCGTCAGGATAGCCCAGGTGGGCCCTGGGGTTCGTCAGTACGAAGACCGGGGATTTCCCCGGGGAAGTTTCTGGAGGGTGGTTCCTTATTTTCAGGAAATCGGAGAGTGTTGTGCCTGCGTTCAAATTAAACTTCACCTCTCCCGGGATAGGATGTGGCACAAAGGGGCGGAGGGGGTGCTTTTGAGGTGGGATGTACTTCGGGCTTCGGAAAATCCCTGCGGTGTAAAAGGCTTCAGAATTTACAGGGACGGGGTTCTCGTAAAGGAATTGGGGAAGGAAGCCGGGGAGTTTTTTGACCCCGAAGGTGGAGCCCCCCCCCACACCTATAAGGTGATCGCCGTGACCTATTCTGGAAAAGAATGCCGGGTGGGTGAAGGGGAAGGTAAAATTTAAAGGAGGCTAAAAATGGGGAAAACGACTTTTAAACTACTGCCCCTTTTTCTTGTGGTGGGGCTGAGTTTCGGCTCGGAACTCAGAATAATGACCGGAAAGGTAATAGAGGTAAAGGAGAAGGGAGGGAAAACCTGCCACCTGAAGTTTACGGGTAAATCCGGGGATTATGTTCTGAGGTATGAGGGGGATTGCACGGTTAGGATAAAGGTTGAGGGGGAAGCGGTTTTAGAGGGTCCTGAAAAGTTGGTTTTAAAAAAAGGTAGGGCCAAGTTTTTGGGGAAGGGAAGGTATTTGGTAAAGGAAGGGGAGTTTGTGGCTCCTCACCTTACGCTCCAGGTGGTGAGGCAACGCAGGCCGTGGGGGGTGTTCGTCTTTGCCGGCTATCACGAAAAAGAAGATTCCTATTACAGGGAGGTTTACCAGGGAGGCATCTTGCCCCTGGGCCTGGGAATAGAGTATCAGGCCGCCAGAAATTTATCCTTTTCGGTTACAGGAGAACTTCTTAACAAAGAAGGAAGAACCCCCCTGGCGAAGAAGAAAACTACACTGCAGCAGGTTCCCCTCCTTTTCATGGTGAAGGTTTCCCAGGGGGAAAGGTTTAAGATTTTCCTATCCTTCGGCCCGGGTGTTCTGTGGTTCAGAGAAAAAAGTTATCTGGGTGAAGTCAAGGATTCCCTGTGGGGAGTGGCGGGCTCAGTGGGAGTAACCCGGGAGATAAGCAGAACTCTCTTCTTCCGAATTTGCGGAAGGTACCTCTGGTTCAAGAAAAGATTTGAATCCCTGGGGGAGAATCAAAGCCTTGGAGGAGGGGAAATTCTCGCCAGTTTAGGTGTAAAATTCTAAGAGTATGAGCATTTTATTGGCCCTATCCATTGCCTTTCAGATTTTTCAGCAGGGGCTTGACCTCTATTATCAGGGAAAATACAGGGAGGCGGCGGCCATGTTTACCCGGGCCATAGAGAAGGATCCCGGCCTTTTGAAGGCCTACAGGGCCCGGGCCAAGGCCGAGGAAAAACTGGGTCTCCTTGACAGGGCCCTGGAGGATGTAAACTACTTCCTCTCCAGAAATCCCGGGGACCAGGACGCCCTCTACCTGAGGATGAGGCTTTACATAAGGATGAAGAAATATCAGGAGGCCCTGAAGGATGCCGAGACCCTCCTCTCCGTCAATCCCCGGGAGCCCACCTACATCTACTCCAAGGGGTTGATCCTGGAGTCCATGGGGAGGTTTGAAGAGGCCGCCAGGATGTTTGAGGAGGCTTCCCGGCTGTTTCTTGACGAAAAATACCGGGAACTTTCCGCCTTTAAGGCGGAAGTGGACCACCGCGTAGAACTTCTCCGCCGCGGGGAGAGGGTCATGGAGGTCCTGGAGGAACTTTCCGGTCTCCTTCAGGGAAAATACCCCATCCACCTGGCCCCGGCCATGCCCCTGGTGGTGCACCTTTTCTTCCACAGCGAAGGCATGGTTTGGTTTATGGCCAAAAACCTCCTGGTGGACTACAGCCGCAGGGTTCCCGCCGACAGGACCTGGGTGTGGAACCTCGTCCTTGAGGAGTTCAACCGCTGGAAGCAAGGAAAGGCAAAGAAGGAGATAAAGAGGATGGAGAGGGAACTCTCCAGCCTCAGGGCCCTCATGGGCGTGAAATAAATAGAAAGGAGGTGAAAAATGGCACCTGGCTTTACGGTGGGAATAATAGTTCTTCTTTATCTTTTGAGTTGTATCAAAATTCTGAAGGAATACGAAAGGGGGGTCATCTTCAGACTGGGAAGGGCCCTCTCCAAACCCAAGGGTCCGGGATTGGTCTTCGTGTTTGCCCCCATAGACAAGATGGTCAGGGTGAGCCTCAGGACCATAGTCCACGACATACCCCCCCAGGATGTGATAACCAAGGACAATGTTTCGGTTAAGGTGAACGCCGTGGTTTACTTCAGGGTTTTTGATCCACTGAAGGCGGTTCTTCAGGTGGAGAACTTTTACTACGCCACCTCCCAGTTGGCCCAGACCACCCTTAGGAGCGTCCTCGGTGAGGTGGAACTGGACGAACTCCTGAGCGAAAGGGAAAAATTGAACGCCAGCCTTCAGGAGATACTGGACAAGCACACGGACCCCTGGGGAATAAAGGTTCAGATGGTGGAGATAAAGCATGTGGACCTTCCCCAGGAGATGCAGAGGGCCATGGCAAGGCAGGCGGAGGCCGAAAGGGAAAGGAGAGCCAAGATTATCTCCGCTGAAGGTGAATTCCAGGCGGCCAGGAAACTGGCGGAGGCCTCCAAGATCCTTTCGGAAAATCCCATATCCATCCAACTCCGCTTCCTGGGGACCCTTTCGGAGATAGCCACTGAAAACACCGCCACCATCGTATTCCCCATACCCATTGAGTTTTTCAGTTTCCTGAGGAAAAAGGAGGAGGAACTCAAGTAAATGGCAAAAAAGACATACACCTATAAGACCTCGTCCTTCACGGTGGGAACTCTCATCCTGATGTTTTTGTTTCTCCTCTCCTTGGCCTTTCTGGCGGGTTATTATCTGGGAAAAAGGTCCCCGGGGATTTCCCCCCCCGAGGAAACTTCGGAGGAGGTTTCTTCCCGGGAGATAGTTCCTCGGCCCGTGACCACCGGGGAGAAGGCCATGCCGGAGAAGACACCTCGGACCGTAGAGGAGAAGGAGTCCGTGAAGAAGGAAAAGGTTTCCCCTGCGGTTCCCGAGGAAAAACCGGTACCGGCTCCGGCGGAGGTCAAGAAGGTTCCGCCCGTGGATGAGGTGAAGGGGGATTATTTTCTCCAGGTGGCGGCCCTTAGAAACGGGGCTTCGGCCCGAAAACTTTCCCGGGCCCTGGAGAGGGCCGGTTATCCGGGCAGGATTGAGCACAGAAGAGGTTTTTACCGGGTGCTGGTGGGACCGTTTACCCTCCAGAAAGCCCGGACCCTGCGGGAGAAACTACCTGCCCTTCTCAGGAAAATGGGGGTGAGGGTGAGGTCCCCCAGGGACATTCTCATACGGAGGCTTCCATGAAAAGGTTGTTCTGGGGACTTCTTCTTCTGCTGGCCGGGATTTATTTTGCGATTTACTTTTCCCTTTTTCCCACTTCCCCCATAAAACTCCAGGGGAAAGTTAAGGCGGTGGGCCTTGGGGCTCCGGTGGAGGTAAAGAGGGATCGGTGGGGAATTCCCGTGGTAAAGGCGGAGAACCTTCACGACCTTTTCTTTGCCCAGGGCTTCGTTCACTGCCAGGAGAGGTTCTTTCAGATGGACCTTTTTCGCCGGGCAGCCCGGGGAACCCTGGCGGAGATTTTCGGAAAGAAGGCCCTACCCCTGGACGAAAAGACCAGAAAACTGGGGATAAGCCGATTCCGATGGAATCCCACGGCGGAGGAGATGGAAATCCTCAGGGCTTACGCCCATGGGGTAAACGCCTGTCTGGACAGTTTTCCCCCCTCCTTTGAATACAAGATCCTGAGGGCGAAGAGGGAGCGGTGGGAACCCCGGGATTCCCTTTATGTGGTGAGGCTACTTCAGTGGTCCCTGGCGGGGAATTTTGCAGAGGAACTGGTGAGGCTTAAAATTCTAAGCGCCCGGCCCGAACTCAAGAAAATATGGCCTCTGCTGGATCCCCTTTCTTCTCCCCGGGCTCCCTATGTGGTGCCGGAGGGTCAGCCCTGGTTGAAGGAAGTTCCCGTGGAGGAGTTTACTCCCCTAATCCTCCGGGGTATGAGCAATAACTGGGTGATTTCTCCGGAAAGGACCCGGGAGGGCAGACCCATCCTGGCCAACGATCCGCACCTGGGGGTTTCCCTCCCCGGCATATGGTACATGATGGAACTCAAGGGCGGAGATTACCATGTGTGGGGAGTTTCCCTTCCCGGAAGCCCGGGGATAGTCATCGGCAGAAACGAAAGGATAGCCTGGGGCTTCACCAATTCCTTCGCTGATGTTCAGGACCTCTACCTGGTGAAATTTGATGGAGACCGTTGTTTTTTGAACGGCAAATGGGTGAAACTCCAGAAGGTGAAGGAAAACTTCCAGGTCAGAGGAATGGGGAAGGTGGAGAGGGAGTTTACCTGGACCGATTACGGTCCAGTAATTTACCGGAAGGGGGATCGGGGAATAGTCCTCCGGTGGGTGGGCTGGGACTTCGGCCACCTGGTCAAGGCGGTTTATCTCCTGAACACCGCCGGGAACTGGGAGGAGTTCAGGCGAGCCCTTTCCTTCTGGTCCGTTCCATCCCAGAATGTGGTTTATGCCGATGTGGAAGGGAACATAGGCTATCAACTTAGCGGTTTAATTCCAAAGCGCTCCTGGAGCGGAGTTTTCCCGGTGGAAAGGGGAGATTGGGAAGGCTTCTATTCAACGGAGGAACTTCCCAGCGCCTACAATCCCCGGGAGGGTATAATAGTCACCGCTAACCAGAGGATAAAGCCGGATTTTGCCGGCGTGGCGGATGCCTGCATGGGTTACCGGGCAGAGAGAATAAAGGAACTCCTGCAGAAACCGGAGAAAATAGACAAAAATTGGGTGGTCAGGGTCCAGTCAGATGTTAAAAGTCTTTACGCCTGCCGTTTCCTCAGGGCCGCCCTCCCCCTGGTGGAGGGAAGGGTGGACCCGCAAGACCTGGAGGAACTTCGGGGCTGGGATTGTCGGGTAAAGTCCTCCTCCCACGCTGCCCTTCTCTACGAACTCTGGGTGGTTGAGGCCCAGAAGATGGCCTTTTTCCCTGGAGATTCGGAACTGTCCAAACTCTACATAAGCGGGGGCGATGGGAAGGAATTTTCCCTCTTTACCTTGAAGTCCAGGGAGGCCCTGGTGAGAATGCTGGAAGGGAAAAACCACGCTGCCCTGGAGATGGTTTCCCGGGGGAAATACCGGGACTGGGCCGAACTTCTGGTCGGGGCCCTTGACAGGGCCCTGAGGACATCCCGTGGTAAAACCTGGGGGGATTATCACTACCTTGACCTTTCCCATCCCCTGGGTCGGGTTCCCCTGCTCCGCTTCCTGTTTTCCCGCAAACTATACCTGGGAAAAATTCCCTTTGACGGAGACAAAGAAACTGTGGTTCAGGCGGCCTTCAACCCTCTTCGCCTGGGGCCGGTTACCGTGATCCCGTCCATGAGGGAGATAATAGACTTCCACGATGACCGCTGGATATACTACGAAGGCCAGAGCGGCATCCCTTCTCCCCACTATGCGGACCTCCTGCCCCTTTACCTTTCCTACCGTTACATCGGGTTTTCCACGCCGCCCTTCCAGATTCTTCGTTTGAAGCCCTGAGGTGGGGTTTCTTTTAAAATGCCTGAGAAGATACTGACTTATGTTTTCCTTCCCCCGGGGGGCATCCTTCTCCTCATGCTCGTGGCCTGGTTTTTCACCAGGGAGAAAACGAGGCTTCCAGGACTTCTCCTGCTGGGTTCCACCCTCCTGTTGTACCTCCTCTCCATTCCACCCGTTTCCCGCGCCCTCCTTTATCCCCTGGAGGAGCCCTATTTTGTCCAGAGCGAGGCCCCGGCGGAGGCCATAGTGATCCTGGGGGGAGGGGCCTACGGGAGGTGCGGCGATTTCCTCTGTCTCAGCGAATCCTCCCTCAAAAGGGCCCTGAGGGGTTATTTCCTGTGGAAGAAAACCGAACTCCCGGTGATAGTGAGCGGTGGCCGCCTCCGGGGAAGTTCTCCCACCGAAGCGGAAAAGATGGAAAACTTCCTTCGCCGTCTGGGGGTGAAGGAGATCATCCGGGAGGAGAAGGCCATTAACACCCGGGGGGAGGCGGTGGAGGTGGGAAAAATCCTGCGGGCAAGGGGATGGAAGAGGGTTTACCTGGTGACCTCGGCCTTCCACATGAAGAGGTCCATCTTCGCCTTTCGTTCCCGGGGGATAGAGGCCATACCCGTGGCCACGGACTTCAGATCGGGCATGCAGGGCTTTCCCCTCCTTCCCAGCACCCGGGCCCTTGACAATTCCTTTATCGCCCTTCACGAGCACTCAGGACTTGTTTATTATCGCCTGAGGGCCTTCCTTTTGCCAGGTGGCGGACCCTGACCAGTTTGAAACCCGGGGGAAGGGAGCGGAGAAGTTCCGGTAGAACTTCCAGGGTGGTCTCCCGGGCGTGGGCTATGCCCACGGCACCTCCCTTAGACCTGGCAACTTCCAGGAGTTTTTTCCACTGGGCCTTTATGTAGTCCGGCTCCGGAAGGTTATCCAGAAAGACATCCCTCCTTAGAACCCTGATCCCCATGGACCGGGCCAACCTCAGGGCCCTGGAGCGGCCGGAGGTCCAACTGTCCAGAAAGAAAAGGTTTCTTCCCTTCAGGAGGGAGAAGAACCTTCTCAGGGCACCTTCGCTGGAGGTGAAGAGGGAGCCTTCGTGGTTGTTTATCCCCACGGGAAGGGGAACTTCCCTAAGGGCTTCCTCCAGTCTCGTCTCCATCTCCTGGGTGCTCATGTTCACCCTCAGCATTTTCTTCTCAAGAAGTTCCGGGTTCTGGGGTTCCATGGGGAGGTGGAGCATGACATCAAAGCCTTTGGACTTGAGGTGGAGGGTGGCCCAGAGGGAATACTTCCTGAAGGGGAGAACCGAGGGGGTAACCTGCCTGGGAAGTTCCGCCACCCGGTAAACCATTTCCTTGCTGTTTCCCACATCGTCTATGACCAGGGCCACGGCGTAACCCGTCCATTTTTCCCTCCTGCGTGGTTTTTTCCTTGCGGGAACCCTCAGGGGAAGGTTTCTCCCGTGGACGGGGAGAAATTTCACGGTTTCGCTCCGGGGTTTTTCTTCCTTCTCCGCCCAGTGGAGGTATGAGAGGGAGAGGATGGCTATCAAAACCAGGGAGAATAAGACCAGGTTCTGGTATTTTTCAGGACTCAAGCCTTTTCAACGCTTCCTTCAGGAGGTTTTTTTCCTCCACCTTGGTGAACTTTATCTTCTCCTGGCAGGCGTCCTTTCCACGATGGAAAATCCCCATGAGGGGGAGGAGGAAGAAATTGTCCTCCTCAAACTTCAGAGGGGAAAGGGGACAGGGGGGTTGGGGTTGGGCCGTGGCCAGGACCTGGGCACCGCTGAGGGAGAGGGCGTAGACCAGCATGGAGCATGCCCCCACGCAGGTTTCGTCGGCCATGACCACCACCTTGCCCGGAAATTCCCCCTTCAGGTGGACGGTTTTTTCCTCCTTTTCCCCTTTGAAGTCCAGATCCAGGTCCGAGGGGAAGAGGGCGGTAAGGGTGAGGGCGGACCTCCAGTCCCCGTCCAGGAAACCGGTAAGGTCCACCAGGACCCGCCGGCGGTTTCCTATGGAAAATCCTATGCGGTCCACGGTTTTGGGGAAAAGCCTGTGTATTATCAGACGATTTCCCTCCCAGCGGAAGTCCTCCCTGGGAAAATCCCGGACCACCTTCAGATCCCTTATTTTGAATTTCCTGAGAAACCTCAGACTAACCCTGGTGCCCTGGGGGCCGTATAGCCTCCATATGACATCCGGATGGGTGGAAAGCCTCACGGGAAAGCCCTCCACCTCCACCAGGAGGTCGCCGGGCTTTATTCCCTGTTTCTCCGCATCGCTCCCCGGGAAGACTTTTTTCACCACGAAGGCTTCCCGGGCATATATTCCCTGAAAACCGGGGAGTCTCAATCCGGCCCTGCGGGAAAATTTCCCGGGGCTGCCTTGGAGGAAGGCGTAGCCCTCCTTCTGGACCATTCCCCTTATGCCGTTTTCCACCACCCGGGCGGGGTTCACTTCTTCCACATAATCGTTGATTATGTAGTAAAGGGCCCTGCCCAGAAATTCAAATTCTTCCTTTTCCAGGGTGAAAAACAGGAGAAGGGCCGCCACGGGAAGAAGAATCAGCACCGGTAATTTTCTTTTCATCCCGCCTATAATATCACCTTTTCCTTAACCACCTCAAGGGATTGCGGGGCTCCCCTCCCACCCTCACCTCAAAATACAGGGTTTTTCCCTTCCAGAAGGCGCCTTCCCCTAAACTTCCCAGTTTCTGCCCTGCCTTGACCCTCTGGCCCTTCTCCACGAAAACATCCAGGAGGTGTCCGTAGACGGTGTAAAGCCTTCCTCCGTGGGAGATTATGACCACCCGGCCGTATCCCGAAAACCTGGAGACGAACTCCACCACCCCCGGGGCGACGGCCCTGACATATTCTTCCTCCTTCGCCGGTTGTATTTCAATGCCCGTGCTGTTTATCCTGGTGTGGAAGACCGGGTGAATTATGGAGCCGAACCTTCTAACCACCCTTCCCCTTATGGGCCACAGCATCTCCCCGGGTTTGACGGCGGCGGAGGCCCGACTCTGCCCGGGGACAAACTCCGGGGATTTTATTTCGCTGAGGAGTTTCCGTTTCCTTTCCCTGTTCTTCACTATGAAGGCTATTTCCCTCTGGAGCCTGGCCCTGATTCGTTTAAGCCTCAACTCCCTTTTCCTGAGGGAGCGCAGAAGGCGGATTTTTTCCGGGTAAATTTTCCTCAGTTCCTCCTCCCGGCGGCGCTTTTCCTCCAGGAGCCTCCTGGCCCGGATGTAACTCCGGGCTATTTTCCGGTAAAAATAAAGGGGGTATGTGGGGTCCCGGAAGTAAAAAAGTTCCATGAGGAGGGTGGTTTTTGCCCATCGGTGTTTATATAGAAAGAGGGCCAGGGACCTGACCTCTTCCCTGAGGTTTTTCAGTTTTGTCTGGAGTTCCCTGATTTTCTCCTTCCCCTCCTTCATCTCACGGTCTATTTCCCTTAGTTTGTTCCTCTCCAGAGCCATCCTGGCCTTTACGAGGTTTATCTCCGCCGAAATTCTCTCAAGCCTGGCCGCCAGGCTTTTGCCCTTCTTTTCCAGGGAGGAGATTTCCCGCTCCAGAAGCCTTATCCTCAGGAGAATTTCCTCCCGGGTTTCCCCCAGGAGGAGCCCCAGAATTAAAAGCAAGGCCGCCTTTCTCATTTTCTCCCTATGTAAACGAAGAATCCCACCACGGCGTAGGCCAGGGCTATGGCCAGGTCGGAGAGGGAGAAGAGCAGCCCCTGTTCCGGGACGGCACCGTAGAGGGGGAAGACGCTCACCGCAAAGAAATCCCTTATTCCCATCCCCTGAAAACTTATGGGCAGGGCCATGAGAATGAGCATGGTGGGGATCAGAAAGAAATAATGAAGGAAGGGAATTTTCAGGCCCACGGCTTTCCCGATGGCCCAATAGTAAATTATCACATTGAACTGGAGGGCAAAACTCCAGGCCAGGGTCGTAAGGAAGAGGCCCTTGTGCTTGAGTCTCTCCAGGGCTTCTCCCACCTCCTCGGCCTTCTTCTTCAGCCTACGGAAGGGAATCACCGCCGGAAGCAATCCTGGTTTCAGGATTACCAGGAGGGAAAGGAGAAAGACCCCTCCCATGAGGAGAAGGGAAAGGAGGAAGAACCTTTTGAATTCGGGCCTTATGAGGAGAAGGGCAGGCAGCCCCAGGCTCACCATGCTTACCAGTCCCACCACCCTTTCGTAGAACACCGTGGAGAGCCCGGAGGAAAGGTCCTCCCGGGTGGTCAGATCCCCTATCCTCACCAGGTCTCCCCCGAACCTGGAGGGGAGAAAAAAGCCGAAGAAGGTGGAGACCAGATAGGACTTCACATAAAATTTCAGGGGGAGTTTCACCCCTAAGTGGGCGGAAATCCTGCGCCACCTCTCCCCGCTGATAATGTAGCCCAGAATGTGGAGAGAAAGGCCCAGAAAAAACCACCAGGGACTTATTTTACCCACGAGATGGGCCAGAACCTTGAGTTTTACCTTCACCAGGAGGATGTAAGCCAGGATGGAGAGGCTTATCAGGAGTTTTATCCACAATTTACCCATTTAAATTCCCCTATTAAAATGATAGAATTTACCTGGAGGTACCAGGAGGGAAATGAACAATAGAAAAATTAACAGCGGAAGTTTAATCGTCTGGTTCATAATTGGTTTAATTATAATATTCCTCTACGGCCTTGCCAATTACTCCCAGCCTCCCAAGGAGGTTGATTTCACCGGATTCATGGAGATGGTGAAGTCCGGAAAGGTGGTGGAGGCCGTAATAAAGGGCCAGGTGGTTAAGTTCAAGGACCGCTCCGGGGCCCAATACAGGACGGTGGTTCCCCAGGGTTACGACAAACTGGTGGAAGTGCTCCAGGAGCACAAGGTTAGGATAAAGGCCGAAGAGCAGGACCAGGGCGGGGTCTGGTCCCTCCTTCTTTCCTGGTCTCCCCTCATCGTTTTAATAGTGCTTTGGTTCATGTTCATGAAGCAGATGCAGGCCGGTGGCAACAAGGCCTTTTCCTTCGGAAAAAGCCGGGCCAAACTTTTCACCTCCTCCGACAAAAAGGTGACCTTTGAGGATGTGGCCGGGGTGGAGGAGGCCAAGGAGGAACTGCGGGACATAATTGAATTTTTAAAAAACCCCAAGAAGTTCTCCCGTCTGGGGGGAAGAATGCCCCGGGGGATTCTTCTGGTGGGACCTCCGGGGACGGGTAAAACCCTCCTGGCCAAGGCCGTGGCCGGCGAGGCCGGCGTGCCCTTCCTTTCCATCAGCGGCTCCGACTTCGTGGAACTCTTCGTCGGCGTTGGGGCCTCCAGGGTCAGGGACCTCTTCTCCCAGGCCAAGAAACTGGCCCCCTGCGTCATCTTCATAGACGAAATTGATGCCGTGGGAAGGCAGAGGGGGGCAGGTCTCGGCGGTGGACACGACGAGAGGGAGCAAACCCTCAACCAACTCCTGGTGGAAATGGACGGTTTTGACCCCAACGAGGGGATAATAGTCCTGGCCGCCACCAACCGGCCAGACATCCTTGACCCGGCCCTGCTCCGTCCCGGAAGGTTTGACCGCACCGTGTATGTTCCCAAACCCGATGTAAAGGGGAGGGAGGAAATACTGAAGGTCCACACCAGAAACCTTCCCCTGGGGGAAGATGTGGACCTGAAGGTTATCGCCAAGGCAACCCCCGGCCTTACCGGGGCCGACCTGGCCAACCTGGTGAACGAAGCCGCCCTGATAGCAGCCCGCAAGAACAAGGATGTCATAGAGATGGAGGATTTTGAGGAGGCCAAAGACAAGGTCCTCATGGGAAAGGAGAGGAGGAGCCTTGTCCTTTCGGAGGAGGAAAAGAAACTCACCGCCTATCACGAGGCGGGCCACGCCCTCCTGGCCACCCTTCTTCCCCACGCTGACCCCATCCACAAGGTTACCATTATCCCCAGGGGAATGGCCTTGGGGGTGACCCAGCAACTTCCCGAGGACGACAGGTTCACCTACACCAAGGAATACCTGGAGGATCAGATAACCGTTCTGCTGGGAGGCAGGGCCTCGGAAGAGGAGGTTCTGGGAAAGATCACCACCGGGGCCGGTTCTGACTTAGAAAGGGCCACGGAAATAGCCAGAAAGATGGTTTGCGAGTGGGGAATGAGCGATCTGGGGCCCCTGAACTTCGGGGAAAAGGAGGGGGCCATATTCCTGGGAAAATCCCTCACCCTCAAGAAGGAGATTTCTGAGGAAACCGCCAGGGCCATAGACCGGGAGGTGGCCAAGATAATCAAGAAGGCCTACGAAAGGGCCAGGAAACTCATCAGGGAAAACAGGGAGAAACTGGAAGCCATAGCCCGGGGTCTGCTGGAGAAGGAAATTCTCACCTCCGACGAGATCAACGCCATAGTGTTTGAGAAGCAGGCCGCCTTTGAGGGCAACGAAGAAAACTGATGTTGGACCTCATAAAGAGCGCATTCAGAGGATTCACCTTGCTGGATGCGGTGGACATACTTCTGGTCTCCCTGATAATTTATCAGTTCATAAAACTCATAAAGGGCTCCCGGGCCTACCAGATGACCATAGGTCTTCTCACCGTGGCCGGGGTGTACATGGCCAGTTATTATCTCAAACTCAACACCCTGAACTGGCTGTTGAAGGAGTTTCTCACCTATGTGATCATAGCGGTGATAGTCCTTTATCAGGGGGAACTGAGGAAGGTTCTGGCGGAGATTGGGTCCCGGGGGTTTTTGAAAACCAAGCCCGCCAAAACCTCCGTGGAGACCATAAGAACAGTCTCCCTTACCGCCAAGTACCTGGCCAGCAGAAAAATAGGGGCCCTAATAGCCCTGGAGAAGGAAATATCCTTGAAGAACTATGCCGAGATGGGCGTTATGCTGGACGCCGTGATTTCCCGGGACCTCATAGTCACCATCTTCTACCCCAACACCCCCCTCCACGACGGGGGAATGATAATCTCCGGCAACCGGATTCTGGCGGCGGCCTGTCTATTTCCCCATCCCCAGGAGCATCCCTTCCTGGAGAAATTTGGCACCAAGACCCGCCACCTGGCGGCCCTGGGACTGTCCATGGAGACCGACAGCGCGGTAATCGTGGTTTCCGAGGAAAAGGGGACCATTTCCCTGGCCATAGGGGGAAATTTGTATTCCAACCTGGACAGGGAGGCCCTGGAAAAAAGGCTGGTGGAGTATTTTGAGTTGAAATGAGTTATAGAAAATTTCTCGTAAAAAATCTTCCGCTTAAATTCCTTTCCCTGCTTCTTGCTTTTCTTCTGTGGATAATGGTCAGCGGCGAGAAAAGGCAAACGGTGGAGATAATGGTGAGGGCCCCGGTGGGCTTCCAGAACCTTCCGAAGAACCTGGAACTCGTCTCCTTTTCCCCCAAGGAGGTGAGCATAAGGCTGAAAGTCCAGAAAAACATGATGTTCTCCCAGGACTACCGGAGCATTTCCGTCATGGTGGACCTTTCCGGTGCCAGGGAAGGGGAGGAGGTTTTCCCCATAAAGAAGGACATGGTGATCCTGCCGGAGACCGTTCAGGTGGTGAAAATAACGCCCTCCTATGTGAGGGTGAAACTGGAGGCGGTGGTCCAGAGGAGGGTTAAAATAAAGCCCGTATTTATCGGTAATCCCCCTCCGTGGTTTGATTTTAAGGGTTATCGGATTGAACCGCCGCAGGCGGTTGTTTCGGGTACCCGCTCCGCCCTGAGCCGGATCAAGGTTATATACACGGAGCCCTTCAATCTGAAGGACATCGTCCCGGGAAAACCGGTTACCCTGAAAATAATCCCCCCCAAGGAGGCCGTTTCCATAGTCTCCCCCCAGGACGGAACCGTCACCGTCTTGTTTGAGGGCAGGGAAAAGCCGGAAAAAAGGACCATAAAGGCCACCGTGGGATCCTACCGGGTTGTTGTGGTGGTGGAGGGGTTTCACTCCAGGGTGGCGGGCCTGGGACCGGAGGTGGTCAAGGGTCTGGTGAAGAAGGGAAGCAGACTTATTCCCCGGGTGGAACTTCCCCCCGGAGTTAAGATGGTTTATTACAAGGTTAAGAAGGAGAAAAAATGAGACTCTTCGGCACCGATGGGATAAGGGGGCAGGTGTGGAAGGAACCCCTGACCAGGGAAAACATCCTGAGGCTTGGATATGTTCTGGGCAAGAGGTTTCCCAGGATCCTGGCGGTCAGGGATACCCGGGAGAGCGGCGAGGAGATAGAGGAACTTCTGGCGGAGGGGATAACCCAGGGTGGCGGACAACTCACCTCCGCCGGGGTGCTTCCCACCCCCTCCCTGGCCTATCTGGTTCCCAGTTTCAGGTTTGCCCTGGGGATCTCCATTTCCGCATCCCACAATCCCTTTCTGGACAACGGGATTAAACTGATAAACCAGTTCGGGAGAAAACTCTCCACCCGGGAGGAGAAGGAGATTGAAGAGGAGACCCTGAGCCTCACCTATCTGAACCTTAATCGGGGCAAAAATTGGAAAAAGGTGGGCATGGATGGGTTTTACAGGGATTTTCTTATCTCCCACGGGAAGGACCTGGGGGGGATGAAGGTTCTTCTGGATTCCGCCAGCGGAGCGGGATACCGGGTGGCGAAGGAGGTTTTCTCAAGCCTGGGAGCCAGGGTTAAGGAGATTTCCCCAAAGCCCAACGGGAGGAACATAAATTTGACCGGCTCGGAAAATCCCCAGGAGATATCCTGGAAGATGAAGAGGACCCGGGCCACGGTGGGCTTTGCCTACGACGGGGATGCGGACCGCTGCATATGGATAGACGAACACGGGGAGATCTTGAACGGGGATCACACCCTCTATTTCATGGCCCGTAAATTCTTGGAAGAGGGGCGAAGGTGGAACCGTCGGGTGGTGGCCACGGTGATGAGCAACTTGGCCCTGGAGGAGGCCCTGAACGAAATGGGGGTTTTGCTTTACAGGTCTCCGGTGGGGGACAGGTTCGTCTTTCAAAAAATGATGCACATAGGGGCCATCTTAGGAGGGGAGCAGTCCGGCCACACCATATTCAGGAAGATACTCCCCACCGGCGACGGGATTCTCACATCGGTCCTCATTGCCTCCTATCTGGCGGAAAAAGGGGAAAAACCCTCCCTCTGGCGGGAGAAACTTACGCTTTACCCCCAGAAAAACCTGGACATACCGGTTAAGAGCAAAAGGCCCCTGGAGAGGCTGAAGGGATATCAGGAAGGGATGAGGGCCCTGAAGGAAAGGTTCAAAGACGCTTATTTTCTGGTCCGGTATTCGGGGACCCAGCCCCTTCTCCGAATCATGGTGCAGAGTAAGACCCCGGAGAAGACCGAGGAGGTCATGGAGGCCCTGGAGAAGTTTCTGAAGGAGATTTTGAAGAGGGAAAATATACTGGAGGATTAATAAAATGAAAGATGTAAAACTTGGGGTAAACCTTGACCACATAGCCACCATAAGGGAGGCCAGGAAGGCCGAGGAGCCCGATCCCGTCCAGGCGGCCCTTCTGGCGGAACTGGGCGGGGCCGATGGAATAACCGTCCACCTGAGGGCAGACCGACGCCACATCAAGGAAAGGGATGTGGAACTTCTCCGCAGAACCGTCAAAACCATGCTAAATGTGGAAATGGGGGCCACCGAGGAAATGGTGGAGGTAGCCTTGAAGACCCTTCCCCACCAGGTAACCCTGGTTCCGGAAAGGAGGGAGGAGATCACCACCGAAGGGGGGCTTGATGTGGTCCTCCAGGGAGAATTTATAAAGCCCCTGATATCCAAACTCCTGGCGGCGGAGATAGCGGTTTCCATATTCGTTGATCCCGATCCGGAGCAAATACGGGCCTGCGCTAAACTGGGAATCCCCGCAGTGGAAATAAACACGGGCCGATACGCAGAATCCGAGGGCGGAGAGAAGGAGTTGTTCGCCATAGAGAAGGCGGCCCGCTTGGCCTCCAAACTGGGCCTCAAGGTCCTTGCCGGCCACGGCCTGAACTACTGGAATGTAAAGGACATAGTGGCCATTGAGGAGATAGAGGAACTCAACATAGGCCACGCCATAGTTTCCAGGGCGGTCTTCGTGGGTTTAAAGGAGGCGGTGGCCCAGATGAAGGCCCTTCTGCGGAGATAATAAATGAAGGTCCTGGTCCTGAACTCGGGAAGTTCCTCTGTAAAATATCAGGTCATAGAGGTGGAGGGCGAAAAGGTCCTGGCCAAGGGCCTGGTGGAGAGGATAGGCCTTGAGGGTTCCCGTTTAAAGCATCGTGGTGCTCAGGGTGAGATAGTGGTGGAAGAGGAGATAAAGAACCACTCCGAGGCCATAGAGTTGATTTTGAAGTACCTATCCCATCCGGAATACGGTGCGGTGAAGGAGCCGGATGAGATAGGGGCCGTGGGGCACCGGGTAGTCCACGGCGGCGAGAAGTTCTCCGGCTCCGTCCTCATTACCGACGAGGTGATCCAGAGCATAAGGGAATGCATTCCCCTGGCCCCCCTCCACAACCCGGCGAACCTGGCCGGGATTTTAGCCGCCCAGGAGAAATTGCCCGGCAAGCCCATGGTGGCCGTTTTTGACACCGCCTTTCACCAGACCATGCCCCCCCACAGTTACATGTACGCCATCCCTTACCACATATACCAGGAAAGGAGGGTGAGGAGATACGGCTTTCACGGGACCTCCCACCGCTATGTCTCTGCCAGGGCCGCCTCCATCTTAGGAAGACCCCTCCAGGAGTTGAAGATGATAACCGCCCACTTAGGAAACGGAGCCTCCATGTGTGCGGTCAAGGAAGGGAAGTCCGTGGACACCACCATGGGATACACCCCCCTGGAGGGTCTTTACATGGGAACCCGTTGCGGAGACCTGGACCCTGCCGTTCCCTTAGCCCTTCAGAACCAACTGAGGCTGACCCCCCAGGAGGTGGACCACCTTCTCAACAAGAAAAGCGGCATGCTGGGGGTCTCCGGAATATCCTCGGACATGAGGGACCTGGAGGAGGCTGCGGAGAAGGGAAACCCCCGGGCCGAGTTAGCCCTCAGAATGTATGCGTACAAAGTTAAAAAGTACATAGGGGCATACGCCGCGGCCATGGGAGGGCTGGACGCCCTGGTCTTTACCGCCGGCATAGGGGAAAACTCCCCTCTCATAAGGGAGTGGTCCTGCGAGGGGCTGGAGTTTCTTGGAATAGAGATTGACGACGAGTTAAACAGGGCCACTATCCGTGGTAAAGAGGGGATTATTTCCAAGGGTAAAGTGAAGGTGCTGGTGGTTCCCACCAACGAGGAATTGGTCATAGCCCGGGACACGATGGAAATAGTATCCAGGCTCTAAATGTCCTCCGGCAGGCGATAAAGCACGAAGCCCGTTCCCTCCTTTCCGTTGGGGAAGTAGAGGAGGTATTCTCCCTGAACCCTGATGGGGTAGGTCACCGGCCTCTCTATCTTAATAGGGAATAGGTAGGAGCGGAGAAATTTGCCCTGCATAGAAAACACATCCAGCCTGGGCTTGTCGTCTTTATAGTAATTGCTCAAAACGCATATTCTTTTCCTACACTGAAAGGCAGTTATAACCGGGTAAAACTTCTTCCTGGATTTTTTCCAGACCTTTCTGAAAAAGGGAGGGACCTCCGCCGGAGGGGCTTTGAGGGAAACTTCCCAAATTGTGTTCCCGTCCAGGCTCCTCAGGTGGAGACTGTAGGAGGGAGAGGCGGAATAGAGCAAGTTCCCGTTCACCAGGGCGTAGGTAGGAAAACTGAGGAAGAAAATCTGAAACATTACCTTTCCCTTTGCTTCCCGCTTCTTTATCTCAGCCACCACCGGAAGTTCCATGATTTTTTCGGGTTCCTCCCCTTCCTTCCATTCGTAAAGCACCAGATAGGGATTTACCGTGTCCTTGAAGTAGATGGAGTGAAAGAAAACTGCTTCGCCCATCTTCCCTACGAACTTTCCCCAACCAATGTCCGTTTTGAACTTCTGCTCCTGAAGGAGTTTTCCCTCGTAGGAATAGACCAGAATCTTTGATTTAGAATCCAGGGCGTAGATCTTGCCGTCTGCGGCGTAAATGCTGGAAAGCCCTGCGTATTCGCCAGGTCCCTCTCCTTTCTTTCCTATCTGCACCATCTTCTCCGGTGAGGATAGGGATAGTCCGAAGATAAGTCCCCTTCCCGCTTCAAAGAAGAAGATCCGCTCCGGAGGAGATATAGTGGCCTCCAGCACCACCCCTATGTCCTCCCTGGAAGTAAAATCCGCCACCTTCTCAAGTTTGAAAGTCTCAAGTTTCCCCGTCTTTTGGGCCTCCCTCTTGCAGGATGCAAGGGCTATGGCTAAGGCTGCTATCGCTATAAGAGTCCTTCTCATACTGGGACAATATCAGAATCAAATTTTCCTGTCAAAGCCCTTTCTCTTATAATGAGTAGGGGGGTGAGAATGAAAAGAGCAGCCCTTTTACTTTTATTGTTCGGTTTTGCTTCGGGAGAGATTAGATTTCCCCTTTCCCACCAAGGGAGGCCTGTTTTCTTTCATCCCAAGGGCATACACACCTGGAAGGGTAAGATTTACGTTTCCGATCGGAAGGATTATTCCATTAAAGTTTTCTCTGAGAAGGGCAAATTCCTTTTTCAATTCGGAGGAAAGGGAGAGGGGCCTGGCCTTTTCAAACGCTGGTTTGGGGTCTTCAACATTTCTCCCCAGGGCCTCATAATACAGGGAGACTACTGGGGAGGAAACCGGTTTTTAAACGTTTTCAACAGCCAGGGAAAATTCCTGAGGACCATCACAGTAAAATTCCCGGCCCCCTTTGCCGTGGAGGACCTTCATGCTGGGGGCGCCGGGGAAATAATATTAGGCCTATCTCACGGCTTTAAATCCAAGAGGAAAGGAGGGATCGTTTTCATCGGTTCTCACCTGGACTATTACTTAATGGAAAAGGACGGAAAACTCAGAAAGATCCACGGTGATTTAATGTATCACAGTTTTTCTTATTCGGAAAAAGGCCGGAATTACACAGTGCCCTACCAAATATATTACCTTTCTGCCTACAATCCGAAACTCCACCTCCTTGCCCTATGTAGGAACGACCGCACCACCATCCTGGTTTTCAACCTCAGGACCATGAAGGCGAAGGAGATCAAAACGGGGTGGAAGGAAAAAGAGGTCACCGAGGCCCTCCTCAAGGAAAGGATAAAATTCTGGACCGGGGCTTCTTGGATGGATCCCCGGGGCAAAAAACTTTATCAAAAACTCAGACCGTCCAACCTTCCTCATCCCCATCTCCCAGTGATGGACAGCCTCCTTTTTACCCCTGAGGGCAGCATATTGGCGGTGAAATCTTCTCCTGAAGGAAAGGTGAAGTTGAGGGAATTTTCCCTGGATGGAAAACTTCTTTCTGAGGCGGAGGAGGTCGCCTACCCCTTTTCTATTACATCCTCTAAGGTGTATCTCGTGGACTGCACTGAGGACCTGTGCTATGTGCTCGTAAAACGAAGAAAAGAGCCTTAAAAGGTCAGGGTATGGTAAAATACGGTGTGGAGTTTAAAAAGGAGAAGCCCCATCGTTCTGTTGAAAGCAAAAACACGCTGAAAGCCGATTCTTCAACGGGGGCAAAGGTTTCCTCTTCAAATTGTGAGATACGAAATAATTGAGAAACTGGGAGAAGGTGGGGGAGGGGAGGTTTTCAAGGCCTTTGACACAAAACTGAAAAGATTTGTAGCCATTAAAATAATAAAGAAAAACCCGAGGGTCCAGCGGGAAATAGAGACAGCCGCCAAACTCTCCCATCCAGGGCTTGTAAAGATTTTTGATGTGGAGGATAGGGGGGATAAGATAGCCATAATCCAGGAATATGTCCAGGGGAAAAACCTGAAGGAGGTTTTAAAGCGCGGCCCATTGAAGGAGGAAGAAGCCCTGGATTACCTCATCCAGATAGCCGAGTCTTTAAATTTTATGCATTCCAGCGGCATTATCCACAGGGACCTTAAACCTTCCAACCTTTTGATTTCAGAAAAGGGAGGGGTGAAAATATGCGATTACGGCATATCCATGGAAAAAGGGGCTGAATCCATAACGGAGACAGGGAAGTTTTCCGGAACCATAGAGTATTCCGCTCCCGAAAGAATAGAGGGAGACCCGGGAAATGAAAAGAGCGATGCTTTTTCCCTTGGCTGCATACTTTACGAGATGCTAACCGGGGAGAATCCCTTTGAGGGGGAGAGTTTGTCCGAGAAAGTGGATAAGATTTTAAGGAAAAATCCTCCCTTGCCCTCAAGGAAAAACCCTGAGATTTCCCCAAAAATGGACCTTCTTGTCTCAAAACTCCTTTCCAAAAAACCTGAAAAAAGGCCTTCAATTTCAGAGGTTTTAGACTACCTGAAATCTGGAGAGAACCTCGGCAAAAAACAATCTGTCCGAAGGCCGGCAATCCTATTTTTTGTGGTCCTGCTATTAAGTTCTCTGATAATTTTTCCCATTCTGTTGAAGAGAGGCCGGGGCGAAACCGCAAAAATAGGCTCCCTCGTGTATACATCCAATGACCTGAGGGCCATGAACTCTAAGGGAAAAGTTTTGTGGGTCAGGAACCTTCAGGGAAATATAAAAAGGACCTTGGTATCTGACCTAAACGGTGATGGAAGCCCGGAGGTAATAGCAGGAACCGCCCATGCGGAGAACATTAAGGAGTGGGGGTTTTTGTATGTTTTTAACGCTAAGGGCCGCCAACTTCTCAAGTTGAAGATGGGGAAGGGAAACATTTACTCCAAGGACGAAAACTTTGAGGTTTGGGATTTGAAAATCGTCGGAGGGAAGGGCCGGGGAAAGAAAATAGTGGCCGTGGGAATTAACAATCCTTACTTTCCCTCGGTTATAAGGTTGATACCCTCCGAAGACCTTGATAAGATCAGTGAAGAGAATGTCAGCACCTACTGGCATCCAGGGGTGATATTCTCCCTTAAATTTTCCGATGAGAACGGGGATGGAGTGGAGGACCTGGTGGTTCTGGCGGTGAACAACCAGATGGGGCACAAGATGGTGGTATTTTGCCTTGATGGAAACGGTTTCAGAGACCAGGCCCCACCATGGCTGGGGAAGGAAGTGAGTTTTTCCCACGGCCTGCTTTTCTATACCCCTCTTCCGGAGGGAGGAAAACAGGGTGGAAGCCTCTCAATTAAAGATGGGATTATCCGGGTGGTTTTCGGAAGGGGAAGGGTGGTTTATGTGGATTCAAAGGGCAGGATGACCGATACTTACGAAGAGGCCAAACTGGCGGAGAACCGTCCCACCGCGGATGTAAGTTACATTTACTCCATGATAAAGATCTCGTCCTCTTATTTCAGGAGCAAGAACTGGGACAAGGCCTTAAATTTCCTTCAAAGGGCCCTTGAAAAGTGTTCCGATGAGAACCTTCCCTTGAAGGCCTTTATGTACTTTCAAATGGGCCGTATATTTTTGCAGAAGGAGGACCCCCGCTCCGCCCTGAAGCATTTTTCCCGGGCCTCCAAAATAGACCCCCTGTATTCCGACGCCTACTTCTTTTCCGGTTATAGTTACTATACCCTTCTGGACTTTAAAAGGGCCGTTGAGAACTTTGCCCTCTCCTATTCCCTTTCAGGTCATCACTGGGATTTCTACATGAAGGCCCTGGCCCTGATAAGGGGCGGGGACTACGAAAAGTCCTTGAGGGAACTTGAAAGGTTTGAGAAGGTTTCTCCCACAACTAAGCAGTTCACCCATTATTTTATGGGTTACAGTTATCTTCAGCAGTTTGAGTGGGAAAAGGCGAGGGAATTTTTTGAAAAATCCTTGGGGGAGTTTACCACCCTCCCGGAGGCCTACTACGATTTGGCGGAATGCTACGCAAGAATGGGAGACCTGAAAAGGGCAGCCGAATTGCTGAGGGAAAAAGAACTTAAGAAGGGTCATTTCAAGAGGATTTGGATAGAAGGGTTGATTGAATACGGGGAGGGAAAGACACAAAGGGCGCTTTCGCTTTTTGAAAAAAGCCTGGAGTTGGCCAGGTCTTCCAGGGACATTGAGGTGAAGTTTGAAGTACCGAGAATACTGCTGGATGTTTCAAAGGTATACATAAAACTTGGAAAAAGAGAGAGGGCCAGGAAAACCCTGCGTAGTATTATAGATTCTCCTTATTCAAGCCTTCGCACAAAAAAGCAGGCAAGGGAGTTATTGAATGTCGCTATCTGAGGAATTCAGCGAACTTATGGCAGAGGCCCTTATGCAGTTTCCTGAAAATTCCCTGAGCCAATGGAGAGCCAGGTTCTCAGAATTTTCCTCCAAACTCTACGAATTGGAAGAGGATCTCAAGGAGAAGGAATACTATAAAGGGCTTATAAACCTTCTCTTTAAACTCCTGGACCTATCCAGCCTTCAGGAGTTTTACAACGAATCCCTTGATCTGCTTTTGGAATTTACAGGGGGAGAAAGAGGGGTGATGGCTCTTTTTTCACCGTACAGGGTTGTGAGCGTAAGGGGACTTAGAGGAGAGGACCTGGCGCTGAGCCGCTCGGTTATACAGTTGGTCAGGGAGCACCGGAGCGGAATTGTGATTGAAAACGCCTGCCAGGACCCCCGGCTGAAGACCGCCGCCTCTGTGGTGAACCTTTCCCTCAGGTCCGTCCTGGCGGTTCCACTGTGGGGAGGGAAGCAGGTGATTGGAACGATTTACCTTGAAAACAGGAGCGTCTCAGGGGTGTTCTCAAAGCGTCACCTTGACTTCGCTTTGTTGTCCGCGGAGATTCTTTCCAGGTTCCTGGAGAAAATAGGCGAATTTGAAACCCCCTTAGAGGAGTTCAGGAAAATAAAAGAGGACTTCAAATTTTCTGGGATAGCAGGGAAGTCAAAGGCACTTATGGAAGTGCTGCAAAAGGTAGTTGTGGTTTCAAACTCCGACCTTCCCGTGCTGATAATGGGGGAAACAGGCACAGGAAAGGAACTCATAGCAAGGGCCATCCACGAAAACAGCCCCCGAAGGAGGAAGAGGTTCGTCACGATAAACTGCGCTTCAGTTCCTTCTTCCTTGATGGAGAGCGAGTTTTTCGGCTACAAAAAAGGGGCCTTTACGGGCGCTTCGTCCAGCAGAGCGGGAAAATTCCTCATGGCCAACGGGGGCACGGTTTTTCTGGATGAAATAGGGGATTTACCCCTGGAACTTCAAGCGAAACTGCTGAGGACCCTTCAATTCGGCGAAATATACCCTCTGGGCAGCGATGAAAAAGTCACAGTGGATGTGAGAATAATTGCGGCAACCAACAGGAATTTAGAGAAAATGGTGGAGGAGGGAAGTTTTAGAGAGGACCTCTTTTACCGGCTGAACATTTTTCCCATCAATGTGCCGCCCCTGAGG
>JAMOUJ010000002.1 GCA_027068075.1 Candidatus Aminicenantota bacterium | reverse complement strand
CTTCCGCTTCTGGGCCCTGAAGGAGATCGCCAGGACCATGGCGGAGGCAGGGCTTCGGGAAAGGGCAAAGGAAATTTCCCGCAGCATAGAAAATCCCTTCTGGAAGGGAGCCACCGCCTTTGAACTTCTGAGGGAGGGGGAGAGGGCAGAGGACTTAGAGGACCCGTTCTGGAAACTAATGGTGGACCTTAAAACTCATCCCCAGGAGCAGGATAGGATCGTTGAAGAATTTATGGAGAACCCGTACATTCCCGACGGGATAAAACTTCCCAGTTTGGAAATCGTCCTTCCCCTTCTCAAGAGCCCTGAAAAGGTGGAGGCGTTTCTCAAGGAAAAGGGACGGAGGCCAGGCGAGGGGAAGGAGGAGCCTCAGAGGAGCCTTGAGGCCGAGATAACCACGGAGGAATTTTTGGAAATGCCCGTTGCGGAAAGGAACGAGGAGGCTAAGCGCTTAGCCGAAAGCGTGGAACTTCAGCAGGAGAACTTCCCCTTCTTCCGGGAGGTCCTCTACCATCCCGAAGCGGTGGACATCCTCTTAGCCCGAAAAGCAAAGGGAGAGGGTAGGGACCAGGCCTCCCGCATCCTCCAAATCCTCCGCGAGTTCTGAATTAAACCCACGGCTTTAACTTTCGTTTTTTGCCTCTTTTCCTGTTCCAGAAAGCATAAAAATAAGTATTATTATGAGCAACAAAGCTAAGGCTATAGCGAATTGTAGTATGCTTGCGAATATTCCGATGATGAGATTAGTTTTTATTATAAGGTAGATGGTAAGGCCCACCACTATAAGGGCGGCCAATCCCAGCAGTAGATAAGTGTTCAAATCAGGTTTTTTTGTGGCTACTGCCGCTATGAACACTAAAATCTGTGATAAGGCGAATAAGAGCACCACGGAGATTCTAAAAGGAGCAAATCCATATTTTCTGACCGAGAACTTGTTGATTTCGGTTATTATTATGTAGGCCAAAATTATTACTGCGATGGCTATCAGAATTTTCAATACTGTCATTCTTCACCTCCTTTATCTTTAGATTCTTCCTTTAAACTCTTACCTAGATATGCGTTTACTATTTCTGATATTCTTATTCTTTCGTATAATTTTGCCATGTTTTTGATTGCCTCTAATTCATCCACATTTACTTTATAAAATGTTAGTAATTTCTGGAAATGTTCATATTCGGAAGGTTCAATTTTTTTATCAGCGAGGGCGATTTGCCACGCTAGTATTAAAGGAGTTCTGTCTTTTTTAATGGGGCGCAGATAATTTTTTAACTCTTCAAAGCTTATCCCGTTCTGGATATATCTTTGAAATTTCTTCCTCTCCTTTTTCAATTTAGTAGTTCGATAAAGAAATTGCTTTAAGATCCTTTCTTCCTCTTCCTGGATTTTTCCGTCAGCCCAAGCCATATATATCGCAGTAGCCAAGTAAGCCTTTTCCAGATTCTTGCGTTTAAGACCCAATAGCCCGAACTTTTGTCCTAATTCTTTTTGGATTGGCTTAGGGAGTCGGAAGGCAAAAAAGGAGTTTGCCTGTTTGTTATAGTATATATCAAAGATTTTTTGATTATAGGTATAATTCAAATGAAGAATATCAAATTCCTCTATAGTTAGCTCTAACCTTCCAGGTTTTCCTCTCTTAGGCTTTAAAAAAGAGAGCAATTCATCTTTCACTTTCGAGAAAACTTCTTCATCAATCTTGGAAGAATCTTTCTCTAAAAAGTCGCTTTTATAAGATATTTTATCTCTGTTTGAGAATTCAATAAGTTTCCCTTTGAAAACAATTTTGCCTTTTCCCTTTTTACTCTTTATCCAACTTTGCATTCTGATAGGTAACCCTTCTAGACCAAAGTTGTAACTTTTTTCTGTGATTTTATATGTGGTTTTAAAAGTTTTTATTTTCTGATAATAACCAGTTCCCATGCATCTTTTGCAGATAAGTTTTCCTGTTCCATTACATTTACTACATTTTCCTGTCCCCCCACAATCATGGCACCTCTCTCTTCCTGTGCCATTGCATACAGGACATTTTTTTATTTTTTTCTCAAATTCATCATAGTAATGTCCACTACCATGACATCGTGAACATGTTATCCATCCTGTGCCATGGCATGTAGGACATGTGCCTGTGCCATTACATTTATTGCAAGTAATATAAGGTTCACACTCGTAAGTCCTTACGAAAATGATGCCAACCTTAGGCTCTTTTTTAATATTTAGTGGATCTTCTGGCATATTAAATTCATGTTCGTAAGGGTCGGAGGGCAACTCAATTTCAGGTAAATTTTGTCCTGGGCTTTCCTTTGTTTCTGTTTCTCTTATAACAATAATTTTTTTAAGATCCAAAAATGTTACTTTTGTATATTTTGTCCAGTTTATGTCTATTAAATCTCCTAAGAAGGGAACTTTTGTTTCCTTATTTAGGGCTTCACGTATTTGTTTCTCTTCGTCTATCGTAAGAGTATATTCTTTTTTAGAGGGTAAAAGCTCGCTCTTGTAACCCTTGATTTTGAATCCTCGGGAAATCAATCTTTTTATATAAAATTTATTGTACACAAAAGCAAAGAAAATCCACGGTATTCCTATTCCGATAAAAGAAAGAGAGGGGTTTTTTTGTGTTAATGGAAGATAATCAGGCAGAATTCCTTTTGATAATATTAAACTTATGCCATCTATAATAACCATGTAGAAAAACCATTTCCAATCGCCCCTGAATAGGGGAACTAATGGACCAAAAAATAGAGTTTCCCACGAGAATCCGTGAGGAACTTCCTTAGTTGTGCCTGTAGAGGGATTTTCTAAGAGTACTTTTACCGACATACTTCAATCCATCCCTATTATCTCAGGTTCTTTGCTCTCCTTGGGCGGGAAGGGAAAGTTAATTAATAGGCCATCAACGCCCAAGGAGGAAAGGTATTTCTTCAACTGGGCATATTCCTTCCTGTTATTGGCCTTTTCTCCGAAGGGAGCCACAGCCTTTAACTCTAATATGAACTTAGCATTCCCTTTTTCTAAATAGAGGTCTACCTTGGCCATACCCACGGTGATGTTCCTTCCGGTGGAGGTCTGGTATTTTACCTCCACGGGCATTTCCGTCTTCACGGTGTAACCCCTTTCCTGAAGTTCTACGCTCATGGCATCCCTATAGATTGCCTCCTCGTGGCCAGCCCCCAGAGACGAATAAACCCTTTGGGAAACCTCCTTAATTTCTTTGACTATGCTTTCCTTCACAGTTCACCTCCTCCTTTTGTATTGAGATTTGTAAAAGTATAGGCAGAACTTTATGGGGAAATATAGTTGCGGAAGTAAAGGTGAGGGTGATAAGTTATTTACTCTCTCTCTCTAATCTTAAATTTAGGTAAAGAAACCCGACCTGACCCCTCATTTCTTCTTTATTATATCACAAACCCCTTTAATATACAAGAATCGGTTAATGCCTAAGGGAAGAGGGGAAGGGGACCCTGCAGGGTCCCCCAAAGATCGTCAATAGATTTTTATCTCCACCCGGCGGTTTTGGGCCCTTCCTTCCTCGGTGGAGTTGTCCGCTATAGGATTGGCCTTCCCCTTTCCTTCTATCTTTATCCGGTTTTTATCTATTCCCTCCACATAAATGAGGTAGTCGGCCACGCTCTGGGCCCGCTGGAGGGAAAGGCGAAGGTTGTAGGCGTCGGAGCCTATGTTGTCCGTGTAGCCCACGATGAGGATCTTCTTGTCCGGTTGCTCCTTAAGAATCTGCGCCACCACATGGAGGGCCTTCTTCGCCTCGGGTTTGAGGAAGAACTGGTTGAAGTCAAAGAGGACCTTCTCCGGGATGGTGAGGGTGGTTCCCTGGGCCGTTTTCTTCACCTTGATTCCCAGTTTTTCCGGGGAGGGCTTTTCCTCTGTCCGGGTGTACTTGGCAATCCTTATGTTGGTTATCAGTTCGCTGTATTCTCCGAAGGATGAGAAACGGATGGAAGTCACATTTCCGTTAAAGGGCACCATGGCGAGTCTTTTCCCGTCCAGAAACACCCGGAACTGTTTCCTTCTCACTTGTATGGCCACATGAATTTTCCTTTTGAGGCTTTTGTAGTTTGACTTGTAAATCCTTCCGACCCCCTCAAGGCTGGCATAAACCGCCTCCCCCGAACATCCGGGTCCGAAACTCACATAATAGGGAAGTTGTTTTTCCCCCAACCTTTTTCCTCCAAAGAAGGTCACCCCAAACTCGCGGCATTCCGGCTTCAGGAATAGAAGGTCAAACTCCACGGAAAACTCGTCGCTACCCAGATTCACCATTTTGTAGGCAAACACCCGATTTTTAACAGAGGTGAAATACATGCTGTCCCCATACTTTACGCATTCCCCCATGCCCTCTAATTTGTCAAAGGAAGATGGAAGTTCTCCCACGGGACAGGATGAGAAATCTTCGGCGAAGATCACCTTATCCCCGGGGACGAATTTTCTTTTGTTTCCGGTTTCCAGGGTCTGGGCCGCCAGTAAGGAAAGGGAAGCAGCCACGATTAAAAGTGAGATGATTCTCTTCATCTCATACCTCCTTTCTAAAATTTATTAAATTCACTGGCCTTGTTCTGCAAAAACCGTGCCAGATAAAAATGCCCTGGACGCTGGCCTTTTTTTCGTGTGGCTCATTTTCAGGACATCCCATCTTAATATATTCTTCGGACTGGGCAAAGGTCAAGGAATTTCACGCTTGACAAAGGTGGGGAAATTTTGCAAAATATTCTTCAGGCCGGGATAGCTCAGTCGGTAGAGCAGGGGACTGAAAATCCCCGTGTCGGCGGTTCGATTCCGTCTCCCGGCACTTTTTTTATTTTCCATGAAATCCACCATGAAGGGAGAGGCCAGGAATTTTCTGTTTATAATAACCGGGTCGGTGGTTCTGGCCCTGGCCTACGGTCTGTTTCTTATCCCACATCACATAGTCCCCGGCGGAGTTTCCGGAATTGCCATAATTCTGAATTATTTTTTCTCGTTTCCCGTGGGGCTTACCTCCATAGTTCTCAACATTCCGGTTCTCTATCTCGGGGTGAAGGTTCTGGGAAAGGGATACGGGGCCAGGACCATCCTGGGTATGCTTATCCTCAACTTCGCCATTGACTTTGCCCACGAAGTTCTCCGTCTTCCCTCGGCCACATCCAATCCCCTCCTGGCTTCCATTTACGGGGGACTACTTCTGGGGGTTGGCCTGGGTCTCGTCTTCAAGGGCAGGGCCTCCACCGGAGGCACCGATGTCATAGGGCAGGTTCTCAACCGGTGGACGGGGATAAGCGTAGGGGTGGGGATATTCCTGGTGGACTTCTTCATTATTTCCGCCAGCGGCATCACCTTCAGGTCCCTGGAGGCCCCCCTCTTCGGGTACTTAACCCTCTTTCTCTCCTCCAAGACCATTGATTTCGTCCTGGAGGGCTGGAGTTATGCCAAACTGGCCCTGATAATAACGGAAAAGGAGGAGGAAGTTAAGGAGTTCATACTCAAGGAGATGAACCGCTCCGGGACCTTTTTACACGGCGAGACATTTTACCTGGGAAAGACCCGCCGGGTAATTATGACCGTGATTTCCAGAAAGGAATTTCCAATCCTGAGGCAGGAGGTCAAAAAAATAGATCCGGAAGCCTTTATGATAGTCACAGATGTCTACGAGGTGGTGGGCAGGGGATTCAGGACCCGGAGCCTGTGAGAATTTCTGCCAGGTCTTCTTCCAGGGTTTTTCGGGGATTTTCCACGAGCCTCCCTATCTCCCTTTCTCCCCGGTAAATTATAAAGGTGGGTATTCTTTCTATGTTAAGTTTTTCCCTCAGGGGATTTTTCCCCCGGGCCACCGGAACCAGTTCGTAGGATATGTTGGGATTTTTGGCCGCCCACATGACGGTGAAGAAACGGGGAACATTCCTTTGGGAATCGGGACACCAGTAGCCGAATACCACCAGTATTTTTACCTTTTCCTTTACCGAAGCAATTCTCTCTACGGCGTCCTTTTTGGGAGAATAGGTCCCTCCCATCAGGAGGGTAAAGAGAAAGAGGGTGAGGGCCAGTTTCTTCACTGGTTATCCTCTGCGGGAATGGGAACCAGTGCCACGGCATCCGCCCCGGCGGTTTTGCATTTGTCTATTATGTCCACCACGGTGCCGTATTTGACCTTGGGGCCGACCCTCAGAAAGAGCCTCCTGTCTATCCTGGTGGCCAGTTGCATTCTCAGGGTGTTTACCAGGTCGCTGTATGGAACGGGCTGATTGTTGAGGGTGATTTCCAGGGTGTTGCCCTTGGACTTTACCACCAGCATGGGAAGGGTTGGTCCCTGGGGCTGACTTTGTTCTGCGGAGGTCTGAACTTCGGGAAGTTTCACATCCATTCCCTGCTGGGCCGTGGGGGTAAGAACCATGAATATGATTAGAAGGACCAGAAGAACATCACAAAAGGGAACCACATTGGGATCCGATTTAATGGAACCAGAGCCTACGGAAACGCCCATATTTTCCTCCTAATTTATTTTGTGGAGAAAATTCTAACCTTAAATTCCAGCCTTGTCAACCGATTCCGGAGGGAGTTTCAGGGCGAAGACTCCGAAGGCAGAGGGACCTGCGTGGACCATTATGGCCGGGGAGGTCATTCCCTTGACGAACCTCCTTATGCGCACCTTCCTTCTCAAAAACTCCTCCACCTCCTTAACCCTGGAGTCGTAGCGGGTGTAGGCTATTCCCACATCGTAGGTTCCCTCCCGGAGGTTCCTCCCCAGCATCCCCTTGAGGAGTTTCACCGAAAGATTGCTGCCCGGGGCTGCCCCTTTAAAGTAAAGTCCGCCCTTCTGGCTGGAAAAACCCATTATTATCCCCAGGCCCAGATATTTCTGGAGTTTCGCCTTCCAGGGTTTGACGCGACCTCCCTTCACTCCGTAGGAGAGGTCCTCGGCGAAGACGAAGGACAGGGTTTCCAGCCGGGAAACCCTCTTTACCACCTCCTGGGGGGAAAGTCCCCGGTCCAGGAGTTCCACGGCGTACAGCACCTTCAAACCGCCTCCCAGGCTAAAACCGTGGGTGTCCACCACGGTGATTCTGGATGCCGGGAACCTGCCGGCGAGATTTTTCGCCAGGGAGAGGGTTCCGCTCACGGTCCTGGAGATATGGAAGGCCAGGATGGTTTCGTGGTTTCCAGAGAGTTTTGAAAAAGCCCGGAGGAAGTCCACCGGAAGGGGAAGGGACGAACTTACCTCCTCCCTTTTGAGAAGTTTTGATAGGACCATCTCCCGGGATATTTCTTCCTCGTCCCGGAGGGTTTTTCCCTCCACCACCACCCCTACGGGCACGACCTCTATACCCAATTCTCGGGCCATTTCCGGAGGAATGTCCAGGGCCGAGTCCACCACCACCCCCACCTTCCTCCGGGGATTTCTTTCTTCCTCCCTTATGGGTTCGTAGGTCAGTGATATTATCTCTCCGATTTTCTCCAGGGTGTTTCTGAAGGTTTCCACATCCGCCGTGTGTATGTGAACCTTGACCATGTCCTGGAACCTGGAAACGGCCAGGGAATTGCCCAGGTGGGAAACTCCGGCGGATATTTCCTCCTGGGTTGTCCCGGTGCGGATCAGGGCCACCGTGCAGAATATCCCGTCCTCCTTATGGCGGGTAACCGTCTCCAGCCTGAAGTCAATTTTGTTCAGGTCAAGCCTCCTTTCCAGGGCCAGTTTCATCCCCTCCAGGAAGAGGACGAACCCCTTGGCCCCCGAATCCACCACCCCTTCCCTTTTAAGCACGGGGAGCATTTCCCGGGTCCTTTCCAGGGAGGAGTGGGCCCTGGCCAGAACCTTCCCCAGGAAGTCCTTGAGACCTGAGTTCCAGGCCCTTTCAGCCTCCTCCCCCACCTCCCTCATCACCGTAATTATCGTTCCCTCCACCGGGTTTTCCAGGGATTGAAGCACATCCTGATAAGCCCTTTTGAGTGAAAGGGCAAGTTCCCTTATCTCCACATACTCTTTTTTTATGTAGCGGGAAAGGGCTGAAAGGTATTGGCTGAGGATGATTCCGGAATTTCCCCGGGCGTTGTAAAAGGCCTCCCTGGCCACCTCCTTCAGCAGGTGGGCCACCGAGGAAAAATCTCTCTCCTTCAGCAGGGCGTAAACGGCGTAAAGGGTGGCGGAAAGGTTGGTTCCCGTGTCGGCGTCCGCCACGGGGAAGCGGTTAATTCTGTTGAGTTCCTCCCGATGGTCTATCACCCACTTGCTGGCTCCCAGGAGGAGTTCCTTGAGGACGGCGGCAGAGATGGTGTTCATCAGGTTATTATACCTTAACTAAATTTAAGAAAAAGTTGAAGGAGCCCTTTCCCCGTATTAAAATAATCTTATGATCCCGGGATTTAATAACGATGTCATATACAAGGGTCACAAATTCCACATACAAACGGAGGATAAGGGCCCCAAGAACCCCGTGATAGAAACCCTGCTTTTCTTTCGGGGCATGATAGTTTCAAGCCGAAAAACCCCCTACGACGGCCTACTTCAGGAGGGAGATCCCACCGAAAAGGTGAGGCTCATGATGATTCACCAGCACCAGAAGATGATAGCCGACCTGAAGAGGGGGGAGTTTGACGAGATAATCCAGAGGGAACTGGGTGAAAGGACGGAGGCCCCCAGGGCTCCGGTGGAGAAAAAGCCCGAAGAGGAAGACCTGGGCAGGCAATTCCTGGAGGCCTTGAAGAGGATAAAAAAGGTCTTTTTGGTCCTTGAGGGCGTGGATGTGGGGGAGCGGGAGGTTAACCTGAGGGTTAAGGTCCAAACCCAGGAGTCCTTGGACCTTGCCGGAAACGCCGTGGATGTCTTTCTCAAGTTTCCCGACGGAAAAAAACTTTTCCTCACCCGGGGTCACCTGGACAGCCGGGGGGAGGCGGAGATATCCTTTCCCTTCCCCAGGGTGGAAAGGCCCTTCATCCTCATTCTGGAGACCGAAATCAAGGACCTGGGCTTTGACGAGAAGTGGGTTAAGATAGACTGATGAAGGGAAGGGTTTTCATAGTGGACGGAAGTTCCGTCCTTTATCGTAGTTTTTACGCCCTTCCCAGGCTCACCAACTCTGCAGGTCTTCCCACCAACGCCGTTTACGGCTTTCACAATGTTTTGAGGAAACTCATAAGGGAGGAGAAGCCCGATTACCTGGTGGTGGCCTTTGATGTTAAGGGGAAGACCGTAAGGCACGAGTTGTTTGAAGAATACAAGGCCCAGAGGAAACCCATGCCCGAGGAACTCCAGGTTCAGATTCCATATGTGAAGAAACTCCTGGAAGCCCTGAACATTCCCTACATTGAGGAGCCGAAATACGAGGCCGACGACCTGATGGCCTCCCTGGCGAAAAAACTCAAGGAGCAGGGCTACGAGGTGGTAATAGTGAGTTCGGACAAGGACCTGCTTCAGGTTCTGGAGGACGGGATAAAAATTTACCATCCAGGAAAGGGAAAATACATTGACAAGGAGGAGTGTGAAAAGTATTTCGGGGTCAAACCAGAGCAGGTGGCCGATGTTCTGGCCCTCATGGGGGACCCGGTGGACAACATCCCCGGCGTGAAGGGAATAGGGGAAAAAACCGCCAAGGCCCTGATAAAAAAATTCGGTTCCCTGGAAGCCCTTCTTCAGAACCTTGACAAGGTCCCTCCCCGTCAGCGGAGGGCCATCCTCTCCCACATGGAGGACCTTAAACTCAGTTACCAACTGGTGAAAATAGACAAAAACCTTCCCATAGACCTCAACATAGAGGAATTCCGCCTGAGGGAACCTGACCTGGACAAACTCCTCCCCCTCCTGAGGGAACTGGAGTTCAACTCCCTCCTGAAGGAATACATAAACACCGCGGAGGAAACCGGCACCTTCTCCACCCTCGCCTCTCCCCGGGAGGTGAAGAAGGCCCTTCAGGAGGTTAGGGACAGGCTTTCCCTGGGGGTGGATGGAAGCGACCACAGGCCCATGTGGGCAGAACTCCGGGGTATCTCCTTCAGCCCTGCTCCGGGAAGGGGTTTTTACATCCCGGTGAGGGGAAACGAGAAGGAAGTTCTGTCAGAAATTTCCTCCTTCCTTTCCGACGAGGGGCTTCCCAAATACGGCCACAACCTGAAATACCACGAGGTGGTTTTGCTCAGAAGGGAAGTAGCCCTGAGGGGGCTTTACATGGATTCCATGCTACTTTCCTATTTGTTGTGGCCCGAAAAGAGAGCCCATACCCTGGAATCGGTGGCCCTGGAGGTTCTGGGGGTTCACTGGGGTAAGGCGGCCCGGGGGGGTGAAAGCGCAGAAATAGCCCTGAGGCTCTGCGATGTTCTTTATCCAAAACTTAAAGAGGAGGAACTGGAGAAGGTATATTGGGAGATAGAACTTCCCCTGGTGGAAGTTCTTGCCCGCATGGAGTTCAACGGAGTTAAACTGGACCTGGAGAAACTCCGGGCCCTTTCCCGGGAACTTGAACGGGAACTTTCGGCCCTCAGCGAGGAGATTTACGAGAAGGCCGGGGTGAGGTTCAACATCAATTCCCCAAAACAACTGGGGGAAGTTCTCTTTGAGAAACTGCGTCTACCCCTCGTAAAGAAAACCAAGAAGACCAAGGGGTATTCCACGGACATGGAAGTCCTGAAGGAACTCTCCAGCCTCCACGAAGTACCGGGCCTTGTCCTGAAGTACAGACAACTGGCCAAGATAAAGTCCACCTACATAGAGCCCCTGGCCAGTTTCGTCCACCCTCAGACCGGAAGAATCCACACCATATATCACCAGACCGGCACCGCCACAGGACGGCTCTCCTCCTCGGACCCGAACCTTCAGAACATCCCCATCCGGGGGGAATTGGGAAAGAAGGTTCGGGAGGCCTTCGTGGCGGAAGAGGGAAGGTTCCTTCTTTCAGCGGATTACTCCCAGATAGAACTTAGGGTGGTGGCCCACATGAGCGGGGATGAGAAACTCATAAAGGCCTTCAGGGATGGGGAGGACATACACAGGGCCACGGCGGAGGAGGTTTTCGCCGGCATGGACCTTCCCCCCGATGAAAAAAGAAGAAGGGCCAAAATAATAAACTTCAGCATAATATACGGGACTTCTCCCTATTCCCTTTCCAAGGAATTGGGGGTTGATGTCCATCAGGCGGCGGAGTTTATAAGAAAATACTTTGAAAAATATCCCGGGGTCAAAAATTACATAGATAGGACGGTGGCCGAGGCCAGGGAGAAGGGATATGTAAAAACCCTTTTTGGCAGAAAGAGAAGAATCCCTGAACTCCGTTCCCCCAACAAAAACATTCAGGCCGCCGGGGAGAGGATAGCCATGAATACTCCCATCCAGGGAACCGCCGCCGACATAATGAAAAAGGCCATGATTGAGGTGTATGAATTTTTGAGGAAAGGCGGGTTCAGGGCAAAAATGATAATGCAGGTCCACGACGAACTGGTATTTGAGGTGCCGGAGGACGAACTTGACACGGTTAAAGAGAAGGTAAAGGAAATAATGGAAAAGGTTGTGGAATTGAAGGTTCCCCTGGTGGTGGATGTGGCTTCCGGGAAGAACTGGAGGGAGGCCAAGGCATGAAAATAGGAGTGATTTCCGACACTCACGACAGGATGGAATACATAAAATTTTTCGTGGAGGAATTCAGAAAACACGGAGTGGAGGTGGTTCTCCACGCCGGAGATATCGTCTCCCCCTTTGCGGCCAGAGCCTTTTCTCCTTTCAAATTCACGGCCGTTTACGGAAACAACTGCGGCGAGAAACTTTTTCTCAGGGATGTGATAAGGGAGTTCGGAGACATCAGGCCCGGGCCCATAGACCTGGAGATAGGGGGAAAGAGGTTCTTCCTGATGCACGAACCCTACGCCCTGGAGGCCGCCGCATCCAGTGGGCTTTACGATTATGTGATTTACGGCCACACCCACCGCCTGGAGCGGAAAAGGGTGGAAAACACCTGGATTCTGAATCCCGGCGAAGCCTGCGGTTATCTCACGGGCAACCCCACCGCCTTCATACTGGAGGTGGAAACCGGGGAGGTTTCCCTGCTGAAGCCCTCGTTTTGAGGGGTTGATTTCCGGCCCCTTCCCCATCCCTTGAAGGGCGGAGTTTTACCTGATACGATTTAATCAAGGAGGAAGGCATGAAGACAGTCATGGTAATTCCCACATATTGGGCCAGACCATCCCAGGAAGGATGGAAGCCCGGCGATGCGGTTTACGACCACCCAACCCCCCTGGACCAGGAGGGAACCCTGGGCCGGGCCCTGGAGAGCCTCAACATCTTGAAAAGAAGGGATTTCGTCCTCGTTATAGTGGCGGCGGCCACCGCCGGGGACATAGAAGGAGATGTGGAGGAAAAGGTGAGAGGAATAGTGAAGGCCTCCGCCTCCCCGGTTCAAACCCTTGTGTTTTCCCATTCAGACCTGGCCAGGTTGAGGCGGATTGCTGAGGAGAGGGTTGGGACCTGGGCCCCACCTCTGCTTTCACTGAGGGGGTATTCCAACATTAGAAACCTCTGCCTCCTCCTTCCCCACATCCTGGGGGCGGAGGCGGTGATTCTCATTGACGACGATGAGGTATTTGAGGATCCGGATTTTGTGGACAGGGCCCTGGAATTCCTGGGTGAAGAGTGGGAAGGGAAAAGGGTTCTGGCCAAGGCCGGATATTACATACAACCCTACGGTGGATATCGGTTGAAGAAGGATTTTGAGCCCTGGATGGCCTTCTGGGACAACCTCCAGAGGATGAACGAGGCCTTTGATCTATACATTGCCCGGGGGCCCCGCTTGAAGAGAACTCCCTTAGTCTTCGGCGGAAACGCCGTAATTCACCGGGAACTCTTGGTGAAAATCCCCTTTGACCCCGCCATTACCCGGGGGGAGGACATAGATTACCTCATAAACGCCGAAATTTACGGGGTGAACTTCTACCTGGACCGGGAACTCGCCATAAGGCATCTCCCTCCCCCTAAACCCCACCCCCTCTGGATGAGGATGAGGGAGGACATAATCAGGTTCCTCTACGAAAGGGAAAAAATTCTTCAAAGCGGTCGTCTTAACCCGCAGGATTACGATCCATACCCGGGGGCTTTTCTCCGGGAGAACCTTCCGGAAAAGGTCCTGGGGGCCAGTCAACTTCTGGCCCTTCAGTACCTCACCCGGGAGGAAAGGGAGGATGCCGGAGAAGCCCTGGCCAACATAAAACTGGCCTGGGAAAATCCCTTCCGGGGCAAACCGGTCCTTGAGACCTACCGGGAATTTCAGCAGAAGTGGGAAGTCTTCATGAAGGCGGTGGAGGAGGATAGGGATACCTTCTCAAAACTTCTGGGCTGAGGTTTTCCCTGATATAATTAGGTTTTAGGAGGAAGCATGAAGGAGAAACTCAAGGCAAGGATAATGGACCAGAGGGCCATGAGGAGGGTGATAAACCGACTGGCCACGGAGATTCTGGAGAGGAACCGGGATGTGGAGAACCTGGCGCTGATAGGCATAAGGACCCGGGGGGTTTTCCTGGCCCAGAGGCTTCAGGAGGCCATAAAGCGCCTGGAGGGCGTGGAGGTTCCCCTGGGAATCCTGGACATCACCCTCTACCGGGACGACATCCCCAAAAAGGGGATAACCCCGGAGGTCAAGGGGACGGAAATCCCCTTCCCCGTGGACGGCAAAGACATCATTCTGGTGGACGATGTTCTCTTCACTGGAAGGACCGTCAGGGCCGCCATGGACTCCATAATAGACCTGGGAAGACCCAGGACCATTCAGTTGGCGGTTCTGGTGGACAGGGGGCACCGGGAACTTCCCATCCAGGCCAATTATGTGGGGAAGGTTCTTCCCACATCCCGCCGGGAAAGGGTCAGGGTCCGCTTTAAGGAATACGACGGCGTGGACGAGGTGGTAATAACCGAGCCGGAGGAATAAATGCGCCACCTTCTCTCCATTGAAGAGACCCCCAGGGAGGATATAGAAAAAATCCTCAGCACCGGGAGGAGTTTCCTGGAGATTTCCCGCAGACCCATAAAAAAGGTGCCGGTTCTTCGGGGAAAAACCGTGGTCAACCTCTTCTTTGAACCCAGCACCAGGACCCGCTCCTCCTTTGAAATTGCGGCCAAAAGGCTTTCGGCGGATGTTATGAATTTTTCCGCATCGGTTTCTTCGGTGAGGAAGGGGGAAACCCTCAAGGACACGGTCCTCAACCTGGAGGCCATGAAAACGGACCTCATAGTCATAAGGCATCCTTCCCCCGGGGCGGCCCGATTTCTAACCACATTCTGCGAGAGTGCCGTGATAAACGCCGGAGACGGAGCCCACGAGCATCCCACCCAGGCCCTTCTGGATGCCCTCACCGTCCTGGAGCACAAGGGAAAACTGGAAGACCTCCAGGTGGTCATCGTGGGGGACATTCTTCACAGCCGGGTAGCCAGGTCCGACCTGTTCCTTTTCCACAAGATGGGTTCCTCGGTGGTGCTTTCCGGTCCGCCCACCCTTATACCACCTTACCTGAAGGCCTGGCCCGGAGAAGTGGAATACGATTTTGACAGGGCCCTGGAGGGGGCGGATGTGGTGATAATGCTGAGGCTTCAGATGGAAAGGATGAAGGGGGGCTTCCTGCCCAGCCTCCGGGAATACCGCGAAAAATATCAGTTGACGGTGGAAAGGCTGAACTTGATAAAACCCGACGCCATAGTCATGCATCCGGGTCCCATAAACCGGGGAATAGAACTTTCCCACGAAGTGGCGGATTCTTCCCGCTCGGTGATTCTGGACCAGGTAGAGAAGGGGGTGGCGGTGAGGATGGCGGTGCTTTCCCTTCTTCTGGGAGGTGAAGCATGAAGATACTTCTCAAGGGCGGCAGGGTGGTATCCCCCGCCAATAAAATAGACAGGGTTATGGATATTTTGATAGAGGACGGCGAGGTGAAGGAGGTGGGGGAGGTCCGCTGCGAAGATTGCCAGGTTTACGACCTGGAAAAGAAGGTTGTCTTTCCCGGTCTCATTGACTTGCATGTCCACTTCAGGGAGCCGGGAAGGGAGGATGCGGAGGACATAGACTCCGGAGCCCGGGCGGCGGCCAGGGGAGGTTTCGTGGCCGTGGCCATGATGCCCAACACGGACCCGCCCATAGACGATCCACTGCGGGTTAGGTTCGTAGCGGAAAGATCCCGCTCCGCCAGCGTTTTCGTCTTTCCCGTGGGGGCTCTTACCCGGGGCAGAAAAGGGGAGGAACTGGCGGAAATATACCTTATGGCCCGGGAAGGGGCCGTGGCCTTTTCCGACGACGGCCTTCCCGTGAGGAACCCCCTGGTTCTCAGGAGGGGACTGGAATACCTCCTGGCGGTGGACCTGCCCTATCTTTCCCACGCCGAGGACCTGGACCTTTCACAGGATGGCCTTGCCAACGAAAGTCCCTTCACGGCGAAACTCGGTCTCCGGGGAAGGCCCTGGGTTTCGGAGGCCATAGGGGTAAGCCGGGATGTTCTCCTGGCGGAATTCACCGGAGCCCGGGTTCACATACAGCATGTAAGCACCGGAAGGTCCCTGGACATTATACGGGAGGCCCGGAGCCGGGGCGTCCGGGTTACATGTGAGGTTACGCCCCATCACCTCTTTCTGGATGAGGAAGTTCTTGAGAGTTTTGACCCCAATTTCAAAATGAACCCTCCCCTGAGAACCCCCCGGGATCGGGAGGAGTTGATTAAAGGAATAAAGGACGGCACCGTGGACGCCATAGCCACCGACCACGCTCCCCACTCCTACGACGATAAGGAGGTGGAGTTCAACGCCGCCCCCTTCGGGGTCATAGGCCTGGAGACGGCGGTCCCCCTGGTCTGGGACAGACTGGTTCGCAGGAGGATTATATCCCCCAGGAGGTTTGCTGAACTCCTCTCCGTAAATCCCGCCAAGATCCTTGGCCTCAGGGGATTTGGAATAATAGAGAAGGGGTATCCTGCCCACATAACCGTGGTGGATCCCAGGAGGGAGGTGGTGGTGGACCGGGACGAGTTCGCTTCCCGGAGCAGAAACACCCCCTTCCACGGCTGGAAACTCAAGGGGGCTGTGGTCATGACCATAGTTGAGGGAGAGGTTGTTCACAACGCTCTCTGACCTGGTAAAGGTCTGTGTCGGTTGTGGCTCTTGCCTTTCTTCCTGTCCCGTGTATCTTTCTCTGAGGGACGAGACCTATTCGCCCCGGGGAAAAATAGCCGTGGTGAGGGCCATGGACCAGGGGGAGATCCCCCCCCGGGAAGGGGTTGATGTAGTTTCTTATTGTTCCCTGTGTGGAGGTTGTGAGGCCGTATGCCCCAACGGCATAAAGACCATAGACATCATGGTGGAGGCCAGAAAAAGGTGGGGAAGGGCCTCCTTGAAGAGGGCTCTGGTCCGGGGCTTTTTAAAATTTCCCCTGCCTGCCCACCTTTTTACCTCCCTGGCGGGTCTCTTTTTCCCGGAAAAACTTCCCTTCCGCCCGGCCCTGAAGCCCTTTCTTTCCTCATCCAGGGAAAAATATGGAAGGGGCCGACGGGGCAGGGTTCTTCTCTTCGTGGGTTGCCTTACCAACAGATTTTTCCCTCACCACGCCAGAGCCACGGTGGAAGTCCTTTCCAGGCTGGGCTACGAGGTGGTGGTTCCCAAGGGGCAGATATGCTGCGGTTTCCCCTTTTTGTCCCTGGGGGAGACGGAGGAGTTCCGTAAAATGATGGAGCACAATCGGAAAATCATAGACGCCCTGAGTCCGGATTTTATCACCTCCCCGTGCCCCACTGGGATGAACACCCTGCGGAGGTTTTACGGTTACTCCAATGTCAGGGACCTTTCGTCCCTGGTAATTGAGGCGGAGCCCTCCCTGGAGAAACTTTCCATTTCCACCACATGGCACGACCCGTGTCACCTGAAGAAGGAGTTGGGGGTATGGAAGGAACCCCGGGCCCTCCTTTCCGAAGTATCGGACTTCAGGGAGATGGAGAGGGCGGACCTATGCTGCGGATTTGGCGGCAGTTTCTCCATGTCCCATCCTGAAATTTCCCTTTCCCTGAGAAAGGAAAAAAGGCGGTACATAAGGGAAAGCGGCGCCCAAAACTTAGTAACCGCCTGTCCCGGTTGTATAATTTTCCTTGGAAGTTTCGCTCCGGTTCCCGTTTATCACCTGGCGGAGATCCTGGAGAGGGCGGTTAAATGAAAAAATTTTACCTGGTTACCGGCTTTTTTCTCCTGGGATTTCTTTTTTTCGTCCGAGGCACCCTACCCGCCATCCTGTTTACTCTTTCGTATCTGATTCTCCTGGGGATTCTCTTCCTGCCGGGTTTGGTTTCAAAGTCCCTGTACTCCCTTAAAAACCGGCTCCTTTTCTCCCACATCCTGGCCAGCATAATCCCCACCCTCCTGGTTTTTTTTCTGGTGGCTCTGTTTGCTTACATAATGATGGCCTCCTTCACCAATTCCCTGGTGCTGGGATGGATTGACCTGAAACTCTCGGAACTGCGTTCCGGCATGGGGGAGGAGGTTAATTTTCCCCTGAGGAAGGGTTTTGAGGGTATGGTGGAGGGAAGGGACGGGTTTTATCTGGTGGTTTACAGGGAAAAACAGAGGGGATTTCGGATAGACCGGGATATGCCGGAGTTCTTTCGGAGGGAATACTTGCTTTGGGTGAGTTTTCCCCCGGTTCTCTATCGGTACGAAGACGGTAAATTGAAGACCGAGGGGAAAGGTCGGGATGAGGAGGTGAAGGGAATAACCATACCGGTGATATATGTGGGGGATGTCTATTCCCTGAAAACCCATCGGGAATACTACGGAGCCTTTTTCCAGGTGAAAGCCACCCTTTCCTCCTTCGTCAACGGGCTCATAAAGGGGAAGGGGGTCATAGGCAACAGGATGTTCCTGGCTTTTCTTCTGCTGGCGGTGCTGTTTTCCTTCGTGAACCTGGCCGCCGTGGTAGGGGGGATATGGATATCCCGGGATGTGGCCAGGGCAGTGGAGGAACTTTCCTTCGCGGTTCAGGCAGTCAGGGGAGGGGACCTTTCGGTTAGGATAGAAAGCCCCAGGAAGGACCAACTGGGGGACCTTTTCTCAGATTTCAACGCCATGGTGGAGAGATTGCGGAACCTGGTGGAGAAGGAAAAAAGCGCCTCGGAACTGGAGCACGAGTTGAAAATAGCCCGGAAGATTCAGTTGAAACTCCTTCCCCCTCAGAAGGTATCCATCCCGGGGATAGACTACGCTGCCCTTACCCTGGCAGCCCGGGGCGTGGGAGGGGATTTTTACGACATAATAAAAGGAAAGGATTGGTTCGTGGCCATGGCCGATGTTTCCGGCAAGGGCCTGCACTCCTCCCTCTACGGCGCCATGCTCAAGGGAACCCTCCTGGCCCTCCTTACCTCCGGGGCCGGGCTGGAGGACGCAGCGGTGCGGGCCAACTCCCTGCTTTATCCTTATCTCAGACCCAATTACTTCATAACCCTTTCCCTGCTGAGGTTCCGGGGAAGGGAGGTGGAATTCCTCCGGGCGGGACATACCCCTCTGATAATCCATAGACCCATCTGGGAAGGTGGAATTGATAAACTGGAGTATCTGGTTCCCGAGGGAATGGGAATAGGGCTCGTGGAGGATCTGTGGGGCAGGCTGGAAACGGTAAAATTCCGACTTTCCCCTGGCGATTCCATACTTCTCTTTACCGATGGTCTCAGCGAATTGCCCTCCAGGGACGGAAAGGAGTTTTTCGGCGTTGAAAGGATAGGGAAGGTTTTGAGAAAATACCATCACCTCTCCCTCAGGGAGATCATTTCCAGGCTTCTCAGGGAGGCGGAGGCCTTTTCAGGAAAGGAAATTCCGCCTGACGATATCGCCATATTCTTAGGAAGGGCAAAATGAACTACAAGTTTAAGGACAATTCTATACTGGAGAAGGCCCTTACCCACATCTCTTATTCCAACGAAAAACTCAAGGATAAGGATTTCAACTACGAAAGGCTTGAGTTTCTCGGAGATTCCATCGTGAACTTTCTTCTGGCCCACTGGGTTTACGAAAACTTCCCCTCCATGGACGAGGGGAAACTCTCCAAACTTAAGGCGGCCCTTTCCTCCAGGGATGTCCTTGCCCGGGCCGCCCGCCGTCTCGGTCTCCACGAAAAACTCCGGCTTTCCCGGGGCGAGGAGAAAATGGGAGGAAGGGGTAAGAACTCCATCCTTTCCGATGTTTTTGAAGCCTATGTGGCGGCGGTGTTCTTAGACGGGGGACTGGAGACGGCCAGGGAGGTGGTTTTTCACGCCCTGGCCCCCGAACTGGAGAAGGTTCTGAAGGAGGGAGGGATTGCCTTTGACTACAAGTCCGCCCTTCAGGAATACGCCCAGGGATTGGGGCATTCCCTTCCAGAATACCGGGTGGTAAGGGAGGAAGGCCCTCCCCACAGGAGGAAGTTTACCGTGGAGGTGGAGGTTCTGGGGAAGAAGTTTCGGGGGGAGGGAAGTTCCAAAAAGCAGGCCATGTATGCGGCGGCCAAATCGGCCTGGGAGTCGCTGGTGGGAAAGGAGAGGGAAATCATAAAGGATAAATTCTTTCTGCCTTCCCACAGGGGGGAAAAGGAGGAGAAATGAAATTCGCCACCAAGGCCATTCATCTCGGTGAGGTCTCCCTGGAAAAGGTGAAGCCCGTTATCACCCCCATTTTTCAAACTTCCAATTACGCCCTGGGGGAGGAGGTTTACCAGGCCTTTTCCGGGGGAAGGGAGAGGGAGGTCTGGGTTTACACCCGGCACAACAACCCCACCCGCCGGGCGACGGAGGAAAAAATAGCGGCCCTAGAGGGGGGAGAGGACGCCCTGGTGGTGGCCTCCGGAATGGCCGCCCTGTCGTCGGTGTTTTTCACATACTTGAAGCCCGGGGATCACATGGTTACCTCCCGGCACCTCTACGGTGGCTCCCTGAATCTTATCAGGAAACTCCGGGAGAAGTTCTCCATTAAGGTGAGTTTCGCTTCCCCCGACGATCCCGATGGGATAATAGACGCATCCACCTCCGAAACCAAACTTTTTTTCTTTGAAACCCTTTCCAACCCTCTGCTGAGGCCCTTCCTGGTGGAGGGGGTTCAGGTTTTTGCCAGAAAGAGAGGGATAAAAATAGTGGTGGACAACACCTTCCTTTCCCCTTATAACTTTAATCCCCTTCAACATGGCGCCCACCTGGTGGTTCACTCCGCTACCAAGTATCTTGGAGGGCATTCGGACCTGCTGGGAGGGGTGGTGGTGGGAGACGGGGATGAAGTTCAAAGGGTGTGGGAGACCTATGTGGCCCTGGGGCCTGTGGCGGATCCCTTAGCCTGTTTCCTTCTGGAAAGAAGTTTGAAAACCCTCCATGTGAGGATGGAAAGGCACAACGACAATGCCCTCCAGGCGGCGGAGTTTCTGGAGGCCCATCCCGGGGTGGAGAAGGTTATTTATCCCTTTCTCCCTTCCTATCCCTGGTACTCCTACGCCAGGGAGCATTTCCGTGGTGGCGGTGGGATGGTGACCTTCAAGGTGAAGGGAGGGGATAAAAAGGGCCTTGAATTTATGAAGAAACTCAAGATAATCAAGGAGGCGGCTTCCCTGGGAGGGGTGGAATCCCTGGTGTCCATGCCCTTCAACACCTCCCATTACTCCCTCAGTCCTGAAGAGAGGAAGGCCATGGGGATAGAGGAGGGTACCGTGAGGTTCTCCGTGGGAATTGAGGACATTGAGGACATAATCTCAGACCTGGAGCAGGCTTTAAGGTAGTTGAAAAAAAACGGGGGTTTGGATATTCTTTAACCCATGGAAAGAAAACTGGCAGCGGTAATACTGGCGGGGGGGAAGGGGACCCGCATGAAATCCTCCAGAAACAAATTGCTTCACAAGATTCTGGGGAAGGAGGTTATTCGCTTCCCCGTGGAGGCGGCCCGGGCCGTGGGAGCCGAGCCGGTGATCCTGGTGGCCGGTTCCCACAACATCGCTTCCCTGAAAAAAGTTTTTCCCGAGGGGGTGATTTTTGCCCTTCAGAAGAAACCCCTGGGAACGGCCCATGCCCTGTGGCAGGCGGAGGAATTCCTGGAGGGATTTCAAGGGGATGTCCTCGTTCTGGTGGGGGATTCTCCCTATGTCAATCAGGAAGTCCTTTCCCAACTTCTGGACCATCACCGGCGGACCTCCTCTGACCTTACCCTCATCTCCTCGGTTTTTCAGCAGCCTCCCCCCTACGGGAGGGTTATCAGGGACGAAGAGGGGATGGTGGTCAGGGTGGTTGAAGAAATAGACGCCACCCCAGAAGAACTTGGAATAAAGGAGGTTAACTCCTCCTATTATGTCTTCCGATGGGAAACCATACAGCCCTTGCTTCACGAGATAAAGGAGAACCCCAAAAAGGGGGAGTATTACCTGACGGACATAGTGGATATCGCCTATAGAAGCGGCCTGAAAACCTCCGCCTTGAGGATAGATAACCCCCTCCTCACCAAAGGCATAAACACCAGGCAAGACCTGGCAGAGGCCAGCGAATATTTCAACCGGAAAAACATAGAAGCCCTCATGGACTCCGGGGTGAGTTTCGTCTCTCCTGGAAATGTGGTGGTGGAGTTTGATGTTCATGTGGGCAGGGATACGGTGATTTATCCCTTCACTTATCTTGGTTCGGGAACCTTCGTGGGGAAGAACTGCCGGGTGGGTCCCTTCGCTTTTCTCAAGGGGGCAAAAATTGAGGAGGGATGGGAAGTTTCCTTCGTGAAGATGGTGGAGGAAAATGATTGATAGGTTGAAAAGGAAATTCGCCGCAAGGTTCGGAAGGGAACCCGAGGTGGTGAGTTTTGCCCCGGGAAGGGTCAACATTATCGGGGAGCATACGGATTACAACGGGGGCCTGGTTTTGCCCGCCGCCATAGAAAGGGGAACCTACATCCTGATGGCCCGGCGGGATGACGATAGGATAAGGATCTATTCGGAGAACCTTCAGGAGGAGGACGAATGGATGGCCGGGGAGTATCCCCGAAGGGAGAACTTCGGCGATTACCTCCGGGGGGGTCTTCTGTATTCCGGGGCGCCTCCCCGGGGCCTTGAGGTTATGGTTTTTTCCGACCTTCCCTTGGGAGGGGGACTGAGTTCTTCCGCTTCCCTGGAGGTTTCCTTTGCTCTGGCGGTGAACGAAGTTTTTTCCCTGGGGAAGAGAAGGCTAAATTTGGTTGAGATAGCCCACAGGGCAGAAAGCGAATTTGTGGGGGTGAGGTGCGGCCTCATGGACCAGTTTGCCTCAGCCCTTTCCCGGGCAGATCACCTTTTGCTGTTAAACACCAGGACCCTGGAGTATCAGTTCGTGCCCTTTCCCCGAAACCTGGTCCTTGCCCTGGTGGATACCGGCATAAGGAGGGAACTTACTTCTTCCCCATACAACCGGAGGAGGGAGGAGTGCTTCAGGGCCCTTGAAGGTCTCAAGAGGGCCTTTCCGTGGGTGGAGACTCTAAGCGATGCGGACGAAGAGATGCTTTTTGCCGCCAGGGATTACATAGACGAGACGGCCTTTAAAAGGGCGGTCCATGTGATTTCCGAGAACCAGCGGGTTCTTGCCCTGGTTGAGTTTCTCCAGGCCGGAGACCTTTGCATGGTGGAGAAGGTCATGTCCCTGGCCCACTGGAGCCTTTCCCAGGAGTTTGAGGTTTCCCTCCCCGAAATAGACGAATTGGTGGAGAGGATATCCTCCCTTCCCTATGTTTACGGAGCCAGGCTTACGGGGGCGGGATTCGGAGGCTATGTGATAGCCCTTCTTCTCAAGGGCAAGGAAGATGAATTGAGGAAGGCCCTTCCCTCCTCCGAAATTATTTTCTCCCGCCCGGCGGAGGCTGCCAGGGTTCTTTATTCCTCGGTGGAGCCTTCGGAGGGGTAAACCTTTTTCTTCCCGATGGAAATTTCAAAGGAAAGGGTGCACTTTCCTCCGGAGGGGTCGCTGGCTTCTATGACGAAGGTAAACTTCCCGGTTTTTTTAGGGAGTTTCCAGCGCAGGACATTCCCCTCCAGCACCGCTCCCGGTGGTGCTTTTTTGAGGGTAATTTTCACATCTTCCGGGGGATCGTCTTCGTCTTCAACCACTATCTCGTAAACATAGGTGTCTCCGGGTTTAAGGCCCTTGGCCGACGGTGGAGAGGAGACGATGTCTGGAGGGATGTCGGAGACCCTCACCCTGAGGCTTTCGGCGTAATCCACCACCTTTCCGGTTTCGTTGTCCACCAGTTTAACCCCCACCCAGATGAAGTCCCCCTTTTTAAAATAGGAACTGGGCAGGAAAACGGAGTTTATGTTTATGGGAGTGCCGTTGACGAACCAGGTGTAGGAATAAGAATAACCCTCCGGCGGGATGGGTGGGTCCACCTCCGCCTTCACATCGGTTTTCACGGTTATCTTGGCCGGCTTTAGGGCCACCTGGTTGATCTTCTGGCCCCACAGGAGGGCGGATATGCTCAGGGCTATTAACAGTTTCTTCATTTTATCAGTACTCCCCGTAGAACATTCCCAGACTGGCGGTGTCAACGATTTTTGAGGAAATTATCTCGCCGGAATTGGTAAGCAGGTCCCCCTGGACATAGAACTGTATGGCCAGGAAGTATATGCCTTCCCCCATGGCCACTCCCGGAGGAAAGGGTGGGATAAATTCCGCCATTATCCTGGGGTTTCTTCCGGTAAGGTCAGTCCCGTCCGGGAGGGTCTGGGGCAGGGAAAACCTCCCCTTCATCCCGTGGGAGAATTCCGGGGTGAAGTTGATGTCCTGGCTGTAGCCCTCCAGGTTGGAGAAATCCCCCATGGCAGCCAGGGGATCTGCGGCTATGGCAGAGTAGAAGTAATTGGCTCCGGCGTCGGCTATGTGCACGGCGGAGGAGGACCTTTCCGCATAGACCACCGAGGCGATTTCCCTCTGGCTCATCAAGAGACCCGCCATTCCTATGATGGCGAGGACGGCCACCGCTATGAGGCTGAATATAAGGATGCTTCCTTTTTCTCTCATGACTTCCTCCTCAGTAAACTGTAAACATGTTTCTCGGGGAGATTATGATTTTGGAAATCTCCAGTTTCATGTTAACCCAGGGCTCCCCGCTTAACTGGATAACTCCCCGGTCTCCCAGGGCCGGGATTTCCAGGTAATTGTGTTCCTGATATTTCTTCGTAAATTCTTCGGTTACGCCGGCCATGCTTATCCTTATGGCGGTGGTCTGCTTGTTGATTATGGCGCCGTAGAGGTCTCTAAAATTGGGCGTTTCTTCAAAATCGTAATCGCTGGGTATGTCCTCCCCAGAGGAGCACAGGACCTTTTTCTCCGTGGGGTTAGACGGTTTGTCTATGTAATAGTATTCCAGTTGTAGGTCCACGATGTTTTTTGCCAGGGGCACGCATCTTTGTGGGGCATAGCCGTTCTGACACGGGTCGGCGGCTCCCTGGGTGTCAAAACTGGCCACCAGGTAGTAGTCATCCCCTATTTTGTCTATGAAGTAAATGCCGAAGAAATCCAGTTTTATTACCACCGATGTGTTCCGGAAGTAGGTTATGGAATTTCCGTATTTGGTAGAGGAGTAGTTCACCACCTCCGGGAGGAGGTCCTTGTAGGCTATGGAGATGGTGCCTGAGTGGTTAAAGTTTAACAGCCCTGAATAGTATACCGGGGTGTCTCTCAGGTAAAGGGTCTGGGTGGTGTTGTCCACCTGCTGGACCTGAAAAACATAAAAACCATCGGAACTCATCACCATGCCTATGTCCCCGGGATACCAGAAGGCCGTTGGGGGGACCTTGGAGGTGTCGTAGAATTTTTCCAGGGACAGGGAGAAGGTGGACGGGGTCCAGGAGGATTGACTGGGGGCGAACCTGGTTATGGTGGATGTGTTCCCGTAGGCCAGGATTATTCCGTCCGGTCCGTTTTCGTTCCCTCCGGCATCGTCGGGGGTGTTTAGGGGGATGATGCCCCGGAAGGAGCAGGTGCCCTGGGTAAGTCCCTGGACTGTTCCGGAGCCCATGTAGGATTGGTTACACGCTACGGCCACCCCGGAGCCGGCGGAGAGGATTTTGTCGGTGAGTTCAAGAAGGCCAGTTCTCATCTGGGACTTAAGCAGTATTCTTTTGTTCTGTCTCACGAAACTCTTCTGATGGAAGACCAGCACCGCCGTGAAGGCTATCCCTGCCAGAACGAAAATGGTCATGGCCACCAGAAGTTCCACAAGGGTCATTCCTTTTTCCTTCATCTCTTCCTCCTATTGTTTCTGAACCACATAGGAAACGAGTTCCAGAGCCCTCCAGGGGGTGGAGGAGGCGTCCTTTCTCCACATGACTCCCACCCTGACCTCCCACACGGTCACGGAGCCGGGGGCAGGGAGGGAAACCTGGGAGAAACGGTATTCCCTTTTGAACCTGGGATAGCCCTCTATGGTTCCAAAGTCCTCGGTTTGAAATTCGCCCGTGTTTATACCCTCCGGATGGGCCCTTACCCTTTCAATCCCCTGCTCTGCCAGGTAAAAGGCCTTGGCCCTTATGTCGTTCCTTTTGTCAAAGTTAAGCCTCATTCCAAAGGTGGAAATCACGAAAAGGACCACCAGGCCCAGGATGGCAACTCCCACCAGGCCCTCCAGCATTATGAACCCTTTTTGTCTTTTCATGCCAGTTCCTCCTAATACACGAAGTGCCTTTCGGTTTCAAGGGCCCCCAGCGGATAGAGGCGAATTTTGATGTAGTGGTCGGTGTTGGAAGCCAAACTCACGAAAATTTCAATCAGGGCCATCTGGAGGCTCGCACCGTTGGAAGCCATGATTTTCCCCTCAGGGTAGAAGTAGATTTCGTTGTAGGCAGGGGTTAAGTAAATTTTTGCCTGGGCCGGGACCTCCACGGGATTTTTGAGAACCTGAACGAAGGTGTTGGTGGCGGGGTCGTTTTCTTCCAGCCAGTATTTGCGAACATCCGAGGGGTCGTCAAACCTTATTCTTACTATGTGTTCGTTCTTGCTGGCCAGGGCTTTGGCCTGGTATATGAGGCTCACCAGTCTGTTCACCTCCCCTCTGAGGGTCCAGTTAACCCTGGACTTTCCCAGGGAATTGATGGCGATCAAGGTTATCACCCCTATGATTAAAATAATCAGGAGCATTTCAAGGAAGGAATATCCCTTACTCTTCATGCTTTAACCTCCAGTATATGGGTCCAAAGGTGGAGGGAAGGGACAACTGCTTCTGCCCTATTATTTCCTTGGAACCCGGAGAGGACCCTGTGATGTAGATTTCGTAGCCTCCCAGCGAAGAAACTCCACCGCCCCCGATCCGTCCTTCCTGTCTGGTGGCCGCCACATCCCCTCCGCAACCGGGTATGGTTATCCTGTAGGTTCTCATGGTTCCTCCGGAGGAACATGGGTCGGTGATACCGGTGAGGGAGGGGGTGTAGGTGGAGAAGTAGAGGTCTCCGAAGGCTATGGGATCGTCAAAGAGTTTTTCCCCGAATTCCGGAAAGGCTATCTTCCATCCCGCCTGAGAACTTAGCGTGGTGGTGGGGGGAGAGTTGTTTTCGTCAAATACATCGCTCACTTCGGTGAGGACCGAGGAGATGTCCTGGAGGTCCCCCATGGATATGGGAGAGGAGGGGAGGCCTGTGGGATCTACGATTCCCACCATGTGCCAGGTTTCGTCGGTGTTCAAGGGTTCGTCCCTGCGGCCGGAGCCGGCGAAGACCCACCGCCTTCCGCAGGAATCGTTGGCCACCACCACCCTCTGGAATATGGGCTGGTCTTCGCCCAATTCCGCCAATTTGCCCATGTGCCAGTTATCCTTGTCAGGGCTGCTTATGTCCACCTTCCATATGTTGCCCTTCAGGTCTCCCACATAAATGGTGTCCACCATTCCGTCGGAATTGAGGTCCACCAGGGTGGGGGTTGCCACCACTGCACCCAGACCGGGCACTTCTTCGTAAAGTTCTTGAGGCGGGTGTATGTAGACAAATTGGTTTCCTTTTCTCACTTTGGCCGTGGGGACGGACCTCACGAAGGCCTTTATTACATCCCCGGAGGAGGCGTCCAGGATGAAGAGCCCGGCGCCCTGGTCGGTGGAATTCCACTGGCTGGGTTCGTAGTCGGAGGGGTATCCACCGGTTACCACCACGGCGTATATTTTATCGTTGTCAAGCCCTATGAGTCCCACCTTGGGCCTGGCCCAGGTCTGTCCCATGAACTGAACCCAGTATATCCCCTTCCAGTATCTCCCGTAGGGGGAAGGCAGACATATTTCCTGGAAGTACGGGGGGCCTCCCTGGCCCAGGGAAGGACCGCCCACATCGCTCCAGTATTTAGAACAGTTGATTTTCTGAAATTCCGGAATGGCGGGAAACTCCCACAGGACCCTTCCGAAACCGTTGCCGGCATCGTCTTCGGACAGGTTTTTGTCGGGATCCGTTACATCCATGGCGTAGTAACGCTTTCCTCCCTGACGAAGACCGAAGGTAAGCAGGGTCATGAAGGGCCTTTCACTGAAGGGCTTGGTGGTGTCGTTTATCCTTATGTCCTTGGCGGTTATAAATCCGTCCACGAAATAGTCCCAGGCGTTGTTTATGGCGGTCCTGGTGAGGGTGGGGAGGGTGTTGGTGGGAACGAAGGCCCTTACGGTCATTCCTGCTGAATAGTTCTGTCCTCCTATATCCGAATCTTCCACGGTTACGGCCCTGAGGGTTCCATCGTTGGTTCCGTAATAGAGTAGGGGGGTCCTGTCCTTCCACTCGTCATAGAATTCGGCGTATTTTGCTCCGTAATCGGGAAGGTATTTGAGGAATAGGAAGGGGGAGGAGACGAGAACCACATTGGAGTGGAATACATCTCCATGGGCCCAGTATTCTGAGGAGGAGGTGTCGCACTGGACGGCGAGGGTGTCGGCGGAAGGAGATATTTTGCATCCGAGGAGGGAGGAATTTATGGAGTAAACATTTTCCTTTTTCGCGTTGTAGGGGGACGGAATTCTATAGAGTTTTTTCAGGTATTTCCAGGGAATTTCGTCCTTTATGTCCCCCAGGTTCGTGGTCTTAGCGTAGGTGAAGGTGAAGAAAGACCTGAGAACATTTCTTCTCTGAGAACGGGTGCTGAGGTTTTTGTTTTTCAGATAATTTGTCCAGACCTCCCCGGCGTCCCATAGCCTGTGGATGGGATGTCCGTCGGGGTCAAGGTAAAACTCTCCGTTTTCGTTGAGTTCGTAGGCCTCCTGGTGTCCTTCCCATATTTTCCTTTTCCCCTTGGGAAGGAACCAACTTATGAAGCCGTATCTTTCGGTGGAGGATATTCTCTTGGGGGGAGATATGGGGGCAAAGGAGAGGGCCTTTTCCAGGATGCTCTGGATGGCCTGCCTCAGGGATTCCACCAGTTCGTCGTAGTTCTGGGCGTTGAAGTAAAGTCCGCCTCCGTTGGTGGCGGCGCTCTGGAGAAGGGCAGAATCTCCTCCCCTCAGGGCCACCGTGTAAACGGTGAGGTTCTGCATGTCCTCCATGTCGGTCCTGAGGTCCGTGTTGTGGACATAGTATGCCACATCGTTGAGCAGGTCGCTGTAGCATCCGTAGCCGTAGCAGTCGCTTTTTCTGTCGTTGGTGTTGGCGTCACCGTCTATGTCGTAGTGGTCCGGACCCCCGGGGCACCAGTCTCCCTGAAGTGGAGGTATTTTGGGTTCGTAATAACCGGAGGAGCCGAGGCCACTATCGCAGTTGAAGTTGTCGGCGGTGGGGCTTCCGTCGGTGAGGAGGATTACAAAATTCTTCTGGCACCAGTATTTTATGGGGGAGTGGGTGCATTTGTCCTCTTCCCTTACGCAGCGGCCGGAAGGGAATGGAAGTCCTCCTTCCCGGTTTTTGAAATACCAGTAGGCCGTATCCAGGGTTTCCGCCAGGGGGGTCCATGTGTCAAAGCTCATGTTGTAAACGGTGTCCCACAGGGAGTGGCGGGTATCCGTGCATCCAGACCCGCTGCAGTATGCGGGGTCGGATATGTCGGAGATGGGGTATTCCACCTTTCCTCCGCTTCCCGCCATGTAGAGAAAGTCCATCAAGCCTATGTTGAGGTCGTTTCTGAACTCGTCGGAGAGTTCAATGAAGGCCCTCTTGGCGGCTTCACGCCTCCTGGTCACATCGTGTCTGCATCCGAAGGTATAGGTGGCATAGCCGTCGCTGGTGGTGTAGGTTTCAAAATCCGTGCAGGTGGCAGGGACATCCCGGGTTCTCATGGAACCTGAGTTGTCAAGGATAAAGAGCAGGTTAGGCTTGGCGTGCATGGTGAAGAACACTCTATCGTCGGTGGGCGTTTCGCTGGCTCCCGTCAGCGGGAGAAGGATTCCCAGGAGGAATAATATCACAAAGGCCCTTTTAAGCATTTTTAGCCTCCTTCTGTCTTCTGAAAATTCCTTTAAAAGGAAGCAAGAACCGTGCCAGTTTTTCTTTTCAAATAAAAAAGGGGAGGCCGAAGCCTCCCCTTGAAATTTAGCGGGTAAAATTTACCCGATTTTCTTTAGTACATGTCCATGCCTGCTCCCGGGGTCTTCTCCTCCTTCTCCGGAATTTCCGCCACCAGGGCGTTGGTCATGAGGAGAAGTCCTGCCACGGAAGCGGCGTTTTCCAGGGCGATTCTGGTGACCTTGGCAGGGTCAATGACCCCGGCCTTTATGAGGTCCTCAAACTCGCCCTTGAGGGCGTTGAATCCGAAGTTGGGATTGTCGTTTTCCAGGATTTTTTCCACTATGACGGAGCCTTCGTAGCCGGCGTTTTCGGCTATCTGCTGGGCAGGAACCCTGAGAACCTTCTTTATGATTTCGGCACCCAGGTTTTCGTCGCCCTCCAGTTTGAAGTCCTTGATCTTTTTGAGCATCCTGAGGTAGGCCACTCCACCTCCGGGAACAATCCCTTCCTCCACGGCTGCCTTGGTGGCGTGCATGGCGTCTTCCACCCTGGCCTTCTTCTCCTTCATTTCGGGCTCGGTGGAGGCTCCTACCTTGATGACGGCCACGCCTCCCACCAGTTTAGCCAGCCTTTCTTGGAGTTTTTCCCGGTCGTAGTCGGAGGTGGTTTCCTCAATCTCCCGGCGGATCTGCTCAATCCTGGCCTTGATGTCCTCTTCCTTTCCCTTTCCGCCGATTATAGTGGTGGTCTCCTTGTCCACCACCACCTTTTCGGCCTGTCCCAGCCAACTAAGGTCTATCTTGTCCAGTTTCACGCCCAGGTCTTCGGACACCACCTTGCCTCCGGTGAGGATGGCGATGTCCTGAAGCATGGCCTTCCGCCTTTCTCCAAATCCCGGTGCCTTAACGGCGCAGGAGGTGAAGATCCCCTTGATTTTGTTAACCACCAGAGTGGCCAGGGCTTCGCCTTCTACATCCTCGGCTATGACCAGAAGGGGTCTTCCGGTCTTGGCTACCTGTTCCAGCAGGGGAAGGAACTCCCGGATGGAGGATATTTTCTTTTCGTGGATGAGGATGTAGGGATTCTCTAAGACGGCCTCCATCCTTTCAGGGTCGGTTACGAAGTAGGGGGAAAGGTATCCCCGGTCAAACTGCATTCCCTCCACAACTTCCATCTCAATCTTGTTGGATTTTCCTTCCTCCACGGTTATGACGCCGTCCTTGCCCACCTTCTTCATGGCCTCGGCGATGATTTCGCCGATTTCCATGTCGTTGTTGGCGGAAATGGCGGCCACATATGCTATCTCGTCCTCTTTGACTTCCCTGGAAAATCCCTTCAGGGCTTCCACGGCCTTTTCCACGGTTTTATCAATTCCCCTCTTTACCAGGGTGGGGTTGGCTCCGGCCACTATGTAGCGGAGTCCCTCGTGGAAGATGGACTGGGCCAGCACCGTGGCGGTGGTGGTCCCGTCACCGGCCACATCAGAGGTTTTGGTGGCCACTTCCTTGACCATCTGGGCCCCCATGTTTTCCCAGGGGTCCTTGAGGTCTATCTCCTTGGCCACGGTAACCCCGTCCTTGGTCACATTGGGGGCTCCAAACTTCCTCTCAATGATTACATTCCTCCCCTTGGGACCCAGGGTAACCTTTACGGTGTTGGCCAGTTTGTCCAGTCCTTTCCTGATGTATTCAAATACCTCATCTCCTAATCTAATGTCCTTCGCCATGGCTCACCTCCTTTATTTTTCAATTATTGCCAGGATTTCGTCCTCGCGGACGATGACGAATTCCTCGTCGTCTATCTTAACCTCGGTTCCGGCGTATTTGCCGATGAGAACCGTGTCTCCGGGTTTTACGGTAAGGGGAATTTTCTGGCCGTTTTCCAGTATCTTCCCCTCGCCCACCGCTATGACCTCAGCCTTCTGAGGTTTTTCCTTGGCGGTGTCGGGGATTATGATCCCTCCCTTTTTAACCTCTTCTTCCTCAATCCTCTTGAGGATTACCCTATCGTGTAACGGTTTCAATTTCATTCCTCACCTCCTTTGTTGTCATTTTTTGCGTTTTAATTATACCAAAAATGACATATATTAACTCAAGCGAGAATATCCCAGAATATGACTACATTTTATTTATTTTTTTGATTTTTTTGTGTTTTTTGCTTATTTTCTTTTGATTTTGTATTTGCGAATCTTTTGGGAAAGGGTGTTTCTGTGTATTCCGAGGATTTCCGCTGCCCGGTTCAACCTGCCCCGGGAAAGTTTCAGGGCTTCGGTGATGGCTATTTTCTCCACCTCCTCCAGGAATTCCCTCAGGGTGATTCCGGAGGATATCAGAAACCTTATTTCTTCTTCCAGTTTGTGGCGGAGTTCCATTTTCCCTCCAGAAAGTTTTTCCCCCGGGCAAAAAGTTTGCTTCCCAGGTAGACCATGTGGGGTCCTGTTCTGGAACTGAGGACGAAGTTCCTGGTGCTGTCAAAGGAAACCATCAGCAGGGAAAGGGCCAGGAGAAGCACGAAGGCCTTAAGGACGGCGAAGGCTCCACCCAGCAACCGGTCCGCCAGACCGATGGCTCCTTTTATGAGGAAGGAGAGGATAACGGAGACCAGGGCAAAGGCCAGGTAAACCGCTATAAAGGTGAGGACCATTCCGGCTATCTTGAGAAGGTGAGGGTTTCTGATTTGGGAGGACAGCAGGGACTCCGCCTTTCCAGAGTGGTTGAGGGCGGCGTAGAAGGCGGCCAGAAGGCCTGCCAGGGAAAGAACCTGGCGGAGAAAGCCCCTCATGAAACCGTAGAGGAAAGCCACCGCTGTGAGGAACAAAAACAAGGCATCAAAATTCACCGCTTACCCCCCTCCTTAATTTTAACTCCTCCACCACGCGATAATCACAGGCCACATCCCCCAGGTGAACCTCCGGCTTCCGACTGCCGTGAAAATCGCTCCCACAGGTGGGAACCAGGGAGTATTTTTTCGCCAATTCCCTGTAAAAGTACTCCTGCTCCGGACTGTGGTATGTGTTTTTCACTTCAATTCCCTGGAGTCCTTCCTTTTTCAAGTATTTTATGTCCTCCTCTTCCAGGGGAAAATAAGCCCCGGGGTGGGCCAGCACCGGCACAGCGCCCCTTTGCCGGAGTTTTTCCACCATGGTCTCTATGGGAACATAAACCCTTTCCACATAGGCGGGACCCGGGGGAAGAAAATAGGCCCTGTAAAATTCCCTTATGGGGTCTTCCATCCCCTCAAATTTCTCAGGGTGCCTCTCCATGAGAATTTCTATGATTATCGGGGCCGTGGGAGGGGAGGGGCTGGACCGGCGGAGGACCTCCTCCATTTCAATGTTGAATCCCAGTCTCTTCAGTTTTTCTACCCTTTTCCGGGTGAGTTCCAGGCGGCTCTGGAGTACGGGATTTAGAACGAGGGGGGCCACTTCAGGGGAAAGAAAATATCCCAGTAGGTGAGTTTCCCTTCCCCTGTATCCCGTGGTGATTTCCACGCCGGGGATAACCTCCAGCCCCAGTTTTTTTCCCTCTTCCTCTATTTCTGGATACGCCCCCATGGAGTCGTGGTCGGTAATGGAAAGGGCGGCGTAGTTCAACCGGGCCAGTTTTGCGGCTATGTCCCCGGGGGAGAGTTCTCCGTCGGAACTGTATTTTGAGTGGATGTGGAGGTCAACCTTCCTCACCGAAGAGTCTCCTGAGGGCCTCCCGGTATTTTTCCTGGGTTTTCCTAACCACCTCCGGGGGCAGGGGAGGAGGAGTGGATTTTCTGTCCCAATCGGTGCTCAGAAGGTAGTCCCTCACATACTGCTTGTCAAAACTGCGCTGGGACCTTCCGGGCTCGTATTCCTCGGCGGGCCAGAACCTGGAAGAATCCGGGGTAAGGAGTTCATCTATGAGTATGGGTTTGCCGTCCAGAAGCCCGAACTCAAATTTGGTATCCGCAATGATTATTCCCCTTTCCAGGGCGTAATCGTGGGCCTTTTTATAAATGGAAATGGAGGTTTCCATGAGGTAGTCCGCGTGGGGGCCCACTATGCTTCTGTACTGCTCTAAGGTGATGGGCATGTCGTGGCCCTCTTCGGCCTTGGTGGTGGGGGTAAATATGGGATGGGGGAGTTTTTCGCTTTCCCTGAGGCCTTCCCCCACATCCTGACCGAACAGTTTTCCCGTCTTTTTGTATTCCTTCCATCCGCTGCCCGCAAGGTAACCCCTGACTATGAACTCCACGGGGATTGGTCGGGTCTCCTTTACCAGCATGAACCTGTCCTTGAAGTTTTCGGGTAGGCCCTCCACCCTTTCGTATCTCCACTCTATCAGGTGATTGGGCACCTCCGGGAAGAACTTGAACCAGAGGACGGACATTTTGGTCAGAATTTTCCCCTTGTCCGGAATTTCCGTGGGGAGAACGAAGTCAAAGGCGGAGATTCTGTCGGTGGCCAGGAGTATGAGTTTGCCCTTAGAATACCGATAAATATCCCTTACTTTGCCTTTTCTGATGAGTTCCAGTTTTTCCATGAAAAAATATTAACAAAAAATCCCTGAAATCCAAGCAAGGGCATCAGGGGGCATCTCCACTTGACCGTCCCGGGGTCAGGGTCTAAAATTTTTACTGCATGCACATTCCGGACGGTTTTCTTTCTCCCCAGACCTGCGTGGCCTCCTACGGGGTGGCTCTGCCCTTCCTCTACCGGGGAATTAAGAAGGTTCTGAGGGAAGAATCCCTGGCCAAATTGGCGGCCCTTTCCGCTCTGTCCTTCTTAGCGATGATGATAAATATTCCCATCCCCGGTGGGACCTCAGGGCATGCCCTGGGAACTTCCCTGCTGGCGGTGGTTTTCGGACCGTGGGAGGCGATCTCTTCCCTTTCGGTGGTTCTCGCCATTCAGGCCGTTCTTTTCGGAGACGGTGGGATAACCACCTACGGGGCGAACCTCATAACCATGGGAATAGTGCCTGCCTTCGTGGGATTTGGAGTGTGGAAACTTTTCGGGAGGTGGAGGTATGCCGGGTATTTTCTCAGCGGTTATCTTTCCCTGGTTTCTTCGGCCCTGGCGGCTTCCCTGATCCTCGGAATCCAACCCTTGTTTTTTTCCCACGGCGGGGAACCCCTTTATTTTCCCTACGGATTAAAAACCACCCTGGCCGCCATGGGGGTACCCTCCCTGATTTTCTTCGGCCCCCTGGAGGGGATTTTCAATTTGGCCGTGTTGAGTTATTTGATGAAGGATGAAAAGGGAAATTAAACTCCTCTTGATCTTTTTGCTCATGGTTCCCCTGGGCCTTCTGGGTGGGGAAGCCTGGGGAGAATGGGGGCTGGAGGAGTTGAAGAAAATGCTGGGCTTCGTCCCGGCGGGACTTGAAAAGATCTACGGACTGTGGAAAGCCCCCTTATCCGATTATTCTCTCCCCCACGCAGGAGATCTTCCCTCTTATCTTGTTTCCGCACTTCTGGGGGCCGGGGCGGTTTTTCTTTCAATTTACCTCATGGGGAGGCTCAGGAAGTGAGGGAAAGTTTGATGTTTCTGGCCTTCCTGGTCTTCCTTTTCCTTCTTTCCTTTACCGGCGATTGGCGCATCTTCGCTCCGGTGATATTGATTTCGCTGCCCTTCGTAAAGTGGAGGAGGATGCTTCTTTTGTTTGCCCTTCTCTTGGTCATTTCCGTTCCGTACCTATTTTTTCATCCCCGCGGGGTTTCACCGGGACGGTGGATTCTGATGTTCAATTTGAGGGCCCTTGCCATGGCCTTTTCCTCGGCGGCCTTTTTTTCCCTGGTGAACCCCCTGAAGGCCCTTTCCTTTTCCAGGGAACTTAGGGCCCTTTTTTCCCTGGCCTACGCTCAGTTTTCCTCTTACAAGAGAACCTACGCTTCCTTCTTCCAGGCCCTTCGCTCAAGGACCCTGAAAAGGAGATTGGGCAAGGCCTTCTTTCCCTATGCCGGGGCGGTGTTCGGGTATTTTTACAAACTTTCCGAGAGGAGATCTGCGGAAATGGCCCGGGCTCTGAGGTCCAGGGGGTTTTATGTTTAAGATTGAAGGGGTTTGGTTTTCCTACGGAAAGGAGTATGTGCTTCAAGGGATAGACCTGGAGGTGAGGAAAGGCGAGAGGGTGGTGCTCATGGGGGGAAACGGATGCGGGAAGTCCACCCTATTGAAGATGATGGACGGGCTGATTTTCCCGAAGAAAGGGCGGGTTCTTTGGAAGGGGAGAGATTTGACCCCCCGGAGTTTGAAAAAAATGGAAGGGGAATTCCGCAGGGCCGTGGCCCTTCTATTCCAGGATGTGGAGGTGATGTTGTTTAACCCCACGGTGGAGGACGAGATAGCCTTTGGTCCCCGGCAACTGGGCCTGGAGGATGTGGAGGATCGTGTGAAAAAATGGGGAAAAAAACTGGGAATTTTACCGTTTTTCAGGAGGTCTCCGGCGGAACTGAGCATAGGGGAGAAGAAAAAGGTAGCCCTGGCTTCCATTCTGGTGGTGGAGCCCGAGGTTTTACTCCTGGACGAGCCCCTTTCCAACCTTGATCCCAGGAGCACCGGGGAAATAATAGACCTCCTGTGGGATTACCGGGCCACCACCGTGGTGGCCACCCAGAACCTGAGTCTGGCTCCAGAACTGGGGGAGAGGGCTATTCTCCTTTCCGAGGACCACAGGGTAATTTACGACGGGGATTTTGAGGACCTGTTTTCCCGGGAGAAACTCCTCCTGGAGGCAAACCTCCTCCACACCCACCGTCATCGGCACGGAGGGATGGTTCACCGCCATTTCCATCCCCACGACTGGGAGTAAAGTATAATTACACCATGAGACACGAAGGAAAAAAGGTGGTCTTTTTTGCCCTGGCCGCCAACCTGGCCATAGCCCTTTCAAAACTGGTGGTTTATTTTTTCACCAGGTCTGCCTCCATGCTTTCGGAGGCCATACATTCGGCGGCGGATACCGGCAATCAAATTCTCCTTCTGGTGGGATTGAAGAGGAGTGCCAAACCCGAAGACGAACTCCATTCCTTCGGCTACAGCAGGGAAAAATTCTTCTGGGCCTTCCTGGTGGCAGTTCAACTGTTCGCCCTGGGAGGTCTTTATTCCATCATAGAGGGGATCAAAAAAATCCTTCATCCCCATCCCATAGAAAACCCCGCCCTGGCCGTGGGACTCCTCCTCTTCGCCATGGCGGCGGAGGGGTTTTCCTTCATGAAGGCCAGGAAGGCCATATTGAGGGAAAAGGGAAACCAGCCTACGATGAGTTTTCTCAAGAAAACCACCAGAACGGAACTGGTGGTGGTTTACCTGGAGGACCTGGCCGCCCTCCTGGGTCTCGTTTTTGCCCTGGTGGCCATTCTCCTGGCCCACTTCACCTCCAACCCGGTTTTTGACGGGATGGGTTCCCTGCTCATAGGTCTTCTTCTGGTGGGGGTTGCCATTTTCCTGGGCAACGAGATGCATTCCCTTATAGTGGGGGAATCGGCTCCCCGGGAGGTTATGGAGTTTGCCTGGAAGGCCTTTGAGTCCCAGCCCGGGGTGGAGAGGGTGATATACCTGAAGTCCATGGTTCTGGGGGACGACTACATCCTGTTGGTGGGAAAGTTGGGATTTTCCCCCACCGCCACCATGGATACGGTGAGTCGGGCCATAGACAGGGCCGAGGAGGAGATAAGGAAAAAATATCCCGAGGTGAGAAAGATATTTATGGAGGCGGATGTTCTGAAATGAAGGTCAAATTTTTGGGAACGGCGGGGGCCAGGTATGTTATGGCCACGCAACTCCGTTCCTCTGCCGGGATTTACCTTGAAGAAGGCGGGAAAAAAATGGTTCTGGATCCAGGACCTGGGACCCTGGTTCGCATGGCTAAATCAAGGCCCAGGCTGGCCCCTTCTAAACTTGATGCGGTGATACTTTCCCACATCCACCTGGACCACAGCGGAGATGTAAACGCCCTTCTGGATGCCGTCACCGAGGGGGCCAAGAGGAAAAGAGGAGTACTGCTGGCGCCTTCGGAGGCGGTGGAGGGGGAGGACCGTGTGGTTTTCAGGTATCTCCTTGGGGCTGTGGAAGTGCTCAGGATGGAACCGGAAGGGGTCCACGAAATAGGAGGTGTTAAGGTTGAAACTTCGTGTCCTCATCGTCACGGGGTGGAAACCTATGGGATAAAAATTCCCTTTGAGGGCGGAAAGATGTGCTTCCTGGTGGACACCGCCTTTTTTGAGGACCTTAAGTCCTGTTATTCCGACTGCACCCACCTGGTGGTAAACACCGTGTTAAGAGAGTGCAATCCTAAGATAAAACACCTTTGCGTGGAGAATGTGGAGGCCCTGGCCTTGAGTCTGAGGCCGGAACTTTTAATAATGACTCATTTCGGCATGGGCATGCTCCGGGCGAAGCCCTGGGAAGTGGCGGAAGAACTATCCGCCAGAACCGGGGTGGAAATAAGGGCAGCCTACGACGGCTTTACCCTCAATTTTGACAGGGTGATGGAAAACCCTTAGAATTTAGTCAGTTAAAAATTTAAGAGGAGGAAGTATGAGAAAACTCTTGGCTTTAGCCTTCGGCATGTTTTTCGGGATTTTTCAACTGGCAGCCTACAACTTCCCGGGAATTGAAGATGTCATGGGAACCTGGGTGAATGTGAACCCCAATACCCGGGGGATCACCAAATTGGTTATAACCTCCAGAAGAGGAAGGGTTTATGTTAAGGCCTGGGGAAAGTGTCATCCCACGGACTGCGCCTTCGGTGAAAAGGAGGCGTATGCCTTCGGAGCCAATCCCCGTCGGGACCCTGCCAGGCATTTCAAGGCCCTCCTGGTGATATATCGGTTCAGGGATTCTGAAAAATACTTCATAATAAACCGTCCCGCTGGAGAGCGTCTCAAACTTAAGATCCTTTCCAGATATCCTTCCGATGAGAACAAAAATGCAGCCCTTTCCTATATCATGAAGAGGGCCGCTTCCATTCAACCCCACAGGATAACCCAGGCTCCAGAGCCCATATTCCCTCCCAACGGGAAGGTTTTTACCCATTTTCCCAGGACCACCACCCTCCGCTGGCGTCCGGTGCCCGGAGCGGCCTCCTACACCGTGGAAATATACTACATTGAACCCTGCGGACCCATGAGAAGAATAGAGACCTGCCGGGCCGTTCTCTGGAAGAGGGTAGAGGGAATAAGAAACACCACCTATACCTTCAATTTCGTGGGAGCCCAGCCTGGAAAATGGCGGGTGTGGGCTGTGGATGCCCAGGGAAGGCCCGGTCCCAAGAGCCCCTGGATGTTCTTCCGCTATGTCCGTTAACCTTTAATTACAAGAAGGGGCCTCATCCTGGCTACCTTTCGGGAGATGCCGGCCCCTTCTATAGATTCCACCACCAGCGATACATCCTTGTAGGCCTCGGGCATTTCTTCCATGACGGTTCTTCTGCTGGCGGATTTCACCAGGATACCCTCGTTTCTCAACTCCCTTTCAATGGAGCGTCCCCGGGCGGCCTTTATAGCCCTGTGCCTGCTCATAACCCTTCCGGCCCCGTGACAGGAGGAGCCGAAGGTTTCCTCCATGGCCCGGGGGGTTCCCACCAGGAGGTACGAATACCTGCCCATGTCTCCGGGGATTATCACAGGCTGACCTGTTTTTCTGTACCGGACGGGCAACTCTGGATGTTCCGGCGGAAAGGCCCTGGTGGCGCCCTTGCGGTGGACGGCCAGGGTTAACTTCCTGCCGTCCACCAGATGCTCTTCCTTTTTTACTATGTTGTGGGCGTGGTCGTAAATCAATTCCAGGCCCAGGTCCTCGTAGGTGAGTCCCAGAACTTCCCGGAAGGCCTCCCGGGCCCAGTGCATTATTATCTGACGGTTGGCCCAGGCGAAGTTGGCTGCCGAGGCCATGGCCCCCAGGTATCTTTCCCCTTCTCTGGACTGAACCGGAGCGCATGCGAGTTGTTTGTCCGGGAGCCAGATTTTGTATCTGGCCAGGGCCCTTTCCATGACCACCAGAAAATCCGTGGCCACCTGATGGCCCAGTCCCCGGGAACCGGTGTGGATCATCAGAGTTATGCTTCCCGCTTCCAGACCAAATTCCCCGGCGGTTTTTTCGTCGTATATCTCCTCCACCACCTGAACTTCGGCAAAGTGATTCCCTGAACCCAGGGTTCCCAGTTGGTTTTTCCCCCGCTCCAGGGCCCTGGTGGAAACCTCCAGGGGATTGGCCCAGGGGAGTCGGCCCTGACTTTCGGTGTTTTCCAGGTCCTCTTTTCTTCCAAAGCCCTTCCTTACGGCCCAGTGGGAACCTTCGGCCAGGACCTCCCTGAGTTCAGCGGGGGATAATTTGAGTTTTCCCGTGGAACCCACGCCGGTGGGGATTTTTCTGAAAAGGGCGTTGAGCAATTTTTCCTTCTTCCCCTCCAGGTCCTTCAGGGTTAGGTTGCTTCTTATGAGTCTCACTCCGCAATTTATGTCAAAGCCCACCCCTCCGGGGGATACTATGCCCTCGTTCCAGTCGGTGGCAATGACCCCTCCTATGGGAAGTCCGTAGCCGTAGTGGATGTCGGGCATGGCCATGGAAGCCTTTACCACCCCCGGCAGGGTGGCGGCGTTGGCTACCTGCTGAAGGGCCCCATCCTCCACATCCTTTATTATCTCCTCCGACCCGTAAACTATTCCAGGGACCCTCATCTTTCCGTGTCTGGGTATTTCCCATTTGAAGGGACCGATTTTTTTCAACATTTCCTTCATAGGAATATTCTAACAGAAACCCGTCTTCTTTCGGGATGGTTTCAGGTAAACTTCTTCGGACAGAACTCCCCTTTCTCTTCCGGGAAAACCCGTGTTTTTCTTCTGGCTCTAAAGGCGGATGGACATCCAGGGCGGCTCAGGAGTGCCTGGCAAAGTATTCGTCAATGTGCCTCTGGATTCTCTTTCTGGTTTCGTGGGGAAGGTTCAGCCATTTGAGAGCGACGATTTTGTCGTTTCCCAGATGGGCTATTCTTACCACTTTAGCGGAACTTACGGTGTAGGTCCCGTCGGGGAATATTAATTCCAGGGGACCCACCACCTGATCCAGACGAATTTTTGAGATGGGAAATTTGGGGAGCAGGGCCACCCCTCCGTTGGAAATGTTGTCCACCACTGCTTCAAAGTCCTTAAGAGGTTCTTCAAGAAACCTGACGATTATGGGCTTATCGGTAAAGCCCGGAACCCTGGGAAAGGCCCTTTTGTCCCGGAACTCCTTGGGCAGGGTTCCCCGGATCTTGAGAATCTCAATCTGCCTCTGAAAAAACTTCCTTGCCCTCAGAAACATGAGCAAAAGATAGATGTCCAGAGCCAGAAGAACGGCTATGATGATGCAGCATAAAACCCTCATACTGGTTTATTTTAACAAATTAGAGGAGTTTCTGATATAATCTTTCCTTATGGAAAAAGAAAGGATTTTAAAAGCGCTGGAAGCCCTGTCTAAAGAGAAGGGAATAGACGAGGACTATCTAATCAAAGCCATAGAGGATGCGGTGAGGACCGCCTCCAGGAAATATTTTGGGGAAGGAGAGAAGATAGAGGTGTTTTTTGACAGGGAAAGCGGGGAAGTTAAGGTTATCGTGAGGAAGAAGGTGGTTTCCCGGGTTCAGGACCCCACCAAGGAAATACACATAGAGAAGGCCAGAAAACTCTTCAGCGAGGACATAAAGGAGGGGGATGAGGTAGAACTTACCCTTCCTCCGCAGACCCTGGGAAGGATTGCGGCCCAGGCGGCCAAAAATGTCCTTTTCTCCAGGGTTAAAGAAGCAGAAGAAGACCGGGTTTTCAATAGGTACAAGGACCTGGAGGGTCAGGTGGTGACGGCCCGGGTTCACAGGATAAGCGACGGTGATGTTTACCTTTTCATAGGGAGGGATGAGGCCTTGCTCCCGAGAAAGGAGCAGGTCCACGGGGATGTTTACAGGCCCGGCAGGGAAATAAAGGCCCTCCTTCTTAAAGTCCACCGTTACGCCAGGCCCGTTCAACTCATTCTTTCCAGGAGCAGGCCTGAACTGGTGGTAAGGCTCCTGGAGAGGGAGATCCCCGAGTTGGCCGAGGGAAAAATAGAGATAAAGGGGATAGTTAGAGAACCCGGAATAAGAACTAAAATAGCGGTGTATTCGGAGGATCCCGCCATAGACCCCCTGGGTTCCTGTATTGGGATGAAGGGAAACAGGGTCCTGGCAGTGACCAAGGAACTTTCCGGGGAGAGGATAGATGTGATCCTCTGGAACGAGGAGCCGGAGAAATTCATAGCCAACGCCATGAGCCCCGCCAGGGTAAGTGAAGTCAGAATCCTGGACCCGGAGGGGATGGTGGCGGAGGTAATAGTCCCAGACGACAATTATTCCGTGGCCGTGGGCAGGAAGGGAACCAACATAAGGTTGGCCTCCAGGCTTACCCGCTGGAGAATAATCCTGAAGACCGAAAGCGAAAGGAGGGAGGAAATACTCAAGGAAGTGGACGAAAGCCTGCCCTTTGCAGAATTTCCCAAGCCTCTGGCCCTGGCCCTGAAGAGAAAAAACATACTGACCTGGGAACAACTTCAGAACCTATCTGAGAAGGAACTCAAGGAACTTCCGGGGATAACGGGAAAGTTTTTGGAGAGAATAAAAGAAGAATTGAATATAAGGGGCTATACGCTAAGGAGGTAGCATGGCCAAGTTCAGAATATATCAAGTTGCCAAGGAGTTTGGCCTGGAAAGCAAGTTGGTTATAGATCTGCTCAGGGACATAGGTATAGAAGTAAAGAGCGCCAGCAGCACCATAAACGAGGAGGAACTTATAAGGATAAAGGAGAGGATTGAGGAGTACAAAAAAACCGGAAAAAGACCTGCCCCCAGGGTTGAAAAGAAGGAAAAGAAGGAAAAGGCCGAGGCAAAGGAAGCGAAAAAAGAGGTTAAAAAAGAGATAAAAAAGGAAACTAAGAAGGAGGCGAAGAAGGAAGAGAAGAAGGAGAAGAAGGAGAAGAAGGAGGAAAAGCCTCCCTCAAGGCCTTCACCTCCCAGACCTAAGCCCAGGCCCCGCCAGAGTCCCCCTTCAAGAAGGCCACCCCATCCCAAAAAGGGCCGGGTGGACCACAAGAAGATAAGTTCCCGAAGATTTGAGATGATAAAGAAGAAGAAGGAGGAGGTTAAGTTTCCCGAAAGCGCCACCGTGGTGGAGGGCGATACCCTTAAGGACCTGGCGGAAAAACTGGGCGTTAAAGTCTCTCAGGTGGAGGAGAAACTTCGGGAAGGAGGCCTCCTCGTTTCTTCCAACACCAAGATAGACGCCACCCTGGCCCAGGAAATCGGTAGGATACTTCATGTCAGCATAGAGTTTAAAACCTTTGAGGAGAGTCTGGAGGAACTCCACGGGAAGGGCACTAAGTTCGTGGACAGGGCCCCCATCGTCACGGTCATGGGGCATGTGGACCACGGGAAAACCACCCTTCTGGATTACATAAGGAGAACCCGGGTGGCGGAAAGGGAGGCCGGGGGAATTACCCAGCACATAGGGGCTTACAAGGTGAAGGTGGGGGATAAATGGATTACCTTCATAGACACCCCCGGACACGAGGCCTTCACCAAACTCAGAGCCCGGGGAGCCCAGGTCACGGATATAGTGGTCCTGGTGGTGGCCGCCGACGACGGGGTCATGCCCCAGACCGTGGAGGCCATAAACCACGCCAAGGCCGCCGGAGTTCAGATGATAGTGGCCATCAACAAGATTGACAAGCCCGAAGCAGACCCCATGAAGGTAAAACAGCAACTGGCGGAGCACGGCGTCCTGGTGGAGGAGTGGGGAGGGGATACCGTGGCGGTGGAAATATCGGCAAAAACCGGGAAGGGAGTGGACGAACTTCTGGAAATGATAGTTCTGGTAGGGGAAATGCTGGAACTCAAGGCCCCGATTGATGTTCCCGCCCAGGGCACCATCCTGGTGGCAAAACTGGACCCCAGAAAGGGACCCACCGTTAAGGCCATAATACAAAAGGGCGTATTGAAGCCCCGGGAGGCCTTTGTTGCCGGTCTCACCTGGGGGAAAGTCCGGGGGCTTTTTGACGAATTCGGCAAACCCATTAAGGAAGCCGGTCCTTCGGATCCGGTGGAGATCCTGGGCTTTGAGGAAGTTCCCCAGGAGGGGGATCGGTTGTATGTGGTCCACGATGTGGATAAAGCCAAGGAAATAGTTGAAATACGGAAGGAGAGGTTGAAGACCGGGGCCCGGCGGGTGGAAAGGAAGATAACCCTGGAAGACCTGCTGAAGGAACTGGAGGGGGAGGAGGAAAAGGAACTTCTCATAATCCTTAAAGCCGATGTCATAGGCTCCCTGGAGGCTATCCGGGATTCCCTGGAGAAACTTTCCACCGAGGAGGTTAAGGTCAGAATACTCCATGCGGCCACGGGGCCGGTGAGCGAAAGCGATGTTCTCCTGGCTTCTGCCTCCAAGGCCATAATAATAGGTTTCAATGTCAAAGCGGAGAAAAAGGCCCTGGCCTCTGCGGCGGCGGAAAATGTTCAGATAAGGCTCTATCGCGTCATTTACGAACTCCTGGAGGATGTCAAGAAGGCCCTCAAGGGAATGCTCAAGCCCAAGATAGAGGAGACGGTGGTGGGAAGGGCCGAGGTGAAGCAAACCTTCCGGATTGCGAAGGTGGGAGTGGTGGCAGGATGCGTGGTGGTGGAAGGAAAGGTCCGGAAGGACCTCCGGGCCAGGCTCATAAGGGATGGAGAAGTTCTGTTTGACGGGAAAATAGCCTCCCTCAAGCACTACAAGGACGATGTGGAGGAGGTGAGGATGGGAAGCGAGTGCGGGATCAGACTTGAAAGTTTCAACGATGTGAAGAAGGGCGACATTATAGAAGTTTACGAGAGAAGGCAGGTGTAGCATTGGACCATGGTGATAGGTTACCTTTACATAGAGTTCTACATTCCCTGGAGCCACTCCTTGAAGGAAAAGAGGAAGTTCATCACCAGTTTCAAGAACAGGGTTAGAAATCATTACAATGTGGCCGTGGCGGAGGTGGACTTTCAAGGTCTCTGGCAAAGGGTGGGCCTGGGCCTCGTTTCCATTGCATCGGAAAGGTCGGCCCTGGAAAACACCTTTGAAAGGGTTCTGAAGGACGCCTCCTTTCTGGACGCTCAAATATTGAAACAGGAGGTGGAGTACCTGTGAAGGATAGGAGGAAGGAAAGGCTGGAAAAACTCCTTCTGGAGCAATTGGCCGGGGACATTCAGACCATATACGACCTTTCTGACAGCGTAGTTTCGGTAACCAGGGTGGTTCTTTCCCGGGACCTTTCTTCAGCCAGGGTTTACATAACCGCCCTGGAGGATGTGGATAAGGTCCTGGAGGTTCTCCGGGCGAGGACGGGCTATCTCAGGAGATTACTTGCAACCAACCTTAATTTGAGATATACTCCCAGACTAAGTTTTTTCAAGGACGAAGAAGAGGAGAGGGCAAAACGGGTTGATGAGATCCTCAGAAAACTCAGGGAAGAAAAAGGAGATAGCCAGGAGACTTAAGGAGTGCTCCAGCGTTGCCATCACCTGTCATCTTCGCCCTGATGGTGACTGCATAGGCTCTGCCCTGGGGCTCATGCATTCCCTCCGTCTCGCTGGAAAGAGGGCCGAAATTTACAACATGGACCCCACCCCTTATTTTTTGAAAAAACTCCCCGGGGCCCATGAGATAAAATCCGGGGAAATTCCTCCGGATTTTGACTGCGTGGTCTTCGTGGAAACTTCGGCCCTGGAAAGAAGCGGGCAAAGCCGCAAGGGCAAATTTTCCATCCACATTGACCACCACAGGACCTCGGAGGAATTTGCCGACCTGAACTGGATAGAGCCCCACCGTTCCTCCGTGGGGGAAATGATCTTTGAACTCCTGATGGAGTACAATTTTCCCATTGACGATAAGGTGGCCACCTGCCTTTACGCCGCCATATTCTCGGACACCGGAGGCTTCAGATTTTCCAACACCAGCGCCCTATCTCTCAAATACGCCTCCTTTCTGGTCCAGGCCGGGGCGGATCCCGCTCGGATAAGCAGGATAATCCTGGAAAGCCACCGCAGGGAGGAGATATACCTTTTGCAGAAGATGCTTTCCACCCTGAGGTTTCACCCCTCGGGAAGGATCGTAACGGTGTTTCTCCTGAGAAGGTTTCTCCAGGAGTTGAATCTCAGTCTCCACGATGTGGAAACCGAGACCGTCATGAACATTCTCAGGTCCGTGGAGGAGGTGGAGATAGCCATGATTTTCAAGGAGATGGAAAGGGGGTTTAGGGTGAGTCTCCGCTCCAAGGGAAGGGCGGATGTGGGGAGGTTGGCGGAGGCCTACGGTGGGGGTGGACATCCCCAGGCCGCAGGGTTTAACATAGACCTGCCTGCCGAGGAGGCCCTTGAGGCCGTTTACAAGAAAATAGAGGAGATGTTTCCGTGGGTGAAAAAACCGGAATAATTTTAGTCAACAAACGCCGTGGGATGACCTCCCACGATGTGGTGGACGAAATCAGAAAAATCCTTCACCAGAAGAAGGTGGGCCACATGGGCACCCTGGATCCCCAGGCCGAGGGCCTTCTGGTGCTGGGGGTGGGCAGGGCCACCCGGCTGTTTCCCTTTCTGGTCAAAGGGGTGAAGGTTTACACTGGAATAATAAGGCTGGGAGCGGAAACCAATACCTACGATAGGGACGGCGAAGTGATCTCCCGGGTGGAGGACTTCAATATTTCGGAGGAGGAGGTCAGGCAGGCCATGGAGGAATTCGTGGGGCAGATAGTTCAGGTGCCCCCTCCCTTTTCCGCTAAAAAAACCGGAGGCAAGAGGTTGTACGAACTGGCCAGGAAGGGAAAGAAGGTGGAACCCAGGCCGGTGAAGGTGGAAATTCATTACTTTACCCTCAAGGCCTACGATCCTCCCTACATTCACTTTGACATAAAATGCTCCGCCGGCACCTATGTCAGGTCCATCGCCCACGATCTGGGTCAGAAACTCGGCGTGGGAGGGTATCTTGATTACCTGAAAAGGTTGAGAAGCGGCGAATTTTCCGTAGACGATGCCCACACCCTGGAGGAGATAAAGGAGGCGGCGGAGGCGGATAGGCTGGACGAGATAATCATCCCCCTGAACAGGGTTCTGACGGAATACCCCGTGGTGTATTTGAGGGAGGAGGGGGTTCGGAGGGCCAGGCACGGCAATTTTATCTCCCTTAAAATGGTGGGCGGCAAGGAAGGGGGAAGGAGAAACGATTTCTTTCGGCTCATGGATTTCCGTTCCAACTTCATCGGTATCGGCAAGCCGGGCAAGGAGGGGGGAGAACTCGGGATAAAGCCCGTTTTAATCCTGGGAGAATGAAGGAGAAGTTCAAAACCCGGTGGGGCTTTGTTCTGGCCGGCCTGGGCATGGCCATAGGCACCGGAAACATCTGGAGGTTTCCCCGGGTGGTTTCCCAGAACGGAGGGGGAGCCTTCGTGATTCCCTGGCTGGCCGGGCTTTTCGTATGGGCCCTTCCCCTGATGTTCTTTGAATACTCCCTGGGAAGAAAACACGGCAAGGGAGTGGTGGGCGTTTTTCAGGACATCCTCGGCAAAAGGAGGGGCTTTCCTGGAGGATTCGTGGCGGCCGTTACCGGGGGCATAATGTTTTACTACTCGGTGATTACAGGATGGGCCCTGTTTTACAGTCTGGGTTCCCTTTTTTCCCATTCGCTTTTTACCTCTCCCCGAAGTTTCTGGGAAGGGTTCCACGGTTCTCACCTGCCCCTCCTTTTTCATTTGGTTTCAATTTTTGCCGTGGCCTACATAATTTCCCGGGGGGTCTCCGGAGGAATTGAAAGGGCCACATCCCTCATCGTCCCCTCCCTCTTCGTTCTTCTGTTTCTTCTGGCGCTGAGGGTGGTGTTTCTTCCCGGGGGAATAAAGGGACTGGATTTTCTTTTTTACCCCGATTTTTCAAAATTATCAAGGCCCAAAATATGGATAGAAGCCCTTACCCAGGCCGCCTGGTCCACCGGAGCCGGCTGGGGGCTGGTGCTGACCTATTCCCTTTACGCCAGAAGGGACGAGGACGGGTTCACCAACAGCGCCGTTCTGGTCTTCGGCGATTACACGGCCTCCATTCTGGCGGCCATGGCCGTGGTGGGGACGATTTTCACCTTCACCTCCTCCCCTGCCCAGGCCGGGGAAATCCTATCCTCAGGCAATGTGGGCCTTACCTTCCTGTGGATCCCCAGGCTTTTCTCCCACCTTCCGTGGCCCAGGGTTCTCTCCTTCATGTTCTTTTTCTCCCTGTTTCTGGCCGCCTTTTCCTCCCTGATCTCCCTCATGGAACTGGAGGTCAGGGTCCTCATGGACATGGGGCTGAGCAGAGTCAGGGCTGCCCTGGGAGTCTCGGCGGTGGCCTTTATCCTGGGGATTCCCTCGGCCCTGAGTCTTGACTTCCTGAACAATCAGGACCTGGTATGGGGATTGGCCCTTCTCCTCAACGGTTTTCTTTTCTCCATCCTCCTGTGGAAACTGGGGGAGACCTACATCCAGGAGTATGTGAAAATCTCCACCTCCTATCCCGTGGGCAGATATGTCTACGGAGTTGTAAAATACCTGGTGCCTTTGGAGTTCGGGGTTCTCTTCTTCTGGTGGATGGCTTCAGTGAGCAAGGGAAGGTTCTGGAACCCCTTTTCCACATATTCACCTGCCACCGTTATCCTTCAATGGCTGGTGGTGGGAGGCTTTCTCTGGATTTTATTCAAGAGGTGGAAGGATGAGCCCTGAATCGCTGGTTTTCATGGTTTTTACCCTTTCCGTTTGCCTGGGAGGCTTCGTTATTTCCCTTTACATACACGGCCGGGAGAGGAAGTAGGCTCACCACCCAAGGGTTCTTTTACGGGCGGTTTTCCCGAATTCTTCGTGGCCAAAGACCTGACCGGGAGAGTTGAAATTCCCTTTTAAATAAGGCAAAATGGTAGCATGAGACCAGAAGTAATAGGAATTGATACTGAAGTAAGGGTTTTATACGGTAATAGGCCTTATATTTTCTTTGACAACGCCGCCTCCACCCCGGCGTTGAAGGCGGTGATGGACACGCTGGAAAAGGTGGTACCCTATTATTCCAATGTGGAAAGGGGGATTGGCTACAAGTCCTTCGTGTCCACGGAATTGTACGAAGAGGCCAGGGAAACGGTGGCGGAGTTTTTGAATGTTCCCCCTTCCCACACGGTAATATTCACCAAAAACACCACCGAGGCCATAAACAAACTGGCCAGGAAACTCCGGGATTTTATAGGAGATGGTAAGGTTCTCACCACGGAGATGGAACATCACTCCAACTTCCTGCCCTGGAGGGAGAACTACGACACGGTGGTGGTTCCCGTGGAGGAGAACGGCCGCCTGGACCTCAACAGGATGGAGGATTTGCTCAAAAGGGAGGGCGGTAAGGTGAAACTGGTGGCCGTCTCCGGGGCCTCCAATGTTACCGGATTCACCAATCCCATATACGAAATTGCGGACCTGGCCCATAAATACGGTGCCCTGGTGGCGGTGGATGGGGCTCAGTTGGTTCCTCATAAAAAAGTGGATGTTTCCCGGGGGATAGACTTTCTCTCCTTTTCCGCCCACAAATTTTACGCCCCCTTCGGTTCCGGCGCCCTTATTGGGAGAAAGGACCTGCTTTCCCGGGGCAGGCCGGAGTCCGTAGGAGGAGGTACCGTGAAGTTCGTTTCTCTGGATGAGGTGGTCTGGGCAGAACTTCCGGAGAGGGAGGAGGCCGGAACCCCGGTTATCCTGGGGGCCATCGCCCTGGCGGCGGCCATGGAGGCCTTCAGCAAGTGGGGGATGGACAATCTTGAAAAGGCAGAGGAGAAACTTCACGCCAGACTTTACGAGGTTTTGTCTTCCTTTGATGGGTTGGAAATCCTGGGAGGAGAAAGGAGAGCAGAGGATTTTCCTGTGATTTCCTTCGTCCCCAAAAACATGTCCCCCTATCTTTTTTCTTCGGTTCTTTCCTTTGAATACGGAATTGGGGTGAGAACCGGATGTTTTTGCGCTCAGCCCTATGTGAAAAAACTTCTGGGTGTGGGGGATGAAGAGGCAGCCCGGGTTAAAGAGAACCTATTGAAGGGCAAACTTCCGGGACTGGGGGCCATAAGAACCAGCCTCAGTTTCTACAACACGGAGAAGGAAATAGATGTTTTAAACATCGCCCTCCACGATATCTTCGGAAGAAACAGTTTTGATTACGATTACGACGAAAACCTGAAGGCCTATGTGCCCAGGGGGTTCAAGTTCACCCTTCCCTTCTGATGCCCGCCTGGAAATTGGTCCTTCTGGTCCTGGTGGGGCTTTTCTCCGGATTTATAAATGTGGTGGCCGGGGGTGGCTCCTTCATAACCCTTCCCGTCCTCATCTTTATGGGACTTCCCCCCGCCGTGGCCAACGGAACAAACCGGGTGGGGATTTTGATTCAGAACATCTTTGCCCTCTGGAGGTTTCAGCGCCTTAGGGTGTTTCCGTGGAAGTTTTCCGTGGCCGTGGTAGGCCCGGCGGTTTTGGGAGCCCTTTTAGGGGCCCATCTGGCCACCGTAATACCCCAGGAGGTCTTCAAAAGGGCCCTGGCCCTTCTGATGGTGGTGGTTACCGTGGTAACTCTGTATTTCAAGCCCATAGGAAGGCTTGAGGGAGGTCGGGAGGACCTTTCCCTTCCCGAACTTTCCCTTAAAAAATGGGCGTTCGTTCTGGTTTTGTTCTTCTTCATAGGGATTTACGGGGGCTTCGTTCAGGCCGGCGTGGGGTTTTTCATTCTTTCCGCCGTGGTCCTGGCGGGCTACGACCTGGTCAGGGGAAATGCAGTGAAGATATTTGTGGTACTGGTTTTCACCGTTTTCGCCCTGGGGGTTTTTATGTCCCGGGGCCTGGTTCTGTGGAAGGCCGGCCTTGCCCTGGCCCTGGGGACCACCCTGGGAGGTCAACTGGGGGCCCTGGCCTCCGTGCGGCGGGGAAACAAATTCATCCGCAGGTTCGTAACGGTCCTCATAGTGATCTTTGCCGTGAAACTGATTTTATCCTAAAGGATTAGCATGCAATCCCCATAGGAGTAAAACCTGTATTTTTTCTCCACGCCTTCCCGATAGGCCCTTAACAGGAAGTCCCTGCCTGCGAAGGCAGAAACCAGGAGAATTAGCGAGGAGCGGGGCAGGTGAAAATTGGTGAGTAGGGCGTCCACCACCTGAAACTGGTATCCGGGATATATGAAAAGGTCGGTAAAATGTGCTCCCGGGGCGAAGCCGTGGGATGCGGCGGATTCCAGGGCCCTGACCACGGTGGTTCCCACGGTTATAATCCTTCTTTTTTCCTCCACGGCCTTTTTCAGGATCCGGGAACTTTCCTCGGATATGTAGTATTCCTCTGCCGGAAGTTCGTTCTCCTCCACCTTTTGGCGGGTGAGGGGTCTGAAGGTGGCCTCTCCTACATTGTGAACTATCTCCACCACCTGGGCCTTCTCCCTGACCTTTTCAAGAACTTCTCGGGTGAAGTGAAGTCCGGCGGTGGGGGCCGCCACCGAGGCCCCTTCCCTGGCGAAGACGGTTTGATATCTCTCTTCGTCCTCGGGCAGGGGTTCCCTTTTAATGTAAGGAGGAAGGGGAACCCGTCCGATTTTGTCCAGTTCCCTTTCCAAGGGAAAGTGGAACTTCACCACCCTTTTGCCTCCTTCCTCTTCTTTGGTTATCTCCGCCTCCAGGCCCGGTGCGAAGGTAAGTCTGTCGCCTCTTTTCAACCTTCTGGCCGGCCTAACCAGGGCTTCCCAGAGGTTCTCTTCCCTTTTTCGCAGGAGCAGGACCTCTATTTTGGCCCCGGTGCTCTTCCTCCCGTAGAGCCTTGCCTTTATTACCCTGGTTACATTGATTACGATGAGGTCTCCTTCCTCTATGTAATCCGGGAAATTTTTGAAATTGTCGTGGAGGATTTTCTGCCCCCTCCTCTTCAGGACCATCATCCTGGAACTTCCCCGGATGGGAGGGGGAGTCTGGGCGATGAGTTCCGGTGGAAGGTAGAAATCAAAATCTTCCAGTTTCATTTTTTCTTTAATCGGGAGCGGGCTGTAAGCCGAATTCTGTCGTGGGCCACCATTTATCTGGGAGAAGGGTTGCCTCTTCCCTCGTGCTGCCCACCAGGGGTTGTGGCCGGGCAAGCCACCCCTTTTGGCATTGCTCCGGGTGGGGTTTGCCGTGCCTCCGGTGTCGCCACCGAAGCGGTGGGCTCTTACCCCACCTTTTCACCCTTACCCCGCCCTGAAGGGACGGGGCGGTCTATTTTCTGTGGCACTTTCCCTGGGCTTACGCCCGGTCCCCGTTAGGGACCACCCTGCCCTGCGGAGTTCGGACTTTCCTCCCGCCTCACGGCGAGCGGTGGCCCGCCCGCTCCCGATTAATATTATACCATGTGGAGGTCGTGCCCCAGTTTTTCCTTCTTGGTTTTCAGGTAATCCCTGTTGATTCTGTTGGGGGGAATTTCTATGGGGACCCTTTCCACTATTTCCAGTCCGTAACCGGCCAGGGCCACGAATTTTCTCATGTTGTTGGTGAGAAGACGCATTTTTCTCACCCCCAGGGCCCTCAGAACCTGGGCTCCCATGCCGAAGTCCCTTTCGTCGGGTTTGAAACCCAGTTTTCGGTTGGCCTCCACCGTATCAAGGCCCTGGTCCTGGAGGGCATAGGCCTTTATCTTGTTTTCCAGTCCGATTCCCCTCCCCTCGTGGTCAAGGATGTAGAGCACCACCCCCTTGCCCTCCTTTTCTATCATCTCCATGGATCGGTGAAGTTGTTCACCGCAGTCGCAACGCAGGGATCCGAAGGTGTCTCCGGTAAGGCACTGGGAGTGGGCCCTGACCAGGATGGGTTCCTCCGGATTTATTTCTCCCTTGACCAGGGCCACATACTCGTGGCCGTGGATAATGTCCTTGAAAAGGTGGATGGTGAAGTGGCCGTATTTGGTGGGCAGGTCCGCCTTGGCCACCTCCCTTACTAAAGATTCCCTGGCCATTCTGTAGCGGACCAGGTCCTCTATCTTGACGATTTTCAGGCCGTATTTTCTGGCGAATTCCTGGAGTTGAGGTAGGCGGGCCATGGTGCCGTCCTCGTTCATTATCTCGCACATAACCCCCGTCGGATAAAGTCCGGCCAGACGGGCTAAGTCCAGGGAGGCTTCGGTGTGGCCGGTTCTTTCAAGAACCCCTCCCTTGCGGGCTATTATGGGAAAGATGTGTCCCGGCCTTGCAAAATCCTCGGCCTTTGCCCGGGGGTCCGCCAGTTTTTTTATGGTTAGCGCTCTGTCGTAGGCGGAAATGCCCGTGGTAATTCCGTCCACGGCGTCCACGGAAATGGTGAAGGCGGTTTTGTAGGGGGCCGTGTTTTCCACCACCATGGGGGAAAGTTTGAGTTCTTCGGCCCTTTCCCGGGTTATGGAAACGCAGATGAGTCCCCGGGCCTTGCTGGCCATGAAATTAACGGCTTCCGGGGTAATTTTTTCCGCCGCCATGACCAGATCCCCCTCGTTCTCCCGGTCTTCGCTGTCCACCACCACCACCATTTTCCCCTGCTTTATGTCTTCCAGGGCCTCTTCTATGCTCGCAAACATTTTCACCTCCGAAAGGAATATTTTATTATATTTTCTCAATAAAAACCAGGAGGCAATTATGAAGATTTACCTCATAAGACACGGGGAAACCCAGGGCAACCGGGAGGGGTATTTCCGGGGAAGGTCCGATTTCCCCCTGAACGAAAACGGCAAAGAACAGGCCCGGCTCCTGGCCGAGGCCCTCAAGGATTCCGGCATTACCAGGATTTACTCGGGCCCCCTCACCAGGGCCAGGCAGACTGCGGAGATCCTGGCGGATAAACTGGGGGTGCCCGTGGTGGTGGAGGAGGGGTTCAACAACATAAACCTGGGCCCCTGGGAAGGGAAGAAAAAGGAGGACATCAAAAGGGAGTTTCCCCGGGAATTTCAGTTGTGGATTACCAGGCCCGAAGAATTGAAACTTCCGGGGGCGGAAACGGTAATGGAGGTCATGGAGCGGGCGGTGGCCACCTTGAAGAGAATAGTGGAGGAAGTTCAGGAGGAATCCATAGCCGTGGTGACCCATCGGGCGGTTTTAAAGCCTTTGATAGCCGGAATTCTGGACATGAGACCTCCCTTCTTCTGGAAAATTCATGTGGATACCGCTTCCTATTCAATTTTGAAATTTAAAAGGGAGAGGGGTTTTACCCTTTATCTTCTGAACCAAACGGCTCACCTTAAAAATTTCGTGGTGGAGGAATATTGACAATTTTTACTTTTTAGTTTAAACTGATTTTGAAGTTTAAAATTTGAAGGAGGAAATTATGATTCAGAAGACCAATTTTTACAAAATCCGTTTTATTAAAACCGGAGACAGGCTGGAGATAGAGGTGGAGGGAGACAGGGAATTCGTGGAGAAAAAGTTCAAGGAGTTTAAGTCCCTCTTCGTGGAGGAGAAAAAGCCCTCCAGAACCACCACGGCAACGGTGGCGAAGAAACCCGCAGCGAAGAAGGTTAAAAAGGCCAAAAAGCAGGAGCCCAAGGGCCTGGAATTTAATGTGGAGGAAGCCAAGGCCTGGTTAAAGAAGCAGAAGGTTAAACCCGAGGAAAAACTTGCGGCGGTGGTTTACTACCTCAGTAAGAACCTGGGGAGGGCCAGTTTTAAGACCAGGGAAATTGCCGATGCCGTGAAAAAACTCGGCCTGAGAATTAAAAACATCTACTTCCACCTGAATAAATTCAAGAAAATGGAAGTGCCCTTGATGGAGAAGGTGGGGAGGGGAGAGTGGAAACTCACGGAACAGGGAGAGAAGAAGTTCTCTGAGGAAAAACCCTCCTCCTGAGGAAAACGGCAGAAGCCATGTGGGCTTTATACATAATAATCCTGTACTTCCTCGTCCTGACGGGTCTGAACTTTCTCAGGGCTAAAAAGGTAAAGACCCAGGAAGACTTCATGGTGGCGGGCAGGAGTTTGAGCATCCGGGTGATGGTCTTTACCCTCATATGTACCTGGATAGGCTCCGGGACCTTTATAGCCGGGGCGGAATACGCCGCCCGGGCCGGTTTTTCCTCCCTCTGGATGCCCGCGGGGGCCTGGGTGGGGATAATAATCATCTACTTCCTGGCGGCCAAAATAAGGACCTTCGGTCAGTACACCGTGGGTGATATTCTGGAGGTCCGCTACGGAAAATTCGCCAGGCTTTTCGGAGCCCTGGCCCTCATCGTGAGTTTCACCGCCATCGTTTCCTACCAGTTCAGAGCCGGGGGGTACATACTCAATGTCATCACCGACGGAAAGGTCAGCGTGGGCACGGGGCAGTTCCTCACCGCCGTTTTCGTCATACTCTTTACGGCCCTGGGGGGAATGATAGCCGTGGCCTACACGGACCTTCCCAACGGGATCATCATCCTCATAGCCACCATAGCGGCGGTCCCCTTCGTCATACACACGGCGGGGGGATGGCATACCATAAGGGAGATCCTCCCTGCAAGCCATTTCGCCATCGTGAATCAAAGTTTTGGAGCCCACCCTTATTTGAAGGCCGGGGGATATTTCCTGGCCACCATGCTTCTGCTCCTGGGGGTTCAAAGCATGTATCAGAAATTTTACTCCGCCAAAACCCCCAAGGATGCCAAGGAAGCCGTGGCCCTCTGGGTGGTGGGCACTGTAGTGGTGGAGACCATAGTGGTGGTGATAGCCGTTTTCGCCTCCGCTAAGTATTGGCCTCAAATCCAGGCCTGGATGAGCAGCGGAGGAAAGGAGGGATTGGATCCGGCCTCCATCGTCCTTGTGGCGGCCAAATACATGGTGCCGCCTATTATTGGCCTTCTTCTCATGGGAGCCGCCTCGGTGGTGGTGCTTTCCACCGGGATGAACTACCTTCTTTCCCCAACCACCAACATAATGAGGGACATTTATCAGAGGTTTATAAAGAAGGAGACCACCCAGAGGGAGATGGTGGCCCTTCAAAGGATTATGGTTTTGATTCTGGGTGTGGTGGCCTATTACCTGGCGGTTAAGATGCAGTCCGTGCTGAACATGGCATACTTTGCTTACACCATTTACGGAGTTTCCATTACCCCGGCCCTCATAGCGGCCCTGGCCTGGAAGAGGGCCACCAGAAGGGCCGGTCTGTGGTCCATTATTCTGGGGAGTTTGACGGCAGTGGGTCTCAAGGTATTCGCCTCCCTTTATCCCTCCATGGCTCCCGAAGGGGATCCCTTCGGAGTTCCGCTGATTTACCCGGCCTTCCTTATTTCCCTGGGGGCTCTGGTCTTTATAAGTTACCTGGACAGGCCGCCCTCCAGGGAGGAACTGGCACCCCTTTTCCCCGATGAAAAAGCCTGAAGAACTGGAATTGCTCCGGGCCCAGGCCAGCGCCCGGTTTGAGAAACTCCACGGGGACCTGGACAGGGAGGAGCATTTAAAACCCCTGGAGGGAAAGGCAGAGGAAATCAGGGCCAGGATTAACGAAAAGGTCAAGGAGATCTTCTCTTCTTCTTGGAGGTTGAAACTCCTCGGTCCCCAGGCGGACCTCAGCGCCTTGACGGTGGAACTCTTCAATGTGTTGATTCCCTACCTGGCAGAACTCACCCAGAAGATTTCCCAGGTTTGGGAACTCCACCGAAAACTTTACATGACCCTGATACCCCTTATGGACGCCAAGGACCAGGAGTGGTTTTCCAGAGCCGTAAAGGAGGTGGAGGCCCGGGAGGAGAGGTTCCAGGAACTGGTGGATGCCCTCTCCCGGGTGGTTCACTCCGCCAGGGGGATTTCCCTTCAGGAGGGGAAGCCCGGGAAGTTGTCCTCTTCCTTTTACCGGTGGTTTGAGAGGAGGTTCAGGACCGGGGTTGATAAGGAGGGTTTCAGGGTTTACCTTCCGTATCTTAAAAAATCCCAGCCGGTTCTGGACTTTGGATGCGGCAGGGGCGAGATGCTGGAAGTTTTAAGGGAAGAGGGGGTGGAGGCCTTGGGGGTGGATGTAAATTCTGAATTCATTGAAGAATGTAAAAGTAAAGACCTTAAATGCCATCTTGGGGATGGGATAGAATTCCTCTCCTCCCTGGACGACGGGTCCCTGGGGGCCGTGTTCTCTGCCCAGGTCTTAGAGCATTTTCCCTACGAAGACATAGAGAAAATTATCTATCTCTCCTACGAAAAGGTCAGGGCCGGAGGATACTTCATTGCCGAGACGGTGAATGTGGCTTCTCCTGCAGCCTTCCACGGGGCCTTTCTTCTGGATCCCACCCACATAACACCCCTCCATCCTGAAACCCTGAAGTTTCTACTGGAATCCTCGGGCTGGCGGGTGGAAGAGGTTTTGAAACTTAATTTTCCCCGGCAACTTCCCGAATTTCCTGCCCACAACGAGAGGGAGGCCATCATAAGGGAAAGTTTGAGGAGGATAAACGGCTTCCTCTTTGCCCATCAGGACTACGCCGTGGTGGCCGTCAAGCCCTGAAATTCTTTGAACGAAATTCAATTTGGGTTAAAATTACCTTGTCCGACAAGTAAGTCAAAAACAAGGAGGTTACTATGAACTTAATTGAAAGGGTGAAGAATATTATCCTTTCCCCAAAGAGCGAATGGGAGGTTATAGCCGCCGAAAAGTCCACGGTTCAGGATCTCTATGTGAATTACGCTTTGATCCTGGTGGCGGCGGCGGCCCTGGCGGAGTTTATCGGAAGGTCCATGGTGGGATTTTCCGTTCTGGGAGCCCATTTCAGGACGCCCATGGGGTCCGCCCTGGTGGGTTTCATTCTCAGGATCGTCCTTACCCTTGCCGGGGTCTTCGTCCTGGCCTACATCATTGATGCCCTGGCCCCCAGTTTTGGCGGAGAAAAGGACATAATCGCCTCCCACAAACTGGCGGTTTACTCCTCCACCCCTGCATGGGTGGGAGGGCTTTTGATGATCATTCCGCCCCTGGGACTGCTGGGCATCCTCTTTGCCCTTTACGGCATATATGTGTTCTACCTGGGCGCTACCCCGGTGAAGAAGGTTCCCTCCGACAAATCTGCAGTTTTCACCCTGGTGGTCATCCTGATTTCCATAGTGATTTACTGGGTGGTGGGACTCATCGTTGGAAGTTTCATGCTGGCAGGAAGGTTTGCCGTTTGAAATTTCTGCCATGAAGAAGATCGCCCTCTCCCTTCTCATCGCCACGGCTCTCCTGGCCATCCAGTGGGATCAGGTGTTTAAAAAATACGGGGCGCAGATAAGGAATGTTCACTGGATAAATTCAGGGGCCTTCGTCTATCAGAGGGAAGGGAGGTTCTACCGCTACGACCTCAACTCCAGTTCTTCGGTGGAACTTTCGGACCTGGGCCGAAGTTTCCAGGAAAAATTCGGTAAGGAGTTCAAACTCAGGTTTTTTCTGGGGAAGGGTTCCCTCCTTCTTTTCCCGGCTGGAAAGCGTCTCTACCTTTACGATACCTCCGCCGGGGACTGGCGGGAAGTTAAGACGGAGGGGGCTGGAATTCTCTCCCCCGATGGAACCATGATGGCCTTCTCCGGAGGGGGAAACCTTAAACTGGCGGTGTTGAGGTCCGGGGAGGAGAGAAGCCTTACGACGGATGGAGGCCAGGAGGTTTTCTACGGAAAGACCGACTGGGTTTACTGCGAGGAACTGGAACTTTGCCGGGGAATATGGTGGGCACCGGATTCCAGGAAAATCCTATTCCTCAAATTTGACGAAACCCGGGTGAAATCCTATCCCATCCTGGACTTCATTCCCCTTTACGGAAAAATCTACCCCCAGAAATACCCCAAGGCCGGCGAGAAAAACCCGGTGGTTTCCCTGGGAGTGACGGATATTTTCGGAAAGAAAACCCTCTGGATTCCCTTCAAGGACGAATACCTTGCCAGGGCCGGATGGGTTGACCGGGACCGCCTTTACTTCATAACCCTCAACCGCCACCAGAACCGCTTGAGGCTGTGGCTCTACAGGGTATCCACCGGCGAAAGGGTCCTGGCCCTGGAGGAGTCGTGGTCCACATGGCTTAATGTAACCGACAACTTTCTCTTCCACAGGGACATGCTCGTGTGGGGAAGTGAAAGGGACGGCCACATGCACCTTTACCTCTACAAACTCAAGGGCCTTCGGCTGAAGTTCAAGCGCCGCATAACCCGTGGAACCTGGGAGGTTACCAGACTCTACGGTACCGACGGGAAGAGGATATACTTCCAGGCCAATTTCCCTTCCCCCACCGAAAGGAGGATTTGTTCCTCCAGTTTCCGGGGAAAGTTTAAGGTCCTTACTCCTATGGAGGGTAGCCACAGGGCGGTTTTTTCCCCCGGGTACAGATACTTCGTGGATTTTTACTCCGATGTGTTGACCCCTACGGAGGTTTACCTGTTTAAAACCTCCGGCGGCAGGAAACTCCTGGAGAAGGGGAAGGGCCTGGCGGGCCTCGCCCTCAATCCCCCTGAGATAAAAAAGGTGGTTCTGGAGGGCAGGGAGTACTACACCATGACCGTGAAGCCCCCCGATTTTTCCCCTCAGAAGAAATACCCGGTCATCGTGTATGTTTACGGAGGACCCCATGCCCAGGTGGTTAGACGGGCCTGGATGGGCAGTTTTGGCCTGTTTCACCAATACCTGGCCTCCCGGGGATACATAGTGACCAGCATTGACAACCGGGGAAGTTTCGGAAGGGGAAAGAAGTGGGAGGACTGGATTTACAGGAGGTTCGGCCGCTACGAACTTGAAGATCAACTCCTCTGGGTCTCCTACCTGAAGAAACTCCCCTTCGTGGATCCCGGGAGAATAGGAATATGGGGCTGGAGTTACGGGGGCTTCATGACCCTTACCGCCATGCTGAAGGGTAGGGGAGCCTACAGGGCCGGGGTGGCGGTGGCCCCGGTTACCGATTGGAGGTATTACGATACCATCTATACCGAGAGGTATATGTTGACTCCAGGAGAAAACTCGGAAGGATACAAAGATTCTTCTCCGGTAAACTTTGCCTCTGGCCTGGAGGGAAAACTTCTGATAATCCACGGCACCAGCGACGACAATGTCCATTTTCAAAACACTGTGGCCATGATAAAGGCCCTTCTGGATTCCGGTAAAAAATTTGAGGTGATGATCTATCCCCGGCAGAGCCACGGAATCTCCGCCTACAGGAAAGATGTCCTGAGAAGGGTGGCGGAATTTTTCGTTAAAAACCTTTAAGGGAACATGGCCAGAGAACTTACCCCTGCCATGAGGCAGTATGTGGAACTTAAGGCCCGCTATCCCGATAGTCTCCTTCTGCTCAGGATGGGAGATTTCTACGAACTCTTCTTTGAGGATGCCAAAATAGCCTCCAGAATTCTTGACATAGCCCTTACCACCAGGGATAAGGGAAAGGAGGACCCCATTCCCATGTGCGGGGTCCCCTACCATTCGGTGGATGCCTACATAGAAAAACTCCTCAAGGCAGGCTACAAGGTGGCCGTGGCCGAACAACTGGAGGACCCCAGGAAGGCCAGGGGTATAGTTAAGAGGGATGTGGTGAGGGTCATAACCCCTTCCACCGCCATAGAGATGGAGGGGGAAAGGGGGGAGGGAGAATTTCTGGCCAGCCTGTGGAGGGAAGGGGAGAAGGTGGGGACGGTTTTCCTCAACCTTTCCACCGGCGAGGTCCTGGGGGACGAACTCAGGGAGGAGGAACTGGAGCACTTCCTTGAGGTTATGGAACCCCGGGAAATAATCGCCAATTTTGACCTCCGGGGAAGGAAGTCTTACCGGATATCCCGCTCCGAGGGCAAAACCCCCCTGGAAAGGGCCTACAATTCCTCCTTAGCCTATGTGGAGGGACTCCGGGGCAGGAGGCCCCATCTCCTTCCCATGGTTTCCCTGAAGGAAGGTTTTTTTATGGATGGAGCCTCCATAAGGAACCTGGAAATATTTAAAAACCTGAGGGATGGGAGCCGGAGGGGAAGTTTGATACAGGTCCTTGACCAGACCGTGACCCCCATGGGAGCCCGATTCCTTCGCCAGACCTTGAGGTTTCCTCTGAGAAAACCGGACGATGTGGAGGAAAGGCTTGACGGGGTGGAGGAACTTCTGGCCGATGACGAAATGAGACGGGACCTGAGGGATCTTCTGGAGGGGGTGGGGGATGTGGACCGGGTGGCTACCCGGGCCAGGTTTGAGGTGGCTACCCCCAGGGACCTGGCCTCCCTGAGGGAATACCTCCGGATTCTTCCTGAAATAAAGGAAAGGATGGCGGGGGTTTATTCTTCGGTCCTTAAAAAAATAAGGGATAGGCTCCATCCCCTGCCTTCCCTTCTTGCACTCCTTCAGGATGGGCTTACCGACGAGCCCCCCTACTTGATTTCCCAGGGGGGGATAATAAGGGAAGGTTTCAACCCCGAACTGGACGAATTGAGGATGGTGGCCAGGGATGCCAAGGGGGTCATCATGGCCCTGGAGAAGGAGGAAAGAAGAAGGACCGGCATAAAAAAACTCAGGATAGGATACAACAAGGTTTTCGGCTACTACATTGAAGTTCCCAGGTCCCAGGCTTCCTTGGTCCCTGGAGATTACATAAGAAAGCAGACCCTGGTGGGCAGTGAGAGGTTCGTTACTCAGAAGATCAAGGAGATGGAGGAAAAAATCCTCCACGCAGAGGAGAGGATAAAGGAACTGGAGGAGCATCTCTTCAAGGAGATGAGGGCTAAGGTGGCTCAGCACCTGGAGGACCTCAGGGAGAACGCCCGGGCCCTGGGTGAACTGGACCTTCTGGCCAATTTTGCCGAGGTGGCAGCCCTGCGGGGGTATGTGAGGCCCAAACTCAGGAGGGATTCCCGCCTTATCATAAAGCAGGGCCGTCATCCGGTGGTGGAATTTTTAAAAAAAGGCGAGGCCTTCGTGCCCAACGATACCTACATGGACGACCGGGATAGGGTCCTTATAATCACAGGTCCCAACATGGGGGGAAAATCCACATATCTCCGTCAGGTGGCCCTGATAAGCCTTCTTGCCCACTGCGGAAGTTTCGTCCCGGCCGAGGAGGCGGAGATCCCTGTTATGGACAGGATCTTTACCAGGATAGGGGCCTCGGATTTCCTGGCCGGGGGTGAGTCCACCTTCATGGTGGAAATGAAGGAAACGGCGGAGATTTTATCCAGGGCCACATCCAGAAGTCTCATTATTCTGGACGAAATAGGCAGGGGAACTTCCACCTACGACGGCATTTCCATCGCCTGGGCGGTGGTGGAATACATTCACAATAAGATAAAGGCAAAAACCCTCTTTGCCACCCATTATTACGAACTTACGGACCTGGAGGAGGAACTTTCCGGGGTGGTAAACTACCACATTAAAGTGGCGGAGTGGCAGGGCAATGTGGTTTTTCTTTACCAGTTGGAAAGGGGAAGGTCCGAAAAATCCTACGGCATACATGTGGCGAGTCTGGCCAGGATTCCGGAGGAGGTTATAAAAAGGGCCTGGGAGGTCCTGGAGGAACTGGAGAAGTCCAGGGAGGGGGGAAGGAGAAAGGCCGGGGTTCAGCCCTCCCTGTTTGAGGAAAAGGACCCACTCCGGGAAGTTCTCAAGGGAATAGACCCCGATAAATTGACCCCCCTTCAGGCCCTGGAATTGCTCTACAACCTCAAAAAACTTGGATAGGCCGAAGAGGTCCCCTTTTCCCGGAGGGGAACCGGGGGAATCTCAGGATAGTGTTCTTTCACGATTTTTTACCATTAAGGTGTTGACTTTCGGGAAAATTTGCTCTACCTTGTTTTTGAAATGAGGATACAGGAAATTGAAGTTTACGACTGGGAATCCCTGGATGCCCTGAAGGATAAGGCGGAGATTGTGGAGGAGATAGGGGACCTGGATCAGTTTCCTTCCATGTCGGTGTTTTGCCGTATAGGGGAGGATTATTTTGAACTTATTTACAGCGACACCGAAGGAAATTACATAAGACATTATCCCGACGAATGCAGGTTCCTCAGGGCCATTGAGAAGAGGAGGGAGGAATTTGGCATCCTGGACCGCCGGGAGGGTTCCGACTTTGAGGACTTGTTTGAATGATTCCTCTTTTTGACAAAAAACTTCTCCGTCTCACCAGTCTGGCCTTCATCGTTCCCTCCAGCATGCTTGTGGGATATGGCTTGGGATACCTCCTGGACAAGGTCTTCTCCTCGCAGAGCATAAGGATGGTGGGGCTTTTTCTGGGGATAGTGGCTGGTTTCTACGAACTGGTGAAGGAAATCTTAAAATACAACAAGAACCTGGATGAAAAGGGAAATTAGACTCATCTTTTTCCTCGCCCTGGCCTTTACCGTGTTAGGGTTTATTTCCGTTCTGCTCCTATCCGGATCCGTGAACGCCTTTTTGTTCCTGGCCGGCGGCGGAATCATGCTACTGCATTTCGTGGCCATCACCGGCATAGCGGGAAAACTCACCGGGGGAAAAGGGGGAAGGGGAGCCCTATACATCCTCGCCTTCATGATCACCATAGGGGCGGTGGTTCTCATCACCTTCTATCTTTTGAAACTCGGAAAACTTATGGTAATATACTTCCTCTCAGGGACTTTAACCCTGGCACTGGCGGCCAATGTGGTCATGATAAAAGTTCTTCTTGGGGGAGACAAGGATGCACGAAGAGAGTTTATGGATAGTTAAAGAGTTCAACCGCATATTGGGACCGTTTATACTGAAGGCCTTTGCCTACCTGGGAATTCACCTGGATCCCCACGAACCCGTCCCCCAGCATGTGGTGCTGGCCCTTCTGGCTTCCCTGGTGGTGATATTGATCTTCGGGTTCCTGGCCCCCAGGCCAAAATTCCATCCCGACCGACGCCAGGCCTTTTTTGAGCAGGTTTTCCTCTTCTTTGACTCCTTGAACCGGGAAATCATAGGAGAAGAGGGGAGGAAGTACATCCCCATAGTGGGGAGTCTTTTCCTCTTCATCATAGTCATGAATTATTTTGGGCTTTTCCCCGGTCTTTCTGCCCCCACCATGAACATCAATGTCCCGGCGGGGATGGCCATATTTGTTTTCCTTTACTACAACCTTCAGGGAATTAAAAAGCACAAATTGGGTTACATAAAGCAGTTCACCGGGGAGTACCTCTTCATCGCTCCCCTCATGGCCCCCATAGAGTTTTTGAGCCATCTTTCCCGACCCCTTTCCCTATCCATTCGTCTCTTTGGAAACATAACCGCCGAGGAAACGCTTATATTGGTGCTTGCGGGCCTTTTTGCTCCCCTGTTGCCAGTCCCGTTGATGGCACTGGCCATAATAACAGGAGGCCTGCAGGCCTATATATTCTCCATGCTGACCGCCGTTTACCTCTCCGGAGCGGTCGGCGAAGAACATTAAAAGGAGGTAAACTATGAGGTATCTTTTCAGTCTGGCCCTGTTGCTCGTGGGCTCCTCTCTGTTCGCCAGTGAGGGCCCTGCGGTGGCGGCAGCGGGCACTTCCGTTTACGGCTGGATAGCCATAGCCGCAGGTCTGGGCATAGCCATCGCATCGGCCGTTGGCGCCATCGCCCAGTCCAGGGTAGTTCATCGGGCCTCCGAGGCCATAGCCCGCAACCCGGGCACAGCGCCCCACATCAGGTTCGGCCTCATCCTGGGATTGGTTCTCATTGAATCCCTGGTTATCTACACCCTGCTCATTGAAATTCTCCTCGTGGGGAAGATTAAACTCTGACCTATGAGGGATGCCAGGGGGATTTAGGCCTTGTGGGCCTGGCTGAAAAAACTGTTCCGACGCTTGGCAAAGCATCGGATAGATGATAAGGCGGCCATAATTTCCTATTATGCCCTATGGGCCTCTGTCCCCCTGGCCGGTTTTCTTCTCTACATTTCCACCTACATAATCGGCTCTTCGGAGAAGGTAATAAACGATCTCAACCTCTTCTCCCAGGAGTTCTTCTCCTCCATCAACCCCAGGTTTTTCACCAACATGAAGATATACGCCTCCAAAATAAAGGAGGTGGGGGTTCTGGGAATATACCTGGCGGTGGTGCTGGGACTCATGCTCATTTCCAGGGTGATAAGCGCCATCCAGGAGATCTACGAGGTGGAATCCCGCAAATCCTTTTTCTGGAAGAGGCTCAAGGAAATGCTCATCCTGCTGTTTTCCGGTTTCTTCCTATTCGGGGCCTTCGGGCTCATGGGGATCATAAGCGCCTTTAACCGCCTGGTGGCCACCAATCAGGCCTTTTCTCAATACTTAAACCCCTACACCATGGCCATAGTAAACAATTTCCTGGTGAGGGTTCTCATCCCCTTTCTCCTGGCTACCTTCTATTTTTTCGCCCTTTACAAGTGGATTCCGGAGAAAAAGGTTAAAACCTCCGCCGCCCTGAAGAGTTCCATTCTGGCTTCGGTTCTCTGGATTGCCGGAACCCATGTTTTCATGTGGTACATAGAGAATATATCCCTGGCCAGCAAGGTTTTTGGAACCCTATCCACCGTTATAATTTTCATATTCTGGGTGGAAATTTCCTCCCTCATCCTGCTCCTAGGGGCTGAGATTTCCGCCCTTCTCAACGAGGGAGAATGAAACTGAAGGAAATAGCGAAGTCCCTGGGGCTTGAGTTGGTGGGGGACGGTGAGTTGGAGATTACCGGGGTTTCCTCCCTGGAGGATGCCCGGAAGGGGGAAATCGCTCCCCTTTACAGGAAGGCCTTTGAGAAACTGGTGGGTTCTTCCAGGGCTTCGGCCTTTCTGGTGGGACCAGATACCCGTCTGGCGGGAAAAAACCTTTTGGTTTCCAAAAATCCCAGGGCGGACCTCATAAGACTGATTAAACTTTTCCATCCAGAGGAGCCACGCAGGGAGGGGATCGCCTCCACGGCGGTGATTCATCCCACCGCCAGGATTGGCAAGGGAGTTTACATAGGGGATTTCGTGAAAATAGGGGAAAACGCGGTCGTCGGTGATGGAGTGGAGATTCACGCCGGAACTGTAATTTACCACGATGTGGAGATAGGTTCTCGCACCAAAATTTACTCCAATGTCGTCATAAGGGAGGGGACCCGGATAGGTGAGGGATGCATCATCCATCCCGGAGTGGTCATCGGTTGCGACGGTTTTGGATTTGAGGCAGGGGAGAAAATCCCTCAGGTGGGAGGGGTGCTCGTGGGGGACGATGTGGAGATCGGAGCCAACACCGTCATAGACCGGGCGGCCCTGGGATACACCAAAATCGGGACCGGGGTTAAGATAGGAAACCTCTGTCTCATTGCCCACGGCACCAGAATAGGAGAAGGGAGCATGTTCGCTGGAATGATAGCCATCGGAGGGAGTGCTCGGATAGGCAAGGGGGTAATATGCGGAGGAATGGTGGGCATCAGGGATAACCTGGAGGTGGGGGACGGAGCCATAATAGCCGCCAAAACCTGCGTGTTCAGGCCCGTGGCCCCCGGGGAAGTGGTGGGAGGATGCCCCAACACCAACCTCACCCGGTGGAAGAGGGCCATGGCACGGCTATACCGACTTGGGAAAAAAGGAAAGGATAAGGAATAAGGCCCTGGAACTTGGATTTTCCAGGGTTGGCTTCACCACCCCGGAGAGAATCCCCGGGAAGTTCCTCATGGATTGGCTTTTCCGGAAGGCCGAAGGAACCATGGCCTACATGAGAAGGAATCCGGAGTTAAGGCTGAACCCCCGGGCTCTTTTCCCTCCGGTAAAAACCATTATTGTCCTGGCAGCGAACTATTATCCAGGGAAAATTGAATACGGGAGAGTGAAAATTTCCCGATACGCCCTGGGCCGGGATTACCACAGGGTGTTGAAGAAGATGATGCGACGACTTTTTGACTTCGTAAAGGAAGAGTTCCCCGGTGTTCAGGGTAGGTTTTTCGTGGATTCCGCCCCGGTGATGGAAAAGGAACTGGCCAGGAGGGCCGGGCTCGGATGGATAGGGAAGAACACCCTTTTGATTACCCGGGAATACGGCTCCTGGGTTTTTCTGGGGGAAATTTTCATCTCCGTTTCCCTACCCCCGGACGAGCCCTTCCAGGAAAATCACTGCGGAACCTGCAACCGCTGCGTGGATGCCTGCCCCACCGGAGCCTTAAAACCATATTTTCTGGATGCCCGCCTCTGCCTTTCCTACATAACCGTTGAACACAAGGGGGAGATTCCGGAGGTGTACCGAAGAAAAAATGGGGGGTGGGTTTTCGGGTGCGATGTCTGCCAGGAGGTTTGTCCCTGGAACCGGAAGGCAAGGTCCACCTCCTTATCGGACCTTCTCCCCCGCATTGACCCATCTCCCGGGGAAGTGGGTTCAGAGGAGGAGTTCCGGGAAATTTACCGGGGGACTCCGGTGCTAAGGGCTGGGTACGAGAAATTCAAGGAATTGCTTTTTTGGGCTAAGAGATAAAACCAGCACCCACCACCAGGTCTTCTTCGTCGTAAAAGACCGCCAGTTGCCCAGGGGTAGGGGCGAACTGCGGGGTTTCAAATTCCACCATCGCCTCCTTCTTCCTGACCTTCACCTCTGCTCCGGCCCCTGGATGCCGATATCGGAGCCTCACTTTATAAAAGCCCCCCGTGGGGTTTCCCCTCCATACTTTGAGGCTTACCCGGACCTGTTTCCTGAGGGCCTCTTCCCTGGAGCCCACTACCACTTCGTTTCTTTCCGGGGTAATTTTGACTACATAAAAGGGACCGGATGGCAGACCCAGGCCCTTCCTCTGCCCGATGGTGAACCTGTGAAAGCCCTGATGGGTGCCCAGAACCCGTCCTGAGGTGGACAGTATTTTCCCCGGAATGGGAGTTAGATTGAATTCCCTTTCCAGGAAGGAATTGTAAGACTCGCCCTGGATGAAGCAGACATCCTGACTTTCATCTCTTTCCAGGACGGGCAGCCCGGCGAGGGAGGCCATCTTCCTCACCTCATCCTTGGTGTATTCCCCCAGGGGGAAGAGGGTTTTTTTCAGGGTTTCGGGAGAGAGAAGAGCCAGGAAGTATTCCTGAGATTTTCTGGGGTCCCTGGCAGGGGCCAAAAAGGGCTCTTCCCCTGCCCATCTTATCCTGGCGTAATGGCCCGTGGCCACGAACTCGTAACCCCTTTCCCGGGCCTTTTCTTCCAGCCACCTAAATTTTATCTTAGGATTACAGAGGACGCAGGGATTAGGGGTTCTGCCCCGGAGGTATTCCCGGGCGAAGTAATCTATTATTTCCTTCCTGAACTCCTCCCTTATGTCCACCGTCTCCAGGGGGATGCCCAGAACTTTTGCCACCTTCTCCGCAGCGGGTATGTCCTCCTGGCGGTGGATGAACAAACTGAGACCCAGGACCTGGTATTTTCTTTCCTTGAGGAGAAGGGCGGCCACCGCCGAATCTAACCCCCCGCTTAGACCTACCACCACTTTTTTCATCCCTTTAATTCTAACACCGGGGTTGAGGAGACTCCCTTGAAGGAGATAGTAAACTTATCTTATGTTTGAGGAAGTTCTCAAATCCCTTATATCGGAGGAGGGCAGGGTCCTGGAGGTGGGATGCGGAAGCGGCGCCCTGCTCAGGTCTCTGGCCAGGGAGTTTCCCCGGACCAATTTCGTGGGGGTGGACCCTTATGTGGAGCGGGTGGAAGAGGGCAACCTCCTTCTGATTCCAGGCCGGGCCGAGGAGGTGGAGCGTATTCCGGGGTGGTTTCACCTGATATTTTCGGTGCACTCCCTCCATCATTTTTCATTCCCCGGGGAGTTTCTGAGAAAGGCCGGAGAAAAACTGGCGGTGGGGGGGAGGGTTTTGATCTGGGATTGGGATTACGGAGCCAGAACTGGCATCCCGGAAAGGTATTTTTCCAGGGAAGAACTCAGGGACATGGCCCTTGCCGCAGGTCTGAAGGTGATGAGACTTGAAGGTTTTGGAGAGGAGAACCTCGTGGAGGCGGGCGCCCGATGGCATAGGGTGGCGGTGGCCACCGACGATGGGGAAACGGTTTTTCCGAAGATGTTCGGCCGGGCTTCCTTTTTTTATGTTTACAGGTGGGGGGAAGGAGTTGTTGAGTTTGAAGGTAAGAGGAGGAACATCCACAGGGATAATTTTCAGCACCTTAAAACCTACGATGTTTACCGCTTGGTGGAGGACTGCAATACCATAATAACGGGGAACATAGGGAAGAAGGGGGAGGCCAGGCTGGAGGCCCTGGGGGTAAATATAATAAAATTCAAAGGGAAACTTAACGATGCCCTGGAAAAACTGAAGGAGGCACGGCGTTGAGAAAATTCTGGCCCCTGCTCCTTGTGGTTTTGTTTTCAGGATGTGGTGGGTATAATCCGGCCCGGGGGGAACTGGAACTTAAGATTGAAAGGGAGATGAACCTTCCTCCGGGCAAACTTTCGGTGGCTATATCTCCCCGGGGCGAGGTTTTCGTGGCCGGGAAAGGAAAAGGCATTGTAAAAATAAAACCTTCGGGAGGAGAGGAGGAGGTGCTTAAGCCCGGAGTGTTCACCTATTCCCCTGACCTCTTCTATACGGCCGGTTGTCTCTGGGCCACCGCTTCCAGGGAGGTGGTGAAGATCTGTCCCGGGGAGGTTCCCAGGAAGGGGATTCTGGACAGGTTTTATCAGAGGGTGGTTCCCACCCGGGAAGGGAGGCTGGTGGGGGATTACCTGGAGATAGGCAGGGAAAAGGCCGTCAGAAAATTGGTTTTGATAGCGGATGGAAAGGAACCGGAAAGATTGTTGATTGTCAGCGCCAGTCTGGGAACCCTTGTAATAAAATCCCCCCGGGGAGTTTCCGCTGTTTCCGCTCCGGAGGTGCTTCCCTCCCTTCTGTGGGCCTATTCCCCATACACGGACCACCTGATAACCGCAGAGAGTCAGAAATACGGCATCAGGATACTGAACCTGGAGGGGAAGATTCTGAGGAGTTTTGCGTTCAAGGTGGAAGCACCGGAATTGCCCCTGAGCGAGAGGCTGAAGATTGCCCCAACCTTTCTCATATGGAAGCCCCGGGACCGCCAGAGAGCCCTGGAAGAAATAGCCCGGAAACTTCCTTCCCGTCTTCCTGTCCTGGCTGGGATTTATCCCCTTCCTTCGGGGTATTTTCTGGTGGAAGTAAACGAGGCCCCAGGAAGGACCCATTTTGACCTTCTTTCGGAGAAGGGGGAGTACCTTTACCGCTTTAACCTTCCCCGGGGGTATAAACTCAGGAAAGTTCTTTCCAACGGTTGGCTGGCAGTGGAAAGGAAGGGAAAATTGGCCCTTTACCGACCCCTCCACCTCCTTTCCTTTTTCCGAAAACCTTCGTAAAATTAGTTTGTTAAATATCATAGGGAGGTTGTCATTATGAGAGTTAAACCCTTTCGTGGACTTAGACCCGACAAAAACCTGGTGGAAAAGGTGGCCTCTCCACCCTACGATGTCCTGGATCGGGAGGAGGCCCTGGAGATTGCCAGAAACAACCCGTATTCCTTTCTTCATGTAATAAAACCGGAGATTGATCTGCCTCCGGATGTGGACCTTTACGATGAGAGGGTTTACGAAAAGGGGGCGGAGAACCTAAAAAGGTTTATCCAGGAGGGGATTTTGAAGCAGGACCCCAGGGATTATTTTTACATCTACCGTCAAAAAATGGGGGACCATGTTCAGACCGGTCTGGTGGTGGCGGCCTCGTGCCAGGACTACGCAGAAGGGAAAATAAAACGCCACGAACTTACCCGGGAGGCCAAGGAACTGGACAGGACCAAACACATCCTTTACACCAACGCCAACACCGGTCCGGTTTTTCTCCTTTACAGGAACGGGGGTTCTCCCCTGAAGGAAATTGTCGGGAACTATACTCAGGAAAACGAGCCGGAATACGATTTTGAATCCGGTGGAGTCCGACACAGTTTCTGGGTGGTGAGGGATGAGGGGGTCATAAAAAAGATAAAGGAAATTTTTGAAGGTATTTCCCATCTTTACATAGCCGACGGCCACCACAGGGCGGCGGCAGCCCACAGGGTTATGGAAATTAAGAAAAGGGAGAACCCTGGCCACACGGGCAACGAGGAATACAACTTCTTCCTGGCGGTGGTCTTTCCCCACGACGAAATGCAGATTTTGCCCTACAACCGGGCGGTAAAGGATCTGGGAGGACTTTCGCCGGAGGAATTTCTGGAAAAGGTGAAGGAAAAATTTCACCTCTCCGAAGGGGAGCCCGTGCCCCGAAGAAAACACCAAATCTCCATGTTTCTGGGAGGGAAGTGGTATTTTCTGGTTCCCAGAGAAGGAACCTACGATCCTTCGGACCCGGTTTCTTCCCTGGATGTGGCCATACTGCAGGAGAACCTTCTGGGTCCCATTCTTGGCATAGAAAACCCAAGGAAGGACCCGAGGATAAGTTTTATAGGTGGAATTAAGGGAACCGATTACCTGGAAGAACTGGTCAGGAGCGGGAAGTACGCCGTGGCCTTCTCCATGTATCCCACCTCCGTGGAAGAACTTCTTGAGGTGGCGGATCAGGGGAAAATCATGCCCCCCAAGTCCACATGGTTTGAGCCCAAATTGAAGAGCGGACTGGTGGTTCACCTGCTTTCATGAAAAAACTCCTTCCCCTTCTCCTGGTCTGGTTCCTGGCAGCCCAGGAGTTTCCTAAAATAACCGCCGATTATCAGAAGATAGAGGGGGACATCCTCATGGCCCGTGGGGATGTGGAGGTAAGTTCCGACCTGGGGAAGGTTTACGCCGACGAACTCCGGGCAAACCTCAAAACCGGCGAGGTTTACCTCAAGGGAAATGTCTCCGTGGTGTTTGATCGGGGCTTCATCGCTGCCACCCAGGGGGAATACAATTACAAAACCGGGAGGATGCGGTTCAAGAATGTCTGGGGATGGCTTCAGGAGAGGTTCTTCTTTCAGGCCGAGGAGATAGAGGCTTCCTCAAAGAAAGAATTTACCTTTAAGAAAATCTGGTTTACCCCCTGCAACCAGACCTGTCCCATATGGGAGACCCGGGCCAGGAAGGGAAAGTACTACAGGGACGACCATGTCTCCCTCTGGGGAACCGTTCTCAGGATAAAGGGAGTCCCGGTCCTTTACCTGCCCTATCTCTACTATCCCATGCCCAAGGAGAAGAGGAAAACCGGCTTCCTGATGCCGAAGTTCGGCCACAGTTCCAACAAGGGCTACTACATAGGAGAGGATTTCTTCTGGGCCCCGGTGGATTGGTTTGACCTTACCCTGTCCTACGATTACATGTCCCAACTGGGCTACATGCTCACCGGAGAGTACAGGTATGTGTGGGACGAGGGGAATTACGGAAGTTTCAGAACCTCCTTTTTCAGGTATTGGGACGGCAAGTCCGACTACCTGATAAAGGGAAGGGAAGTCCACCAGATGGGCAGGGGCTGGAGGCTTACCGCCAACGCTGATCTGGTGAGTTCGTATAAATTTCTGTGGAACATTTCCACCAATTACTTCAGAATAGTTCAGAGGCTTTTTTACTCCTCCGTTTACCTTACGAAGTCCTGGGAGGACGGCAGCGTGGTGGTCCGGGCCGACGAGCAGAAAAGTTATTTCTGGGGGAGGGAGGTGATATTCCGCCACCTTCCGGAGGTAAACTTCACCCTCACCCGGAAGAGGATTCTGGGAAACCTGTATTTTACCCAGACCCTGGTGGCCAGCAATATCCAGGAGATCTACAAGAAAAAAAGAGATGGGTTGCAGAGGGTTATCTGGAAGCCCTATCTGGTTTACACCCTATCGCCGGTCCCCTGGTTTAGCATTGACAACAAACTCGGTTTTCACATGGCCTATTACTCCCGGCAAAAAAGGGAAGAGGAGAGAATAGACGAGCCCCTCCGCCTTTTTTCCTATTCTTACTCCGCCACCTTAACCGGGCCCATATTTTACAGGATTTTCAAGACCCCTGGATTCAAATATTCCCCCAGATTCAAACACATAATTGAGCCTTCCCTTTCCCTGATTTTGAGCCCCAATTACGATTATTTCTCCAGGATAATTTCCTACGACGGTTACGACTACTTCCCTTCGTCTTCCCATGTGAACTTCTCCTTGACCCACCGCCTCCTGGCCAAGAAGAAAATAGGAGAGGAGAGGGTTCCCACGGAGATCCTGAGTTTTTCGGTGGGGGGAAGTTATTATCCCAGGACGGAGAATGTGATAACCCCCCTGGGACTTCCGGTAAGCCACAATTTTTCCTCGGTGAACCTGGACCTGAGGTTCTCCCCGGACGAGACCGTTTCCATATACTGGATGGGACAATACGAACCCTACGACAAGTACTTTCTTTTCAACTCCATAAGTTTGGGCCTCAGGCCCCGGGGAATGCCCTTTTACCTTTCTGGAAATTACTTCACCACCAGGTCGGTTTTTGAGGAACAGTCCTTTATCTCCAACCAGATGAGGCTGGCCGGGGGATTGAACATATCCCCACTGGGTTTGAGCCTCCGGGGATTCTGGGATTACGATATAAAAAACCGGATGACCAGGCAATACACCGTGATAGGGGTTTTGAACCTTCAGTGCGTCAGGTTCATCCTGAGGTTTGCCTACATGCCCTTCCGGCGGGAGCACTACTTCTTCAACATTTCCTTCTCCCTTCCCCAGGTGGGCTTTGGAATTGATAGATTTGGAGGATAAAAATGAAGAAGGTTTTAACTTTGTTTATGACTTTATCCTTTGTGGTGGGGGCCGGAGTGAGGAATTTCTTTGACGATGTGGGATTTTGTACCCGGCCCCATCAGATTGAGAAAATCGTGGAACTTTCCCGGAAACTGGAACCGGAGGCTTCCCGAATCCGTGGGGATTGGCTTGCGGTGGTCTCTCCCCACGACGACCACATGTACGCCGGCAGAGTTTACATTTATGCCATCCCCAGGGTGGCCAGGGCAAAAACCGTGGTTATCTTCGCCGTTACCCATCACCGGGCCAGGGTGGAATTGAAGGACCCCCGGGGAATAATTATCCTGGACGATTACGATAGGTGGGAGGCTCCCTACGGCCCCGTGGAGGTGGACGGGGAACTCAGAAATTACATAAAGAGGAAATTACCCTCCAAGTACTACATGGTTTCCAACAGGGCCCATGCGTTGGAGCACTCCGCCGAGGCCATGGTTCCCTTCCTTCAGTATTACAATAGGAAGGTTAAAATCCTGGCCATCATGGTCACCGGTATGGATTTCTGGAGGATGAAGGGGGTTTCCGATAAACTGGCGGAGGTCATTTACTCCTACATGAAGGAGAGGGGGTTGAAACCCGGGAAGGACATCTCCTTCGTGATATCCTCGGACAACACCCACTACGGACCGGATTTTGATTTTTCCCCCTTCGGCCTTGACGAGGAATCCCACCGGAGGGCCACGGACCAGGACAGGGAACTGGGAAGAAAATTCCTCTCCGGCAGAATTACTGTAGAGAAGATTAGGGGATTCGCCGACAGGGTCTGGGGTGAGGGGATTACCTGGTGCGGCAGGTTCTCGGTCCCCTTCGGCCTTCTTACCCTGAGAAGGCTGGCGGAACTTTGGGGAAGGAACCTGGAGGGGGTGGCCTTTAAATACGGGGATAGTTACAGCCTGGGAGTTCTCCCGGCCTTTCGCATGGGCATAGGAACCACGGCGCCCTTCTCCCTGAAGCACTGGGTAGGATACTGGGCCATAGGATATCGCCTTAAATAATTCCCTGGGTTCGGGCCCAGGCCAGGGTGTTTTCCAGGGCCTTCCTCAGGGGCGTTCTCCTCAAAATTCCCCTTTGTTCTGCCCTGGATACATCCAGGATCCAGCAGGGATACCTTAATTCCCTTATCTTGTCCACCGTAAACATGGAGGCACTGAAGGCCTGGGCGGCCCTGGCTATTGCCCCGGCCAGGGAAAGGGGAACCGGGATCTTCCTTACCCGTTTTCTCCCCAGAATGTCCGCTATCTCCATGACGAAATCCCAGTAGTCCACCTCCTCCTGGGAGGCAACATTAAAAACCTCCCTTTTCCCTTTTTCCACCGCCACCTCCAGGGAATAGGCCAGGTCCTTCACATAGATAACCGAAAACTTCCTGGGGCCCATCCAGGGGGCGAAGCCCCTTTTTATAAGTTTGTAGAGGTCAGTGAAGGCGTAATCTTCCTCCCCGAAGACCGCCGGGGGCCTCAGCACCACCCATTCTCCGGGGAAGGTCTTTACCAGCCGCTCCCCCTCCAGTTTGCTTTTTCCGTAGAGGGATACGGGATTTTCTGCATCCTCCTTGATAGGCTGACAGTTCGGGGAAGGCCCCCCCGCCGCCTGGGAACTCAGGTGGACTATTTTATCCACCTTTCCCCGGGATTTTTCCAGGATGTTTTTTATAAACTCCACATTGGCCCTGGCGAAGTCGTGGTAGGTTTTCCCCTTCACCGCCCCGGCCAGGTTGAAGAGGACCTCCGCCCGGGGGAAGGGGTCTCCGGGAAGGAGTTCTTCCGCCTCCGGGAAGGTTTTTTGTGCCTTTCCCTCCGTTCTGGTCAGGACCCATACCTTCCATCCCTTCTCCAGGAGGTTTTTCACCAGGGCCTTTCCGATAAATCCCGTACCCCCTGTAACTATGCTTTTCATGACTTGAAAATTTTATCGGAAAGTCTTATCCTTATCAACGCAAGGAGGGAAACATGGACCTTTTTGAGAAGTGCTTTAGTTTTACCAGAAGCGAGGAAGCCCAGAGCATGGGCCTCTATCCTTATTTCAATCCCATTAAAGAAGTCCGCGGAAACAAGGTAATAACCGCCGACGGAAGAGAACTTATCATGGTGGGTTCCAATAATTATCTTGGGCTTATTGACCATCCCAGGGTAATAGCCGCCATGAAGGAGGCCATTGACAGGTATGGATCCTCCACATGCGGTTCCAGGTTTCTTAACGGAACCCTCACCATTCACGAGGAACTGGAGGCGGAACTCGCCGACTTCATGGAAATGGAAGCCGCCCTGGTATTTTCCACCGGCTATCAGACGAATCTCGGTATTATTTCGGCCCTGGTGGGTAGGAAGGATTATGTGATCCTGGACAACATGGACCACGCCTCCATCTACGATGCCGCCAGGCTGAGTTTCGGAAAGATGGTGAAATTTCGCCACAACGACCCGGAGGATCTGGAAAGGGTTTTGAAACAGATCCCACCGGAGGCTGGCAAATTGGTGGTGGTGGACGGCGTCTTCTCCATGGAAGGGGATCTGGCGGACCTTCCCAAACTGGTTCCCATTGCGAAAAAATACGGAGCCAGGTTCATGGTGGACGATGCCCACGGCATGGGGGTTTTCGGGGAAGGAGGAAGGGGGGTGGTGGAGCACTTCGGAATGCTCCACGAGGTGGACATCGTCATGGCCACCTTTTCCAAGTCCTTCGCTTCCCTGGGAGGTTTTGTGGCCGGGAAAAAGAAGGTTATAGACTACATTAAACACTTTGCCCGCTCCCTCATTTTCTCCGCCAGCGTGACCCCGGCCTCTGTGGCGGCGGCCAGGGCAGCCCTGGAGATAATCAGGTCTGAGCCGGAAAGGAGGCATCGCCTCTGGGAAATAAGCAAAAACATGAAGAAGGCCTTTGAGGACATGGGCTACGATACGGGCAATACCCAGAGCCCCATAATTCCCCTCCTGGTGGGGACCGACGAACAACTTCTCATGCTGTGGAAAATACTCCGGGAAGAAGGGGTTTTTGCCAATCCCGTTCTTCCGCCGGCGGTTCCCCCGGACAGAACCCTCATAAGAACTTCCTATACCGCCACCCACACCGACGAGGAACTCCAGCAGGTTCTTCGTGCCTTTGAGAAGGCTGGAAAGACCATAGGGATCATATAAAGAGAGCGGCCATGAAGTGGAGGGGGCTGGGGGTCTTTCTTCTGGTGGCCCTTTCCCTGAGGGCCTCCCTGGTTTCCAAACTGAAGGCCTCCATTGAAAACCTGGACAAAGAGGCCTATCTGGCCCTGTTTGCGGACCCTTCCATGAGCGGCCTCCAGGAGATTTTCCGCTTCAAACCCATAAGGGTGAAGATCCTTCGCCAGGGGAATGTTTTAACCATCGGCATACTGAGGAAGCCCTTTCCCCTCATTGAGGCCTGGAAAATACAGGAGGACGGGGAAAGAATCGTGAGGAAGGAGGTGCTTTTCACCATCAGGGCCAACGCTTATTACGGGGAGGAAGATTGCCGGTGTTACCTTTTGAAACAGGCCACAGTATCCCTGCCGGACCTCAAAATCCTCTTCACCGGAGGCAAGTTCTGTCAATGGCCCGACATCTTCATGTTCCTGGGCAGGGGAAGTTTCACCTTTTCACCCTCGGATCCCGCCGAGGCCCGGGCTCTGAGGTATCAAATCGGGGAGGAAAAATTGGAGGAACGGATTTCCTTCCTGGCCCTGAGAATCCAGCACGACCCCGGGGCTTCGGTGAAGTTCACCATAGGTTCTGAGGTCCCCCTGGGTCAGAGGGAAAGGATGCTTTTTAGAAAACATTTGGCGAACTTCGGACTCTACTATTCCCCCCTGCTGGAGGCGGAGGTTCTACCCTCGGTTCCCCGGGCCGGTGCCGTGGCACTTCTCGGTGGAGGCAGGCTTTACAAGTACATTTACGATCCCTCCTCCGAAAGGGAAATTTACCTGGCGGACCTCAAGGCGGGAAAATACCTTTCCCTGTATTCCCCTCCGGGAAAAATCATGATAATTTTAAAACCTCCCTCCCCGGAGTTTCTCCGGATAAACGGGGAGTTAAACACCGAAACCGGCACGGTGGAGGCGGAGGCCGAGGTCCTTTTTTCCGAGCCGGTGGAGAGAAAATTTTATTTTTACCTGGCCCCGGGATTGAAGGTGGGGAAGGTGAGGGACGATAGGGGATTGCCGGTGGTCTTTCAGAAGGGAAGCGGAGGCACCTACGAAATTTATCCCAACGGGTCCCTGAGGGGCTTCAGGATTAAGTACAGCGGAGAAATAAAGCCCATAGAATCGTATTCTTCCCTGGCAGGAGGGTATTTTTATCCCACATCCTGGTATCCCAGCCTCAACGGATTTTACCGGTATTCCGTGAGGCTTAAAACCAGGGGAGGAGACCTCCTTGTCCCCGGCAAGAGGGCGGGGGAGACCTATCGCTCGGAAGTTCCGGTTCCTTATGTGGGTCTGGGGTTTGGAAGGTTCAAAGGAAAATTTCAGTGGGAAAATCTTGAAGTGTTCTGGGAAAGGAAGAGTTTGAAAGACGCCTATGCGGTGAAGCGTGCCCTTGAAAGGGTTGAGAAGTTCCTGGGTCCGCTTCCCTGGAAGGTGAAGGTAATTTTGGCCCGGGGTATTTTTTATTTCGGTGCCTCATCCCCTGGCCTGGTCATGCTGAGGATCCTTCCCGTTGACAGGAACATATACTCCCCGGGACCCATGCCCTGCGGGAAAAAATATTTGATATACCACGAGATGGTCCATCAGTGGGTGGGGGGCTTGATTTCTCCCACCACCTTTTCCGATTACTGGGTCAACGAGGGCCTCACTTCCCTGATGGCGGGTATGCTTTCCTGCGGGGGCTTTGAGGAAAAGTTTAGGAAGACCTTTATAGAGGATGTCACCCTTCCACCCCTGGTTATGGGGGGCAGGATAGGCTATTATCGCAGTTCCATCAGGAATGTTTTCGCCCACCTTCACTACCGCTCCGCCCTGGTGCTGAACATGGCCAGGCTGGCCCTGGGAGAGGAGGAATTTCTCAATGTGGTGAAGGAATTTCTCCGGGAAAACCGTTTCAGGGAGTATAGGTGGGGTAAGTTCACCTCCTTCCTGGAGAAAAGGATGGGACGACCTGGCTTTTTCCTGCCGTGGGTTCAAACCGATTTTATCCCGGAGTTCAATTACTACTACGAAGACGGGGTGCTGGTGGTGAACGAGAGGAGGGCCTTGAAGATAGGGGATAGGGAAGTCCATTTTCAAATTCCCGTTCCCGTGAAAACCCGTGGAGGAAGGAAAATTCTCTGGGTGAATGGTCGGGGGAGTCTCTATGTTTCCGGGAAGTTCAAGATTGAAGACAAAGTTCTTCCGGCGGTTTTTCACCGCTCCAGGAAGTAAACTTTGACCTCCTCCCCCTGGATTTCCACGAAAAAATCTCCCCGGGGAGTTTTTACCCTGAATTCCCTTCCCTGGGGGAGGATTTTCCCCTCCCAGTCCAGGACAGGTATTCTTCCGTATCTCAGTTCAATCCACAGGGGTCTTTCCATCCCCTTCCCTCCCTCCATCCACAGGACCCGGGCGTTTTCAAGGAGAACCCTCTTCACCGAAGGCCTCCCTTATTTTTCCCGCCACCCGGTCCCACCTCAGCCAGGATTTCACGCGCACCGCTTCCTCCCCCATTTTCTTTGCCATTTCCCTTCGGGAAAGAAGGAGGGCCATGGCCTCCGCCAGAGCCTCTTCAGAGGGAGGGAGAATGAGGCCGTTTTTTTCGTGTTCCACCAGTTCTCTGGCTCCTCCGCTGTCCTGGAAGGTGATGACGGGTTTCGCCGAGAAGAAGGCTTCCGCAGTCACGAACCCGTAGTCCTCCCGGTAGGGTATGAACACCACCGCCAGGGCCCTGGAGTATAACTCCACCAGTTCTTCGTCCCTCAAGTATCCGGTGAATTTTACCCTGGAGGTTAAGCCTAATCTCTCCGCCAGACCTTCCAGTTCCCTCCTTTTCTCCCCGTCCCCGGCGATTACGAGCCTGGCCTCCGGAACCCTGGCCAGGGCCCTTATGGCGATTTCCTGTCTTTTCAAGGGAGCCAGCCTGGAGGGAAATAGAAAATAATCTCCGTATTCCTCCGAGCGGTAAGGTCTGGGGGGCGGTGGGGGATAGAGGACTTCTGCCTCCAGGCCTCCCCATTTTTTCAACCGGTTTTTGACTTCGGCGGAGATAGTGAAGATTTTGTGGGCCCTCCCCAGGCATCTTCCGTCCAGGAATTTCACCGCCGCCCTTTTCAACCTCTCCACCGCCTTTCCCTTGAGCCCAAGGCCCACCTTGAACTTTTCCCACAGGTCGTAGTATTCCCTTATCCTGTGGGTGAGCCAGACCACGGTTTTGTGGGATTTTACACAATAGGTGGGGAAGCGAAGGGAAAGGACTCCGTCCACCTTCCTTCCCAGTCCGTCCTCCCGGAGGTCCATGAGGCTGTGGGAGAAATAGGATAAAAGGTATCTGGAGAAGGGGTTTTGGGGGGTAAACCAGAGTTCGGTTTCCTCCCCGGCCTCCTGGAGGGCTTTCCAGACGGAGCGGGCTATTTTCCTGTGTCCGCCTTCCACAAAGGGAATGTCCGAGGATAGAACCAGAATCCTCATGGTTTTAATGATATCTGAGGCGATGATAGGCCCATATTCCCCGGCGTTTTTCCCTGGCTATCCTCTGGGCCCTTATGAACCGTTTTACATACTTCACATTGGGGGGAAAGGTGTAGACGGTGGCGTATCCCCGAAGGATCATTTCTTCGTTGATGAGTTTGTTGCCCTTCCATATGTACCCCAGGAGCCTGCCGTAGTCGTCGTAAATTTGGATGTCCGTTTCCAGAACGAAATGGGACCCCCGGGGCAGGAGTCTTTTCAGGTATAGTTTCGCCCTCCAGCCGAGGCTGGTTACCTGGTAGGGGAGCAGGTGCCATTTTCTGGCCTGACGGAGGGCGTGTCTTCCCAGGCCCTTCTCCGGGGCGTCTATTCCCGTAAGCCGTATTTTCTTTTTGCCGAAACCCTCCACCCAGCCGTAAATGGTGTCTCCGTCAATTACGGAGATGCATTGACCGGGGAAACGGCCGGCCCACAAATATAAAAAACTTAGAAAAAATACCAGAACCGCTCTTTTCATGCTTTTATTATACTTCCTTCTCCGTTAGTTATATAATTTTAACCCAAAGAACACACAAGGAGAATGCCATGGAATTAAAGGACGCTCTGGTAGAACTTCTCCGCAGGGCTGCCACGGACCTTCCTCCGGATGTGGAGAAGGCCCTGAGGGAGGCCTACGAAAGGGAGGACGAAGGCACCCCTGCCAAGGCGGTTTTCAGGACCATCCTGGAGAATGTCAGGATGGCCAGGGAAAAATCAACCCCCATCTGTCAGGATACCGGCTCCTTGATTTTCTATGTGGATTATCCCGTGGGCCAGAGGGAGGATACTTACATCCGGGCCATAAACGCCGCCGCCGAGGAGGCGACCCGTAGGCAGTATCTTCGGCCCAACGCCGTGAACCTCATAACCGGGAAGAATTCCGGAAACAATGTGGGAAAGAATCATCCCTTCATCCACTTTCATCAGTGGGACAGGGATGAGGTCAGAATAAGGCTTCTTCTCAAGGGAGGGGGGAGCGAGAATGTGGGGGCCCAATACAAACTTCCCGACGCCGGCCTTAAGGCGGGAAGGGACCTGGAGGGGGTAAGAAAGGTTGTTCTGGATGCGGTTTTTAAGGCCCAGGGCAAGGGATGTTCCCCGGGCACCGTGGCCGTGGCCATAGGAGGGGATCGGGTAACCTCCTACATGTTATCCAAGGAACTCCTCTTCAGGAAAATTGGGGAGAGGCATCCGGAGCCGGAAATCGCTGAATTTGAAAGGAAACTTTATAGGGAATTGAACCAGTTGGGCATAGGTCCCATGGGCTTCGGAGGAAAAACCACGGTCCTGGAGGTTTTCGTTGATTGGCAGCACCGTCACCCTGCCACCTTTTTCGTGGCCATCACCTATAACTGCTGGGCCTTCCGGCGAAAAACCCTTTACATAAGAAACGGGGAGGTGAGTTATGACGATTAAACTTAAGACCCCCATTTCCGAGGAGGAAATAAGGAAACTCCGGATGGGCGACGAGGTTCTTCTCTCGGGAATTATAGTAACCGCCAGGGATCAGGCCCATAAACTCATGGTGGAAAAGAAACCCGATTTCATCAGGCCCTACCTGGAGGGCTCCGTTATATATCATTGCGGTCCCGTGGTGAGAAAAAACCCCGATGGAACCTGGACCTTCATCTCCGCCGGTCCCACCACTTCCATAAGGGAGGAACCTTATCAGGGTGAGGTTATATGCGAATACAAGGTCCGGGGGGTTATAGGAAAGGGAGGAATGGGAAAGAAAACCCTGGAGGCCCTCAAAAAATGCGGCGCCGTTTACTTTCATGCGGTGGGAGGAGCCGGAACCCTCATAGCCAACTCGGTAAAGAGGGTGGTGGATGTTTTTATGCTGGAAGAATTCGGCACCCCAGAGGCCTTCTGGGTCATAGAAGTGGAGGATCTTCCCCTGGTGGTTACCATGGATTCCCACGGGGAAAGCATCCACGAAAAGGTCCTGGAGAAATCCAAGGAAAGATTTCTCCGTCTGGTGGGTCTCAAATAAGTAGGAGGTTTTTATGACGCCGTTGGAAGAAAAACTGAAGTCCATGAAGGGATGGCTTAAATTCGTTGGAATAGTTACCATCGTGGGCGGTGCCCTTCAGGCCTTGACCATAGTGGGTATTATAGTGGCCTGGGTTCCCATATGGATGGGTCTTCTCCTTTATCAGGCAGGGGAGAGGGCTGAGCAATACCTGCTTAAGAAGGACGAGCAACAACTGACGGAATTTATGGGAAAACTCAACACTTATTTCATAATTAAGGGTTTGCTCATCCTGGCGGGGATCGTCCTGGTGGTGTTCGTGATCGTACTTCTGGTGGTCGTGGGTATAAGCCTTCCCCACCTGAACTTTGAGTGAAGAAATAAACACTCTCCTGGAGGTGTAAAATGCGTATTTCCCAGAGGGCCAAGAGGCTTCAATGGTCCCCCATAAGAAAATTGATCCCCTACGCCAACAGGGCCAAGCAGGAAGGGGTCAGAGTTTACCACCTTAACATAGGACAGCCGGACATAAAAACCCCTCCTGAAGTTCTCTTAGCCCTGAAGGAGTTTAAGGCGGATATAATAAGTTACGGGCCTTCCCAGGGGATAAAGGAACTCAGGGAGGCCATCGCAAGATACATGGGGAACTACGGATACCCGGTGGATCCCGACGAGGTGGTGATTTCCAACGGGGGAAGCGAAGCCCTGCTCTTCGTTTTCTCCATAGTGGCGGACGACGGCGACGAAATCATAGTTCCGGAGCCCTTCTACACCAACTACAACGGCATAGCCCAGATCCTGGGGGTAAAACTTGTTCCGGTGACCACCAGGGCAGAGGAGGGATTTCACCTTCCTCCCGTTGAGGAATTTGAAAAGGCCTTCAGCGAAAGGACCCGGGCGGTTCTCCTTTGTACTCCCAACAACCCCACGGGGACGGTCCTTCGGGAGGAGGAGATGAGGATGGTGGTTGACTTCGTCAAGAAAAAGGGAATTTTCCTCATAACCGACGAAGTTTACCGGGAATTCACCTTTGACGGAAGAAAGCACACCGGAGCCCTCCGTTTCAGGGATGCCTGGGATCACATAATAGTGGTGGACTCCGTCTCCAAGCGGTTTTCCCTGTGTGGGGCCAGGATAGGGAACATAATTTCCAAGAACCGGGAGATAGTGACCGAAGCCATAAAATTCGCCCAGGCAAGGCTTTGTCCTCCCACGGTGGAACAGCACCTGGCGGTGGCCGCCTACAACCTCCCCATGGAATACTTTGAAACCGTCAGACAGGAATACCAGAGGAGGCGGGATGTGGTCTGGAACGCCCTCAGCGGGAAGGAGGGAATAGTCTTAGAAAAACCTGAAGGGGCCTTCTACACCGTTGTGAAACTTCCGGTGGACGACTCCGAGGCCTTCTCCAAGTGGTTGCTTACCGATTACAGGAACAAGGGAGAGACCCTCATGGTGGCCCCTGCACCGGGATTCTACGCCACCCCGGGGAAGGGAAAGGACGAAGTGAGGATAGCCTATGTCCTTGAGACGGAAAAACTGGAGAGGGCCATGGATATGCTCCTGGATGCCCTGGAGAAATACCCGGGGTCCCAGTGCGACTGAAGGGGGAGGCCTTGAGGAAGTTCGCCTTTTTCGTGGGGTTTCTATCCTTCCTCTGTGCGGCAGGATACCCCATCAAACCCGTGGAATTTTACAGGGTGAAGTTCTCCCCTAAGTCCCTTCCTGGAAACCGGGTTCAGGTGGCCATAGATGTGACGATTCCCCACAACTTTCGCATGGCGGAGCAGACCGGAAGGATTGCCAATTTTGAAAAGGCCGCCGGCCTCAAAAAGGGTGATTTTGAGGGAAGGAGATACAACGACTCCGATGTCTTTAAGATTATGGAAGGGGCTGCCTATTCCCTCATGATAAAAAAGGACCCTAACCTGGAGGCCTATATGGACCGGCTCATTTCCGTAATAGCAAAGGCCCAGGCCCCCGACGGATACCTTTACACCGCCAGACAGGTTAATCCCCGAAAACTTCCTCCTGGAACTGGTCCCCGAAGGTGGTCCAACCTCTTTACCAGCCACGAACTCTACAATGTGGGGCACATGTACGAGGCGGCGGTGGCTTACTACTTGGCCACAGGGAAAAAGAATTTCCTCAAAATTGCCCTTAAAAACGCCGACCTCATCTACAGGGTTTTTTACCAGGGGAGAAGATGCGCATATCCCGGCCATCAGGAAGTAGAAATCGGTTTGGTAAAACTTTACAGGGTAACCGGCAGGGAAAAATACCTTAAACTGGCCGACTACTTCCTCCACAACCGGGGAAGATGCCCCTTCAGGGCAATGTTCGCCAGAGAATCGGATTTCAGGGTTTACAACGACCCCCGATACATGCAGGCCCACCTTCCGGTGGAGAGGCAGCGAGAAGCGGTGGGGCATGCGGTAAGGGCCCTTTACATGTATTCCGCCCTCCTGGATGTGGGAACCATCACGGGTTATCGTCCCTACATAGAAACGGCCTTTGCCGTCTGGAAGGATATAGTTTCAGGAAAAATTTACATAACCGGAGGGGTGGGTTCCCTGACCGAAGGGGAAGCCTTTGGAAGACCCTTCCAACTTCCCAACAAGGAAGCCTACTGCGAAACTTGCGCCTCCATAGCCAATGTCTTTTTCAATCATCGGCTTTTTCTCCTTACCGGCCACGGGAAATACCTGGATGTTCTTGAAAGAACCCTTTATAACGGCCTTTTGGCAGGGATTTCCCTTTCCGGAAACCGATTTTTCTATGTGAACCCCCTGGAATCCGACGGAAAATTGGAGAGGAAACCCTGGTATTCCTGCGCCTGCTGTCCCACCAACCTCTCCCGCTTCCTTCCCACTCTGGGCAGGTATTTTTACGCCACGGGGAAAAATTCCCTTTACATAACCCTTTACGGTGAAAACTCCGCCCAATTAGAAGTTTCCGGAAAAAGAGTGAGGGTGGAGGAGAAAACCCTTTACCCCTGGGACGGTAGGGTGGAAATAAAGATTTTTCCCGAAAAACCCCTTGATTTTTCCCTTTACCTTAGAATTCCAGGCTGGGCCTCAGGAAAGGCCACCCCTTCTTCCCTCTATACCTTTGCCAATCCTCCGCAGCAAAAGCCCACGGTTAAGTTAAACGGAAGGAAAATTCCCCTCGAAATTAAAAAAGGCTTTCTGAAGATAGAAAGAAAATGGCAGGCAGGGGACCGGATAGAACTCTTCCTTCCCATGCCTGTTTTGAAGGTAAAGGCCCGCCCTGAGGTTAAGGATGACCGGGGAAAAATTGCCCTCCAGCGGGGGCCTGTGGTTTACTGCTTTGAGTCCGTGGACAACGGACCGAAGATTTTGAAAAGGAAAGTCCCCAAAAATGCCCTCTTTGTGCCGAAATACGAGCCTGATCTATTAGAAGGGGTGGTGGTGCTGAAGGGAGAGGGTCTTACGGCAGTTCCCTACTACACCTGGGCCAATAGGGGAAAATCCCTTATGAAGGTGTGGATAGGGGTTAAAGAACGCGCCCGGAGGGACTCGAACCCCCAACCGGCGGATTAGAAATCCGCTGCTCTATCCTGTTGAGCTACGGGCGCCGCCCTCGGGGCGAGAGGATTTGAACCTCCGACCCCCTGCTCCCAAGGCAGGTGCGCTAACCAGGCTGCGCCACGCCCCGCAAAAGCAGATTTTATCAGAAACCTCCCCGGAGGTCAATTTCTCTCATGAGCATTTCCCTTCCTGCCCTCAGTGTGTTAAAATTTCTTAGCAACCTTGAAGGAGGTTAAAATGGCCAACATATTTGACGACGAAGAAAAGGTCAACGATAGCACCAGGTATATGAAAGCCCCCAGAAGTTCCAACCGGGCTATTATATGGATAGCCCTGGTGGCGGCCCTGGTTATAATAGCCGCGGTGGCGGCCTATCTCTTCCTTTCCGGGCCTTCCCTCAAGATAAAGAAGGGTGCCCAGTTGAAATTTGAGGACATGAAAAAAATGGCGGCCAAGGTGGATAAAATAGAGCAGCAGATAAAGAAAAAGCAGAACGAAGTGTTTGAACTCATAAAGACCGCCAAGGCCCAGGGCGTGGAAATTCCCCCGGAAATCTACCAGTCCATGGACCTGGGGCCCGAAGAAGTCAAGGCCCTGGAGGAAAGGCTGGAGAAGGAGGAAGATGTTTCTTACAAGGGGCTTTTGAAGTCCATCGTGGAGAAGGAAAAGGACATCCAGAAGATGAAGGAGGAACTTGCCAACATTGAGAAAAAACTTCCCCGGCCCGTGGTGGTGAAGAGGGGAGATACCCACATGAAAATAGCCATGGACTTTCTGACGAAGCAATACAACCTTCCTCCGGACAAGGCCTCCAAACTGATAAGTCGGGTGAACATATTTGATTATCTGGTTCCCGGGTTTAAGGTCTGGAATTTCTACGACCCTGAGGCGGATGTGTTCGGAACCTTCGTGACCCAGGGGGATGCTCCCATAAGCCCCAACGAAATTAAACGGAGGAAAAAACAGGAACTGGTCAGCGCCAAGGAGAAGGCCGAGAAGAAGGCGGAACAACTGGCCCAGGTGAAAAAAAGCCTGGAAGCCCAGGTGGCGGAACTGGAATCCCGGAAAAAACAACTCCAGGAGGATGTGGTGATGCTCCAGGAGGAGAGAAACCGCCTTTCCCGACAACTGGCGGAACTTTCCTCCAGGGTGGCGGACCTGGAGTCCCGGCTGAACTCCGTGTGGTATGCGGTGGGGACCAAGGCCCAGTTGAAAAAGGCGGGGATTATCAAAGGAGGCTTTCTCACCTCCACCAAGATCAAAAACCTTTCCCCCTCCCTTTTCCCCAACAGGCTGGACCTCAGAAACTCCACCATAATAGTTCTCAAAGCCTCCGATTTCGGGGTTCCGAAAATAAAGGGAGCCTGGATTCTTCCCAAGGATTTCTACCAGTTAGGGGTGGACTACATGGTGATACCTTCCCCCGATGGGCAGCAAATCCAGATCCAGATACTGAAGCCAGAAAAATTTAAAAACAACAAAATAGTAATAGTTCTGAAATGAGTTTGGGCTTAGGGGAAATTCTATTAATACTCCTCATAGTTCTCGTTATATTCGGCGGAAGAAAACTGCCGGCCCTGGGAAGGGGTATCGGCGAGGCCATAAGAAACTTCAAGAAAGGACTTTCAGGGGAAGATGAAAAGAAGAAATGAACTTGCTGGGAATAGATGTAGGTGGAACGGACATAGACGCAGGAATAGTTACGGAAACCGGAGAACTTAAGGAAACCTCTTCCTGGAAGACCCCTTCCACCCTGGTGGAATTTCAGGGGATTCTCATGGAAATAAAGGAAAAATTCCCCGTCTACCACAGCGTGGGGGTGGGGGTTCCCGGCCTGTGGGAGGAAGAAACCCAGACCATACGCTTCGCCCCCAACATCCCCTTCCTTCAGGAGGCGAGGGTGGGGGAGGTGGTGAGGGAAGTTTTTCCCGGGGCCAGAATACACAACGACGCCACGGTGGCCACCTTCGGGGAGGCCTTTTTCGGAAACGGAAGGGGCCTGGATAATTTTCTTATGGTCACCCTGGGAACGGGCATCGGAGGAGGTTTTTTCCTGCGGAGCGAGGTTCCCACCGGTGCCCGGGGATTCGCCTGGGAGGTGGGCCACATAAGGGTGAATTCCATGGGGGTGAAGTGCGGTTGTGGCTCCCATGGGTGCTGGGAGACGGAGGCCTCGGTTTCGGCCCTGGTGCGCAAATACAGAGAGAGGACCGGCTTGAGCCTCACCGGCAGGGAAATTTCCAAGAGGGCCAGGGAGGGGGAAAAGGAGGCCCAGGAGGTCTTTGAGGATGTGGGACGGTGGCTGGGGGTGGGTCTCGCTTCCCTGATAAATGTCCTTGATCCCCAGGCGGTGATTCTTGGGGGAGGTCTTTCCCTCTCCTTTGAACTCCTCCGGGAGCCCATGTTGGCCTTTCTGGAAGCCAATTCCTATGTTTACCGTTACTCTCGTCCAAAAATAATGCCCGCACTCCTGCTTAAAAAGGCAGGGGTTGTGGGGGCGGCGGCCTACGGATGGAAAGGGAAAGGATAAGGAATTTTTCCATAATAGCCCACATTGACCACGGGAAGTCCACCCTGGCGGACCGTTTCCTGGAAATTACCGGTGCCCTTTCCAAGAGGGAAATGGAGGATCAGGTCCTGGATTCCATGGACCTGGAAAGGGAAAAGGGCATCACCATAAAGGCCCATTTCGTCCGTCTAAAATACAGGCATCAGGGCAAGGAATATCAACTTAACCTCATTGATACCCCTGGTCATGTGGACTTCAGTTACGAGGTTTCCCGGTCCCTGGCCGCCTGCGAAGGGGCCCTGCTGGTCATAGACGCCACCCAGGGGGTGGAGGCTCAGACCTTGGCCAACACCTATCTGGCCCTGGAAAACGACCTGGTTTTGATCCCGGTCGTCAACAAGATAGACCTCCCCAACGCCGATGTGGACAGGGTCCTTTCTCAACTGGAAAACCTAATAGGCATTCCGGCGGAGGAGGCCATTATGGTCAGCGCCAAGTACGGCACCAATGTGGACAAGGTTTTGCAGGCCATAGTGGAGCGGATCCCTCCTCCCGGGGGAGAGGCCAGGGGACCCCTCAGGGCCCTGGTTTTTGATTCCTGGTTTGATAACTACCGGGGGGTGATAACCTTAGTCAGGGTGGTGGACGGAGAAATTCGTCCGGGCATGAGAATTAAATTTATGCAGGGCGGAGCGGTAAGGGAAGTTACGGAACTTGGGGTTTTAACGCCCAAGTACAAAAAGGTGGAGGCCATTTCCACGGGGGAGGCCGGACTGGTTATCGCCAGCATAAAGAACATAAGAGAGGTGATGATAGGGGATACCATCACCGAGGAGAAAAGGCCTGCGGCGGAGCCCCTACCGGGATTCCGGAGGATGAAACCCATGGTTTACGCCGGCCTTTATCCCGCCGACGGTTACACCTTTGAAGACCTGAGGGATGCCCTGGAAAAACTGGCCCTGAACGATTCCTCCCTGACCTTTGAGGTGGAAAAAAGCCAGGCCCTGGGCATGGGTTTTCGCTGCGGTTTCCTGGGCATGCTCCACAGGGAAATAGTCCAGGAGCGGTTGGAAAGGGAATACGGGGTTAAGGTTATTACCACGGCCCCCTCGGTGAGTTACAGGGTTTACACCACCGATGGGCGGGAACTGGAGATAGAGAGTCCTTCACAACTTCCCCCCCGGGAAAAAATAGAGAGGATAGAGGAGCCCTATGTGAACCTCATAATCATAACCCCGGACGAATATGTGGGGGCGGTGATGAAACTGGCCCTGGACCGGAGGGGAATTCAAAAGAAAATGGAATACATTTCCCCTCATCGGGTCATGATGACCTACGAAATTCCCCTTTCGGAGATCATCTACGACTTCTTCAACAAACTTAAGTCCCTGACCAGAGGATACGCCTCCATGGATTACGAATTCATAGGGTTCAGACCGGGAAACCTGGTGAAACTGGACATTTTGATAAACGGCGAGCCTGTGGAGGCCCTTTCCTTCATCGTGGAAAAGAGCAAGGCCTACGAGAAGGGCCGAGAGGTGGTCTCAAAACTGAGGAAGATAATCCCCCGCCAGTTGTTTGAGGTGGTGATCCAGGCGGCGGTGGGGAAGAAGGTGATAGCCCGGGAGACGGTAAAACCGGTCCGCAAGGATGTCCTGGCCAAGTGCTACGGGGGAGATGTGACCCGTAAAAGAAAACTCCTGGAAAAGCAGAAGGAGGGAAAAAAGCGGATGAAGAGGATCGGGAGGGTGGACATCCCCCAGGAGGCCTTCCTTACCATAATGGCTTCCGATGAAGATTGACAAAAAATACTCAGGGTTTAAAATTTACTTCCTATGAAGAAATTTTTCGTTCTTCTGTTTTTGGCCTTTTTTCTGGTTTCGTCAGAATTTTTTCCCCTCTCCAGCGTAAAGCCGGGCCTCAAGGGATACGGCTATTCGGTTTTTAAAGGGGAAAAACCTGTAAAATTCGGGGTGGAAATCCTGGGGATTGTAAACAACATCAGCAGCGATTTTCCCCTGATTATTGCCCGCCTGGACGGGGAATATGTGGAAGGCGGAGGGGTGATCGCCGGCATGAGCGGAAGCCCGGTTTACATTGATGGAAAACTTCTGGGGGCGGTGGCCTACGGATTTCAGTTTTCCAGAGAACCCATTGCTGGAATAGTTCCCGTTGAAGCGGTGGTTAGGGAAGGTAGGCTTCCTTCCAGGGACGGGAAGGGTTCCCCCAACCTCATTAAAAAGAGGATGAGTTTTGCTGAACTCACCAGGGCCCTGGAGCCTCCGGAGAAGGTGGGAGGCATGAGTCCCCTGCCCCTTCCCCTTTCCGCCAATTTTTCATCTCCTTACCTTAAGGCCCTGGCGGAAAGGGCCAATTTCACCCTTGCCCCATCCACCGGCCCTTCCATGGACCTCTCCATGAAGCAGCGGGTGCTGGACCCCGGGGACGCCGTTTCGGTCCTTTTGACCGCCGGAGATATAGAGATTTCCGCCGGAGGGACCGTGGTTTACCGGAAGGGGGACAGGGTTTACATATTCGGGCATCCCCTTTACAACCTGGGCCGGGTCAATTATTTCCTTTCCAGGTCCAGGGTGGTGGCCGTGGTGAAGTCCTATTCCTCCCCCTTTAAGATCATTCAGCCCCTTTACCTGGTGGGAGGAGCCTTTGAGGATAGAAGCAGGGCCGTGGTGGGTGAACTGGGAAAACTTCCCCGCTACATACCGGTGAGGTTCAAATTCTCCTCCGAAAGGCTTGATAAGGAGTTCAACTTCTGGCTGACCTCCGACCCCCTTCTTTCCCCGGCTTTGATGATGGTGATAGAGCAGTACCTTCTCACCACCGAGGCCAAGGATTACGGAAACATTACCCTGAGGGTGAAGGGAAACATAGCCCTGAAGGAGGGCCACAATGTTTTCGTAAACGACATATTCGTGGGGAAGAACTCCAGCGAGGTGCTGGGCCTGGATGCCGCAGTACTTTATTACCTGGTGAACAATCCTTACAAAAGGGCGGACATAGATTCCATAAACCTCAACTACGAGGTCTTTGAGGAGGACAGAACCGCCACCATTTCCAGGATATGGGCCCCTGAATACCGGGTAAAGGCCGGGGAAAGGGTTCCCATCACCGTTTTCATTCAGCCCAAGAACGGCAAACTGATATCTAAGACCTATCCGGTTAAAATCCCCGAAGTTGCCCCGGGCCAGGACCTGTACCTCCTGGTCTCTTCGGCCCAGGACCTGCTAAAATGGGAGGCCAGGTATTACAAAGGTGCCGGGGTTTACCCACCGTCTTTTCAGAGGTTACTCAGGGTTTTGAACAACCTGAGGAAAAACAACCGCCTGTATTTTAAGTTCTTCGTGAAGAAACCCTCCGTGTTTCTCAAGGGAGAAGAATTGCCCTCCCTGCCCCCCACCCTCATGGAACTGTACACCTCACCCTACACATCCTACACCGGAAGAAAAACCCCCATGAGCACGGTGATAGAGTACACCGCGGAACTTCCCTGGTTCCTTCGGGGAAACAAACTGATTAAATTCTCCACAAGGAGACGGGAATGAGAAGAATATGGATTTTGTTTTTTGTTTATTTTTCGGTGGTGGCCAGCACCACCAGGGTGTGGAAGAGGGAGGATGCCTCCCATTTTCTCAAGGGCACCCTGGAGGGGGTTTCCCTCTCCTGGGATGGCGTGTTGAGGCCCTCCTTTAAACTCACCAGGCTGGCGGATGTTAAGGAGGATTTTGTCCTGAGTTTTCTTCAGGATGGTTCCCGCTTCTGGGTGGGAACGGGCCACGAGGGCCGATTTTACCGGATAGACCCCGACGGAAAGGTTCACCTGGTTTACGATGCTCCGGAACTGGACATCTACACCGTGGCCAGGGATTCCCGGGGCTACATTTATTTCGCCACATCTCCCCGGGGGAAAATCTATCAGGTCAAGGGAGATAAAGTGGAGGAGTTTTTTGACCCCGAGGGGAGGTTTATATGGAAACTCAAATTTCACAACGGGTTTTTGTACGCTGCCACGGGGAAACCCTCCACCCTGTATAAAATAGACCTCCAGGGGGCCGGGCAGAAAATAGCGGAACTTCCCGACAGCCAGATTCTTGATTTCGTATTTGAAGGCGGAAACATATACCTTGCCACCTCCGGCAGAGGCAGGGTTTATCTTTACGACGGCAAGGGAACCACCCTTTTGTGGGAATCCCCATACGAAGAAGTGAGTTCCATAACCTTCTGGAAGGGAAAGATATACGCCGCCACCCAGGGAAGAGTATCCGGAAGGGAAAAAATAATACTTCCGCAGCGCTCTAACACCTCTGCCGTGGAGATAACCGTCACCCCCAAATCCTCCGGTAAAAAACCGAGGAGTCGGATTTTCAGGCAGGGGGGAAGTTATGTATATCAGATAGACCCTGCCACCAGGAAGGCCCTGGTGTTCTGGGAAAATCCCCATAAGTATGTATCCTCCCTGGCCGTTTACAGGGGAGACCTCTATGCAGCCACCGGGGGAGACAGGGCCAGGGTTTTTAAGATGGTGGACTTCTACAAGGGAGATCTGGTGGAAGAGGTGGAGGCCAGGGAAGTCCGGTTGCTCCATCCCGCCGACAGGCTCTACATAATCACCTCCACCCCTACGGGAATTTATAGGATGGAGTCCGTAAAGGAGGGAGGATACTACCTCTCTGATGTTCTGGATGGGGGAGGTCAGAGCCGATGGGGAAGAATCTACTTCCGGGGCCAGGGCGTGGAGGTTTACACCAGGAGCGGAAACTCGGCCACCCCGGATTCCACCTGGGAAGGATGGACCCCTGGAATTTCCTCCGGGGAAAAAATCCTTTCTTCCCCGGCCCGTTATCTTCAGGTGAAAGTTAAAATACCGCCCAACGGTTTTTTAACCTCCCTCAAGGTTTTTTACAAGAAGATGAACCTTCCCCCCAGGATAGAATCCATAAAACTATATCCCCCCAATGTGGTTTTCAAGGAGTATTCCCGGGAAAAGATAAGGGGGCTTTCCGACGAGCGGGGAGACAGGCCTTCCACCTCCGGACTGGCGGTGAAAAGGGCCTACCGCCGGGGTTACCGGACGGTGATGTGGAAAGCCTCGGACCCCGATGGGGATGGTCTGGTTTACACAGTAATCGTTAAGGGAGAGAAAACGAAAATCACCATGGAAAAGGAATGGAAGGATAACTACTACGCCCTGGACACTACCTTTCTACCCGACGGGGAGTACAGGGTGGAGGTGGTGGCTTCGGACCTTCCCTCCAATCCTTCCCAGGAGGCTCAGGAAGTAAGCAGGACCTCTGAAAGTTTTCTGGTGGACAACACCCCCCCTGAAATCTCGGTGACTTCCTCTTCCAAGGGGCTTGTGGTGGTGGTAAGGGATCGGGGAAGCGGGGTGAAGGGAGTCTACTACACCACCGATGGAAAACATTGGGTCCTGGCCAGGCCCCAGGATGGCCTATACGATGGTCTGGAGGAAAAGTTCAACTTCAATAAAAACGACATAATGGCATTGCGGGCGGTGGACCGTCACGGCAACGCCAGAACACTTCCCTTAGGAGGTAAATAATGCTGAGGAAATTCAGAAAAAGCAAGGTGATGAAAAATATAATCCTCTGGGCGGTTATAGGGGTCTTCATCCTCTTCGTTTTCGTGGCCTGGGGTTCCGGAAGGATCTCTGGGGGAGGACCCAATGTAATAGCCCAGGTGGCGGGGGAAAAGATAGACCGGGACACATTCCGCCAGGAGTTTTACGCCCAAATTGAGAGCCTCAGGGATCGCCTGGGGGACAGGCCGATAACCAAGGGGCTTATAGAAAGGATGGGTCTGGCGGAGCGGGTGCTTCAAACTCTGGAGTACAGAATAATCCTGAAAAAGATCGCCTCTAAATTCCACATCACCGTAGGGGATAAGGAATTGGCCCAGTTTATAGAAAGCATGCCGGCCTTTCAGGTCAACGGAGTATTTGTGGGACCCCAGGAATACAAGAGAAGAGTTATGACCCTTTATCGCATGTCCGTCCCCAGATTTGAACAGCAGATGAGACTATACCTTCTGGAGAGGAAACTCCGGGAGGTGATTACCGCCGGCGTGAGGCTTAATCCTGCGGAACTGGAAAGGGCCTATCGTTTCAACAACGAGAAGTTCGTGGCGGAAATACTCTATTACCCCTACGCCGATGTGGAGGTTGAAAAACCCACCGAAGAGGAAAGGAAAGCCTATTTCCAGAAGCACAGGGATAAATTTATGGTTCCTGAAAGGAGAAAGGGGGAATTCGTTTTCATATCTGCCATAAAGATGAAGGAGAAGGTCAGCATACTCCCCAGGGAGTTAAAGGAATACTACGACGAAAACAAAGACATGTTCGCCAAACCTGACCTGTACGATTTCATCAGGGTAAAGGTCAAAACCGAAAAGGACCTGAATGCCCTGGTGGCCCAGTTGAAAAAGGGGACCGCCCTGGAGGTGGCCGGGAAGAAATTCGGCAAGGTGGAGAAGGTGGAGAGGTTGCCGGTCAACGCCATCTCCCCCGCAGAGAGGACCTGGCTTTCCCAGGCCAGAATTGATGAAATATCCCCGCCCCTCAAGGTGAAGGATGGGTTTGAGGTGGTGAAACTCGTCAGAAAAATTCCCGGGGGCTTCAAGAAACTCAGCGAGGTCAGGCCACAGGTGGAGGAGGCCCTTAAACTGAAGAAGGCCTGGGAACTCGCTGCCGATCTGGCCAAGAAGGTTTACAGGGATGCCAAAAAGAAGGGCCTTGCCCAGGCAGCCAAGAAGTACGGCCTGAAACTTTACAAAACGGACTTCCTGAGGCTGGGGGAGCCCACCGAAGGTGATCCCACCGCCACGGTTTCGGCGGTTCTTTTCCAGTTAAAGGAAGGAAAAATTAGCCAGCCCATAAGGGGCTACACCGGGTTCTTCGTGGTTCGCCTGGATAAAATTCAACCCTCCAGGCCCGGCAAATACGAGGAGTTCGTGGAGAGGATCACCGAGGAACTTTTGATGGAAAAGAAAAAAGAAAGGGCCAGGAAGGTTCTGGAGGAGGCCGTGAAGGGTGGAAAACTTCCTCCGGCGGTTCTCCACAAGGAAGTCACCACGGATTATTCCAGGGCCTTCAGGGACGACAACATAGAACTCAACCCCGGGGCCGTGGAGGCCCTTCTGGATGCCCCTCTAAACAAGTGGTCCAGGGTTATCCTTCTTCCCCGGGGCGCTTTAGTCTTCAGGATAAAGGAGAGGATACTGGACCGGGAAAAACTCAAAAAGGAACTTCCCAAGTTCGCCCAGCAAATGCTTCAAAGGGAAAAGGACAATTTCTATCGGGCCTTTCTACAGAGGCAGACCGAAAGCATGAAGGTTAAGTTTAACGGTTCTGCCTTTGAGAAAATAAAGAAAGAACTTCTCGGAGGGTATTGATGGGAAAAGGTCTTCCGCCCAACGCCTACACCCCCCTTAAGGAAGGGGAAAAATACATACCGGTGGTTCCCCAGGACGATGTCCCCGAAGTAACGGGAAGGTCCATCTTCTGGGGAACGGTAATGGCCGCCGTCTTCACCTTTGCCGCCGGATACCTCGGCCTGAAGGTGGGTCAGGTCTTTGAGGCTGCCATACCCATTGCCATCCTGGCCGTGGGGATATCTGCCCTTTACAAAAGGAAGTCCACCCTTCTGGAAAATGTGATAATCCAATCCATCGGGGCCGCCTCCGGAGTAATCGTGGCCGGGGCCATCTTCACCACCCCGGCTATTTTCATCTTGGGCCTTCAAAACCAATTTTCCTCTTCCCTTTCCCTTCTCATGGCCATAGCCATTTCCGCCTTCCTGGGAGGAGCCCTGGGGGTATTCTTCCTGATCCCCCTGAGAAGATACTTCGTGGCGGAGATGCACGGTAAACTCCCCTTCCCCGAGGCCACTGCCACCACGGAGATTTTAGTTGCCGGAGAGACCGGGGGAAAGGGAGCCCTGGTTCTGGTGTGGAGCATGCTCATCGGCGGAGTGTACGATTTTCTGGCGGGGACCGTTAAACTTTGGGACGAGTTTCTGGAATTCCAATGGATCCCCTTTATGAAGCACATAAACGAGAAGGCGAGGATGGTTTTGAAACTGGATGCGGTGGCCTCCCTTCTGGGATTGGGATACATAGTGGGCCTGCGCTATTCCGCGGTGATAGTGGCAGGAAGCCTTCTTTCCACCTTCGTTCTCGTTCCGATAATATGGGAGTTTGGGCGTCACGCCCTGGGAATAATTCCTCCGGGGTCAGTTCCCATCTCCTCCATGAACGAGGCCCTGCTGTTTAAAACCTACGCTCAAAAAATAGGTATAGGGGCCATAGCCACGGCGGGTTTTATAGGGATAATAAAGAGCCTCCCCATAATGTACAGGTCCTTCTCCATGGGGTTTAAGGAAATATTCCGGAAGCGTGAAGGCTCCGAGGCCCGACCCCGCTACGACACGGACCTTAAAATGAGCACTATAATCCTGGGAATTGCCGCGGTGGTCGTGGCCATGTGGATTTTCTTCTTTTCCTTCTCCAACGCCAAGATAGCCACCATAGGGGTTCTGGTGGCCATACTGCTGGCCTTTTTATTTACCACGGTGGCTGCCACGGCCATAGCCATAGTGGGGACCAATCCCGTCTCCGGAATGACCCTGGTGACCCTGATAATATCCTCCCTGGTTCTAGTTTACGCAGGTCTCAGCGGAGCCCGGGGGATGATAATAGCCCTTCTCATAGGTTCGGTGGTGTGTACGGCCCTTTCGGTGGCCGGTGGATTCATCACCGACCTGAAGATAGGTTACTGGACCGGTGCCACCCCCAGGAACCAGGAAAGGTTTAAGTTCCTTGGGATCGCCGTTTCCGCCCTTCTAATAGGAATAGTAATAATGGTCCTCAACCAGGCCTACGGTTTTACAGGGGGACAGGAGAGCCTTCAGGCTCCCCAGGCGAACCTCATGGCGGTGATAATAAAATCCATGATGAGCCGGGAACCTGTGCCCTGGCTTCTTTACGGCGTAGGAGCCATAGTGGCGGTGCTGATAGAAATGTCCAAGGTTCCAACCCTGGCCTTTGCGCTGGGAATGTACCTTCCCCTGGAACTCAACCTTCCCCTTCTGGTGGGAGGGTTCCTTTCCTATCTGGTGGGGAGGGGAGACGGAGAATTGGCGAAGAAGAGGAGAGACAGGGGAACCCTGATAGCCTCCGGGTTCATAGCCGGAGGAGCCCTCATGGGCGTTGTGGGGGCTTTCCTGAAGTTTCTCAACCTCTCCGAGAGCATAAACTTCGGCTTGAGGAAGGGAGTCCAGTGGTTGAACACACAGGGTGAGGTCATAAGCCTCATAGCCTACACCCTTCTTTTCCTCTTCTTCTGGTATTACGCCCGGAGGGTTGAGGAATGATTGAGAAGGAGAAGAGGGAACAGGCCTTCTCCATCCTCAAAGAGAAGAAAATAGACCTCTGGATGTTCTTCGTAAGGGAGAGCAGGATGAATCCCGACCCCGCCCTCCAGTACCTCTATCCCCACAACCTTACCTGGCAGTCGGCTCTCATGTTCTTTGCCCATGGGGAGGCGGTGGCCATAGTGGGGGAATTGGACGGAGAGCAGGCCAGGAGGAGCGGGATATTCCACAGGGTTTTGACCTACCGGGGAGGCATAAAGGAGGTCCTTCTGGAGGTTCTCCGGGAAAAGAAGCCCGCCTCCATCGGGATAAACTATTCCCTTTTTGATCCCACCAGCGATGGGCTGACCCACGGGATGTTTCTTCTCCTCCAGGAACACCTGGAGGGGACCCCCTTCCTTTCAAAACTGGTCTCCGCCGAGGAGGTGGTGCAGGCCCTCCGCAGCAGAAAAACTCCGGAGGAACTCAGGAGAATCCGAAGGGCCGTGGAGGAGACGGAGAAAATGTTTGAGCGGCTAAGTGGGGTCCTGAGGGTGGGGATGAGCGAAAAGGAAGTGGCCGCCTACCTGGTGAAGTGGATGGAGGAATTAGGGGCTGAGCCTGCCTGGGAGCCATCTTCCTGTCCTGCGGTTTTCGCCGGTCCCCAGGAATTCGGAGCCCATTCCTCCCCCACGGACAGAAAAATAGAGGAAGGGTACCTCTTAAACATAGATTTTGGGATAAAACTGGACGGCTACTGCTCGGACCTTCAGAGGATGTGGTATTTTCCACGGGAGGGGGAATCTTCACCTCCGGGGGAGGTTCAGAGGGCCTTTGAAACCATCAGGGATGCCATCAGGGAATCGGCCCGGGCCATGAAGCCCGGGATGAAGGGATGGGAGGTGGACCAGATAGCCAGGGACTACATAACCTCCAGGGGTTACGAGGAATATCCCCACGCCCTGGGCCACCAGGTGGGAAGGGATGCCCACGATGGAGCGGCCCTTCTGGCGCCCCGGTGGGAAAGATACGGCTCCCTTCCCTATCTTCCCCTGGAAGAGGGCATGGTGTTCACCCTGGAGCCCAGGATAAACCTGCCGGATTACGGGGTGGTGAGCCTGGAGGAAATGGTGGTTCTCAGGTCCGGGGGAGCCGAATTCATCTCCACCCTCCAGGAAGACCTCTGGGTGATAGGATAACCCCTTTTATTTGAGATTTTCCTTAAAAGAGTTTAAACTTTCCGTAACCTATAACAACAAAGGAGGGTTCAATGAAACTGAAAAAAGCCTTAGTTTTTGTCCTGGGCATCGTCATGGTTCTTCCTCTGCTGGCTCAGACCCAGAGGCCCAAGGTGGCCGTTCTCAAGTTTGATTTTTCGCCCATAAGGAACCAGTGGTGGGGCTCCTACGACATCGGGGAAGGGATTCAGGCCCTGGTGGAGAACGAACTCCTGGACAGGATGGTTTTCAGGATCTATTCCAGAAAATACCTCAACTCCATACTCAACGAGCAGGACTTCCAGCATTCGGACAGGGCCGATGCTTCCACCGCCGTGAAGATAGGGAAACTTGCCGGAGTGAAATACATAGTGGTGGGAACAGTTTACAAGTTTGAGCAGAAAAAGAAGGGCGGAGCCCTGGGTCTCGTGGGAAACAAACTGGGCATCGGAGGCGGAGGTGTGAAACTGGCCCAGGCCAAGGTTGGCCTTACCGCTCAGTTGATAGATGTTGAAACCGGGGAGATCCTTTTCTCCGTGAAGGCCGAGGACAAGAGCACCGGCATTCTGGTGGGCGCAATAACCAGCGCCGGCGGAGGACTTGTTGGGGGCGAGAGTTCCATCTCCAAGGCCTCGGAAAAGGCCGTCAAGAAGTTGGTGGACAAGATGATCAAAAAGGCCCGGGGGCTGGGAATAATATAAGTCCAGTCGGTTTCAGGACATCATCCTGGAGATGGCCCGGAGGGCTTTCTCCACATCCCGGTCGTCCAGGTCCTTGTGAAGAACCATCCTGACCCTGGATTTCCCAAATCCCAGGGCCAGGATGCCCTCCTTTTTGAGGTTTTCCAGGAAGACCGGGACTTCCATTTTCCGCAGGCGGAAGATCACTATGTTGGTTTCCACTTCCGCGGGGTCAATTTCTATGCCATCCATGGCGGAAAGCCCCAGGGCCAATTTCCTTGCCCTGGCGTGGTCTTCGGCCAGGCGGTCCACCATCTTAGTGAGGGCCACGATCCCCGCCGCCGCTAAAATTCCCGCCTGCCTCATGGCCCCTCCCAGGAATTTTCTTACCCGGAGGGCCCTCTCTACCAACTCCCTGTTCCCCACCAGCAGGGAGCCCACCGGGGCAGAAAGCCCCTTGGAGACGCAGAACATAACCGAGTGGGCATGGGATGCCAGTTCCCCGGCAGGGATTCCCAGGGCCACCGCCGCATTGAAGATGCGGGCACCGTCCATGTGAAAGTGGAGGCCCATTTCCCTGGAGAACTTCCCCACCTCCTCAAGATAGGTGGGTTTTAAAACGGCCCCTCCCCAGTAATTATGAGTGTTTTCCAGGGAGAGGGCCACGGTGGGGGGGATGTGCAACCTGTCTCCCCCGTGGATGTTTTCCCTGAGAACCTCCAGGGGGACAGTTCCCCTTTTTGAGGGGAGTGGTCTGGGAAGGGCCCCCACTATTCGGGAAACATTTCCGCTTTCAAAATTGTAAATGTGGGATTTTTCCTCCAGAAGGATCTCGTTTCCTTCCCCCACCGCCACCTTCAGGGCTATGGTGTTACCCATGGTCCCCGAGGGGACGAAGAGGGCCGCTTCCTTACCGAGTTTTTCTGCGGCCAGTTCTTCCAGCCTGAGGACGGTGGGATCGTCTCTCAGAACATCGTCCCCCACCTCGGCCTGATACATGGCCCTCCTCATCTCCTCCGTGGGCCTGGTGACCGTATCGCTTCTGAAATCGAATATTCCACGGTAACCCATTTTATCCTCCTGCTTCCATTTTATCTTCTGGGCCTTTTTTCCTCAACGCTTATTTGATAACTTCAGGGGAGGATGTTAATATTTCCAGTATGAAAATAGAAACGGGAATCAAAAAAGAACTGTTTACCTTCGGTTTTGACGAAGAGAAGGAAGGATATCGGGATGGAGTTTTCTACCTGAAAAGGCCGGAGACCAGGGAGGAGGCCCGCAGAAGGGGAGCCGAGGCGGTGGCCATCATGGATAAACTGAAGATAAAGGAGTCCTACGCTTCCACCTCGTCCCTGGGGGAATTTTCCATGGATTTCGTGGAGGGAGTCCTTCTGGCCGACTACGATTTTTCCAGGAGGAGGAAGGGAGAGGACGACGAGAAAACCCTGTGGGTGGAGGAGGCCCCCTGGCTGGAGGAGGTCCTTCAGGTGAAGGATGCGGTTTTCTTCGCCAGGGACATAATAAACGAAGCCCCCTCGGTTATGAATCCGGAGGAATTCGCCCTCAGGGCCAGGCAACTTGAGGAGATCGGGCTTGAAGTGGAGGTGGGGGAGGGCTCCTGGCTTGAGGAAAACGGATTTTTCGGCACCCTGGCGGTGGGTAGGGGCTCCGCTGTTCCCCCCAGGGTCGTCATCGTTAGATACAGACCCTCCCATCCCCGGGGAAGGCTGGCCCTGGTGGGTAAGGGAATAACCTTTGACAGCGGAGGTTTGAATCTTAAGCCTTCCAAGGCCATAAAGGGAATGCACATGGACATGGCCGGAGCCGGGGCGGTGCTGGGGGCCATGAGGGTTCTTCCGGCCCTGGAGCCCAACTGCGAAGTCCTGGGGATTATGCCCCTGGCGGAAAACTTGCCTTCGGGAAGTTCCTACAAGCCCGGGGACATAATTGAGATGGCCAACGGAAAGAGGGTGGAGGTGGACAACACCGATGCCGAGGGACGCCTGGCCCTGGCCGATGCCATCGTGTATGCGGAGAGGCAGGGAGCCGATGCGGTGGTGGACCTGGCCACCCTTACCGGGGCGGCGGTGGTGGCCCTGGGGGAACTGGTAGCCGCCCTTTATTCCACCGACGAGGACGAGGCCCGGGCCTTCATGGAGGCCTCTTCTGAAAGCGGGGAGATGCTCTGGAGGATGCCCCTTCTGGACGACTATCGCAAGGAACTGGAGTCCAGAAGGGCAGACATAAAAAACGCCGGCTACGGAAGGAGCGGAGGCTCCATAATGGCCGCCCTGTTTCTGAGGGAATTCGTTTCCGAAGCCCGGTGGGTTCACCTGGACATTGCAGGGCCGGCCATGATTGACAAGCCCTTTTTCTACATGCCCGCCGGGGCTACGGGATTCGGGGTTAGGCTTCTAATAGAATACCTCAGGAGTAAGAGATGAGAAGACTGGCCTTCTTCGTAATTGCCGCGGGAATTTTTGCCACCACCATTACCGGGATTTACCTGCCTCCGGAGGGAAGAAAGCCGGAGGGGGTGAAATTGAGCCTGGGAAAGGTCTCCTTTAAAACCGAAAAGGGAGGTTTCTTTTTCGTTAGCGGAGTGAAGGAGGGAGCCTATTCCCTGATGGTGGAGGGCAGGAACTTCGGCACGCTTCGGGTTAAGGGGGATTTCCTCATACTCTGGGTGGACGGGGTTGAGGAGACCTTTTACATCACCCGGAATTTCCCTGAATCTCCCGGGGCGGAACTGGAGAAGGATGCTCCTTCCCTGGAGGAGGCCCTTTTCCTCAGCCCTGACCTGTCCTTTTATCGGGGGACCCTGTTTTTTCAGGCACTTTCCCGGACGGAATACATGCTCTCCTCCGCATCTTCCCTTTCCGGCGCCATACCCTATCCCGCTGTGGAAAGGGCGGAGGTTTCCGTGGGATACCCCCGGGCCAGGGTCAGGATATGGGAGCGTCCGGCCCTTTCCCCGGGTTTTCGCCTGACCACCTTCCTTATGGGAACCTCCCGGGAGGACAGGGCGGAGTCTTACTCCATGTCCCCCTATCTGGAAGGGGAGGTAGGCTACAGGAAGGGGGGATTTGGGGGATTCTTCTCAGGTCTTCTGGAGAACAGGGATTTCGCCTTACCTGAAGAACAGAGCGTAAGGAAACACTCCTTCTACCTTTCCCTTTTCGCCGGGGGGGTCAGGGGATTTTTCCTGAGCCGGGGCGAAGATTACGAAAATTTGAGGGAAAGACCCTATTATTCGCCTTCCTCCTCCTGGAACGGTCAGGTTCGAGAGAGGGGTTTCGGGGGGAGTTTGAACGCCGGGGGCTTTTCCCTGACGGTGGCGGAGTTTTCCCGGAAGAGGAATCTTGATCCCGTTTCCCCTTCTCCCTATTTCCTCTTTGACGATGTGAATCTTATTAAGGACGGAGGCAATTACCGGGAGGACCTGAAGGAGGAACTTTTCTCCTTAAACTCCTCCATGACCTTCCATTCCTCTTCCTTCCTGGGGTTGAACAATATTTTCGCCGTGGGGGTGGAGGTGTTGAGCAGGGAAGTCCAGGGAGAAAGGGATTGGCCCCTGGAGTTGGTGAGTTTCGCCGGTGAAGCCGGCTTCGCCTACCTCAGAACCTCAGATGCCTTTCACTACAGGCTTAATACTGCCGGAGTCTGGCTGAGCGACACCATCGCCGCCGGCAATGTTAACCTCTTTTTTTCCACGGGATACGACCTCCAGTGGTTTAAAGTATATCCTTCCTCATCCCGGAACTCGGAAATTTTCGGACTTTCCCTGGAGGGGACCTCGGTTCCATCCTTTTCCTCAAAGATTATAGGAATTCTGGGACTCCGGGGTGGTCTTTCCTACGATCCCTTCAGAAACGGATTTTTAGTTATAAGGATTTACGGTTCCTACCGTGGGATTCCCCTTCCAGAAAGCCTCCTTTACAGGGCTTCTTCCGCCCTGTCCTACGAGAAATTTCTGTGGAACGACGATGGGGACATGCTTCCCCAGGAGGGTGAATTTACCTCACTTTATCGCTACACGGCCCAGGCGAGCCAGAAGGACATATCCCTTTATCCGCCGGGGCTGGGAGCCTCCCGTTTTTACAGAATCGGCGCCGGGGTGAGTTCCGACCTTCCCCTGGGCCTTTCCGTGGATCTGGACCTTTTTTACATAAAGAATACTTTGCCCTATGTGGACATTCCTCTGGTGTGGAAGGACGAAGAATGGAAACTGGTAAGTTGGGGGGATTGGGAGGAAGGCGGCAATTTTCCCATGGAATTCGGGGGGCAGAAGTGGTTCGGTCTCAGGGAAGGGGTGTTTTTCAACGGTTATTATCAAACCCTAAACCTAATCAGCGTGGAAAGGTCCTGGAAGGAGATGCGGTTCAGGCTTAAAAAATCTGGAACCCTTTCTTTCCTTTTTCAGTTCAACCTCAGGTCCAATTATTTCACCATAAATCAAAACCTTTATCCCCTGGATCCTGGGAACCTTAACTTTCTCCTTTCCCGTTCCTGGGGACCGTCGCCCAACGGATTTTACCACAGTCCCATTCTAAATTCCCGCTGGTCAGTCCTCTTCAACATGGCCTGGAGCGGCGGCGGGTGGACCCTGGGTGGAGTTTTCAGGGCCAGGGACGGTTACATGATCCCCGTCAACTATGTGGATACGGAAACGCTTAGGCCTGGTCTTTACGACCATCCCCGGGGGCTTGCAGCCCCCCTGGGGGAATTCAAACTTCCCACCTGGTGGAGGGTGGATGCCTATCTCCAGAGGGAATTTTCCCTGGGCGGATTCCGGGCGGCGGTCTTCCTTCGGGCCCTGAACCTCTTCAACACCCGGATTCCCGCCGAGGAATGGGAGAATGTCCTTCAGCCCGAATTTCTGTCTCCCCGATGGTATTATCCCCCCAGACAGGTCATACTTGGATTAAGGATAACCAAATAGAAACCCTAAGGGGGTAGAATGAGGAGACTTCTGGCCTTCCTCTGGGGGGCATTGCTGATTTTTCCCCTCATGGCCCTGGAGGCCCACCTCAAATGGGTGGAGGTCCATGTATCCCCCACCGTTACCGGGAAGGCAGACCTTACCTACATAACCTTCTGGAAGGTGAGTTCCGGGACCATGCACGGCTTCTATCTGGAAGGAATAGGCCGGGAACCCCATTTTAATCCTGGGGGATGTTTCGTAAAAGACGAATCCGGAAGAACCTATCCTCTTTCAGTGAAGAGGATTTCCTCCACCAGATACGATGTCTTTTACGGAGAGGGAGTTCCTCCCGGGGAATACTACTTCGTGGTCAATTTTGCCCTGGACCTGGTGAAGGAAGGGTTTATGGGATACACCGAAAGCCCGGAAAGGGGACGCCTGGTCTTCTTTCACTGGGCCCCCGCCCAGTGGGATTCTCCCCTGGAGCACGAAACCGTATACCTTCACCTGCCGGTGGAGGTAAGTGGGAAGGAGGTGAGGTGGGATGATGTGTTGAGGATTGGGTTTACGACGGAAAAATGGATGAACCAGAGGTATAGAATTCATTATTTCGGTCAGGCCTTCAGGGGGAAATTCTATTTTTCCGTTCTTTTCCACCGGGAGCGCCTTTTGCCCCGGGAGAAAATGGAGATTCAGGTTTACCTTCCGGCTAAATACTTCTCCCTTTCCCGGCAGGGAAGGGTGAAAAGTCCGGGCCGGGGTGGATTCTTACACCGTCTTCCCTATTATTTGATCTTCATGGCCGTGGTTTTGATGGCGGCCCTTCTGGCCTCCCGCAAAAGCCGCCGCAGAAGGCTTGCCCTGGCCCGGGAGGAAGAACTGAGTTGGGTCCGGGACGATTGGGTTCCCCCGAGAATACAGGCCCACAGTTTCCGCAGGAAAGGAAAGGTAGCCAAACTTGACGAAGTGGAGGCCATGTTTCTCCTGGGGGCTTCTGTGAACACCATTCTCACGGCCATCGCCATGGGGCTTCAGGAAAAGGGGGCCATAGAAGTTCTTTCCAAGGACCCACCCAGGGTGGTTCCGGCTCCCCAGGCCAGGGGAGACCTTAAATACTACGAGGAGGCCTTCCTGGCGGCCCTGGGGCCCGATGGGAGGGTTGAGGCCCGGGGTGTGGAGGCTCTTCTGAGGGTTCTCACCGATAAAATTTCCGAAAAAACCTGGGATTGTGACCTTGAAGCCACCAAAAGGCATTACCGAAAACTCCTGGGAGAGCCCCAGGAATTCCTGAACTCCAGGTACCGTTCACAGCCTCACTTCGTATTCTGGCAGAGCAATTTCCAGGAGTTTGAAACCTCCACGGACTTCCAGTCCTTCATGGCCTCCGAGGCATGTCATTCTGCGTGCTTTGCCCACGACGCCTGCCACAGCGCCTGCCATTCCGCCTGCCATAGCGCTTGCCACAGTGCCTGCCACAGCGCCTGTCACAGTGCCTGTCATTCCGCATGCGTCTCAGGAGGGGCACATTGATTCCTCCCTGGGCAGAGGAATTTGCGAAGAAATTGAAGGACCTGGTCTTTATACGACAGAAGGATATGGTTCTTATAATCCCCCCCAATCAGGTCTTTTCCATGAATGCCACGGGATTTCGCCTCCTGTCCTTTTTAATGAAGGGGGGAAGCCTGGAGGAGGTGGCGAGGGCAGGGGGAGAAAGGGCTTTAAAGGACGCCCTGGACTTTCTTCGGGACCTGAAGGCCCTGGTGGAGGGAGATTTCAAGGAGGACGGGGCCTTTGCCACGGATTTCGTTCCCTACCGGAAAAATTTTTACACATATCCGGTCCTTTCCGAGTTCAGCGTAACCTGGCGGTGCAACCTGGATTGCCGTTTCTGCTACAGAACCTGGAAGGAGAGCCCTGAACTCACCACCCGCCAGGCCCAGGAAGTCATAAGGATAATAAAGGAGGACGCAGAGGTTCCCTTTGTAAGTTTTACCGGGGGGGAGCCCCTTCTTAGGGAGGACCTCTTCGCCCTGATAAAATTCGCCCGTTCCATAGGCCTGAAGGTCAACCTGATCTCCAACGCCACCCTCGTTACGGAAAGGGTGGCCAGAAAACTCAGGGAGGCCGGACTGGGTTCAGCCCAGGTTAGTCTGGAATCCCCTTCGGCGGAGGTCCACGACGCTCTTACCGGGGTCGTGGGGAGTTGGAAGGCCACGGTGGAGGGGATAAAAAACCTCATGGGGCAGGGCATTTACCTCCACACCAATACCACCATCAACGCGGAAAACGCAGAAAGCATGCTGGATTATCCCCGGTTTCTCCGGTCCCTGGGGCTCAGAAAATTCTCCGCCAACCTGATAATCCCCGTGGGCGAAGGTATGAAGCACCGGGAACTCTGGATGAGTTATTCCCGGGTGGGGTATTACCTGGAGAAACTTAAAAAACGGGCAGAAGAGGAAGGGGTAGAATTCGTGTGGTATTCACCGCTTCCGTACTGCATCTACAACCCTGTGGCCCGGGGGTTGGGGGCTAAGTCCTGCGCCGCCTGCCACGGGCTTCTGGCCGTGGACCCCCAGGGCTTCCTTCTTCCCTGCTCCAGTTATCCGGAGAGGATAGGGAACCTTTTGGAGGAAGGCTTTGAAAAACTCTGGTTTTCCCCGGGGGCCCTTTACTTTAGAAACATGGAATACCTGCCCCGGCCCTGTCGGTCCTGCCACCTTAAGCAGGCCTGTGGGGGAGCCTGTCCCCTCTACTGGAGGGCCCGGGGAGCCGAGGAAATAGAAAACAAACCTGGAAAGGAGAAGTCCGTTGAGTTTTAAGCAGATATTGGCGGTGATTCTGGCCCTGGTGGCTTATCATCTCCAGACATCTTCCGGGCCGTGGTTTCTGTGGGTTCCCCTTCTCCTGGGGGCTGGTTTTCTTCTGTGGGTTCCATGGACCACCGTGGGCAAACCCCGACAGGTGAGGAATAAGGAGTGGGATGCGGTCACCCCCAGGGAATTTGACCTGTTGAAGAAGAAGGCGGAGGTGGCGGAGAAGTTTTCCCGGGGAAGGAATTTGAAGAAAATCCTTCCCTTTTTCCTTTTCTTCCTCCTTCCCGTGGCAGGGCAGATACTAATTACCACGGTGAGGAACAAATTCGTGCTCTGGGGAATACTGGATGTCGGTTTTCTCCTTCTGGTGGTTCTGTTTTCCGGGCGGGTTTCCCTGTGGACTCCGGGAAACCTGGATGTGAAGGCCAGGGTCCTCTGTGGGCTCCTGGAGAAACTGGAGAAGAGGGGAGGTTTTGAGGTTTTCCCTCAACTTCTGGTGGGGGAAGTGAGAAGCGGAAAAAAGGTCCCCGTGGACGCCAGGATTTTCGCCGTTCCGGAGGAAGCCCCTCCCTGGTTGATAGGTATTCAGTTTCAGGTGGCCATCAACAGGGTTCAATCCCGGCCATATCCTTATTTTTACGCCGTTATCGTACTCAAGCCCGGGACCCTCAGGGAGAGGTTTGGCTATTCCGCCCTACTTTCCACCAGAAGGGCGTTTTCCGATCTGAAGAAGGCATGCGGGGTGGAGGACAGGGACCTGACGGTGGAATTTCAGAAGGGAAGGGAGGTGGATGTTATAATAATAAGGCAGAGGACATCCAGGAATTCTGGGTTTTTTACGGACGAGAGGAGAGCGGAGGAAATTTTTGAGGAGGCGTTGAAAATTCTTTACTGTGTGATGAAAGATGAAAAGGCTGAACCTTCCTAACCTCATCACCACGGCCCGGATAATCCTCGCCTTCGTAACCGTGGCCTTGCTGAGCATAGAGAACTACTACACCCTGATAGCGGCCATTTTTCTGATAATCTTCGTGGTCTTTCTTGATTTTCTGGACGGTTTCGTGGCGAGAAAACTGGGTCTTCAGACGGAATTCGGCGCCCTTTACGACATAACCGGGGATCGGATAGTGGAGTACATTTACTGGATATACTTCTCCGTGGTTCACATAACCAGTTTCTGGTACGCCATCCTGGTGATAGCCCGGGGGGAGATCGTAAACACCCTCAGGGCCACCGCCTACAAGAAGGGAAAAACTCCCTATCAGATACACAAAAACCGACTGAGCAGGTTTCTGGTGACCTCGCCCTTCATGAGAACTTCCTACGCGGTTCTGAAGGCCGTGGCCTTTTCCACGATGGGCCTGGAACTCTTCCTCAGGAAGAAGGTTCCAGATTTTGCTTATCTTCCTCAGATATCCACTCTGACCTCCGTCCTCGCCTTTCTCACCGTTCTCGTGTGCATTTTGAGAGGGCTTCCCGTGATAATTGACACCAGGGATTACATAAAATAATGAAGGCAGCGATCTTTGACCTGGACGGGACCCTTATAAAGTATTCGGCGGAGAGGAGATTTCTTCCCTGGGCGGTTTCAACCTTGAGGCTCTGTCCCGCCCGATTTTTTCCCTATGTTTGGAGGAGTTTGAAGGACGGGGATTTTTTCTCTTCAAAACTCTACTATCGGGGAATCCCCGTGGACAGGGTGGAGGAAATGGCCGCCGCCTTTTTCTCGCCGGAGAGGGTCAGGAAAATGGTTTTCAGGGACGCCCTGGCTGAGATGGAAAAAAGGAGGAAGGAGGGTTTTCAACTGATCCTCCTCACCGGGGCTCCCCAGTTCCTGGCGGATAGGTTCAGGCCCCTGGGCTTTGAAAAGGTGGTGGGAAGCAAGGTGGAGGCCAGGGATGGGATTCTCACCGGAGAACTCCTGGACTATCCCCCCGGGAAAAGAAAGAGGGAGATTCTGGGGGAACTCTCCCGGAGTATGGGATTAAATCTGGAAGAAAGTTATGGCTACGGCAACGGCTATGGGGATAGATTCTTCCTGGAAGCGGTGGGGCATCCGGTGGCGGTTAATCCCTCCCGAAAACTGGAGAAATACGCCCGGGAAAGGGGATGGCCGTTGGTCCGCTGGAGATAGGATTATTCCCTGACGAAAATGTAGAGGGAAAACACGGAAAGAAAGTATTTTTTCAGGGCGGCCAATTTGAAACCTCTTTTTTCAACGAAGGCGGGAAAATTCATCTCTGCAAATTCCCGGGCCAGGGGGCATTCAAGTTTCCCGATGAGAATCCTGGGGAGAAACCATGATTTTTCAACCTCCATCTGGGAATAGTCCAGCACCGCAAAACGCCCTCCTGGTCTCAAGTTGTTCCTCACATTGGCGAGGACCTTTTCCTTGTCAGGATTTTCCAGACCGTGCATGACGAAGGACACGAAAAAAAGGTCCGCCGGAAAGGGTGTGTTAAAGGGTTCCTCTATCCTCTGGAAAAGAAATTCAACATTTTTTCTTTTTCTACACCTTTTTTCTGCCTTGGCCATCATCTCCTTGCCTATGTCCAGCCCCAGGTATTTTCCCTCGTCCCCGATGATTCTGGAAAATTCGCAGGCGGCTATTCCCGTGCCCGAACCCAGTTCCACCACCTTCCATCCCGGACCCACCCCGGTGTCCCTCACGGCCCTTTTCAGCCATCGTCCGTACTGTCCTAAGGTTAAAATTCCCATGAGAAGGTCGTAATATCGGGCCTCAAAGCCCTTCACTTCCACTTTGCTTCTTGGAGAACCCATTTTCCCTCCTTTAGTCTACGAACTATTTCCTCTGCCTGTTCTCTGACCTTCTCCAGGGGAACCTCCGTGTTTATCACCAGGTCAGCCCTGGCGGCGTAGTCCTCGGGAGGCCTCTGGGAGGCGGTCCTCGCCCGGGCTTCCCGTAGGGAGAATCCCTTGGCCACGAGCCTTTCTATCTGGGTTTCCCTGGAGCAGTAGGTGCATACTATAAGGTCACACAGGGAATCAAGTCCTATCTCAAAGAGAAGGGCAGCCTCCAGGACCACAGGCCCTTCCTTCCCCCTTATCTCCTCCTCCACCAGCCTTTTGATTTCAGGGTGGGTAAGGCGGTTCAGGAAGAGGAGGTCCCTGGGATTGGAAAAAACCTTTTCCCCCAGGGCTTTGCGGTTTACCATTCCCCTTTCAAAGATCTCCGGGCCGAACCTTTTCTCCAGGGCCCTTTTGATGTGGGGCAGTTCCAGGACCCTGTGGCCCACTTTATCAGCCCGTATTACCTGTAGCCCCATTTTTTTCCACACTTCCGCCACGGTGCTTTTTCCCGTGGCTATTCCTCCGCATAGACAGATCACGAAAGGGGAATTTTTATCAGGAATTTAGCACCTCCTTCTGCGGGTTCTGCCCATATGTCCCCTCCCATGGCTAAGAGGGCCTTTTTGGCAAAGGAGAGGCCCAGACCCGTGCCCCCCTTTTTGCCGGAATAGAAGGGGAGAAATATGTTCTCCTCCTCCCCCCGGGGTATTCCTTCACCGTCGTCGGAATACTCCAGCAGGGCGAAATTCCCCTCTTCCTTTATCCTCACGCTTATTTTGCTGGCCCCGGCCTGGCGGGAGTTTTTAACCAGGTTCTCCGTGATGAGTTGAAACAAGTAGGGATCCGCTTTCACCCGGGCCCCTCCGCTAACCTCCAACCCCCAGCGGGAAAAGAAGTTTTCGTCCAGGGTGAAATTCTGAAGGACTGGATTGACGGGTCTTGCTTCCTTCAGAAAGCGGTCCACCATGCCGGAGAGTTTTTCCACCTCCGCCTTTATTTCCTCGGTCCTTCCCGTTTTCAGCAGGGCGAGGATCACCGAAAGGGCGTTTTTTACCTCGTGGGAGAGGAAGGAGGCCAGTTCTCCCAGGGAAACCAGCCTTTTCCGTTCCTCCTCCCGCTTTACCTTTTCCTTAATCCTTTCCGTGTCCTTGAGGATGTACAGGGTGGCTATGGAATCCCCCATGCTCAGTTCCACCTTTTCTATCTCAAACCGGCGGGATAGGGCAGGGATGGAAAGGGTGGGGAGTTTTTTGGCGGCTTTGTTTTTGAAAAGCACCTTTTCCCCCACCAGAACGAAGGCAGGGCTTTCCAGCCTGTCTATGATTTCCTGAAGGATTTTGTTCATCAGGGCTCCCCTCTGGGAAAGAACCTGAAGAATCTCCGGGGAAACGGAGGGGGTTTTGACCCGGGACGGGGATAGGGAGGCCCACACCACCAGGAGGAGGATGAGGAGTACCGAGAAAACCGTAACGCCTCCCCACATTTGCTTCAGGCGGTGGTATTTCTCAATGCCCATGGTTGGAGATAGATTTACCAGGAGGCCGTAACTGGCCAGGGCCCAGAAGAACACTACAACCAATATGAGGAGCAGGGCGGTTTTCCTCATAGCGTAAACTTCAAGGAGAGGCGGATGAGGTCCAGTTTGAAAACATATATCGCCCAGGAGGCCAGGGCAAGAAAGGTGCCGAAGGGCAGAACCAGGTCCTTTTTCCTCTTGATCACCATAATCCCTATTCCCACGAAGACCCCGGCCACGGAGGCCAGCAGTAGGACGGGAAGGAGGTGCTGGATTCCCATGAAGGCCCCCACCATGGCGAACATTTTAAAGTCTCCGAAGCCCATTCCCTCCTTTCCGGTAATCAGCAGAAAACCTTTGTAAAAAATCCAGAGGGAAGCGTAGCCCACTGCGGCCCCCAGCAGCGAGGACTTGAGCCCCGGGGGCAGAAACAGGGAAAAAATTATCCCCGACAGGGTTCCTGGGATGGTGAAGATGTCGGGGAGGAGCATTTTGGAGGCGTCAATCCCTGCCAGGATTATCAGTAGGGAGGTGAAGACGAAACCCCTGAACATTTCCAGGGGTTGAGGGTGGAAATTGGTCCACAAAAGGAGGAAGGTCAGGCCGGTCCAGAGTTCCACCAGGGGATACCTCAGGGGGATTTTTGCTCCGCAATACCTACACTTTCCCCTCAAAACGAGGTAACTGAAAAGGGGGATGTTGTCGTACCATTTGATCTTATGCCCGCAGACCGGACAGAAGGACCTGGGCTTTAACAGGGAAATTCCCTCCGGAACCCTGTAAATCACCACATTGAGGAAACTCCCCCAGACCAGTCCGAAGAGGAATACGAAGATTTTGACTATTACTTCCAAAGTTTCTCCTTGGCCGGTTTTACTTCCCCGGTGGCGGGGTCGTATTGGTAAGGATGACCGTCCAGGTCCCTGGGGACCTCCTTGAGCAGTCCGGTGCTAACCAGTTCCTCCAGGGACATGGGGTTCCTCCCAAACTTTTTGCGGAATTCCTGAATTCTGTTCTTCAGAAGGTTCAGGTCCATTTTAGCCTTTATCTTGTAAAGATGTAACCAGGCGATCTTTTTGAGGTATTCCGAGTCGGCCTTTTTGTATACCTGCATCCAGTAATTCCAGGCCAGGCTCACATCCTGTTTTTTCTCCAGCATGGCGGCGGCCAGCCTGAGGGTTTTGGGGTCCTTGTTTATGCGGTAGGCCTCCATGTAGAGTTTGTGGGCCAGGTCGTAGTCCTTCTTCCTGGAAAAGGCGTAGAAGGCCGCTTCTTCCAGGAGTTCCACGGCCCGGGGGTTTCTTTTGAAACCCTCCAGTAGGAATTCTATGGCGGTGTCCGGGTCGTGGAAGTCTATGTCGGCGATGAGGGCCGCTATGGAATAGGTCTCCAGATACCTGGGGTCCAGGGACCAAATGGCCTCAAAGAATTTCCTGAGGTTTTTTCTCCTCACCTCCTCGGGTATTTCCGGGGTGGCGAAATATTGGATGGCCCAGATGTAGGTGAGGTCCGCCAGAAGGTTTTGATATCCCAGGGCAAAATCCTTGAGGTTTTTTGTGGGAATTTTCACCACCCAGGCTTCGTAGGAATAGGGGATTTTAAGGTTTTTGTAATGTAAATTCATCCTGACCACCATGGCGTAGGAAAGAATCAGGGCAAAAATCCATACTACCTTCTTCATACCTCCCTCTTCTCAAAGGAGAACACGGCCAGGGATGCGAAGATGAAGAAGAGAAGAAGGAAGTAGGCCAGGGCCTTCAGGTAGAAGGAGGAGGGGACATGGAGCCCGTAGACCACCTGGTTTTTCAGGTTGAAGTATTCCAGGTTGGGGATGAGGTAGGATACCCAGCGGGTCAGGTCCCTGAGCCAGGGTTGGTTGATGGTGCGGGAGGCCTTTTCAATGGTGGGGGCCAGGTGACCCACGATGTAAAAACTTAGGGTGAACAGCATGGAGAGGAAATAAGTGGGGAAGGTGTAAAAGAGGATGCATATGGCCGCCATGACTCCCATCTCCAGGGAAAGCAGGCCGGCCTGGACGAAGATGCCCCACATGGTGGAGCCCCGGGAGGCCACCAGGAGAAACAGGAAAAGACTCATGGCGAAAATGTTTAAAACCACCTCTATCCAGATCCCTAAGATTTTGCCCAGGATAAACTCCCCCCGGGTAATCGGTTTGGACAGAACCACCAGGACGGTTTTCTTCTGGATCTCCTTCATCAAACTCCCGCCGCCCACGAAGATTACCATGAGGAGCGAAAACAGGCTTATGGTGGCCAGTCCGAAGTCCGCTATTACCTTGGCCGGGTCCCCCACCACCAGCATTCCCAGGAATATGGAGAACAAAAGGAGCACCACGGCAAAGAAGAGGAAACTCAGGTAAACCTTGTCCCTGAAGCCCTCCTTCAGGGTTATTTTTGCCACGGTCCACAGTGATCTCACCGCTGGACCTCCCTTATGAATATTTCCTCCAGGGTGAGGGTTCTGGGCATAATCGCTATCACCTTTCCCCCCTTCCTGATGGTTTCTTCTACCAGACGCTGAACCGCATCCACATTTTCCGCCCGGTAAAGAACCCGGTTTCCCGAGCGGCGGAGGGGTTCCATGCCTTCTATTTCCACGCCCTCCACGGTGACCTCAAAGAACTTTATTTCGCTTTCCAGCATTTCCTCCAGGACCCCTTCCTTTATCACCCGCCCCTGGTAGAGTAGAAGGACATGGTCGCATATCATCTCCACATCCTGAAGTATGTGGGAGGAGAACAGAATCGTTTTTCCTGCCTCCCGCAGGCGGCTTATGATTTCCCTGAATTCCCTTCTTCCCAGGGGGTCCAGACCGCTCATGGGTTCGTCTAAGATTATGAGTTCCGGCTGGTGGACTATGGCCTGGGCGAGACCCAGTCTCTGGAGCATTCCCTTGGAATATGTCCTTATTCTCCTGTTGGCGGCGGAAGCCAGGCCCACCTCCTCCAAAACCCTGTTTATCTCCTCCTCCCTTACCCCTCCGTAAAAACCAGAAAAGTCCCGGAGGAGTTCCCTTCCGGTGAGGTAATCGTAAAAGAAGGGATTTTCCGGAAGATAACCTATCCTTCCCTTGGTTTTCTTCGTGAGTTTTTCCCCGAATACCAGGACTTCTCCGGAGTCAGCCCGGGTTATTCCAAGGATGGTTTTGATGGTGGTGGTTTTTCCTGCGCCGTTTGGTCCCAGAAGACCCACCACCGAACCCTTCTCCACCGAAAAGGAAACCCCGTGGAGAACCTCCTTGGGTCTCAGCAGAAAACCGGTCCGGTAGGTTTTCCTGAGTTCCTTTACCTGAAGAATTTCCATAGGACAATTTTACAAGAAAGCGAATTTTAAAACAAAGACCAGGGCCAATATGTAGAGGGTTAAACTCACTTCCCTGGCCCTTCCGGAGAGGAGTTTAAGCAGGGTATAACTTATGAACCCGAAGCCCAGCCCGTCGGAGATGCTCATGGTGAGGGGCATTCCCAGGACGGTGAGGAGGGAGGGTATGTACTCCGTGGGGTCCTCCAGGTTCATTTTTCTTACATTGGCAAACATCATGGCGCCCACTATTATTAGAACCGGGGAGGTCACGGGATATACCACGGAGCCTCCCCACCGGTAGCCCCCGATGAGGCTTTTTATGAAGGGGTAGAAGAATATGGCCAGGAAGAAGTAAAGGGAAACGAAGACGGCCGTAAGGCCGGTTCTTCCCCCTTCGGCCACCCCCGTGGCGGATTCTATGTAGGAGGTCACGGTGGAGTTTCCCATGGCGGTTCCAATTAAGGTCCCGGCGGAATCCGCCACCAGGGCCCTCTTCATGCCGGGCAAGCGGCCCTCCTGGTCAATGAATCCTGCCTGCTCCGCAATTCCTATAAGGGTTCCGATGGTGTCAAACATGTCCATTATGAAGAAGGCCAGGATGGGCACCAAGAAGGACAAAGACAGGGCCGCCTTTATGTCCATTTTGAAGAGAACCGGGGAGAGGGAAGGGGGTTTTGATATTATTCCGTGAAACTTCACGATGCCCAGGGGAAGTCCCAGGAGGAAGGTGGCCAGCATTCCTATGAAAATGGCCCCCCGAACCCTTCGGGCCATGAGGACGGCTATAATGACCAGCCCTGCGCCGGCCAGGACCGTGCCGGGATGGCGGAGGTTTCCCAGGGAAAGGGCCCCCTTTTGAAGAACTATGAACCCCGCATCCTTCAGCCCCAGCATGGCTATGAAGAACCCTATTCCCACGGCTATGGCGTTTTTGAGGCTTCGGGGTATGGCGTTTATTATCTTCTCCCTCACCCTGAGGAGGGAAACCCCCAGGAAGGCGGCTCCCGATAGAAACACTATTCCCAGGGCGGTTCTCCAGGGTATTCCCTTTCCCCGGACCAGGGTGTAGGAGAAGTAGAAGTTTTCTCCCATGCCCGGGGCCAGCCCAATGGGATAATTGGCGTACAAACCCATTATTAGCGTGGCTATGGCCGAGGCGATACAGGTTCCCACCATGACGGCTCCGGGATCCATTCCGGCCTGGGAAAGGATTATAGGTTGGATGGCGATTATGTAGGCCATGGATAGGAAGGTTACGGTGCCGGCCCGCAGTTCCGCCCTGACGGTGGTTCCCCTTTCGCTGAGGGAAAATAATCTTTCAAGCATCCTCCACCTCCAGGATTTTACTCCTTGAAGTTTTCCCCTTTATAATCCTGACTTTTCTCCGGGAAACCCCCAGTTCCTCCGCCACCAGTTCCATCACCCTCCGGTTAGCCCTCCCCTTTTCCGGTTTTTCCCTTACCCATACCTCCCAGACTTCACCCTTTTGCACCCTTTCTTGCCTTGCTCCTGGATGCACCTTTACCGCTATTTTCATCCGATTCCTCCCTGGCAATCAGTTCCTGAAGGGATATCACGAAGGCCCTTATTTCGTTTACGATGTGCTGTTTTTCCGCCTTCATCTTGCTGATGGCTGTGTTTACATCCCGGAGTCTTTCCATGGCCTTGGATAAAATTTGATCCGCCTTAAGTTCCGCTTCCTTTATGGTGATTTCGGCTTCCTTTTTGGCGTTGGCCTTGAGTTCTTCCGAAAACCTTTGGGCGGCTATAAGGGTTTCCTTCAGAATCTTCTCCCTGGATTCCATTTCCTTTATCCTTTCTTCCGCCTGCAGGTATCTTTTCTTCAACTCGTCCATCTCCAGAAGAAGGTTAGAAAGTTCCTGGGCGATGAAGAGGAGGAAATTTCTGACCTCCTCCTTGTCGTATCCCCTCATTTTGACGGTGAACTCCTGTTTTTCTATGTCGGAAGGGGTTATTCTCACGGTGCACCTCCGTAAATCAAAGATATTTTTAAAGGATTTATCACCACCACCCTGATGGCCCACAGGAGAAACACGGCCACCAGGGGGCTTATGTCAAGTCCACCCGTTTTCCACGGTGGAAGAATTCTCCGAAGGGGTCTCAGGATGGGTTCAGTCAAAACCCAGAGAAGTCGGGATAGCCAGGGCAGGCGAAGGGAAGGGAACCAGGAAAGGAGGGCCCTTAGTATTATGGCCAGGGTTTCTATTTCCACCAGGGCATCTGCTACCCTGAGGAGCCCCAGGAGAACGGCGTTCGTCAGAGTCATGTCCTTTCTCCGAAGATGGCCCTTCCTATCCGAAGAAAGGTGGCTCCCTCCTCCACGGCTACTTCGTAGTCGTCGCTCATTCCCATGGACAACTCCTTGAATTCCGGGCCGAAGGTTTCCCTCACCTCCTCCAGTATTTCCCTCAATTTAACGAAGTAAGGTCTGGGATTTTCCCCCAGGGGTGGGATGGTCATGAGGCCTAAGGGCTTCAAGCCCGGAAGGGAGTAGAGTTCCTCCAGTGAGGAGAAAAAAACTTCCGGAGGAAACCCGGACTTGGATTCTTCGGCCCCCAGATTGATTTCAAAGAACACCGGATAGGACATGCCCTTTTCCAGGGCCACAGAATTTATTTTTTTCGCCAGTTTCAGGGATGCCACGGAGTGAATGGCGGAGAAGTTTTCCACGGCTTTCCTGACTTTGTTGGACTGAAGAACGCCTATGAAGTGGAACTCCAGGGGAAGGTCCTTGAGTTCCTGAATTTTCTTCAGGCCCTCCTGGACCCTGTTTTCCCCGAAGAGACGAAGACCCGCCTGGTAGGCCTCCCTTATTTTTCCCGGGGGAACGGTTTTGGTGGCCCCCATAATCTTTATTTCGCCTGGATCTCTCCCTGCCCGGAGGGCCGCCCTTTCTATCCTCTCCCTTATTTTCTGTATGTTTTCCCTTATTCCCACACTTAAATTTTATTCCAAAACCAGGGGGCGGGCAACTAATCCAGCCTGGGAATCTCCGGAAACCTCTCCCCGGCCCTCCTTCGCCCCACCATTTCTGCCAGAAGGGTAAAGTTCTCTCCCAGGGTCTTCAGGGTCTCCTCCACGGTTTCTGTCCTTACCCTCACCGGTTGAATGGGCCTGGATGCTGCTATTTTCCGGAAATTGGGGCTGTTTTTCCTGGAAACCAGGAGGTCCACTTCCCCCAGAAGGGAAAGTATGGCCTTCATCTTCTCCTCTCCTCCGTGGTGTTTTTCCTCCGGGGAGGTGTTTTCCACCGTTCTGAGGAGGTCCCAGCGGCCGTCTTCCCAGAGCCGATAGATGTGGAACCTCTGCGAATCCCCCAGGTGGCCAGGAAAAACGGTTTTGCCGTCGTTGCTCCCTATGACCAGGGTAAGACTGTTCATTTTACCTCCTTTTGAAATAAAATTTTATCACGGAGGTTAAGATGAAGATCGCCTATGACGAAAAACTTTCCCTTCTTCACCTGGGCGACGACCACCCCATGAGGGGCGACAGGTATCAAAGGGCTGTAAGAAGGTTCAGAGAACTGGGCCTTGAGTTTGAGTTAGAGAATTTTTCCATGGCGTCCGAAGAGGACCTTCTCCTTTTCCATACCCGGGAATATGTGGAGAGGGTGAAGGAAATAAGCGAAAGAGGCTGGCCGGACATATCCCCGGATACCCCGGGTTTTAAGGGTGTCTTTGAGGCGGCTTCCTGGTCAGTGGGGGCTACCCTCAAGGCCCTGGAACTGGCGGAGCAGGAGGGAATAGGGGTCAATCTGGCCGGGGGATGGCATCATGCCTTCCCGGAAACGGGCAGGGGTTTCTGCATATTTTCCGACACCGGTGTGGCCATAGCCAAACTAAAAAAGAAGGGCCTCAAGGTTATGATAGTGGATTACGACGCCCACCACGGAGACGGTATCCAGAGGGCTTACGGAAGCGACCCTCAGGTTATCACCGTTTCCTTTCATCAGGACCCGTCCACCCTTTACCCTTATCTCACAGGGTTTTTGGAGGAAACCCACGAAACCAATTTGAACCTCCCCCTTCCGCCCCTTTCCGGGGCTGAGGAGGTCCTCTACGCCTTTTCTCACCTGGTTCCCCCCCTCTTAGAAAAGCACAGGCCCGATTTTCTCATAGTGGAGATGGGAGTGGACGGCCACTGTTCCTGCTATGTGGCGAACCTTTCTATTAGCAAAAGGGGGTATTTAAGGCTGGGGGAGGCCCTGGGTGAGATCCGCTACAAATACGACATACCCATGGCCCTGGTGGGGGGAGGAGGCTTCGTCTATCCCCATTATGCAGACTGCTGGGCCCTTCAACTGGCAGGGATCCAGGGAAGGTCCTTGGACCTGGAACTGGATGATTGCCCGGGAGGCAGAAACCTGGGCCGGGTTAAAGAGTTGGTGGCCAGAGCAAAGTCCCTGGCCCGGTTGTAACGGCGGTTTGACTTTCAGGGAATTTTGGGGTAAATTTTCCCCTCATGGAAAAGGAAAGGAATTACGGGTGGATCCTCAACCTCCTCCTTCTTCTGGGTTTCCTTTACCTTTTCTTCGTTTCCGTTGAACTCATAGGAGAGGGCTTCAAATTTCTGGGTAAGGGCTTTGCTAAAAGCCTTTTTCGGGTAACCTCCAATCCCCTGGTGGGCCTGGTCATCGGAATTCTCTCCACCTCCGTAGTTCAGAGTTCATCCACCACCACTTCCACGGTGGTGGGAATGGTGGCAGGAGGCGTTTTGAACATACGCCACGCCATTCCCATAATAATGGGGGCCAACATTGGAACCACAATAACCAACACCATAGTCTCCTTAGCGCACATTACCAGGAGGGAGGAGTTCCGCAAGGCCTTCGCCGGTGCCACCATGCACGACTTCTTCAACCTGCTTTCGGTTTCCGTCCTTCTTCCCCTGGAGGTTATGTTCCATCCCTTGGAGAAGGGAGCAATTTTGCTCACCGAGGGCTTCAAGGGCATAGGGGGAATGAAAGCCATAAGCCCGCTGAAGGCCATCGTAAAGCCTGCGGTGGAGTTTTTGATGGAGGTCCTTAAGGGCCTTCACCTTTCCAAAGGGCTTACCTTTGCTCTGGTGGAGGTTTTCGCCCTGGCTGCCCTTATAATTTCCCTCAAATTTATGGTGGACATACTGAAGGGAATCTTTCTCCACAAAATAGAGGGTTTCTTTGATTCTTACATCTTCAGGAATACCGGTCTTGCCCTTTTCTGGGGATTTTTTATAACGGCCATAGTCCAGTCCAGTTCCATGACCACATCCCTGCTGGTTCCCCTGATAGCCGGAGGAATAGTGACCCTGGAGGCGGCCTTTCCTTTCACCCTGGGGGCCAACATTGGAACCACATTCACCGCCATCATGGCGGCCTTTGCCACCCACAACCCGGCGGCCATCACCGTGGCCTTTTCCCACCTTCTCTTCAACCTGGCCGGTACCGCCATATTCCTTCCCCTTAAGAAAATCCCCATTGGGATGGCCAGGCTCCTGGCGGATGTGGCCTACAGGAATCGGTGGATTGCGTTGATTTATGTCATCGTTGTCTTCTTTCTGATACCCCTTGGTATAATATTTCTCTAAGGAGGGCTTATGTTCAGAAAGTTTCTGGAAATGCTGAGGAAGGGGGACCTGATGACCCAGGCCCTGGAAGACTCCTATAAAATGTTTGAGGAGAGCGTCCGCCTCTTTGAGGTGGTTACCGAGGGTTTCTTCGGCAATGAGTATCCCGAGGGGTTTGATGTCTATCGGGAGGATAGAAAACTCAACAACATGGAGAGGGGGGTTAGGCGGAAAATCCTGGAGCACCTTTCCATAAATCCCCGTCAGGACATAGTGGGGGCGCTGGTCCTCACCACCGTTATAGTCCACATGGAGAGGATAGGGGATTATTCCAAGAACATATACGAACTGGCCTCCAAGAAAAACTACACCACCGATTGTAAATACTACAACCGCTCGGAGGTCCTCGCCAGGAAGTTGATCCCCACATGCAAGAGGGCCGTGGATGTTTACCGGGAGGGAGGGGCCGGGGAGGCCAAGTTGCTCATAGAGGAACTCAACGACCTCAAGCGGGAATTTGACAGGAACATTGACGAAATCATGGAGGAGACCGACATCACCGTAAAGAACGCCATAATCTTCTCCCTTTTCTTCAGATATCTGAAGAGGGTTACCGCCCACACCATGGACATCCTCACCTCCGTGTGGCAGCCCTTTGACCTCATAGACTTCTTCAAGGAGGATACCTCCCAGGAGTGAGAGCCTCCAAGATTGAGGATGTTCTGAGGAGGAGATGGGGAGGCCTCGTTCTGGTGGTGGAGGAGGTCAAAAATCCCCACAACATATCCGCCCTCCTGCGAACGGCGGACGCCGCCGGGGTTCAGCATGTTTGCATAATTGATCCCCTGGGGGACGGTTTCAATGTAAACGAGGCCATTTCCACCGGGGCCGAAAAATGGCTGAGCATAGAAAGGTTTTACTCGGCAAAACTCTGTTTTGAAGCCCTGAGGAGCCGGGGTTTTCGCATAGCCGCCACGACCCTGGAAGGAGATCCCACCCCCATTTACGACTACGATTTTACCCGGCGGGTGGCGGTGGTTTTGGGCAACGAAAAGAGGGGGGTAAGGAAGCACACCCTGGAGATGGCCGACGACAGGATTGTAATTCCCATGAGGGGGATGGTTCAGAGCCTAAATGTTTCGGTTTCGGGGGGAATCATCCTCTTTGAAGCGGTGAGGCAGCGTCTGGAGGCAGGACTGAAGGACCCTCTGCCCGAGGAGGAGGTGAAGGAGTTGCTAAGGAGGTGGAAGTGAAGATCTGCGGTTTTACCATAATCAGAAACGGGGTCAAGTTTGATTATCCCTTCGTGGAATCCATAAAATCCCTTCTCCCCATAGTGGATAAACTGGTGATAAATTACGGCAAGGGCGAGGACAACACCCTGGAGGTGTTAAAGAGCATAGGGGACCCCAAGATGGAAATAATTGAAAGGGAGTGGGACCTGAGTATGAGGAAGGGTGGAAGACTTCTCTCCTTTGAGACCAACAAGGCCCTGGAGAGGTGCGATGGGGATTGGGGGTTTTACCTCCAGGCGGACGAGGTCCTGCATCCGGAGGAATACGGGGTTATTCTTTCCGACCTGAAGAGGGCGGAGGAGGGCGGGAAGGAGGCGGTTTCCTTCCGTTACATCCATTTTGAGGCCACCTACGAACTTTACAATCCCTTCAGGTACCGGCGAGAAATAAGGGCCATAAAACTCGGCAGAGGAATTGTCTCGTGGGGGGATGCGGCCACCTTCAGAAAAAAGGATGGGTCCAGGCCCAGGACCCTGAAGTCCAGGGCTCACATTTACCACTATGGATGGGTTAAAAGCCCTGAAGTCATGCTGGAAAAGAGAAGGGAATTTGAAAAACTTTACCACGACGATGCCTATGTGGAGAAGAAATACAGGGAGAGGCTTAGATACGAGTTTCCCAACCTTCCGGTTCTAAGGAAATTCCGGGGAAGCCATCCCCCGGTGATGGAGGATAGGATAAAAAGGCTGGGCTGGAAAATAGAAAGAAGGGGATTGCGACTTCCTATCTTCCTGCACCCGAGGACCTACTACATTCTTCTCCACAAGTGGGGGATTTTGAAGGGGGACTGGTCCTGAAGAGGAAGCGGAATTCCTCCCTTTCCAGTTCCCGATCCCTCCATTTTTCGTAATTTTCCCCTTCGCTTCCGAAGCGGTCCCGGACGAATTTCTTAAGGCTCAGGAGTTTTTCCGCCAGGTCCCTGGCAAACCCGGGATCTATTCCCAGTCTCCTGGCTTCGTCTTTTATTTCCGGCGGAATTTTCACCAGAACCCCATACCTTCTCACCACCAGCCTTGAGGCCGTAATCTGGCGGGCGGCCTCCTCCAGGGAGGTTTTACTGGACAGGAGTCCCATTTCCCTGGCCCATTTTACTTCCAGAAGGGTTACGGGACCCAGGGACGAGGTTGCTATTATGGTTTCTTCCAGGATGAAGAGAACGAGACTCAAGATTTTCATAGTATTTCTCCCAGCGAAACGAAGAATTTTATTTTTCCTCCGTAGGAGGGCCTGGGATTATATCCCGCCTCCACCCTTATGGGGCCAAAGGGGGTGGAGTATCTTAGACCGACGCCCACGGCGTTTTCCCATCTTCCCACCGAAATTTCGTGCATGTATCTGGTAACCTCTCCGCCGTCGTAGAATAAAACCACGGAGAATTCAGAGAAAACCTTTATCCTGTACTCCATGTTGACTATGACCAATCCCATTCCGCCCAGGGGCATGCCCGTGGCCTGGCTGGTGGGGGAGAGCCTGTCCAGGCTTTCTCCTCTGAAACTCATGGGTCCTCCGGCGAAAAACCTTTCGCTTATGGGAAGGTTTCCCTTGGCCAGTCCCAGTTTTGCCCCGGCGCCGAAAACATTTTCTCCCATGGGTTTGAACACCTGGAGGTGGAAGTAGGTTTTGGCCCCGTCCACGCTGGTTCCCAGTACGGAAAAATACTTTTCCAGGGAGGCGGAAAAGAACCAGCCCCGGGATGGATTTATGGGATCGTCCCTTTTGTCCAGGGCGTAGGAATAGGTGAGGGATGTTATGTAGGAAGGGAAGAACTCCCTGTCCACCTCTGAAGGGGGAATCAGGAGGTCAAAGAGTTCAACCCTGCTTATCCTCACGGAAACCTGATCCCACCCCATGGACCTTTCCCGGAAAAGGGAGAGGAACAGGGAAGAGGTTTCGTAACTGTAACTCGTCATGTTGCCCTTTTCGTAGACGGCGGAGGAGCGGAAGTCCCAGTCGGAAAAGAGCCTGGGGGTTTCCGAGGTTATTCCCACCACCTGCTGACTTCCACCCAGGAGGATGCTGGTGTTGACGAACATGGGGGGTAGGATAAAGTTCCTGCCGGAGACTTCCAGGGATAACCTGGGGCCTCCCCTGGTTTCCCATCCCACGCCGAAGGAGTAGAGGTAGGAGGGAAGTTGTTCCGCCCTGACTATGATGTCCATGTGCTTTGAGTCCCATATGTTTTCCTTGACCTCCAGGAGGGTGAAAAGCCCCGTGACCTCAAGTTTGAGTTTCCCTTCGTCTTCCAGAAGGCCGTCCACGGGTTTTCCTTCCTGGAAAGGAAGGTATTTTCTTATCAACCTCTTCGCCCTGGGGGAGGCTGAGCCCATCACCACGAAAAGGGAGAGGGCGGGTTTTATCCCTTCCCTTATGGTGAAGCGGATGTCCGCCAGGTTGCCCCGGAAAACGGTCTTGTAGGTAACTTCAAATTTTCTGAACCCCCTTTGAAGGTAAAGGTTTCTTATCCTCTGGGCAGCCTGGTATACATAGAGGTTGTAATAGGGCATTTGCGGCTTCAGACCGCAGGCCTGAAGTATCTCGTTTATACTTATTTTTTCGTTCCCCTGAAAGGAGATGTTCCCGATGAAGAAACGCTCTCCCTCGTTTATTTTGATAAGAACCCCCTCCCGGTGAACTTCCCATTTTACGGTTACATCCCTGAACCCCTCCATGAGGTATTTTTCCCTGAGGTCCAGGAGGCTTTCCCTGAGTTTTTCCAGGTTTATTCCCCGGAAGAGAATGGGCTTGCCCTGAAGGGTTTTTAAAATCTCTTCGGTGGAAAAGTGGCGGTTGCCCTCCACCAGGATCTTTTTTCCCTGAAGTTTGCCCACCTTCTTCAGAGTGTAAATCACCTCCACCTGGTCCGGGTAGTCGTTCACCTCCGCCAGGATTTTCCCCACATACATGCCCTTTCTGAGCAGATATTCCTTTATGGCGGTTTTCCCCTCGTAGAGGGACCATTCCCTGGAGTAATTCTTGGACCAGTAGGGGAGGAGGATCTTCGTGGGCACGGGGCCTCCCTTTATTTTTATGGAAAATTTCTTTCCCCTCCTCACGGTAATCATTATCGCCACCCCATCCTTGAGGATTTTCTCCCGGTGAGTGATGGTGGCTCTGAGAAAGCCCATGTTTTTGAGGGCGTCCCTGGCTTTTTCCAGGGCCCTGCGGATCCTCGCCCTGGAATAAAATTCCCCTTGGGAAAGTCCGTAAAAATCTTCGGTGGGTTTTGAGTTTACGAAGATGGATTTTATCTTGAACCTGGGCCCTGGTTTGAAGAAAAGGGTCAGGGATGAGCCCTTTATACTGTAGTCCACCCTGGCCCTGAAGTAGCCGTTTTCCTTAAGGAATTTTTCCTGTCTCTTTATTTCCTTCAGTATGTCCTCGGGTTCCAGATAATCCCCCTTCCTTATGTAAAGAAAGGAGGGGTAGTGGTATTTTTGAGGGTTTACCACGGCGATTTTTTTCAGGATTATCTTGGGGATGGTTTTAAACTCCAGGATTATTCCGTTTTCTCCGGCGGTTTTCTCAACCTCTATGTTCCGGAATATCCCGGTGGCGTAGGCCCTCTTCACCGAAAGATAGACCTTCCATGGGGAGTAGACTTCCCCTTCCTTGATGAGGAGGAAGGGCCTGAGTCCCTCCGGGGCCTTTAGCCTTTCTACCCTCTCAGCGGATAGAAGGATAGTAAATAATGTCAAGTATGTAATTATCCGTCTCATCCTTGGTCAGAACCAGCGATACGCTGGGATTTATTTTGTATTCAAGAATTATAATTCCCTTTTTGGCGCCGGAAAGGTCAGTGGAGTAAACCACCGTTAGTTTCTCCCCCACCTGTTTTTCGGCGGTGAGGCGGGCGGAGGCAAGGGTAGTTCCCCTTACCAGGTTAGGACTGATGGACAGGCGGGAAAGCCCCAGGAACGAGCGGGCCTTTTTGCCTATCCTTGTAGAAAGCACCTGGGATATTAAGGAAGAGGAGGTTATCTGGGAGGAGGAGCCCTGGGAAATTCCCCGACGGAACCTTTCCCCCAGGGCCAGGAGGCTGAAGAGTTCGTGGGTGGGCAGGGGAGGAAAACTGGAGAGGGATACATGCATGTGGGATAGCAGGCCCTGAATTTTCATGTTAACCCTGTAGTGTTTTATGAGGGCCTCGGCTTCCACATCTATGTAGGGGTCAAATTCCAGCCCTGGGCTCAGGTAAATTCTTCCCTGTTTTACGGTGAACCTGCGTTCGCTTACCCAGATAAACCCATCCGTTAGGTTTACTATTCCGCTCATCATGGGTTCCATGACCGGCCCCACCAGGGTTATGTCGGGGAAGATCAAAAGGTTCCCCCAGGAGTTCTTCAGCCTTATCCCTTCCCTGGAAGTGATGTTCAACCGCAGGAAAATGCGGTTAATCCAGGGGGGCATGGGACCCGCCGGACGGGAGGAGAATTCCAGCGATTGTTCAAATTCCCTCTCCCATTTTCCGGAATCCAGCACCAGTTCGCCTTCTATGTTTATCCTTTCTCCCTTGTTTCTCACATAGACCCTGGCGGAACCCCTGGCCTCCACGCCTCTGAAGGGGTAAAATTCGCAGTTTTTGAGGGTGAAGGAGGAATCTATCTTCAGGGGCGATGCGAACTCCAGCCTTCCCTCCCCCTTCACCTTTCCGCCCCCCAGGGTTCCGTCCAGAATTTTGAACTCAAGCCTCCTTCCCCGGGCTTCGGCGGTGAGGGCGAAGTTTTCCACCGGCTGAGGATAGGAAAGCAGGGTAAGGACCGGGCCCCTGCCGTTGATTTTAAGGCGGTACTGGAAGTCCTTTTCCTTCCATGCAAAATCTCCGTTTAAACGGAGTTTCATCCTGGTTCCGGGCCAGGGGAGGAGACCTCCGGCCCTGGGGCAGTTTCCCTCAATGGTTCCCCTTACCGTTTCTCTTCCCTCTCCCTTCATTATCACCTTACAAAGGGCCTTTCCCTGGAGATTGGCGGTGGTGAACACCCTCTGGTCCCCTTCTCCGGAGATGTAGTAGTTCCCCGTCAGGGTGAGGTTTCCCTTTTCGTCATCTGGATAACCGAAATTTTCCACCCTCATGGAAAGGGTGGTGATTACCTCCTCCCCCCGGGTCCGGGTGATTATGCTGGCGAAGCCCGTTCCGGTGAGGCTATCGCTCATGGCCTGGACCTGAAAACCCTCCACGGATATTCTCAGCCGGGAATTCCCCGGATGGGCCCTCAGGCTTCCCCTGAAAATCCCCCGGTAAATTTTCCCGTAAAAATCGGTGCTGAAGTCTTCTCCCTTCTGGATGTAATTTCCCTTTCCAGAGAAGGGAAAGAGGTTGAAAACCATGCCCTGGGGCAATTCCGCTTCTCCCTCTATCACCGGTATCTCCCCCTTTAAACTCAGGGTTCCCTTCGTGCTCAGTTTTCCGGTGACCTCCGTATCCACCTCCGCCGCCTTGAGGAGGTCTTCCATCATTGCCCATCCGGAGAAATTTATTTTCAGGTCTTCCCTGGGGCCTTCTCCTTCAAATTTTCCCTCCCCCCGTTCCCATCGGAAGCCTCCGGTGACGGAGAAGTTCCGGTTGCTGTCCTTCCAGGAAACCCGTAGGTTCTTAAGGTAATAGTTGTAGACCTTCCCTTCCTGAAGGAAAAGGCCCCCTTCTCCGCTGTAGTCATTGCCCAGAACTGAGAACCTGTAGTTCAGGTTTACGAAACCCGTCCCTTCCACCAGGGGCTGGAATAATTCTTCCCCAGAGAAGTACCTGTAAACATCCCCGGCCTCCTTTACGAAGGAGGAGGCATCCCGGGTGGAAGCGGTAAGTTTCAAACTGGCGTCGTTCCCTGCCTGGTCGTATTGGAAGTTTAAAAGATGCCGCTCAAAGGAAAGATTTCTGGCCACCAGGGAAAGGGCTCTTTTCCCGTAGGAGAGATTAAGTTTTCCCCCTTCTTTCTGGGTTAATTCCAGTTCCAGCCTTCCCCGGTTCCACCTTCCCTGGCCACGAAATAGGACATCCGGCTTCAGGGGAAATCCGGCAATTTCTGCCACCGTCCTCCACCGAAGGAGCGGGATCCTGAACCTGGTCCCCCTCCCTATCACCGTATCCCCCTCCCGGGTTTGGACTTTCCAGGAAACCTCCCCCCTTTTCTTCAGTTGAAAGGTTATTTCCCTCAGCCTTCCCCGGTAGAGGAATAGGTTTTCCCCCCGGCCGGAAACCTCCAGGAGGTCCTTCCCCATTTTTCCCTGGCCGAGGATTTTTCCTTCCTTCCAGGGCAGGTTTTTTCCTCCCTCCGCCGAAAAACTGAACACCAGAAAGTCCTCCGAACTTCGGGCCCTTAACTTGAGGTAGTCCCCTGTGAACTCTGCCTCCAGAAGTTCTCCTTCACTGGTAATACGGGAGGCGAAACTTCCGGAGACTTTAATTTCCTTCCATTCAATCCTGGTGTTTTCTGAGCGGACTTCTATCGTTCCGTCGGAGTATAAAACGGTGGCATCTTCGGCGGAGGCGATGAAATCCCCCTTTTCCACCCGTATTTTCATTTTTTGGAATTCCGCATATTTGATGAGGGAGGGGAGGTTAAGGGAGGAGGAAGACCCTTCCCCGGGCCTGATGCTCACTTCTCCGTCCCTTCCGGCCACCCCGATGAAAAGACGGGGAAAATCGGGGATCAGCAGGAAGTTGAGTTCCCGTATTCTGAAATTCTTTCCCCTGTAATCAAAAACCCTTATGCGGGAGAATCCCTCTTCGGCGTAGGCAAAACTTCCGTTTCTGCTGAGGGCCCTGGTGATTTCCAGGAAAATCAGGTGCTTTATCCCCAGAAGGATGAGGAAAAGCGTCAGGAGAAAGAAAAGGGCCCCCAGGAGTTTTTTCATTTTTTCATCTTCTCCCAGTCCTTCAGAAATCTCTCAAGGCCGATGTCCGTCAGGGGATGTTTTATCATTTTTTTGAGGACTTCGTAGGGAACTGTTGCTATGTGGGCTCCCAGGAGGGCCGCCTCCAGCACATGCATGGGATGACGGACCGAGGCCACTATAACCTCCGCGTTGAAGTCGTAGTTTTCCACCATGATTAGGATGTCTTCCACCAGACGCATTCCGTAGGAACTTATATCGTCCAGGCGTCCTATGAAGGGGCTCAGATATCTGGCTCCAGCCTTGGCGGCCAGCAGGGCCTGGGCCGGGGAGAATATCAGGGTAACATTCACCGGGATGTTCATTTCCGAGAGGGTCCTGGTGGCCTTGAGGCCGTCTTCGGTGATGGGTATTTTGATTACCACATTGTCCCCGTAGCGGCGGAGTTTCTTGGCTTCCTCCACCATTTCCCTCCACTGGGTGGAGACCACCTCCAGGGAGACCGGGCCCTTGACCACATCCAGGATTTCCCTCACCACGGTTTCAAAATCCTTGCCCTCCCTGGAGACCAGGGTGGGGTTGGTGGTTACCCCGTCCAGAATTCCCCAACTGGCCGCTTCCTTTATTTTTTCAATGTTGGCGGTATCAAGAAAAATCTTCATGGTCCTCCTCCTTTATTATTTGATTTGATAAGGTTCCTATTCCGTCTATCTGAACATCCACCCTGTCCCCTGGACGCAGATTCCCTGCCCCCGCCGGGGTCCCCAGACACACCAGGTCCCCGGGCTCCAGGGTCATCACCCTTGAAAGATACCAGAGAACCCTGGAGGGTGTAAACCTCATGCCGGAAGTGCTGGCCGCCTGGCGGATCTTGGCGTTTACGAAGGTTTTTATTTTGAAGTTCACCTCACCTTGGGTTCTGAGCACGCATGGACCTGTGGGGGTGAAGGTGTCGTAGGCCTTGGGTTTTCCGCCCTGGTAATAAGTGGGGGTGGAAAATACGGCGGTTATGTCGTTTACCGCCGTGAAGCCGAAGATGAATTTTTCCGCCTCCTCCAGAGAGATTTTTCGGGCTCTTTTTCCCACCACCATGCCCACCTCCCCCTGGAACACCAGGGCCCTGGCCCCGGAGGGGAGCATCACCGGTTCCAGGTGAGATACCATGGAGGAAGGCGGTTTAAAGAAGAAAATCGGCTCCCGGGGAAGTTTTACCCCCCTTTCCGCGGCCAGGGACGGAAAATTGTAGGCCAAACATATTATTTTGGATGGGAGGACGGGTGGGAGAACCTTCACCTCCGCCAGGGAATATGTGTTTTTCCCGGGCCTGGGGTTTTCCAGGGGATTTCCCTCCAGTTCCCGTAGGAGTTTTCCCTCTAGAGCCCCGTATAAAATCTCATCCCGGAGTTTGAAGCGGAAAATCTTCATTGAACCACCACCTCCGCCGGCGGAGATGGGAGGCTTCTGTTGCCCGCCCTGTCCACAGCCACCACCGTATACCTGTGCCTTCCCTTTTCAACCCCCCTGTCCCAATAATTGGTTTTTTCCAGGAGGGGGGATATTTTCTTCCCATCCCTTAAAACGATGTATCCCTTTACATCCGGGGAGGGGCTTTCCTCCCACTGGAGAAAAACATCTCCTCCGGAGGCCAGGGCCTCCAGTTTTGAGGGAGGTGAGGGGGGGATGGTATCCCGGTATTTCACCCTCAGTTCTTCGGATTTTTCGCTCATGATCAGGGGAGGGGATGTGCTCAGCAGAGAGGAGACCCGGTAGCGGTATTCCACCCCGTCCTTCACCCTGGAATCAAGGTAGAAGGGGGTGAAGATGGGTTTGCCCATTCTGCCGTTTTTAAAGACTATGTAGGCCACGGGAACCACCTTCCTCCCCCTTTCGTCCTCTTCCCTGGGGGTCCAGGAAAGGAAGATTCCCTCCTCCTGAACCTTGTATTGAAGGCCGGTGGGGGGAAGGGGAGGCGGAGTGGGAACGAAGAATTTCGTTTTTACGATGGTTTTTTTTGCCTTTCTGGCCTTTATCTCCACCACCAGTCGGACCCGTTGTTCCATGAAGTTTGGGGGGATTCTGACCGAAAGTTTTCCGGAGGGTACCCCCTTCCACAGGAGCATTTTGGTTCTTTTGCTGGCCATCCATATTCTAATCTCCCGGTAGATGATTTTTTCTCCCTCGGGGGTCACCTCCGCAAGACCTGGAATTATTACGAGGTTTTTTCCCATCTGCCAGAACTTCAGGTGGGGTTTGGGGATTTCAAGCCTCTTGGGAGGGGTAGGGTTTCCCCTTACGCCACAGAAGATAAGGATCAAGGGAAGAATTGCGATAAGGGACTTCCTCATCAAAGTATGTATTTCTTGAGGTCTTCCTTCTGGAGAATTCCCTGGATTTTCTCCCGGACATATTCCCTGTTTATTACCACCTTCTGGCCCTTGAGATCCGGTGCGTGGAAGGATAGGTCCTCCATAACCTTTTCCAGGATGGTGTGGAGCCTTCTTGCGCCGATGTTTTCCATTTCGTCGTTCACCTGTTCCGCCACGGAGGCTATCTCGTCAATGGCGTCTTCGGTGAACTCCACCTCCACATTTTCCGTGGCCAGCAGGGCTTTGTATTGTTTTATCAAAGAATTCTTAGGTTCCACCAGGATCCTTTTGAAGTCCTCCCTGGTGAGCGGGTGAAGTTCCACCCTTATGGGGAATCTTCCCTGGAGTTCCGGAATGAGGTCCGATGGCTTAGCCACATGAAAGGCCCCGGCGGCTATAAAAAGGATGTGCTCGGTGTTTATCAGGCCGTATTTCGTGGCCACATTGGTGCCCTCCACTATGGGAAGAAGGTCCCGCTGAACTCCCTCCCGGCTGACATCCGGCCCACCCCCTCCTTCTCTTCCCGCTATTTTGTCTATCTCGTCTATGAAGATTATTCCTGCCTGTTCCACCCTTTTTTTGGCTTCGTTTATAACCTCGTCCATGTCCACCATTTTCTTCTGCTCTTCCTCCAGGAGGACCTGCCTTGCTTCCCCTATTTTCATCTTTCTCTTTTTTCGCTTAATGGGTTGGAATCCCGGTATGAGTTCCTGGATGCTTATCCCTATTTCCTCTATTCCTGCCTGGGAGAATATCTCCAGGGAAGGAGGGTAGGTCTTTTCCTCCAGTTCCAGTTCTATGATCCTGTCGTCCAGTTCCCCCTTCCTCAGTTTTTCCCGGAATTTTTCCCTGGTCCTTTCCCAACTCTTGCGTCTTTCCTCCCACTCCTCGTAATCGGTGTGCTGGGTTTTGGGCATGGGAACCAGCCTGTCCAGTATCTCTTCCTCCACCCTCTCCATGGCCTTCTTTTTCACCTCTTCCATCTGTTCCTGTTTCACCATGTCAATGGCCAGGTCCACCAGTTCCCTTACCATGGAGGAGACATCCCTGCCCACATATCCCCGTTCAGTGAACTTGGTGGCCTCCACCTTTACGAAGGGAGAGGCGGTGAGCCTGGAAAGTCTCCGGGCTATTTCCGTCTTTCCCACGCCGGTGGGGCCGATCATGATGATGTTTTTGGGGGCTATTTCCTGGGCCAGTTCTGGCGGAAGTTTTCTCCGGCGGTACCTGTTCCTCAGGGCTATGGCCACGGCCTTTTTGGCCTCCTTCTGCCCGATTATGTACTTGTCAAGTTGTTCCACTATCTCCGCAGGAGTCAGGTCGTCCTTTACCCTTTTCATGCTCACCTCTTTTCTATGGTTTCCACGGTGATCTTATCGTTGGTGTAAATGCATATTTCCGAGGCAATTTCCAGGCTTTTCCTGGCGATTTCCTCCGAAGGGAGAGATGTTTCCCGCAAGAGGGCCCGGGCGGCGGCCAGGGCGTAGGGGGAACCGGACCCTATGGCCAGGATGCCGTCGTCGGGTTCCAGCAGGTCGCCCGTGCCTGAAATCAGAAGACAGAGGTCCCCGTCGGTGGCTATTATTTGAGCCTGGAGAAGCCTCAGAACCTTGTCCGTTCTCCAGAGTTTTGCCAGTTCCACCGAGGCCCGGAAGAGATTGCCGCTGTATTCTTCCAGTTTGGCCTCCAGGCGCTGAAGAAGGGAGAGGGCGTCGGAGACCGCCCCTGCAAATCCCACCAGGACTTTTCCCCCGTAAAGGCTCCGTATTTTCCTCGCTCCGTGCTTTATGGAAACTTCTCCCAGGGTAACCTGACCGTCGCCGGCCAGGGTCACCCTGCCGTTTCTTTTCACACATATGATGGTGGTGGATTTCATAATGGAAAGTTTAACAGAAGGTTCCTTCACCGTCAAAGGGACTTTAATTTTTGACATAGGGCTTTTAAAGGTAGTATATTCAAATGAAGAACTGAAGGAGGTCAGGATGAAAAAAAGGTTTTTGGTGGGAGTCGTATTTTTATCTCTGGTTTTTTCGGCGATCTCTGGTTATTTTTCTAAGGCTCTCAATTACATTTACATGGCCAGGGTTTCCCTTCAAAGGGGAAATTCCCAAAAGGCTGTGGAGTATCTGAATCTGGCTCTGATGGAGATCAAGAACAATTCCCCCCTGGTTATAAAAAATGTTCGCCTCTGTTACAGGATAAACGGATTCAGGGATTTTCTTCCCAGACCCGGGAGCACCCTCAGGAGGGGAGAGCCTCTCCTTCTCTATTTTGAGGTGGACAATTTTGGAGTAAAGGAGAGATACGGTGAATACTACATTAATGTAAGCGAAGATGTGAGACTGGTGAACGAAAAGGGCCAGGCAATGTTTCAGAGAAAGAATTGGACCGTGGTGAGGAAAGGGTTTCCCTCCCCCAACATTCCCCTTTATTTCCAGAACAAATTGACCGGGATCCCTCCGGGCAGATACAAGTTTGAAATTACCATAAACGACAACATAAAGAGAACCTTCGCGGTGAAAACCTATTATTTTGAAGTCCGGTAAAATTCCCCGGATTTGTCCGTTGGTCTTGAGGGGGTAGTATGCTAAAATACCCCCTGAATTCCCAAGGAGGTTGACAAATGGAGAAAATAGTTGAATGCGTCCCCAATTTCAGCGAGGGAAGGAACCAGGAAGTGATAAACAAAATCGCCGACGCCATAAGGAGCGTGGAAGGGGTGGTCCTTCTGGATGTGGACCCTGGACAGGCCACTAACCGCACGGTTTATACCTTCGTGGGAGAACCGGAGGCGGTAAAGGAGGCGGCCTTCCGGGCCATAAAGACCGCCGCCGAACTCATAGATATGAGGCAGCATCAGGGAGAACACCCCAGGATGGGGGCGGCGGATGTGGTTCCCTTCGTTCCCGTAAGCGGGGTTACCATGGAGGAATGCGTCCGCCTGGCTGAGGAACTGGGAAAAAGGGTGGGGGAGGAGTTGGGAATTCCCGTTTACCTTTACGAATACGCCGCCCGCAGCGAGGAACGCCGCAGTCTGGCTAACATAAGGGAGGGGGAGTACGAGGCCCTTCCCAGGAAACTACAGGATCCCAGGTGGAGGCCCGATTTCGGCCCGGCGGAGTTCAACGAAAGGGTAGCGAAAACCGGGGCCACGGTCATCGGGGCCAGGGAATTTTTGATAGCCTACAATGTAAATCTCAACACCAGAGACAAAAAACTGGCCCACGAAATAGCCCTGAACATCAGGGAGAAGGGAAGATACAAGAGGGACGCCAACGGGAAGATAGTCAGGGACGAGAATGGCAACAAGGTTAGGATTCCCGGAAAACTTAAGGCGGTGAGGGCCATAGGCTGGTATATTGACGAATACGGTCAGGCCCAGGTTTCCATAAACCTGGTTAATTACAAAATAACCCCCCTTCATCAGGTCTTTGAGGCCTGCGTGGAGGAGGCCCGGAAACTGGGGCTCAGGGTCACCGGTTCTGAAATAGTGGGTTTGGTTCCCAAGGAAGCCATCCTTCAGGCAGGTCAGTACTTTCTTAAGAAACAGGGAAGGTCCACGGCGGTTCCCGAGGAGGAACTCGTCCACATGGCAGACCTTTCCCTGGGACTTTCTCAACTTTCCCCCTTCAAGCCCGAAGAAAAGATCATTGAACTGCGCCTGGAAAGGGACCGCAAGAGGCTCTGGAAGATGAGCGTGCGGGACTTCGTAAACGAACTTTCCTCCCAGTCTCCGGCTCCTGGAGGAGGTTCCGCCGCCGCCCTCAGCGGGGCTCTTTCCGCCGCCCTGGCCGCCATGGTTTCCAACCTGACCTTCCTGAAGAAGGGCTTTGAGGATGTAAGGGAGGAGATTGAAAAGATGGGGGTGGAGGCCCAGGGCCTCAAGGATCAGTTTCTCTCCCTCATGGACAGGGATACTGAGGCCTTCAATCGGGTGATGGCGGCGTTTAAAACATCCAAAAAGGATCCGGAGAGGGAACAGAAAATCCAGGAGGCCGTGCGGGAGGCCACCATGGTTCCCCTGGAGACCCTCAGGGCTTCGGAAAAACTCCTGGACCTGGCCTCGGTGGCGGTGGAGAAGGGGAATCCCAATTCCATATCGGATTCCGCCGGGGTAGCCGTTATGGCCCTGGCCGCAGGAGAGGAAGCCTACCTGAATGTTCTTATAAACCTTCCATCCCTGGAGGACGAGGAGTTTAAAGAAAGGGTCCAGGAGGAAGCCCGGCAACTCCTGAAGAAACTCAAGGAGAAGGCTGGAGAGTTAGTGGAAAAGGTGAGGGAGAAACTGGAGGGAGAAGTTTAATTTCCCTGTGATATACTCATCTTGATGATACTGGGCATTGAAACTTCGTGCGACGAGACCGCCGCGGCGGTGATTCGTGAAGGAAAGGTTCTCTCCTCGGTGGTGAGGTCCCAGGTGGATCTTTTCCGGGAGTTTGGGGGAATAGTTCCGGAAATCTCCTCCCGAAGGCATCTGGAACTTATCCAGATAATTGTAGAGGAGGCCCTTTCCAGGGCCGGGGTCGGGGTAGGGGAACTTGCGGGTATAGCGGCCACCAAGAAGCCTGGGCTCATCGGTTCTCTCCTTGTGGGTTATTCCTACGCCAAGGCCTTAGCCTACGGTCTTTCCGTTCCCTTAGTGGGGGTGGACCACCTCCACAGCCATGTTTACTCTGCGGAAATAGGCAGGAAGTTTGAATTTCCCCTCTTGGGGGTGGTGGTTTCCGGGGGGCACACCGCCGCCTACATGGTGGAGGGCCTTGAGTTCAAGGTGGTGGCCCGGACCAGGGACGATGCCGCCGGCGAAGCCCTGGACAAGGTGGCGAAGAAACTGGGCCTCGGTTATCCCGGAGGTCCCATAGTGGAGAAAATAGCCGTGGGGGGCGATCCTTATGCCTTTGATTTTCCGGCGGTAAGGCTCAAGGACGGGAGTTTGGATTTCAGTTACAGCGGTTTGAAGTCCCAGGCTATAAGGATAATTGAAAGGGAAAAACTTGAGGGGAAAAGGCTGAAAGATTTTCTCGCTTCCTTCCAGAGGGCTGTGGTGGATCAGATAATAGACCGCCTTCAGGCTCTGGTGGAGATTTACAAACCCGTGGCCTTGGCGGTTACCGGGGGGGTTTCCGTAAACTCCCACTTGAGGGAAAGGGTTTCCCGTTTCGCAGAGTCTAAGAAACTGAACCTTTACCTTCCTGAGAAGAAGTACTGCGGGGACAACGCCGCCATGGTGGGATACCTGGGGGAGAAACTCCTGAAGGCGGGCCACCGGGAGGACCTCTTTTCCACTCCCTTCCCCAGAACCGAGGCTTCCAAGGGCACGAAGCAGTTTTCAGCGGGATGAAGACCTTTAAAATACACACCTTCGGGTGCCAGATGAACGAGCACGACTCCGAAAAAATAGCCTTCCTCCTCAGGGAAAGGGGCTTGGTTCCCGGACAAGAGGGCCGCCCGGATCTTTTTATAATCAATTCTTGTGCCGTTCGGGAAAAATCGGTCCAGAAACTGTACGCCCTCCTGGGAAGAACCAGGGACTGGGCGGCCAAGGGCACGGTGGTGGGGGTGGTGGGTTGCGTGGCTCAACTGGAGAGGGAAAAACTTATCCGACATTTTCCCCACCTCCGATTCGTGGTGGGGCCCGGATCTTACCCTTCCCTGGAGTCCCTTCTTGAGAGAATCCTTAAGGGTGAAAGGGTGGTGGCGGCCCGCTGGGAGGGAAAGTGGTGGGAAACCGGAGGTGCCCTGAGGCAGAAACCTGCCGTGGCCTACATCAACATAATGGAAGGTTGCGACAAATTCTGCACCTACTGCGTGGTTCCCTTTACCCGGGGAAGGGAAAGATACAGACCCCTTCCCTGGATCCTGGACGAGGTGAAAAGGGCGGTGGACCAGGGGTACCGGGAGATTCAACTCCTGGGGCAGAATGTGGATTCCTGGAGGTGGGAAGAATACCGATTCTGGCATCTCCTGGATGAGGTTAGGAAGGTGCCAGGGCTGAAGTGGTTGAGGTTCATAACCTCCCATCCCCGGGATTTTACCCGGGAAATAGCGGAGGTCATGGCGGAGGGGGAGCCCATAACCCCCTATGTTCACCTTCCGCTTCAGGCCGGCTCGGACAAAATTCTGCGGCTGATGAAAAGGGGATACACCCGGGAAGAGTTCGTGGAAAAGGTGGCCATGATAAGGGAGCGGGTGCCCAACTCTTCCATTGGAACGGACATAATCGTGGGTTTTCCCTACGAAGAGGAGGAGGATTTTCAGCGGACCCTGGAGGTGGTTAGGTGGGCGGAGTTTGACAACATGTATTCCTTTCACTACAGCCCCCGGCCCTTTTCCTACGCCGGAAGGAATTTGCCCGACAATGTTCCCCGGGAAATTAAGAGGAGAAGGCTCCTGGAACTTCAGGCCCTTCAGGCGGAAATTCAACGGAGGAAGAACGCCTCCTTCGTGGGAAAAACCGTTGAAGTTCTGGCCACCGGGAGAAGCGCCAGGGACCCGGAGGCCTTCATGGGCAGGGATCTCACTTACAGGGTGGTAAATTTCCAGTGCCGGAGGGATCCCCTGGGACGGATTCTTCAGGTGGAAATAGAGGAGGCTGGCCCCCACAGTTTAAAGGGAAAGGTGGTCCATGAGCCATCCCGCTGAGTTTGAGAAGGCTTCTCCCCTTTTCTCGGTGATCTTCTCCCGGGGGGAGTTTCTCATCCCCCTGGAGGTGGAGATCAGGCACCGGTGGGGAAAAATAAACTTAAGGTCCGAGGATTATCCCTTTCCGGTGGATTACTACGAAAGGGAACTGGGAAAGGGACTGAGGCGGAGATTTTACCTTCTGGAGGGCCTGGTTTCTCCGGAAAAACTGGTGGAGATGAAACTGTGGGCCTATGGATTTGAAGTTTACTCTTCCAGGGAGGGGAGGAGGGGAATTAACATAGACCCTGCCCTTATTTATACCCCTTCCCTGGTGGTGGCAACCTTCAAGCCCTATTCCCATAGAATTCCCCTGAGAAAGGGAGTTTATGCCCACCTGGAAATGCTATTCTCCAGGGGAAAGCCCCGGCCCCTTCCATGGACTTATCCGGATTTCGCATCGGGAAAATACGACGGCTTTCTGGAGGAGGCGTGGAAAATCCACAGAGCCAGGGCCTGAAACTCTTTTTGTGCGGCGGCAGGATCGTCGTAAGGGGGGAAGTTCAGGGCTGGGCGAAAAAATACGAAAAACCCCTCCGGACCGTCTCCATGCTCAGAAGGGACCTCTGGCTCACCGAGGCCTCCCTTTTCAAACCCCGGGGCAGGGTTTTTTACTATCCTCCGGGCATGCGGGAGAAGGAGGTGAGGCGGTTATTGAAAAGGGAGAGGCGAAAAAGGCTTCTCTGGATGGTGGGCTTCGGCCTGTTAATTCCCATAACCCTTCCCCTGACTCCTATTCCTGGGCCCAACATTCCCTATTTTTACGCCCTGGGCAGGTTTATACTACATTTTCAATCCTTCAGGGCCCTGGGGAAGATTCTGAAGGAGTGGGCCCTTAAGCCCTTCCCGGACCGGGAGTCCTACGAAAGGGAAAGGCGGGAGAACTGCGGGACCGAACAGGGGCCAGCCCCTCAAGGAGATTATCCTTCCTCCTGATCCAGGCGGTGTTTTACGATTTTGCCCTCCACCATGAAGATGACATCCTCCGATAGGTTGGTGGCCAGGTCGGCTGCCCTTTCAAGGTTGTGGGCGATTCTGATCAACTCCAGGGACCTTTCAATGGTGGAGGGGTCCGAAATCATGTAGGTTATGAGTTCCCGGATCACCTGCTCCCTGAGGCGATCCACGATGTCGTCCCTTTTCAGAACCCCTTCGGCCAGATGAACATCCCTCTCCATGAAGGCTTTAATGCTGTCCTTCACCATGGAGATGGCTTCGTCGGCCATGCGGGGTATGTCAATGAGGGGTTTCACCTGGGGTTTGTCTATGAGGCGAAGGGCGCTTTCGGCGATGTTTACGGCGTGGTCTGCGATTCTTTCCAGATCGTTGTTCATTTTCAGGGCCGTTAGTATAAACCTTAGGTCCCCGGCCTTGGGTTGATAAAGGGCAATGAGTTCCGTGCAGAATTTTTCTATTTCCACCTCCAGACGGTTGGCCCTGGGTTCTTTGTTTTCAAGTATGTCGTTCAGAAGGTCCTTTCTTTTTTCCAGGAGGCCGATTTTGCTTTCTTCCAGCATCTTCTCCGCCAGGACTGCCATCTCCAGCACCCTTTCTTTGAGTTGGTTTAATTTATCCCTGAGCATTTTATCCCCCTTATCCGAATTTTCCCACCAGGTATTCCTCGGTCCTCCTGTCCCTGGGCACGGTGAACACCCTTTCCGTGGGACCGAATTCCACCAGTTCCCCCATGTAGAAAAAGGCGGTGTAATGGGAGATTCTGCTGGCCTGGGCTATGTTGTGGGTCACCAGGACGATGGTGACGGTTTTGCTGAGTTCCTCCATGAGTTCTTCTATCCTTGCCGTGGCTACGGGGTCCAGGGCGGAGGTGGGCTCGTCCAGCAGGAGGACCTCCGGCTCCATGGCCAGGGCCCTGGCTATACACAACCTCTGTTGCTGTCCTCCGGAGAGGAAGGTGCCGCGCTTGTGAAGGAAGTCCTTAACTTCGTCCCACAGGGCGGCCTGCCGCAGGGAGGTCTCTACGATTCGGTCGGCTTCGCTTTTTTTCAGTTTTATCCCGGTCAATTTATAGCCCGCTATAACATTATCATAAATGCTCATGGTGGGGAAGGGATTGGGCTTCTGAAAGACCATGCCGATTTTCCTTCGGACGATGGTGGGGTCCATGGCGTAAACATCTTCGTTTCTCAGGTAAACCCTTCCCTCCACCCGGGCGCCGGGCACGAGTTCGTGCATTCTGTTGAGGCACCTTATGAAGGTGCTCTTTCCGCATCCAGAAGGCCCCATTACCACGGTAATTTTCCTTTCGTAGAAGGGAAGGGTTACGGATTTGACCACCCGGTTGTTGCCGTAATAGGCGCTCAGGTTTTCCGTTTTTAAAATCGCACTTTCCATTTTTTCACCACCGTTCTTGAAATTAGGTTCCCCGCCAGAACCAGCAGGATGAGAACCACCGAGGCCCCCCAGGCCAGCCGTTTCCACTCCTCGTAGGGACTCATGGCGTAGTTGAATATGACCAGGGGCAGGGCGTTTACGGGTTTAAGGATGTTGTAGTTCATGAACTGGTTTCCAAAGGCCGTGAAAAGGAGGGGAGCCGTTTCGCCGGCCACCCTTGAGACGGCCAAAAGAACCCCGGAGACTATTCCAGGAAGGGCGGCGGGAAGCACCACCCTCAAAATGGTTTTGGGATAGGAGGCTCCCAGGGCAAAGGCCGCCTCCTTCAGGTAAGGGGGAATCAGTTTTACCACCTCTTCGGTGCTCCTCACCACCACCGGGAGCATCATTATCGCCAGGGCCACCCCTCCTGCCAGGGCGGAAAACCTCCCCATGGGCTTGACTATCCATAGGTAGGCTATTATTCCCACCACTATGGAGGGAGTTCCCTGAAGGACATCCACCGCCGTTCTTCCAGCCTCCGCCAGTTTTGAGTTCTTGTTTTCCGCCAGGTAAATCCCCGCCCATATCCCCGGGGGAATGGAAAGCAAGGAGGCCAGGAAAACCAGTATGAGCGTTCCCACGATGGCGTTGGCTATTCCTCCGTTTTCCACCCCCACGGGCCTGGGAAGGCGGGTTAAGAACTCCCAGTTGATTACCCTTAATCCCCTCTTGAAGATGTAGAGGAGGATGAGGAAGAGAGGGGTCAGGGATAAGAGAGAAAGGGCGTAAACGGCGGACCTGAAAAGCCGGTCCTTGAAAATCCTGAGTTTTATCCCCTTCATTTCCCTCCCTCTATGGATGTTTTCTTAATCACATACCGGCCCAGTATACCGAACAATGTGGTTATTACGAAAAGTAGGAGTCCCACGGCTATGAGGGAGGAATAGTACAGGTCTCCGGTGGCTTCGGTGAACTCGTTGGCGATGACGCTGGCCATGGTGTTGGCCGGGGAGAAAAGGCTTTTGGGGATTTCGCTGCTGTTTCCTATGACCATGGTTACCGCCATGGTTTCCCCCAGGGCCCTGCCCAGGGAAAGGAGGATTCCAGCGATAATTCCAGACCTGGCGTAGGGAACCACCACTTTTTTTATGACTTCGTATCGGGTGGCCCCCAGGGAATAGGCCGCCTCCTTGAGGTCCCTGGGAACCAACTGAATAACTTCCCGGGCCAGGGATGCGGTATTGGGGATTATCATTACGGAAAGGATGAGGGAGGCGGTGAAAATTCCCACCCCGTAGGGAACGATGTCCATCTTCATTTCCATTTCCCTTACGGCGGGGACCAGGACTTCCAGCCCCCAGAAACCGTAGATCACCGAGGGAACTGCGGCAATCAGGTCCACCATGCTGCGGATGAAGGAGGAGAGTTTCCCACCCTTCAGATATTCCCCCAGAAGGAGGGAGATGGAAAGGGATAGGGGAAGAGAAAGGAGGAGGGCCAGGAAGGATGTCAGGAGGGTTCCTATCAAAAAGGGAAGGGCTCCGAACCTGTCCATGGCCGGGTTCCATTCCTTCTGGAAAAAGAACTTCCATCCAAAGGCCTTCAGGGCAGGCGTGGACCCCCAGAGGAGGCTCAACATGGTGGCCAGGGCCACCACCGTTACCCCCGCCGCTGCCAGCAAAAGGGTGATTTTAAAGGGGCTTTTTCTGCCCATGGTTATTTTTTCAAAACGGGTTTTCCGTTGTAGGTTACCGATTTGATAATCCTCTCCGCCTTTTTCACGGCTCCGGGTGGGAGTTTGGCGTAGAGGAGGTCTTCGTTGTATTGCTGTCCCTGGTGTATCGTCCACCATAAGAGGTTCACCAGTTCCCTGGCCGTGGCCGGGTCTCTACCGGAGTAGTTCTGTTCCCTGTAGAAGATGATCCAAGAGAAACTGGAGATGGGATATCCTTCCGGAGCCGGCGTGTCGGTTATGGAAGTTCTGGTATCGTCGGGCAGGTCCACATTTCCGGCGGCGGAGATGCTCTGGAGGGTGGGCTTTATGAATTTACCGCTTTTGTTCTTGATGGAGGCGTAGGGAAGTCCGTTCTGCTCCGCATAGGCCAGTTCCACATAGCCTATGGAGCCCCTTATCTGCCTGATGAGGGCTGCCACCCCGGGATTCCCCTTTCCTCCGATGCCCACGGGCCATCGGAGGGCCTTTCCCTTCCCAACCTTGAGCATCCAATCACGGCTTATCTTGCTGAGGTAATCGCTGAAGACGAAGGTGGTTCCGCTGCCGTCGCTTCGGTGAATAACCGCTATTTTCCAGGAGGGAAGTTTGATCTCCGGGTTGGTCTTCTGGATGGCGGGGTCGTTCCACCGGATTATTTTCCCAAGAAAAATTCCTGCCAGGGCCTCCGGCGAGAGTTTCAATTCTGGATTTCCGGGAAGGTTGTAGGTTATCACCACCGCCCCCAGGCATGTAGGGATGTGAAGTATGGGGTTATCCGGGGATTTTGCCATTTCCCTGTCGCTCATGAAGGCGTCGGTTCCCCCGAAATCAATGGTTTTGTTGAGGAGTTGCCTTATGCCGCCCCCTGAGCCTATGGCCTGGTAGTTGACCTTCACCCCGGTTTCGGTGTGGTAAATGTCAAACCACTTGGAATAAAGGGGATAGGGAAAGGTGGCTCCGGCTCCGGTGAGTTCCCTTTCGCCCCCGGCGGACAGCGTCCCTAAAAACAGCAGGAGAGAGGCCGTGTACACGATTGACCAGAGTTTGTATTTCAATTTTTGCCTCCTTTCCACCTGTAATACAGGGTTATTTTACCCATGAGGTCCCCGGGAAGGCCAGAGTCGTAGTTCACCACTTCTATGTTGGGTATGAGGCTTATGTGGGGAGAGAGCCTGTAGTCCAACCCCAGAAGGAAAAGGGTGAAGGGGGAGGTGGGGTCCATGGGAAGGTAGGGAATTTTCTGGGCGTAGGGGTTGGGGTCCATCATGCGGTCCACCCTTCCCAGCAGGATCACCTTTGGACTGAGGCCAAATTTGAGAAAGGCCGAGGCAACCCTGAGTTTAATTTCCTCTCCGCTCTCGTAGGTCTTTTCGCTGTACTGGATTCCTGCGGTGAATTTTCCCCGGGTGGCGGAAGCAAAGCCCTGAAGGGTGTAGGCGTGGGGAGTGGGGCCGGAGTTCCCTTCGTAGTCCCCGTAGATTTCAAAGTAAAAATTGCCGGAGGGGGAAAAGCCCAGGGCGGCCATAAGTTTTTTTCCTGGATTGTATTCGGACTTATTCCCCTCACCGTTGGAGAACATCAGGTGGTAATATATTTTTCCCCGGGCAAAGTCTCCCAGGAGGGCTATGCCGGTTCCCCGGGAATGCCCCAGTTTATAAAGGTCCAGGGGAGTTTTTTCCACGGAGCGGTATCCCCAAATTTCCTCTATTTTGTTGAAGGTGGGAGCAGGGGAAATTCCCACTATGAGGGTTTTACTTCCCCTTTTCCATTCCAGATAAAGGTCCTTCACATAGGGGGAGATTTTATCGCTGCCCAGAAAATCCCCCTGGCTGTTGGCCTCAAATCTTACCCTTATTTTGGTGGTGGGGGTGAAGCGGTGGTCGTAGGTGAAGTAGATCCGGCGGAACCAGAAGCCGTTCATACCCTCCAGGTGAGGGTCGTGGTTTCCGAACATGTAGTAATAATCGGCGTAAACCTTTCCGGATATCTTCCCGTTTCCCCCCGGGAGCAGGAAGGGTCCCAGGAACATTAAAAGGGCCAGAGCCCTTGTCTTGCCTTTCCGTCCCATGCGCTGGACCTCCTTTTCCATCCTGAAACTCTCGTTTTAATTATATTTGAAGTTTAGGTTAATAGTTAATTTTTCTTGGAGGGTGGCTATACCTTTTTCCCCACGGCCATAAGGAAGACCGTTAAAGCCAGGGCCTCAAGGGATATGGTGAGAAAATACGGCAGGGAAAAACTGTAGGGAATTACCCCGAAGAGAAGGGAGAAAACGGCCACGGTGATGGCGTAGGGGATCTGGGTTTTAACATGGTCCACATGGTCGCAGGAACTGGCCATGGAACTCATGATGGTGGTGTCGGAAATGGGAGAGCAGTGGTCCCCGAAGACCGCGCCGCTGAGGACCGAAGCCACCACCGCTACCAGGACCTTTTCAAAGTGGGGGGTTCCCCGGGCCAGGGAATAGGCCAGGGGAATCACCAGGGGATAAACTATGCTCATGGTTCCCCAGGAGGTTCCGGTGGAAAAGGAAATCAGGGCGGATATCAGAAAAACCGCCGCCGGTAGGAGACGGGGATCCAGTCTGCCGGAAAGGGAGGAAGCCAGGTAGTCCCCTGTGCGGAGTTCCATGAGGGTTTCGGAGAGGGCCCAGGCCAGGGATAGGATGATGACGGCGGTGAGCATGGCCTTCATTCCGTCCACCCCGGCCTTCATCGCTTCCCTGATCCTTAGAAGTTTCTGGCCCACCGCCATGGCCAGGGCCACGGCAAATCCGGACAGGGAACCCCAGAGCAGGGACCGGAAGGAATCCCCGCTGGAGAAAATGAGACCTATTTTTTTCAGGAGGGGTCCCGGGGGAATCTGGCCGGCGGAGTTCATGCCGGTTATGTAGATTCCTGAGAAGGTAACGGCGATGACCGCAAGAATTGGAATAAGCCCGTTTATCCACCTCTTGGGGATGTGTGGCGGGGGAAGCAGGGGACCTATTTCAAATTCCGCCAGGGGGATGGCCCCGTCCCGGAGCAGTTTTCCCTGTCTGGCCCGCCGCTCCGCCCTGAGCATGGGGCCGAATTCCCTTCCGGTAATTATGATGAGAAAGCCGAAGAAAAGGGCGAAGATTACATAGAACCTTATGGGAAGAGTGCGGAGAAATACCATGTAGGGATCCATGGATAGGCCCACATGGCGGAAACCCTCCCCTATAAGGGATACTTCAAAACCTATCCATGTGGAAATCAGGGCCACGGAGGCCACGGGGGCGGCGGTGGAGTCCACGATGTAGGCCAGTTTTTCCCTGGATACCTTCCACCTGTCCGCCAGGGGCCTCATGGTGTTTCCCACGATGAGGGTGTTGGTGTAATCGTCAAAGAATATGAAGATGCCCAGGAGCCAGGTGTAAAGTTGAGTGGTTTTGGGGGAGCGGACCCGTCGGGCCAGGGCCTGGACTATTCCCTCTATTCCTCCGCTTTTGCTCATAACCCCCACCATGGCCCCCAGCAGCAGCGTGAACAGTACTATGGATAGTTTTTCCGGGGAAAGGAGGGCCTTTATCACATAGCGATCCAGGGAGCGGAGGAAGGCCTTTACCGGGTTGAGAAAGTTCAGAAGGAGAGAGGATGTGAATATGCCCAGGAATAGGCTGAGAAAAACATCCCGGGTTAGAAGGGCTAAGAGTATGGCTATGGCCGGGGGCAGGAGGGTGAAAAGCCCCGGGAGGGCCAGAAACTTCCCTTCCTTTATCCTTTTGCCCTGGCGAAGAACCTCCACCCGGTGAAATCCCCAGGAGGAGGGCACCGGCGATTCCCTTCCGTCTATTTTTACCTGATCCCCGGGTTTAAGCCCCTTTATTTTGAGGGGTTTGTTCAGGATAGAAAAGGACGGTATGGAGACTTCCGCAGAGAAGACCGGCAGAACTAAGGCCAGGGCCAGAAGGAGTTTTTTCAAATGACTCCCAGTTCCTTTCCTACCTTCTCAAATTTCTCCAGGGCGAAGTCCAGGTCCTCCTTGGAATGGGCCGCCGAAATCATCACCCTTATCCTGGCCTTGCCCTTGGGAACCGTGGGATAACCGATGGCCTGGGCAAAAATTCCCTCCTCAAACAGCCGGCGGGAGAACTCCTGGGCCAGTTTTGCTTCCCCCAGCATAACCGGGGTGATGGGGGTCTGGCTCTGTCCGGTGTCAAAGCCCAGATCCCTCATTTTTCCTTTGAAGTACTTGGCGTTGTCCCAGAGTTTCTTGACCAGGGAGTCGTCGTTTTCTAAGATGTCCACCGCCGCTATCACCGCCGCCACATCCGCCGGGGTGGTGGCAGATGAGAAGAGGAAGGGCCTGGCCTTCTGTTTGAGAAATTCCACCAGGGCCTTGCTGCCCGCCACGAATCCTCCCACAACGCCGAAGGCTTTGCTAAGCGTTCCCACCTCAATGTGGACCTTGCCGTGGAGACCGAAGTGGTCGCTTATTCCTCGGCCGTGGCTTCCCAGGACCCCCTCGCCGTGGGCATCGTCTATCATGAGGAGGGCGTCGTATTTCTCCGAGAGTTCCACCAGTTCCGGAAGGGGGGCTATGTCCCCGTCCATGGAGAAGACCCCGTCGGAGACGATGAGTTTCCTGCGCCCGTCGTTGGCCTTCAGTTGATCCTCCAGGTGGTTCATGTCCAGGTGTTTGTAGATCACCCTTTTAGCCTTGGAAAGCCTTATTCCGTCTATTATGCTGGCGTGGTTGAGTTCGTCGGAGAAGACCACATCCTCCGGGGAGGGGATGATGGCGGGGATCACCGCCAGGTTGGTTATAAAACCTCCCTGGAAGGAGAGGGCCGCTTCCTCCTTTTTGAACCTGGCCAGTTTGTCCTCCAGGATGTTGTGGAGGTGCATGGTTCCCGCTATGCTCCTCACCGCCGCCGGACCCACACCGTAGAGTTCTATGGCCTCCATGGCCTTCTTTTTGAGTTCAGGGTGGTTGGCAAATCCCAGGTAATTGTTGGAACACATGTTGAGGACCTTTTTCCCGTCCACCTCCGTCCAGGCATCCTGGGCTGAGCCTATTACCCTTATGGTGTTGTAGAGACCTGCCTTTTTTAGTTCTTCAATTTCTTGGGTTAAAAAATCAAGTTTTCCCATGGTCCCTCCTTATTTATTGCGGGAAATTTTTTCCTCCACCAGTTTCAGGCGCTGTTTTATGGCCCCATCGCCCTTTCTGGCCAGTTCCTTCAATATTTTGCCGGCCTCTTCCCATCGGTGGAGTGCGGCGTATATGTTAAAGAGGAGTTTTTTCTTCTCTTCCCTGGACACTAAGCCCTTGTCCGGGATGGAAAGGGCAAGGTTGAGGGCCTTTTCGTAGTTGTCCCTTCCTCCCATTTTGAAGTAGGCCAGGGCCAGAAGATAGTCCAGGTATTCCTTGAATTCCGGGGCCTCCTCCTTGAAACTGTGGGTGTAGAGGAATTTGGCCAGTTCCTGGAACTGTTCGGTTCTGTAGTAGGCGTAGGCCAGGTTCGTTATGATGAAACTTTTTTCCAGGGGGGAGACGGTTTCCGAGTAAAGCAGCCTTTCCCAGAGGGCTATGGCCTCCATGGAGTATCCTCTTATGAAACTCAGTATGGCGTCGTTGTTCTGTTCCGATACATCCCGGTTTTCCTTGGGATGGAGACAGATGAAGATTTTGTTGTTAGAGAAGCAGTCCCAGGACCACAGGTTGGGGTCCGAGGGCTCCAGTTTTGCTCCCCAGTAAGAGAGGAAGTTTTTGCGGAGTTTTGTGGCCAGGTCCCTTCCCACCTTTCCGAAGTTCCCTTCCACCAGGAGTTTTCTCAGGGATTCGTCGCTTTTGTACTGAAAGAGGATGAAGTTTTTTTGCCTCTTGGAAACATTGAACTCCGCCCCCTGGGCCATGTTCAGGATGAGGCATTTGCTCTGAAATTTTATCCCAAATTTGTCGTAGATGAACTTGTTTACTGCCTTTCTTTCCCTCTGGGCCTGGTAAAAGGGATCGTATTCGCTCTTTTCCCTCTTTCCGTAGATTATTTTCCACTTGCCGAAGGGGTTTTCAACGATGACGCCCATCCAGTATTTTATTTCAATTACCAGGAATTTATCCGGTCCGAAGAGGAGGTAATCCACCTCCACATTGTTTATCTCCGGGTTGGTCACCAGAACATAGTCGTCGGGCAGATACTTCTTGGCGAACCTGGCGAAGTTGACTTCTCCTTTATTTTCCGGTGTTTTCTTTCCTCTAAATGTGAGAATTTTGGCCATTTTTCCTCTTTTTTTGATAGATTTTCAAATAGACATCCCTGGGGGTGGGGACTTTTTCAGAGAGGTAGGGGAATTCCTTTTTCCTGAGTTTCCTCAAGAGAAAATAAAAAATTATCCCTGCGAGCCCCAGGGCCAGCAATACCAAAAGAATTTTTATGTCCATATTAAGAGGATAACTCATCCTTGGCCTCCGGTCAATGGGAAGTGGGCGGAAATTTTTTCCACCACCCCGGGGAGGACGCTGAGGGGATGAAGCCTTTGTCCGGTTTCCATCCATACGGAGGTGGCCCTTTCCTGGAGGTAGTGGGGAAATTCTTCCCGGCGATGGTTCAGGTTTATTCCTACCCCGGCTATTATCCTGTTCCTCCTTTTTTCAACCAGTATGCCGCAGATCTTTTTGCCCTTTACCAGCAGGTCGTTGGGCTCCTTGATTTCCGCCCGGAGGGAGAAGTGGGAGGCTAACCAGTCCTGCACACCCCGGGCCACGCGGATGGGAAGGGACAGGGGATCTATTCCCGGGGGAAGCCATGTGGATATGCTGAAGTAGAGGCCCAGGCCCTTTTCGGAAAACCAGGGACGCCCCTCCTTTCCCACGCCCCGGGTTTGGGCTCCGCAGGCGAAGATTCCGCTTTGGTTGGTTTCCCTGGCCCACCTCTGGGTGGAGATGCAGCGGTGAAGATAGAAGATGTTCATAGGTCCCTGTAGTATTCCTCCAGTTTTGCCCTTTTCTCCTGGGCCTCCCGGAGGGCTTCTTCGGTTTTCCGCACCACGGCTTCCGGCGCCTTTTCCCGGAATCCCGGCATGGACAGCCTTTTAGAGAGTTTCTCTATCTCCTTCTCCAGTTTTTTCAGTTCCTTTTCCACCCTCTGTTTCTCCGCTTCAATGTTTACCTCCTGGCCCGGAAGAACGAAGACCTCGCCTCCCTTCACCACCCCCTTGAAACCCCTGCCGAAGGAGGAACCCAGGACCACCTCGCTGGCTCCCACCAGGGCGGAGATTTCCTTTATGTGTTTTTCCAGGAAGGCGTTGTTGAGGTTTATGGAAACGCGGATTTTATCCCTGGGGTTTATCCTGTTCTCGGAGCGGATCCTCCTGATTTCCGAGACCACTTCCCTGAAGAGGTCCACATCTTCCACCACCTCCGGGAAGTTCCACTCGTCTCCGCCGGGGTAGGGGGCCACCGCTATGCTTTTCCCCCGGTGAGGTAGTTTCTGCCATATTTCCTCCGTTATGAAGGGCATGAAGGGGTGAAGGAGGCGGAGGATGGTTTCCAGGGCGTTCACCAGGACTGCCAGGGTGTTTTCCCGGTTTTCCCCCATCTGTAATTTGGAGATTTCAATGTACCAGTCGCAGAATTCGTGCCAAACGAAGTGGTAAAGCCTTTCGGCGGCTTCGTAGAACTTGTATTCCTTCAGGGAGTCGTTGGTTTGCTTCGCCACCCGGGATATTCTGTGGAGTATCCATCTGTCAAAGGGGCTGAGCCTGGACGGGTCTATTTCGGTGGATTCTCCTCCGTAGTTCATTACCACGAACCTGGAGGCGTTCCATATCTTGTTGGCGAAGGCCTTGTATCCGGCCAGGCGTCCTTCGGAGAAGGAAACATCCATGCCCGGGACGGTCTGGACGGCCAGGGTGAACCTGAGGGCATCGGCGCCGTATTTGTCTATCATCTCCAGGGGATCCACCACATTCCCCGCCATTTTGCTCATCTTCTTGCCGTGTTCGTCCCGGATAAGACCGTTTATGAAGACTTCGTAGAAGGGAACATCCTTCATGAAGTGAAGGCCCATCATCATCATTCGGGCCACCCAGAAGAAGATTATGTCAAAGCCGGTGATGAGGAGGTCCGTGGGGTAATATCTTTCCAGGTCCCGGGTTTTTTCCGGCCAGCCCAGGGTGGAAAAGGGCCAGAGGGCGGAACTGAACCAGGTGTCCAGGACATCCTCGTCCTGATGAACATTGGAACTTCCGCATTTTTCACAGACCTTGACTTCTTCTTCGGAAACGGTGATGTGGCCGCAGTCCCGGCAATGCCAGGCGGGGATCCTGTGCCCCCACCATATCTGGCGGGATATGCACCAATCCCTTATGTTGCGCATCCAGTGGAAATAAAGTTTTGTCCAGTTTTCGGGGACGAATCTCGTTTTTCCCTCCTCCACGGCCTTTATGGCTGGTTTTGCCAGGGGTTTAGTTCTGACGAACCACTGCCAGGAGGGATAAGGCTCTATAACCGTTCCGCAGCGATAACAGTGGCCCACATTGTGAACATGGTCTTCTATTTTAAGCAAAAGTCCCTCTTCCCTCAATCTCTCCACTATTTTCTCCCGGGCTTCGTAGCGGTCCAGGCCCTTGAACTCGTCTCCTCCCTCCTGGGTTATCCTTCCCAGGTCGTCAATTACTATGACCATGGGGAGCCCGTGCCTCCTGCCCATCTCAAAGTCCGCGGGGTCGTGGGCCGGGGTTACCTTCACGGCCCCGGTGCCGAATTCCGGGTCCACCTCCTCGTCGGCTATCACCGGGATCTTCCTTCCCACCAGGGGAAGAACGAGGGTTTTCCCCACCGCATCCCTGTATCTTTCGTCTTCCGGATGAACGGCAACCGCCGTGTCCCCCAGCATGGTCTCGGGCCTGGTGGTGGCCACCACTATTCCCTGCTTCGGGTCGTCCTTGAAGGGATACCTTATGTAGTAGAGTTTTCCCTTCTCCTCCCGATGTTCCACCTCCAGGTCGGAAAGGGCGGTGTGGCATCGGGGGCACCAGTTGACCATGTAGTAGTCCCTGTAAATTAACCCCTCCTTGTAGAGTGTAACGAAGGCGTGTTTCACCGCCCTGGAAAGTTCTTCCGAAAGGGTGAATTTATATCTGGACCAATCCACGGAGCATCCCAGTTTTTCCATCTGGTAATTTATGGTTTTGGCGGATTTTTCCACCCACTCCCAGACTTTTTTGAGAAATTCTTCCCTTCCCAGATCTTCCTTGGTCTTTCCCTCTTCCTTTAATTTTCTCTCCACCACCACCTGGGTGGCTATTCCGGCGTGGTCCGTGCCCGGAAGCCAGAGGGTATCGTAACCCTGCATTCTCTTCCAGCGGGCGATTATGTCGTAAAGGGTGAAGACCAGGGCGTGACCCATGTGGAGAACCCCGGTGACATTGGGGGGAGGGATGACCATGGAAAACTTTGGCCTGGAGGAGGTGGGATCCGCCTCAAAGAATCCGTTTTCCTTCCAGAATCTGTACCATTTCTCTTCAAAGTCCTTGGGGTTGAAGGATTTTTCCATTAATCCCTCCGCAGGGTGTGGATTAACTTTCTTCCAGTTTTTTGACGAGTTTCTGTATTTCTTCCCGGAGAATCTTCTCCGCCAGGGGAGGAATGACCTCCCAGGCTATTTTCTCTATTACCTCCCTGGGGATTTCTGCGGAAACCGGGGGGTTTTCCTCGGCGGTTTTCACCTCCACGGGGGTTTCCCGGGTGGGTTGAGGTTCCTGGGCTTCCGCCTTCAGGGTGGGTTCTTCGGGTTCTGCGCCTTTTTCCAGGAGGCTGTGGGCTCCTTCCGCCCTGGCGAGAACCTCTTTCACCTTTTCCTTAACTTCGGAGACGGTCTCCTTCACCGCGGCTTCACCTTCCTCGACGAACTTCCTTTCCACCGCCGGTTCGGCTACCTCCTCCAGAATCTCTTCCCGTTCCTCCTCTTCCTGGACGAGTTCTTCGTGGATCAGGGTTTCCTCGGTGGGTTCTTCAAAGACCTCTTCCTGTTCCAGTTCTTCCTCTTCGGGGAAGATGTCTTCGTCAGAAAAGGCTTCTTCAGAGGTGTGGCTCTCCCAGGTGGTGGCCTGAAGTTCCTCCTCGCTGAGTTCGTCCTCTTCGGGGAGGCCTTCCTCTTCGTATATGGTCTCTTCTTCCTCCTCGGGCTGGGGTGTTTCCTGGTCCGGCAGTTGGGCCTTCAGCGATTCCATGTATTGTTTTATCTTGCTGCTGGGCACGGGCTTTATGAAAATCTTGACATTTTCTCCCTCCTCCACCTCCATTTTTTCAAAGGGGCTTTTTAAAACGAGGACATTTATGGAGGGGTTGATCCGGGAGATTTCCTGGACCAGGTGGTTTAACTGGGGAGTGATGTTGGACGAAAGGACGACCACCTGTGGGTTTTCCTTAACGACCACCTCTTTCAGGCTTTCCTCATCCTCGGCGAAAATTAAAAGGTAGTCTGGAGAATCCAGGGACAAACTAAAGACCTTCTTGGTAATGGGACTGGTGTCTCCTAAGATAATCTTCACACTCATTTAAAGCCTCCTTTCAATAATAATAGAAACTTTATTTTAACTTGTCAAATGAGGGCCTATGTAATAAAATTTTTCCCATGAGAAAACTTGCTTTAAGTTTGATGATAATTTCCCTTTCCTTTGCCTCCGGATGGAAGGTAAAACTTTCCCTGGGGGGATTCTTGGGGAATTACGGGGACCTCAATTCCTTCGTTTCCTACGAGGAAGAGTGGTTGAAGTTCAACAACGAGACCTGGGCGGAGTTTCAAAAGACCTCCGGATTTCTATCCTCCTATTCCGCTCAGAAGGGAAACTTTAAGGAACTTAAATTCACCCTTCCCGTGGCCCTCAGGGTCTCCCGCAGGATGGGCTCATTTGATGTTTTTGGGGAGGTTTCCTATTTTTCCGCATCAGCCAGAACTTCCACCTCCTATTCCTATCATCTCAAGTTTTCCGACGGATCCACCTCCACGGTGGATTATAATTACTCTCCCTTTGAACTCAAGGCTTCCCTGGTGGGGTTGGGCTTTGGCGCCGTCAAGCAGGTTTTCGCCAGGGGAAGGCTTCGGATGAACCTGGAGGCTTCCCTGGGATTCGCCTATGTTAATCTTTCTTATCTGAATAAACTTACCGGGAGGATGAGCCTGGGTACCTATTGGCTTGAGGTAAAGGACGATTTCTCCATGGATGGAAAGGGCCCGGGCATGTACGGATACTCCGGCCTGGAGATCCCCGTGCTGAGCAAGGGGAGGTTCAGCCTTAACCTTAGGGCTGGATACTTCTTTTTGAAGGTTTTTTCCGTCAAGGGGGATTCCTCCCTCAATTCTTCGGTGAGTGATTCTTCCGGATACAGCAATCAGGACAGCCAAGCCTGGTCCGGGGAGTGGTTCATCAAGGAGGTAAGTGTAGATACCTGGTGGGGAAAGGTCACCTATCGCTTCCCATCCAATTACCGGGATGACCTGGGCGATGGGGCGAAGGACCTGGGAGGTTTTTCCCCCGTATTCCACGGGCCGTATTTTTCCCTGAGCGCAGGCTATAGTTTCTAAGATGAGGAGACTGTTTCTTCTCCTCTTTTTCTCCCTGGCGGTTGCCTCCACCAGACCCCCCTATGTGGCGGGGAGTTTTTATCCTGCCACAACTTCCCAACTCCGACGGGCGGTGGATTCCTTTCTGGAGCGGGTTCCAGCCCTCAACTTGGAAGGGGAGGTCCTGGGAATTCAGGTTCCCCATGCGGGTTATGTTTATTCCGGGGAGGTGGCCGCCTACGGCTTCAAGACGGTGAAGGGAAAGGACTACGACCTGGTTATCCTGCTGGGCCCTTCCCATTTTTATCCCTTCCGGGGCGGAGCAGTCTCCCCGGCGGAGTTCTGGGAAACTCCCCTGGGAAAGGTTCCCCTGGACAGGGAGTTCGCCAGAAAATTGGTGAAGAAGAAAATAGGGTATTTCTTTTCGGAAAAATATCATCAGAGGGAGCATTCCCTGGAGGTGGAACTCCCCTTCCTTCAAAGGGTTTTAAAGCCAGGGTTTAGAATTGTGCCCATCGTCATAGGGCCCTATTATCCCCAAAGCCTTCTTCCCTCGGCGGAAAAATTCGCCGACCTCCTCAGGAAGAGGAATTTTCTTCTGGTTATCTCCTCGGACCTTTCCCATTACCATTCCCTTGAGGAGTGCAACGCCAGGGATAAAAGGACCCTGAAGGCTCTCCTTTCCCTCAAACCGGCGTCCTTCCTCTGGGGAGCCCTCAGGGGGGAATACGAAGCCTGTGGAGCCTCGGCCATAGCCCTGGGGGAAGAGATCCTGCTCAAATTGGGGGTGAACAGTGCAGTGCTTCTGAAGCACGGAACCTCCGCCGATGCTGGAGCCGGCACCCGGAGGGTGGTGGGATACTCTTCGGTGGCCTTTCTGAAGGCCAGCAGGGGCGAAAGGCCCTCCACCGGATTTTCCCTTACGAAGGAACAAAAGAACTACCTTATAAAATTGGCCCGGGAGGCCATTAAAACGGCCCTGGAGGGAAAAACCTACGAACCACCGCCTCCTCCCTGGGAGGCTTTGAAGGAGCCCCGGGGGGTCTTTGTCACCCTGAAAATAAAGGGAAAACTTAGGGGGTGCATCGGATACATTTTACCCGTCAAGCCCCTTTATAGGGCCACCGCCGAAGTGGCCCGGGCCGCTGCCTTCAGGGACCCCAGGTTTCCCCCGTTGACCAAAAAAGAGTTTCCCCGGGTAAAAATAGAGATTTCCGTTCTAACTCCGCCGGAGCCCGTGAAACCCTCCCAGGTGGTGGTGGGAAGGGACGGTTTGATAGTCAATTACCGGGGAGCCCAGGGCGTTCTCCTTCCCCAGGTTCCGGTGGAGGAGGGCTGGGATCGTATAACCTTTCTCTCGGCGGTTTGCCTCAAGGCGGGAGTGGAAAGGGATTGCTGGAGGAAGGGGGCCAGGCTGTATTCCTTCAGGGCCATAGTTTTCAAGGAGGACGAATGAAAGACCTCGTAATTCTGGGCGGAGGTCCCGGGGGTTACTCCGCAGCCCTGCGGGCAACTCAACTGGGAATGGAAGTTACCCTGGTGGAGAGAAAAAGGGTGGGAGGGGTTTGTCTCAACGAAGGGTGTATTCCCACCAAGGCCCTTCTTCATGCCGCCGAGGGGATTCTTACCCTCAAGAGGGGAGAGGATCTTGGCCTGGTGGTGGGAAATTTCGGGGTGGATTGGGAGAAAATCCAGGGCCATGTGAGGGGAGCCGTGGAAAAACTGGTGGGAGGTGTGGAGTATTTGCTGGAGCGCAGCGGCGTGGAGGTGGTAAAAGGGGAAGGAAGCCTGGTGAGTTCCGGGAAGGTGGAGGTGGAAGGCAGAATTCTGGAGGGCAGGTGGGTTATTCTTGCCACGGGGGCCCATCCCGCAGAACTCCCCGTGCTTCCCTTCGGCGATAGGGTCCTTTCTTCCTCCCAACTTCTTTTCTTCCAGAAGATTCCCCGGAGGCTTTTAGTGGTGGGGGCAGGGGCCATAGGTCTGGAAATGGCCACGGCCTTTTCCCTTCTGGGCTCTGAAGTTACGGTGGTGGAAGCCCTGACCACTCCCTTGGGCGGAGCCATGGACAGGGACATGGCCTCCTTCCTCATCAGGGCCATGAAGGACATAGGGGTGGAGGTCCTTACTTCATCGCCGGTGGAAAGGGCAGAGGTGGGAAGGGATGGGGTAAGGCTCTGGTTGAAGGGGGATAGAACCCTGGAGGGGGAATATGTTCTGGTGGCGGTGGGCAGAAAGCCCAATTCAAGGGAACTTCAGGGCAGGGTGGACCTTGATCCCAGGGGCTTTGTACTTACAGACCACCGCCTTGGGACTTCCCTGGAGGGGGTTTTTGCCATAGGGGACCTGGCCGGTCCGCCGCTCCTGGCCCACAAGGCCCATCACGAAGGGGTTTTCGTGGTGGAATCCCTGGCGGGAAGGGAAGTCTCCCGGCCGGAGGTAATTCCCATGGCGGTTTTCTCCCATCCTGAGTTTTCCTCCGTGGGCCTTACCGAAACCGAGGCCAGGCGTCGCGGGTTGGCCTTCAAAAAGGCAAAATTCCCCATGGGGGCCAACGGCAGGGCGGTTTCCGTGGGAGAAGGATCCGGTATGGTGAAGGTGCTGGCCGGGGAGGACGGGAAACTTCTGGGGGTTCAGATCCTTGGACCCGGGGCCTCGGAGATCGTAAACGAGGCATCCCTGGCCATAAAGGAGGGCTTGAAGGTATCTCAATTGGCTGAGAGCGTTCATGTTCACCCCACCGTGAGCGAAGCCCTCATGGAAGCGGCCATGGCCGTGGAGGGCAGGGCCATACACATTTTGAACCGGTGAGAGTTTTTTCAAGATTTTCTTTGCCTCAAAAGATAAGGGAGATAAACCTTGACTCTGAGGTGATGATAACGGACCAGTGCGAGGACTTTCTCGCCCGACCCGGGGCCGTGAAGATTCTGGTGCTTACCCCCCGGGGATTGCTGGAAGCGGGGAGGTGCAGGGCCGATTTTTACGCCAGACACATGGAGGATGTTTATCTGTGGTTAAAATTGCCTTCGTCCTATCGGCGATAGACCCCTTAAACGGGGCCGGGTTTACCCTGGACCTCGGGGTTCTTCAGGGTTTCGGGGTCAAGGCCGTGGGAATTCCCACGGGGATCCTTCCCCAGGACCCTTCCGGAGTAAAGAAGGCCATCTTCTTTCCCGGGCGGTGGATAAGTGAGGGATTTGAACCCCTCAGGGAAATGAAGTTCTCCGGCCTGAAGGTCAGTATTGTGGGGAATTCGTGGAGAATCCTGGAAGAGATTATGGAGAGGGTGGAGGGGCCCCGGGTTCTGGATCCGATAATCCGGGCAGGGGGTCTAAAGGTTTCCCCGGTTTCAAGGCTGAGGGGATTGATTTCCAGGTTTGATCTGGTAACCCCCAACATTCCCGAGGCGGCAGAACTCCTGGGGAAAGAGGGTTCCCCCCAGGAACTCTGCACGGGCCTCCACCGGAAATTCGGGATAAGCGTATTTCTGAAGGGGGGACACAGCAGGGATAAGGTGGACTATCTGTGCCACCGTGGAGAGGTCGTAAAGTTTCCTCCGGAGGTGGTTTTCCCCTACGAAGTCCACGGCACGGGTTGTCTGCTCTCGTCGGCAATCCTCGCCCTGATGGTGAGGGGAAGGGAGGTCCGGTGGGCCGTGGAGGAGGCCAGAAAATTTCTTCTGGAGAAATACCGGTCCGCCCTTTCCCTGGGCAAGGGAAAGAGGATATTCCGGTAAAAATCAAAAAAAGACTTGACAAAATCAGACTAAGGTTATATAATATAAATGGACTAAGAAAATAAGAAAAAGGAGGTGAGTCATGGCGATTCTCAAATGGGATCCTTTCAAGGAACTTCAGGCACTTCAGGATAGGATAGACCAACTTTTTGAGGAAAGCCTCAGGGGAAGGGAACTGGCAGCCGCCACCTGGACCCCGGCGGTGGATATCTACGAGACCGACGATGCCATAGTGCTGGAAGCGGAACTTCCCGGGATGAACGAGAAGGACATAGAGATCAAGGTGGAGGACAATGTTCTTACCATCCGCGGCGAGAGGAAGTTTGAGGAGGAGAGGAAGGAGGAGAATTACTACAGAATGGAGAGGTTCTACGGAGCCTTCCAGAGGTCCTTTACCCTTCCTCCCAACATCAAGACCGACAAGATCAAGGCCGAATACAAGAAGGGAATTTTGAAGGTGATCATGCCCAAGAAGGAGCAGGCCAAGCCCAAGCAGATAAAGATAGAAGTTAAGGAGTAACCTCCCTTACCGACGGCGGGGGGCATTGCCCCCCCTTTTTTTATGTTAATGCTTTCACGAGAGCCCTGAGGATTTCCTCCACCTGAAATACAGAGGAGGGTCCGGGGAGAATTATTCCTCTTTCGTAAAACCGACCGTCCCGTTCTTTAAGGAATTGATATAACCTGGAGGGATCGGGTTCCTCTCTGAATTCTATAAACAGTTCCCTGCCCCTTTTTTCCAGTAGGGCGATTCCGCAGGTGGTGGCCAGGGCGGAAACCCTTCCCAGGGAGAGGATTTCCCGGGCCGGGGGAGGAATTTTTCCGTATTTGTCTTCCATTTCTTTTCTTATTTCCTCCAGTTGCTCTTCGCTCCTCACTGAGGTTATTTCCCGGTAGTAGTTAACCCTTTCCAGAGGATCCTTTATATAATCCGGAGGAATCCTCAGGTTGAAGCCCAGGTTTATCTGCGGACGGGGGGATTCCCCGGAAACCCTGCTTATCTCCTCTTCCAGAAGTTTTAGGTAATAATCGTAGCCCAGTTCCGCTAAGTGCCCGTGCTGGGCTGTCCCAAACAGGGTGCCCCCTCCCCTTATGTTCAAGTCCGCCATGGAAATGGCAAAACCCGACCCCAGCGAGGCGTGTTCCCTTATGGCCCTGAGCCTCCGCCGGGCCTTTTCCCCGTGGGAAGTGCCGTGGACGAAAAAATACGCATAGGCCTTTCGGTGGGACCTTCCCACCCTTCCCCTCAATTGGTGGAGTTGGGCAAGCCCCAGATTTTCGGCCCTGAGGACTATGAGGGTGTTCACATTGGGAATGTCTATTCCGTTTTCTATTATGGTTGTGGTGAGAAGAACGGGGTGCTTGCCTTCCATAAAATCAATGATTCCCCTCTCTATTTCCGTGGGTTTCATCTGTCCGTGAAGAATCAGAAGAGGAAGATGAGGAAATTCTTCCTGAATAAACCTCTGCCAGAATGGAATTTCTTCAATGCGGTTCATCACTATGTAAACCTGGCCTTCCCTTTCCAGTTCGTGCTTTATGGCCCGGGTGAAGACCTCCTTTCTGAAGGGCAGAACGAAGGTTTCCACGCTCTTTCTGCCCCGGGGAGGAGTCTGGATCAAGGAGATGTCCCACACCGAGAAAAGAGCCAAACTCAGGGTCCTGGGGATGGGAGTGGCGGTGAGGGTGAGGCAGTTAACATCCTTTTTCATCTGTCGGAGTTTTTCCTTTTGCTTCACCCCGAACCTTTGCTCTTCGTCTATCACTAAAAGCCCCAGGTTTTTAAAACCCACCTCCTGGGCGAGGAGTTTGTGGGTTCCGATTATTATGTCTATTTCTCCCCGGGCCAGTTCGTCCAGAATTTTCCTTTGGCGGGCTTTCGTGACCATTCTTGAGAGCATGGCGATTTTTACCGGAAACCTTCTAAACCTCTCTGAAAAGGTTCTGTAGTGCTGAAGGGCCAGGACCGTGGTGGGAGCCAGAAGGGCCACCTGTCTTCCGTTGAGCACCGCCATGAAGGCTGCCCTCATGGCTATCTCCGTTTTTCCAAAGCCCACATCCCCCACGATTAACCTGTCCATGGGGTAGGGGGCCATGAGGTCCTCTTTGACCTCCATCCATGCCCTGGTCTGGTCCGGAGTCTCCTCGTAGGGAAAGTCGGAGACGAAATCTTGAAGCATGGGGTCGTCTTTGAAGGCGAAGCCTTCCCTGGCTTTCCTTTCGGCGTAGAGCCTCACCATGGATTCCACCAGGGCCTGGATGCTGCGCCGCACCCTGGCCTTGAGGTTTTTCCAGCGGGGAGAGGATAGTCTGTCAAGTTTTACCTCCGCCTCCGGAGGCAGGTTATAGGGGTGGAGTTTGAAGGATTTTTCCACGGGTATGTAGAGTTTTTCTCCTCCGGCGAACTCCACCTCCAGGAAATCCCCCTCCAGTTCTCCCTGATACGAAACCAAACCCTGGAAAATTCCTATTCCGTAGTCTTCGTGAACCACGGGCCTGCCCGCCTCCAGATTGAAAACCGCCCTCCGAAGCCTTTTTATCTTTTCCGTGGGAGCCTGTCTGGGGCCGGGTATGTTTTCTTCGCCTATAACCAGGAGGTTTCCCAGGTGAAAGCCCCTTTTCAGTTTTACGGGGGATTTTTCCGCAAATTCAAGGCCCCTAAATTCCGCAGCAAGGATTATCCTTTTTCCCGCATTTTTTTCCGAGGACAACCATTTTCTCCATGCTTCCATTCCGCCCCTGGCCCTGGGAAGGAGGGAGAAATCCTCCACTGACCCTTCCTGACAGCAGAATTCCATGGCAGGCTCATCGGGAAGGGGAAGGAGGGAGAAGGGGTCAGGATAGGGCAGAGGGCTTTTTTCGGCCCTTTCCCTTTCCTCTTCAAGGTAGTTTTCTATATCCGTGCGGTTGAAAATTCCCGTGGCAAAATCCTTGAAGACTTCGGGGTATTTTTTTGAATAACGGGAGAGGAGTCCTATTATTTCCCCATTTTCCTCGCCGGCGGAGGTGAAATGAGCGAATTCCCGTTGGATTTTTTCAAGTTCGTCCCTTCCGAATTCCCGGTAGGGTCCTATTATCGCCTCCTTGAGTTCCCGGTCCGAAATCTGGGTGGAGGGGTTGAATTCCCTTATGGAAAGCACCCTGTCTCCGGAAAATTCCAGCCTGGTGGGGGCATCTTCCCATCCGGAAAAATAATCCAGGATTCCACCCCTCACGCTGAACTCCCCTATTTCCCTGACGAAGTCCACCTCCCTGTATCCCAGTTCCTGGAGGTGAAGGACAAGAAGTTCCTGTTCAAATTCTTCGTTGCGATGCAGGGATAGGACCGAGGATGAGATTTTTTCCAGAGAAGGAAGGTGGAAAAGGGAGGAGACCGTGGCAACAACCAGGTCTTCCAGACCCTGGGAAACCCTCCAGAGGACCTTTAATTTTTTTGCCACTGCCCGGGGAGATTGGGGGAGGGGGGAGAAGAATTCCTCCCTGGGGGAAGGAATAAAAACCGCCCTTCTTCCCCCAAAAAGGGCGTATTCTTCCTCAAAGCGGTAATCGTTGGGAACTATGAGGAGGAGTTTTCCTGGAAATTTTCCTGCGTAAATCAGGGCCAGTTGAGGAGAGCAGTTCGTGAGCCTCACCGGGGAGGAAGACATTTTAAAGTTCTATCTTCATATTTTCCCGGGCCGCCAGAGTTTCTGGGAAGACCTCCCGGGCTCTTCTCTCCTGGGCATCCACGCAGGAGTCCGTGTGGAACGGGTCAAAATGAAACAGGACGAGTTTGGATACCCGGCTTTCGGCGGCCATTTCCGCTGCGGTGATTTCGGTGCTGTGGCCGTAGCCCTTACGGGTTGTGTATTCCTCCTGGGTGTACTGGGCGTCGTGGATCAGGAGGTCCATCCCGGAGAAGAATTCAGACACGCCGGAGCGGTCCTTCCCCACCTCGTAATCCGTGGCAATGCCCAGACTTTTCCCTTCGGCTTCAATTCGGTAGAGCATAACCCCGTCCAGGGGGTGGTTTCTGGAATACAGTGGAAAAACCCTGAAGTTCCCCTCCGAAAATTTTCCCTCCACGGGGAGTATTCGGGTCTCCAGCATCCGGTCCGAGATTTTGAAGGGAAGGAGTTTGGGGTTGGAAAGGACCTCCAGGGCCTCCTTTACTGAGAAATTCCCGAAGTTCGGGCCGAACATTTTTCTCCGGAAACCTTCGGAGTAGAGGAGAGAGGCGAAGGGAAGGCCGAGGATGTGGTCCAGATGGTAGTGGGTGAAGAGGAGGACCACATTCTCCCGGAAGTTGTTTTTATCGGCCAGCCCGGTGATGCCGGTTCCTGCGTCTATTATCAAGGAAGTATCGCCGGAGTTTATCAATATGGATGTAGTGTTTCCGCCGTACTTACTGAACCTGGGACCGCTCACGGGGTAACTTCCCCGAACCCCCAGAAACCTTACTTCCATCACAATTGGGCGGTGTACTTGTCCCTTTTGATGCCCAGGTAGAAGTCCACTATTTTGAGGGCGCAGTAGTCTCCGCACATGGAGCAGGCGTCGGTTTGGGTTCCCCTCTGGGACCTTATAAGGTCAAACTTCTGGGGGTCAATGGAGAGTTTTCTCTGGGTTTCCCAATCCAGGGCCCTCCGTGCTTTGGACATTTCCAGGTCCCATTCCCAGGCTCCCTTTACTCCCTTCACCAGGTCTGCGGCGTGGGCGGCTATTCTTGCGGCTATGACCCCTTCCTTTACCGCCTCTTCGTCGGGAAGTCCCAGGTGCTCCGCCGGGGTTACATAGCAGAGGAAGTCAGCCCCGGCGGCGGCGGCGATGGCTCCCCCTATGGCGGAGGTTATGTGGTCGTAGCCCGGGGCTATATCCGTTACCAGGGGACCGAGGACATAGAAGGGAGCCCCGTGGCACAGCCTTTTCTGAAGTTTTATGTTCACCTCAATCTGGTCCATGGGAACATGGCCGGGGCCTTCCACCATGGCCTGAACGCCGGCCTCCCTGGACCTTTTCACCAGTTCTCCCAGGACCATGAGTTCGTCCAACTGGGCGGCATCGGTGGCGTCGGCTATGGCCCCGGGCCGCAGCCCATCCCCCAGGCTTAAGGTCATATCGTATTTCTTCGCTATTTCCAGGAGCCTGTCAAACTCGGTATAAAGGGGATTTTCCTTGCCGTTGTGGAGCATCCATCCCGCCAGGAAGGCTCCTCCCCGGGAGACTATGTCCATGACCCTCTCCTTCCTCCGGATTTTTTCCAAACCCGAGAGGGTAAGTCCTGCGTGGACCGTGATGAAGTCCACCCCGTCTCTGCCGTGCATTTCAATGACCTCAAAGAGATCGTCGGGGGTCATCTCAACTATTGAGCCTCGCCGGGAAATTCCCACTATGGCCGCCTGATATATGGGCACCGTTCCCACCGGCCTCCAGGATTCTTCAATAATTTTCTTCCTGTTTCGGTTGAGGTTCCCGCCGGTGGACAGGTCCATTACAGTATCGGCCCCGGCTTCCAGGGCTATTTTCAACTTGCGCAGTTCCGGTTCTATGCGGGGAAAGTCCATGGAGGTTCCCAGGTTGGCGTTCACCTTGGTTTTAAGCCCCTGGCCTATGCCTATGGGCTTGAGGTTTTTGTGGTTTATGTTGGCGGGGATCACCACCGTGCCCCGGGCAACCCTCTCAGCCAGAACCTCCACATCTATTTGCTCCTGCCGGGATATTTCCTTCATTTCAGGGGTTATTTCCCCTTTTCTGGCCCTTTCCATCTGAGTCATTTTTTAGCACCTCCAGATAAAGATTATAATATAGTTGACAATAAGATATTCCTTGTGGTAAAAAGGAAACTATGAAGGACTATTTAAGTATATGGATAATACCCAAAGAAGATGCCTCCCCCAGGGTTTATTCCATTGAAAGAAAGAAACTTAAAAGAATCCTCGTGGTTGCAGGAATCGCAGTGCTGGCGGGCCTGGTGATGTTCGTGGACTATCTGGGCCTGAGTTTCAGAAGGGCAAGGCTGAAGATGCTGGAGTCTGAAAACTTAAAATTAAAGAACACCGTGGTCAAACTCCAGAAGGACGCCCAGGAACTTCACTTCAAACTTTCCGTTTTCAAGGATTACGCCAAGAAATTGAACACCATTGCTGGACTGGAAGCGCCCTATGCGCTCAGGGAAGTGGGCGGAATAGGTGGAGGCCTGGACATCGGGGCCATCACCAAGCCCCTTCCGGCCAATACGGACCCTCAGAAAGTAGTGGTAAAGATGAAAAAACTCAAGAAAATGGCCCAGGATCTGGATGTTAACTTTGAAATTCTCTACAAATTCTTCAAGGAGCAACAGGACCTGCTTTCGTCCACCCCCTCCATATGGCCCACCCGGGGATACTTGACCTCGGGCTTCGGTTACCGCAGGGACCCCTTCACCGGAAGGAGGATGTTCCACAAGGGCATAGACATCTCAGCCCCCATAGGTCAGAAGGTTTATGTTACCGCCAAGGGAATAGTGCTCAGAACCGGCTATCAGAGGGGTGGGTTGGGCCGCTGGGTGGAAGTGGACCACGGCTTCGGCTTCACCACCTTCTACGGTCACCTTTCCCGCATTCTGGTTAAACCCGGACAGAGGGTTAAGAGGGGCGATGTCATAGGTTATGTTGGTTCCAGCGGAAGAAGCACCGGTCCCCACCTCCATTACGAGGTTCATGTTTACGGGAAGGCGGTAAATCCCCTTCTCTACATACTGGAAAACCTGGGGATTTAAACCTTATTTTATGTAGCCCAGGGACCTTAGGTTCTCAAGTTCCCGGTGGGATAGTTTCTTAAGGCTGAGTTTTCTTCCGGTCAGAGAAAGGTTCTGATATTTTTTCAACCACCTAAAAAACCTTCCCCGCAGATATAGGGTAAGCAGAGGGTTTTTGTAGGTATAGGACCTCTGCGGATGCCCTTGAATTTTAAAGAGTTTTTCCTTAAACCCGTTCATGTCAATGATGTAGTAGTAATTCCTCCACCTTAGACCGTAGGCTCCCGGATTCAAGAAGTTCCTGACCACGGCAATTTCATTTCCCACCTCCCTTCTGGCCTTGGCCTCCAGGAGGGACCTTCCGTCCAGGGGAAGGTTCACGCCGAAGAGGGAGGCTACGGTGGGAAAGATGTCCGTGGGCTGGACCAGGGCCTTCACCCTTCCCTTTATTCCCATGTAGGAGGGGAATTTAACCACCAGGGGGATGTGGGTCATCTCCTCGTAAACCACGGCACCGTGACCGAAGGCTCCGTGTTCGTAGAGGGCTTCTCCGTGGTCAGAAAGGAAAAAGATCATGGAGTTTTTAAACGATCCCCTTCTCCTCATCCTGTCCCAGATTTTTCCCAGAACGCTGTCTATGTATGCTATGGCGGAGTCGTAGTCGTCTACCACATCCTGAACCTCCTCCGGGGTGAAATCCTTTTTTAGGCGCAGACTCTTAAGGACCGGCTTTTTTGAGGGTCTTTTTTTGAACATGTTTTTGAAGGGGGGAGGAGGAATTATGGGGAAGTGCGGTTCCATGAAGTGGATGTAGGAGAACTTCGGCGAGGGCCGGCGAAAAATCCAGTTCAGGAAGTCCTCTGCCATTTTACCGCTGGTTTTGTTGCTCCACCTGCCGTAATAACCGAAGAATTCGTCTATACCCTGGGAGAAGCCAAAACTGGCGGAAACATTGGCCGAGGCGGTGAAGATGGAGGTGGTGTATCTCCTGGCCTTAAGAAATTCCGGGAGGAGAAGGAGGCGGGGATCCAGGGCCGCCCTAAGGACCCGCACCTTGTGGTGATCGGGAAAGAATCCGGAAAAAATGGAGGCCACCGCGGCCCTGGTGAAGGAAGCCGTGGTGTAGGCGTTTTCAAACACCAGACTTTCCTCACCCAGGCGGTCAATGTTGGGGGAGGTCTTCCTGGGATAGCCGTAAAGGCTCAGGTGGGAGGCCTGGCAGGCGTCTATCAGAAAAATGTATATGTCGGGATAGGGTTTTCGGAAAAGGCGTCGGGGAAGAGGGGCAGGGTTCCTTTCCGAAACTTTCCGGGAGAAATCCATGAGTTTAAAACTTCCCTTCTCCACCCTTATTTCCAGCAGGAAGGGTTCCCCTTCCGTGAACTCAAATTTTCGGGGAAAAAATCCCACGGGGCATTTCACCGCAGAGACCTTCTCCTCCTGAAAATCCCTTCCCCCGTGGACCACCACCCGGGCCCTTCCCCTTCCGGAGAGTTTAAAGGATAGGGTTCCCCCCTCAGAGGGTATGAAAAGGACTTCGTTCCTTTCCAGGACGAAGTTTTTTCCCCGCCCTTCTGAAAAGCAAAGTTTTTTCACCACGAATTCCCGGTTCTTCCTCCTTATGAATCCCACGATGTTCAGGCCCCGTTGAAGGAGGGGGGAGGATACCGTTATTTTCCTGAAGGTGGAGGAGGGGGGAAGGCTGGTTACCTCTGCACCGTTCACCGTTAACTTCACGGGAAACTTGCCCCGGTTTTTGTAGACCAGGGTGATTTTTCGGGGAGGGGTTTTTCTCCACAGGGCAAAGGCCGATATGGTTTTCCTGGCCCGGTAACCCTCCTGGGTTTCCACGAAGCCTCCCCATATGTTCTCGCCGCCGGCGCAGGTCTGGTCCTCCTCCCATGTCCATGTGAGGTGGTCCTGGGGAAGTTCTGGTTTTCCGCCGCATCCCAGAAGGAGTAAAAGGATCAGGAGGCTCAGAGCCGTTTTCTTCATAGTTTTTTATTATAGTGATCCCACTTGAAATTCCAAAGTTTTGCTGGTTAAATGAGGGGGAGGAATTTTCCTCGCATTCCTTAAATTTATACGGAGGTGCAGGATGAAAAAAATGGGCCTGCTGGCTTTATCCATGTTTCTGGTCTTCACCGTTTTTGGAGGCACCCGGTTGTATTTCAACTTTGACGAAGGCAACGCTCTGCCTCCGGGGTTTTCCCCTGCCCAAACCGCCGATCGTGGGACCCTTTCCCAATGGGAGGTAATCAAAGACCCCACTGCCCCCTCTCAGCCCAACGCCCTCCTTGTAAAACCCGACCCCCGCACCAACCACGGGGCCTGCTTCAACCTTTTGATTTACGAAAATGCTTCCCTGAAGGACCTGGACATTTCGGTTCATCTCAAGGCCTTCAAAGGCAGGGAGGACCAGGGAGGCGGAGTCATGTGGAGGGCGAAGGACAAAGACAACTACTATGTGGTGCGCTGGAACCCCCTGGAGGACAATTTCAGGCTTTACTATGTGAGAAACGGCCACAGGAGAATGCTCCGCTCGGCGAGGCTCAAGGCCGATCCTCAGGCCTGGCATACCGTGAGGGTGGTCCACAGGGGCGACCAGATAAAATGTTATTTTGATGGGGAACTGAAACTTCAGGCCACCGTCCGGATCTTCAATGAGCCGGGGAAATTCGGTCTCTGGACCAAGGCCGATGCCAGCACCAGGTTTGACGACCTGAAGGTTGAGGAGGTTCAATGAAGAAACTGGTTCTTCTTTTTCTTCTTGGGCTGCTCTTTATGGGTTGCGGAAAAAGGGATAGGGAGGTGGTGGTTTACACCTCCACCGACCAGGTCTTTTCCGAACCCGTTCTAAAGAGGTTTCAGGAAAAAACGGGGATCAGGGTGAAGATGGTCTTCGACACCGAGGAAACCAAGTCCACTGGGCTGGTTAACCGACTTCTGGCCGAAAAAGAACACCCCCGTTGCGATGTTTTCTGGTCCAACGATCCCCTTAGGGTGGAGATTTTGAAGAGGAAGGGTATTCTTCAGCCTTATGTTTCCCCAAATTCCAGCGGAATCCCTGACAAGTTCAGGGACCCGGAGGGATACTGGACGGGTTTTTCCGGAAGGATAAGGGTTATTCTGGTTAACACGGACCTGGTGAAGGAGGAAGATTATCCCCGGGGAATGGAAGACATGCTGAAGGAAAGGTGGAAGGGTCAGTTTGCCCTGGCCAATCCTCTTTTCGGCACCACCTCCTTCCATGTGGCGGCCCTTTTCGTCCTCTGGGGCGACGGGAAGGCCAGGAAATTTCTGGAAGAAATAAAGGCCAACGGCCTTCGTCTCGCTTCCTCCAACGGGGAGGTGGCCCGGTGGGTGGCCCTGGGCAAGGTGAAATTCGGCTTCGTGGACAACGATGACGCCTTTTCCGCGGTGGAGCAGGGCTATCCCGTGAAGATGGTAATCCCTGACCAGGACGGCGATGGGACCCTTTTCATGCCCAACGCCGTGGCCATGATAAAGGGGGCTCCCCATCCGGAGGAGGCCAGGATGATGGTGGATTTTTTGCTTTCCCCGGAGGTTGAAGGTATGCTGGCCCGGGCCACATGCCGGCAGATCCCCCTCCATCCCGGGGTGGAACCTCCCCGGGGGCTTCCCCCCATATCCCGTCTAAAGACCATGGAAGTGAATTACTCCGCCGTGGGCAGAAAAATGGAGGAGATTTTGCCCTGGCTGAAGGGATGGGTTTCAAACTTCTGAAAAAAGGGTTTTCCTGGGCCCTCCCGGTTCTTCTCATAGTTTTTCCCCTGGGAGGGGTTTTTCTTTCCTTCCCCGGGACCCTTTCTTCCCTTAAAACCCTTTTTCAGCAGAAGGATTTCCTCCAGGCCCTGGAAAACAGTCTTATCATCGGGGGCTTCACCTCTTTGCTTTCCTCCGGGCTGGGGATTGCCATGGCCCTCTTCGTTTCCAGGCTTTTGTTGCCCTACAGAAGGACGATGAGCCTTTTGCTTACCATCCCCCTTTTCTTCCTTCCCTATCAATTTGCCTTAGGATGGTCCTACCTTATCCCCTCCCGGTATTCCGCCTTGCTTTTTTCAAAAACCGGAGTAGTGTTCGTTCTCACCGGGTGTTTTTACCCTGTGGTTTTCTGGCTGGTCCTTTCCGCCCTTTCCTCGGTCTCCAGGGAGGAGGAAGAGGCGGCTTTGCTTTTGACTTCTCCCCTCAGGGTTCTCTGGAAGATAACCCTCCCCAGGTCCAGGGGAGGGGCCATCACCGGAGCCCTGCTGGTGTTTCTTCTCGCCTTTTCTGAACTGGGAGTTCCCACCTACCTGGGGGTGAACACCGTTTCGTACCAGGTTCTGGTCCGATTTTCCGCCTTCTACGACATGAGGGCCGGGTTGGCGGCTTCCCTGCCACTTCTGGCGGTGGGCATGGTTATACTGGCGGTGGAGTATTCCCTGCTTAGAAGGGGATTTAGGGTTTTCTCTCCCTTGAAAGGTGGCCTCCGGTTTTCTCCCGGGGTGTTCCGGATACCGATTTTAGTTTTTCTGGTGGGGAGTTTTTCGCTTTTTCTTCTCCTTCCCATGGGTGGGCTTCTCCACAGGGCCATGGAACCGAAGACCTTTTTCCGGGCGGTGTCTGCGGGGGGAGGTAGTTTTCTGAGGACCCTTTTCTATTCCTCCGTGGCCGCAGCCGTGGCGGTGGTCTGGTCCGTTTTTTCCGCAAGAAAAACCTCGCCCCTTTATTCCCTGATCCTTCTCCTGGGTTTTCTCACGCCGCAACCCGCCCTGGCCCTGGGCTTTATGAAGGTCTGGGGAGGTCTTACCCTTCTGTATTCCACGGGGATTCTTCTCGTAATGGCCATGGTAGCCAGGTATTATTTTTTGGCCTTTAAGGTGGTGGAACTGGGTTACTCTCACCTGGACCCCTCCGGGGAGGAAGCCGCCCTTCTGGCCGGTGCTTCTCCCTTCACCACTTTCCGCAGAATAACCGTGCCCTCCTTGAAGAAATGGTTGGGGGCCGCCTTCCTTTTGGTCTTCGTTTTTTCCGCCAACGATCTGGGCCTTGGTTCCATGCTTTATCCCCCTGGGGGAGAGCCCCTGGTGGTTAGGATCTACACCCTTTCGGTGAACAATTTTCCCGGGGTGCTTTCGTCCCTTTCTCTGATGAATTCTCTCCTGGGCTTAATGGCCGTCACATTCCTGCTAAGGAGGCAATCATGAAAAAAATGTGGTTTTTGTTGTTTTTCTACGGGTTGGTCCTGGCCAATAGACCCTTTTATTCCACCGATGCGGATGTTAAAGAAAAGGGTAGGGTGGAATTGGAAGTGGGCCTTCTGGAAGTGGAGTTTTCCAAGGAGGGTCCCTTCAATTTTCCCACCGTGGTTCTCAACTGCGGCGTGGGCCGGAGTTTTGAGATTTCGGGGGAACTGGGAGGACACCACGGATTTGAGGGTGTTTTTCCCCGGGGTGTTGCCCTTTCGGATGTGAACCTCGTGGCCAAATGGCTGGCCAGGAGGGGTGCTCTTCAGGGAGAAGGGGGAGTTTCCGTGGCCCTGGAGGGGGGACTGGAGTTTTCCCCGGGGGAATTTTCCGGTGCGGGCCTTACCGCTGCCATTTCCGGCAAATTCCGCTCCCTCACCTGGCATTTCAACATTGGACCCCGTCTGGAGGCAGGCTCCGGCTATTTCCTGGGCTTTGGGCTTGAAGGCCCGCAGGTCCTGGGAGCCAGGACGGTGGGGGAGATAACCTACGAAGGGGTAGAGGGTGAGGAGGAGGGTTACATCATGGTGGGGTTCGTCCGGGAATTCAGGAATTTTTCCCTGGATTTTGCCCTGAGGAGAAATTTTACAGCGGGGGTTTATCTGGTGGTTGTAGGGGGGACCTTTGAGTTCTGAAGGCATTGAGTTAAGGGGCGTCGTAAAATCCTTCGGTGAGGAAAGTGTCCTCCGTGGGGTTAATCTTTCGGTGAGGAAGGGGGAGACCCTGGCGGTGCTTGGGGTCTCCGGGGCGGGAAAAACCACCCTTCTGAGGATTATAGCGGGCCTTGATGTTCCGGAGGAGGGGGAGGTTTTCGTCGGCGGCAGGGTGGTCACCCGGGGTCCGGACCTTCTGGTTCCCCCCAGGGAGAGACAGGTGGGCTTCATATTCCAGAACCTTGGCCTGTGGCAACACATGAGCGTGGAGGAGCACCTGAGGTTTGTGTTTAACTTGAGAAGGATAAAGGATCCGGAGGATAAAATCAGGGAAATTCTGGAGTTCTTCGGACTCTGGAAACACAGGAAAAAAAGGCCCCATCAACTTTCCGGTGGCGAAAAACAGCGCCTGGCCTTTGCCAGGGCCATGGCCCAGCAGGTTAAATTTCTGCTCCTGGACGAGCCTCTCTCCAACCTTGACCTTCCCAGGAAAAAACAGTTGAGGGAGGAACTTCTCAGAATTAAGGCCCGCAGGGATGTGACCCTCCTCTATGTAACCCACGACCCCCTGGATGTGAGGATAATCTCCCATCGGGTGGCGGTGCTTCACCAGGGAAGGATAATCCAGGAAGGGACCTGGGAAGAACTCTTGAGGTCCCCGGTCCATCCCATAGTGGAGGAACTCCTTAATCCTTAACTTTTTTTCCCGTTAGGGTTAAAATATTCACTCCGGAGGTTGAGATGAAGAAAATCTCGGTTTTTCTTTTTAGTGTAGTTCTTTTAATGGCGGGGAAGGTGATAGTTTCCCTGGACTGGGACCCTTCCGCTATTAGAGAATTTGAGGGCAGAATAACGGCTAAAAAGGGTTTTTACTTCGTCCTGGATGTGAACGGAAAGAATTACTACCTTCAGGTGGCTCCCCCGATGTATCTCCAGAGGAAGGGAGTTGTTCTGGACCTCGGTTCTAAGATATGGGTCAAGGGAATGGTGGTCAGGGTAAACGATGACCACTACATTTTTGCCAAGGAGATAAAGGTTTCCGGGAAAAAAATCCTCATAAGAAACGACGAAGGGGTACCTTACTGGAGAATAGAAAGGCGGAGAAGAAGAGGTGTGCGGAATAATAGGAATAGTTTCAGATAAAGGCAATCTAAAGGATCGGGTAATAGAGGGCCTCAAGAGGCTTGAATACCGGGGTTACGATTCCGCCGGCATCGCCTTAAGAACCGAAGAAGGTCTTTTAATAAGGAAGAAAAAGGGCAAGGTTTCCCAATTGGAGGAGGAACTTCGGAACCTGAGGATTTCTTCCAGGGCGGCGGTGGGCCATACCCGATGGGCCACCCACGGTGAACCCAACGACCCCAATTCCCATCCCCATACCGACTGCCGGGGGGAAATAACCCTGGTTCACAACGGGATAATAGAGAACTACCTGGAACTTAAAGAGGACCTCCGACGGAAGGGACATCGTTTCCGTTCCCAGACGGATTCCGAGGTGGTTGCCCATCTACTGGAGGAGGAACTCAAGGAAGGAGGTAGTTTTATGGAGGCCCTGGGGAGGGTGGTGCGCCGACTGGAAGGTTCCTTTGCCCTGGTTGTCCTCAACTCCCGGGAAGACGCCCTCTACATAGCCAGGCAAGATAGCCCCCTGGTGGTGGGGTTGGGCGACGGAGAAAACTTCGTTGCTTCGGACATTCCAGCCTTCCTGTCCTGGACCAACAGGGTGGTGTTTATAGAAAACGGAGAAATGGGAAAACTCACCCTTTCCAGCGTGGAAATATACGATTTCCAGGGAAGAAAAAGGGATAAAAAACCCCAGATCATAAATTGGAGTCTGGCCCAGGCCGAAAAGGGAGGCTACAAGCACTTTATGCTGAAGGAGATTCACGAACAGGCCAAGGCCATTTCGGATACCGTGGGGCCCAGGATAGAAAGGGACTCCAATTCCGTGGTGATGGAGGACCTTCCCCTTTCTCCTCGGAAAATCAAGGACATACTCATCCTGGCCTGCGGCACCTCCTATCATGCCGGTCTGGTGGGCAAGTTTTATTTTGAAGAGTTGGCCGGAATTAAGACCGATGTGGATTACGCTTCGGAGTTCAGATATCGCAAACCCGTCCTCAGCCCCTCCACCCTGGTTATAGCCATAAGTCAGTCGGGAGAAACCGCCGATACCATAGGGGCCCTGAGGAAGGCCCGGTCCCTGGGGGGAAAGGTTCTGGCCGTGTGCAATGTGGTGGGAAGTTCCATAACCCGGGAGGCGGATGCGGTTCTCTACACCCACGCCGGCCCTGAGATTTCCGTGGCCTCCACCAAGGCCTTTACCACCCAACTTTCCCTTCTTTACCTCCTGGCCGTTTACCTGGGCAGGGAGGTGGGAAAAATTGAGCGTAAGGAGGAGGCCAGGCTGGTTTCCGGCATCCTATCCCTCCCCTCCAGAATAGAGCGGATGCTCAGGGAAGAGAAGGAGAGGATAAGGGAAATAGGGGTGGACATTTCTGCATACACCGATGCCCTCTACCTGGGGAGGCATCTCAATTACCCCATAGCCCTGGAGGGGGCCCTGAAACTGAAGGAGATATCCTACATACACGCCGAAGGATATCCCGCCGGCGAGATGAAGCACGGCCCCATAGCCCTCATAGACGAAAACCTGCCCACGGTCTTCATCGCCACCGAAAGCAAGGTTCTGGACAAGGTTCGTTCAAACATGGAGGAGATAAAGTCCAGAAGGGGAAAAATAATATCCCTTCTTTCCGGGGAGCATCCGGAAATAGAGGAACTTTCCGACGCCGTGATAAAGGTTCCCGAGGTGGACGAATATCTCTTCCCCATAATAAACATAATTCCACTTCAATTGATAGCCTATTATGCGGCGGATTTCCTGGGGCACGATGTTGACCAGCCCAGAAATCTCGCCAAGTCGGTGACGGTGGAATAAAGGAGGTTAAGGTGAGAAGATTGTTTCTGGACCCTTCTAAACCCGCATACAGATTTGCGGTGTTGTTCTTCGCCGCCCTTTTAACCTACGGGAGTTATTTCGCCTACGACAGTCTCGGGGCCATCGCTCCCCTTTTAATCAAGGCCCTGGGCATCGGGAGGGAGCAGATAGGGGCCACATACTCCGCCTACAGCATAGCCGCCATATTCACCGTTTTCCTCGGCGGTTTGATAATAGACAAAATAGGAACCCGCAGGGCCAGCCTCCTTTTTTCCTCCCTGGTGGTTCTGGGAGCCACGGTGGTGGCCCTGGCCAATTCCATGACCATGATTTATGTGGGAAGGATCATTTTCGGCATGGGTTCCGAGGCCCTGGTGGTTTGCCAGAGCGCCATCCTCGCCCGCTGGTTCAAGGGGAAGGAACTGGCCCTGGCCTTCGGCATAGCCCTCACCTTGAGCCGACTGGGCACCATTTTCAGTTTCAATTTTGAGGCCTCCATAGCCCGTCACTTCCACAGTTTTCGGGCCGCCCTCTGGGCCGCCGTCATTTTCACCCTGGTTTCCCTGGGGGCCAACATCGTTTATGTGATTATGGACCGCTACGGGGAAAAATACCTGAACCTCCGGGAGGAGGGGGTGGAGGAGAAGATAAGGCTCCGGGACATAAAGGAATTTCCCAGGGCCTACTGGTATGTGGTTCTGCTTTGCGTGACCTTTTATTCTGCCATATTCCCCTTTTCGGCCCTCTCCACGGACTTCTTCCACACCAAGTGGGGTATTCCCCTGACCCTTCAGCACGCCGCCTCCGGGTTTCTGGGTGGGGTTAAAAATTTCTTCGTGGGCATAGTAAAGACCGCCGGGGGAATTACCAGCATAATCATGATCGCATCGGCGATCCTGGCGCCCATATTCGGATGGATGGTGGACAGAATAGGGCGCAGGGCCACCATCATGATGGTGGGTTCTTTGATGATGATTCCCACCTACCTGGTGATGGGGTTTACCGATATTTATCCCGCCTGGCCCATGATAATACTGGGGCTGGCCTTCTCCCTGGTGCCTGCGGCCATGTGGCCTGCGGTTCCCCTCATCGTTAAGGAAGAGAGGGTGGGTACTGCCTTCGGTCTTATGACCATGATTCAAAACATCGGGCTCATGCTGTTCCCGTATTTGAACGGAAAACTCAGGGATGTAACCCATTCCTACACCGCCAGCATGGTGATGTTCGCCGCCCTGGGATTCGTGGGATTCATCTTCGCCCTCCTCCTGAAAAGAGAAGACAGGAGGATGGGGGGACTTCTGGAGAGGCCGGGAATTGAAGCGGCAAATTCCTGATATAATAGACCAGGTGATAAAAATAGGTATCGGTTTTGATGTTCATCCCCTGAAGGAGGGAATCCCCCTTTTCCTGGGAGGGGTGGAGATCCCCTACGAAAAGGGGCTTGAGGGTCATTCCGACGGGGATGTTCTCCTCCACGCCATAGCCGATGCCCTGCTGGGGGCCCTTTCCCTGCCGGATATAGGGCAGTTATTTCCTCCTTCTGAAGAAAAAATCAAGGGGATCAGGAGCACCGAGATTCTAAAGAAGGCCGGGGAAATGGTCAGGGAAAGGGGGTATGAAATAACGGGAATAGACACCGTAATAGTGGCCCAGGAACCCAGAATCTCCCCCCACAAGGAGAGGATGAAAAGGCGCATAGGGGAAGTTCTGGGTATTTCTCCGGAAATCGTGGGTATAAAGGGAAAGACCGCCGAAGGCATGGGGGAGGTGGGAAGGGGAGAGGCTATACAGGCCTACGCCGTATGCGTTTTAAGGAGGAAGGATGATTAAAGTCAGATTTGCACCTTCGCCCACCGGTTACCTCCATGTGGGCGGGGCAAGGACCGCCCTTTTCAACTGGCTTTTTGCCAGAAAAAACCGAGGGAAATTCGTCCTGAGGATAGAGGACACCGACCCCGAAAGGTCAAAAAAGGAGTACGAGGAACACATCCTGGAGGACCTGAATTGGCTGGGCCTTGATTGGGACGAGGGCCCCTTCCATCAGAGCCGCCGCCTGGAGATTTACCGGCGCTATGCCCGCAGACTCCTGGAGGAGGGGAAGGCGTATTACTGTTTTTGCACCCCTGAAGAACTGGAGGCCGAAAGGCAGAAGGCCATGGCCGAGGGGAGACCCTACAAGTATTCCGGGAAATGCCGGAACATCCCTCCGGAGGAGGCTAAGAAAAGGGTGGAGGCCGGAGAACCCGCTTCCGTAAGGTTCAAGATGGACGACGAGGTCTTCTCCTACCGGGACCTCATAAGGGGTGATGTGGAATTTGACCTTTCCCTTTTCGGAGATTTCGTCATCATGAGGTCCAGCGGCATTCCGTCCTATAATTTCGCCGTGGTGATAGACGATCACGAGATGGGGATAACCCATGTGATAAGGGGGGAAGACCACATATCCAATACTCCCAAACAGATAAAACTTTACCAGGCCTTAGGATGGAAACCCCCGGAGTTTGCCCACCTCCCCATGGTCCTGGGGCCGGACAGGAGCCGCCTTTCCAAAAGGCACGGGGCCACGGCGGTTTTTCAGTTCCGCCGGGAAGGCTTCCTGCCTGAGGCCCTGGTCAACTACCTCGCCCTGCTGGGGTGGTCCTGCGGGGAAAAGGAGGTCATGACCCGCCAGGAGATGGTGGAATGCTTTGACCTGTCCAGGGTTTCCCGCTCCGGGGCGGTGTTTGACCATGCAAAACTCCGGTGGATAAATCACAAGCACATGGAACTTCTCCCTCCCCGGGAACTGGCGGAAAAACTCAAGGAGTATTCGGGCCTCCCCTACGATTTGGAGTTCCTGGCCATGGCAGTTTCTAAACTCAGGGAAGAGGCTTACACCCTAAAGGAACTGGCCCGGGCCGTGGAAAGGGAGATGAGATACGCTCCCGGAGAAAGGCTTTCCACGGAGGAGATGGAGGTGGTCAGGGCCCTGTATCAGGAACTTTCCGAAGGCCTTGACCTTTCCGCCGCCCTTAAAAGGGTTTCCAAAAAAACGGGTAAAAGGGGCAGGGCCCTTTACCATCCCCTGAGGGTGGCCCTTACGGGAAGGTCCTCCGGACCGGACCTCTCATTTCTTGCCAGGCTCATAGAGGAGGGCAGTTCCAGGGGATACACATCTTCCCCCCTGGAGAGAATAAAGGTGTACATAGAATGGTGGTCCAGGGGCTGAACGAGATAACCGAGGCCCTCTTAAGCGGAGCGGAGGTGGAGAAGATAATCCTGCCCGCCAGGAGAAGGGACCCCAGGATAGAAAAAATAAAGGAAATGGCCAGGGAAAGGGGGATTCCCTACCTTTTCTCCCCGGCGGAAAAAAGGGGGAGGGCCCATGTGGCGGAGGTGAAACTGGCCAGCGAAGAGGAGGTTCTCCAAACGGGAAAGGTGGTGGCCCTGGACAGGGTAGAGGACCCCATGAACCTGGGCGCCATAATAAGGACCGCCTTTTCCTTCGGCGCTTCCGTGGTGATGGAAAAACGGCACTCCCCTCCGCTGAACGAAACCGTGGCCCGGGCCTCGGCGGGGGCCCTTTTCCGGGCTAAAATCCACAGGACCACCTCCCTTCCCGCCTTCCTGCGGAGGGCCCGGGAGGACGGCCTCTGGACCGTGGCCGCCCTCCGTCCGGGAGAGCCCCTCAATGAATTTGTCCCTCCTGAAAGGTTCGTCCTCGTCCTGGGGTCTGAGGGGAGGGGGCTGAGAAAATCGGTTCTGAGCCTCTGCGATTTTCGCGTGGAAATACCCATGAGGGAGGATTTTGATTCCCTGAATGTTTCCGTGGCCGCCGGCATCCTTCTTTACAGTTTTACGGTGGCTAAGGTAAAATAAGAAATTATGAGAGCCTTAATTTTGATCGTTCTTGTGGTGGCCGGCATTTATCTGGCCCTTCACTATATTCAAACCAAGGGGGTGGTGGAGGATGCCCGGGGAGGAATAAAGGGCCTCAAGAGGACCGCCACCGTCATGGTGAAAAACGACCTCAGGGTTATGGCCCAGGAGATTCAGACCTGGAGCCTTGACCACGGAGGCCTTCCCTCTTCCCTGGAGGAGGTATTCGGAAGGCAACCCCGGGATCCCTGGGGCCGCCCCATAATTTACAGGAGGGAAGGGTCCGGATTTCAACTTATAAGCAAAGGCCCTGATGGGCTGGAGGGTACAGAAGACGACATTTCCATAAGAAGGTAGGAGGTGAAATGAGACTTCTCGTAACAGGGGGTGCAGGTTTTATAGGTTCCCATTTCGTAAGGAAGGCCCTGGCACAGGGAGCGGAGGTGGTGAACCTTGACCTTTTGACCTATGCCGGTGGACTTGACACCATGGAGGACTTCCTGGAGCATCCCAACCACCGGTTCGTGAAGGGAGACATAAGGGACAGGGACCTGGTGATGGAACTCATGAAGGATGTGGATTCCGTGGTCCACTTCGCCGCCGAGACACATGTGGACAGGTCAATTCTGGAGGGGGGAGAATTCGTCCTCACCGATGTTTACGGGACATATGTTCTCCTGGAAGCGGCCCGAAGGACCGGAAACATCAAAAGATTTCTTCACATTTCCACCGATGAGGTCTACGGTCCCATAGAGGAGGGGAGTTTCAGGGAGGGTGATCCGTTGAATCCCTCCTCCCCCTATGCCGCCTCCAAGGCAGGGGCCGACAGGCTGGCCTTCGCCTTCCACAGGACCTACGGTCTTCCGGTGGTGATCGTCCGTCCCTCCAACAACTACGGTCCCTACCAGCATCCGGAAAAGGCCATTCCTCTATTTATAACCAACCTCCTGGAGGGGAAGAAAATACCCCTTTACGGCACCGGGGAAAACATAAGGGAGTGGGTTTTCGTGGAGGACTGCGTGGAGGGCCTGTGGCTTCTTCTTCAGAAGGCCCAGGTGGGGGGATGTTACAACCTTTCCTCCAATTTTGAACTGAGCAACTTAGAATTGGCCCATAAAATACTGGAAATAATGGGCATGGACGAGGCATGGATAGAGTTCGTCAAGGACCGCCCGGGCCACGACATAAGATACTCCGTGGACAGTTCCAGAATCCGGAGTTTGGGCTGGAGGCCCAGGGTGGGCTTTGAAGCCGGGCTTAAAAAAACCGTGGAGTGGTATAAAACACACAGGGATTGGTGGGAAAAAAGGAAGTCCGGGGATTTTCAGCAATATTATAAAAAGGTTTACGGAGGTTCCTTATGAAAGCATTGATTACCGGCATCACCGGTTTCGCAGGGTCCCATTTAGCCGATTACATCGTTGAGAACCACCCGGATGTGGAGGTTTACGGGATAATAAGGTGGAGGTCCCGCCGGGAGAACATAGAGCACCTGGAGGGAAGAATAAAATTGGTGGAAGGGGACATAAGGGACTACATATCCGTAAAAAAGGTCCTTGAGGAGGTGAGGCCTGACCTCATCTTTCATCTGGCGGCCCAGAGTTTCGTCCCCACCTCCTGGAGGGCTCCCCAGGAAACCCTCACCACCAACATTCTGGGTCAGACCAACATATTTGAAGCGGTTAGGGAACTGGGACTTTCCCCATCCATTCAAATAGCGGGTTCCAGCGAAGAATACGGCCTGGTAAAGGAGGACGAAGTTCCCATAAAGGAAACCAATCCCCTGAGGCCCCTGAGTCCCTACGCCGTCTCCAAGATAGCCCAGGATTTCCTGGGGTATCAGTATTTCATGAGTTACCGCATGAACATAGTAAGGACCAGGGGATTTAACCACACCGGCCCACGGCGGGGGGAGGTATTCGTGTGCTCCAACTTCGCCAAGCAGATAGTGGAGATAGAAAAGGGCATCAGGCCACCGGTTATAAAGGTGGGGAACCTGGATGCGGTAAGGGACTTTACCGATGTTAGGGACATGGTCCGGGGCTACTGGCTGGCGGCTACCAGGGGAGAGGCCGGGGAGGTTTACAACCTGTGCTCCGGAAGGGGCTACAAAATATCGGAGGTGCTCCAGAACCTGCTTTCCCTTTCCCGGGCCAAGGTGAAGGTGGAGCAGGATCCCAGCAGACTTCGGCCTTCGGATGTTCCTGTCCTGATAGGAGATTACTCCAAATTCAAGGAAAGAACCGGATGGGAGCCCCGCATCCCCTTTGAAAAAACCCTGGAAGACCTCCTGAACTACTGGAGGGAGAGGATTTGAAGTATCTGGTCACCGGCGCCTGTGGGTTCATAGGCCGCCACCTTTCGGAGAAACTTTCCCGGGAAGGGGAGGTTATGGGGATATGCCGTCAGACCTGTCCCTCCTGCCAGAGACAACTCGTCATCGGCAGGGATTCCCTGGAGGAGGTGGTGGAGTTTAAGCCGGATGTGGTTTTCCATCTGGCGGGTCAGAGCCATGTGGGAAAGAGTTGGGAGCAACTTGAGGAAACCTATTCAAACAATTTTCTGGCCACGGTCCATCTCCTGGATGCCCTGGCCAGCGCTAAACAGAAACCCGTATTCCTTCTGGCTTCTTCGGCGGCGGTTTACGGGGCCGTGCCCCCCAAAAAGCAGCCCATTAAGGAGAGCGTTCCTCCGGCGCCCCTTTCCCACTACGGGGTTTCCAAACTTTCCGCCGAGGAAGTTCTCATGTTTTACCGCCGCGTTTTCGGGATAAAGGGCATTGTGGTGAGGCTTTTCAATCAAATTGGGCCGGGTCAGAGGCCGGCCTTTGCCGCTTCGGCCTTTGCCAGGGCCATAGCCGAGGCGGAAAAGGGGTTAAGGAAGCCGGTAATAGAGGTGGGGAATCTTCAGGCCAGAAGGGATTTCACCGATGTCCGCGATGGGGTGGAGGCCCTGTTTCTGCTTTCCCGCCGGGGCAAGACGGGGCAGGTTTACAACCTGGGCTCCGGTAGGGTGTATTCCATTGGGGAAATTCTGGAAATTCTCTTTTCCTTCTCCGAACTGGAATTTAAGGTTGAAGTCAAGCGGTCCAGGCTAAGGAAGGCGGATGTTCCCCTGGTCTGGGCTGACATAGGAAAACTGAACAGGGTTACCGGGTGGACTCCCTCCATTCCCATGGAAAAAACCCTACTTGACATCCTCAACTGGTGGAGGAAGGAGATTGAATGAGGGTCTGAGAAAGGCCGTTCACATATTCTTCGGACTTCCTCTACTCCTTATACCGGCTCTTCCCTGGTGGGCCGTGGTGCTCATAGCCCTGGTGGCCCTTTTACACAACATATTCCTCATGCCCCTATACGGTAGGGGAATAATGAGGAGAAGGGGCTTTGACCGGGGGATAGTTTATTATCCCCTGGCGGTGCTCCTCATGCTTCTTCTCCTCAGGGATCACCTTCCCCTGGCCGCAGGAGCCTGGGCCCTTCTTTCCTTTGCCGATGGGGTCGCCTCTGTGGCCGGAGGTAAGCATCCCCTTCCCTGGAACCGAAGGAAAAGTTTTACCGGCACCGGGGCCTTTATCCTGACGGGTTTCCTCCTGGTTCCCCTGGCTTACTGGTATGTGGCCGGGAATCTGGACCTTAAAACCCTTCTTGCCCTGGAGGGGGCGGTTTTCCTTTCAGCCCTCTTTGAATCCCTGGATCTGGGCTTTGACGACAATCTCATCGTTCCGTCCTCCTTCGTGGTTTTTTTCTTCTCTCTGAGAAGGGCGACCCTCCACCTGGGAAAGGCGGAACTCATCTCCGCCGGAGCGGTTTTCCTGCTTTTCGCCGTAGCCTTCTCCCTGGGATTTTTTGACCTCTGGGGGAGCCTCTCAGCGGTGGCAGTGGGGATGGGAGTGGCCTTCTTCGGAGGCTGGAGGCTTTTCCTTCTTTTAATGGCCTTTCTCCTCCTCTCCGAAGCGGCCTCCCTTTACCGCTCCCGGGAGAAGGAAGGTTTCCGCCGTGGGGCCTCCAGCGTGTGGGGAAAGGGGGGACCGGCCCTTCTCTTCAGCCTTCTGGGGGTTCCCCAGGCAGCGGCGGTGGCCCTGGCAGAGGCCACCTTTGACACGGTGGCCACGGAGGTGGGCAGCCTTGGCCGGGGAAAGGGACTCAATGTCAGGACCCTGAGGACCGGACTTCCAGGGGAGGAAGGGCTCTGGACGGTGAAGGGCACCCTGTGGGGAGGGTTGGCAGCCCTTGCCCTTCTGGGACTGTCCCACGCGATGAAAATCCACCTGAATTTACCCCTGGCCCTGGGGGTGGTTCTCCTGTGTAATTTAACCGAAGCCCATTTCAAACCCTGCACCACCCATTCCTTTGCCAATTTCCTCACCTGTCTTATGGCCGGTTCCTCCTACGCCCTTCTGGTGACTCTTATATGAAGATTTCTTTCCCTTCGGATTTGTCCTTTAAAATTTCGGGGTCTTTATCGTAAAATTTCTCCGGAGGTTAACATGAAGAAAACGGTGATGCTGATCCTTTTGGCGTGTCTGCTTACGGCCGGGGATGGAGTGAACCTCATGCCTCTTCCCTGGAAGATTAAGTTTCAGGAAGGAAAATTCCGCCTGAGCGAGGGATTTGCCCTCAAGGTAGAGGGTCCCTTCAGCCCCAGGGTGAAACTGGCGAGGCTGAGATTTTTCAAAAGGCTGTCGGGCAGGACCGGCCTCTTTCTCAACCCGGAGGCCGAAGGCGATTCCATGATTTTGCTTTACCAGAAGCACATCCCCCTTTCCCCTGAAATGGACGAATCCTATGTCCTGAGGGTAGGGAAAGGGAAGATATTGGTTAAGGCCTCCACGGACATAGGGATTCTCCGGGGATTGGAGACCCTTCTGCAGTTGCTTTCCGCCGACGAGGATGGGTACTTCTTTCCGGCGGTCCAGATAGAAGACCATCCCCGGTTTCCCTGGAGGGGGCTTTTGATTGATGTGGTGCGTCACTTCATGCCCATGGAGGTTCTTAAAAGGAATATTGACGCCATGGCGGCGGTGAAGATGAATGTTCTTCACCTCCACCTGACCGACGATCAGGGTTTCCGCATTGAAAGCAAGGTTTATCCGAGGCTTCACCAGGTGGCCTCCGACGGGAATTACTTTACCCAGGAAGAGATAAAGAAACTCATAAAGTATGCGGACCTGAGGGGGATAAGGGTGGTGCCGGAGTTTGATGTTCCCGCCCACACCACCTCCTGGCTGGTGGCCTACCCCGCCCTGGGAACTCTCCCCGGTCCCTACAAGAAGGAAAGGAACTACGGGACCCCGGATCCCGTCATGGACCCCACCAAGAAACTGGTTTACAAATTTCTGGACAGATTCTTCCGGGAAATGGCCCGCCTTTTTCCGGACCCCTACATTCACATAGGGGGAGACGAGGTCAACGGAGTCCACTGGGGGGAGAGCCGGAGGGTGGCGGAGTTCATGCGGAAGCACCACATGGAGAGTTTTGAGGAACTTCAGGCCTATTTTAACCTCAAGATAAACAAAATCCTTAAAAAACACGGGAAAGCCATGGTGGGCTGGGACGAGATTTTAAATCCGGCCCTTCCCCGCAATGTCGTTATCCAATCGTGGAGGGGCAGGGAATCCCTTTACAGCGCCGTAAAACAGGGCTTCTACGCAATACTTTCCAGCGGTTTTTACATAGACCTATGCCAGCCCACCTCTTTCCACTACCTAAACGATCCCCTCTGGGAATCCCAGGACCTGACCCCGGAAGAGAAAAAGAGGGTTCTGGGGGGAGAGGCCACCATGTGGGCGGAACTGGTCAGTCCGGAGACGGTGGATTCCAGAATATGGCCCAGAACCGCCGCCATAGCCGAAAGGCTGTGGTCCTCACCCGAAGTGAGGGATCTGGGGGACATGTACAGAAGGCTCGGGGTCGTCTCCCAGGAACTGGAGGAGTTGGGCATCACCCACATAAAGAATCAGGGGATGATGCTCCGCCGCCTTGCGGGGTACGGAGACCCCGGGCCCCTGGAGGTTCTGGTCGCCCTGGTTCAACCGATTCAGGTATATAAAAGACACGAATTCCACGATTACACCGTATTTTCGCCCCTTACCCGCTTCGTGGACGCCTCCGTGCCGGATCCTCCCTTTCCCAGGGAGTTTTCGTCCCTGGTGGACGCCTACTTGAAGGGGGATGGGGCAGCAGAGGAGAGATTGAAAACTCTCCTCACCCTGTGGGTGAAAAACCACGAAGGGATCGTTGAACTTTCCCGGTTCTCCCCGGTGGTGAAGGAGATCCTTCCCCTTTCTGAGTCCCTTTCCCGCCTGGCTGCCTTGGCCCTCCAGGCCATGGAGATGAGGTCCCGGGGAGAGGCCCCGGATAAGGAATGGCTGGAGGCGGGAAAAGCCCTTCTGGAGAAGGCCCGGGAGCCGGTGGCGGAGGTGGAACTCCTGGTGGTTTCTCCCCTTGAAAAACTCATTTTATCTCCGGTTAAGAATTAGGAGGTTGCATGCTTCTCAACTCTCTGGATTGGGGTTTTATGATAGCGTTTTTCTTCCTCTCTCTGGCCATAGGCTTAGCCGTCTCCAGAAAGGCGGGAAGAAGCGCCGAGGATTACTTCGTTAGCGGCAGGAGCATGCCCTGGTGGCTTCTGGGGATTTCCATGGTGGCCACCACCTTCTCCACCGATACCCCCAACCTCGTTACGGACATCGTCCGAACCCACGGGGTGGCGGGAAACTGGGTATGGTTCGCCTTCCTGATAACCGGTATGGTCACCGTGTTCGTATACGCCAGGCTCTGGAAGAGGTCCGGGGTTCTAACCGACATAGAATTTTACGAACTGAGGTACAGCGGTAAGATAGCCGCCTTTTTGCGGGGGTTTAGAGCCCTCTACCTGGGCCTCCTCTTCAACATAGTGATAATGGCCTCGGTGACCCTGGCCGCCATCAAGATAGGGGGAGTTCTTCTGGGAATTTCCCCCCTTGCCACGGTGGTTATAGCCGGTTCCATAGTGGTCCTTTACAGCATGCTGGGGGGACTTACCGGCGTTTTAATTACGGATTTTTTTCAATTTATCATTGCCATGTTCGGCGCCTTTGCCGTGGCGGTATATGCGGTGAAACTGCCGCAGGTTGGGGGGCTTCATAGGCTCCTGACCCATCCCATCGTCAGGGAGAGGGTTTCCCTTTTGCCGAATTTTTCGGACCCCAACACCCTCATGGCCATTTTCGTGATTCCCCTGGCGGTGCAATGGTGGGCCGCCTGGTATCCGGGGGCGGAGCCCGGGGGAGGCGGTTACATAGCCCAGAGGATGTTCGCCGCCAAGAACGAGGACCACGCCATAGGAGCCACCTTCCTCTTCAATGTGACCCATTACGCCCTGAGGCCCTGGCCCTGGATAATAGTTGCCCTGGCCTCCATGCTGGTCTTCCCTGATCTGGGAGCCCTGAAAAAGGCCTTTCCCCATGTGGACCCCTCTATAATAAGAAACGACATGGCTTATCCGGCCATGGTTTCCTTTCTTCCCCACGGCCTGCTGGGGCTGGTGGTTACCTCCCTCACCGCCGCCTACATGTCCACCATATCCACCCACCTCAACTGGGGAGCATCCTACATAGTCAACGATTTCTACAAGAGGTTCATAAAGCCGGAAGCCTCCGAAAGGGAACTGGTTTTCGTGGGGCGGGTTTCCACCCTTTTGCTGATGGTGGTGGCGGGAGCCTTCGCCCTCTTCCTGAACAATGCCCTTCAGGCCTTTCACCTGATACTTCAGATAGGTGCAGGAACCGGCCTCCTTTTTCTCCTGCGGTGGTTCTGGTGGAGGATAAACGCCGTGAGCGAACTCACCGCCATGGTGGTTTCCTTTCTGGTGGCGGTTTTCTTTTCCGCCTACCACAGGCTCCAGCCGTGGCAGGAGTTCACCATCGGGGTGGCCATAACCACCGGGGCCTGGATCCTGGCCACATACCTGTCCCGGCCTACGGACCAGGAGACCCTTCTTAAGTTTTACGAAAGGGTGAGGCCCGGAGGTCCGGGCTGGAGGGGTTTCCTCAAAAAACTCGGCAGGGAGGAACTGGCCCGGAGGGATTGGGAAGTCCCATCAAGTCTCCTGAACATTTTCCTCGGGTGCGTCTTCGTTTACAGTTTTCTGTTTTCCGTGGGCCTGTGGCTTACGGGAAACCAGGTGGCGGGGCTGATAGTTTCCGCCCTGGCCGTTTTTTCCGCCTGGTTTCTGGCCAGGAACTGGAAGGTGAGGGTAAAAACTTAGTCCAGGGGAAGGGACCAGAGGTCCTCCACCCTGGAGAGGAATCCGCCCCGGTGAAGTTTCACCTTTACCCTATCGCCCTTTCCCAGTTGGGCCGCATCCCTCACCACCTTACCGTCCTTCATAACTATGGAGTATCCCCTCTCCAGGACCGAATAGGGGCTCAGCATCCTCAGGTTCTTTTCCAGGGACTCCACCGTCGCCTTACTGCGTTCCAGTTTTTCCCGCATTCCGCGGTTTAACCTGAGGTGGGAGCCTTCTACCTTTTCCCGGAGAAGTTTTACCCTCCCGGCGGGGGAGAGTTTGAGGAGGCGTTCCTTGAGGTTTCTCACCCTCTTTTCCGCCCCCACCACCGGACTTGTTTTAAGTATTCTCATGCTCAGGGAGGAAAGTTTTCTCCTCTTGGCCTCCACGAATCTTCCCAGGGAGTTCAAGAGTCCTTCGTAGATGCGGTCAAAATCCCGGAATGTGTTGTAGAAAAGCACCTCGGAGCGCCTTAGGGCCCGTTCCAATTCCAGGAGTTGGCGGGTTCTTCGGTTGACCAGGGCTTCCAGGGAGGAAGAAAGGGCCCTGTGGAGGGAGTTGAGTTTTTCCGCCAGTTCCTCCCGGCTCTTTATAACCAGTTCCGCCGCCGCCGTGGGGGTGGCTGCCCTCAGGTCCGCCACGAAGTCCGCTATGGTGAAGTCAACCTCGTGTCCCACCGCCGATATAACGGGGATCCTGGAGGCAAATATGGCCCGGGCTACCCTTTCGGAATTGAAGGCCATGAGGTCTTCAAAACTTCCTCCGCCCCTTCCCACGATTATTACATCCACCTCCCCCCATCTGTTGAAGGCTTCAATGCCCCGGACTATGTCATCCTCGGCCCCTTCCCCCTGAACCCGGGCAGGGTAGAGGAATATGTGGACCGAAGAATTCCTCCGTCTTATGGTTCTTATGATGTCCATGATGGCGGCCCCGTGTGGGGAGGTTACCACCCCGATTCTCCTGGGGAGGAGGGGCAGGGGTTTCTTGTGCTCCGGCTCAAAAAGTCCCTCGGCCATGAGTTTTTTCTTGAGTTTCTCCACCGCCTCCCGCAGTTCACCGATCCCCCGCTGAACCACCACATCGGCTATTATCTGGTATTGACTTTTCCCCTCGTAGGTGGTGAGCCTTCCTCCCACCTCCACCTTCTCCCCGTCCTTGGGAAGTCTGAGCATGCCCCGGGTGCGGTTCTTGAAGAGGACCACCGCCAGGGTGTGGTTCTCCTCCCTGAGGTCAAAATAGAAGTGGCCGGAGTGGGAGAGGTGTGCGTTGGACACCTCTCCCCTCACGAAAACATACCCGATCTTTTCTATTTCGCCCTTTATCAGGAGACTTATCTGCTTTACTGTGTAGACCCTCTGGGTTTCAAATAGAAGGTCCTTTTCCTCCATCAGGCGAAGAACTCTTTTACTATTTTTACCACTTCCATGCCTGCCCGCAGTTGGCCTTCCCGGGTGGAAGCCCCTATGTGGGGGGTGGGTATAACCCTGGGATGGTCAACGAGGGCGAAGTTGTCCGTGGGCTCCTTTTCGTAAACATCCACGCAGTAAAAGCCGAGTTTTCCGGACTCCAGGGCCTCCAGGACGGCCCTTTCTTCCACCACCCCTCCCCGGGCGGCGTTTACCAGCACGGCTCCGTCCTTCATCTTTGAAATGGCTTCCGAGTTTATCAGATATTTGGTCTGGGGAATGAGGGGAACATGTAGGGTTATAAAATCGCTGGAGGAGAGGAGGGTGTCAAAATCAGCCCTTTCCACCGGCAAATCGGTCTTTACATCCATTACATCAAACCACAGGACCTTCATTCCGAAGCCCAGGGCCCTTTTGGCCACTTCCCTTCCAATCCTTCCGAAACCGATGACCCCCAGGGTTTTTCCGTAGAGTTCCGTCCCCTGAAATTTTTTCTTCTCCCATTTGTGCTCCTTCATGGAGGCGTAGGCCATGGGGATCATCCGGGCGGCGGAAAGCATGAGCCCGAGAACGAGTTCCGCCACGGATATGGAGGTGGCAGCCGGGGTGTTTCTCACCTCAATTCCCAGTTCCCTGGCCGCTTCCAGGTCTATGTTGTCCAGGCCCACACCTGCCCTCACTATGAGTTTCAGGTTCTTGGCTTCCTGGAGAATTTCCCGGCGGAGTTTCGTGGCAGAGCGGACCACGGCCACATGGGCGTCGGCAATTTCCCGCTTTAATTCCTCGGGATCCATGCCGGTTTTATAAACCACATCCCCCAATTTTTTGAGTTCCTCCACCACCTCCGGAGCGATTTTATCGCAGATCAGAATCTTCATTTCCATTCCCTCCTGAAGACTTCCATGGCTGCCTTTACCCCGGCACCCATTTCAAATTTGTATCCCTGCTCCGCCAGGGCCATTTCCACCGCAGAAAGGGCGGTTATTATGTCAAAGGCCCCCATGTACCCCAGGTGGGCTATCCGGAAGATTTTGCCCTTGTACTGACTCTGTCCACCGGCGATGTAAACGCCGTATTTTTTCTGGACGGTCTTCACCAACTGGACGCCATCCACCCCCTCGGGAACCTTCACCGCCGTGGCTATGTTTCCGGGAATTTTGGAGAGAAGTTCAAGTCCCATGGCCTTTACGCCGGCCCGGGTGGCGTCCGCCAGAATTCTGTGGTGTTCAAAGAGGGTCTCCAGCCCTATTTTCTTTATGAATTCCAGGGTTTTTCTCTGCTGAATTATCAGGGTTATGGCAGGGGTGTAGGGGGTAGTGTTCTTGCCCAGACTTTTCTTGTAGGCCTTGAGGTCAAAATAGTATTTGGGAAGGGTGGAGGATTCGGTGAGTTTCCATGCCTTTTCCGAAAGGGCTATGTAGGCTATCCCCGGGGGGACCATAAGGGCCTTCTGGGAGCCTGCCACCAGCACATCCACGCCCCATTCGTCCATGGGACAGGGGGTGGCCCCCAGACCGCTTATCCCGTCCACCACCAGCACCGCCTGGGTCTCCGCCGTGGCCCGGGCAAAGGACTTGATGTCGTAAACGGAGCCGGAGGAGGTTTCGCTCAGGGTGGAGAAGACCGCCTTGGTTCCGGGATGCTTCTTCAACTCTTCTGCCAGTTGTTCCCCGGTAAAGGGTTCTCCCCATTCCAGTTTTATCTCGTGAACCTTAAGGCCCCAGGCCCTGGCTATTTCTCCCCACCTTTCCCCAAATTTTCCGCCGTTGATGGTTATAACTTCGTCCCCCGGCGAAAGAAGGTTTGCCACCGCCGCCTCCATGGCCCCTGTGCCGGAGGATGCAAGGATGAAGACATCCTGCTTGGTGCCGAATACATACTTCATCCCTTCGGCCACATCCATAAACATTTCGGAGAAAAGTTCCGTTCTGTGGTGGATTATAGGTTTTGCGGCCTCCACCAGGGCCTCTTCCGGTATGGGAACCGGACCGGGAGATACGAGGTATAGTTTCTTTATCATGACGCCCTCCTTTTGTTATGAAACTTCACCAAATATATTAAACCAAAACCCCCCTTCTTTCAACTAAGCGGAAAGAAGGGGGGACGAGTTAGAAGTTCAGGTAAAAACCTGCGTTGAGATAGATGCCTGAGAAGTCAAACACCGCTGGCCGAGACTGCGACACATCCGGTCCCCGGGGTGGGGTGTTGCCCACCTCCAAAAACGGAAGGGTGAGGTATTCTACATAGTACAGATTTCCGCTGGAAGAGCCCGATGGGGTGGTGACGGTGGCCTTCATTTTTTTGAACTTGAGGAATCTGTAACCTCCGCTCAGGAAAATTCCCGCTCCGGGGCTTAAAAATATCTTCGTCTGAATCCCCGCTGCGAAGTTTAACGCTCCCTTAGTAATGTCCTTTATCTGCTTATAGGAATTTCCACCGGTGGAGTCGGTCTGGAGGTAATCCAGAGAAAACTTCCCCAGAGAATAACCGGCTCTGGCGTAGAATTCCACAGGTGGCTTCGTGGAGGGAATAAGAATGTAAAGGATAAGGTAAGGACCGTAGATGGAGGCTTTAAGGTCCTGGGAGAGTTTAGCGAAACCGCTATTTCCTGAGACGGTGGCGCTCCCCTCCAGGTTTCCCTTTTCAAAGGAAAATCCCAGTCCCATGCCGAGGTTTTCTTTGAAGTAGTATGTGAATTCCCCCTGTCCACCGATGGTTCGGGTCAGTTCTTCCAGGGGATGGTCTAAATCCCCGGAGTTGCTGAGACCGAAAAAGGTGGCCATAAAATTGTTCAGCCTTGTCTCTGCGTTGAAGTCGCCTGGGTTTACCGAGGCATAATTGAATCCGAAATTGAAGTTGAAGGGTTTTGAATCTTTGACCGGGAATGGCGGAGGATTGGGGAGTTTTGGAGAAGCAGGGATTTTCCTTATTATTTTTTGAACCCTCACCGAATTGCCCCATACATAACCCACCGCCCCGGAGGGGGTTTTCACCTTGAGCCACTGTCCCATCTCCTCCAGGATTTCCATCTTCTCCCCCACCCGGGCCACATGTACGATTTCGCCCTGGGTGGAGGGCATGGAGCGGACATTGGCCTCCCTGACGGCCACGGCGTATTTCTTCTCCACCACCTTCTCCTGGGCAAAGCCTGAGCCCAGAAGAATGATTAAGGCCAGAAGAGATAAAATAAACTTCCCCCTTCCCATAGGCAAGCCTCCTTTAAGTTTATTCTATCTTGCCTTTATCTTAGCACCTCCCCTGAAAGTATCTTCACCGGAAAGGTGAATTCCCTTCCCCCTACCAGGTAGGTGGCCCTGCCTCTGATTTCGTAGTCCGCCTGGTTTCTTTTTATGGCCTTTACGATGGAAATTCCTGCCCTTATGTAGGATATTTTGACCGTAGGCTCAAGGACGGTTCTGCCGCCGGCGGGAATGGTTATGGGCTGGGCTATTTCGCCGGAACTCACCATGGAGCCGTTGACGAAGAGGTCAAATCCCAATCTATCCAGCACCACATCAATGGGGTTGGGGTTGTCTACCTGAATGGAGAGTTTTAGGTCCATGGAGGTCAGGCCAACCCGGACTGGATAGACATTCAGAAATTTGTATTTGCAATTGGCTATGGCCAGCCTCTGGGCTATCTGACACTGGGATAGAAGGAAGGCTAAAAAGGGAAGTACCAGCCATTTTTTACCCATGGGGACCTCCTTAAAATCTGAAACTCAGGCCTGCGTTCATGTAGAAGCCCGAGAAATTGAACTCCGCCCGGTGAGCGTTTCTGATTCCACGACCCGATGGGGCACTGCTGGTTACGAAGAGGTCGTCAAGATATCCTGCCGGGGTTTCCACCTCTGCGAAGTAGAGGTCAGCGGTATAGGGATGGCCACCACCGGAGAGATAAGTGGCTTCCATGTTGGTAAACTTGATGAATCTGTATCCCGCTCCCAGGAACAAACTGGCGGTTTCCCCCACGGCCATGCTAACCCGCGCTCCCCCGCCAAAGCCCACCGTGGACTTGGATATTTGGTCGTATTTGTAATACCAGGGAGAACCGGAGGACCTTGAGAAGTTGTAATCAAGGGAGAAGTTCCCGAAATAATAGCCTGCTCTGGCAAAAAGGTCCAGGCCAACCATCTGGGCCGGCACGAATAGATGGAAGGAAACCTGCGGACCGTAAATTGAGGAGTTGAGTTCCTGGTCAACTTTGAAATAAGAGGTGCCGGAGGAGACGGTGGAGTCTCCCTTCTGGTTTACGCTTTCGTAGGAAAAACCGAGGCCGATGCCGAATTTTTCGCTTAGCCTGTAAACGAATTCCCCTTCACCCCCAAGGGTGTGTTTTACCAGATCCAGGGGGTGATCCAGGGAGGTTGAGGGATTATTAGCGAAGTAGGAAAACACGCCGTTGTAGAAACTGGATATGGCGTTGAATTCCCTGGGGTTTACCATGGCGAAGTTGAAGGAGAGGTTGAACCCAAAGGGCTTGGAGACCCCTGAAGTGGTGGGAACCGGTGGAGCCTGGGGTTTGGCAGGTGCCTGGGGCTTGGCAGGAGTTTGGGGTTTAGGAGCAGGAGGCTTTGGCTGCGGAGGGGCCTCCTCTTTCACCGTCCTTTCCACCTCAACCCTCACCAAATTGCCCCATACATAACCCACCGCCCCGGAAGGGGTTTTCACCTTGAGCCACTGTCCCATCTCCTCCAAGATTTCCATTTTCTCCCCCACCCGGGCCACATATATGATTTCGCCCTGGGTGGAGGGCATGGAGCGGATGTTAGCCTCCCTGACGGCCACGGCGTATTTCTTCTCCACCACCTTCTCCTGGGCAAAGCCTGAGCCCAGAAGAAGGACCAGACCCATAAAAATCAAAACGGTCTTTCTCATTTTATACCTCCTTTTTGTTCTCATTGATTGCCACGGGAGGTTTTTCCCTTCCAGAAAGAAGGAAGGAATTCCCCGGCGATTAATGGACATTTTCACCCCCACGAATTCCCTGGGAAGCAGGGCTTAAAGGGAAATTATTTCCCCTCCATGATTTCCCTTTCCACTTCCTTTTCCGCCCTTTTCCACCACAGGATTACTTCGTCGCCGTATTTTTCCGGCGTTACATTAAGGGAGTAGTCGGGCACCAGCCTCAGGGTTTTCTTGAAGGCCTCCTTGGCCCTGGAGTAATCCTTCAGTCCGAGATAAGACAGCCCCATGAAGAAATAGGCGTCTCCTGAAACTTGCCTTCTTTTCCCTTCGTTGACTATGGCCGAAGCGTCCACCAGGGCTTTTTCCAGCACCTGGATGGCTTCCTTGTAGCGGTCCTGATAATAAAGTTTTTTCCCAAGGTTGAACTTTCCTTCGGCGGTGGTGGGAAGTGGACCTATGGGTTTCGGCTGGGCCTTGGGAGGCTTTGAAGGGACCGCAACCTTCTTGATTATCACCTTTTCCCCCTCTATTCTGGCCAGGGGAGAGTAGACGAACCCGGTCCTTCCGTCGGGGAGTTTTATCTTCAGCCAGGGTCCCAGGTCTTCCAGAAGGGGATATCTGAAGCCGTATCTGCCGATGGTGAGGACGGCGGCTTTGGTGGTGGGTTTTTCCCTGATGTTGGCGGCGGAGACCGTAATCACTGCGTATTTGTGTTCCTTAGTGGACGGAAAAAGAGGGGTTGCCATTAAGACGATTAACACACTCAAAAAATATCTCTTAGTTACACTCAAGGCTCACCTCCTCCCAATTCTTACCACAAGAAGAACAAAAATGCAACCGTTTTTCACCGGTTTTTTGATTTATGATGTCCTAAAATGTTTCCTTTGCCCTTGAAAATTATTGCCGTTTCAATAGAATATACCTGATGAAGACCATGGATAGATTTTTTTTCGGCTTGGCCGGAATTTTTTCTCTGGTTTCCCTGGGGCTCTCTTTCCTTTTGTTTCAAGGGGCCGTTCGGTGGTTCATGGGGTCGGGTTTTGCGGTTTCTGCGATGTTGTCCTTCCTGCTCTTTAATCGGGGCACTTCCATCCTCTGGAAGAAGGCCTTCGTTCTTTTTTCGTGCCTTTATCCCCTGGGGGTGAACCTTGGGCTGGTGGCCAACTTCGCCCCGGAAAGAACCACCCTTTTTTCCGCCTTCGCCTTTTTTGGGCTGTTATTCATACTTTTAGCCCACACCTATTCCAAGGACTGGGGGAGTTTTGCCGTGGCCCTGGTCCACGCCGGGGCGGGCATGAGCATCTTTATCCTCCCCGTGGTCATGGTGGGACGGGGGACGGCGGGTCGGGGATTCCTTTGGTTCTCGGCGGGGGCGGTTTTTCTGGCCGCCATGGGTTTCGGTCTTCTCTACTTCTTCAGCGTTTCCGAGGAAAAGAGAAAGGAAATTTTCCTAAAGGTCGTTTCCCTGGCCCTTTTTCTCGGGAGTTTTTTCTTCTCCCTGGGATTATACTTGCTGAAAATCGGATAGGGAGGCGTCATGGAGGAACGGGTCGTTATTTTTCACGGTTTCACCCGGGAGGAACTGGACCGGGTTCTTAGGGCGTTGAAGTCGGCCCTGGGGAGGGATGTGGACCTCATTCCCGCCGTCACCACCCCCACATCCCTGGAATGGAAGGTTAAGGACCTGATAGAGGAACTCAGGAAGGAGCACGCTTACTTCAAGGAAAAGAAGTGATGGGTGAATCCAGGGAAAGGGCCCTTCGGCTTTCCATATACCTAACCCTGGCCTTTTTCGTTCTGGAGTTGGCAGGGGGAATTCTCTCAGGCTCCCTTTCCCTCCTGGGGGATTCCTTTCACATGCTCAGAGATTTCTTTTCGCTCCTCATATCCTTTGCGGCGGTTAAAATCTCCAGGAGGCCCCCCTCGGGAAGAAAAACCTTCGGATATCACCGCTACGAAATTCTGGCGGCCTTCCTCAACGGGGTTCTTTTGCTGGCGGTGAGTTTCTGGATCTTTTTCAGCGCCCTGGGAAGGTTGAAAAAACCTTCTCCGGTTAAGGCTCCCCTCATGTTTGCCGTGGCCATGGTGGGTCTTGTGGTGAATCTGGTGGTGGCCTTTTTGCTCCACGGTGAGAAGGAAGACATCAACATAAAGGGAGCCTTTCTTCATGTCCTTTCCGATACCCTGTCCTCGTTGGCGGTGGTGGTGGGTTCGGTCCTCATCTGGGCCGGAGCCACCCCGAAGATTGATCCCCTCCTGGCCATGGCCATCTCCCTTTTCGTCCTTTTCTCCTCCCTGGCTTTGCTGAAAGAGACCCTGAGAATCCTTCTTGAATTCGCTCCTCCTGGCCTGGAGCCGGAGAAGATTGCCGCCGCCCTGATGGAACTGGAGGGGGTGAAGGATGTTCACCACATACACATATGGAGCCTTTGCTCAAACATAACGGCCATGGAGGCCCACATTTTAACGGGATGTACCCAGGCGTCCCTTCTGGAGGACCTTAAAAAAAGGATAAAGGCCACCTTAAGGGAGAAGTTCAACATCGTTCACTCTACCCTGGAGTTTGAGTGGGAGAAATGCAGGGAGGACGGAGAAGGCGGTCAGGTGTGATGACCAGTTTTCCCTCCCTTTGGGGGCGACAATTCCCTTATGTTGAAATTTGGCAATCTTTAACCTAAAATAAGATTATAATGAGGCCTTTAACGAGAACGGGGCCTGGAGGTGGGCCGGTGGTGGGGATTTACTCCTCCAGAGGTTTCCAAAAAGGGAGGACGCCGTGAGGTTAACCTCAAGGATTCATCCTTTTCTCCTCGTTTTTCTTGCGCTGTTCTTATTTTGCTGTGCTCACCCCAGCGAGGGGGATAATTCTCCCGGGGCCATCCTTCCCGTAAAACCCCCGGAGGAAACCCTGGACTTTTCCCTGAAACCGGAAGCCTCGTATCCCCAGCACATCTGCGGATGGTCGGAGGAATTTAGCGAACTCTATGTATGCGATTACACCCAAAAGGCGAAAAATCTTATCAAGGTGAAAGTGATAAATACGACGGATGGTGGTTTGAAAAGAGAAATTTTGCTTAAGAGGGGAGAGCCCTCGGCCCCGGATGAATTCACGGAGATAATCGCCAGGGTGAAGAAAATAGGAGAAAAATATTACATATTCAATGGATTTAAGATAGCGTGCTTAGGTGAGGGGGGAGAAGTGGAATGGGCTAATTTTATAGAAGGAGAGTTTCGCATAGGGGGTTTGGACTTCAGAGGGGATGAGGTTTTTGCCATGGTCTATGACGATAAGGAGGATGCTGAGAGGGATTATGAAGTAAGGTTTGAAAGGATGAAGAAGGTGGGGAGATTGAAACTCAAGGAGAAATTGAAGGTATTCAAGGCCAATTACAAAGGGGTTTTATATTACGGGGGGAAGGATAGGAGAGGCCGGGCCATTTTTTTAGTTTGGTTAGGTCCAAAGCCCTTTGTTTACGAGGGAGGGGGAGAGATTTTCTTTAGCATGAGCAACATTGCTGGTTTTTACGCTCTGAAAAACGATGGGCGACTTTATTATTACGAACTTCCATTTTTAAAACCCCTGGTGTTTTCAAAGGATGAGATAAAGAAAATGGGGGAGATTGGATGGTCTGAACTACTTCTTAAACTAAAGAGAACTGTGCTTGAGTTTAAGGTGATTCCGAACGAAAGTTTATATTATCTTTACATGCTCCCTGCAGGGAAGGGAAAACTCCTTTTCCTTACGGATTTAGATTTAGAGAAGATGGAGGGGGAGGGAATTTTGGTAGATATAAATGGGCAGAGGAGTTGGAGGATAAGGCTTCCCATAGGAACCCATTTTCTCTTTAGTTTATGGGAGCATAAGGGTAGTTTTTCTCAGATTTATTTAAATATGGAAGAGAAATTTTTCGCCTATGGGACCTTTGACGAAGAGAAGGACGAGAACCTCGTAAATGTCTATTCTATACGCTCCATAGGGAAAGAAAAATGAAAACGAGGCTTGTGGGTTTTTTCCTTGTTTTTCCACTTTTGCTTTCCTTTGATGTTAGGAAAGTTAGGGAGTTGCTTTTTCACCAGAAAAAGGTCATATTGAAGGAACCCGTGGCCTTCGTGGTGAAAGGAGGGATAGCCTTCGTTCTTGACCGCAGGGCGGGGAATGTAAAAATATACGACCGAACAGGGAAACTCGTCAGAGTCTTCGGAAGAAGGGGGCAGGGACCTGATGAGTTTTTGAATCCAATGGCTTTATCTTCCTGGCAGGATTTTTTGTTGGTTTACGATTTCAAGAAAAAGAAACTTTTTCTCTACAAAATCACTCCAGAAATGGGGTTGCAATTTTACAAGTCCGCCAAATTTTACGACTTTGCCTTCCATTTTAAATTCCTTAACTCTGAAGAACTGTTAGTTTCAGGGCATTCACAGGAAAAAGAAGGAAATAAAACTTACAGTGTTTTCAAGTTTAATTTGAAAAAAGGAAGATACCAATACATTTTGCCTTCCCTCGTTTGTTATGGGGTAAAAAACGAGGAAGAATACGGAAGGAAATTCTTGGAGGAGTTGGTAATACTCTCTCCAGAAAACTATGCCGATGAGTGCCGAGGGGAAATTTATTTCGCCTCCGCCGTGGATTTCCGCATCCTAAAGAGGGATAAGGAAGGCAGGGTGAAATTCTTCGGAAGGAAAAGCGAGAAATTCAATCCTCCCTTCGTGACAAAGGAAATGAAAAGGGCGGTGTGGAACAGGCAGGATGCAAAACTTGCTGGACTTCTTAGTAAATTTTCCTTCGTGGAAGGACTTTTCTGCACTAAAAAAGGAGAGATACTCCTTATCTTTTCCTCCCCGGCGGGAGAGGGACGGGACATTTACCTTCAGATTTACCGAAGCAGCGGGGAATTTCTGAGGGAGTTAAGGGTTCTCCATACCGGGGCAGGCTCAGAATCGGAAATACTCACCTATTTTAACCGGGAAAGAAACGATCTATTCTTCCTCACTTCCGAGGGCGACGAATTTAAATTAACCGAGTTTAAACTTAAACTGCCATGAAGAAAGCGTTGATTTGGATTTTTACGGCACTTTTCCTTTACAGTGGGCAGAGCAAAAAATGGACTAAGATTTTGGATTTAAAGCAGCAAGCCAGCCCCCATTACACCCTTTATCTTCCCTCGGACATGAAGTTTGATGAGAAAGGAAATGTTTATGTCCTTGATTTTAGAGGGTGTTTTTTGAGGAAATATTCAAGGGAAGGGAAATTCCTTGGGGAAGCAGGGAGAAAGGGGAACGGGCCTGGAGAGTTCAGGGCACCCTTCAAAATTTTCGTTGAAGGAGGGCGTGTTTATGTTTGGGATATTAATTTGAAAAGACTTTCGGTCTTTGATGCCCATTTAAACTACATGGATTCTTACCATTTGCCCTTCAACATAAACGATTTCTTTTTACACCAGGGTAAAATATACGCCTCTGTTTCTTCCCCTCATGAATTGGCCAATATTTTTGTAATAGATATGAAGGGCAAGGTCTTAAGGAAAATACTTCCAGGCCTCCCACCCTATCTCAGAAAGGATAAATGGCTGTTCCTAAATAAGGTAAGATTCGGTTTTATGCTTCTCGGCTACAACCGCAATTTGAAAATTGCGGCAGTTACCTTCAGGGGATACGACCCTCGCAATTTTCTATATGTTTTTTCGCCGGGAAAAACGGATGCAAAAATCATCCCCCTTAATTTTATAAAAAACTACAAATTCCCGGATTTCCTCCTCAGGGTTCCATTGAAATATCCTCCAAGAAGCGTGCAGATTTTAGTGGAGTCTCTCCATGTGCTGGACAGAGGGGATTTTTTAATAGTTCTTTTAAAAAAGGAAATGGAAAGAAAAAAGGCCATTCAGAACGAGACCCTTCTTATAATCCTATCTGAGGAAGGAAAGGTTTTATCCAAAAAAGTCCTTCAGGGAGTTTGGAGGGTTTACGATGTGAAGGGATGTGATGTTTTATTGAAAAACATGGAAGACGAAGATGAGATTTTTCAGATATGGAGGATGAGTTATGAGAAGTAAATTATTTTCCCTCCTCGTATTTTCCTTCTTGCTTTTTGCGGATGTAAGGGCGCTTTTTCATTATTTTGCCCTTGAAAAAGAAGTTGAAAAAAGGAGCAAGGCCTCCCTCAAATACAGGATGATTATTTCCATATGGGTAAAAACCATGCCAGACCTTTTTGCGGAATACCAGAAAAAGCAAATGAATTTGGCCAGGGATAGAAGAGATGAATTTCCAGAAACTGTTGCCTTAAAGAGGATGAAAGCCAGGGGGAAATTGAGGCAGAAATTGCTTTGTCCCTTTGAAGACAAATTAAAGAGCGTGTTCAAGAATAAAGGCAAAATTTACTTTTTGACGGAAAAACTGGAGGGCATGTCCCTTATAAGGACAATTTACGATGCTGAAACCTGTAAAGAACTCATGAAGACAAAGTTTTCCTATTTGGTCGCTTCCCCCTCCGGCCAATTGATAGGTTTGAGGAGAATAAACCTATTTAATTTTTTAGACCATTCTTTCCACATTGTAAAAACTCTGGATTTGAAGGACATGCTGGTTCAAAATTTAATCGCTTATAACGGACGCATATTTGTTCAGAGAAGGAGGCTGGTTCCTCATATTCCTGCGGTTCAAATTAGGGGCAAGGGAGTAAAAGAAATTTTTGTAAAATCAAGGAAGGCGAAGGGCAGGGAGGCGAACCTGCTCCTTCAGGATACCGTCTTTACCGTGGGGGAAAAGGGGCTTTACCTCGCCTTTGTCTATCCCCTGCAGGGAACCCTTGAAATTTACCAATGCTCCCTGGACGGGAAGCCCACGAGGAAGTTTAAACTTAACTTTGATGAGGAATACAATTTTCCAACTGCGTGGTTGAATTACGAGGAACTTCTGAAAGGGGGAGTAGAAACCATCTACGCCGTAAGCGGGCTTTTTGCGAAAGACCATTTTCTATATGCAATTCTTGAAAGAAACAGGATAAATCCGCCTTCCGAGGAGAACCTATCCCATTTTATAATAAGAATTGACCTGAAAACCAGGGAGTTTTCCGTTATATCCGTCCCGGGCTTGCCGGTTTTTTGCGACGGCATAAAATTTTATTCCGTTTCCCTGAAACCCGGGAAAATTTTTGAAATAGCCATAGATGAAGCAAAATACAAAGGAGGTAATCATGAGAAGGATTTTTAAGACCCTGGCTTTTGTTTTAATGGCAGCGGGAGCCTTTGCCCTGACCGTGAAGGTCTCGGCCCCTGAGATAACAGACCTGGCCCTGACCAAGGGCAAGATTTTCGTCCTTTCCCGAAAACTATACAAAGTTTATATCTACACCATGGACGGAAAACTTATAAAAGAGTTCGGAAAAAAAGGCACAGGGCCAGGGGATTTCAAGCATTCCTACAGGATTTACATCGTGGACGGGGAACTTTACCTTTCCGATACCCTGAACAAGAGGTTTCAGGTCTTTGACCTTTCGGGAAACTTCAAAAGGTCCATAGTCTTTGAGCACTTTCCCATAGTGAGCGCTGTTCCCTTCAAAGATGTTATATTCTTTTCCACCTCCAGTTTTGGGCCGGACAGGAAGATGATTATAACCGTCTACCGCAAGGGAAAGGAGGAGAAGGAAATAATCAAGGTTCCGGGGCCTGCGCTTAAGGGAATGGAATTAGTTTATCCTCCGGAAAGTTTCCCCGCTTTGGTTAGGGTAGGGGATGCGGTCGCCTTAGTGGAACTTGGCCCTGCCAGGGTAAAGATTTACAAAAAGGACGGAAGCCTTCTCAGAGCCTTTGAACTTCCCCTTTCCCACCACAAGGTTACCAAAGAATGGAAGAAGAAATTCCTTGAGGAGGAGAAGAGATTCGTGGAGATGGTAAAAGCCCGGGGCATGAAACTAACCTTCAGGGACGAATTCCCCAAGATAGAGAAAACCTATTCCTTTGGAAGGTGCTTTGTGGTCAAGGAGTGGACCCCTGATGCTCCCCACATTTACCACATATACACCGCCGAGGGGAAGGAGGTTAAAAAACTCACCCTGAAGGAGTCGGCCATTAAATTCATTTATCCCTACTGGATACAGGTAAACGAAACCGACGACGGCAACGAAATAATCCTCCACGAGATCAATGCACCCGCATGCTCAGAATAATAGCCTTTTGATCCTTTTCACCAGAAAGAAAGCAATAGCGAGAATAGAAACCAGGGCCGCCAACCACTTCACCAGGGAGATAAGGGACAGGGCAAACACGGTGGGAGCGGAGAGGGAGCGATATCCAGGAAGAAGGGCAAGATGAAGGGTATTTTCCACCCAATCTAAAACCCCAGCCAGGAAGGGCAGGGAAAAGAAGAGGATTTTTCCCCTTCCGGGCGGTTTACCCTGTTCCCTGGAGACCATAGAGAAAAGGCCCGCCAGAAATACTCCGTAGGCCAGGGCGTAGAGGTAATCTATCCACATGATTTTCAAGTAGGTATTCAGGGCCTTTCCCCAGGAGTTTAATATCTGGACCAGTTTTCCCTTTGTGAAGGCCAGTTCCATGGGGATTATCCCCGGAGCGTGGGGAGGAAGTTCCCTTGCCATGAGAACCGAGAGGGCCACCATGCAGACTCCTGCCGTTGCCCCTGAAACCAGAACCACCCAGGGTCTTCCTATTTTCTCGTAAAGTTTTCTCATCGCTTTAAATTTTAGCACAGAATGCTATAATAATGGTATGAGAGCGATTCTAAAGGCCAGAGGTGTGGTTAAATCCTTTGGTAGAAGCAAAGCCCTGGACGGTTTTGATTTCATCGCCTACGAAGGGGAGACCGTGGCCCTCATAGGCCCCAACGGCGCAGGAAAGACCACCTTCTTCAGGATACTTGCAAAATACCTCAAAGAGGACGGAGGAGAAGTTTTGTATTGGGGGAAGGCCAGGGGAAGGGAGGTTTTGTCTGCGATCTGCTATCTTCCGGAAAACCCTGCCTTTCCCGAAGGAATAAAGGTAAAGGAGCTCCTCAGCATTCACGCCTCCTTTTACCATGCGGAGAATGAAGTCAGCGAACTCATAGAAAGATTTGACCTCGCAGGGTGGCTGGGAAAATCCTTGGGTTCGCTTTCCAAGGGCCTGCGAAGGAGAGCCTTTGCTGCCGCCTCTCTCCTGAATTACAAAAGAGCGAATCTTATCATCTTGGACGAGCCCTTTGATGGACTTGACCCTGAGACGGTGGTCAATTTCAGGGAGTTTATAAACCAGCAGAGGGGAAAAAGAACCGTCCTTTTAAGTTCCCATTCCCTTGCTAACCTTCCCAAGGTGACCGACCGTATAGTTTTTATAAGGAAGGGGAAGGCAGTGGCAGAGGTTAAGGCCAAGGGAAAAACAGGCGATGAGATAGAGGCCATTTATCTTGAAATAACAAGGGGAGAAAAATGAAGGGACTCCTCCAATACACACTCCTTGCTAAAATGCGGAATAGGGGGTATATAACCCTTCTTCTTATAGGCGGAATACTTTGGCTTTTCATGGCCTTTTACTCTCCTCCGGCAGAGAAGGCCCTTTTCAGGTCCTTCTGGGGGCGCTTCCTTGCTTTCTCCCTGTATTTTGCCCTTATCGCAACCCTTGATTCTGCGGGAAGGGACCGCCAGGCAGGGTACACCGAAATGCTGTTTACGAGGCCCATATCCGCCGCCTCCTACATGGGGTCCTGGTGGGTGAGTTATCTCCTCTATACCCTTGTGCCCATAGTGGCCTTACTTCTCCCTGTATACATTTATTTCAAGTTCAAATTTGGACTCGTTGGCGAGGAGGTCCTCTGGGGATACCTCCTTACCTTGCTTTTGGTCCTGAGTTATTCCCTTTTCTTCTCCTCCTTCCTCCCTGGCAACCTGAATGTTTTTCTTGTGGTTCTTATGATTTTCGCAACCTCCCTTACCAAGGAGTTTCCTCTATCCGCCTTCCTTGACCCTGTGGTTAAGGAGCTTTCGCTGAAGTTCTGGGCGTTGTTCCTTATCTTGAATTTGCTTTCGTTGTTTGCTTTTAGGAAGGCAATTGAAAAAACTATTAAAGGAGGTTTAGGATGAAAAAAATCTGCCTTACTTTTTTAATCTTGCTCTCAGCCCGATTTCTTTTTGCTATACATTTGTTAAAGACGGAGGAATATTCTTTCAATCAGGAAGTAATATTCTTTGCGAAGGGAGAAAACTTAGGAGTAATAACAGGAAAAGCCAAGGGATATTTAATTAAGCTGTTTTTAGATAAGGAGAAGAAAGAATTTTTTGTCCGTAAAGGAGAAGGGCCAGGTGAGATATTAATTCCCACAGCGGCTCTTTTTTGGGAGAATAAAATTGTGATTTTTGATAGACTAAAATCAGCGGTTCAAATTTTCGATTTAGAAGGAAAATTTATCGGAGAGGCAAAATATCGCTTTAAACTTAAATTTCCTTTTCTGGTAAACTTTATGGGGGATTTGGAAAGCCCATTGCTTTTGGGGACGGTTTTTAAGAAAAGAGGAGGGGAAATAATCGCTTCTGAGCAAGCCCTGATTTTATTGAAAGGCAGGCAAAAGGTCCTGAAGGAGGTCTCAGGGGAGTGGAGAAAGGGGGAGAGGATAAATTTAAACAGGGATTTTTTATTGGTATCTTCTGATGGCAAAAATATAGCCTTTGCCAAGAACACGGAATATAAAATAGAAGTTGGAAAAATCGTTAAAGGCAATTTTGAAATAAATGTTTTGCTTGAAAAGGAATTTGAGAAGAAAAAATGGGGGAAAGAATACGAGAGGCTAAAAGAGGAAGTAATACCTAAGGAATACTCCTATAAAGCAGAATATCCAGGGTTTCTTCCGCCTATTTTTGCTATAAGTTTGGATGGGGACTATATAGCAGTTGCTCTAAACGAAGGAATTGGGCGAAAAAAGACGGTAATTGAATTGTGGGATTGGAGGAGGAAGAGGATTCTCGGCAGGGAGGAAATTCCCCTGTTATATGCCCAATATGATGTTGTCCCATCCCCTCTTCATATAAATTCGGGTTTTAAATTGACTTGGCCCTTTCTCTATTCTTTACATTACTCTAAGAAAGAAGATAAATGGAGCATAATAAAATGGAAAATTATCCGGTAAAAGGAGGGAAATGAGAAGAGTTGGCTTTATATTGCTTCTTTTCCTGCCTCTCACTATCTCATGTAATCACAAAAGGGAGAAACAAAATGTCAAGGAATCAATTAAGGTCTCCATAAAGGAACCTGCGAACTTTTTGAATTTTTCACTGAAGTTTGAAACTTCATATCCCCAACACATCTGCGGATGGTCAGAGGAATTTAGCGAACTTTATGTATGCGATTACACCCAAAAAGCAAAGATCTCAATTAATTCAAATGCTACACTACTTACGCCTGAACTAGTAAAATTCTTCAAGAAGAACGGTGTAATTATAAATATAAGCATAGATTTGAATGAAAGACACCATAATTTTACCAGGAGATATAAAAACGGGAAAAAAAGTTTTGAAGATATTTTAGGAAAAGTAGAACTTTTGAGAAAAAATAATTTGTTAGGAACTTCTTTTCAAGGAACCATAGAAAAATTTGAATTGATTGATAAAGAAAAAATAGGTTTTTTTCAAAAAATAGGATTTTCTTCCGCAAGAATTTCGCCAAATCTGCTGGGAAAAGAAGAAAGCGAAGGGGAAAAAATAGCTTTTAAATTTTTTGAGTTAGTGGATTATAGCTCTAAGAAGAATTTTTTAATAACTGATAATATCTTTGACTTATTTAATAATGTTCTAAAAGGTTCTTTTTTAAAATATGCCCCTTTTTGCAACGGGTTAGGTGCCAATATAGGACAATCAATTCTCTATTATAACATCTCAAGAGATATGTTTTCTTATATTTGTCAATATGTTCCAGGCGCTTATATCTCAGGGGATAATATAAAAAACATTTTTGATAGCTTTCTACTTAAGCGTCAGATAAGTTTTATGAAACAAAGAATGGAGACTATAATTAAAAATTGCCTTAAATGTCCCATAGTAGGATTTTGCAGAGGTGGGTGTGTTATCGATGGAATAAATTCATATAACCAAATAAATAAGGCTGGGTGTATCTATATCAAAACCCTTTGGTTTTTTTTATTAATTCAATAATAGGAGGAGAGAGAAATGATGAAAAAATGTAAGAGATTTTTCCTTATTTTATCTCTATTTAATTCTTTATGGGGATTAACCCTTCATTACGAACAAAAAATAGAAGCTTTCCTCAATAATAATTTGGTCGTCGTTCCTTCTATAGACAAGATCAAGCTTTACTCTGGCAAACTATATGTTTTGTCAATAAAGAAAGGAAACTTTTGGGAAATTTCAACCAAGAAAGAAAGGCCAACAGAGTTGTTGAGAAAAGGAGAAGGTCCATGCGAATTGAAGTATCCTTATAATTTTTTCTTTTTAAATAATAAAAGAGTGCTATTCTTAAATGGACCAAGTGAATTTTACATAGTGGAGATAAAAAATAGGCGATGTAGATTTATCGGTAGAATAAAGCACAAAGTATATTATCCTTCTCAGGTAGTTCCGGTGAACGAGGATAAAATTTTGATTTTAAGGAATATTCCTCCTGTTTTAGAAGATAAAGTTAGAAAAATAAATTTATTATATCTTTACGATTTATCAACAAGAAGGGTGCTGCGAAGATTTTTCGATTTTAAAATTGAAGACAGAAGCAAATTAATGTTTTTGCGAGGAGAATATGGGGAAGGAAGAATGATAGCAGATGGAAAATATATATATATTGTTTATGACCAACCTGATTTTTTAAGAATATTTTCTATAGAGGGAAGGCTTCTTAGCAAAATAAGCACGAATTTCTCCTGGTTGAAGAAAAATAAAGCCTTTATCAAGAAAATTTATCAAGGGGAATATGTAATAACGAGAATAAAATCAACTAAGTCAAGTCAATTCTGGTTATTTAAGAGAGAGAAAGAGAATAAGATTTATATCTTAATAAGGGATAAAAAAGAGGAAAAGATTCATTTTTACTTGGGAGAGGTGGATCAAGGCAGGGGGAAAATAATTAATGTAGAAAAAATCAAGTTTGATACAGAAGAGAAAATCTTATATTTTAAGTCATATAACAATAAAAAATTTGTTTTCGCCAATGATAATTATCTATATATTTTCGCCTGGAAATGAAGTTCCTCAAGTTTAAAACTTTTCCTTTCGAAATGCAATACGACTCTTCTGATTGCGGACCCACTTGTTTAAGAATGATTTGTAAATGGTATGGCAAAAATGTTCCCCTCCATATATTGAAAATTAAGAGTAATATGACTAAGCAAGGAGTGAAAGCGAAATTTAAGAAAATTCCAACCGCCTCAGCAGAAGAAAGAGAATGGGTTAGCAATTTATCCTGGGGGAATAAGAAAGTTGGCCTTCCAGATTATGTTTATCCTGCCTCCAGGTTTGTTCCCTTGGAGAAAGGTTTCATAGTAGTCAGGAGAAAGAAATACACCTGGAATTGTGAGAAATTCTCAGAAGGTGATTATTTTACTTGGGACCTTAAACCTTTGGGTAAGGTTATGCTTCCCTGTTTTTCTCTTATTTATTTTTCCCAGTCTGGCTTTTTACATTATGTAAAAAAGTATTTTCGCAATGGTTATCTATTTTTAATTAGAGAAGACGAAAATGAAGAAAAAATCTATCTTGAAAGATGGGATGTGGATGAATTTTAAACCTTGTAAAAACCGTGGAGGTTAAAAAATGAGGAAACTCAGGGTCCTTTTTCTTCTGCTTCTAATCCCTGCATTATTTAAGGCTAATGGACTGCTTTTTACCTTGGGAGGAGAGGCAGGATTATGTTCTATCCAATACGAGAGGACTGCTGAGTCCTTCTTTGTAAGAACAGGGTTTTCCATAGTTCCAGGGGAAGAGGCCTATTTTTCTATTCCCCTCAATATGGGATTTATATGGGGAGGCCGCAATTGGAAGACAGAGTTTGGTGCAGGGGCCATATATGTTCCTGGCCATGAAAGAGAGAAATTCATCTTTTCAGTTTTTGCCGGATTGAGGCGCAGAGTATCTAAGAAACTTTGGCTCAGGGCAGTTATCTCCCCCATGATTTTTGAAAACGACCCACCTCTCTTTTGGGGAGGTGTAGGACTTGTATACCATATGTAGCAATAATCCCCTCTCTTTCTCGCAGTTCTTGCCTTGAATCTTTACTTGCATATCACGTTTTAGGAATGTTAATATAATTTTCTCGTATGAATGGCTATTTTCATTTTATTAGATTATTAGAAAAAAGTGGGATACAGGAGAGAATATGGGATGTTTTGAAACATCGTTTTTACTGAAAAAAGGTGGAAAATGGAGGGCTTAATTGTAGAAAACTTAGAAATTAGATATGGCGCTTTGAGGGCGGTGGATAATGTAAGTTTCCGGGTGAAAGGCGGGGAAATAATCGGTTATTTAGGACCCAATGGAGCTGGCAAGACAAGCACCCTCAAAGCCCTTGCTGGGATATTGAGACCCACCGCAGGAAAGATTCTTTTTAACGGAAAGGAAGTGGGGGATGATGTTTATTCATACAAAGCAAAGGTTGGCTATGTTCCTGAGGATGCAGCCCTTTACCCATATATGAGCGGATATGAGTATCTCCTTTTTGTGGGAAGGCTCCGGGGAATTGAGGAAAGGGCGCTTAAAAGAAAGGCGGAGGCCATGCTCTCCCTTCTCGGCCTTGAAAATTACATGCATCTTTCCATGGATGGTTATTCTAAAGGTATGAAGCAAAAAGTTTTAATCGCCTCTGCCCTTATTCACAATCCTGAAATTATCCTTCTTGATGAACCTCTTTCCGGTCTTGATTCCTTTACAGTGTTCATCCTAAAGGAAATCATAAAAGGACTGGCTTCCAGGGGAAAAATAATCATCTATGCTTCCCACATTCTGGAGGTTGTGGAGAGATTGTGCTCAAGGGTGATAATAATAAATCGTGGGAAGATTCTCGCAGATGAAAAGGTGGAAAAATTAAAGGAACTTCAAAGGAGCGCTTCCTTGGAGGATGTTTTTAAAAATCTTGTGGTTGAAATGGACCCAGCAGAGATCGCTTCAAGATTTCTTAAAAAGTTAGGAGAAGATGAGGGCGCTTAAAATCTTGACTTTTCATTTTTTTAATAGATTTTTCCAAAACGAAACGATTCCCTTTAAAGAAGCCGCCATGGCAAAAGTGGTTTCCCTGTTAAGCATACTGACAGTTGTAAGCGGTGCTCTTGCCTATTGGGAAAATTTGAAATACATAGTAGCCCCCCTTCTTTTCCCGTATGTGGTTGGGATGAGGGATACATCGTGGAAGGAAAATTTAATATTTTTAAGTTTCTCTATGATTATAATGGGACTTGTTTCCTTGATAGAATGGGATGAAATCTTCCTCAAAAAACACGACCTTGCCAATCTTTCCCTTCTTCCCATAAAGGGAATTACCATATTTGCTTCTAAACTTCTCAGTTTAGCAGGGTTTGTGGGCCTTTTTACATTTTCCATGACCATTTTTTCCTCCCCTATTTTCGGCTTAGGGAGGGCGAAGGCTTATGGAAATTCTATAGGACTCTTTCTTAAGATTTCCTTTGCCCATGGGATAAGCGTTTTTGCCTCAAATCTGTTCGTCTTTCTGTTTATAATGTGCCTTAGTGGGCTTCTCATTTTAGTAATGGGAGAAAGAAAAGCAGAAAAATTCTCTGTGTATTTTCAAGCACTGGCTATCGTTCTTTTCCTTTCCTTTTTCGGAGTTTTTAATAAATTATACTCTGAAATTTCCCTTGCGAATGTAAATAAATTTCCTATTTCCCTTTTCCCTCCTACATGGTTCACAGGATTATACGAGGAAATAGTGGGAATAAACGGAAAGGCTTTCTATGGACTTTTTCTTAAGGGACTCGGTGCCATAGTTTGTTTAATGCTAATTTTCATCCTTGAATATTTTCTCCTTTACAGAAAGGTAATAAGAGTTATGTCAAGAAAAGCAATCCACCTTTCCCCAATGGTAAGTAAATTAGAGTCTATTTTGAACAGATGGTTCTTTACGACTCCTCTTCAAAGGGCAATTTTTCAATTTATAAAGACAGTAATGGGCAGAAGCCGAAGACACCGTTTAGTATTTTCCTTCTATATATCAGCAGTGGTGGGGATTTTTAGTTTAAAAATAGCAGGGCTTTTATATTCTGGCTTAGTCCAGTCTACATTTTTTTATCAATTCATACACCTGTGTTTTCTTGCCATAGTCCTCGGATTTAGAATGGTAATAAATATCCCCTGGTTCATTGAGGGTAACTGGGTTTTCAGAGTAACGGAAAATGAGCAAAAGGGCGATTATCTCAAAGGGATAAAAAAATCCATCTTCCTTCTTTATCTTTTTCCCAGTTTTCTAACCATTTCAGTTCTATATTCCTTTCTCTGGGGAACTAAACTCGCCCTTATGGAAGGTTTTTATGGGCTTTTGAGTTCCTTGGTTCTTCTTGAATTGGCTTTTATAAAATTCAGGAAAATTCCTTTTTCCTGTTTGACCGTTCCAGGGAAAATGAAACTTCATATTTTCTGGTTTTTCTATACTCTGGGTATTTACATTTACACCTATCTTTTGGGCCTCATAGGAAAGTTGGCTTCAGGAGAAGAGGCATACTTTCTCCTTATTTATTTCTCGATGGGGATTTTGGTTTTTATTTTAAAGAAAGTATCAATAAATCAGTGGGAGATTATTTACGAGGAATCTCCTGAATCAGTAGTTATGGACTTAGGGCTTAGGGATGTTTAAAAAAATTTTCTTGAAAAGACTAAGAGTTTTGATTTTTCCTTCGATTCTGACTTTTGTAATCGTCCTCCTTTCCTCACCCCTTCCCCTTATCTCCAAATTCGCCATAGACAAGGTTGTGGGGGAGAGAAAGGCTGAGTTTCTTCCCATAGCCATCGCAGCCTTCGCAGCCTTTACCCTATCCTTTGTTCTCCTCTTTTCTACATTAAGAAGGCTTTTCTTCTTCAAAGACCGCATAATCATCGCCATTTCCCACAGGGAGGCGTTCTCCTTCCTTGGTCGCACCCATTCCTTCAAACTTCTTTCCCTTGACGGGGGGAGGCGATTGCCGTAAAATATTGTCTTGACTTAGAAGAGGCAGAGATGGTGGAGAAAGTCAGGCTTATGGTTGTTTGTGATGAGGAGGGGAGGGAGTTGTGGCGCAGAGGAGAGGGGAAGGAATGGTCAAAGTCGGCGGTCAAGGAGGCGATAAAAGAGGGAAGGCTTGTTGTCTTTGAGGACATCCCCACTAAGGGGGGGCCGGAGACAGCGGTGAGGCTTCTTCTGAAGTCGGTAGTAGTTATTCCAGTGGAGGAAGGAGGAAAGAGGTTTTATGTATATTTTGACTCAGGTGAGAAGGTCCGTTTCAGCCAGGAGGAGATATGGCAGATAGTTGGTATGGCCAGGTGGGTGATAAGGGAGGAGGAGAAGGAGAAGGAGAAGGAGGCTGGGAGGTTGTTTGTAGGAAGAAGCGTTGCGGCGGAGGAGGTGAAGCGTAAGATATTGGAGGCTGCGCAAGGGGGCCATGTGTTTATAGAGGGGGAGACAGGGACGGGAAAGGGGGTCGTTGCGAGACTTATTCACGAGGTATCAGAGCATAAAGGGAAATTCGTCCATGTGAACTGTGCTTCTCTTCCCCATTCCCTGTTTGAAAGCGAATTATTTGGCCATAGGAGGGGAGCCTTTACCGATGCGAAGGAGGAGAAGATAGGACTTGTGGAGGCGGCGGCAGGTGGGACGCTTTTTTTAGACGAAATAACCGAGGTTCCCTTAGATCTTCAGGGGAAACTACTTCGCTTTGTAGAGACAGGGAGGTTCAGGCGTCTTGGGGAGACGAGGGAAAGGGGCGTTGAGGTTCGGATAATAGCTGCTACGAACCGGGCTGTAGGGAAAGCCATAAGTGAAGGGCGTCTTCGCCCTGATCTATTTTACCGCCTGAGCCAGCATCACATAGTGATACCTCCACTGAGAGAAAGACGGGAGGACATAGATGCGCTTTTAGAATATTACGGGGGACTACTTCGTGGAAGGAGGCTCAGCAAGGGGGCTCTTTCCCGTATAAAAGCCTATTCCTTTCCGGGGAATGTTCGTGAACTTTTGACGCTTCTTCAGCGGTTAGGGGCGAGGAGGGAACCTGAGGAGGTCTCTGCGGAGGAAGTGGAGAAGGAACTTTCCCTTTTCCGCAGGGCTGAGCCTGAAGAGAGGAAGGATGAGATAGAGGTTCTTTGGGCGAAGATAGAGCGGGGAGGGAATTTCTGGGAGGTGGTAAAGAAGCCATTTTTGTCCAGGGACCTGAATCGCTCCCAGGTTAAAGAGTTTCTCCGCCGTGGTCTTCTCAAGTCAGGGTGGTGTTGGAAGGAACTGTGTGAAATGGTCAACCTTTCCCCTGAAGAATATCATAAATTTATGACCTTCCTTCACGACTACAAACTTAAGCCCTGAAGTTAGGCTATTATCTAAGAAAGTTAGATTATTTTCTAACTGACGAGAAACGGCTTATAGAAAGGCTTTTTGATGCGAGATAATGTAAAAAGAAGTCAAGCAGTTAGGAAACAGTCTAACCCCGGATATTTTAGTTTTGGCTAAAAAGCATTGTATTATTTACTTTTTTGGGATTTAGCAAATTTGGCATGGAAATTGCTATAATAAAAATGCCCCTTTCAGGTCCGACCCCTGAGGGGGTAAGAAAAAAACTATAAGGAGGTGTATGATGAATAAACTTAAACAGATTCTAAGTTTACTCTTGTTACTTTTGACTTTAGGTTTTTTAGGATGGCGAGCACTTGGTGACAGTGGAAGAGGACATTGGGTATATGGCAAAGATGGGAGTCACAAAGGATGTGTTTCGCCAGGGGATGATTGTAAGTGGGGAGGCGATCTTGTCAAATAAAAATTTAGGAGGGAGGTTTTCCTCCCTCCTTTTTTTCCTATTAATAGGAACAGTGGCAATTTCATGTAGGAAAGAAAAGATAGTCTATAAAAAGATGTCTATTAAAATTATTCAAAAATTGATGATAGGAAAAGGAGATTTTTATTACAATTGGGCGAGCATTAGCGAAAATACTATTTTCTTTGTTAGAAATGGAATCTGGAAAGTGACATTAGGAGAAAGATTAGAAAAAATCATAAATGAAGGAGTAGGGCCTGAAGAAGTATATGCCCCAAACAAAATCCATTGCACGGGGAAAGCGTGCTGGATAAATTCCTACTATCCTTTAAGTTATATCTATAAACTTAATTCAGAAAACAATGAATTGGAAAGAGTTTCTTTGGGATCCCCTTTTTATTTTGATGATTTCCAAATAAATAGAAACTGGTTGGTGATTATAAATCCCTACTGGAAGGATAATTTGGTAAAGATCTTAGATTTAGAGAAGGCCGAAATTGTTAAGGCTTGTGGAAAAAGATATTTTATACCTTTAATGAAAAAGTTTAATGTAAATGAAGGAAATATTTTGGTTTTAAATGGAAACATTGTGGCAAATCAGAGCATTCTTAATGAGATTTCAATTTTTTCTAAGGAATGTTCATTTGAAAGAAAAGTGAAGTTTAATCCTCCTTTTTACAAACCCATGCCTTCCAAGTATCGTGTAGAAAAATTTGATGACGAAGCCCATAGAAAGTGGATGAGCAAGTGGACTAATGTGTATAAATTGTTGGGAAGTGGAAATTGGATTTTGGTAATTTACCGATTAGGTTATGAAAAAGTTTACTTTTATGAATATTTCAACCCAAACCATTCCAGGATAAGATATTTTTCGGGAAGAAGTAAGATTGAGATGCTTAACTTAAGGGGCAAAAACTTCGTAGGTATGTTAGACGATGGGGAAAAATTATGGCTGGTAAAAGGAAAATTTTGTTTTTAGTTCTTTGGTTTTTATTTTATTCTTGCTCCTCGGAAAATACTTCCTATGGCTTTAGACCCGGAAATGGTCGTTCTATTATTTTTATCTTTTGTTTCAAGGATAGCATCGCCATCTCCCACAGGGAGGCCTTCTCCTTCCTCCGCTACAGCCCTTCCTTCAAAGTTCTTTCCCTTGACCGGCAAGGGCAATTGCCGTAAAATATTTTCTTGAGGAGGTCAGGAGTGCTGGAAAAAGTCAGGCTTATGGTTGTTTGTGATGAGGAGGGGAGGGAGTTGTGGCGCAGAGGAGAGGGGAAGGAATGGTCAAAGTCGGCGGTCAAGGAGGCGATAAAAGAGGGAAGGCTTGTTGTCTTTGAGGACATCCCCACTAAGGGGGGGCCGGAGACAGCGGTGAGGCTTCTTCTGAAGTCGGTAGTAGTTATTCCAGTGGAGGAAGGAGGAAAGAGGTTTTATGTATATTTTGACTCAGGTGAGAAGGTCCGTTTCAGCCAGGAGGAGATATGGCAGATAGTTGGTATGGCCAGGTGGGTGATAAGGGAGGAGGAGAAGGAGAAGGAGAAGGAGGCTGGGAGGTTGTTTGTAGGAAGAAGCGTTGCGGCGGAGGAGGTGAAGCGTAAGATATTGGAGGCTGCGCAAGGGGGCCATGTGTTTATAGAGGGGGAGACAGGGACGGGAAAGGGGGTCGTTGCGAGACTTATTCACGAGGTATCAGAGCATAAAGGGAAATTCGTCCATGTGAACTGTGCTTCTCTTCCCCATTCCCTGTTTGAAAGCGAATTATTTGGCCATAGGAGGGGAGCCTTTACCGATGCGAAGGAGGAGAAGATAGGACTTGTGGAGGCGGCGGCAGGTGGGACGCTTTTTTTAGACGAAATAACCGAGGTTCCCTTAGATCTTCAGGGGAAACTACTTCGCTTTGTAGAGACAGGGAGGTTCAGGCGTCTTGGGGAGACGAGGGAAAGGGGCGTTGAGGTTCGGATAATAGCTGCTACGAACCGGGCTGTAGGGAAAGCCATAAGTGAAGGGCGTCTTCGCCCTGATCTATTTTACCGCCTGAGCCAGCATCACATAGTGATACCTCCTCTTAGGAAGAGGAAGGAAGACATAGATGCGCTATTGGAGTATTACGGGGGGCTACTTCGTGGAAGGAGGCTCAGCAAGGGGGCTCTTTCCCGTATAAAAGCCTATTCCTTTCCTGGGAATGTTCGTGAACTTTTGACGCTTCTTCAGCGGTTAGGGGCAAGGAGGGAACCTGAGGAGGTCTCTGCGGAGGAAGTGGAGAAGGAACTTTCCCTTTTCCGCAGGGCTGAGCCTGAAGAAAAGAAGGATGAGATAGATGAACTCTGGGCGAAGATAGAGCGGGGAGGGAATTTCTGGGAGGTGGTAAAGAAACCATTTTTGGCCAGGGACTTGAATCGTTCCCAGGTTAAAGAATTTCTCCGCCGTGGTCTTATAAAGTCAGGGTGGTGTTGGAAGGAACTGTGTGAAATGGTCAACCTTTCCCCGGAAGAATACCACAAATTTATGAGATTCATCCATGAGCAGAGCCTTAAGCCGTGAGGAAAGTTACGGAAGCCCGTAATTTTGTTACGCTATGTCGTAACTAAGATAAATTCAATTCTGCATTGGATTTAGGGTGCACATTTTAGGAAAGACTAAACAAAAAATTACGCTACTCCGTAACCACAATATTTCAGCCATTGCTTAACAAGGCTTATAGAGCGGGGGCAATGGGTTGGGAAATTTGGCATGGAAATTGCTATAATAAAAATGCCCCTTTCAGGTCCGACCCCTGAGGGGGCAAGAAAAAAACTATAAGGAGGTGTATGATGAAGAAGCTGTCGGTAAAAAAACAAACTCATCGGAGAAAACATGAATATAGGTTAATGTGTAAAAGTGCATGTCGGGTATGTGGCTGGAGGCCAAACTCAGATGTATTTATGCGAGATTATCCTGCAATGTATTGAAGGGGCTTGTCGTTTTAAAGCAAAATACTAAAAGCAAAATAGTGGAAGAGACCGGAGAAAAAATAAAAATGTAGGATGAAAGTTATAAAAATAAAAGATTACTTTTATTTACCAGATCATAACGAACTTCTAAATAAAGAAATTTTAACCCTTTTCTTGAAGCACAGCAATAAAATAAAAATAGAACGAGTCTATTTCAGCGAGAAAGAGTTAAAAATAAGAATGAAACACTTGAAGCAAATAGTGTTTGAAATAACTCAAGCGTGCAATATGAGATGTAAATATTGCGTATATGGAGATTTCTATCCTTTTCATAGAAATCATTCTTTCCGAACTTTAGAAGAAAGGGCCGCTCGAGAGGCAATTGACTTTATCTTTGAACTATTGAAAGGTCGGGGAAATAAAAGGCTGCATATAGGGTTTTATGGTGGAGAGCCGCTATTATACTTTGACCGGATGACAAGAATAGTTAAATACTTACTCAAAAAATTCAATAATTGGAAATTGGAATTTTATCTAACTTCAAATGGAACTTTGCTCTCTAAGGAAATTTTAGATTTTTTTATTAAACACGATTTCAAGTTAATGATAAGTTTAGACGGCCCTAAAGAAAATCATGACATGAAAAGGGTTTTTCCTTCAGGAAAAGGAAGTTTTGACCGAGTTTATCGGAATCTTGCATTGATAAAAGAAAGAAGCAAAAAATATTTTTTACATAATGTTACTATATCTACGGTTTTTTCTATGGATTTATCGTTTCAAAAGCTTTATGATTTTTTTATTTCGGATAGATTGATTTCCGAAATACCGATATTATTAGGATTTGTAAATTCAAATAAAACAAGCTATTATGACTTTTATTCCAATAAAAGAAAAGAGTTCCAAGAATCCTTTCTGACGATTTTGGATAAAATAATCTGTAAAATTAAAAAGGGAAGGGAAATTAAACCTATTGAAGAGCAAATATTAAATACTGTTATGAAAATAGGAGAAGATATAGGAAAAAAAAACTTTACATTTTTAGCAAATTCTTGTTTGTTTACAGATAAAATTTATATAGGAGCGGATGCCAAATTTTATATTTGCGAAAAGATGGGGAATAATCTTCCAATCGGGCAGGTTGGAAATGGTTTGGATTTTAAGAGAATGTCTGAGATAATAGATATTTTTCAAAATTTAATAAAAGAGAAGTGTTTCTCTTGTCCCGTAAGATTTCTTTGTAATAGGTGCTATGCTACTTTTGCAGATAAAACCGGCTTTTCTATTGATCCTGACTTTTGTCAGGAGAAAAAAGAAAAAATTTTGAAAATTTTGGAATTATATGTTAAAATTAAAAATAAGTTGTTAGAAGATGAGTAGGAAATTTGCTGTTTTATTTTTGATATTTTGGTTGTTAGGCTGTCTTGAAGAGCGTAATGTGGAGAAAAGAAGGGGAGAAAGTGTCGGCTTAACCATAAAAGAGTGTGTAGATATTGAAAAAAGAGAGGTGAAGGGGTATTTGTTAGGGGTAAACTTTGAGAAAGGAGAGCTTTACTTTGAAGATGAGTTAAGTGGAAAAAAATATCATAAAGTAATAATTTATGATTTAACCAAATTGCAGCCCAAAAGGGTTCTGAGGGTCTCTGCTGGGGGAGAGGAATTTCCTGATAAAATGTCAGCCCTTTTCTTTATGAAATATGTAAAGAGAAGATATTTTTTGGTTGACCTTTTTACAAAAATACTTGTTTATGACCAAAACTTCAAATTTTTGTATCCAGTTATGTTTCACTCCCTAAGAAGGTATTTTTTGGATTTTTTTGAAAAAGATGGTTCCTATTACTTTTTCATTGGGATAAATAACTTCACTGGAAAGATAAACAAAATAAGCGGGGAAATATATAAAATAATTCCCAACAGAAAACCCAAATTGGTGGAGAAATTAGTGAAATTTGAGGCAAAAGATAATTATTACAAAAATACGGAAAAAAATAAGAATATTTACCAACCCGTGCTTTGGGTAACCCCTTTCGGATTTGAAAAAGAGGGAAGTCTATATTATTTTTACGGAGAAAAGAAAGAATATAGGTATTACAAAATAGCGACGAGGAAAGAAGTGATAATTCATCTCCCTTATCTGAAGTGTAAAAAATATTCTAAAAAAGAAGCAGAAGAAATTAGTAAATTTTTTCCAGAAAGCAATTACACACGGTGGCTTCTTGAACATGGTTATAAATTTATCTATGAACCTTACCCGTCACCAGTTTGCTTTTTCACCATTTTTGATGTTGGAAAGGGAAAATTAGGGTTGGTTACACTCGTGAATGTTAAGGAGAAAAAATACCGAATAGATGTTATAGAGGCAGAGACAGGAAATTATTTAGAGAGTCTTTGGCTTCCCTTCGGAAAAGTTTTTCTTCAGGCCACAGGAACATATCATGGCCAGCTTCCTTATAGGAATTTCTTAAATCTTGACAAAGGCATTTACATATACCAGGATTGGGACGAAGAACTTGATATATTCACCACAAGAATAATAAAATTCAAACTGAAATGAAAGTTTGGAAATTCCATCAGTTTGTCTTTTTGGAAAGGGGGCCGGTAAATACTGCGATAGTTGACTTTTTGAAAGGAGATGTATATCAAATAAAAAACTCTTATTTAGAACATTTTTATGAAAGAAAATATCAAAGAATAAAAGGAATATTGGAATTTCTAAAAAAAGAAAAACTTATAATAAGTATTGAAGAAAATCGATGGGTTCCTTATATTGAGATTAAACCAAAAGAAGAGGAATTTGAAAATATAGAGTTAGAGATAGAGGAGGGAGTTGATTTAGCTATAGTAAAAAGCATTATAGAAACCTTCGGGATCAGTAAAATAACTTATTATGGGAAAACCTGTCCTTTAGAACTCCGTTCGCTTTTAAAATTGGGGGTAAAGTTAGAAAGGAAAACAAAGAATTTTAAAAATTGTATACAAATAAATCATATAGAAGGTGAATTTGGGAAAGTAGAACTAAATTTTTATAAGTTCAACATGATTTTCAATACTTGTTGGGGAAAAAAATCGCTTTGTCAAAAGACGGTTTTGTAAAGCCATGTATATATAGTTCTATAAAAATTGCAAGGTTAAGAAACAATAAATTTCCCAATGAATTAGAAAGGAAATTGCAATATTATTGGCATATTAATAAAGATAAGATACAAAAATGTAAAGACTGCGAGTTGAGATATATATGTTTTGATTGCAGAGAAATTCCTTTAAGGGAAACTGGAGATTTATATTCTCCATCTCCTTATTGTAAATATGACCCATACAAAGGTGAATGGAAAGACTAAAGGGCCTTTATTTTTATTTAAAGTTAATCTGAAAAAATTAACCCTCCCCATCCTTCTTACCCTTCTTGTAACCCTCCTTTCCTCACCCCTTCCCCTTATCTCCAAATTCGCCATAGACAAAGTTGTGGGAGAGAGAAAGGCTGAGTTTCTTCCCATAGCCATCGCAGCCTTCGCAGCCTTTACCCTATCCTTTGTCCTGATTTCCTACCTCAAAGACCTTCTTTTCTTCAAGGCACAGCACATCATAATTACGGACATGCAGAGCGAGCTTGTGGGAAGGGTTCTCTCCTATCCGCTGAGCTTTTTCTCCTCCACCCAGACAGGGGAGCTTCTCTCAAGGATAAGGAGGGATACAGAGGGCCTTCAGGTTCTTTTCTCCCACTCTTTGGTTCTTGCGGCAACCGATATTTTAAGATTCGCCATAGGGATAGGTATCCTGCTTAAACTCAATCCGTCCCTTACCCTTGTATGCCTTGTGCCTGTGCCATTTTTTATAGCCAATTCCCTTTATTGGGCGAAGCGTTATAAAGGTGCGACTAAGGAAGTTATGGAGGAGAATGCGAAGGTGGAGAGGGTTCTCTCGGATGTGTTTATGGGGATAAGCCAGGTGAAGGAGAACGCCCGGGAGGAGGAGTGCAAAGCCAAATGCAGCCAAGCGTTGAGGCGCTACATGGAAAAAAGCATAAATCAGAACCTTGTGGTTTACAAGAATCAGGGAATAGTAATGGCTCTTTCCTACGCAGGGGAGGGATTGCTTTTATATTTTGGAATAAAACAGATACTTTCGGGAACCATGACCATAGGGACATTATTTGCGTTTCAGGGTTATTTATACTATCTTTACGGACCCTCGCAGAGGATTTCATCCTTTTCCATAATGATACAACATGCCCGGGCGGCGTGGGAGAGGGTGAAGGAGCTTTTGCGGGTTGTGCCTGAGGAGGGAGGGGAAAGGAGGCTTTCTCGGATAGACGAGATAGAGGTGAGGAATTTAAGTTTCAGTTATGATGGGCGCAGGCCTTTACTTAAAGGGCTGAATTTTAAAATCAGAAGGGGTGAAGTTCTTCTTATAAAGGGACCTTCGGGTGCGGGAAAGAGCACCCTTGTAAAGTTGCTGCTTGGTCTTTACAGGCCCGCCGAGGGGGAGATACTTTACAATGGGGTCTCGCTGAAGGATCTGGATTTGAAGTGGCTTCGTGAGAGGATAGGTTATGTTTCGCAGGACCTTTTTTTATTTGATGATACAGTGGAGAGGAACATAGCCTTTGGGAAGGAGGGTGTGAGTGAGGAAGAGATAGAGGAGGCGGCTCGCCTTTCAGGGGCGATGGAATTTATAGAGAGCCTTCCTGAGGGTATGAACACGGTGGTAGGTGAGAGGGGTCTCAGTCTTTCGGCAGGTCAGCGCCAGCGTCTTGCAATAGCGAGGGCAGTTTTGAAGCGCCCTGATGTTATAATCCTTGATGAGGCAGGCTCCTCCCTTCCCCCGGACCTTCAGAGGGAAATAGAAGAGAGGGTCTGGCACCTATTCAAAGACCGGATAATAATTGCCATCTCCCACAGGGAGGCCTTCTCCTTCCTCCGCTACAGCCCTTCCTTCAAGGTTCTTTTCCTTGACGGAGGAAAGCATGCGGTATAAAATATTTTCTTGAGGAGGTCAGGGATGCTGGAAAAAGTGAGGATGATGGTGGTTTATGATGAGGAGGGGAGGGAGTTGTGGCGCAGAGGAGAGGGGAAGGAATGGTCAAAGTCGGCGGTCAAGGAGGCGATAAAAGAGGGAAGGCTTGTTGTCTTTGAGGACATCCCCACTAAGGGGGGGCCG
>JAMOUJ010000001.1 GCA_027068075.1 Candidatus Aminicenantota bacterium | reverse complement strand
GGTCAGAATCCATGCCCTGCTCTATAGGGGATTGCGACCTTCCACGAAAGCAGTGGACCGAAAACTTTCCACGAGTGTCAGAATCCATGCCCTGCTCTATAGGGGATTGCGACCTGGCGAAAAAGATTTTTACAGGTGTTTCATTTTCGTCAGAATCCATGCCCTGCTCTATAGGGGATTGCGACAGAATTGGGCAGGGGAGGACTAAGCCTCCCATCCTCCGTCAGAATCCATGCCCTGCTCTATAGGGGATTGCGACCTTACCACCTCAACTCTACGGTTGAATGCACCTTCGTCAGAATCCATGCCCTGCTCTATAGGGGATTGCGACCCGGAAACAAATACAAGGGATCTTACCTGGAACATGTGTCAGAATCCATGCCCTGCTCTATAGGGGATTGCGACCGAATCTTATTTACCTATCAGCATCTTAAAATCTTAGGTCAGAATCCATGCCCTGCTCTATAGGGGATTGCGACTTATTCACATAAATTATCATTTTTCCACCTCCCTAACCTTGTCAGAATCCATGCCCTGCTCTATAGGGGATTGCGACGTAACTTCTGGGAACTTCGTCTTTGAAATAGAAGGTTAGTCAGAATCCATGCCCTGCTCTATAGGGGATTGCGACCGATCACGAAGGATCTTCTCTCGCCACCTTTTTCATGTCAGAATCCATGCCCTGCTCTATAGGGGATTGCGACGTCTCCACGAAGGGTCTATTCCTCACTGGCCGTGGGTCAGAATCCATGCCCTGCTCTATAGGGGATTGCGACTAATTATTACTCCTTACAATAAGAAACTCTAAAACACATCGTCAGAATCCATGCCCTGCTCTATAGGGGATTGCGACCGTTGTCCTATTCTCATAGAACACCTCCAGTCTTGTCAGAATCCATGCCCTGCTCTATAGGGGATTGCGACTTTTTTCTATTTTTATACCATTTTTCAAGGGCCTTCGGTCAGAATCCATGCCCTGCTCTATAGGGGATTGCGACTAGAAGCCAGAAGGGTGATTAAGGGAAGTAAAATCTCAAGTCAGAATCCATGCCCTGCTCTATAGGGGATTGCGACCCGACTGCTTATATCATACGACCCACTACACATCAGCCTGTCAGAATCCATGCCCTGCTCTATAGGGGATTGCGACGTGGGACACGGCTCATATTCCCGCAGGAACTCCAGGAAGGTCAGAATCCATGCCCTGCTCTATAGGGGATTGCGACCCATTACGGAGGACTGTTATTTCGAACAATATAACTTTGGGTCAGAATCCATGCCCTGCTCTATAGGGGATTTAGTTCATCGCCATGTTTGAATTATTGGGGAATTGAGGAGATAATTAATGCTGGTAGGGTCATAAGGGCCCAGTCAATATTTAAAAGGAGGGAAAAGAATGAAGGAATTTCACATTTTGACCGTGGGGAATAGTTTGCTCTCCAATTACAAAAGGAAACACTCTGACCTCCAAGATGTGAAAATGGGGGACGAAGAATTCTGGGGGAGAAAGCTAAAAGATCCCTCTTTTTTCCGGAGTCTTCTTAATTTTCTCCGGGAAAGCCCCAAAGACCATAGCGCAGAGATGAACTCTCTCGTTTCTTATGCTGAGTATAGAGGTATAAAACTCCAGGATATTTCTGTATATCTTACCGGAACCAAAACCGCCTCCAACGCCATTATCCAGAATGTTTTGATGTCTTACCTTAAAGAACTTGAAGTAGAGGTTCTTAGTCCTAAGGAGGTGGAAGGTCTTCCTCTGCTTGCTCACGAAGAAGAAATCGCTAGAGAATTTGAAAAGGACCTCTCAAACCTTTTGGACACTCTTTTAAGATTAGCCAAAAAGAAAAAGGAAGAAGGCTACAAAGTGGTCTTTAACCCAACGGGAGGCTACAAACCCCATGTAATTACTTGCGCCTTTGCGGGTTTCTTGACTCAAAGCGAAATTTACTACATTCACGAAGAGTTGAGGCAACTTATAATAATTCCCCCAATGTTTTATTTTCCCAGGGAAGGGGAAATGAAAGTCTTGGAACTTCTTGAAGAGGCAAAGGCGCCCGTAAGGGGAAAGGAGTTTGAAAAAATTATGGCCCGCTATGGAAAGGCTATAGATAGATTGAGTGAGTATGGCCTTGTAGAGTTTGAGACAAAGCCCGGCGAAGCCCCTTACGGAATAAAGATAACACCCCGCGGCACCTGGGCCCTGGACTACTATCGCAAATTAACCCGCTTAGAAGTAAAGGTTAAGGAGTAGAATCTATAAACCTATTTTTTTAACCCCAATTCTTTTTCTGTTCCTACTTTATAGAGCAATAGGTCTTCTTCTCTGATCTCTGGCATCTTTATAATATGAGGGGTAATGGTGAAAATAATATCAGTAGAAACCGCCTCCTTTTCTGTAACCCCAAAAAGATGCCTCAGATAAGGTATATTTAATAGACCTGGCAAACCTTTTAGAGAGGTTCTTTCCGAATCTCTTATGAGCCCAGCTAACATAGCCGTTTCCCCGTCCCTTAATCTTATGATACTCTTCACTTTCCTGTTTCCAAGTGAAGGTGGCATATAGGAAGTTCCAGGTTGAGTGATAAATGTAAAGGAAAAGTCCATTTCAATAGTTACTTCTCCATTATGATGGACATAAGGGGTGATGTTTATATCAAGTCCTACATCTATAAGTTGATAGGAAGTGATAGGTTGTTGATTTACTCCTCCGGTAGCTATCGGAACAAAAGTAGTAACCGGCGTGGGAATTTTATCACCGAGTTTTATATTTATCTTTTCTCCTTCTAAACCTCTTATTTGAGGCTTTGCGATAACCCTAGAGTGAGTATCGTTTTCTATGAGCCTATAAAAAAGACTAGGCAGAATGAAAAGAAAATCTCCCGAATTAAGATACCTAAACATATTACCTCTGATAGCTCCTGCCTCTGTCCCTTCTGCCCCGAGAGAAAGGGATTGGGAAATAGAGTATGAGGAAAGTTCTATCCCGTATTGTTTCATTCTTTTCCTATTCACTTCAATTATTTCTATATCCAACAAAACCTCGGCTTTTCCTTTGTCATTTGCTTCCACAATTTTTTCTGCTAAGGGAACTTTTTCCGGCGTTGTTCTTATTGTAAGCATTCTTAACTCTTTGTTTATTGAAATTACATTTATTTTAGCTATTCTCTGAAGCTCTTTTGCTACAACCTCCGGCTTTGCATTAGAAAGATAAAAATTTTTAACTACAAGTTCTCTATACTGTTTTGCTTTTGATTCTGTATCCGGATAAATAATAACAGTTTTTTCGTCAAGGATTTTAAATTTATTGCCCGAAAGCAGACATAATTTCCCTATAGCATCAAGCAAGGAGATATCTTCAATCTCTATAGATAATTTAATATCTTTAAAATCTTTATCAAAAAGAATATTTATTCCGCTCAAAGCTTTCAGGGCTGTAAATATTTGCCTTAAACTCTGTTTTTTCTTAAAAATTAGAGATATCTTCTTTTTCCCCTCTATCTGTAGAGTGGTTTTTTCCATAGGTTTCGCCTTCGCCTTTTCTTTAGCTAACTCTATTTGGGTCTTTTTTCTTTCTTCTTCTTTCTTTTTTTCTATTTTCTTTAACACTCTAAATTTTCCTCTTCGCGCCGAGAGATTGTTTGGATCATAACTCAGGGCTTTCTCATACTCAATGAGGGCAAACCTGTATTCTTTTTTCTTTTCTAACTCTTCTCCTTTTTTTTCGTGGAAAAGAGAGGCCCTAAGCAGAGCTTTGCTGAGAGCTAATCTTGCCCTTACATCCTTAGGATTAGCGATGACTGCTTTAGTATAATACTCAATGGCTTCATCCCACCGGTGTTGAGTTTCTAATTTAACACCCATCTTGTATGCTCTCTCAGCTACACACCCTGTAAAAATTAACAAGAAGATTATCAAGATAATAGATTTTCTCATTTTCCCTACTCACTTACAGATATAGTTTTTACTTTATAGGACTCTTTTCCTTCATTATCCTTCACCGTAAGTTTTACCACATATTCCCCTGCTGAGGAATAAACATGGCTCACCATCTCCCCGTCCCCTTTTTCTCCATCACCAAAATCCCAAAAATAGGATTCAATATAACCATCAGGATCCGAAGAGGAAGAAGCGTCAAAAACTACCGTCTCTCCTTTTTGGGGGGAAGAGGGAGAGTAAGTAAAATCGGCTATGGGGGCCTGATTAGCCATTACCGTAATGGACTTAATTTCTGTGTCTGTGGCTCCGTTATTATCTTTAACAGTTAGGGTCACCACAAAGTTTTTTGTATAATCGCAACTGAAAACATGCTTTACTACTTTTCCTGAGTTTTTTTCTCCATCACCAAAATCCCAAAAATAGGATTCAATATAACCATCAGGATCCGAAGAGGAAGAAGCGTCAAAAACTACCGTCTCTCCTGACCGTGGGGATTGAGGTTCGTACTCAAAAGAAGCAGTAGGAGGACTATTTCCTTCCCCCTCTACTACGACCTTAGTTTCGGCGCTTTTTCCGCCAGCATCAACTGTGACAGTGGCTGTCTTTTCTGTGATCAAATAATCATAAGCTTTCCCGTCGTTTTTTGTATATGCCACCCCACCCCCTTGAAAGTATCCTCCGCTGGTGGAAAAGCTTACAGGAACCCCTTTTATAGGAGAAAAAGAACCATCAAGAACAGTGGCAATTATTTTACTTTTGCCTCCCCCTTTGGGTAAGTGAGAAGGATGAGCTTCCACCAGTACATATTCCACTTTTTTAGAGACTACGGAGACGGTGGTAGAGGCTACAATAGAACCTGATTGGGCTGTAATTGTCACCTCACTTTCATAGTTTGGAGCCTTAAAAATAGCTTTAGCTATACCATCTTTAAAGCGTGCCTTTGAATCTATCTCACCAGCGGAAGCGGTAAAATACACCACAGTCCCATCTCTGACAGGATTCCCGGAAGGCTCTGTTGCCATAACAGTTATGATGGCTTCCCCTCCCACCGTAACTATAGAGGGGGTAGCAGTTATGGTAAATATGGAACCCGAAATGGCAAAAGGGGGAATGTCCTTGCATCCATAAAAGCCTATTATCAAAATCCCCAGAAGCGCTAACTTGCGTCTCATTTTCATCCTCCCCTTATTCTCAAAATCCTTCTTCAACTGTTCTTATCTCGTAATATCTCATGAGTTCTATGATACGCGTCCTTACTGGGAGTTCTATTTTTACACTCCTTAAAACATTCAGAGCCCTAATGGTCAACATGAGATTTACCAGTGGTGGAATAGAAGGAGAAGTCATTTCTATAAACCTTTTTGCCCTTTTGCATTCAGAAATCTTACACTGGGAAAGTTCATTAATGATAAGATCTGTATAATCGCTTACTGTGTAACTTACAGGAAGTGTAAGGCTTTCCTCCTTTAATTTTTCCGCATTTTCTTCTTCTACTCTATAAAGCACAACTTTTATTACATTTTCCTTAACTTCATCTGGGAGCTTCACGGAGAAATATATTTCCTTAGTTCCTGGTTCACTAAACTCAAGTTTCCATTTTACTTTATCTTCCTCGTAAGTGCCTTGGGGTAAGCTTTCCACAATTGGGGCTCCAGAGGCTTCTACGATGTATTTACCTCCCCTGTGGGTTGAGAGAGAGAATTTCAGTTCTTCAATTCTGGAGATATGACCTTCACTTTTCTGGCCCAGGAGGTAATTCAGAGAGGAGATTATTATGGGGCCTATCTTGGAAAGCACCGGAGTATATACCCCTATGAGCAAAATCTTTCCTTTTCCATATGGCTTCACAATAATGACATTTTCACCGTTTATCTGGGCTACCGGTTCCACTTCTTCATTGGTTTCAAATACAAAATATCTTCCTGTATAGATTTCTTCATCTTCCTGAGATATTCCACTGGGCAGATAATGAAGAACATATTGCTTGCTCTTCTTTCCTCCTACCCTCATTTCTATTCCTATATCCTTCAGGAATGCATAAATGCTTCCTATGTTTTTCTCCTCCGCCGGGGTTAATTCTCTTCCAGCAAGGAAGTAAAATGTAGGGATTAGATAAATCATACCTTCTCCATCCCTGATCCTTTCCCTGTATTCGCTGGACCTCATGATAGTTTCCGTAAGCATAAAATTATTTAGATTCTTTCTGAATTCCTGCAATCCCCTCCCCCAGTCCACTGTTTTATAGTAAACCCCAGCGGATGCGAGTATCTCCTCCATTTTTCCTGTCTGAGTCTGAATATTCGGGAAAATGAGCTTTTCTATTAATGGTTTGGGCCTCCAAATCTTACTAAGAGTGGTCTCCTCTGACTCCTTAACCTCAAATTCAGTCCTTGCAATTTCCTCTTCGTTGAAAATGAGAAGGAGCGCATATTTACCGGCTTCAAGGGTGAGGTCCAAGGAGTCTTCAATATCTTCTTTTTCTCCTATGGCAAGGTTTACCGTATATGATTTTTCTTTTATTCTCTCCTCATCCTCATTTTGCAACACGAGTTTCACTTCCTCATTCTCTAATGCTACATTTCCTTCGTTTTTAATGTGAATGATATACTCAAGGGTCAAAGGTCCGGCAAAGAATTCCTTCGTCTTCACTTCTATTTCTCCGGATAGCACCTTTACTGGAAGAATTTCTATGTATTTTTCCGCCTCTACGCTTTGCTCAGAAGAGAAAACAGCTTTTATTGAATAGACCCCTGCGGGGAAACTATCGGTATTTATGATGAAGGGAAGGTTTACTGTTTCCCAACTTGGAACCGTGACTTTTTCCTTCCGCTGCCAGACAATTTCTCCGCTGCTCTCGTTAATGAGGAAAATCTGAAGGTCACCCCTTGTTTCCTCTTCTTTCATACAGGAAATGCTAACCGCAACGTTCATGTTTTCCGCAGGACCATAGCTATCCTTATCCGAATTCACCTTAATTTCCAAGGGCTCTACATGGACATACTCGGTGGAAACATTGTTTTCTTCGTTGAATTCCCTAACAGTGTTAGAGGGGTCAACCTTAAAGGTAAGTTTTATATCTCCAAATTTTCTGAGGGAAAAACTCATATTCAGCCAGGTATTTTCCCCAGGCTGAATTGCTTCTATAGCTGTCTCTGCAAGATTGTTTCTTCCTTCATAAACAGACACGGTTGTTGGGGAAGATGCCTGCTTTCCAGAATTAACAATCAAAACCTCAGCAGTATATTCAGGCCCAACTCTGACTATAGAAAATACACGAAGCGTAAGGTCAGGCAGAGCGCTGCCGTATATGAAAGATACTCTTTTTTCAACGCTAAGGGAACCTTCCTCCAAATGCGCTTTAAGAATGTGCTCTCCAGGCTCTATCTCTGTAAGTGTAAATTCAAAAGTCCCAAGCCCGGAGACCTCCACGCTCCTCTGCTGGACCTCTTCCCCATCCAGGAGAAGTTTTAATGTCCCGCTTCCCTCCCCATAGACTTTTACTTTAACAAGCACCGGCTCTGTCCCAGAGGGGTATTCGTATTTATCCGTGGAAATGGAAAGAAGCCCCAAATCCGCCACCATTATGCTTTGAGCCCCGGAGGCATAAATCTGGTCCCCAGATGAGATGGAGTATATAATTTTATGAACACCGGGTTTTGTGGTTTCTATGGGCCAGGAGAAGGAGGCGGAATTCAACCCCTTATTTAGAGTTATATCGTTGCTGGAGATGTAAACACTTTCTCCCTCTGGATTCATAAGCCAGACCTCAAAGGTGGCGTTTAAAGAAGTGTTGCTTTCAAGTAGGACCTCAGCCTTCACAGTATCTGAAGCGCTGTATTTTTTCCTATCGGTGGTGAAATCTGCAATTTTAATGGATATTCCATCCACATCGAAAACTCTTTCCCCTGATAAGGTCTCACCCTCTTGAACAGGGGTAAAACTCCATCTAAGGGCATAAGAATTGGCAGGGGTCCCTTCTGGAATCAGGAAATTCCATGTAGTTGTTCCTGGGGAAATATTCAGCGTCTGGGTTTCACCAAATACCATCAAGGTTATCTCCCCTGACCCTTGAGAAGAAATGGTAGCAGTAGCGGTCTCTCCGGGCAAATATCTCTGCTTATCAAGGCTGACAGAAACAGCCTCTCCCTCCTCGCTTTTGTAGATATGCAGGCTGTTTAAATGTAGGCTCCTTCCAGAAGAAGTGTAAATTCCATAGAAAAGTTTTGCTCCTGTAATTTGAGTAAGCGGTATATCAAATTCTACCGTCGCCTGTCCCTGAATACGGAATATCTTCTCTCCCTCCCAGTTCTCATAACTCGCCCTTGCCTTAAGCTCCACCTCTTCTGTGGTGTTTGTCGTAACCTCCAGAGTAAGATGAGCTGTTTCACCCTCTTTATAAGCGTCCTTGTCCAGGGAATGTGTAACTTCCACATTGAGGCCGTTAATCTTTGCCATGTAAAGGCCGTGTTTATTTACTGTGCCGGTTACTTTCCAGTGAACCGGATAATTTCCCCTTGGAAGATCCTCCTCTGTGCGAAAACTATGGGTGAACTCCTTCTCTTCTCCTGGAGCAAGGAAGATCCTTTCCTCTGCCATTTCCCCTGAAAATTCCACATAATATTTGAGTTCAAGGAAACGGTCCCCGGAGTTTATCAGCCTTGAATGGACTTCAATGGGCTGGCCAGCCTGCACCTCGTCTCCACTTACTTCCACATTCACCCTCGCCCCCTTTACTTCTACTAAGACTTCTTTGCTAAAGATTTCTCTTCCTCCCTTTTCAAACAGCCAAACCTGAGCAGTATAGGTTCCAGATTGGGCTTTATCTGTATGTAGGGATATATCCAAAGAAACGCTTTCGCCCTTGCCCACAAGCACCTGTCTTTCCTCCTCTGCGAATTCGGTTCTAACAAGCACATATCCCTCAAAACTATCCCATCCCTTGTTTTCCACATTGAGCCTAACCCCTGTAGGATAAATGGCTTCAGCATCCGCCTCCAGAGCAAAACCAGGAAGAACTTCAAATGAAGCGGACGCTGGCTGTATATTTGCCCCCTGAACTTTTACCGCATAGGAACCCGGAGTAAGAGAGAGTATCAACTCGGATGTAATTTGTTCTCCGGAGGCAAGGAAGTAATCTTCGCTCCTTTCCGATATAACTTGCCCGTCCTTTTCAACTATGAAAACAGGGGATAAACTCCCTTCCACCTGCGAAATGTTCTTTATCGAAATGGGGATAGAAACAACCCCTTCCCTGTATTCGGGGGAAACTTGAATGTTAACAACGCCGCTGGCCGGCAGAACATTTAAAGAGGCTGTGGTGGAGAAAAATTCGCTTTCTACGCTAAGGGTATACTCTCCAGACCCAAGGGAATAGGAAATAGAACCGGATATTTTGTCTCCTGGCTCCACAGTAAAGGGAAGTCTATCCTCCCTGATAATCTGCGCTCCCCTTCTCAGGCGGAATACAGCCACCCCTGAGGTGGGCAATTTCCCGCTTCCATTTATCTCATAGGGTATTGTAACCTTTCCCTCTGGATAATTACTTACAGTTTCAACATTTGCAGTGGCTCCCCGCCCTTCCTCAATCCTGAAACTCTTCTGCCCGTTCCAATCCCCTGTTATATCAATCGTATAATCGGTATCTGTATTTGCTTCCTTTATCCATTTTTTCACTTCCTCTGGGGCTAAAGTAACTTCCTCAGACCAACCAAGAGATTCGCAGGAAATAGTAACCGTTGCAGGGACCTTCTTCAAATTGGTGAGGATTATTTCCACCTCTGACTTTTCCGCAGCATATTCTGGAGTTTTTACATCTATGTTCAGCGCAGGGGTTTGAAATTCTATAGTCTTTACATCTTCAAAGTTTGAAGAAGCCCCCTGAGCCACTGCCCTTAATTTAACGGGGCCTTCTTCATTTCTTAAAACACTAAGAGATATCTCCCTTTCCTCGCCCGCAGCAATGGTTAAACTCTCCTGATGAAGCACCTCTTCATCGGCGTAGACAGTAAGTTCTATATTTTCTGGAATCTGTGTAGCGTTCCTCAATTTCACCTTAAAGGGAGCCTGCTGCCCTGTTTTGAAATAAAGTTTTTGCGGAACCACAAGGATGGAGATTCCTTCTTTATAAACTTCAAAGCCATAAGAGGCTTCCTTTATCAATTGATTTAGTTGATTGAAAATCTTGGCTTTAAGAATGTAGGTTCCGCTCTGGAAAGCCCCTGCAGCAACTTGTTCGTTTTTAGAAACTCCTGCTTGCAAAACTTCCTTTATTTGATGGCTCCAAACCAATGACGTCCCCGGTCCTTCTCCCTCAAAGACAACTCCCCTTCGGAAATTATTCTCTGATAGAGAACCTATAAAAGCTCTGTTTCTTCCATCTGTAGCGCACATAATTGGCCAATTATAGGGGAAGTCCATGTAAAAGCTTACCGAATCCTTAACCCACATAGTGCCGTTGTAGGCAAAATCTGCCATAATATTCAAGTGAGCCCCATCCTGAATCTGGCCTTCAGGGGCTACAAAACTCATTTTTTCGCCCATTTTGTATATGGTAACCACCTCTTCCCCAGCGGGAACTCCGAAAGCATCGTCCCAAATTTCCCAATTTTCTCCATCAAAACTTCCCAACTTGCCTATTCCTCCTATCCAAACTTTTCCGTTCTCAAAAGCCAAGGAATAGCAGTCCCCTACTCTATTCTCCAAATAGGTTCCTTCATGGAAAAGTTGAGAAGGACTGCATGCCCAGATATTTCCTTCTTTATCTGGAGCAAGCTTTACCCATGACCCTCCTTCTAAGTTTATCTCAGTCCAATTTCCATTTTCATATTTATAAACTACCTGGACTTCTTCTGGAGCCCATCCAATATTTTCTTCAAGTACCCAGACCTTTCCACCCCAGCCCACTGCATCTTTTATCTCAAGCCATTCTTTACTGTAAGGAATGAATGTCTCAGCGGTGCTACTTTTAACAATCACACCCCTTACGGTGAAAATATAGAGGTTTTCCCCATCGCTATTCATGGCCGATATCTCTTCAATCTCGTGCTCTGCGGTTCTAAGAATTACTTCAAATTTTTCTCCATCATAAACATTAACGCCTGCTGAAGTTCCAATCCAGAGTTTTCCATTATAAAAAGTGATAGATTTGACCTCACTTAAAAGCCCCGGCGAATGTTGCAAAAATTCGCATACCCACTTCCCGTTTTCAAATTTTCTTATCCCTCTATAAGTGGCAAGTTTTAAGGAAGAACCCACGAAAATAGTTCCATCCCAGGGAACTTCCCCACCTACCTGAACTAGTTCCGTGCCCTCTAATCTTTTTATCTTAGTCCCATCGTATACATAAATGTTACCCTCCACATTTTTCAAATCCGAGCACCAATCACTGCAACTCACTGTTGTCCAATCAGAGCCATCAAAGACGAAAAGAGCATTCCCATCGGCGAAATAAACCATTTCAGAATCGTAACTTATATCAAATATTACCTCTCCGTTTATCTCCCATTGGCTCCAGGAACTTCCATCCCACATATAGACAACCCCATCTCCTCCAGCCCATAGTCTATTTTGGTCATCGGCCTCCAGGGAATATATTGCTTCATCTTTTACTATTACCCACTCAGAACCATCAAGCTTATAGAGTCCAGCATCGGTGGCTGCATAAATTTGACCATTATATTTCTCAAACTGGTATATTTCACCTGGAAGCACCCAGGCATTCCCCCCTATTTTCCAAATTTCTCCATCCTCGCTTCCCACCCAAATGTCATTCCCATCTTTAAAGAAGGTGGAAAGTCGTTGTTCATCTTCTTTCAACAGGATTTGTTCTTCTCCCTGGGGCACATAGCGCAGAAGTTCGTGCGCGCGCAGGAGATAATACATCCCATCTTCTTCAGCGCCCATTAAAATCTCATTCTTCTCCAGGAAATCCGAGAAAGGAAGGTCTTGCGTTCCCCCTGCTTCTAATCTATATATCTCAAGATTTAATCTTCCTGAAAGGTCCAAAGAAGAAATTATGTCGGTTATAGTGTTTACCGTTTCCCCTTCTAAATATTTTTCCTTATCCGTGCGTGTTAAAAGGTCCACTTCGGGTCCGGAAACCGAAAGTTCCCACTCCTTGGTTGTCTCTCCGGCAACAGAGTCCGATATTAAGAGTCTCAAAATATATTTTCCGCCGGCGAGCGCCTGAGGAATAGCAAGGGAATAGATTCTTTCCTGTCCTATATCCAATGTGTCATCTCCCTCGGCTTTAGCAATTTCCTCTCCCACTATGGACAAAAGAGAAAGTTTGTAATGGAAATTACCTTTTACTCCCCCGACATTTTTCAATTTTACCTTAATGTCTTCGCCTACATTGATAACTGAAGAACCAAGAAATATGAGTTCATAGGTAGGAGGGGGAACAGTAATATAGGCATAGGTTTTCGAAAAAGTATTATCAGGAAAAAGAATTTTAATTTCTACTGGATACCCTTGGGGCTCCACATTTTCCGGGATTTTTATTGAGAATCTATCCTCATAAACTCCTTCCCCCTCACTATTAAATTCCAAAGCCTTAGTCTGCTCCACTCCGAAGGCAGTTATCTTTAAGGTCACAGGCAAAATCCCTACAAAGGAATAGTGAGAGTTGAGATTTATCCTTAAATTTAAAAGAGCTTCCTCCCCAGCCTTATATTTTTCCTTATCCAAGGCAGGATAAATAGACGCTATATAAGGAGGTAATTCCTCGCCAATTTCCTCGGATTTAAGAACTTTTCCCTCTCTTGTCAAAACATATATCTTCACTTTTACACGACCTGAAGGGGACGAATAAGGGATCTTCAATTCTATCACTTTACTCCATTTTTCTCTGTATCCCTCTGGTATTTGAAACTCCTCCTCATGGGTGAAATTTATTTCTGGGATTTTTATGATAGCCTTTAAAGGAGAGAGCATAAAATCATTATTAACGCCTCCGATATGCACACGCCCCCCACCCCTTTTTAAGAAAGGACTTAAAATACCACATCCAATTTTAGCACCCATATTCCATACCCTGCCCAAGCCTTTTCTTACGGTTCCTGTTGTATCTAAGTATACATATTCAATTCTATATGAGCCTGGGGAAAGGTCATAATTCCCAATAGTGTAAGTTATTGTTTTCTCTTCCCTTTCCCCAAGGACAAACTCCCTGTTATATTCCTCCAAAACCTCTTCATTCTTTTTTAGCATTATCTTTACCTTTGCATCCGCGATAGAAAAAGTGGAGTAATTTTTTATTTTTAGATTTATTATATTGCCTGGCAAGGGAGGCTGGTTGTAATAAGGCATCACCCCTATATTGCTACTTCTCACCCTAAAGTTCCTCTCGCTCTTGCCTATTAGCAAATCACCTTCATTGGAGGAATAGAATACCTTTGAAATTATAATATAAGTTCCCTCATTGAATCCTTCCCTGGCAAGGTCTAACTTCTTCCTTATGAACCCCTCCCCGGAGGGCTCCAGGGTCAAATCATAGGAACCCAAATCCTTCACCTTCTCCCCATTTGAATTGTAGACTTCTATGGTCAACTTGAAAGGATAAGAATATTCAATGGTATTCATATAATGCAGCTCAAATTCAACCTCACTGTTCTTTGCATATACTTCTCTTAGTCCATGATATTCTAAAGAAACTTCAGGCCACCTCACCCATATTCCTCTTATAGTATGAGCCCAACTACCATACCAAAAATCATATGTAGAAGAATGAACGAGCTCATCCCTCCATTCAATTACCTTCTCCTGTCCAGGCTCCACAGTGTAATTTCCCAAAGAACCTTCGTAATTATCTCCCCATGGGTTATGTCTTCTCACCCGAAGCTCCCCGGTTATGCTCTCATCCTTGTTGTTCTTTATGTGAATCTTAAATAAAACCTCGCTCCCGTAGAAATACACTTCCTCATCTGTTGTAGCCCAAATCTGAACGGCAGAGGGATTGAAATTCCCTTCAACCGACCTCCTGAAGGCGAAACGCCCAGTAGGAGTTTCCCTCTCTGGCTGGATAAGGTTTCCATCTGAATCATACAACTGGTAATCCAGATGCCAAATTCCGAGGTCGCTGTCAGGAATCTCGGAAGCATCAAAGGTATGGGAAACAGGAAGGGTCGTGCTTCCCCCAGGGGGAAGATTTACTTCCTTCTCCTCCTCATATACAACCCTGGAGCGGTCTGGGGTAAGCCAGAGAAGTTTTACCTTAGAGGCAGGAAGGGAGGTGCTGTCCTCAACTTCAAGATTTAGGGAAACATCTACGCTTCCCCCCTCGCTCTGTTCAGGGAGAGTGTATACCGGAATTTCCATATCCGGCGCCTTCGCCCAGGTTATAAGGTCGCGGATTAGGGAACGGCCTTGGCGTGTGCTTCCCCCGTGTATGTATCCCCAGTCCTCATACATGGAGGTTAAAATCACATAACCATTTCCGTATTTGTAATACGCTAAAACAGGATAGGAGTTTTTCGTCCGCTTGAGAAGCGAGACCGCATTGTTGGGGAGTCTTTCAAAGTATCCGTCTAAGGAAATAAGGGCAACTTTGTGACGAAGGGAAGAAAGGGCAGGATGGTCCGCAGAAAGATAGGCGCTGGCGAAAAGACAACTCTGGTCCTCCCTCCAGCCATAGGCATAAAGGGGAAGGTCAGAGGGGGTGGGGAGGACAGAGTAGTCCCTTCCATGTTGCTGGGTGAAGACAAGAACAGTCCCTCCGTTTCGCACATATTCCTCCAGGGAATATTTAAGGGCAAGGTTGCCATCCTCGCCGTAAAGCGCACCTGTGGGGAAAACTAAAAGTTTAAACCGCTCATTTCCTCCCTCTCTTATAAACTTTACATCCTTGCTGGTTCGAAGCACCAAAATGGCACTCTCCTTAGCGAAACCTTTAAAGTAAATGTTTCCTATACCTATCCCTTTTCCTTCAGGTAGTCGAAAAATTGCTCCGGCAATAATCTTGCCTTCATCAGGATGGTCCCCTCCAGGCGAGCCACTACCACCTTCTCCACCAGCACCCCCGCTTTCGCCTCCAGGAGGAGAAGGCGGAGGACATTCATCTCCTCCATAAAACAACCCCGTAAATAGAATCAATAAAAGGGCTAAAATGCTTATCTTCCTCATCACTCACCTCCTTCAATCTTCGCAGAAAGGTTTACCTTCCCTTCCCAAACCTCCCCAGCATAGTTGCTGGCCCTTATCCTGGTTATTTTTATTGCTTTTATTTCTTCCTCTGTTTTAAGGCAAAACTCCAGGGAAGCCTTCCCGCATTCTTTATCCTCAAACATCAAAGCAGGGGCAACATCGCCGTTGCAGAGTTCTATTTTTCCCTCCCCCTCTATAACCTCCGCCCAGTCAAACCAGGTAAGGCGCTTACCTCCCTTGGGGGAACCAAGTTGGTAAAGATAAACCAGGGCTTTTTCAAGTTCTCCTTCTTCTTTTTCTATTTCCACCTCCATTAAAATATCCCTCATAACGCTGCGCTCCGGGGAATAATCCGTATTCTTCTCCCCTCGCTTGAGCTCCTCCTGGCACCCTTCCCACATGGCACGCCACGCTTGACGCAATGTCTCGTCCTCTTTCCAAAGGGGCGGATAGGAAATCTTTACCTTCACTTTCCCCACCCCCATTTTCGCCTGAAGTTTCAATTTTTTGTTGTTAAAAAACGCCCATCTGTGAAGTTTTACCGGACGATGGGTCTTCTTTAGTTTTATTTCTACCTTTGACATCAGCCTGCAAACTTCAGGAACGCAATTGCAACGGGAAGGGGAGGTTTTTTGTCCCATGAGAAATGTTGGCTTTCCTTTCTCTAAAATCCCGTAAAGTTGCCAGCACACGCCGTCTATTTTTATATATCTTATCCTTGCTTTTACCTTCTTCTTCAACTTCCTTCCCCTTTTTATCTCTATTCCCTCCTTCGGGGCATTTTCGTATTCTCGGTCAAATATGGAACAGATTTTATCCTCCTTAACATATTTTTCCAATTCCCCTTCTAAAATAAATTCTTCTTTATCATGGGCTTTTTCCCTTAAAATGGGGAGCCCTTTCTTTAGTATTATCCTGAACCAGTAAGGAAATGACCAAGTATAATCAATTATCTTTTCCTTCACGATTTTGCCCTCAATTTTTCGGGTCATTTTAATTTTAATTTTCCTCTCTTCCTTGGGAATAAAAGAATATGCGATCTGATCGATAAAATAGTGCCTTTCTATAAAAGTACGAGAGCCTTCCAAAGTATCCACATGAACAAGGGCAAAAGCCCCCAAACCGACGAAACTTTCTTCTTTATACTCATTCCACCTCCCCAAGTAAAAATCTAAGTCCTTCTCAGGCCAAAGAAGGGTGAATCTTTTTTCCTTTCCTATGCAGCCATAACTGCCCAGGAGCACAAGTAAAAATAAAAATTTCCTCATGGCCTATCTCCTCCTTTTTTGCATTTAGGCAATACGCAATGGTGTTCTTGCTGATATTTGCATTCCTCCTTTATCGCTCCTTCTTCGTCTAAATCACCTCCAACCTCTTTCCAGCCCGATTTTAATTCTTTGGAAAGAGATAAGTTTAATCTATCTTTACAATCTGCATCTTCACTACAAATAGGCGCTTTTTTTTCTTTTTCACAGAACTCCTTTATGGCTTCTTTTAACCTCTCCTTCAATTTCCCCACTTCGCCTTTTATCAATTTCTTTCCATATTCACAGTGATAATTCTCGTGGGCTAACATAGAATCGTAAACACAATTACATTTTTCTGTGTTTGGAGGGATGTGATATATTTTACAATATTCTTTTTTACTTAAGACTAAAATCTTACCTTGAAATTCAACTATTGCATTTATAGCATAAACAGCACATGAACATTTTTTAGAGTTTTTACATTCATTTATATTTTCGCAAATAATATTACCGTACCAAGTCGAATAAGGAAACATTGAAATAGAAGTAAGCCCTAACGCTCTCCCCTCGTGACCATCAGATATCTTCACGCATCTTTTCTTTGTACCCAGTTGAGCTTTGAAACAGTACTCTTGCTCTGGGGAGCTCATTTTTATAATTTCACAATCAATAAAGTTTTTTATTTGTACATCTAACAAAATTTCACAACTCCCATCCCAAAAACTACAAACTTCCTCTCCTGAGGAAATCCTGGGCCCCTTGAGTAATTTCTTAAGCTTCTCTGCCCTCCTTCTTAACATACTCTCAGGCCACTTAAGCCACAGTATCTCCGTCTCCTTACCTCCCTTCAGTTTAAACGCTCCCCCTATCCCCCTACCTTCTCCTACATAAAGCGTAAGATAACTACTTCCCCTTGCCAAAA